>NZ_JBNPTT010000030.1:0-1164 GCF_051167795.1 Bradyrhizobium sp. HKCCYLS1011 | reverse complement strand
GCGCTCGATCAGCTCACTGCGTAGCGCTTGGCATCCCACTTTTGGCGCCGAGCGATCATGACGTTGAGAATGCAAATGAGCTTGTGCATGCAAGCGATCAGCGCGACCATCTTCTCCTTGCCTTTGGCGATCAGGCGATCATAGAAGGCTTTGAGCACCGGATTGTGCATGGTGGCCGCTCCGACGCAGGGCATGTAGAGCGCGTTGCGCGTTCTGCGGCGTCCTCCCTTGACGTGGCGGTTGCCACGACGTTTACCGCTGTCGTCATCGTAAGGTGCGACGCCCAACAAGGCTGCAATGATCTTGTTGTTGACCCTGCCGAGCTCGGGCATGGTGGCAATGAGCACCGCCGCACTCGTCCGTCCCAATCCCGGAACGCTTTCGATGATCGTGGCGAGTTCGGCAAAATGCGGCGTAGCTTGGACCAGGTTCGAGATCTCAGCATCAAAGTTGGCCAGCGCAGCACGCGTCATCTTCAAAATCCGCGCGTGCTCTTGCCGGACGGGGCTTGGCAGCTTGTGCTCACCCTGGTTCTGTAGCTGAGTTTGCATATCCGCCAGCGACTGACGTGCATGCACCATTTGCTGCAGCTTCTCCCGAGCGGCATCGTAGGCCTGGCCCGAGATGTCACTGAACGTCTCGGCGAACCAGGCAATCGTGTCCGCATCAATGCTGTCGTTCTTGGCGAGGCGCCCAGCAGACTGAGCGAAGCTGCGCACCCGCTTCGGATCGACGATCCGAACCTCGATCTTGGCGGCTCGCGCCAGCTTGGCCCATTCGCGCTCGTAGCCGCCGCTCGCCTCCATCACGACCCTGGTGACCTTATGCCGGCGCAGCCAAGTTACCTGGTCGCGCCGACCCGCCTCTGTACTTGCAAATGTCTGCTTCAATGACAGTGAACGAATGCAAGCATCGACCTTATCCTTGGCCACATCTACACCCGCGACAACGTGATCATTTTGTGCCATCGTCCAGCTCCCTTCCTTGCTCGTCCGGGCTGGCAGCCCACGCAACTGTTCGGGTTGAAGGAAGACACCGGATCTGTCCCACGCTCCCCAACAGGCTCTCTTGGCCTTTGAGCACGATCGGGCTCAGATCCTGCGACGGGCGGTTGGTGAGAACCGCCCGTTCGCACTTCTTGGCACATTTGGAAGACACAAGAGC
>NZ_JBNPTT010000029.1:0-1259 GCF_051167795.1 Bradyrhizobium sp. HKCCYLS1011 | reverse complement strand
TATTGTAAGTGCCGCCCGCAAGCCCGAGCTGCTCCACAAACCACAGCCGCTCCTGACCATGCGACAATGGCAAGGGCACGTCGCGCGCAACGCGCGGGATGTCCCGGGGAACGCGCCGTCCTTCGGCAGCAGCGGCAACGCGCCGCTGCAGGAGTTCACGCCGCAACAATGCAATATCGGTCATCCCATGCTCCCGATCACGGCTTTGGATTGGTCCTGCTTGGCGCCGACGTCACCCAGATCCTGCAAGGCCATCTCGAGCTCTTCGGCTGTCATCGTCTCGATGTCGCCAACGAGGGCCTCTTCGACATGGACGGCAATTTCGGCCACCGTCGGTCCCATGAAGATCACACGGACGGGTAGCTCTACGCCGAGCGCGACCCGCATCTGGCCGATGAGCTGCATGGCCAGCAGAGAGTGGCCGCCGAGTTCGAAGAAGTTGTCGTTGATGCCGACGCGGTCGAGGCCGAGGACCTCGGCGAACAGTCCGGCCAGCACGGCCTCGACTGGATTGCGCGGCGGCTGATCGTCGGCCTCGCGGTTGCGGTCTGGTGCCGGCAGCGCGTTGCGGTCGAGCTTGCCGTTCGGCGACAGCGGCAGGTGGTCGAGCCTGACGATCGCCGACGGCACCATGTGGTCGGGCAGCGTGGTCTGCAGGTGCCGCCGCAACTCGCTGATGTCGATTGAGGTCTCCGGATGCACCACCACATAGGCGACCAGGCGCTTGCCGCCGTCATCCTCCCGGATCATCGCCGCAGCCTGGGCAACGCCGTCCTGCGCCGAGAGTGCCGCCTCGATCTCGCCGAGCTCGATCCGGAAGCCGCGCAGCTTCACCTGCATATCCAGCCGCCCCAAGAACTCCAGCGCGCCATCGGTGCGCCAGCGCACCAGATCTCCGGTGCGATACAGACGCTCGCCGGCTGCGAACGGATTCGGCACGAAGCGTTCCGCCGTCAACCCAGGCCGCAGCAGATAGCCGCGCGCCAAGCCGGCCCCGCCGATATGAAGCTCGCCGGCCACCCCGACCGGCACCGGCTGCAGCTGTTGGTCCAGCACATAGGTTCTGGTGTTCGGCAATGGACGGCCGATCGGCGGCCGGCCGTTGCCGTCACAGCGGAACATCGTGGTGCACACGCTGGCCTCGGTCGGCCCATAGGCGTTGAACACCTGCCGCCCGGGCAACCAGGGCCGCAACAGCTCCGCCGCGCACGCCTCGCCGCCGACCAGCAGCGTCTTCAGATCCGGCAACGATGTGACAG
>NZ_JBNPTT010000028.1:0-1269 GCF_051167795.1 Bradyrhizobium sp. HKCCYLS1011 | reverse complement strand
CCTGCGGCATTGCGAATGCATGCCGACCGGCTGCAGGCTGCCCTCGATCTGCAGGCCGGCCCGTTGTTGCGCGCGGCGCTGTTCGATTTGGGATCGCAGGGCAAGCGGCTACTCGTGATCATCCATCATCTGGTGGTGGACGGTGTGTCCTGGCGGATCCTGCTGGAGGATTTGGCAACCGCGTTTGACGCGCTCCGGCGCGGTGAGCCGGTCAGGCTGGCGGCGAAGACGACCTCGTTCCAAGCCTGGGCTGAACGGCTGGTGACGCATGCCGGCTCCGATGCCTTGCAGCGCGAGTTAGCTTATTGGCAGAGGCTGCCCTGGTCTGAATTGGGCCGTCTGCCGCGTGACCATGACGGCGGCACCAACAGCGCCGAGTCTGTGCGCATGGTGAGCACGTCAGTCGATGCGGCGGAGACGCGGGCACTGCTGCAGGAGGTGCCCGGTGTCTACCACACCCAGATCAACGACGTGCTGTTGACCGCGCTGGTGGAAGCCTTGGCCGATTGGACTGGACGGCGCCAGTTGCTGATCGGGCTGGAAGGCCATGGCCGTGAGGAGCTGTTTGGTGATGTTGATGTCTCGCGCACAGTGGGCTGGTTCACCAGCCTGTTCCCGGTGCTGCTGGATGTCGGCGGGACGGCCGGTCCCGGTGCGGCGCTGAAGGCGGTGAAGGAGCAGCTGCGCGCCGTGCCCCAGCGCGGCGTCGGCTACGGCTTGCTGCGCTATCTCAGCAATGCCGCCATGCCGGAGGTCGCGCCCGAGCTCAGCTTCAACTATCTCGGCCAGCTCGACGGGGCCGGCGGCGAGGGCAGTTTGCGCTTTGCGGCGGAAGACGTCGGCGCCCAGCAGGATAGGCGCAACACCCGTGCGCATCTGATCGATGTCTCCGCTTATGTCCGCGATGGCCGCCTGCAGCTGCAATGGTTCTACAGCGCCGACTTGCATGAGGCCGCGACGATCACGGCACTTGCCGAGGATCATGTCGCAGCCTTGCGGGCGCTGATCGCGCATTGCGCGGTGAGCGAAGGCGGCTTGACGCCGTCCGATGTCCCGCTGGCCGGACTGGGCCAGGACGAGCTCGATCGTGTTGTCGCTGCAATTGGCGGACCGCGACAGGTCGAGGACATCTATCCGCTGTCGCCGACCCAGCAGGGCATGCTGTTCCACTCTCTCTATGAGCCCGACTCTGCGGTCTACGTCATCTCGCTGGCCTGCCGGCTCGAAGGCACGCTCGATGCCGATGCGTTCGCGCAGGCGTGGCAGCTG
>NZ_JBNPTT010000027.1:0-1270 GCF_051167795.1 Bradyrhizobium sp. HKCCYLS1011 | reverse complement strand
GCGCTCACCACTTGGTGCCGCTCGTCCTCGCCGAGCGGTGACAGCGCCGCCACCGGCCGCGCGGGATCGGCGACGATCTCGCCCAGCAGCCGCGCAAAATGGCCGAGCAGCCGCTCGACTGCCGCAGCCTCGAACCGTTCGCGATCCGCAATCAACCGGAACGCCAGCTGCTCGCCGACCGTGACCTGCAAGGTCAGCGGATAGTTGGTCCGCTCCACCGGGCTCACCTCGCTGATCCGGATAGATTGGGCCACCTCAGCGAGCGCCGACATCTCGGCCGGATAGTTCTCGAACGCGACGATGCTCTCGAACAGCGGCGTTCCAGCCGGCACCGCGCTCCAGCGCTGCACTTCCGCCAGCGGGCTGTATTGATAGTCCGTCAGCTCGCTCTGCCGGGCCTGCACCTCACCCATAAAGTCCAGCACGCTTGCCCTGTCCGGCAGTGGCACACGCAGCGGCAGCGTGTTGATGAACAGCCCGACCGTGCGCTCGACCTCGGCCAGATCAGCCGGACGGCCCGACACCGTGACGCCGAACACCACGTCGTTGCTGTCACCGTAACGGCCAAGCAGCAGCGCCCACGCGCCCTGCACCACCGTGTTGATCGTCAGCCGGTGCCGGCGTGCAAAGCCTTCGATCTCGCCCAGCGCAAGCTCACGTGCGTGCTCGGCATAGCGATCGCCATCATCATGCTCTGCCGAGACTGTGGGCCGGCCGAGCCCGAGGCTCGACGGCGCCTCGAAGCCGGCCAACCGCCTCCGCCAATGGGCTTCCGCCGCCGCCATGTCCTGGTGCTGCAGCCAGGCGATGTAGTCGCGGAACGGACGCACCGGCGTCAGCTGTGGCACCTCCCGCCGGTTCAACGCGACATAGGCTGCGAATACCTCATCGAGCAGCAGCGGGATCGACCAGCCGTCGAACAGGATGTGATGGCTGGTCCAGAGCAGGCGGTGATCCCGCTCGCCGGTCCGGATCAGACAGAGCCGCATCAGCGGCGGACGCGCGAAGTCGAAGCCGCGCAGACGCTCGGCCTGCTGCAAAGTCTCGAACCGCTCCTGCTGCTCGGCGAGCGACAGATCCCGCCAGTCCTCGCGCGCAAACGGCAGCTCAGCCTCGCGCAGCACCACCTGCAGCGGCACTGCCAGATCCTGGCCGACAAAGGCGGAGCGCAGCACCGCGTGGCGCGCCACCGCCAGCTGCCACGCCTGCGCGAACGCATCGGCATCGAGCGTGCCTTCGAGCCGGCAGGCCAGCGAGATGACGTAGACCG
>NZ_JBNPTT010000026.1:0-1405 GCF_051167795.1 Bradyrhizobium sp. HKCCYLS1011 | reverse complement strand
GCGCGCCCGCCAGCTGCTGCGTCCAATAGTGAAGCTGCCGCTGCAGGGCGGCTTCCGCCAGCCAGCGCCGCTGCCACACCGCATAGTCGGCATATTGGATCGGCAAGGCCGGCAGCGGCGATGGCTGCCCCGCGGCAAAGGCCGCATACAGCCGCTCCACCTCACCGACCAGCACGCCCAGCGACCAGCCGTCCGACACCACGTGATGCATCGACAGCACCAGCACGTGATCGTCAGGCGCCAGCTCTAACAGCGCCGCGCGCAACAGCCGATCGTGCGCCAGATCGAACGGCTGCTGCATGATGCGCTCGGCCCGCTGCCGCGCCTCTTCCGCCGAGACCGCAACCGGCTCCAGCGCCACTGGCCACGACGGATCGATCCGCTGTACCGCGCTGTCGCCTTGCGGCTCGAACCGCGTCCGCAACACCTCGTGCCGCCGCACCACCTCGCTCAAGGCCGTCGACAGCGCCGTGACGTCCAGCCGCCCAACCAGCCGCACCGCCGCCGAGATATTGTAAGTGCCGCCCGCAAGCCCGAGCTGCTCCACAAACCACAGCCGCTCCTGACCATGCGACAATGGCAAGGGCGCGTCGCGCGACGCCGGCTCCAAAGGAAGCACCGATGTCGCTGGCGCGAGTTGCAGCCGCTCGGCCAAGCCTGCAACGGTCGGCACGTCAAACAGGATGCGCAACGGGACCTGCACGCCAAGCTCCTGCTGGGCGCGGGCGACGACCCGAGTGGCAAGCAGCGAATGCCCACCGAGCGCGAAGAAGTCGTCATTGATACCAACTCCATCAAGGCCGAGAACGTCGGCAAAGATGGTGGCCAATATCGTCTCAGCCGCATTGCGAGGCGCCACATCATCGTCATGCCCGCGCCACTCCGGCGCCGGCAGCGCGTTGCGATCGAGCTTGCCGTTCGGCGTCAGTGGCAGGTGGTCGAGCCTGACGATGGCTGACGGCACCATGTGATCCGGCAGCATCTGCTGCAGATGCCGCCGCAGTGCGTCCGCCTCGAACGGCGCCTCGACGCATATCGTCACATAGCCGACCAGCCGGCGCTCACCGCTGTCGTCGCGCACCACCACGGCCGCCTGCTCGACAGCAGGATCGGACAGCAGCGCCGCCTCGATCTCACCGAGTTCGATCCGGAAGCCGCGCAGCTTTACCTGATGGTCGATGCGGCCGAGATAGTCGAGCGCGCCGTCAGGGCGCCAGCGCGCCAGATCCCCGGTGCGATACAGCCGCTCACCGGATGCGAACGGGCTCGGTACGAAGCGTTCCGCCGTGAGGCTCGGACGGCCGAGATAGCCGCGGGCAACGCCGACGCCGCCGATATAGAGCTCGCCGGCTACGCCGATCGGAACCGGCTCCAACCGATGGTCCAGCACATAGAGCTGGATGTT
>NZ_JBNPTT010000025.1:0-1789 GCF_051167795.1 Bradyrhizobium sp. HKCCYLS1011 | reverse complement strand
CCTCCAACGGCAGCTGCGACAGCTGCGCATCGGCCAGGTTCATGATGCCGCGATGACTGATCATCACCCCCTTGGGCTTGCCGGTCGAGCCCGAGGTGTAGATCACATAGGCCAGGTGATCGGCATCGACATCGCTCGCCGGTGCCGTCTCAGGCTGAGCGACGATCGCTTGCCTATCAGCATCGAGCTGCACCAGCCTGGCGCTGGACGCCGGCAGACGCTCCGCCACCGCCTGCTGGGTCAGCAGCACCGGGACCTTGGCATCCCCCAGCATGTAGGCCAGCCGCTCGGTCGGGTAGCGCGGGTCGAGCGGCAGATAGGCCCCGCCGGCCTTGAGGATGCCGAGCACGCCGACCACCATGTCGAGTGAGCGCTCCACGCAGAGACCCACGATCACGTCGGGCCCGACGCCGAGGCGCTGCAGATGATGCGCGAGCTGGTTGGCGCGGCGATCGAGCTCGCCATAGCAGAGCTCCTGCCCGTCCAGCACCACGGCAACGGCATCGGGCCGGCGTGCGGCGTGCTCGGCGAACAGCTCATGCAGGCAGACATCCTGCGGATAGCTCGCTGCCGTCGCGTTCCAGTCCACAATCAGCTGCCGCCGTTCGGCTTCGCTCAGCAGTGCAAGCTCCCGGACCGGACGGTCGGGCTTTGCCACGATCCCGTCCAGCAGGCGCATGAAGTGCTCCACCAGCCGTGCGATCGTGCACGCATCGAACAGATCGGTGGCATAGACCAGCGACGCCGATAGCCCGCCATCCACTTCCACCATCGACAGCTCCAGGTCGAACTTGGCAGCCATAGCTCCAGTCTCGAACGGCGCGATCGTCAGCCCGGCCATCCGGCCCGCCTGCTGCGGCACGTTCTGCAGCGCGAACACCACCTGGAAGATCGGCTCACGGCTCAGGTCACGAACCGGATGCAGCGCCTCCACCAGCTTCTCGAACGGCAGTTCCTGATGCGCATAGGCATCGAGCGCGGCAGCCTTCACCCGCCGCAGCAGGTCGCGGAACGACGGCGACCCGGACAGGTCGGTGCGCAACGCCAGCATGTTGACGAAGAACCCGATCAGGGCCTCGGTCTCGGCGCGGGTCCGTCCGGCAATCGGCGTGCCGACCACCACATCCTCCTGCCCGCTCCAGCGCGACAGCAGCACGTCGAATGCCGCCAGCAGCACCATGAACAGCGTCGCACCCTCCGCCCGCGCCAGCTTCGACAGCGCTGCCGTGCACGTCGCATCGACGGTGAAGCGATGCACCGCGCCACGAAAGCTCGGCACGGCCGGCCGCGGCCGGTCGGTCGCAAGCTCGAGCCCTGCCGGCGCGCCCGCCAGCTGCTGCGTCCAATAGTGAAGCTGCCGCTGCAGGGCGGCTTCCGCCAGCCAGCGCCGCTGCCACGCCGCATAGTCGACATATTGAATCGGCAAGGCCGGCAGCGGCGATGGCTGCCCTGCGGCAAAGGCTGCATACAGCCGCTCGACCTCACCGACCAGCACGCCCAGCGACCAGCCGTCCGACACCACGTGATGCATCGACAGCACCAGCACGTGGTCGTCAGGTGCCAGCTTTAACAGCGCTGCGCGCAACAGCCGATCGTGCGCCAGATCGAACGGCTGCTGCATGATGCGCTCTGCCCGCTGCCGCGCCTCTTCCGCCGAGACCGCAACCGGCTCCAGCCCGACTGGCCACGGCGGATCGATCCGCTGTACCGCACTGTCGCCTTGCGGCTCGAACCGCGTCCGCAACACCTCGTGCCGCCGCACCACCTCGCTCAAGGCCGTCGACAGCGC
>NZ_JBNPTT010000024.1:0-3284 GCF_051167795.1 Bradyrhizobium sp. HKCCYLS1011 | reverse complement strand
CGTCGTGCCAATCTGTCGCACGCGTGCGGCCTTGCCATGTCGGGCAAATCACCGCGATTCTCTGCCGCGTCTCGTGCGCACAAGAGGGGCGGTTCGCGGTCGTCACGGACGTTGGGCGCAGGATGTGATGGACGCTGTTGCAGCACGCTTGTGAAGCAGGACACGGCCGCACCGCTCACGTCGGCCGGCCGATTTTGCCGCCCTACTCCGGCTTCGGCTCGCCATCGTCCCGGGGCCGCTGATCGTCGGTCCGCGCCGTTCTGGTGGCGTGATCGTCGGTGCTGCCGCCCCAGGTTCCGAGGCTGCCAACGTTGGCGCCCGGACTGTCCAGCGGATGTGTGTCGCCGGGCTGCAGGCCCGATCGGATGCCGGACGATCCCGTGCCGCTGTTTTTCATGCTGCTCGCTTGTTTGGACGGGCAACGACAACGTGACAGCGCCTGTTCCCGACGTGATCTGCACGGCGCTGTACATGCCCGCCTCTATGGAGAGCGGTGAGGTCAAGAGCCCCGCGCTATGTGAATCAGAGCGTGCTCACACGCGCCGTCCTGCTGGCTCCCTGCTGTCGAGCCGGAGATGCGCCGACAACGCAACCGACGCAGGCCGCCAAGTTCCTAAGCGCGGTCCGAGCGCAAACCAGATTCCTCCCTGAACCTTCGGGCTGGGTCAGACACTAACTGCTATCTCGGCTCCAGGTATTTGCAGCGCATGTGCTTTTTTTAGCTGCGGTGTGATCTGGGTTACTGCGGGGCTGCATCGTCTCCGTCAATTTGGTCCGAGCCCGATCGAAGGATCGGCTCGACGGCACCGACTCCGGTTCCGAAGATTTTGTCTCCAAAGGCGTAGAGTAAACGCCATGCGGGAGAAGGTTCGCGACATCAGTTCCGCTAAGTCCGGCAGCCGCCCGCCGCGCGGGCCGATGCCGCGCCGTCTTACGGCCATCGTTGCCGGCGACATCGCAGGCTACAGCCGCCTGATGGAACTCGACGAGGAAGGCACGCATCTCCGCGTGAAGCGCATTCTGCGCGACCTCATCGAGCCGACCATTACCGACCACCACGGCCGGCTGGTCAAGACGACCGGCGACGGCTTCTTCGCGATCTTCGATAGTCCTGTCGAAGCCGTGCGCTGCGGCATCGTCATCCAGCAAAACATGCTTGCCCGCGATGCATTGCTGCCCAGAGAAAACCGAATCGAATTTCGCATCGGCGTGAACCTGGGCGACGTGATCATCGAGGAGGACGACATATATGGCGACGGCGTCAACGTCGCGTCGCGGCTAGAAGGCATCGCCGATCCCGGCGAAGTCTACATTTCCGGAGGAGTTTACGAGCAGATCAAGAACAAGCTGGTTTGCGGCTACGAGTCGCTCGGCGACCGCAAGGTGAAGAACATCACCGATCCGGTGCGGGTCTACCGCGTCCTCCCGGACCCCGCCGCACTGAGGAGAACCAGCCGGCGGCGCGAGACGATATTGCTCTTCATGCTCAGCGCAACGTTGCTGGTCCTCGCAAGCGCGGCACTTTGGTATTGGTGGCTCGCCGCAGAGTGGCGAGGTGGCCAAGCAAGCACAGCAGTGCGGCAGCTGCCGAACGTCTCATCATTGCCTCCTGCTACTATACAACCCGCTGCCCCATCGCAGCCGCCGCCAACAGCAACACCGAGCGGTCCACAAGCGCCACCGTCAGCGCCGCCTGCCCCCGCGGTAGCGCCGGCAACCAACCAGGCAGCCTTGCAGGCCGCGCCCGTTCCGCCGCAGGTCCCGGCGATTCGAGAGCCCGATATGGTCGCGCTTCGCGGCGGCTCTTTCATGATGGGCAGCAACGATGATGCGACGGAGAGGCCCATTCATCGCGTCACCATCAAGGCGTTCGCCATGAGCCGCTATCCGATCTCTATTCGTGAGTGGAACCAATGCGCAGCGGCTAACGTATGTGGCTTCACGGCGAGCGGCAAAGAGGATGCACCGGCGACGAATCTCAGCTGGACCGATGCCAAGCAATTTGTCACCTGGCTCGCTACGGTGACGCACAAGGTCTACCGCCTGCCGAGCGAAGCTGAATGGGAATATGCGGCGCGCGGCGGCACACAGACACGTTACTGGTGGGGCGATGAATTTCAGCCCGGCATGGCCAATTGCAAGAACTGCACGGACATTGCGGCCATCGAACAACCCGTGAAGGTCGGCAGCTTCAGGCCTAACCCGTTTGGGCTCTACGACATGGGCGGCAGCGTCGACCAATGGGTCGAGGATTGCTGGCACAGGAATTATCAAGGCGCGCCGTTGGATGGATCGGCGTGGGTCGACAGCGATTGCACGGCGCATGTCATCCGGTCCGGGTCCTGGAAGAATGATCAGCGCTACGTGCGCGCAGCCAACCGTGACAGTTACGATACGAATGTTCGCTACCCCACACATGGGTTCAGGGTTGCCCTGTCCCCTTGAGGCGCGGGAGACGCGTGATGGGATGGACCGTCCGACTTGTTGTGCTCGCTGCTGCGCTGATTTCGCTCTCGTGCACGGCACATGCACAAGGAAAGCCGGCGTCGAAAGACGCGCTGCTCTATTTCATCTGGCCGCAGAACGGTGCAGTCATCAAGGGTGGCTTCTGGTGCCGTTTCGGTTTGCGGAACATGGGAGTCACCCACGCGGGCGATGACTTCCAGAACAGCGGTCACCATCACCTGCTGATCGATGTCAGCGAGCCGCTCGAACCCAATGAGCCGATTCCGCAGGACAAGAACCATCTGCATTTCGGCGCCGGCCAGACCGAGGCGCGTCTCGAGCTTCCACCCGGCAGGCATACGCTGCAACTGGTGTTGGGCGACGCCAAGCACTATCCCTTCAAACCGCCGCTCGTCTCGGACAAGATCACGGTCACCGTGAGGTAGATCGCCCCACCGTAATGCGGTCCGTCCGTATGCGACCAATCCCATGCCACAACACGAGACAGCCGCGTCGCGCGCCCGCGCAGGATTCTTCCAAAGCTCAGCAGAAATCATCAATCGGCGACCGCCAAGCATCCCCACATTCCGCTGCACGCATTCCGCGCAGACGGGGAAAGAGCAACGATGTCCCACGATCACCCTGCTGCGAGAGCGTGGCGCCCGGCGCGTGGCGGGCGGCGCGCCAACAGATCGCCGACGAGCAAAGGTCGCGCTCGGGGAGGCTCTGTATTCGCCGATCGGCTCCGAAGTCGGCAGTCACTTCAACGCCGCTTGCCCGTCGTGCCAATCTGTCGCACGCGTGCGGCCTTGCCATGTCGGGCAAATCACCGCGATTCT
>NZ_JBNPTT010000023.1:0-3479 GCF_051167795.1 Bradyrhizobium sp. HKCCYLS1011 | reverse complement strand
ATGCTGCCGGATCACATGGTGCCGTCGGCGATCGTCAGGCTCGACCGCCTGCCGCTGTCGCCGAACGGCAAGCTCGATCGCAACGCGCTGCCGGCGCCGGAGTGGCAGGGCACAGGCGAGATCATCGCCCCGCGCGACGCCACGGAAGAAGCCCTTGCTGCGATCTGGCGTGAGGTGCTCAAGCGCGAGCGCGTCTCCGTCACCGACAACTTCTTCGCGCTCGGCGGTGATTCGATCCAGTCGATCCAGGTGGTGGCGCGGGCCAAGCGGGCCGGGCTCAATCTGACGGCGCGGCAGGTGTTCGAGCAGCAGACGATCGCCGCACTTGCGGCGGTGGCGGGCGCTGCCACGGCGGTGACAGCGGAGCAGGGGCTCGTCACGGGCGAGGTGCCGCTGACGCCGATCCAGCACTGGTTGTTCGAACAGGAGCTGAAAGCACCGCATCACTTCAACCAGGCGGTGCTGCTGGATGCGGATGCGGAGCTGACGCCTGAACTGGTGGCGCAGGCGCTGGGTCATCTGCTGCGCCATCACGATGCGCTGCGGCTGCGCCTCCATCGGGAGGAAGATGGCTGGCGGCAGCTGCACGAGGAGGGCGAGAGCGCGTGCGCAAGTGAAGCGATCGTCGAAGCCATCGATCTCACAGAGTTCGGCGAGGCGATGCAGCCTGCGGCGTTGCGGATGCATGCCGACCGGCTGCAGGGGAGCCTCGATCTGCAGGCCGGCCCGTTGCTGCGCGCGGCCTTGTTCGATTTGGGATCGCAAGGCAAGCGGCTGCTCGTGATCATCCATCATCTGGTGGTGGACGGCGTGTCCTGGCGGATCCTGCTGGAGGATCTCTCCGCCGTGATGTTGGCGCTGCAACGGGGCGAGCCGGTCAGGCTGGCGGCGAAGACGACCTCGTTCCAAGCCTGGGCTGAACGGCTGGTGACGCATGCCGCCTCCGATACCTTGCAGGGTGAGCTGGCCTATTGGCAAAGGCAGCCCTGGGCGGAGATGGGCCGTCTGCCGCGCGACCATGACGGCGGCACCAACCGCGCCGAGTCGGTGCGCATGGTGAGCACGTCAGTCGATGCGGCGGAGACGCGGGCACTGTTGCAGGAGGTGCCCGGTGTCTACCACACCCAGATCAACGACGTGCTGCTGACGGCGCTGGTGGAGGCTTTGGCCGATTGGACTGGACGGCGCAGCCTGCTGGTTGCGCTCGAAGGCCATGGCCGCGAGGAGCTGTTTGGTGACGTCGACGTGTCGCGCACGGTGGGCTGGTTCACCAGCCTGTTCCCGGTGCTGCTGGATGTCGGCGGGACGGCCGATCCGGGTGACGCGCTGAAGGCGGTGAAGGAGCAGCTGCGCGCCGTGCCCCAGCGCGGCGTCGGCTACGGCTTGCTGCGCTATCTCAGCAATGCCGCCATGCCGGAGGTCGCGCCCGAGCTCAGCTTCAACTATCTCGGCCAGCTCGACGGGGCCGGCGGTGAGGGCAGTTTGCGCTTTGCGGCGGAAGACGTCGGCGCCCAGCAGGATGGGCGCAACACCCGCGCGCATCTGATCGATGTCTCCGCTTATGTCCGCGACGGCCGCCTGCAGCTGCAATGGTTCTACAGCGCGTCATTTCACGAAGCGTCGACGGTCGAGGCTTTGGCGGCAAGTCTTGTTGCGTACCTGCGCACCCTGATCGCGCACTGCGAAACCAGCGAGGGCGGCTTCACGCCGTCTGATTTTCCACTCCTCCAGAACATTCTCAATTTTTGAGATCGGGAGCCGACCGATGAACATGCATAGCAGCAGAAACAAAGGCCAGCCCAGGATCGGTCAGCAGGACCTCGATCGCCTGATTGCCTCGATCGGCGGACCGCGACAGGTCGAGGACATCTATCCACTGTCGCTGATGCAGCAGGGTATGCTGTTCCACTCTCTCTACGAGCCCGATTCTGCGGTCTACGTCATCTCGCTCGCCTGCCGGCTCGAAGGTGACCTTGATGTCGATGCGTTCGAGCAGGCCTGGCGTATGGCAGTGGCGCGCCACGCGGTGCTGCGCACTGCCTTTGTCGGCCAGGATCTTGCGGTCCAGTTGCAGGTGGTCTTGCGCGAGGCGGTGTTGCCCTTCGCACGGGAGGATTGGCGAGGCTTGGCGCTCGCCGAGCAAGAGAGGCGGCTCGCAGATCTGCAGCAGGCCGAGCGTCTCCGCGGTTTCGATTTCGCGCGCCCGCCGCTGATGCGGCTCTGCCTGATCCGGACCGGCGAGCGTGACTACCGCCTGCTCTGGAACAGCCATCACATCCTGTTCGATGGCTGGTCGATCCCGTTGCTGCTCGATGATGTGTTCAACGCCTATGTCGCGTTCAGCCGGCGGGAGGCGCCGCAGCTGACGCCGGTTCGTCCGTTCCGCGACTACATCGCCTGGCTGCAGCACCAGGACATGGCGGCGGCGGAAGCTCATTGGCGGACGCGGTTGGCCGGCTTCGAGGCGCCGACCTCGTTGGTTCTGCAGAGCCCCGGCAGCGATACCACGAGAAGCGAGCGTTACGCCGAGCAGAGCCGTGTGCTCAAGACAAGGTTGACCGTGCTCGAAGGCTTCGCACGGCAGCACAAATTAACGATCAACACGCTGGTGCAGGGGGCCTGGGCGCTGCTGCTCGGCCGCTATTGCGATAGTGACAATGTGGTGTTCGGAGTCACAGTATCGGGACGTCCGGCAGAGCTGCCGGACGTGGAGCGCACGGTCGGGCTGTTTGTCAATACGCTGCCGCTGCGCGTAGCGCTGCCGGGCAGGGCGACCGTGCTGGACTGGCTGCGTGATGTCCAGGCGCGGCAGACCGAGTTGTTGGAGCATCAGCATAGCCCGCTGCCCCTGGTCCAGCGCTGGAGCGAGGTGGCGGATGGGACGCCGCTGTTCGAGAGCATCGTCGCGTTCGAGAATTATCCGACCGAGATATCGGCCGCCTCGGAGCTGACGCAAGCCCTGCGGATCAGTGACATCCATACCCTGGAGCGGACGAATTACCCGCTGACTCTGCAGGTCATTCTCGAACAATCCGTCTCGATGACTCTGATCTATGATGCCGAGAGGTTTGCGGCGTCGGCAGTCGAACGGTTGCTTGGCCACTTTGCGCGGCTGCTGGGCGAGATCGTCACCGATCCCGCGCGGCCGCTGGCGGCGCTGTCGCCACTCGGCGAGGACGAGCGGCACCAGGTGGTGAGCGCGTTCAACGCCACCGCGGCGAACACCCCACAAGGCCTGCTGCATGCGCCGTTCGCGGCACAGGCGGCACGGACGCCGGAGCGGATCGCACTACGCTTCGAGGACGCAACGCTCAGCTATGGCGAGCTCGACCGCCGCGCCAACCAGCTGGCGCATCATCTGCAGCAGCTCGGCGTCGGCCCCGATGTCGTGGTCGGCGTCCAGGCCGAGCGCTCGTTCGAGATGGTGGTGGCGCTGTTCGGCATCCTCAAGGCCGGCGGGGCCTACCTGCCGCTCGACC
>NZ_JBNPTT010000022.1:0-4057 GCF_051167795.1 Bradyrhizobium sp. HKCCYLS1011 | reverse complement strand
AGCGTGACGTCCCATTTGAGATAGCAGTCGTCCGGCTCCAGCGCGTCGAGCAGCGGAATATCGTCGGTCAGCGGCACCGCAAAGCACGGGCCCAGCTGGCACAGATCATCGAGCAGGTCGAGCGGGTTCGAGCCGTTGCGCAGCACGTGCTGCTCGAACTCCAGATAAAGCTTCCACCCCGCAGCCCGCGGCGGCGCCGGCGGGATCTCAAGGCGCGGCTGAGGTACGGCAGCGGGCGCCGGACTGGCACGAAATTGCCTGAGATCGTCCAGAATGGCATCGCCGATGATCGTATCGGTCTCATCCGGCGTCTCGATCAGGGCGCGAATATAGTCCTTCGCAGCCAAGGCTACCGAGACCAGCTCGCGGGTCGGCGCGGTCACACCCTTGCGAACCTGGTCGAACGCGGTCTCGAACTCATGGGTGAAGGCCGCGACCCTGTCGAAGCCGAACATCGCACCCGAACCCTTGATCGTGTGCAGGGCGCGAAAGGCCGAATCAACCAGCTCGCGATCATCCGAACGGTCGCACAGATCCAGCAGCGCAGCTTCGAGCACCTCCAGAAGCTCGCTCGCCTCCTGGCGGAAGACCTCCGCGGGATCGAGATTGCTCATGGCCGCCCCAACACGCTCGGCGTCCCGGCCAAGCCGCCGGTCTCAACTGGCGATTGCCGTCCGGCCGGCTGCAGCGTGAAATCAGAGCAACTCAAGATCGTAACGGCGACGCAACTGACAGGACGCCGCAACTTGGACTCGACAGGATCAGCCACGGATGCCCCCACACAGTCCCGGGGTCGCTGCGCCCCCAAAAGCCCCAAGACGGTGACAGGGTAGGTATTTAGGATTAGGGAATTGCTAAAAGGCGAAAAGAAAAGCTTCCCGTATAATTACGAGAATTGCACAAGAACAGTCGCACGCGCATGGATTGAGGATCGCGCTCGGAAGACCAGGGCGCGATTAACCGCGAGGTAAGAACCGATCCCTAGCTTCGGTAGCTTGGTGCCACCGTCTACAGTTTCAACCAGAGATCGGCGGATGCTGACCCAAGCGCTTATTGTTGACGATAGTCCATCGGTTCTCGATTTCCTGAAGCGTCTTATCGAAGCGGACGGGGCAGTGGAGGCCAAGACATTTCTCGATCCGATCCAGGCCCTTGGCGTCGCCCGCGAGCTCCATTTCGACGTCGCACTGGTCGATTACGAGATGCCAAAGATGGACGGCATCCACTTCATCCGCGAGCTGCGTTCGCTGCCCGGCTTCAGCGAAACGCCGGTGGCGATGATCACCTCGAGCGATTCCGACGAGATCAAGCTGCGGGCATTGGAGGCCGGCGCGACGGATTTCCTTCCCAAACGTCCCAACAGCGTCGAAGTGAGAGTGCGGCTGCGCAACCTCGTCAGCCTCGGCCAGGCGGTCCGGAAACTCAACGACCGCGCCTCGCATCTCGCCGGCGAAGTCGCCGCCGCCACGCGCAAGCTGCAGGACCGCGAGGAGGAGATCATCCTGCGGCTCGCACTTGCGGTCGAATATCGCGACAACGACACCGGCGAGCATACGCTGCGGGTCGCCAAATACAGCCAGATCATCGCCGAGCAGCTCGGCCTGCCCCCGCGTTTCTGCCGCGACATCTATCTCGCGGCGCCGCTTCACGACGTCGGCAAGGTCGGAATTCCGGATCACATCCTGCTCAAACCGGACCGGCTCACCGACAGCGAGATGTCGATCGTGCGCACGCACGCCAGGATCGGGGAACGCATCCTTGCCGACAGCGAATGCGACCTGATCCGGCTCGCGGCAACGATCGCGCTGGCGCATCACGAACGGTGGGACGGCGGCGGCTATCCGAATGGATTGAGGGCCGTGGAGATCCCGATTGCGGCGCGCGTGGTGGCGGTCGCTGACGTTTTCGATGCGCTGACGACGCGGCGCCCCTACAAGGAGCCGATGCCGCTGATGGACGCCCGCGACTATCTGATCGCGAATCGCGCGCGGCATTTCGATCCCGACTGCGTCGACGCCTTCATGTCGCGCTGGGACGAAGTCGCAACGATCGCGACCACCCAATCGCTGGCGCCGTTCCAGCGCAAAGATCCACAGTCGCAGCTCGTGGCCTGAGCGCGCCACCTGCGGGCGCGGCCACGAATTGATCGCGCGGGCGAGGTGGACCTTGCCCGCGCTGTCAGACCAACCTCATCCCACGATGCTTGATGCCGCAACCAACCCGCCGGCGACGAATCAGCGCTGAAAATCAGCGTCGCGCTCGTCAGCACCATCATCCATCGCAAAGGCGAAGCCGCCGCCGCCATTGGCCATCTTGAGATTGCGCCGCGGCGCCGCCGCCCGGGCCGGCGGATGCTTCTTGGCGCTGCGATCGGCGGCCGCCATCTTTGCGGCCTTGCCGCGCAGCTGGCCGACGGCACGGTCGATCGATACGGGAGCCTCCCTGATCGAATCGGTCGCGGCATCGTCGATTCTGAAGAAGGAGATGGTGGCCTGCAGCTGCTCGGCCTGCGAGGCCAGTTCCTCGGAGGTCGAAGAGACCTGCTCGGATGCGCTGGCATTCTGCTGACCGACCTTGTCGAGCTGCAGAATCGCCTGATTGATCTGCGCCGATCCGACATCCTGCTCGCGGCAGGCCGCGGTGATCTCCTGCACGAGCTCGGCCGTCTTCTTGATGTCGGGCACCAGCTTGCCGAGCATCTGGCCTGCTTCCTGCGCCACCTTGACGCTGTCGGTGGACAGCGTGCCGATTTCCGCGGCCGCAGCTTGGCTGCGTTCGGCGAGCTTGCGCACCTCGGAGGCGACCACGGCAAAGCCCTTGCCATGCTCGCCGGCGCGCGCCGCTTCCACCGCCGCATTGAGTGCCAGCAGATCGGTCTGCCGCGCGATCTCCTGCACGATCGTGATCTTCTCCGCGATCGTCTGCATGGCCTGCACAGCGCGGCCGACGGCGGCGCCACTGGCTTCGGCATCCTTGGCGGACTGCGTTGCGATCTTCTCAGTCTGGCTGGCATTCTCGGCATTCTGCTTCACGTTCGCCGCCATCTCCTCCATGGAGGAGGAAGCTTCCTCGGCGGACGACGCCTGCTCGGTCGCGCCCTGCGAGAGCTGCTCGGCGGACGCGGAGAGTTCCTGGCTGCCGGCGGAGACGTTCTGTCCGGCGGTCAGCGCCTCGGATACCACCTGCCGCAGCTTTTCCACCATGCCGTTCAGCGACCGGATTAGGTCGCCGATCTCGTCATTGCTGGCCGACGGAATGGTGCGGCTGAGATCGCCATGTGCAACGGCGCCCGCCAGGTCCACAGCGCGTCCAAGAGCACGGCTGATGCTGAGCGAGATCCAGATAGCGGCCACAATCGCGATTGCCAGCGACACGCCGACGATCGTCAAGAGGATGAACTGGGCCTGCTGGCCTTCAGTTCGTGATTGAACCACTTGCTCGGCCATCTGCTTCTTCGTGTTCGAGACATAGGCACCCATGGCCTCGAGCGCCTCGGCCACGACTTTGCGGCCCTCATTCATCGTGCGCTCGGTCGCCTTGGCCTTGTCCGTTCGCGCCAGGCGGAAGGTTTCGTCCTGGAACGCCATCATCCTGGAATAGGCGGCGGCGAAATTGTCGAGCAGCTTTTTGCCCGCTTCGCTTGCCAGGCTGTAAACCTCATCTCGGGTCTTCTGCGTGGCCTCCCGGCTCTTCGCCGTGTCTGCGGCGAACTGCTCGGCCTGCTGCTCCGTGCCGAGCACGGCGTTCTTCTCGTTGCGAAGCTGGACCAGGATCTCCTTCTCGATCTCGCCCGCCTTCTCCATCCGCGTTGCACGCAGCGCCATGCTGTCCGCATTGGCGATCATGTCGCTCAGCTTCATGTAGGCGATGCCGCCCGCCACCGTCGACAGGACGATGATCAATCCGAACGCGCTGGCAAGCTTAGCTTTGATCGTAAATCTCATGTCAGCCCCACTCGTCCCGACCCCTCAGGACGTCCTCTAGTTCAGAATGCGTTCCATGTTCGGCACGATGACGAACTCCTCGCGCCATTTGCTGATGAAGCGGATGTATTCCG
>NZ_JBNPTT010000021.1:0-23958 GCF_051167795.1 Bradyrhizobium sp. HKCCYLS1011 | reverse complement strand
GGGCTCAGATCCTGCGACGGGCGGTTGGTGAGAACCGCCCGTTCGCACTTCTTGGCACATTTGGAAGACACAAGAGCACGTATAAGCCGCTAAACCATTGCGCAGGGAAGGCCGGTATTCGGCTGAACCTGTGGTTCTGCCGCGTGCTTTTTGCTGCACGCGGACCATGGGTATCAGCGGATACCCGGCCTTCCCTGCGCCCTCTCGATATCGGAGGGACATGATTGCTGTATCACTCGGGCGCGTCACGCCGCGAGAAAGCAAAGCCGCGTCACGCTGTATGACAGGTCAAATGAGACGGCAGGTCGAATGAGATGAAGCGCGATAAAGTAACCTCATCCACCTGGTCACCGTCCGCGAAGGCGGACGGTCCAGTACACCGCGGCGTTCGATGTCTTGGCCACGACAGCTCTGGAATACTGGATGCTCCGCCTGCGGGACATCACGACTGATGTCGAGGATCGTCACCTATGAACTTGCCCTACTCATTCCCACTCGGACTGTCGTCGAGGACGTGGAAGGCCTCCTCGAGCTGCGGCGAGATCGCCACGTTCAGCCTCTCCCCGGTCGGCAGGCGGCCGCCGAACCATTTGTTGTAGAGCGGAATCAGATCGTGGTTGGAGCCGAGCCTGCGGAAGGCGCGCTCGACCACGGCGGCGAGCTGAGGCTCGCTCTTGCGGAACATGATGCCGTAGGGATCGTAGGACAGATAGTCGCCAGCGACCCGGAACTTGTCCTGCGACTTGTGCCGCGCGATCAGGCCGTAGAGCAGGATGTCGTCGGTGGCGAACGCGTCGACCTTGCCGTCCGCCAGCATCTGGTAGGATTGCTCATGATCGGGCGACGTCACGACAGTGAGGCCGAGCGAAAACTTCTTGTCGGCATTATGCATCGCGACTTCGTTGGTTGTGCCCTTGGTCACCACCACGGTCTTGCCCTTGAGATCGGTCGCCGCCGAGATCGCCGAGCCCTTGGGCACCATCAGCTTGGTGCCGGCGACGAACATCAGCGGCGAGAACGCGACCTGCTTGGAGCGCTCGGCATTGGCGGTGGTCGAGCCGCATTCGAGATCGATCTTGCCGTCCAGCACCGCGGAGATGCGATCGTCGGAGGTCACCTTGACATACTCGATCCGCAATGCCGGATCGTCGATCTCGGTCCCGATTTCCTCGACGATCGCTTCGCACAGCTCGAGGCTGTAGCCGATCGGACGGCCCGCCTGGTCCAGGAACGAGAACGGCGGCGAGCTCTCACGATAACCAAGATGCACGGCGTGCCGTGCCTTGATCGCGGCAAGCGTGGGCGACAGGCCCTCGCCGCCGCTTTGAGCGGTAGCGGGCCTCGCGAGCGCGAGGCCCAGCATCGCTCCGACCGCGACCCATGCGAAGCTTGCGCGAAGGCGCATGGCGCCCTCCCTCAATGTCCGGCCATGGCCGGCACTTCGCCGGGGATCATGTCCGGCGGCACGACGTCGGACGGCCCGAGCGCATGCTCCGTCCCAAGCTCGCCCTCCCACTTTGCGACCACCGAGGTCGCAAGCGTGTTGCCGATCACGTTGGTGGCGCTGCGTCCCATGTCGAGGAAGGTGTCGATGCCCATGATCATCAGCAGCCCAGCTTCCGGAATGCCGAACTGCGACAGGGTCGATGCGATGACGACCAGCGAAGCGCGCGGCACGCCGGCTACGCCCTTCGAGGTCACCATCAAGGTCGCGAGCATCGCAAGCTGGGTGCCCAGCGGCATGTCGATTTTATAGGTCTGGGCGATGAAGATGCTTGCGAAGGTACAGTACATCATCGTGCCGTCGAGATTGAAGGAATAGCCGAGCGGCAGCACGAAAGAGGAGATGCGCTTCGAGGCGCCGAAGCGGTTCAGGCCCTCGAGCGTCTTCGGATAAGCGGCTTCCGAGCTCGCGGTGGAGAATGCGATCATCAGCGGCTCGCGGATCAGCTTCAACAGGTGGCTGTAGCGCGGCCCGATCACGACGAAGCCGACGACCACCAGGACCGCCCACAGGATCAGGAGCGAGACATAGAAGCCGCCCATGAACACGACGAGCTTCCACAACACGGCAAGACCGTTCTTGGCGACCGTTGCCGTGATCGCCGCCCAAACCGCGAGCGGCGCAAACAGCATCACATAACTCGTCACCTTCAGCATGATATGGCCGATATCGTCGATCAGCTGCAGCAGCGTCTTCGAGCGCTCCGGCAGCGCGCCCATCGCGACCGAGAAGAACACCGCGAAGATCACGATCTGCAGGATCTCGTTCTGCGCCATCGCATCCGCGATCGAGGTCGGGATCAGATGGGTCAGGAATTTCTCGACCGAGAAGGCCGAGACCGGCAAGCCGGTCGATTGCGTCTTATCCGGCAGGGTGCCGGGAAAGTTGGAGCCGGGCTGCAGCAGGTTCACCATCAGGAGGCCGAGCAGGAGCGACACGAAGGAGGCGCTGATGAACCAGCCCATGGTCTTGGCGAAGATGCGGCCGAGCTTGGCGCCCGAGCCCATATGGGCGATGCCGCCGACCAGGGTCGCAAACACCAGCGGCGCGATGATCATCTTGATCAGGCGCAGGAACAGCATGGCGATCAGATTGATGTCGGCGGCCAACTCGGCCCGGCCATCCGGCATCAAGTTGAAGATCAGCGTCCCCGTCACGATGCCAAGCACCATCGCAATCAGGATGTATTGCGTGAACCTGTTCGACATTCGGTACCCCCTGACAAACTCCCGGCTCAGTTGAGTTTGGCAGATTTTGACAAGGGCGCAACATGTCGCGGCCTGTTAGGACAGGATTTGCGGATGCTGCATCCATGTGAGATGAATCCGCAGCGCACAATCTGGGCAAGTGACTAGATTGCACGCGGAGATTTGCATGAAGAACCGGCAGAACGGCCGGCCGGAGAGGGAGAGACCACCATGAGCACCACCATCAATCGCCAGATCCTTCTGATCGAAAAGCCGAGCGGCAAGCTCGGTCCCGAGCATTTCCGCATGGTCGAGGGCGCCGTTCCCGAGCCGAAAGACGGCGAGGTGCTGCTGCGCGTGCGCTACATCTCGCTCGATGCGGCCAATCGCGCCTGGATGCAGGGCGCGACCTACCGCGCTGCGGTTGAGACCAACAGCGTGATGGCCGGCGGGGCAGTCGCGGAAGTTGTCGCTTCTAAGGCGCCGGGCTTGGCGGTCGGAGACATCGTCTTCGGCGACACCGGCTGGCAGGATTATGCGGCTGTTCCAGCGAGGCATCTCGCCAAGCTGCCGAAGATCGAACCGCTGACGCACCTGCTCAGCATCTACGGCGTCGCCGGCCTCACCGCCTATTTCGGCCTTTTGGAGATCGGCAAGCCGAAGGCGGGAGAGACCGTGGTCGTTTCCGCTGCGGCCGGCTCGGTGGGCTCGATCGTCGGACAGATCGCGAAGATCAAAGGCTGCCGTGTGGTCGGCATTGCCGGCGGCAAGGACAAGTGCAGCTGGCTGACCTCCGAGCTCGGCTTCGACGCGGCGGTCGACTACAAGGATGGCGCGGTATTCAAGGCCCTGAAGGCAGCCGCGCCTGACGGCATTGACGTTTATTTCGACAATGTCGGCGGCGACATTCTCGAAGCCTGCCTGCCGCAGATGAAGAATTATGGCCGGATCGCCTGCTGCGGTGCGGTCTCGCAATATGATCAGGCACCATCGGCGCATGGACCGCGCGGCGTGCCTGGCCTGATCGTGGTAAAGAGGCTCGTCATGCAGGGCTTCATCGTGACGGACTTCATGGGCCGCCGCGACCAGGCGGTCGCCGACCTGCAAGGCTGGGTCGCGGCCGGCAAGCTCAAGGTCCAGGAAGATGTCATCGACGGGCTGGAGAATACGCCGAAGGCACTGATCGGCCTCCTCGCCGGCGAGAACCGCGGCAAGCGCATGGTCCGGGTCTAAGCGCGCGTCGACAAGGCCCGCAGATTTCGCTGGCGCGCGTCGCGCCGGCGGATTAGTCTCTGGCCAAAATAAACAGTATACTGTCAATTCTTGGGAGGAGGCGCGTGCGGATTGCCGTGCTCGGAGGCGGCCCTGGCGGGCTCTATTTCGCCTATCTGTGGAAGCGGCGTCATCCTGACGCCGATGTCGAGCTGTTCGAGCAGAACCCGGCGGATGCGACCTGGGGCTTCGGTGTCGTGTTCTCTGAGCAGGCCTTGGAATTCCTGCGCGCCGACGATCCCGACACCGTGGACGCGATCGCGCCACGGATGGAAAGCTGGCGCAACATCACGCTGAATCTGTGCGGACAAAGCGTGGAGATCGATGGCGTCGGCTTCTCCGCGATCGGCCGGCTGGAGCTATTGAGGCTGCTGCAGGCGCGCGCGGAGAGCGCGGGCGTTGTCGCGCGTTATGGTACCCAGGTGCAATCGCTGGATCAGCTTGCGGGCTACGACCTGATCGTCGCCGCCGACGGGCTGAACTCGCTGGCGCGTCGGACGTACGAGGGCGATTTTGGCTTCTCGATCTCCTATTCCAGCAACAAGTTCGCCTGGTATGGCACCAGCAAGACCTTCCCCACCCTGTCGCAGACCTTCGTCGCGACCGAGCGCGGCTGCTTCAACGCCCATCACTATCGCTATTCGCCTGACACGAGCACGTTCCTGGTCGAATGCGACCGTGCGACGTGGCAGGCCTACGGCTTTGCCGAGACATCGATCGAGGAATCGAAGGCGATCTGCGAGCAGGTGTTTGCGGCCACGCTGGATGGCCACACTCTGATTTCGAACCGCTCGGTGTGGCGCAATTTTCCGTGGGTTTGGAACGAGCACTGGTGGCATCGCAACGTGGTGCTGATCGGCGACGCGCTGCATACCGCGCATTTCTCGATCGGCTCCGGGACGCGGCTGGCGATCGAGGACGCGATCGCGCTGGTGAAGGCATTGGAGGCCGAAAGCCGGCTGCCCGATGGGCTCGCTCGCTACCAGGCCGAGCGGCAGCCGATCGTGAAGAAGCTGGTCACCGCCGCGCGCACCAGCGCCGACTGGTACGAGAAGTTCCCCGAGCACATGTCGCTCGACCCGATGGATTTCGCCTACAGCTACATCACCCGTTCGGGCCGGATCGACGACACCAGGCTGCGCGCGATGGCGCCGCAGTTCATGGCGCGCTATGCGGCGCGCCGCGCCGATGGAGGCGGGGCATGACTGGCATCGACGACAAGGTCCCAAGCGACAGCCCCGGCGCACGCGAGATCGGCTTTGCGATTCCGGCGCGCTACAATGCCAGCCGCATCCTGTTCGACAATCTCAGGAGGGGGCGCGGCGACAGCCCGGCGCTGATCGGTCCGGCCGGGCGGCGCAGCTATGCCGAGCTCTGCGCCGAGGCCTGCCGTTGGGGCAATGGCTTCGCCTCGTTGGGGCTCGCGCTTGGCGATCGCATCCTGTTGTTTCTCGACGACACGCCGGCCTATCCGGCCGCGTTCTTCGGCGCGGTGCGCGCGGGCCTCGTGCCGCTGCTGATCAACACGCTGACGCCACCGGATCTATTGCAATTCTATCTCGCCGATTCCGGCGCGACCATTGCCGTTGCCGATGCGGAGTTTGCGCCGCGGTTCAATGCGGAGGCTTGTGCGAATACGAGCCTGCGCACCCTGATCGTCGTCAATGGCGACACCGCCGCCAACGCCGCTCCGGAAACATTGATCGCGGCCCATTGGCTGGCTGGCTTTCCGACCGAGCTTGCTGAGGCCGAGACCCATCGCAATGACATGGCCTTCTGGATGTATTCATCCGGCTCGACCGGCCGGCCCAAGGGCATCGTTCATCTGCAGCACGACATGGACTATAGCGACCAGGCCTTTGCCAAGAATGTGCTGCGACTGAAGCCCGATGACATCTGCTTCTCGGTGCCCAAAATCTTCTTCGCCTACGGCTTCGGCAACTCCATCACGTTCCCGTTCTCCGCCGGCGCGGCGACGCTGTTATTGCCCGGCCAGCCGAAACCGGCGGCAATCTTCGATGCCATCGGACGCTTCCGCCCGACCGTATTCTTCGGCCTGCCGACGCTCTACACCGCGCTGACCAAGGCGGACGGCGCCAAGTCAGCCGATTTCTCCTCGTTGCGGATGGCGGTCTCGGCGGCGGAGGTGCTGTCCGCCGATGTCTTCAACGGCTGGAAGGATCTGACCGGGCTCGAGATCATCGAAGGTCTCGGCTCGACCGAAGTGCTGCACATCTATCTCTGCAATCGCGAGGATCGGAAAAAGCTCGGCGCCGCGGGCGTCCGTGTGCCTGGCTATGAGATCGCGCTGCGCGACAGCGAAGGACGCGAGGTCGGCACCGATGAGGAAGGCATTCTGTGGGTGCGCGGCGATTCCAACACGCCGCTGTACTGGAATCGCCCCGACAAGACCGCGGAGACCATCCGCGAGGGCGGCTGGATCTACACCGGCGACCGCTTCACGCGCGACGTGGACGGCTTTCATTTCTTCCGCGGCCGCGCGGACGATCTGGTCAAGATCTCCGGCCAATGGGTCTATCCGCTCGAGGTGGAGCTCTGTCTGATCGAACATCCCGAGATCAGGGAATGCGCCGTGTTCGCGCATGAGCTGCCGGACCGCCGCATGAGCCTGAAGGCTGTCGTGGTGATGACCGCGGGCGACTACGACGAGCAGGACACGACCAAGCGGCTGCAGGACTACGTGAAGGCCAAACTGCTGCCCTACAAATATCCGCGCGAGATCGTGTTTGTGGATGAACTGCCGAAGACCGGCACAGGCAAGATCGACAGGCAGGCGGTGATGAGGATGTGAGCGCCAGTTGATGACGACCGAGATTTCACCCCGCCTTCCCCAAGCGTTCCAACGCATCCTCCGCGCGCAGCGGCACGCGAGAGACTTCGTTGTTGAGATCGACGAGCTGCGCCAGCAATGCCATCAGCGCCTTGCGGTCGGCCGATTTCAGCGGTGCCAGCATTCGGGCCTGGGCCCGATCGACCGCGGGCATGATGCTGCGCAACAACGCGGCACCCGCCTTGGTGATGGTGAGCAGCTTGACGCGCTTGTCCTCGGGCGATGCCTCGCGCGCGATATAATCCTTGGCCTCCAGCCGCTCGAGCACGCTGCCGAGCGTGGAGCGGTCGAAGGCAATCACCGCCGACAGCCGCGTGGCGTCGATGCCGGGATGGGTCTGGATCGCGACCAGCGCAGCGTATTGCACCGGCGTGAGGTCGAAGGCCTTGCATTCCTCAACGAAGATCGAAACCGCGATCTGCTGCATGCGCCGGAACAGATAGCCGGGCTTGCCGTAGACCGCGTCCATTGTGATGTCAGGCGGCTTACTCGGCATCGCGCTGGCGCTCCGGGGCGGCCTCGGCAAAGGCCGGCAGCGCCTTGGCCGCAGCCTCCGCCTGCAACAGCCGCGGGAACGCCGCGACATCGACGCCGAAGCGCCGGGCGTTGCCGAGCTGCGGCACCAGGCAGAGATCAGCCAGCGTCGGCGCGGCGCCGAAGCAGAACGGCCCGGGCTCGTGCTTGATCAGGGTTTCACAGGCGGCGAGCCCTTCGCGATTGGCCCAGCCGGCCCAGGCCGTGACCCGGTCTTCCGGCAGGCCGAGCTCGCGCAGACGCGCCAGCACCTTCAGGTTCTGCACCGGATGGGTGTCACAGGCGAGCACCTGCGCAAAGGCCCGCACCCTGGCGCGCGCAAGCGGATCTTTGGGCAGGAGCGGCGGCTCGGGGTGGGTCTCGTCGAGCCATTCGATGATGGCGAGCGACTGGGTGATGACCGCACCGTGATCGTCCTCCAGCGTCGGAACAAAGCCCTGCGGGTTGAGTCTGAGATAGCCGGGCGCGCGCTGCTCGCCTTTGCGAAGATGATGCGGCAGGTGCTCAATGGCGAGCCCCTTCAGGTTCAGCGCGATCCTGACCCGATAGGACGCGCTGCTGCGAAAATAGCCGTGCAGCTTCATCGTGATCCTCCCTTGAGACCCTCATTATGGCTGCAATTGACGGTAGCGACATCGTCAGTATACTGTCAATCAACAACAAGTTCACGGGAGGCCGGCCATGGCAGCCATTTCGACACCCGAACGCGAGGCGTTCTACCGGAAGATCGACGGCGAAAACCTGACGGCGCTGTGGACCGTGATGAGCGACCTCATCACACCGGAGCCAAAGAGCGCCTGCCGGCCACATCTCTGGCAGTTCGCGGATATCCGCGACTACATGGTCGAAGCCGGCCGGCTGATCACCGCGAAAGAGGCCGAGCGCCGGGTGCTGATCCTGGAGAATCCGGGCCTGCGCGGACAATCGAAAATTACGACTTCGCTCTACGCCGGGATCCAGATGGTAATCCCCGGTGACGTCGCGCCGGCGCATCGCCACAGCCAGTCGGCGCTGCGCTTCGTGCTCGAGGGCAAGGGCGCGTTCACGACCGTCGACGGCGAGCGCACCCTGATGCAGCCCGGCGATTTCGTGATCACACCGTCGATGACATGGCACGACCATGGCAACGAGACCTCCGAGCCGATGTTCTGGCTCGACGGGCTCGACATCCCGCTGGTCCAGTTTCTCGATGCGTCCTTCGCGGAAGGAGCGCAGCAGGATCAGCAGAAGGTCGCCCGTCCCGCCGGCGACAGCTTTGCGCGCTATGGCCACAATCTGCTGCCGGTCGATGCCGTCAGCAAATCGCGGACCTCGCCAATCTTCAGCTATCCCTATTCCTACACGCGCGAGGCGCTGGAACAGGCAAGACGCCGCGACGAGTGGGACGCCTGTCACGGGTTGAAGCTGAAATTCTCCAATCCCGAGACCGGCGATTTCGCGATGCCGACGATCGGCACCTTCATCCAGCTGCTGCCGAAGGGCTTCGAGACGGCACGCTATCGCTCGACCGACGCCACCGTGTTCACGGCCATCGAAGGCAAGGGGCGCACGCGGATCGGCGAGCAGATCTTCGAATGGGGCCCGCGCGATTTGTTCGTGGTGCCGAGCTGGCACTGGGTTACGCACGAAGCGGACGAGGATGCCGTGCTGTTCTCGTTCTCGGACCGGCCGGTGCAGCAGAAGCTCGACCTGTTCCGGGAAGATCGCGGGAATGCTTGAACGCTCTACTCGTCCTGGCCGGGCTTGACGACCTTTTTGGAAGACGCCGCGCTCTCCCTATCTAGCGCCAGTGCAACAGCCGCGCTTCAAGCAGACTGATGCATTTGCCGATCGCGAGCCCGAACACCGACAGGATCACGATGCCCGCCATCAGCTGATCGGTCTGCATCAGATTGCCGGCCTGCAGCACGAATGTGCCGATGCCGGCGTCGGCACCGATCATCTCGGCACTCACCACCAGCATCAGCGCCACGGATGCGGTGATGCGGAAGCCGGCGAGGATCGATGGCAGCGCGCCCGGCCAAATCACGCGGCGCACGATGGTTGCAAACGGCACGTCGAAGCTCTGCGCCATCCGGATCAAGTTGCGCGGCACTGCGTCGACGCCGCTATAGACCGAGATCGTGGTTGAGAAGAATACGCCGAGCGCGATGGTTGCGACCTTCGGCGCTTCGCCGATGCCGAGCCAGAGAATCAAGAGCGGCAGCACCGCGATCTTCGGAATCGGAAACAACGCCGAGACGAAGCTGATGCCGATGCTGCGCGCGATGCGCGACAGGCCGATGGCAAAGCCGACCACTATCCCTGAGGCAGTGCCGAGCGCCCAGCCAGCGCTGATGCGCAGCAGCGACACCGAGACGTGTTGCCACAGAACACCTGACATCGCGAGCTGATACAGCGCACGGGCAATCGCCACGGGTGTCGGCAGGAACAGCGGATTGACCAGCGCCAGGCTGCCGGCCGCCTGCCACACCGCCAGCGCAGCAGCGAGCGCGAGCCAGCCGGCGTGACGGCTGGTTGCCGGAGTAAAACCGGCGCCCCGGAAGCGCACCGGCTGCGCGACCTCGGTCGCATCGCCTGCGGGCGACTCGGTGACATCGGCGCGGTCAAGCATGCTGGACCTCGCGCTCGGCATCGATCGCCTCGGCGCGGATCAGGTGCCACAGCTTGGTCTGCAAAGGCAGAAGGTGCTCGCGCGCAGCAAGCGCGCTGCGCTCGCCGCGCGGCATCTGGATGGACACCACGTCGCGGATGCGGCCGGGACGCCGCGATAGCACCACGATACGGTCGGCAAGCCGCACCGCTTCCTCCAGATTATGCGTCACATAGATCGCGCCCATGCTGCCCTCCGCCAGCAGGCCGACGAAATCCTCCAGCAGCAATTCGCGGGTCTGCGAGTCCAGCGCCGATAGCGGCTCGTCCATCAGCAGCAGCGCAGGTCGGACTGCGAGCGCCCGTGCGATGCCGGCGCGCTGCCGCATGCCGCCGGAGAGCTGCTTGGGATAGGCGGCGCGAAAGTCGGACAGATGCGTCCGGCGGAGCGCATCGTCGACGGCGGCACGCCGCTCCCGCGCCGACAAGCGCGAATGGAGCAGCGGGAATTCGACATTCCCAGCCACCGTGCTCCACGGCAGCAGTGCAAAATCCTGGAACACGAAGGTCAGCGGGTTCAGAGTCTCCGATGGCGGCGCGCCGCGCAAACTCGCCTGGCCGGCGCAGGGTTGCAGGAGGCCACCAAGGATGGACAGCAACGTGCTCTTGCCGCAGCCGGACGGACCAACGATCGCCACCACCTCACCGGCCGCAACCGTGAACGAGACGTCGTCGAGCACGTCGAGCGTGCCGAAGCGGTGGCTGATATGATCGGCGATCAGGTCCATTGCGGTCTCTGAGGTGGCAAGCGGGGCCTCATGGTTCGAGACGCCGCTTCGCGGCTCCTCACCGTGAGGAACTAAGCCGCCCGTGCTGATAGCACGTTCCCCTCATCCTGAGGAGCCTGCGAACGCAGGCCTCGCGAAGGATGAGGCCAGGCCCCGCGGCTAATCCGGTTTCACGTATTCTTTCGCGATGATGGCTTCCACGTCATAACCCTTGTCGGCAAAACCCTGCGCCTGCAGCCATTTGATCTGATCGTCGACATTCTTCACGTCGAGCCTGCCTTGGGGATCGATATAGGCGCAATTGCCGGCGACCTGCTCGACCGGCAGGTTGGTATATTTGCCGATGATCACAAGCAGCGGCTTGGTCTTATCGTCGATAGCGGCCTGACCGTCCTTCACCGTTGCGAGCACCACGTCGTGATATTCGCGCTCGGCGCGCTGCAGCGCCGAGAGCAGCCTGGTCACCAGTTCTTTGTCGGCAAGCGTCTTGGGCCCGGCAAAGACGCCGCTCACCTGCCATGGCGTCTCGTCGCCCACCCAGCCGAGATGCTTCACCTCGCCGTCGTCCATCAGCTTGCGCGCGGCCGAGACCGGCAACAGCGCGGCATCGACCGTCTCGCCTTTCAGCGCGGCCGCCATGTTCGACATCGACTGCAGCGGCACCAGCTTCATGTCGGACAGCTTGAAGCCGTATTTGTCGGCCAGCAGGCCCAGCGAGTAGTGGAAGCTCGAGCCCACCTGCGTGATCGCAATGCGCTTGCCCGCAAGATCCTTCGGCGTCTTGAGGCCGGCCTCATAGGCCTTGTTGCTGGCGAAATAGCCGATCAGCGGATAACCCGGCCGGTCGCGGCTCATGCCGGCAATGATCTTCAAGGTGCCCTTGCCAGCGAGATTGTAGAGCCCGGCGGTGAAGGCGGTGATGCCGACGTCGACATCGCCGGTGGTGGTCGCGACCGCGACCGGCTGCGCCGCGTCGAAGAACTTCAGCTCGACCTCGAGCCCGGCTTCGCGGAAATAGCCCTTGTCCTGAGCGATGAAGACGGGTGCGGATGACGACAGCCGGAGCACGCCGATCCTGGCCTTCTCCATCTCGTCCGCATGCGCCGCGCCGAGCGTGGTCAAGAGCGTGGCCAAGCCGAGCAAAGCCGTCATGGCGAGACGGGCGTAGCGGATCATACGGGTCACTCCAGGTTCTGATTGTGCGGCTCAAATGGATTGGACGCCAAGGCCGGCGCGCCTGTGTTGCAAATTTCCATGCCGTTGTCGCGGCAAAATCCCGTCAACAGCAATTGCAACAGCAAAAACCCGCGCAAGCCTGAGCTCGCGCGGGTTCTTTCGATGACAGCCGTAACCTTGGAACCCGGCGTTACGCCGCCGAGCGGATCGTCTTCAGGAAATCGGCGACATTGCTCTTCAGCGACGTCGCCTGCTCCTGCAGCGCGGCGGCCGCCGTAAGGGCGGCTTCGGCCCCGGCATCGGTCTCGCCTGCCACCGCGCGGACATCGACGATCTCGCGGCTGACGGCCGCGGTGCCGCTCGCGGCCTCCTCGACATTGCGTGCGATCTCGCCGGTCGCCGCGCCCTGCTGCTCGACCGCGGAAGCGATGGCGTTGGAGATTTCCGCCATCTCGCGCACCGTCGCCTCGAACTGGGTGATCGCGGTCACCGTTTCATCGGTCGCATTCTGGATGGTCGCGATCTGGCTTGCGATTTGCTCGGTCGCCTGGGCGGTCTGCGATGCCAGGTTCTTCACCTCGCTGGCCACGATCGCAAAGCCCTTGCCGGCATCACCGGCGCGCGCTGCCTCGATGGTCGCATTCAGCGCAAGCAGGTTGGTCTGGCTCGCAATCGCCTGGATCAGCTGGATGATGTTGCCGATCTTCTCGGCGGCACTCGACAGGCCATTGACGAGTTCCGAGGTGCGTTGCGTCTCGTGGGTGGCGCGGTTGGACACCGTCACCGAGCGCTGCACCTGGCTGGAGATCTCGCGGATCGAGGCTGCCAGCTCCTGGGTCGCGGACGCCACGGTCTGCACGTTGACCGAGGCCTGCTCGGCGCGGCTTGCCACCGCTTCGGCCAGGCCACGACCACGTTCGGCAATGCGCGCCAGATCGCTGGCGCTCGAGCCCATTTCGTCGGCGCGACCGCCGACGCCGGTGATGACGCCCTGCATGCCCTGCTCGAAGCGGCTGGCGAGTTCGGCCATCATCCGCGCCCGATCGGCTTCCGTCGCCTCGCGCTGTGCTGTCGCCTCCTGCTCCATGCGGCGGACCGTCAGCGCATTCTCGCGGAACACCTCGACCGCGCGGGCCATGCGACCGATCTCGTCGCGCTGCTCGCCCCCTGGGATCGGCTGGTCGAGCTCGCCTGCGGCAAGCGACTGCATGCGGTCGGTCATGCCACGGATCGGCCCGGAGACGCTGCCGCCGATCAGCCAGGCCAGCACGCAGCCCAGCACCAGAGCGACCGCGGCGGTGACGATCACCGTCTGGCGCGTGTCGGCGACAGCAACCGCGGTCTTGTCGCCCTGTTCGGCACGCATCGTACCGAGCCTCTGATTGATACGGTCGACCTGCTGCTCGATCGCGGTGCTGGCCTTGCCGAGCTCAGCCTGCTTGCTGCGAAGATCTGCGGCCACCTTGATGACGTCGTCCAGCGCCGCCGCATCGGCGGTGAGCTCGGCCTTCAATGCCGCAACTAGCATCTTCAGCTTGGCCTCGCCGGTCGGAGCGATTTCGCTCTCCGTCGCAGTGACGACAGCCTGTGCATTGGCCAATGTGTTCTTGGCGTCGACGGCGTCGGCGTTGGCGAGCGTCGTTCCAAAACGCATCGCCGAGACGCGAACACCATCGACCGCAGCGGCAAGGCGCAGCGGCTGGAACAGCCGCTCGGTATCGGTGCGGTTGGCGAGCGCAACCTGAATGCCGCCAGCATCGAGTCCCGCAGTTGCGCCATGCGCGTCCGTCTTGGTCGTCGCTGCGCGCAGCCGGTCGACCGACTCGGCCGCAGCAGCGAATGATGTGCGGTAAGTGTCGAGCGCAGAGCGAACCGGACCGACCCCCTCCGCGATCGCCGCCAGCCGGCCATAGCGCTGCTCGACCTGATCAGCCAGCTGGCCGACATTTTCGATCGCCTTGGTCGCGGCGTCCTTGTCGCCGACGTTCCAGGTGCGGATGAACTTCTCCACCGCACCATTGGCGCTCAAGAGCGCCGCGCGAACCTGCGACATGCCGGCGTCACCCGCCGCGCTGGTGACGAGTTCGCTGACCGTGCCGCCGATATGCTCGACCTGCACCATGGCGAAGCCGGCGAGCAGCACGAGAAAGCTCAAGACCAGGGCAAAGCCGCCGAAGATGCGCGGGCGGATACCGATCGAAGACATGATGGAAGAGAATTTCATGACACTGCCGTACACTTAACGAGTGGATCGGATGGCGGCGATCAGCTCTTTGCCGAACCGCTTCTCGAATTCGGGATCGAGCGGCTTGACCGCATCGACGAAGGCCTGGCGATCGATTTTGTCGACGACCTCCATTCCCGCGGTGCGCAGCTCCTGCAACTTTGTGTCCTCGACCTGGGCCTGCCAGGTTGCCTCGGCACCGGCCTTCGCTGCCGCGATCAGTGCCTCCTGATCGGCTGGATCGAGCTGTTCGAACATCACCCGATTGGCGACGAAAGCGACCGGCGCGAAGAAATGGCCGGACATGGTCAGGTATTTCTGAACCTCGAAGAAGCGGCTGGTCGAGATGGTCGTCAGCGGATTTTCCTCGCCGTCGAGCCGCCCGTCCTTCAGCGCGCCATAGACCAGCGGGAAGTCCATCGGGATCACGTTCGCACCGAGCGCCTGGAAAGCCATCTTATAGGTCTCGTTCGGGATGACGCGGATCGTGAGTCCCTTGATATCGGCGGGCGTACGGATCGGGCGTTTGGAATTGGTCAGGTGGCGAAAGCCCTGTTTGCCGAGCGCGAGCAGCACCAGGCCTTTGTCGGCGAACTTGGCCGCGATCTGCGCGCCGATCGGCCCCTGCATCACCGCCTTGGCGTGCGCCTCGTCGCGAAACAGGAAGGGGATGTCAAAAACGCTCAGCTCGGGGACGACGGCGCTGACGACGCCACCGGTCAAGACGGCCGCATCAAGCGCGCCGGAGCGGGTCGCGGCAAGGATGATCGGCTCGCCGCCAAGCGCGTTGCCCGAGCGCGCATCCACGATGAAGCGATGGCCGGCTGCGAGTTTTTCACGAAACACCTCCGGCCCTGCAGCCACCGAGATCATCCGCGGCGCGGCTGCGCCCTGATGCGGCGCGAGCAGCGCTGCCGCCATTGTTCCGACGATCCAAAGCTCTCGAATCGATTTGCCCATGTCCCCCACCGTTGCGTTCAGCGCATGCAAATGCGTAGCAAGGAATGGTAGGAAAGGTATTAAGGGGAGGTAGTTAGCCGGACGATGCAGAACAGATCTCGCCCGCGCGCATAGCAACAATCAAAAGCCCGCGCGAACCGGTGCGCGGGCTTTGCCAACTAAGTAGTCCCGAAAACCGGAACCCGGCGCTTACGCCGCTGAGCGGATCGTCCTCAGGAAATCGGCGACATTGCTCTTCAGCGACGTCGCCTGCTCCTGCAGTGCGGCTGCCGCCGTAAGGGCGGCTTCGGCCCCGGCATCGGTTTCACCGGCGACCGCGCGGACATCGACGATCTCGCGGCTCACGGCCGCGGTGCCGCTCGCGGCCTCCTCGACATTGCGCGCGATTTCGCCGGTCGCAGCGCCCTGCTCCTCAATGGCAGCTGCGATGGCGTTGGAGATCTCGGCGATCTCCCTCACCGTGGCTTCGAACTGGGTGATTGCGGACACCGTGTCGCCGGTCGCGCTCTGAATGGTGGCGATCTGGCTCGCGATCTGCTCGGTCGCCTGCGCCGTCTGCGACGCCAGGTTCTTCACCTCGCTGGCCACGATCGCAAAGCCCTTGCCGGCGTCACCAGCCCGCGCGGCTTCGATAGTGGCGTTGAGCGCGAGCAGATTGGTCTGGCTGGCGATCGCCTGGATCAGCTGGACGATGTTGCCGATCTTCTCGGCGGCACTCGACAGGCCGTTGACGAGTTCCGAGGTCCGCTGCGTCTCGTGGGTGGCGCGGTTGGAGACCGTCACCGAGCGCTGCACCTGGCTGGAGATCTCGCGGATCGAGGCCGCCAGCTCCTGGGTGGCGGACGCCACGGTCTGCACGTTGACCGAGGCCTGCTCGGCGCGGCTTGCCACCGCTTCGGCCAGGCCGCGACCACGCTCGGCGACGCGCGCCAGGCCGCTGGCGCTCGTCCCCATCTGCTCGGCGCGGCCGCCGACGCCGGTGATAACGCCCTGCATGCCCTGCTCGAATCGGCTGGCGAGTTCGGCCATCATCCGCGCCCGATCTGCTTCCGTCGCCTCGCGCTGGGCGGTCGCCTCCTGCTCCATGCGGCGGACGGCGAGGGCGTTATCTCGGAATACTTCGACCGCACGGGCCATGCGACCGATCTCGTCGCGCTGCTCACCCCCTGGGATCGGCTGGTCGAGTTCGCCTTCAGCGAGCGACTGCATGCGGTCGGTCATGCCACGGATCGGCCCGGAGACGCTGCCGCCGATCAGCCAAGCCAGCAGAGCGCCGATGATCAGCGCGACAGCGGCCGTATAGATCACGGTCGTCCGGGTATCCTGGACCGATGCGGCGGTCCGGTTACCCTGCTCGGCGCGCACTGCACCGAGTTTCTGGTTGATCCGATCGACCTGCTCATCGATCGCCAATGAAGCCTTGCCCAGATCGGCCTGCTTGGCGCGGAGATCGGCGGCGACCTTGATGACCTCCTCGAGCGCGGCGGCGTCGGCGGTCAGCGCTGCCTTCAACGCCGTGACAAGTGATTTGAGCTTGGGCTCGTCCGTCGGCGCCAGCTCCGTCTCCGCATCCCCGATCGCGCCCTCGGCATAGCTGAGCGTCAGCTTGGCATCGTCAGCATCGCCGGTGGTCAGCGTAGCCGCGTAGCGCATCACCGCGATCCGAACCGTGTCGACGGTGCCGGCAAGCCGCATCGGATGGATCAGCCGCTCGGTCTCGGTGCGATTGGTGAGCGCAACCTGGATGCCGCCGGCGATCAGGCCGGCCGTCGCCCCCTGCACGTCCGTCTTGGTCGTGGCCGCGCGCAGCCGGTCGACGGCGTCAGCGGCGGCCCCAAACGACGATCGATAGGACTCCAGGGCTCCCCGCACCGGACCAATGCCGTCCGCAATCTCAGCCATCCTGCCGAATTTCTGGTCGGCCTGATCGGCGAGCTGGCCAACCTTGTCGATCGCCTTGATGGCGGCGTCCTTATCGCCGAGGTTCCAGGTGCGGATGAACTTTTCCACCGCACTGTTGGCGCCGAGCAGCGTGGCGCGAACCTGCGACATGGCCGCATCCCCCGCAGCGCTGGTGACGAGTTCATTGACGGTTCCGCCAATGCGCTCGACCTGAACCACGGCGAAGCCTGCGAGCAGAACGAGGAAGCTCAGAACCAGCGCGAACCCGCCGAAGATCCGCGGGCGGATACCGATCGAAGACAGTAGCGAGGACAATTTCATGACCAGACCTATTGCGTGGAGCGGATGGCGGCAATCAGCTCTTTGCCGAAGCGCTTTTCGAATTCGGGCTCGAGCGGCTTGACCGCGTCGGCGAAGGCCTGGCGGTCGACCTTCTCGATGATCTCCATTCCGCCCTTGCGCAGTTCGTCGAGCTTCTCAGCATCCATCTGCGACTGCCAGGTCGCTTCTGCGCCAGCCTTGGCGGCAGCGACGAGCGCCTGCTGATCGGCTGGATCGAGTTGTTCGTACATCGCGCGATTGGCCACGAAGACGATCGGCGCGAAGAAATGGCCCGTCATCGTCAGATATTTTTGCACCTCCTGGAAGCGGCTGGAGGCGATCGTGGGCACCGGATTTTCCTGACCGTCGAGCCGCCCGTCCTTCAGCGCAGCGTAGACCAGCGGAAAGTCCATTGGCTTCACGTCGGCGCCGAGCGCCTGGAAGGTCATCTTGTAGGTCTCGTTCGGGATCACCCGGATCTTGAGCCCCTTGATGTCCTCCGGTGTGCGGACCGGCCGCTTGGAGTTGGTCAGGTTGCGAAAGCCCTGCTTGCCCAGCGCCAGCAGGACCAGACCCTTGTCGGCGAACTTGGCCGCGACCTTGGTGGCGACCGGTCCTTGCATGACTGCCTTTGCATGCGCGACGTCGCGGAACAGGAACGGGATGTCGAAGACGCTGAGCTCAGGAACGATATTGCTGACGATGCCGCCCGACAGCACCGCGACGTCGACGGCTCCGGACCGCGTCCCAGTGAGGATGGTGGCTTCGCTGCCCAATGCATTACCGGCGCGTTCGTCAACCACGAACCGCTTGCCGTCCAGCGCCATGAGCTTCTGACGAAAGGCATCCGCTCCAAGTTGCTGCGGATTTTGCACTTGCGAATTGAAGACCACGGAGATCAGGCGGGGTGAAGCGAGCGCCCCATTCGCCGAAGGCAGCGCCAAGGCCGCCATGAGCGCTCCCCCGATGAGATATCCTCGTAACCGTCTGCGCATGTCGCACCGTTCGTTTTGGTGATTAGCGCCGACGTAGCAGACATTTATGGTTAAGGTCTTAAGGACGGGACCAGACAGACCTGCGCCGAGGCAAAAGGCGCTCAAAGCCTCCGCTTCCCCTAACTAATTACCGCGATCCGCCGGACCCCTGCCGTTAACAGGTTAGCAATGTCCGGGCTCCGAAGCTGCCTCAGAAAGTCTTGAGATCGGGCTTCTGTCCGTTGGACAGAAACGTGCCCTCGTAGCGACCGCCTTCGCTGTCGGCCACGCATTCGATCACGGTCGGCCCACGAAAAGGATCACCGAAGCGGCACGTGCCCGCGGCCTTGATCCTGTCGATCTGGCCTTTCCTGCTGACGATCATCATGTCGACCGGCGCAGTGATCGTGTTTGCGTCCGCCCTGACTTCCTGGTCGCCTCGAGTCGAGAACGTCACAATCAATCCGTCGATGGTAGTGAAATAGAAGCCGGTGCGCTGATCGGAATATTCAGTGTTGAGGAGTATGCCCTTGCAGTCAGTCGTGCGGCTCTCGCCTCCAACCGTCAGCTTCTTGCAGGCCCCGTCGATCGTGACCATGCCCGTCACTTTCGCGTCGGCGCGCGCCGCAGAGACCGGTGACAGCAGCGCAATGGCCGCCATCAAGACGAAGGGGTCAAAAAAGCGCATCATGCAAATCCGTGCAATGTGAACCGCGGATCATCTATGCCAAGTGCGCACGCTGCCCGAAATCTTCGACAATCTCAAGTTTAACTGCAGCGCGCCGCAACGCCGTCACCCAAACGGCCACCCCCTATGTGTTGCGCCAGGTGCAGACTCAAAGCGGCTCGAGCCCGAGCCGATCGAACAGATTGCGATCCCTGGCGGCTTCCGGATTGCCGGCGGTGAGCAGCGTGTCGCCGACGAAGATCGAATTGGCCCCGGCGAAGAAACAGAGCGCCTGCATCTCATCGGTCATCGCCGTGCGACCGGCCGACAGCCGCACGAACGAGGTCGGCATCATGATGCGCGCTAGCGCGATGACACGAACGAAGGCCAGCGGATCGACGCGCCTGGCATCGGCCAGCGGGGTGCCGGCGATGGGAATCAGCATGTTGACCGGCACGCTCTCCGGCGGCTCGGGAAGGTTTGCGAGCGTAATCAGCATGTCGACGCGATCCGCCTCGCTCTCGCCGAGGCCCAGAATGCCGCCGCAGCAGACCTTCATGCCGGACTGCCGGACGTGATCCAGTGTTTCCAGCCGGTCGGTGAACGTCCGCGTCGAGATGACGTTCGGATAATAGGACTCCGACGTATCGATATTGTGGTTGTAGTAGTCGAGCCCGGCGGCGCTCAGGCGCGCGGCCTGCTCGCGGTCCAGCATGCCGAGCGTCATGCAGGTCTCGAGCCCGAGCGCTTTGACCCCGCTTAAGATCGCAACCAGCGCGTCCATGTCGCGCGGCTTGGGATTGCGCCAGGCGGCCCCCATGCAATAGCGGGTGGCGCCGCCCTCTTTGGCCTTACGCGCCTCGGCAACCACGGCGTCGGCCTCCATCAGCTTCGAGGCGGGCAGGCCGGTCGCATGATGCGAGGACTGGCTGCAATAGCCGCAATCCTCGGGGCAACCACCGGTCTTGATGTTGAGCAGCTTGGAGAGCTGCACACGATTCGGGTCGAAATGCCGACGATGGATCGACTGTGCCTGGAACAGGAGGTCGTTGAAGGGGAGCTGATAGAGCGCCCAGGCCTGGTCTTTGGTCCAGGCCCGAGGCAGCACCGTTTCCGCCCCGACACCCGTCTGATCCTGCACGCCCAGCATCGCACTCTCCGTTCCAACAATTGCGTCGTCGACTTAGCCGAGTGCGCCGCATCCTGCCAGTGGAATGATCGTGAGGTCAGTCATGCCGCTTGTTCAGCGCATCGACCCAAGACGCAAACAGGTCAAGCAATTCATCCATGACGGCATGATCATCACGTCCCGAACGCGCCGGCACATGAAAGGCGTGGTCCGCCTGCTCGATCAGGTGCAAGCTCGCGCGCGCGCCGAGCCGGGCAACCACCGGCTGCAGGAGATTCAACTCGGCCAGCTTGTCCCGCGTCCCCTGCAGGAACAACATAGGGATAGCGACCTCGTCGAGATGGTCGGCTCGTTCGATCGACGGCTTGCCGGTGGGATGCAGCGGAAAGCCGAAGAAGGCAAGGCCGCGCACACCCGGAAGGGGGGAGCGAGCCTGGGCTTGCGAGGTCATGCGCGCACCGAAGGATTTCCCGCCGGCGACCAGCGGCAGGCCCGGGCAGCGGCTGGCCGCTTCGCTAACCGCCGCGCGCACCGCGGCTTGCGCCAGGGCCGGCGGATCCGGCCGCTTGCTGCCCTTCTCCATATAGGGGAACTGATAGCGCAAGGTGGCAATGCCCCGCCCCGCCAGATCCTGTGCGACGTCAGCCATGAACGCATGCGACATTCCGGCACCCGCGCCATGGGCAAACACGAAACAGGCGCGAGCCGCGGAGGGACGAAGCAAAAGGGCGGAGACTGTCGCCGATTCGCCAATGTCGAATGTTAATTGCTGTGCGGCTGTCTGGCCCATGAAGCGAAGACGTGGCGCAATGCTCCGCAAAACGCAAGATCTCCCGCGCATCGAACCGCGCCGGCCGCACGCCAAGCCGGAGAGCCGCCGGCCGCCCGGGCGCCTCAGATCGAATTGCCAGGCATTCAGGAGCGATGTTTGGCCACGACGCTTTCGGCTGCCACACCGCCCCAGGAGTGTACGGTAGGCAGCCCGAGCGCGGTCTTGCCGATATTGGCGAGGCAAATGCGCAATGCTGAGAGGTCGACGGGCTTCGGCAGGCTCTGCAAGTCGATGGCCAGCGACTTTGCGTAGGAACGCGCCGCGCTGCGACGCGATGCATCCATGCCGCTGATCACGATCACCGAGCCGGCGAAGCGGCAATCGGCGATCGTCTTCAGAACCTCGGTACCGTCTCCATCCCCGAGCATGAGGTCGAGCGTGATGCAATCGAAGCGCTTGCTGCGGATCGCTTCCATCGCCTGGTCGCGGCCACCGACGGCGGTCACGACATGGCCCGCCTGCTTGGCGGCGACCGCAATCAGCGCCCGCTGCGTCGCATCGTCGTCGACGATCAGGAGCTGCAGCGCCCGACTTGCGCCCTCAGGCCCCGCGCTGGAACTCGCGCGCACCGCATCCGAACTGATGACTGACATGAGTGCCTCGATCAATTCACTGATGTTCGATGCCTACACGACGGCCCCTGCCGTTGCGTAAAACGATCGACGGAAAGACAGCGCATTTCCGTTAGTGATTGTACAGCGCTTTGCAGGCCGCGCGCCGCGCGATCTCTGCAGCCGGGCTTTCTAGCCGGCACGCCAAAGTACAGACCATTGCGCGGCTCAGCCGCTCATGGCCTCCTGACCGGATGAGGCGCTCGATCGCTTCTTCTTGTTCTTGCCCTTGATGAACTGAATGTCCATCTCGGAGCCGTTGACCCGCACCAGTTCGCAGCGCCGGTAGGCGAGCCCCGTCGAGGATAGCAACAGGAAAAATTCCTTGAGGTTGAGGCCCTGGATCGAGCCTTCCACCGTCAGCACGGCATCATTGTCGGAAATGGCATTGAGCTGGCAGTCCCGCCGCCAGGTGCCATCGATCCCCATGATGCAGACGTCATAACCCCGGCTGAAGGTGACGCGCTCTGTGCCCTTGTTTTCATCAGACATCTTGGTGCCCCGCGCTTTCAGCGCCCTGCCATGCTTGCGATTTTCTGCAGCCCGCTGAGCCCGGCCGCCGGCTTGGCGGGCGCAGCGGCGTTCGGCCGGTACAGGCCGCGCCGCTCGGTGAGCGGCTTGAAGACTTCCGTCAGTCCGACCACGGTTTCCGCGGCACCAAGCACCAGGAATCCATCCGGCTCCATTGCCTTGGCGAGACGACCGAAGATGTTGATCTTGGTATCCTGATCGAAATAGATCAGAACGTTGCGGCAGAAGATCACGTCGAACGTGCCGAGCTGCGAGAAATCGTGCAGCAGATTGAGCTGGCGATGCTGGACCATGGCGCGGATCTCAGGATTGATCTGCCACAGCTCGCCGACCTGCTTGAAATATTTGACCAAAAGCTGGATCGGCAGACCGCGCTGCACCTCGAACTGACTGTAGAGCCCGGCTCTGGACTTCTCCAGAACCTCCTGGGAGAGATCGGTGGAGAGAATCTCGACGCGCCAGCCGCTGAGCGCAGCACTCATCTCCTTGACGCACATTGCCAGCGAATACGGCTCCTGGCCGGTCGAACCGGCCGCGCACCAGATCCGCAGCGATTTCCGACTGGCACGGGCCCGCAGAAGCTCCGGCATGATCGCTTCGCGGAAATGATCGAACGGCACCTTGTCGCGAAAGAAGAAGGTTTCGTTGGTGGTCATGGCCTCGACCACCTGATTGATCAGGGCACTGGATCCGTCCTTCAGCTTCTGGACCAGATCGGCGATGCCGGCCAGTCCGGCTTTGCGAGCAAGAGGAAGCAGTCGGCTCTCGATCAGATATTGTTTGTCCGCAGACAGATCGAGACCTGACTTCTCCCGAAGCAGCTTGCGCAGGAAATCATAATCAGGCTGGTTCACGGGCGACCTCTTCTCGGCGGGTAGAGGATCAGGCGGACTCGGACGACATTGCCTGGATCAGTCCGACCTCCTGGAACTTGGCGGAGACGATATCCTTGTCGAACGGCTTCATGATGTACTCATTCGCGCCGGCGTTCAGGGCCCGCGAGATGTGATCGATGTCGTTCTCAGTCGTGCAGAACACCACCTTGGGCCCCTCGCCTCCGGGCAGACGTCGCAATCGACCCAGGAAGTCATAGCCATCCATGACCGGCATGTTCCAGTCGAGCAGAACGGCATCCGGCAGGCCGCGCTGGCAGATCTCCAGTGCCTGTTCGCCGTCCTCGGCCTCGACGACCTCAAACGCCATTTCTTCCAGAATGCGCCGCGCGATCTTGCGCACCACGCTGGAGTCATCGACGACCAAACACGTTCTCATTTCTGCTTTCTCCCTGGTGGGACGGTAGCTGGCGAAGTGATTAGGCGGCTAGCGCTGCCTTCGGCAGGAGCTCCAGGACGCGGTCGACGTCGAGCACGACCATGAGCTGGCCATCGAGGCGGTGCACACCCCCCGCAAATTTCGCCATCCGCGGATCGAGATTGACCGGATTCTCTTCGCGACTCTCCTCGGGAAGGCGCAGCACCTCGCCGATCTGGTCGATCAGGAGGCCGTAGGATTCCCCGCGCAGGTCGACGCCGACCGCCATCGGCGGTCTGCCGTCATCGGCCTTGGCGAGGCCGAGCCGCGCACGCATGTCGATCACCGTGACGATGCGGCCGCGCAGGTTCAGAACGCCCGCGATCTCGGCCGAGGCCAGCGGCACCCGCGTCAACCGTTCCGGCATGAACACGTCCTGCACGCGCGAGATCGGCAGGCCGAACAGCTGGCCGCCGATCAGGGCGGTGACGTATTCAACGACCACGCCGTCGGAAATCTCGATCTTGCTGCTCATCTCGCCACACTCCTACACTTACGCGGCTTCTCTGGCGGCCTCGGCGCGGGCCCGCTCCTCGACCTGCTCCTTCAGCGCCGCGATCAGGCCCGGCCGGTCGAACTTGGCGATGTAGTC
>NZ_JBNPTT010000020.1:0-40172 GCF_051167795.1 Bradyrhizobium sp. HKCCYLS1011 | reverse complement strand
CGCTGAAAACCATGGTGTTACCTTTAAAACGTCGACCGCCGAAGTCTTCTCGTCCGATCCCGAAATCAAGCCGAAGCTCAATCCCGAGACCCGCAAGGACTCCGCCGTCCACGTTTCTCTTTCTTCTTCTTCACTTGTCAAACAGCCCGGCGCTCCACGGCAATCGCCTGTGAAGACGCTCAACCCTCGAATTTTTCGGAAGCGAGGAAGTCCCAAGAGAGGGACACCCCGGCATATATAGCGCAATTTCCGAAGTGTTCAAGGCCGACTGCAAACAACGTCTCACCGAAACGAGCGCCACAGCCGTACCTCGAATTCTCGGAAGCGAGGATAATCCCAGCAGGGATGCCTCACCACATTCAGCGCAGTTTCCGATGTCTTCAAGGCCCGACCGACAAACAGTGTCTCGCAGAAGCGAGTGAGACAGCCGTCATGTCCGTCGGAGGGCGGCTGAATATGCCAGTGCCGTTTCCTGTTCAAGCGTTTTTTTTGATCCTGTGAATATTTCTGCTCGGGCACCTGCACCTGTCTCGAAATGACATCGTCATTCACCACCGGAACTCTGAGACGGGTTTCGGTCATCTGTCCTGACAGAACGAACGCCCGGCGAGGTCTAGAACCGCGCGCCCAGTTCTTCCAAACGGCGATGCGCGAGCGTCCGCGACGCTTCGATTGCTGCAGTCGGCCCTGCTGTGGGGCCGATCAGGACGACCTGCACGTCACGGACGCCGATGAAGCGCAGCGCCTCGCGCAAATAGGGCGTGGCCATATCGACGCGGCCGCGGTTCATGCCGGTGGCGAAGTCGCTGCCGCTGGCGATAATGAGCAGCGTCGGCCGATCCTTCAGCAATGGGAGATAGCCCTGCGCGGGATCGAAACGGAACGTCAGCCCGGGCTGGGTAATCACGTCGATCCATTGCTTGAGCTTGTAGGGGATCGAGAAATTCCACATCGGCGTCGAAATGACGACGCGATCAGCGAGCGCAAAGCGCATAGCCAGACGCTCGGCGACCGCGAAGGCGTCGCGTTCGGCGGTAGAAAAGCCGCGTCCGCCGATACGCGCATATTTGGCATCAAGGATGGCGCCGTCGAACTCCGGCAGCGGCTCCCGCCACAGGTTCATGTCGTCGAAGTCCCAGTCGGAACGCCTTTGTCGGAAGCGATCCAGGAACACCCGGGCTCCCGCGGAAGATTCCGAGTCCGCACGCGGCGAGCAGATCATGTGCAGGAGCTTCGGCATCGCCGCGCTGCTCAGCCCAGCGCCTTGATCACGGCGTCGGCATTGGTCACGACCGCGACGTTCTGCATCGCAAAATTGATCGAGGCGTTGTGCCAGTCGGCATTCATGGTCGAACAGCAATCCTCCGGAACGACGATGAAATAGCCCTTGTCGGCGCCGGTGCGTGCAGTGTGCTCGATCGACATGTTGGTCCAGGCGCCGGTATCGATGACGATGTCGCGCCCGGTCGCCTTCAGGATGGTCTCCAGCCGCGTCCCCTCCCAGGCGCTCATCCGCATCTTTTCGACCACGAAATCGCCGGCCCGTGGCTCCAGCCCCTGCACCGGGGCCGCCCCCCAGGAACCCCGCACCATCGCCTTGCTGTCGACCAGCCCCTCGAACAGCGGCGCATTCAGCGTCACGCCGGGCGCTCCGGGCTCGACGATGAACCAGACATGGATGATGACGACGCCGCGCGCCCGGGCCGTCTCAGCGAGGCGGCGCACGTTATCGACGACGCGTTGCTGGCGCGCATGCGCCGGCGCGCCGGAGTCCGCAAAGGCGCCTCCCTCCATGATCACGTCGTTCTGCAGATCCTGAATGATCATGGCGCAGCGGCGCGGATCCAGCTGCATGTCGCCGTTGGTCAGTTGCGGTGCCGATGAGCCGGATCGTGATGCAGAACTGCCTGCCCTGCCCGCGCTCATATAGGGTTCGTGCCGCGGGCCGACCTTCGTGGGTATCGCGTAGACCGAATGCGTCGCGGTCAGATACAGCGTGCGGAACTCCGGCCCGCCCCAGGCCAGGTTGGCGACCAGCTCCGGCACGCGCACCTTCCCGAGCAGCTCTCCGGCCGGCGAATAGACCCAGACGCCGCCGGGCGCGGTAACCCAGACATTGCCGTGCTGATCGCATTTCATGCCGTCCGGCACGCCGGGCTCGAGCTCGGACCGGATGGAGCTTGCGAACACGCGCGCATTCGACAGCCCGCCGTCGGCATTGATATCAAAAACTCGGATCAACGTTTGGACAGTATCGTTGACGTACAGCAGCCGCTCATCGGGCGAGAAGCACAACCCGTTCGGCTGATCGAACAGCGTGCGATCGACCACCAGCCGCGGCGCACCGCCGCCCGGCGGAACCCGATAGACGCCCTGGAAGCCGAGCTGACGCGGCCGCTCCACGCCATAGACCGGCATGCGGCCATACCAAGGATCGGAGAAGTAGATCGCGCCGCTCGAATGCACGCAGACATCGTTCGGGCTGTTGAGCTCCTGGTTCTCGAAATGCGACGCCAGCACCTCGCGTCGTCCGTCCGGCCGCTCGCGCACCAGCGACGAGGTCGCGTGCTCGCAGACGATCAGGTTGAGCTCGGCATCATAGGTCATGCCATTGCATTTGTTGGACGGACGCCGCATCTCGACCACGCCACGCCTGGCATCCCAACGTCGGCGCACATCACCGGGCATGTCCGAGAACAGCAGGAACTGCTCGACTGGATGCCATATCGGACCTTCCGTGAATTCGAACCCGGTGCCGACCTGGCCGACCGGCGCATAGGGATCGATGAGCTTTTCGAACTCAGGGCGCAGGGTCACGTGGGTCATGGTCCCCTCCTCACGCCGGAAACCAGTGCCGCTCCGGCAGGCTCTGCACCACCGGCCCCGGAACCTGATCGTGCAGCCGGCCGACGACCACGCCGCGCTCGATCTTGGCGGGACGATCATGCACCGGCAGCAGATAGCGCGAGCTACTCAGCAGCTTCTTGATCGCGGCCTTCTCGGCGCGCTTGGTGGTGCCGTGGTTGCCGGTCGTGCGCGGCTCGGCGTCGTGGATCTCGTGGAAGGGCGTGACGATCTGGTCGTTGAAATCATAGATCACGTCGCCACAAATGGTGGCGATACCGTCGGCGGTGTGAACGTGAATGTTCATCGACCCTTCGGTGTGCGCGTTCGCTGCATCACAATAAACGCCGGGCATCAGCTCGACCGGCCCGGTCAGCTCGAGATCGAGGAAACGCAGTGCGCTCTTGGTATGCAGCCGGTCGATCAGGTGCTTGATGTCGGGCGCCGGATATTGCGGATGCATCAGGCCGGACACCGAATATTCCAGCTCACGACGGTTCAGCACGACGGTGGTGTTCATCGGGAACAGGTCGTCCTTGCCAGCGTGGTCGATATGCAGATGGGTGTGGCAGACGTAGCGCACGTCACCCATCCGCACGCCATGGCGCATCAGCTGGTTCTCGATCATGTTCTCGTGGAACTGCAGGCCGCGCATACCGAGCGTTTCCATGATCTGGTTCGAGCGATAGCCGGTGTCGACCACGACTGGATAAGGGCCGCCGAGGATCAAAAAGCCGAGCGTCAGCACCCGCCTGGTGCGGCCGCAATCGCGCCCCAGCACCAGGAAGCTCGATTCCAGCTCGATATCGCCATAGTCCAGAATCTTGATTTCCAGCGGCATTGCTACTCCCCGTATCGTCTTGTTCTGTTTGGGTCGGCGGCTGCTTGCTCACTCCAACCGATAGACTCTGATTGCCGTCGTCCGAAACAGCGCGTCGCGCTCCTGGGCGCCGAGTGGTGCTGCAGCGGTGCGGAACGCGCCGACCAGCTCGCGATAGCTGGTCCATAGCTTCTCGATCGGGAAATTCGAGCCGAACAGGCAGCGCTCGGCACCAAACAGCGCGACGGTCTCACCAAGGATCTCCGCGATGTGAGCAGGATCGTTGCGATGGATGAAGGTGCCGAGACCGGAGAGCTTCGAGACGACATTCGGACAAGCCGCAAGCGCCTGCATGCCGTCGCGCCAAGACGCTCGTCCATCGGAGGAGAGATCCTCCAGCATGCCGGCATGCTGGAGGATGAACGTGACGCGCGGGCATGCATCGGCCAGCCGGGCCGCGCCCGCCATCTGGCCTGCAAACACCTGCAGATCGAAGCTGAACTGGTAGTCGGCGAGATGCGCGACGTTGCGCCTGATGACAGGATCATCGCAGAGATCCGGGTGGCTTGCGAAGCGATACAGCGGGTTGTCGTGCCAATGCAGTTGCATGCGCACGCCGCGCACGAGCGGATAGCGCGCGAGCCGGTCGAGCTGCGGCCGGACGTCAGCGACGGCGAGGTCCGCGTAGGCAACGATCGCATGCGGCCAGCCACGCTCGTCCGCGGTCCGCTGCACCCATTCGGCCTCGTCCTCGAAGCGCTCCTTGGCCCAGTTGGTCTGCACATAGACCGAACGCGTGACACCGGAGCCGGCGAGGTCGGACAGATATTCATCGATCGTATAGTCGCGCCGGATCGGCTCATAAGGACCGAAGATGCGCGGCTGCATCGGTCCGCTCAGCCATGGCAGATCAGCCTGCCGCCAAATATGATGATGCGCATCGATGATGCCGGTCATGCCGCCCTCCTCCGTCCCAGCGACAGCACATGCGCGACGATGTCAGCGGTCGAGCCGCCGCTGTCGAAGTCATCGACGAAGCGCCGGATTGCGATCAGCGCCTCCGTCTGCGGCTTGAAGCCGGGCGCCGCTGCGAGCGGCGTCAGCCAGCTCAAGCACCAGGCGCGGCGCGCCAGCTTTGCCACGGCGTCGCGGAGCGCCGCGACATCGCCGCGCTCCAGTCCATCCGAGATCACGATGACCGCGGCGCCCCTCGCATAGCCGGCGAAGCGCGGCACTGCGAGGAACGCCTGCAGCGCATCACCGATCCGGGTGCCGCCGTCCCAATCACTGACCAGATGCGCAGCGGCGTTAAGCGCCTGCTCCCGCCGCTTCAGGCGTAGCGGCCGCGTCACCCGCGTCAACCGGGTGCCGAAGGTGAAGACCTCGACATGCGGTGCGGCCCGGACCAGCGCATGCGCGAGCGTCATGTTGTCCTCAGTGCGCGTCTTCATCGAACCGGACACATCGATCAGCAGCAGCACCTTGCGCGGCCGTGGCCGGCGCTTCAGCCGGCCCAGCTTGAAGACCTCGCCATCGCAGCGCACGCTGTCCCGCAAGGTGCGGCGCAGATCGGCAAACGGACCGCGCCGCGCGCGTATCCGTCGATGACCCCGTCGGCGCGGCAACCGGCTTGGCGCCTCGCGCGCGAAGCGACGCAGCGCGTCGCCGGTCGAGCGCTCCTCGAAGCGGCGGGCAACAAGCGCCTCGGTGCGGGCAGCGACGAGCCCGGATTCATTGGCTTCATCGGCGAGCGGCGTCTCGTCTTCTCCCCGTCCCTCCTCCTGCAGCCGCACCACCTCCTCGTCCTCCGAACCTACGCCTTCCAGTGGCTCGCGCCCACGGAAATGCAGATCGAACAGGCGATCATAGGTGGCACGCCGCTCGGGTGGCGGCGCCAGGATCGCAAGGCCGGCGAGATAGATATCGTCGAGGCTGCGCGGTCCCAGCAGTTCGATGGCCGACAAGAAGGCCGTGGTCTGCTCCGGCGCGACCGCAAATCCGTTGAGGCGGAGCAGGCTCGCGAAGTCCACCAACACACGTGCAGCACGCGGCAGCTTGATGATCTCGCTCACGCCACAGCCTCCGCAATTAGCGCGTCGAGCCGCGGCGAGATGAAACTGAGATCCTCCTCGTCCTTGAGCGCGACGCCGATCGAACGCTTGAACGCGTCCGGCCACCGCGCGCCGCCCTTGTGCAGCAAAGTCGCAGCCTCCGCCCAATCGACAGCTTCGGCAATGCCGGGCGCTTTCGACAGCGGCTCGCGCCGGAGCCTGCCGACCGCGGCCACGACCGCGCGCGCGGTGGATTCGGCGACGCTGGAGGCTCGCAGCATGATGATGCGGGCCTCGCGTTCGGCGGTCGGATAGTCGATCCAATGATAGACGCAGCGGCGGCGCAGCGCCTCATGCAGATCGCGGGTGCGGTTCGAGGTCAGGATCACGACCGGTCGTTCGGCCGCGCGCACCGTGCCGCGCTCGGGAATCGAGATCTGGAAATCGGACAGGAATTCCAGCAGGAAGGCCTCGAACTCCTGGTCGGCGCGATCGATCTCGTCGATCAGCAGCACGGTTGAATCCGGCGCGCGCAGGCTCGCCAGCATCGGGCGCTCGATCAGGAACGTCTCGCCATAGATGTCGATCGACTGTTCGCCCGCCTGGCGGATCGCCAGCATCTGGCGCGGATAGTTCCACTCATACAACGCGGCGGAGGCGTCGATGCCCTCATAGCATTGCAGCCGGATCAGCCGGCGGGCGAGCACGGCGGCAATCGCTTTCGCGGCTTCGGTCTTGCCGACGCCGGGCGCGCCTTCCAGCAGCAGTGGCTTGCCCAGCGCGAGCGCGAGATAGGCCGCGGTCGCGAGGCCCTCATCGGCCAAGTAGTACGCGGCGCGTAGCGCCCGCTCCAGCGACTCCGGGCTGTCGATGCCGACGATGTTGCCGCGAACCGCCATCGTCTATCTCACCGCCTTGGCTGCGGCCGTGCGCCGCCCTGCGCCTTGATCGCGCGCAGCACCTTTTCCGGCGTGATCGGCAGCTCATCGATGCGGACGCCGACCGCATTGAAGATCGCATTCGCCACGGCCGGCAGCACCGGATTGGCGCACATCTCGCCCGGTCCCTTGGCGCCGAACGGGCCGTCCGCCGCGGGGCGCTCCAGCACGGCGATGTCATGCGGGCAGATGTCGCCTGGACCCGGCATCAGATAGTCGACGAAATCGCGCGGGCCATGGGCCGGGTTCGGATAAAACGGCTCCGTCGTCTCATACAGCGCATGGCTGACGCCCATCCAGGCGCCGCCGACCAGCTGCTGCTCTACCAGTCGCGGGTTGAGCGCACGTCCCAGCTCATAGGCGCTGTCCATCCTGACCATGCTGACCTCGCCGGTCTCGTCATCGACCTCCACTTCCGCAACCAGGCAGGCATGGGCATAGCAAGTCGCCGGCGACATCTCGCCGGTTTCGGGGTCGACACCCGACAGCGGCACCAGGAAGATGCCGCGCCCCGAGATGGTGCGGCCCTGCTTGAACTGCGCAGCGATCGCCACGTCCTTGGTCGAGATCGATCGGTGCGACGCGCCCTTGACGTGGATGTTGCCACGGCCGTCGGTCTCGAGATCAGCGGCGTTGACCTCAAGCTCCTCGGCCGCCGCCTCCATCATCACGCCGCGCGCCTCGCGCGCCGCAGCCATCACCGCATTGCCGACACGATGGGTGCCGCGCGAAGCGAACGAGCCCATGCAATGCGGCCCGGTGTCGGAATCAGCGGTGTCGACATAGACGTCCTCGACCGGGACGCCGAGCGTCTCGGCGCAAATCTGCCGCGTCACCGACTTCATGCCCTGACCGAGATCGATCGACGACAGCGCCACCGTGAACTTGCCGCTGGGATTGGAATGCACCAGCGCCTGGCTGGGATCGCCGCCGAGGTTCATGCCGATCGGATAGTTGATCGAGGCAATGCCGCGTCCATGGTGCCTGGTCATGTCAGCGCCTCCTGGTGCCGAAGACGGAGGAAAAACGGGTGGCGCCATGGGATGGCGCCGCCGGCGGTGATGGAGGCGGCGGTGCGACCGGCCGCTGCTCGGAAGCAGGCATCGCAATGCCGCGATCGTAACTGGTGCGCTGCTGCGGCGGCGCAAGGCGCGAAGCCACAGGCTCGCGCGCCGTCGGCGGAATCTCCGCCCTGGCACCACCGCCCTCCTTGCGCGAGGACATCCGCTTGAATTCCTCGCGCAACGGCCACTTGGCCTTCTCGGCCGCGACCTGCACGCATTCGATCAAAGCGGTGTTCTTGGCCTCACGGCGATGGGCCTTCATGTCGCCGTCGCGATAGGCATTGATGATCCGGAACTCCATCGGATCGATGCCGGTGAGGTGCGCGAGCTTGTCCATCTGACATTCGATCGCGAAGTCCATGCCGGTGACGCCAAAGCCGCGCATGGCGGTGGCCGGCGTGCGGTTGGTGAAGACGCAGTAGATGTCGCCGTAAACGTTGGGGATCGTATAGGGCCCCGGCAGATGCGCCGCGCATTTGACCACCGCATAGCTCGATAGCCGCGTATAGGCGCCGCTGTCGAAATAGGCCGTGATCTTGCGCGCGACGATGCGGCCATCGCGCTTGACGCCATCCTTGATGAAGATGCGTTCCGCACCGCGCGGCGGGCCATATTGCATCTCCTCCTCCCGCCCCAGCACGTAGCGCACCGGGCGTCCGGTCAGCATTGCACCCAGGATCGCGAGCGGCTCGGTCAGCGTATCGACCTTGCCGCCGAACCCGCCGCCGACCGTGCCGCCGACGAAATGGAACGTGTTCGACGGCAGATCGAGAATCTTGGCGCAGGTGTCAAGCGAGAAGAAGAGCGCTTGCGTCGACGTATAGACGACATAGCGGCCGTTGGTGTCGGGTGCGGCAATCGAGCCGTTGGTCTCGGTCGGCGCATGTTCGATCGGCGACATCTGATAGCGCTGCTCGAGCACGTGATCGGATTCGGCGAAGCCGCGCTCGACGTCACCGAAGCGGAGCTTCTGGTGATCGTAGCGCTCGTGATAGGTGAAGGTGTTCTTCGGATAGGTCTCGTTGACGACGGGGGCGCCGGGCTTGAGCGCCTCTTCGACATCGAACACGGCCGGCAAGGGCTCGTAGTCGACGCGGATTTTTGCTATTGCTTCAAAGGCTTCGAGCGGGCTGTCAGCCACAACCGCGACAATCGGCTCGCCCTTGTAGCGCACCTTGTCGACGGCGAGCGTCGGCTCGTCGTCCTTGCCGAAATTGATCAGGCTGAGCAGCGTGTTGAGATTGCGCGGCACGTCGCTGCCGCGGATGATCCGCCGCACGCCCGGTGCGCTGTCGGCTTCCGAGGTATCGATGCGGCGTAGCCGCGCATGTGGATGGGCGCTGCGCAGCACCTTCAGATGCAGCATGCCCTGCAGCTTGTGATCGTCGAAATAGGTCGAGGTGCCCGTGACATGGCCCAGCATATCCTGGCGCTGCGTGCCCTTGCCGATTTCCTTCAAGTTGTCGTCGCGCTCGTCGGCGAAGATGTCCTTGCGCAATTCCAGCATGGCTCATTCCTTCAGGCGCGGGCGCGTGATGCTGACGCGGCCAGCACGGCATTGATGATCGGCTCATAACCGGTGCAGCGGCAGATGTTGCCGGAAATCGCCTCGACCACCTCGGCGCGGCTCGGTTGCGGGTTGCGATCGAGCAGCGCCTTCGCCGCCATCAGCATGCCCGGCGTGCAATAGCCGCATTGCGCCGCGAAATTGTCAGCAAACGCCCGCTGCAGCGGATGCAGGTTCGGGCCGTCCTTCATGCTGTCGAGCGTCTCGACCGAGCGCCCCGCGACAGTTTCGGCAAGCGTCAGGCAGGACAGATGCAGTTCGCCGTCGATCAGCACCGAGCAGGCGCCGCAACCGCCCTGCCCGCAACCGAATTTGGGCGTCATGTCGCCAATCAGTTCGCGCAAGGCCACCAGCAGATTGACGCCGCCATCGACGAAGATCGCGACGTCGCGGCCGTTATGTCGGAATTGCAGCGCGGTCTTCGCCATGTCCCTACTCCTGTCCCGACAACAGCCGCCGCAGATGCACGCCTGCGATCTCGCGGCGATACCAGGCGCTGGCAAGCGCGTTGTCGGCGGGCGATATTCCTTCGGTGACGGCCGCCGCGGCCGCGCTAATCGCTGTGCCATCGAGCGACCGACCGTCGAGTGCGCGTTCGGCTGCTTTCGCGCGGATCGGCACCGGCGCCATCGAGCCGAGCGCGATCCGCGCGCCGTTGATCCGACCGCCACCGGATGGCAGATGCACGGCAAGCGTCATGATCGATCCGCCTTTCGGCTTGATCCGGGCGATCTTGCGATAGCGGAACGCATCCGCGCTGGCCGGCCGTGCACAGGACACGGAGAGCACGAGCGTGCCGCCGTGTCGCTCGCGCGACTGCAAAAATTCCTCGATGGCGATGTCGCGCACCCCCAGCCCGCCATGCACCGAGACGACCGCATCCAGCGCCAGCAGCGCCACCGTGAAATCGCCATAGGGCACCGGCGCAAACAGGTTGCCGCCGACCGTGCCCATGTTGCGCACCGCGGGGCCGCCGATCGATCGCGCCGGCGCATGCAGGAAGGCGAGGTCACGTTCGGCCAGGATGCGCGCGAAGGTCACGCCCGCGCCAATCACGACCCGCGAACTTGACGCGTCGATCCGTGTCAGCGTCGTGTCCGCGGCTCGCACGATGGTCGCGATCGAGATATCGCCCTCGTTGAGCGCCCGCATCACCAGCGTGCCGCCGCCGAGATAGCGCGCGCTACGATCCGACGACAGCGCCGCGGCCACTTCGCTCGTGCTCGCGAATGTCTTCACCGTCACCGGCATTGGCATGCCTCCGGGCTCATGCTGTCCCCTTCAAGTGCCGCTTAATGGCGTCGAAACCGCCCTGGTAGATGTCCTCCGCCACCATCTTTGTGATTGAGGCCGCGTCCCCGGGCCGGGTGGTGAAGCGTGATTCCCAATGCCAGAAGGTGCGGTCGCCATCAGTGACCGGGAGCAAACGGACATGAGCGACATAGTTGAACATCGGGATCGGCGTATCGAGCAGGCAGTAGCTGAAGGTCTGTTCGAGATCGGACAGCGCGAGCAATTGCTCGCGCAGCTCCGAGCCGTCCTTCAGCTTGAAGCGCCTCACGCAGCCGATCTTGTCAGAGGCCTGCGCACGCTCGATCGTCGAGGTCGCGACCGCCGGATGCCAGCGGTCGTGCCCGTTGAAATCGCGCAGCACCTCCCAGACCGCTCCGGTCGGCGCATCGAGGATGGTGCTCTTGACCACGTGCGGCATGGTCAGCCTCCAAATGCCCGCTTCAAGGCATCGAAGCCGCCCTGGAACACGCCGCCACCGATATTGCTGACGAGTTCGGACTCGCGCTCCGGCGCGCAATCGAACTCGGCCGTCCACTCCAGGAACGTGTGATCGCCGTCGGTCACCGGCGTCAGCCGCAGCGTCGCGACGTAGTTCTCGACTCCCATCGGCGACTCCAGGATCGAATAGGTGCAGAACATGTCGTAGTCGGACAGGCCGAGCAGTCTCTCCCGGATGCGATCGCCATTACGAAGGCGAAAATCCCTGACACAGCCGATTTTGTCCGCCGGCTCGCCACCCTCGATGCGGCTTTCCGCAATCGCCGGATGCCAGTTCGGCAGACCGTTGAAGTCACGCACGCGCGCCCAGACGCGATCGTTGCGCGCGTTGACGACGGTGGAGACGTAGACGCGGGCCATGACGCATCATCCCTTCTTCTTCGGCCCGCGATCAGCGGCCGGTTCCGCGCTCGCGCCGGGCACCGCCGGTTTGCCTTCGCCGGATTTGCGCGCGGCGTCCTTGATACCCTGCATGTCACGGGCTTCGCGGATCAGGCCCGGCATCTTGGCGAGGCTGCCGCCCTCCACGCCGATGTCGGACAGGATCGAGTCGATCAGCGGCGCCTGCACGCGATAGCGTAGTGCCGAGTCGATCACCTCGTCGGTGGCGCTGCGCCCTGCCCCGTTGCCATTGCCGCCATGGCCGTTGAGACCGTCGACCTGGAGGATGCGGATGCCTTCGATCTTCTCCATCGGCTTGACGCTCTCGCGCACGATGCCCTCGATGCGATCGAGCAGCTTGCGGCGGAACAGCGAGTAGCGCGCCTGATCGGTCAGCACGTTCTCGGCCTCGTTGAGCATGCGCTGGGCTTCTGCCTCGACCGCCGCACGCACGCGCTCGGCTTCCGCTGCGATCCGGGTTTCCTCCGCCTGCTTCTCGGCGAGCAGCACCTCGACCGTCTTGCGGCGCTTGGCGATCTCGCTCTCGCGCGCGGTGACGACACGTTCGGCCGCCTCGGTCGCGCGTATCCGCGCTTCCTCGGCCGCGGCGCGCGCCGCCGATTCCTCCAGCGATTTCTGATGCAGGGCGATGGCCTTCTCCATCAGCGCGGTCTCGACGTCCTTTTCCCTGACCACTTCGAGCTTGCGCAACTCGCGCTCGCGCCCAATTCGCGCTTCGTCGAGGCCACGGTCGGAGGCGATGCGCGCACGCTCGACCTCCTCGCGTGAGGCGATCTCGGCTTCCTGCAGCGCCTGGACGCGGCCGATCTCGAGCTGCTCGATGGAACGGCGCCGTTCAAGCCGTGCGGCTTCGAGGGCCTGCTCGCGCGAGACATCGGCGGTCTCGACCTCCTTGCGCGCTTTGATCTCGGCCTCCTTGACCTGGCGGTCGGCATCAATCCGCTCGGAGCGCTTGGCCGCGAGCTCGATCACGCGCACCTCGTCGGCGAGCTCGATCGCCTTCTTCTGGTCGATGTTGAGCACCTCGCGCGTCCTCGACGACGCAATCCGCTCGGCCTCCAGCGCTAGCTCGACGTCGATACGGCGCCGCTCGACCGCCTCGCGGCGCCTGAGCTCGGCAGCTTCGATTGCCTCGGCCCGCGCGATCTCGAGACTCCGCGTCTCCCGCTCGGCCTGGATGCGTTCTGCGGCAACCGCCTTCTCCTGGGAAATACGCGCGGCTTCAATGGCCTCGCGCGAGGCGATATCAGCCTCCTCGATGGCGCGGTGGCGTGCGATTTCCAACGCACGGACCCGCTCCTCCTGGGCGATCCGGCTTGCTTCCGTTGCTTCGCGTGCCGCAATGCCGGCCACATCGAGCGCCTGGTTGCGCTCGATCTCGAGCTTCCGGGTGGCGTGTTCAGAGCCGATCCGCTCCGCGGCCAAGATCCGTTCACGCGCGATGCGTGCAGCTTCCACCGCCTTCTGCGCCTCGATCTCGGCCTCCTGGATGCTGCGCACCTGGGCGATCTCCAATGCGCGGGTACGCTCGTCGGAGGCGATGCGCTCGACGTTAACTATCATGGTCTGCGCGATCCGCGCCTTCTCGGTCGCTTCGCGCGCGGCGATCTCCGCCTCTTCCACGGTGCGGGTGCGCTCGATCTCCCGCCGCCGCGTCTCCTCTTCATTGGCGATGCGTGCGTCGGTGATGATCCGATCCTGCTGGATACGGGCCTTCTCCACCGCCTCACGTGCCGTGATCTCCGCCTCCTCGACCGTGCGGGTTCGCTCGATCTCGCGCTGGCGCACCTCGCGTTCCGAGGCGATGCGCGCCATGTCGATCGCGCGCTGGTTGGCGATCCGGGCCTTCTCGATCTCCTCCCGTGCCGTGAGCTCCCGCTCCTCGACCGCGCGCATGCGCTCGATCTCCTGGTGCCGGGTCTCGCGCTCGGAGGCAATACGCGCCTCGGTGACGGCCTGCTCATTGGCGATCCGCGACTTCTCGATCGCTTCGCGCGCCAGGATCTGCGCCTGCTCGGCCTCGGTCTCGCGCAGTGCGCGCTCGCGCGCGACTTCCGTGCGTTGCAGCGCGCGACGCATCTCGATGTCGCGCTCCTGCTCCAGCCGCGCGGTCTCGCTCTCGCGCTCGATATCCAGCGCCTGCCGCTCGGCTTCAAGATTGCGGGTACGGATGCGGATCATCGAGTCCTGCTCGATGTCGTTGCGCAGCTTGCGCTTGGCCTCGATCTCTTCCATCAGGCTGGTCAGGCCCTGCGCATCGAAGCGGTTCGATGGATTGAAATATTCGAGATCGGTCTGGTCGAGGTCGGTGATCGCAACCGATTCCAGCTCGAGGCCGTTCTGCGCCAGTGCTTCCGCAGCCGCCGCCTTGACGCGTACGACATATTCGCCGCGCTGCTCGTGCATCTGCTCCATCGTCATCTCGGCCGCCACCGAGCGGATGGCCGAGATGAACTTGCCTGACAATAGCGCGGAGAGCTGCTCCGGCTCCATGGTGCGACGGCCCAATGTCGCCGCCGCGATCGCGACTGCCTCGCGCGTCGGCTGCACCCGCACGTAGAAATCAGCCTCGATGTCGACCCGCATGCGGTCGCGCGTGATCACGGCATCCTGTCTGGCGCGCGTGATCCCGATCGGCAGCACGTTCATGTTGACCGGCGTGGTGTCGTGAATGAACGGCAGCACGAAGGCGCCGCCGTTGATCACGACGCGCTCACCCAGGAAGCCGGTGCGGACGAAGGAGACCTCCTTGGAGGAGCGATGATAAAGCCAGTTCACGACGTAGACGATGATGGCGATCGCAATGATCGCGACAATCAGCCAGAGGATCAGTTCGCCGATCAGATTCCCGGACATCTCTTTCCTCCTTTGACCTTTAGCGGGCTCCGATCGCCTTGAATCGGCGAACCTGCTCCGTCAGCGCCCGCTCCACCGGCAGCCGCTCCATTGACGAAGCGCCGTAGAACCCGTGGCATTTGCGCGTGTGTTTCATGATGAAATCGGCGTCGGCCGGCTCGGCAATCGGGCCGCCATGTGCGAGCACCAGCACATCGGGATTGACGCTGAGCGCCGCCGCAGCCCAGGCATCGATCCGCGCCGGACAGTCTTCCAGCTTGAGCGCCGTCTGCGCGCCGATCGCGCCGCCGGTGGTCAGGCCGAGATGGCAGACGATGATGTCGGCGCCCGCAATCGCCATCGCCGCCGCCTCCGCCTCGCTGAACACATAGGGCGTGGTCAGCAGATCCTTCTCGCGCGCCTTGGCGATCATCTCGATTTCAAGCGCGTAGGACATGCCGGTCTCTTCGAGATTGGCGCGGAAGACGCCGTCGATCAGACCGACGGTCGGGAAATTCTGCACGCCGGCGAAGCCGAGCGCCTTCAGCTGGTCGAGAAAGACATCCATGTCGCGGAACGGATCGGTGCCGTTGACGCCCGCGAGCACCGGCGTGCGGGTCACGACCGGCAACACCTCGCCCGCCATTTCGACGACGATCGCATTGGCGTCGCCGTAGGCCATCAGGCCTGCGAGCGAGCCGCGGCCGGCCATGCGATAGCGACCGGAATTGTAGATCACGATCAGATCGACACCGCCCGTCTCCTCGCATTTGGCGGATAGACCCGTGCCGGCGCCGCCGCCGACGATGGGCTCGCCTTTGGCCGCCATGGCGCGAAACTTCTTCAACAGTGCCGTTCGCTCAAACCGGGCCATCGCTTACCTCGCCACTCTCCGGCGCGCCCCTGCGCGGCCGACCAGGTTGCGCAACGTGCTCACGATCGCGGATGTAAATTCCGGCTCGTTGATGTTGCGCCTGATGCGAATGAGCTGACGGTTGCCGGTCGCGCGCACGGTCTGTTCGAGCGCGCGAAACAGCGCTGCGTCGGCCTCGAGGTCCCAGAATGGCTGTCCCGGCGCGTCCAGCGCCGACACGCCGCCCTCGGGCAGGAAGAAGCGCACCGGCCCATCCATGCGGTTCAGCCGCTCGCCGATCCAGCGTCCCATGCGCGCGTTCTCCTCGGCGGTCGTGCGCATCAAGGTCACCTGCGGGTTGTGGATGTGGAATTTGCGCTGGCGATATCGCTCCGGAATCGTCTCTGGCTTGCCGAAATTGACCATGTCGAGCGCGCCGACCGAGCCGATGTAAGGAATGCGGCTGCGGATGATGGCGCCAAAGCGATCTTCGGTGGCGGGAAACACGCCGCCCATCAGGAGGTCGCAGACTTCGGTCGTAGTCAGATCGATCACGCCGGCGAGCAGGTTGGAATCGACCAGCTTCTCCATCGACTGTCCGCCCGTGCCGGTGGCATGAAAGACCAGACATTCGAACTCGTCGCGCAGATCGGCCGTGATCTTCTGCACGGCCGGCGTCGTCACGCCGAACATGGTGATGCCGATCGCCGGCAGATTGGACGATGTCCGGCGCGCTTCGTCGGCGCGCGCGTCCAGCCGTGCCTTGACCATGCCGACCAGCGCGTTGGCGCCATTGGCGAGCACCGCACGCGAGATCGAATTGAGCCCCTGCACGTCGGTGACCGAATACATCATGGTGATATCGGCGGGGCCGACATAGGGTCCGACATCGCCCGAGGCGACAGAGGAGATGATCAGCTTCGGCACGCCGACGGGAAGGCTGCGCATCGCGGGCGCGACCAGCGAGGCGCCACCCGAGCCCCCGGCCGAGATGATGCCGGCCACATTGTCCTGCCGGCGGATCCAATTGGCAAAGGCCTCCGCCATCGCGGTGACCGACGTACCGCGGTCGCTGCCGAATACGGCTGCGCCGCCGCGTCCGTGATTGAGCGCGATCTCCTGCGCGGACACGTCGCAGGTCTGGGCCTTTCCGCTGGTCGAGACATCGACGAGCCGCGTCCGCAACCCGCTCGCGGCAATGATGTCGCGGATGAAACGCAGCTCCGCCCCCTTGGTGTCGAGCGTGCCGGCCACGAGCACGATGGGAGGTCCCGACGGCTGTTGGCTGCGGCGCGATTCAACTTGCCGCGTCGAGGGCGCCCCAAGCCGCGTGGCGCCGGTTGAGACCATCCGCGCAGACGCCTCGATCCGTGCGATCGGTACCGGCTGTGACCAGCGCGTCGGCGGCACCGGATTGGAGATATAGATCCGGATCGGCGCGCTGCCGCGCGGACGCGGCGGAGCGGCAGTTGCGGTCTCCGCGGCCGGCGCATCGATCTCAATGTCGGCCTCGGCGTGAACGCCGACGCCGAGCAGCCGCTGCTGCAGATCGCGGTCGGCGGCGAGCCGGACGGAATCGATGATCCGGTTGATCCGGCCATTGACCATGATTGCGACGCTCTTCGAGATCGCGGTGGCGACGCCGATATTCTGCTCGATCACCAGCACCGAGATCTCGCCCTCCTCGCCGAGCCGGACCAGCATCTCCTCGACCTGCGCAACGATGACCGGCGCGAGGCCCTCGGTGGGCTCGTCCATGATCAGAAGATGCGGATTGGTGAGCAGCGCGCGGCCGATCGCAAGCATCTGCTGCTCGCCGCCGGAGAGCTGGCCGCCGCCATTGGTCTTGCGCTCGGCCAGCCGCGGGAAGGTGTCGTAGATGCGCTCGATGGTCCACGGCCCCTGGCGAATGCCGGATGTCAGCCGCAGGTGCTCGTCGACCGTGAGCGAGCGCCAGAGGCGTCGCCCCTGCGGGACATAGCCGACGCCGAGCCGCGCGATCGCGGCTGGACTCTGCCGGGTGATATCCTGCCCGCGCACCTGGACCGAACCGCCGCTCGGCGCGAGCAGGCCCATGATGGTCTTGCACAGCGTGGTCTTGCCCATGCCGTTGCGGCCGACCAACGAGAACACGCCGGAGTCGAGCGTCAGATCGACGCCCTGCAGCGCGTGCGAATGACCATAGTAGACATCGAGGCCCCTGACCTCGAGCGCGGCTGGCGCACGGCGCAGATCACTCATGGCCGCCTCCGAGATAAAGCTCCTGAACCTCGGGGTCGGACTGGATCTCTTCCGGCACACCCTCCTTGAAGACGCGGCCATTGTGCATCATCGTGACGCTTTCGACAACGCGCAGCGCGACATCCATGTCGTGCTCGATGATGATGTAGCCAATATGGCTCGGCAGCGAGGTCAAGATCTCGATCAGCTCGCGCCGCTCGGTCGGTGACAGGCCGGCGGCGGGCTCATCGAACAAGATGAAGCGCGGCGCGCCGGCCAGCGCGAGCGCGATCTCGAGCTGGCGCTGCTGACCGTGAGCGAGCTCGGACACGCGCTGATCCCTCGCCGGTGTCAGATGCACGGCCTGGATCAACATCTCCGCGGCGTGCATCAGCGCGTCATTGGCACCGGGGCGCAACAGCGAAAAGCGTCCGCGCGAGACGCCGCGGCAGGCGAGATAGACGTTGTCCTGCACCGTGAGACCGGGGAACAGCGCCGAGATCTGATAGGTCCGCCGCAGGCCGCGCCGGATGCGCTCATAGGGCGGAAAGTGCGTGATGTCCTCACCGAAGAAGCGGATCGTCCCCGACGTCGGCAGAAAATCGCCGGTCACGCAGTTGAACAGCGTGGTTTTGCCGGCGCCGTTGGAGCCGAGCACCGCGCGGCGCTCGCCCGGCCGCACCGTGATCGTGATGTCGGTCAGCGCCGCCAGCGCGCCGAACATGCGCGTGACACCGCGCAGCTCCAGCGCAGCACCGGAACCGATCGCAGAGAGACGCGGCGCGATGCTAGCCATGGCGGTCGCCTCCGCGATAGGAGCTTGGCTCACTGTGCCGGCGCCAATGCTCCCACAGGCCGACGACGCCATCCGATGACCAGAACACAACGGCAAGAAAGCCGAGCCCGATCAGCAGACGAAAACGATTACCGTCCAATCCGAGCTGAACCAGCACATCGAGCGCAAAGGTGCGCAGGATCACGAAGATGAAGGCGCCGATGAAGGCGCCGACCGGGCGCGTGATGCCACCGACCACAGCGATGATCAGGATGTCGATGCAGCGCTCGACCGCGACCGAGCCTGGCGAGATCTGCCTGTAGTTCCAGACCTGCAGCACGCCACCGAGCCCAGCGATCAGCGATGCCAGCGCATAGGCCGCAATCCGATGCGCATTGACATGGAAGCCGAGCGCGGCCATGCGGCGCGGATTGTCGCGGACGCCCTGCAGCGCCAGGCCGAAGGGCGCCCGTGAAACATACACGACCGCGAAATAGCAGAGCGCGGCGACTCCGAGCGTCACATAGTAGAACGGAATATCGGCGCGCCAGTCGATGCCCCAGAACTGCGGGGTCGCAATTGTATTGAGACCGGTATGGCCGTTGAAGATGGCCCAGTTCTGGTTGGTAAAATAATAGAAGGCGGCGCCGATCGCGAGCGTGATCATGATCGTGTAGATGCCCTCGGTGCGCACCGCGAGCGCGCCGCCAAGTGTGCCGAATGCCGTCGCCAGCGCCAACGCCATTGGCGTCGCCAGCCACCACGGCCAGCCGAGGCTGATCTTGGCACTGCCGCTGACGCCGAACACCGCGACCATGTAGCCGGCAAAGCCGGCGATGGTGAGCTGCATCAGGCTGACCATGCCGCCATAGCCGGCGAGGAACATCAGGCTGAGCGCGACTGTTCCAAGGATCAGCGTGGTGCCGAAGATCTCGATTAGGAAGAAGCCGTTGGCGAGCAGCGGCATGAGTAGGAGGACGATGGCAACGGCCCAGGGCGCCGGGTTCTGCGCGATCGACCAGGCCGACGCGTCCGGCGTCAGCGCTGCACTTGCCGGCGGCTTGGCGTGAAGATGGGTGCGCTCCGCCAACGACATCTCAGCGCCTCGCCACCAGGCCTTGCGGCCGCAGCGCCAGCACCACGACCATGATCAGGAAGGTCACCACAATCGCATAGGTCGGGATGTAGACGGAGCCGAGCTGCTCGGCGAGGCCGATGATGACGGCTCCTAGCGCAGCTCCGGGAATCGAGCCCATGCCGCCGACGATCACGACCACCAGCGAGGCGAGCAGGAAACGCGTATCCTCGCCGGGCGAGATCGACTGAAACGTGCCGCCGACCACGCCGGCGATGCCGGCGAGCCCGGCGCCGAGCGCAAAGACGAACACGAAGACAAGCTGGATCGGAATCCCCGTGGCGGCAAGAATGTCGCGATCGTCGACCCCTGCGCGCACCATCAGCCCGACGCGGGTGCGGTTCAGCGCAAGCCACATCAGGACGCCGATCACGACCGAGGCAGCAAAGATCACGAGCCGCACCAGCGGATATTGTAGATAGACGGCTTCGCCGGACGATTTGACCGCGGTCACGAACGGCATCTGCACCGGGCCGATCAGCCATTGCGGCGTCGCGATCTGATAGAAGTCACCACCGAAGGCCCATAGCATCAGGTCGGCAAATACGATCGAGAGCCCGATCGTCACCATGGTCTGCCGCAGGTCCTGGCCCTCCATGCGGCGGAACACCACGATCTGCAGAATGATCCCGACCAGCGCAACCAGGACGAAGGCGCCGATAAAGCCGAGCAGCCAGGAACCGGTAGCGGTGCTGATGCCATAACCGACATAGCCGCCGAACAGATACAGCGAGCCGTGTGCCAAATTGACATTGCGCATCAGGCCGAAAATCAAGGTAAAGCCGCTCGCGACCAGGAAGTACAGACCACCAAGCGTGATGCCGTTGAAGATCGCATTGAGGAAGACCCTCTTCCTCCCGATCGCCTCTTCAAGTCCAGGCGGCCAGACCGCAAGCAGCAGCCAGAGCAGCAATGCGGCGGCGACCAAAGCGATCAGCGCCCATACCGGATGACGCTCGATGAAGCGAGAAGCTGTCATGGCCGATCAGCGGCCGTGGCGATGGCCCATTGCATGGCGTCCTCCCGGGTACGCCGCGTATTGACGCGCCCGACGTTTTTGCGCAGCCTAACCACCGCGTAGCCGACTGATTTGATTGTCAGTCTCTTTTCGCGTTTTGCGGATGCGTCATGCCCGCAGCACTTTTGCTGCACGGCGATAATCGGTCGGCGCCATCCCGACATTGGCGGCGAAGAACCGCGTAAAACCGCTTTGCGATGAAAAGCCGAGGTCGAAGCTGATATCGAGGATCGGAGCCTCCGTGGTGACCAGCGCGTCCAGCGCCTGCTCCATGATCAACGTGTTCAGATAAAGGTTCGGTGTCACGCCCGTCTGGTTCCGGAACAACCGATAGAAATGCGGCCGCGAGAGCCCCGCTTCGCGCGCAATCGTATCGAGCTCGATCTCCGCCCCCGGGCTTTCCGACATCAGCCTGATCGACTTGCGGACGCGAAAATCGGTCACTCCCGCCGCACCGCGTCCCTCCTCGGCGTCGCAGCTCTGCCAGCTCTCGTCATGGCAGATGTCGATCAGATGCCTGAGCTCACAATCCAGCGTGCTCAGAGACGGCGCGCCACAGACCAGCGCTGCGGTGCGCCTGATCTGCTTTTCCAACGCCGCGGTGCGTTTGAAATGCGTCCGCCCGAACCGCAGGGCGCAAGTCCCCGAGGCGTCGGGAGCAAACCATTCGGAATTGACATAGAGCACGAAGAACACGGCGCCATCAGCGATATCCGTCGGCAGGAAGTTGTGCGGTTCCCAGGGATTGACGGCGACGATCGAAGTGTCGTCGAGCAGACAGCGGCGGTCGCAGACATCGATGCTCGCCGGCATTCCTCCGACATGAAAGATCAGGTGCCCTTCACGATGCGCATGCACGTTGAAGGGCTTGTTCAGCTGATACACCGTCGCGCGACCGAACCGGCCGTGGAAAACGGCGAGCGCCCTGCTCATGCGCTCCCTCCCGGGGATGGACTTTTTTGTTGACCGGCAGCGTTCCTCAACGGCGGCGAGAATTCAAGAGCCGTGCACGCGGCTAAGCGCGCACGGCCTTTATCGCAGGTGCAAAAATTAGGTCAGTACTTCTTGCATTCCGGCACTGTACGGCTTGGCAGGCCGATCTTTGCAAACACCGCCGGATCATAGCCAAGCGTCTGGTTCACGTTGGGAATGACCTTCACGACCTTGCTGAACAGCGCACCCTTGCCGTCGTCCACCACCTCCGTGACGAAATTGGTTCCAATCGCCTGACGATTGGAGTCGAGCTTGATCTTGCCGTTCGGCGCATCAATCTCGATCTTCGCCAGCGCGTCCTTCAGCTTGGCCTGGTTGTCGCTGAGATCGCCATTGACCTGGCGCAAGGCCAAGATCAGCGCCATGGTCGAGTCGTAGTAGTTGGTCGCGAGCAGCGACGGGCTCGGGAACCGCTTGTTGGGTGGGAACGCGTCCTGATAGGCCTTGACGAATTTCTGCCAGCTCGGATCGTCCCAGGTATCAGCCTGACCGCTCGCGGCGATGGTGCCGATCAGCGCGTTCTTTGCGCTCCCCTTCGAGGACAGGATGGTCTGATCGATCATGATCGAGCCGCCCATCAGGTGCGCCTTGCCGCCGGCCTGCTGGTACTGGTTCAGGAAGTTGACCGCGTCAGCGCCGCCGAGGCCGAGATAGATCGCGTCGACATCGTCGGGTAATGCAGCGATGACGGAAGCGAAGTCCTTGGTTCCGAGCGGAACCCACTGCCGGTTCGTGACCTGGCCGCCCGCGCCGCAGAACTCCAGCACCAGGCCGAAAACCTGAGTATAGATGAAGGAATAATCCTCGCCGATCGTCGCGATCTTGCGGTAGCCCTTGGTCTCATAGGCGTATTTGCCGAGGCCCACCTGCCACTGCGCGCCGTCCATGTTGTAGCGGAAAAAATTCGGCGCCGGGTCCACGTAAGTGGTCTCCTGCGCACCGGACGCCGCGTTGACGAAGGTCAGCTCGGGATGGGTCTTGGCGAAATTCTTCACCGCGATGCCCTCGTCGCCCGACAGCGGTGACAGCAGGATCTGCACCTTGTCCTGCTCGATCAGCTTGCGCACCGCGCGGACAGCGGAATCCGGCGTTGCGTCAGTCGAGGCGATGACGAATTCGAGTTCCTTGTCGCCGACAGTCTTGCCGAGGACGTTGAGCGCCGTCTGGAAGCCGCGGATGCCGTCCTCGCCGAGCACGGTGTAGGTGCCCTCCAGGGTGGCAGTCACGCCGACTTTGATTTTCTGCTGCTGCGCGAAGGCCGTCGTTGATAGCATGATGGTGCCGATCGCAATCAGCACGGAACTGCGTCTGACCATTCCACTCCTCCCTGTTTGCTCTTCACGTCAGGGCAAGAGGTCGCACGCCTCCCCCTGTTCAGAAGCGAGGCTAGCGCAGGATGTCGACGGCGCGCCGGGCGGCGCGCCGGCACGCTTGACAGGCAGTCTCATTTTGAATGGTGCGGCGCGAGCCGTCGCCGCATTGCAGCAGGTCGGAACTGCGACAAAGCGGCCGGCCGAGACTGAAGCTTCAGCAGCCCCAGCGAAGCGCTGCGGTGTGCACGGGGGCGTCCCACAGTGCGGTCGTCGCGTCGTCGAGCATGGTCACAGTGAGCGAGCAGCCGGCCATCTCGAGCGAGGTGACGTAGGACCCTACCAGACCGCGGCCGATGGTGAGGCCACGGCCCTGCAAGATCCGTTGCGCCGAGTTGGCCATCACATAGAGCTCCATCGCTGGCGTGCCGCCAAAGCCGTTGACGAGCAGCAGGCAAGGCGTGCCGGGCTTCGGCGAAAGATCAGATAGGATCGCGCCCATCATCTCCTCGGCGATGGCGTCGGCGGACGCGAGCTTGACCCGGCGACGGCCCGGCTCGCCATGAATGCCGACGCCCATCTCCATCTCATCTTCACCGAGCGAGAATGTCGGCTTACCGGCTGCCGGCACCGTGCAGGATGAAAGCGCCACGCCCATCGAGCGGGTACGCCGGTTGACGTCATCGCCAAGCGCCTTCAGCGCAGCGAGATCCCGCCCCTGTTCTGCCGCGGCACCCAGCACCTTCTCCACGACAAGCGTACCAGCGACACCGCGCCGACCGGTGGAATAGGTCGAGGTCTCGACCGCGACGTCGTCGTCGGTGATCACGGTTGCAACCGGTGTCTCCATCATTTCCGCGGCCATCGCGAAATTCATCACGTCGCCTTCGTAGTTCTTGACCACGAACAGACAACCCGCACCTGTTTCGACCGCGGCCGCCGCCGCGAGCATCTGGTCCGGTGTCGGCGACGTGAAGACCTGGCCCGGGCACGCCGCGTCGAGCATGCCCATGCCGACAAAGCCTGCGTGGAGCGGCTCATGCCCGGAGCCGCCGCCCGAGATGAGCCCGACCTTTCCGGGCTTAACCGTCTTGCGGCACACGAACTTGTTGTCATCGCCGAGCTTGAGAATATCGCCGTGAACCGCGGCAAATCCCTGGAGGCTCTCGGAGAGCACGTCAGGAACGGCATTGATCAGCTTCTTCATGACTTTCCTCCTGGTTCAGCGTCGTCTTCGTTTTCATTGGCGGACATCAGTGCCGTGATGCCGCGTGCAACGCCTGCGATGATGCGATCCGCATGTGCATTGGCGATCGGATCGCCAAAATCAGGGAGCTCGACGACCAGACGCCGCATCGGCCGCTTGCTCTCGATGTCATCGAGCCGGCCGGGATGAGCGGCACGATAGGCAGCCAGGAAGGCCCGCTGCTCCTGCGGGGCGAAGTGACAGATGTGAAAGATCGTGTCGAGGTGCTGGACGGGAATTGGCGTCGGATAGGTCGGATTGACGATCTGCGAGATGAAGCTTCTGTTCTTGCCGATCGCCGCCGCCAGCCGTTGCCGCGTGCCGGAAGGTCGGCTGTCGATGACGGCACGCAGGATCGCCTTGTATTCGGCGAGCGGGCTGGCCGGAATGGACGGAGTCTCGGCGTCGCTCATGCCCTCTCCGTCAGCCTGACAAGGTCGAGTTCACGAATGGTCTGCTTGACCATCGGCAACAGGCCGGGCGCGACCGACAGGCTCCGCACGCCCACAGCCAACAGCGCGGGTATGCTGCGCGCATCGCCTGCCGCATCGCCGCAGACGGAGACCTCGATGCCCTTATCGCGGCCTGCAAGCACGACATGGGCGATCATGGCTAGCACGCCAGGATGCAGCACATCGGCATAGTCCGCGACCTCGGCGCCGTCCCGCGCGGCCGCGGTGGCATATTGCGTCAGATCGTTGGTGCCGATCGAGAAGAAGCCCGCAGCAAAATCCTGCGCAGCCAGCGCAGCAGCCGGCACCTCGACCATCATGCCGAAGCTTGGCTCGGCAAAGGCTGCTCTGCTTTCGGCAAGTTCGGCCAGGACCGCGCGAAGATGCTCGTGAGCTGCCTCAAACTCGGCGGGATGGGTGACCATCGGCAGCATGATCTTCAGCGGCCCCAGCGCTGCGGCACGCGCCAGCGCGCGCAGCTGGATGCGGAAGATGTCCGGGTGCCGCAGTGAGAGCCGCAGGCCGCGCAGGCCGAGAAACGGATTGCTCTCGCCATCGACCGTGTAGCCTGGAATCGGCTTGTCGCCGCCGGCATCGAGCGTGCGAATGGTGACGGGGCTCCCCTCGGCCCAGCGCACCAGTTCGGCATAGGTGCGATATTGCGCATCTTCGTCGCGGAGCAGGTTCGCGGTGAGGAACTCGGTGCGCGCAAGGCCGATGCCGTCGCACGCCGCCGCGGGCAAACCCGCGATGTCGGCGGCCCCCGAAACATTGACCAGCACGGCAATCGCAACGCCGTCGACAGTGACCGCCGGCTCGCATTGCCATTCCACTGCACTTGCCTTCCGGCGCGCCAACCTCTCGCTCGCATCCCGCGCCATTGAAACGGCTTCTGAATCCGGGTCGATCATGACGTTTCCGGTCCCGCCGTCGACCAGCAGCGTGCCGGCGAGCTTCTCAACTTCGCGGCCGAGGCCGACGACCATCGGCACTCCCCTGCTCCGCGCCAGCATCGCAACGTGACTGGTCGGACTGCCGTCGCCGAGCGCGATGCCGCCGCCTCGCGACCAGTCAATGCCAAGGAAAGTCGAAGGTGGCAGGTCACGTGCCACAACGATTGCCCCCTCGGGCAGGTCGGCCTGCTGCAGGCCAAACAGACGACGCAACACCCGATCGCGGATATCGGTGAGATCGGCCGCGCGCGCGCGAAAATATTCGTCCTCGGCCGTCTCGTAACCCGCGATCTCCTCCTGCATTGCAGACAGCCAGGCAACATCGGCAGCAACACCGGCCTCGATCTGCGCATAGGCTGAGACGGTCAATGCGTCGTCCTCCAGCAATGCGAGCTGAAACGCGATCATATCAGCGGCGTCGCCAACGAGCTCCGACGCCAGGCTTGCCACCGCATCGCGGGCGCCTGCGACCGCATCAGCAAGCGCTGCACGCTCCTCCGCGACCGTGCCGGGCTTGCGCTTCGATGTTTCCGGCGCACGCAACAACAGGGCGGGACCGACAGCGAGTCCACTCGAAGCTGCGCGACCCACCAGTCGCCGCTGCATGGAGACTACTCCTCCTCGAATTTGCGGTTCACCAGATCGACCAGCGCCGTGACGGCCGCCTGGGCATCGCTGCCGTTCGCGCGCATGAACAGCGTCTCTCCCTTGGCCGCTTTTACCCGCATGATCTTCACCGGGCTCTTGGCATCTGTCCATGGTCCGTCGGCGCGGATCGCGACTTCCACCGTGGCGGCAAAGCGCTTCGCGAGCTGGGTCAGCTTGACCGACGGGCGCGCATGCAGTCCGACCTCATTGGTCAACAGCGCATGCGCTTTCACTTCCTGCATCGCGAGCTCCTCCTTCCGATCTGCGCGCTCATGGCCGCCCCTCATCCCCCCATCAGCTCCTCTGCAGTGGCGCGCACCACGTCGAGCGGCGACCCGCCCGAGGCTTCCGCTGCCGCCATGACAGCACCTTCGACCAAAGGCGCGTTGCAGATCACGATCCGCTCCCGCCGCGCCTCCGGCATCATTTCGACCGCCATCTCGCTGTTGGTCTCGGCACCGCCGAGATCGACGAGAATGGCTACGCCAGCCTCCGACCATGCCCTGTCGATGGCGCCCATGATGGCACCGACGTCGGTCCCGAGCCCGCCATCGGCATTGCCGCCAACGGCCGCGAGCGGCACCGTGTCGCCGACCATCTGTCGCACCATGTCGGCCGCGCCTTCCGCCACCTTGGCGGAATGCGAGACGATGACGATGCCGACATTGTTTCGTTGATCCATATTCAGGCCTCGTTGAAGACATTGCAGACCGCCTGCACCAGCAGGCTGGCGGAACGCGCGCCGGGGTCCATGTGGCCGATCGAGCGTTCGCCGAGGAAGGAGGCGCGGCCGCGGATCGCCTTCATCGGCACGGTCGCGTCGGCAGCTTCGCGTGCGACCATTGCAAGCCGGTCCGCAAGATCGGCGCCGCCGGTCGCGAAGGCCGCCTGCACCGGGACCAGCACGTCAAGCATCGTCTTTTGCCCTGCGTCCGACTTGCCGCGCGCCTTCACCTCGTCGATGGCGCGGCCGAGCGCGGCCGCCGCCTCAGCCGCCGTCGGGTCAGGCGGCAAAGCCTTGCCCAATCCCATCGCGAGCGTGCCGTAGAGCGGGCCGGACGCCCCGCCGACCTTCATCACCAGCGCCATGCCGACCGCCTTCAATCCATCCGGCAAGGGTTTGGCCGCGATATTGTCGGCGTCAGCAAGGACGGCCTCGAAACCACGCTTCATGTTGAGGCCGTGATCGCCGTCACCGATCGCCTGGTCGAGTGCGGTCAGCTCCTCGGCATGAGAGACAATGGTCCCTGTCATTGCCAGGATCAGTCTGCGTTTGAAAGCATCATCCATGGTCTATCTCACCCGCTCGCCAGCGCGATCGAAGCAAAGCGGCCGGGTCAACTCGATATCCACGGCATCGCCGACGTTCAACCCGGTATCCGGTTCGACCAGGCTCACGATGGCATGGTTGTTAAGATCGATATGCAGATGATTCTGGTCGCCGAGCCGTTCGATCCATTTCACGCGAGCAGCTGCCGTTTCGCGACGCGCGCGGCGCACGGTCATGTGCTCGGTTCGCGCGCCGATTGTGATGGCCTCGGGCGGCGTCGCAACGTTCGGAAACAGCGCGCGCGGAAGCAGATTGATGCCGGGGCTGCCGAGCCGTGTCGCGACATAGGCATTGGCCGGATCCTCGTAGACCTCGCGCGGGGTGCCGACCTGAACGAGCTGGCCCTGATCCATCACGCCGATGCGGTTGGCGAGCGTCATCGCCTCGACCTGATCGTGGGTCACATAGAGCATGGTCGCGCCGAGATCCTGCTGGATGCGCTTCAGCTCGATTCTCAGGTCCGACCGCAGCTTGGCATCCAGCGACGACAGCGGCTCATCCAAGAGCGCGATGGCGGGACGACGCACCAGCGCCCGGCCAATCGCCACGCGCTGCATCTGGCCGCCGGATAGCTGGGTTGCGCGGCTGGCGAGCTTGTCCTCGATGCGCAGCATCGCGGCGACCTGGCCGATGATGCGCTTGATCTCAGCCTCCGGCGTCCGGCGCACTGGCGAGCGCAGGGGGAAGGCGAGATTGTCGTAAACGCTCAGGTGGGGATACAGCGAATATTGCTGAAACACGAAGGTCACGTCGCGCACAGCCGGCGTCGACCGCGTGTGATCAATGCCGCCGATCATCACGCTGCCGCTATCCGGGGTTTCGAGACCGGCAACCAGCCGCAGCGTCGTGGTCTTGCCGGCACCGGTCGGCCCCAGCAACACCACAAGTTCGCCGTCTCCGATCGTCAGCGACAGATCGTTTACCGCCTGCCTGGTGCCGAACGACTTGGCAACCGATTTGAGCCTTGTCTCAGCCACGCCGCCCTCCTCTCGCCGGCTGTTCGTGCAGCGCCGTACGGATCGCGCGACCCGTGACACCATTGAACAGCGAGAGCCGGTCCGCACGGAACGACATCCCGACGCGCTCGGAGCGCTCGACGCGGACGGAGGCCGGCAGGCGCGCCTTCACCGTGCCATGCGCGGTCGTGATGGTCACGATCTGCGTGGTTCCGAGATATTCCGTGCCGAACACCTCGCCGCGGAAGCCGCCGTCGTCGCAGAGAGTCACCTGCTCCGGCCGCACGCCGAGCACCAGATCCTCCGTCGTCGCATCCTCCCGCAATTGCGGAACGCTGATTTCGGCTCGGTCGATCGTCACCTGCGTCGCACCGGAGGCGAGACGACCGGGACAGCGGATGAAGTTCATCGGCGGCGAGCCGATGAAGTCGGCGACGAACATGGTCGCCGGCCGATCATAGATCTCCTGCGGGCTGCCGAGCTGCTCGACAACACCATTGTTCATCACCGCGATCTTGTCGGCCATCGACATCGCCTCAAGCTGATCGTGGGTGACGAATACCGTGGTGGCCTTGAGCCGGTCGTGCAACGCCCGCAGCTCGCCGCACATGATGTGACGGAATTCGGCATCAAGCGCGCCGAGCGGCTCATCCATCAGAAACGCCTTTGGCTCGCGCACGATAGCGCGGCCAAGCGCAACGCGCTGCCTGTCGCCGCCCGACAATCCGCCGACGGGATGATCAAGCAGCTGATCGATGCGCAGGATGCGAGCGGCCTCCTCGACGCGCCGCCTGATCTCGGCCCTCGGCAAGCCGATCGAGACCAGGGGAAAGGAGATGTTCTTGCGCACATTCATGTGGGGATAGAGTGCGAACAGCTGGAAGACCATCGCAATGTCGCGCTCGCGCGCGCGGAGAAAGGTGACGTCCTCGCCGCCAAGCCTGATCGTGCCTGATGTCGGCAGCTCCAATCCGGCGATCATCCGCAAGGTCGTCGTCTTGCCGCAGCCGGAGGGGCCGAGCAGACAGAAGAACTCGCCGTCGGCGATCGTGAAGCTTGTGCCACGCACGGCAGCAAAGCCGCCGAACTGCTTCACGAGATTGTCGATCCGGATCTCGGCCATGGCTCAATCCGGAAATTTGGAAACGATGGTGAACATCACGACGCCGATGAGCGTGGTGACAAAAGAATAAGTGTAGAGCACAAGCGCGAAGGGCTGCAGCAGCATCAGCACACCGGCCACAATCAAGGCCGTGGCGAGGCTCTCCAGCGGGCCGCGACGCAACAGGCGCGGCCCGCGCGAGCGTCCGATCGGCAAGCTATGTCCTCGGATCATCCGGCTCATTTGCGCACCGCTCCGAATGTGATGCCGCGCAGCAGGTGCTTACGCAGCAGCACCGTGAAAACGACGATGGGGATGAGGAATAGCGTCGTACCAGCTGCGACCGCCGGCCAATCCTGGCCGCCCTCACCGATGATGATGGGAATGAAGGGCGGCGCCGTCTGTGCCGAACCGGAGGTCAGCAACACCGCGAAGGCGTATTCGTTCCAGGCGAAGATCAGACAGAAGATGGCAGTCGCGACGATGCCCGTGGTCGCCTGCGGCAGCACGACCTTGAAGAAGGCCTGCAGCCGCGTATAGCCGTCGACCATCGCCGCATCCTCATATTCACGCGGAATCTCGTCGATGAAGCCTTTCAGCAGCCATACCGCGAGCGAGATGTTGACCGAGGTATAAAGCAGGATCATGCCGAGCTTGGTGTCGGACAGCCCGAGTTCGCGATACATCAAGTAAATCGGAATGGCGACCGCGATCGGCGGCATCATCCGGGTCGACAGGATGAAGAACAGCAGATCGTCCTTGAGCGGTATCTTGAATCGCGAAAACGCGTAGGCCGCAAGGGTGCCGAGCCCCACCGACAGCGCCGTCGAGCCAAAGGCGATCACCAGCGAGTTGATGTAGCGCGGAATGTAGTTCGACGGTCCCGCCACCACCATGTTGCGGCCGCGCGAAATGCGGTCGCAGAGATTGGCAGCCGGCGGCAGTTTCGCCATGTACTCCGGCGCCTGCCGCGTCCGCGTCGTAAACAGGTTGCAATAGCCTTCGAGCGTCGGTGCGGCGAAGATCTTCGGCGGATAGGCGATCGCGTCCGACGGCGACTTGAAACCAGTCAGAAAGATCCACACCAGCGGAACGAGTGTGATCAGCGCATAGCCGATCACGACCACAGACGCGATCCGCTTGGTCAGCGGCGACGGATCGACCACGGAATGGGCTGTTGCGAGGCCAGCGGTCATCGGCTTTTCACCCGGTTGAGCGCCTTCACGTAAATGTTGGCAAGGCCAAAGACGGTGACAAACAGGATGATCGCGAACGCGGACGAATAGCCCGTGCGCCACTTCTCGAATGCCTCCCGCTTCAGCGTGATCGAGGCGACTTCCGTGGTCGAGCCGGGTCCGCCACCGGTCAGCAGATTGACCATGTCGAACATCTTGAAGTTCTCGATGCCGCGGAACAGCACCGCCAGCATGATGAAGGGCAGCGCCATCGGCAAGGTGATCGACCAGAACTGACGCCAGGGTGAGGCGCGGTCCACCTCGGCGGCCTCATAGATATAGTCGGGAATGGAGCGAAGACCGGCCAGACAGATCAGCATCACGTAAGGCGTCCACATCCAGCTGTCGACGATGACGATCGCCCATGGCGCAAGCGGCACCTGCGCCAGCATCTGAAATGAGGACGGTGGCACGCCAGAGATCGCCGCGACGGCGTAGTTGAACAGGCCGATCTGCGGCTGGTACAAGAATGTCCAGAAATTGCCGACCACCGCCGGCGACAGCATCATGGGCAAGAGGATCAGCGTGGTCCACAGCCCGTGGCCGCGGAACTTTTTGTCGATCAGCCAGGCGAGCGCAAATCCGAGCACGGTCTGGATCAGGATGGTCCAGAACACGAACCGCGCCGTGACCGTCATCGCCGCCCAGACATCCGGATCGGTGAGGATCGACTGGTAGTTGGAGAGCCCGACATTGAGCACAGGCGCATTGGGCCGGTTGGCGCGATAGTTGGTGAAGGAAAGCCAGATCGTCCAGATCAGGGGAAAGATGTTGATCGCCAGCAGGAGCAGCATCGTTGGCGTGATGAAGACCCAGGCGATCGCGCGTTCGGACAGGCCATGGACGCGCCGTGCAAGCGACGGCGGGGTCACCAGCGCCGCCCGATCGATCAGGCTCAGTCCGGTTTGCTCGGTCATGACGCAGTCTTTTTTCAGCTAGCCGGGTCTGGGAGGAGTGCCGGCAAGCCTCGGGCTTGCCGGCCAGCTGTTGACGACGGATCGTCGCGAGATGAGCTCGCAGCGATCCGCTCTAAATCTTGCCGTCCTCCTTGAACACCTTGGTCCAGTCGGAGATCAGGCCGTCGAGCGCTCCTTTCGCCGTGCCCTGGTCGGCGACGACGTAGTCGTGAACGCGCTTCTGCATTGCCAGCAGAAGCTGAGCGTAAGAGGGTTCGGCCCAGAAGTCGACGACCTGGTCCATCGCAACGAGGAAGTCGGCGGCGAAGGGCGCGGTGTTCTTGAAGTTCGGATCGTTCAAGACGCCCTTGTGGCAGCTATAGCCGCCGAGCGCCCACCATTTCTTCTGGGTGTCGAGCGCAGCGAACCACTTGATGTAAGCGAGCGCCTCGGCGCGGTTCGGCGAATAGGCCACCACCGAAATGCCCTGCCCACCGAGTTGCGAGCCCTTCTCCTTCTGCTGCGGATTGACGAAGAAGCCGATCTTGTCTCCGCCGACATTCGGGTCCTTGTAGAGTCCGGGGAAGAAGGCGAACCAGTTCATCTGCAGCGCCACCTGTCCCGACTTGAAGGCGTCGAGGCCTTCCTGCATATAGCCGTTGGAATAGCCCGGCGGAGTGCAGCATTTGTAAAGCGCCTTGTAGAACTCCAATCCCTTCACAGCATCGTCGGAGTTGACGAAACCCTGCATATCATAGGGCTTGGCGGGGTTCTGATATTTGAAGCCGAACGGATAGAGCGCGTTGGTCACACCCATGGTGATGCCTTCCGAACCGCGCTCGGTGAAGATGGCTGCGCCATAGACCGTCTTGCCGTCGATCACGCGGTTCTGGAAGAATTCGGCAATATCCTTCAGCTCCATCTGCGTTTTCGGCACGTCGAGGTCGCGGCCATACTTCTTCTTGAACTCCTCCTTCAGTTCGGGCCGTGAGAACCAATCCTTGCGGTAGGTCCAGCCATTGGCGTCGCCCATTGCCGGCAACGCCCAGTAGTTCGGCGTTCCCTTCGGCCATTCGGCGTAGCCGAGCACGGTGGCCGGCATGAAGTCGGAGATCTTGATACCTTCCTTGTCGAAGAAGTCGTTGAGCTTCACGTATTGGCCGTTCTCGGCGGCGCCGCCGATCCATTGCGAGTCGCCGATCATGAGATCGCACAGCTTGCCCTTGGAGTTGAGCTCGTTGAGCATGCGATCGGCGAAGTTCGGCCACGGCACGAACTCGAACTTCATGTTCACGCCGGTCTTGGCGGTGAAGTCCTTCGACAGCTCGACCAGCGCGTTCGCAGGGTCCCAGGCCGCCCAACAGAGCGTAATGGTCTTCCCTTCCGCGCGCGCCGATGCCGACGCGCCTAGCGCCATCCCGGCAGCAACAGCCGCCGTGAGTGCAAAATTCCGCAGCACTTTCATCTGGCTCTCCCTCCCTGTTTGCGCCGCCCCCATTTTCGTTGAGTTGCGGCAGATGCCTGGTGGGCGGACGATCGGACGTGCCTCGTTGGGTCACGACGCGCCGCTCTGCATTTCCTCGATCACTCCCGGATCAAGTGTCCGAGTTAAGTATTTTGTTTAGTAGAATGGGCATCACTAAACAAGTCAAGCGCAATTTCTCGTGCTGCAGCGCAGGATGTTTAGTGCGCGGGAGCTCACGATGTGTTGGCGGAGGACGAGAGTCCCTCCTGCGCGGTGCTAATTCTCTTCAATAGTGTGGCGCTGACGGCGGCGCCCGCTGATCGCCGAGCACCGACTTGGGCTGCAACAGAAATGCCGTCGATCGCTATGGTACGCGCGGACCCGTCACCCCGTGGGTTCGACGTCTCCACACCAATCCAAAATATGTGACTTGAGCGATCAAAGCGGCGATGAATCCTGCGGGATAGCCCATCCAGACCCCTTCAAGTCCGACGGAGCGGGACAGCAAGTAGGCCGCCGGCAATTGCACCAGCCATATCCCGGCCAGGACAATCACTGTGGGCCAGGCCACCGTTCCGGTCGAGCGCATGATTCCGGCCAGCACGTCGTTGATTCCCACGACCACATAGCTCCACAGCACGATCAGCAGCGCCCGTTCGGCAATCGCCAAAGTCGCGGGATCGACCACGAACCACGAGAGAATGGCGGTCGAAAATACGCCGATCACGATCACCGTGGGAATTCCGACCAGCAAGTCCAGCACAATTCCGATGCGCGTGACTGCGCCCAAGCGGTCGGGCTTGCGTGCACCGATCGCCTGCGCAGCAAAGACGGTCGCAGCGAGCCCGACAGCTTGCATGGGCGCCAGCAGATATCCGACCACCTGGTTGACGGCACCATAGGCCGCAGTCGCGCCCGATCCAAACGGGTTGATCAGCGTGACCATTGCGACTTCCGACAGGGAGGTCACTGCGGTCTGAATCCCGCTGGGCACACCAATGCCGAAAAACGGCGCGGCGATGTTTCGATCGATCCGAAGCTGGCGAACGAGTTGCCGGTCGAGCGCCATAGGATGCCTCTGCTGCTGCAAATAGGCGACGAGGACCGGAAGCGATACTGCGCAAGCGATGAGGCTGGCCCATGGAGCGCTGGTCACACCGACCTGCGGCAACCCGAACCACCCCTGGATCAAGGCCGGCGTCAGCACCAGCGTGAGGCCGATATACAGGGTCATCAGCAGCAGCGGGGTCTGCGCATCGCCGGTACCGCGCAGAAGGAACGTATACGCAAAGAGCAATGTCAGGGGCGGCAACGAGACGAACGTCACGCGCGCGTAGTCGATGGCCGAGGACATGATGTCTGACGGTGTTGCCATGATGGCGAGCAGCTCGGGAGAGACGAGGTAACCCACGATTGCGATCGCAATGCTGAGCAAGGCGCAGACAGAGAGGGTGGTTCCTGTGACACTTTTGACCTGAAGCGCGTCGCCAGCGCCATGGGCGCGCGCGACCAGCACGATGCCGCCAGAGATCAGCCCGATCAGAAAAGAGACGAGCAGAAAGAACACCGGGAAGAAGGCGGAAGCGACGGCAAGCGCCGATCGTCCGAGAAGCTGTCCAAAATAGATGGCGGTGATAGTACCAGACAGCAGTTGCAACGCGGCGCTTGCGGTCTGCGGGATCGCAAACCGCACCATCTCCCGCCATAGCGGTACCTCGCTGCTCGAACCCGATCGCTCGGCGGCCGGTTGCGGCGCTGGTCGAACGTCGAGCCGCGCATCGTCGGCTCGCATCCGCGGCGCACCCGGCAAGCGGACACGCCGCGCGCGCCTTGACGTGCCGTTCGGCATCATACCGGCTCAGTCTGATCGACCCTCGCCGTTGGCTCGCTTCGTCTTGCGCTTATAGGCGTCGCACGGCCTGGAGATTCCTGCCAGAGCGAGCCTAGCCGTTGCTCGGGATCGTCCGCGATTGCCATGAGACATTCGACGACATCGTCCAACAGGCATTTCACCGCCGTGGCATCAAAGCGTTGCGGGCTGAAGATCAGCCGGAAGCTCATCCGGGCGCCGGGAGCGATCACCAGGCATAACGGAAAATCGATGCCGGCCTCGAAGCTGCCGGTCGCGGCAACGCTGATGTCATCCGGCACGACGGCCGCGCTGTCCGCAAGCAAGGTCCCGGTCGGATAATTCTCGAAGATGACGACCGCCTCGAACAGCGCCTGGTCGGCTGGCGCACCGATCCAACGTTGGATCTCCTGCAGCGGGCATCGATCGTGGGCTTGCTCCTCCACCTGCCGCGCCTGCAAATCGGCGAGCCAATCCGTCACATGCGTGGCCGGATCGATCTGAACCCGCCGTGGCAGAATGTTGGTGCATAGTCCGAGGATCTGTTCGACGCCTGGCAATTCGCCCGGCCTGACTGCGGTCGTCATCCCGAACACGATTTCGCCGCCGCTCTTCGCATGGCGCGCAAGAGCCAAAGTCCATGCGCCCTGAACCAGCGTATTCAAGGTCAGGTGCCGGGCTTGTGCAGCGGACTGAAGCCGAGCCGTCAGCCGCTCCAGGAGCATCACGCGATGCTCTCCAGCCGTGTCGGCAGGCGCGGCGGGGTTTCCTTGTGGCAGGTTGAGGCGATACGGCAACGCCCCACCTTCCAGGCGGTCGAGCCAGAAAGCCCGGCTCGCCGTTCGATCCACCGAGACCAGCCAGGCGAGATAGTCGCGATAAGATCGCGGTGCGGACGGGACTCGCCGACCTCCGCGAGCGGCAAGGTAGAGCTCCATGAACTCGCGCAGCATTGGCGCGATCGACCATCCATCCAGCAGCAGATGATGAAAGCTCAGGACCAGCGTGTGGCGCGCAGGCGCGTGCCGCAACAACGAGGCGCGGAGCACGTCTCCTGCAGCAAGATCGAAGCCCTGCTTGCGATCCTCGCTGAGGAACTCCTGCAAATGATAGTCAATGAGGTCAGGCGCGAGCGACGACCAATCGGCGGCTCTCCACGGCCGCTTCGCGCCCCGTCGCACGATCTGCACGGGCTCACCTTGGTCACTCGGAAACGAGACGCGCAACACGGGGTGTCGGGCCGCCAATTCGAACCAAGCGGCTTCCAAGGCAACACGATCGAGTTCGCCCTCCAGCCTCAGCCAGATCTGCTCATGATAGGCGACACTGTCCGGCGACCGCTGCGCATGCGCGAGCATGATATGCTGCATCGGCCCGAGCGGCCAGATATCTTCGATGTCAGCATAGCGCTGCTGTAAGCTCGCAAGCCGCACCTCCTCGAGCCGAACCAAAGGGAAGTCGGACGGCGTGAACTCTCCGAAGAAACGTTCGGAGCAATGGCGGATCAGGCCACGGAGCACGGCCGTGAAGCGGTCAGCCAAATCGGCGATCGACGCGCGATCATGCGCTGCCGGCCACCAGCGCCACTCCAGGCGCAACCTGCCACCGCTCACGAGCGATACCACTTCGAGCAGATGGTCCCTGCCCCTCTCCGGCGCGATCTGCGCGCCGGAGCTCTCGCCTGCGAGACGCCAGCCCGTCTCGCTGCTCTCATCGAAACGTCCGAGATAGTTGAAGCTGATCGAAGCCCGTGGCAACGATCGCAGAACATTCGCGGTCCGCGGGTTGAGATAACGCAACAATCCCCAGCCGATGCCACCCCGCGGCACCTGACGCAGATGCTCCTTGATGCGCTTCAGCGCGGTGCCGGCAGCAGGTCCGCCTTCCTTGAGCTCGGCGATGTCCAGCTGTCCTGCATCGAGCCGCAGGGGAAACATGGTCGTGAACCAACCGACGGTCCGCGACAGGTCAACCGTCGCAAACAGGTCTTCGCGACCGTGACCTTCGAGATCAACGAGCGTTGCCGTTCCGGTATCACCTCGGGCCGTGCGCCAATCCGTCAGAGCGACGGCAAGTGCCGTGAGCAAGGCGTCGTTGATGCGGCTGTGATAGGCTTTCGGCACCATGGTCAGCAGCGCCTCGGTCTCGTCGACGGACAATCGGGTCGTCAAGCCTTCGGTCTCACCATAGGTCGCGCAACGCGAAGCGACGACGCGGTCGACCGGGAATTCCGGCGCGTCACGGCAGGCTCCAGCCCAGAAGTCCAGTTCGTTCAAGACCTCCGTTGATTTGGCGTGGCTCGCAAGCCGCGCGGCCCAAGTCGGAAATGAGGTGGTTTTTTCCGGCAGCGTAATGGTCTCATGGCGTTCGAGCTGATCATAGCCCGCCATGAGATCCTCGATCAGAATCCGCCAGGACACACCATCGACGACGAGGTGGTGAATGATGAGCAGAAGGCGGCCGGGCGTCTCGACGCCGAAATCGAACCAGGCGGCAACGGCCAGCCGGCCCGCGACAGGATCGAGAGTTTGCTGAAGCGTGGTCGCAGCAATCTGCAACTGCGCGATCCGTACGTCGGGGGCGAGCTCCGCCAGGTCAAAATGCGCGAGTGTCACGGGGACTTCGTCGACGGTCGACAGCTCCTGCCGCCAGCCGGTCGCGTCTCGGACAAACCGGCTGCGCAGCATGTCGTGATGGATGAGAAGGGATGCGAGCGCACGTTCGAGCCGCGGCCGTTTGATATCAGCAGGCACTTCGAGCAGGACTGACTGATTGAAGTGCCTGACCGGTCCGCTCTGTTCGAAGAACCAGTGCTGAATGGGAGTGAGAGGAGCACAGCGCGGCGCGCTGTCGACATCGGCGATGATTTGCGACCGATCCGCCACCTGGGTCAGCGTCGCGACCGTCTGATATTGAAAGATCTGCCGTGGCGTGATCGCCACCCCTGCCCCTCGCGCACGTGCCACGAGCTGCATGGATTGGATCGAGTCACCGCCGAGCTCGAAGAAGTTGTCGTTGATGCCGACGCGATCGAGGCCGAGGACTTCGGCGAACAGTCCGGCCAGCACGGTCTCGACCGGATTGCGCGGCGGCTGATCGTCGGCCTCGCGATTGCGGTCCGGCGCCGGCAGCGCGTTGCGGTCGAGCTTGCCGTTCGGCGACAGCGGCAGGTGGTCGAGCCTGACGATGGCTGACGGCACCATGTAGTCCGGCAGCAGTTGCTGTAGATGCCGGCGCAGCTCGCTGATGTCGGCTGAGGTCTCCGGATGCACCACCACATAGGCGACCAAGCGCTTGCCGCCACCATCCTCCCGGATCACCGCTGCAGCCTGGGCCACGCCCTCCTGTGCCGACAGCGCCGCCTCGATCTCACCGAGCTCGATCCGGAAGCCGCGCAGCTTCACCTGCGTATCCAGCCGCCCCAAGAACTCCAGCGCGCCATCCGCGCGCCAGCGCACCAGGTCTCCGGTGCGATACAGACGCTCTCCGGCTGCGAACGGATTCGGCACGAAGCGTTCCGCCGTCAACCCAGGCCGCAGCAGATAGCCGCGCGCCAAGCCGGCCCCGCCGATATGAAGCTCGCCGGCCACGCCGACCGGCACCGGCTGCAGCTGTTGGTCCAGCACATAGGTTCTGGTGTTCGGCAATGGACGGCCGATCGGCGGCCGGCCGTTGCCGTCACAGCGGAACATCGTGGTGCACACGCTGGCCTCGGTCGGCCCATAGGCGTTGAACACCTGCCGTCCCGACAACCACGGCCGCAGCAGCTCCGCCGCGCACGCCTCGCCGCCGACCAGCAGCGTCTTCAGATCCGGCAACGATGTGACAGGCAATGCGGCCAACGCCGCGGGCGGCAACAGCACCGTGGTGATGCGTTGCGTCAGCAGCAGCTCGCACAACGGCTCGCCCGGCATCAAATCGTGCTGGGCGGCCAGCACCAGCGCCGCGCCCACCCGCCAGCTCATCACCAGGTCCCACACCGCCGCATCGAAGCTGAGCGAGGCGAACTGCAGGATCCGGTCGGTCTCCTCCAACGGCAGCTGCGACAGCTGCGCATCGGCCAGGTTCATGATGCCGCGATGACTGATCATCACCCCCTTGGGCCTGCCGGTCGAGCCCGAGGTGTAGATCACATAGGCCAGGTGATCGGCATCGACACCGCTCAGGGGCAGTGTGTCCGGCTGCTCGGCAATGAGCGGCCCATCGGCATCGAGCCGCACCAGCCTGGCGCTGGACGCCGGCAGACGCTCCACCACCGCCTGCTGGGTCAGCAGCACCGGGACCCTGGCATCCCCCAGCATGTAGGCCAGCCGCTCGGTCGGGTAGCGCGGGTCGAGCGGCAGATAGGCCCCGCCCGCCTTGAGGATGCCGAGCACGCCGACCACCAAGTCGAGCGAGCGCTCCACGCAGAGACCCACGATCACGTCGGGCCCGACGCCGAGGCGCTGCAGATGATGCGCGAGCTGGTTGGCGCGGCGGTCGAGCTCGCCATAGCAGAGCTCCTGCCCGTCCAGCACCACGGCAACGGCATCGGGCCGGCGTGCGGCGTGCTCGGCGAACAGCTCATGCAGGCAGACATCCTGCGGATAGCTCGCTGCCGTCGCATTCCAGTCCACAATCAGCTGCCGTTGCTCCGCTTCGCTTAGCAGCGCAAGCTCCCGGACCGGACGGTCGGGCTTTGCCACGATCCCGTCCAGCAGGCGCATGAAGTGCTCCACCAGCCGTGCGATCGTGCACGCATCGAACAGATCGGTGGCATAGACCAGCGACGCCGACAGCCCGCCATCCGCCTCGGTCATCGACAGCTCCAGGTCGAACTTGGCAGCCATAGCTCCAGTCTCGAACGGCGCGATCGTCAGCCCGGCCATCCGGCCCGCCTGCTGCGGCACGTTCTGCAGCGCGAACACCACCTGGAAGATCGGCTCACGGCTCAGGTCACGAACCGGATGCAGCGCCTCCACCAGCTTCTCGAACGGCAGTTCCTGATGCGCATAGGCATCGAGCGCGGCAGCCTTCACCCGCCGCAGCAGGTCGCGGAACGACGGCGACCCGGACAGGTCGGTGCGCAACGCCAGCATGTTGACGAAGAACCCGATCAGGGCCTCGGTCTCGGCGCGGGTCCGTCCGGCAATCGGCGTGCCGACCACCACATCCTCCTGCCCGCTCCAGCGCGACAGCAGCACGTCGAATGCCGCCAGCAGCACCATGAACAGCGTCGCACCCTCCGCCCGCGCCAGCTTCGACAGCGCTGCCGTGCACGTCGCATCGACGGTGAAGCGATGCACCGCGCCACGAAAGCTCGGCACGGCCGGCCGCGGCCGGTCGGTCGCAAGCTCGAGCCCTGCCGGCGCGCCCGCCAGCTGCTGCGTCCAATAGTGAAGCTGCCGCTGCAGGGCGGCTTCCGCCAGCCAGCGCCGCTGCCAC
>NZ_JBNPTT010000019.1:0-44519 GCF_051167795.1 Bradyrhizobium sp. HKCCYLS1011 | reverse complement strand
GACGGGCGGTTGGTGAGAACCGCCCGTTCGCACTTCTTGGCACATTTGGAAGACACAAGAGCGCGAAGCAGCCGTTAAAACCATTCGCGCAGGGAAGGCCGGGATGTCTCGGGCCGAACCTGTGGTCCTGCCCCGTGCATTCTTTCCGCACGGGGGCCATGGGGGCGGCGAGCTCCCGGCCTTCCCTGTGCCCTCTGCTCGATATGAGGGCGAAACCAATGACAAAACTCGGACGCCATGCGCCGCGAGAAGGCGAGATCGTATCTCACCACCGTCGTTGCGAGGAGGGTGAGCTCCGAAGCAATCCGGTATCGTCGCGTGGTTCTGGATTGCTTCGGCGCACGAGCGCCTTGCAACAACGAAGTGTGGGGCAAGGCTCGCAATGACGAGAGAGGAACGAATCGTTGGCCCAAGTTTTTGGCGAGCTGGCGCAAGGCGAAAAGGCCGAATCTTTGTGCAAAACCAATGCGGGTATTCCCCGAGAATGCGCTGCTTCTGTCGCCTGATTGTCGCACGGCGCTGTTATCCGCGAGCTCAACGGCAAGGGATACCTGAGTCGTCACGCGAGCGGCTTTTTAGCGGCGGTCCGGGCGGGGGGATGCGCGCGAACGAGCGGCGTTGCTCGTCACGGGAATGTCATCAGAAGCTGTTAGGTGGGCGCGCATGGGAATTGAGAATGCTGCTGGTGAAGAAGGCGCGGACAGGCGCTTTCGCACGCTCTTCATCTCGGACGTTCACCTCGGGGCCCGTGGCTCGCAGGCCAACCTCCTGGTCGATTTCCTCCGCCACCACGATGCCGATACGATCTATCTGGTCGGCGATATCGTCGACGGTTGGGCGCTGAAATCGAGCTGGCACTGGCCGCAATCCCACAATGACCTGGTGCAGAAGATGCTGCGCAAGGCGCGCAAGGGCGCCAAGGTCGTCTACGTGCCTGGCAATCACGACGAGTTCCTGCGCGGCTATTACGGCACGCATTTCGGCGGCATCGATGTGGTCGAGAATACGGTTCATGTCGGTGTCGACGGCCGTCGTTATCTGGTGATCCACGGCGACATCTTCGACCTGGTGGTGCAGAACGCACGCTGGCTCGCCCATCTCGGCGACAAGGCCTATGACTTCGCGATTCAGATGAACCGCTTCGTCAACTTCTTCCGGCGCATGTTCGGCGTGCCCTATTGGTCGCTGTCGCAGTGGGCCAAGCAGAAGGTCAAGAACGCCGTCAACTATATCGGCGCGTTCGAGACCGCGCTCGCTGCCGAAGCGCGCCGTCATGGCTGCGACGGCGTGATCTGCGGCCACATCCACTACGCCGTGATCCGCGACGAGCAGGGCATTCGCTACATGAACTGCGGCGACTGGGTCGAGAGCTGCACGGCACTTGCCGAGAATGAAGACGGTCATTTCGAGATCATCACCTGGACCGATCCGCTGCGCCAAACGGCGCCCGCGCCGCGTGTGGCGGCGCGCGCGGCAGCCTGAGGCTGTCGGCCGTCAGAGCGGATCACCGGGAGAAGGAGAACGGGCAGGGGGAATGCGCATCCTGGTCGCGACTGACGCATGGCATCCCCAGGTCAATGGGGTGGTGCGGACTTTGACCATGATGGCGCAGGCGGCCGAGGCGCTGGGCCACGAGATCCGCTTCCTGACGCCGGAGTCGTTCCGCACCATTCCGATGCCGAGCTATCGTGACCTGCGCCTGGCCCTGCCGCACCCGGCCAAGGTTGCAAGGCTGATTGCGGACGCCAATCCCGACAGCATCCATATCGCGACCGAAGGTCCGCTCGGGCTCTTGGTGCGGCGCTATTGCCGCAAGCATGATCTGCCGTTCACGACCAGCTTCCATACGCGTTTTCCTGACTACGTCGCCGCCCGCGCGCCGGTGCCGGAAGCCTGGGTCTGGGCGACTTTGCGCTGGTTCCATGGCGCGAGCCGCACCGTGCTCGCTGCGACACCAGCGCTCGCCGCGGAATTGCGCGAGCGCGGCTTTGCCAGTGTCGCACTGTGGCCGCGCGGCGTGGATACGAGCCTGTTTCATCCGCGCGAGGTCGATCTCTGCCTGCCGCAGCCGGTGTTCCTCTCGGTCGGCCGCGTCGCGGTGGAGAAGAATCTCGAGGCGTTCCTCGATCTCGATCTGCCCGGCACCAAGGTGATTGTCGGCGATGGCCCGGCGCGTGCGGCGCTCGAGCAGAGATATCCTCAGGCCGTGTTCCTCGGCGCACTGCAGGGCGAGGCGCTGGCCAAGGTCTATGCCGCGGCCGATGTGTTCGTGTTCCCGAGCCGGACCGACACGTTCGGCCTGGTGCTGTTGGAGGCGCTGGCGAGCGGTCTGCCGATTGCGGCCTATCCGGTGGCGGGTCCCCGCGATGTGATCGGCGATGCCGAGGTCGGCGTGCTCAGCGAGGATCTGCGCGCGGCCTGCCTCGCCGCATTGACGATCCCGCGCCAAGCTTGCGTGGACTTTGCCACGGGACATACCTGGGAGGCTTCGACCCGCGCCTTCATCGATCACATGGCCGTGTTGCGCGTGCCCGCGGTGGAAAATGAGGCGGTGGGCGAGCTGGCTGACCCGTCCAGCTGCGTGGCCTGAGCTTGCCGGCCGGTCCGAGGGCGCGATACAACAGGGCATGACAGTCCAGACCTCGATCCCCACCGTCACCGCTGCCGATATCGACGCGGCCGCGCGCGTGCTCGCCCCCGTCGCGGTGCGCACGCCCTTGCTGGCCGCGCCGGTGCTGAGCGAGCGGCTGAACGCGACTGTGTTCGTCAAGCCCGAAGTGCTGCAGCGGACCGGCTCGTTCAAGTTCCGCGGCGCCTACAACAAGCTGTCTTCGATTCCCGACAGCGCGCGGGCCAATGGCGTGGTTGCGTTCTCCTCGGGCAATCATGCCCAGGGCGTCGCGCATGCGGCGCAGCTTCTGAAGATGCAGGCGACCATCGTGATGCCGCAGGACGCGCCGGCCGCCAAGCGCGAGCGCACCAAGGGGTTCGGCGCCGAGGTCGTGCTGTACGACCGGGATCGCGAGGACCGCGAGGCGATCGCGCGCGAGATCGCCGGCAAGCGCGGGTCGACGGTGGTGCCGCCTTACGACGATCCGCTGGTGATTGCTGGCCAAGGTACGGTCGGCCGCGAGATCGCCGAGGATCTTGCTGCGCTCGGGCTCGCGCCTGACGTCGTCGTGGTGCCGGCCTCCGGCGGCGGCCTGGTGGCGGGCGTCTCGACAGCGGTCAAGGCGAAGTTTCCGCAAGCCGACATGATCGTCGCTGAGCCGGAAGGGTTCGACGATCACGCCCGCTCGCTGCGCGCCGGCCAGCGGGTCGCACATGACGCCAAGGGCCGCACCATCTGCGACGCACTGATGGCGGCGATGCCCGGCGAGATCACGTTTGCCATCAACGGCCGGCTGCTGTCGGGCGCCGTCTCCGCCTCGGACGAGGAGGTCGGGCGTGCCATCGGCTTTGCCTTCCGCGAATTGAAGCTGGTCGTGGAGCCGGGCGGAGCGGTGGGATTGGCGGCGCTTCTTGCCGGTCGGATGGATGTCGCCGGCAAGACCGTCGTGATCGTGCTGTCGGGCGGCAATGTCGATGCCGATCTTTACGCCCGGCTGATCGCTTGAGGCCGCGCGTGCGCACGAGACACGAGGCTCGGGAACAGAGGCTCAGACGTTAGGAAAAGAATGCGACCTTCTCCGGCTGCGTCATGCGCCGGATCGGCGTCAGCGGGTCATTCGGGGCATTCTGCTTCCGCTGCAACAGGCCGTTGGCCAGCAGCGTCGATCCCAGCGACGCTTCGTAAGACGGTTTGGGCATCGCCTGAACCGTCGCTGCAGCGGTCGCCGCGACGGCCGGCTGGGGCGCAACTGGTGGTGCAGGCTTCGGCGGCTCGGCGATGACCGGAGCGGCCGGCACCGGTTCGGGTGCGACGGTCACGACGCGCGGCTCCGGTGCGACGACCGGCGCGGATGCAGCCGCGGGGGGCGGTGGGGCGACCGAGGCCTGCGCGATGACCGGCTCGGTCGCATGCGGCTCGGCAAAGGTGGCGACGATGTCGTCGTCGACCGAGCTCGGTTCCTGGATGTCGAAGCCAATGGTGGGGACGCGCGTGAGGTCGTCATCCTCGATCAGGTCGGGCGCCGCCATTTCCGCTGCGACCAGCTCGAGGACCGCTTCGTCATGCGCATCCGCTGACGCGGCGTCCATTTCCGGCGCGACGACGTCGATGCTTGCGGCGTTGGCCTCGACCGCAATCTCAGCGGCTTCAACCGCGACTTCAAGGGTTGCTTGGGGCTGGTCGAACTCGACTTCGCCGGAAGCCGGCGCGCGATCGAGCTCGACCCGCGGCAGCGCGCCAACGGATACTGAAGCAACGTGCTGTTCGATCTGCGCCGGCGCTGCCGATTCGGCGAGAGCTTCGGGCGCCGCGGCAGTCGCTGGTTGCAGCGCTGCGTCGGCAAGCTCCACCGCCCTGGCGGCAGCTTCCAGCGGAAGCGGGACGATATCGGCCTCCGCTGGCGCGCTCGCTTCAAGCGATACGGTTTCGGCTCGTGGCGGCTCCGTCGGGCCAGCGGCATCGCCGTTCGCTCGGATATCGCCTTCTGCCCCAGCGCTCTCGTCCGAGGCCGGCCCGATGGCAGCCTCGCTGTCGTCAAAGGCGTTCAGCCGAGCCTTGATGATCTCGAAGGCGGCCAGCAGCGCGGCCTTCGGATCGGCGCTCGTGAGCTGGTCGCAGGCGGCCTCGATCGCCACGATCTGGGTATCGATCAGATCGCAAATCCGCGAATCAGCCCCGATCTCGCGCCATCGCCAGGAGATCTCCTTGATGATCCGGGTTCCCTTGCGGACCGGCGCCAGATTCCGCTCCAGCGCCAGGCGATCGACCGCCGCGGCGGTGGCTAGCGCTGCCTCCTCGACCGCACCGCGAATCGCTGCCAGGGCTTCCGGCAGCGCCCGCTCGTCGACCTGTTCCTGCTCCTGCTGCTGTTCGCGCGTCGCGAGCGCATGCTCGATGCGGGCGACCGCATCCAGCACCATGCTGGTGTCCGCGTTGCGGTTGCGCTTGGCATATTCGCCGAGAAACCAGCGGCCCCGCGACGTTTCCATGAATGCATCGCGGATCGCCTCATAGTCGGCCTCGCTCGGCTGGGCCGCGCGGGCGGAGATCGGCGAAAGGGCGAAGACGTCATCGGCCATGGCAAACTCGTCGCGCAAATTGCTGCACGTTGGCATAACGATCATCACGATATTGACCGAATCGCAATTGAATTGATGCAGTCCGCCCGACAAATCCCCATTGCATCGCCTGCCGCGTCGCGCCGATTCGCGCTCCGGCTGGGGCTGTTCTATGGCGCAGCCTTCCTGCTCTCGGGCACGCATCTGCCATTTTTTCCGGTGTGGCTGCGGGCAATCGGTCTGGACGCCTCCTGGATCGGCATCATCATCGCGGTCCCGGCGGTCACGCGCTTCACCGTCCTGCCCGCCATCACCGCGCTTGCCGAACGCCGTCATGCCCTGCGCGGTGCCATGAGGTTGACGGCTGCTGCCACGGCGACCGGATTTGCACTGCTCGGCACCCAGTACCTGCCGTGGTTGGTCTTCCTGATCTACGTTGTGACCTGCTGTTGCTGGACGCCGCTGGTGCCGCTCACGGATGCCTATGCCCTACGGGGCGTATTGAGCTTCGGGCTGAATTACGGTCGCTTGCGGCTGTGGGGGTCAGTGGCCTTCATCATCGGGACGCTATTGTGCGGAGGCTTGGCGGATCTGATTCCACCTCAGCAACTGATCTGGATCATCGTCGGCGCGGGTTTCCTTGGTGTCACGGGCAGCCTCGGACTGCAATCCCTGAAGCAGCCGCCGCGGACACCGGAAGCCCGGTCCGAGGGCGGCCGGCTGCTCCGCGACGTGGACTTCGTCTGCATCATCCTGTCGGCGGCGCTGGTGCAGGGCAGCCATGCCGCGTACTATGCGTTCTCCGCGATCGATTGGCAGGCTCGGGGCTTCGGCGGCCTCACCATCGGTTGGCTTTGGACCTTGGGTGTCATCGCCGAGATCGTGGTTTTTGCGCTGTCGCCGCGCTTCACGCTCGCGCCCGCCAATCTTGTCGTGATCGGTGCAGTGGCCGCCACGCTGCGTTGGGTGCTGACCGCACAGGAGCCGCACGCGATTGGCCTCGCCGCGGTTCAGATCAGCCACGGATTCACCTTTGGACTAACTCTGGTCGGGACGATGGGGCTGTTGGTCCGACATGTGCCAGCACATATGGCGGCGCGGGGGCAGGGCTATTACGCCGCATCGACCGGCATCGTTGGCTCGGCGGCGTCGGCCATGTCGGGGCCCGTCTATGCGCATTTCGGGCAAGGCGTCTATTACGTCATGGCGGGGATGGCCGCGCTCGGCGGTGCGCTGATATGGCTGACGCGCGCGCGTTTGAGGCATCACCCCCACAGCACCGCATCGGGCGGATAGACCAGGCTGTCCTCATAGAGCAGGCCGTTGTCGCGGTCGCTTGCCAGTAACAGCGGGCCATCGAGATCGACGAACCGTGCCTGCGGCGTGAGCAGCATCGCCGGCGCCATCGACAGCGAGGTCGCGACCATGCAGCCGACCATGATGTCGAAGCCGAGCGCGCGCGCGGCATCGGCCATCGCAAGCGCTTCGGTGAGGCCGCCCGTCTTGTCGAGCTTGATATTGACGGCGTCGTAGCAATCGCGGAGCGCCTCCAATGAGGTGCGATCGTGCACGCTCTCGTCGGCGCAAACCATCAGCGGCCGATCGATCCGCGCCAACGCCTGGTCATTGCCGGCGGGCAGCGGCTGCTCCACCAAGGTCACGCCGGCGGCGGCGCAGGCTGCGAGATTTTTTTCCAGATTTGATTCCGTCCACGCCTCATTGGCATCGACGATCAGTTGCGATTGCGGGGCTGCTTTGCGTACCGCCCGGATGCGCTCGCCATCACCATCGCCGCCAAGCTTGACCTTCAACAGGGGACGATGGGCCGCCCTGGAAGCCGCGTCCGCCATCACCGGTGGCGAGCCCAGCGAAATCGTGTACGCAGTCACACAAGGTTCGGGGGCCCGCCGGCCGAGCAGGTCCCAAATGCGCCGGCCGCTTCGCTTGGCCTCAAGGTCCAGCAATGCACAATCCAACGCGTTGCGGGCGGCGCCAGGAGGCATCGCGGCTTGAAGCGCCATCCGATCAAGCCCGTCTGCCACCGCCTCCTGCATCGCCCGCAAGGCGGCGAGCGCGGCCTCCGGCGTCTCGCCATAGCGCGGGTAGGGCACACATTCGCCGCGACCAACGAGACCATCCCGCCTCACTTCCGCCACGACGACGACCGCTTCGGTCTTGGCGCCGCGGCTGATGGTGAAGCTGCCGGCGATCGGCCATTGCTCGATGTTTCCGATCAGGTTTGGAGAATTGGCGGAAGTCATTTAAAAGGTTCGCGATTTTGAATCGTGGGCTTGCGGGGCGGGACCGACTATGGCTGGTTGGGCCGGTGTTCGACAAGGTGATAGCGCCGTGCGCGAACTGTTGTCATCGAAAAGCGGACGGTGGGGCTTGAGGCGGTCGGCATGAAAAGCGGCCCGACTCTGGAACGGAGCGCTCAGGGCGATGCATTGATGTTGCGCGCATCCGGCGCGTGGACGGCATCGTTTGCCCCGTCGCTCGAGAAGCTGGTCGCCGAGGCGGAGAAGCTCGCGGGCTCCAAGCCTGACGTATCGATCGATGTGTCCGAGATCTCCAAGCTCGACACGTTCGGGGCCTGGCTGATCGAGCGGCTGCGGCGCAGTTTCACGCGCGGCACCGTCGAGGCGAAGGTCGATGGCCTGTCCGCCACTTATGCGAGCCTGGTCGACGAAGTCCGTCGCGTGACCCCCGCGCCCGACGATGAGGCCGCGGCGGTGACCGTCGCCGGGATGCTGGATCAGATCGGCCGTACGGTGGCTGGTGTCTTCGGCACGATCGCGGCCCTGATCGACATGCTGGGCGCCGTGATCGTCGCCAGCGCCCGCGTGTTCCTTCATCCACGCAGCTTCCGCCTGACCTCGACCGTCCATCATCTGGAACAGGTATGCTGGCGGGCCGTCCCGATCATCGTGCTGATCACCTTCCTGATCGGCTGCATCATCGCCCAGCAGGGCATCTTCCATTTCCGCCGGTTCGGCGCCGACATCTTCGTGGTCGACATGCTTGGCGTGCTGGTCCTGCGCGAAATCGGCGTGCTGCTGGTAGCGATCATGATCGCAGGACGTTCGGGGAGTGCCTACACGGCCGAGCTCGGCTCGATGAAGATGCGCGAGGAGATCGACGCGCTGCGCACGATGGGCTTCGATCCGATCGAGGTCCTGATTCTGCCGCGGATGCTGGCGCTGGTGATTGCGCTGCCGATCCTGGCCTTTCTGGGTGACATTGCCGCGCTCTATGGCGGCGGGCTGGTGGCCTGGCTCTACGGGGGCGTTCAGCCAGAGGCCTTCCTGCTGCGTCTTCGCGACGCGATCTCGATCGATCATTTCAAGGTCGGCCTGCTCAAGGCGCCGGTCATGGCGGCCGTCATCGGCATCGTCGCCTGCGTCGAGGGGCTCGCAGTTCAGGGCAGCGCGGAGTCGCTCGGGCGTCACACCACCTCGTCAGTGGTCAAAGGCATCTTCTTCGTCATCGTCATGGATGGCGTGTTCGCGATCTTCTTCGCGGCGGTCGGAATGTGACGATGACGGTGGAACAATTGCCCGACGCCATCATCCGCGTGCGTGACGTCACCGTCCAGTTCGGCCGGACGCGCGTGCTCGACGGGCTCGATCTCGACGTCAAGCGCGGCGAAATCCTGGGCTTTGTCGGCCCTTCCGGCGCCGGCAAATCCGTACTCACCCGCACCATCATCGGGCTCGTGCCGAAGCTCTCAGGCAACATCGAGGTGTTTGGGGTCGACCTCGATGCGGCCGATTCGGCCACCCGCCGCTCGATCGAACGGCGGTGGGGTGTGCTCTTCCAGCAGGGCGCCTTGTTCTCCTCGCTCACCGTGCGCCAGAACATCCAGTTTCCGGCGCGCGAATATCTCAAGGTCTCCCAGCGCCTGCTGGACGAGATCATGGTCGCGAAGCTCGTGATGGTGGGGCTGCGGCCCGAGGTCGCCGACCGGTTTCCGAGCGAGCTGTCGGGCGGCATGATCAAACGCGTCGCGCTGGCGCGTGCGCTCGCGCTTGATCCGGAACTGGTGTTCCTGGACGAGCCGACCTCCGGACTTGATCCGATCGGCGCGGGCGATTTTGACGAACTGGTGCGCACCCTGCAGCGCACTTTGGGCCTGACCGTTTTCATGGTAACCCACGACCTGGACAGTCTGCATACGGCCTGTGATCGCATCGCCGTTTTGGGCAATGGTAAAGTCATTGCCGCAGGATCGATGGCTGACATGCAGGCCTCCGAACATCCCTGGCTGCGACAGTATTTCCACGGCAAACGCGCCCGCGCGGTGATGGGATAGTGTGATGCGGACCCGAGCGGCTTCGGCGGCAGGAGGGTGGTCCACGGCAGGTCTGGTGCCGAAGTGCGGCATCGAAGAAGCGAGCCCGATGGCGGTAGAGCCTGAGGCGGCTGCGCACAGGTACCGGAGTTTGGAATGGAAACGCGGGCGAACTATGTGCTGATCGGCTCGTTCACGCTGGCCGTGATCGCGGCTGCGATCGGCTTCGTCCTTTGGTTTCAGAGCCTGCACACCACCAAGCAGCGCGGTCCGCTGCGCGTGATCTTCGAAGGTCCGGCCGCAGGCCTGCGCAACGGCGGCAGCGTTAATTTTAACGGTATCCGGGTAGGCGAGGTCATCTCGGTCAAGCTCGACAACCCCCGCCGGGTGGTGGCGTTGGCCATGGTCGAAAACACCGCCCCGATCCGGAAAGATACCCTGGTCGGCCTGGAGTTTCAGGGGCTGACCGGCATCGCCGCCATCTCGCTCAAGGGCGGTGAGGAGGCGGCGCCGCCCCCACCGCTCGATGAAGACGGGGTGCCGGTGCTGCGCGCCGATCCGAACCGGCTGCAGGACGTCACCGAGGCGATCCGCGCCACCCTGCAGAACATCAATCGGGTGGTCGCCGACAACCAGGAAGCGGTCCGCAACTCGCTCAAGAATCTCGAGGTGTTTACCCAATCGCTGGCCCGCAACTCCGAACGGATCGACGGCGTGATGGCGCGGGTCGATGGCATCATGGGCAAGGCGGACAGCCTGATGCTCGGGCTCAACACGCTGGCCGGCGGCAAGGACGGCGGCGAGCTGCTCCTGACCGTCAAATCGATCCGCGAATTGGCTGAGGATTTCGACAAGCGGTCGGGGGCGCTGATGACTGATGGCCGGCGGACACTCGGCGACATCAGCCGCGCGGTGAACAATTTCGACCGCAACCCGACCCGTGTGCTGTTCGGCGCCTCCAGCGCCAGCAACGCCCAGGCCTCGCAGCCGGCACCAAGCGCTCCGACGAGCGACCGGCGGCGGTGAGAGCAGGCGAGGGGCGAAGGGCGAGGAGCGAATGGGGCTTCTTGTCGGTGAGCCCCGCTTCTGTCGGCTTGATTGCTGGCGCGCGACACGCTGATTGCTTTGTCCGCGCAAACGCAGCTTGTCCTCTCAAACACAACGGAGGCCGCGCGGCCTCCGTTGTTCTATTCGCTACTTCCTACTTGGCTAATCGCTAGTCGCCATCAGCGCTATGTCAGGCCAGCCGTCCGGCGGCATGGGCGAGCAGGGTGTAGACCAAGCCGGTCTCCGAGGTCAGCTGGTTGCGCAGCGCCTGCGGGTTGCGATCGTCGCGCGCCACGTCGTCGAGCAGGCGCTCGAACTCGGTGATGTAACGGTCGACCGTCTGCTTGAAGGTACGGTCGGCGCGATATTTGCGCGCCACCTCGTCGAACGCCTTCTGGCCGGCCGGCGTGTAGAGCCGCTTAGTGAAGGCCTTGGTTTCGCCGCGCTGATAGCGATCCCACATCTCGGCCGCGAGACCGCGGTCCATCAGGCGGGCAATATCGAGCGACAGCGACTCCAGCGGATTGCCGGACTGCGGGGCCGGACCACGGCCGCGCTGCTGCTCGCGACCGGTGCCGTTGCTGTCGGCGCGGTTGAGAAGATCGGAGAGCCAGGTGTCGCGACCCTGATCCGCAACCGGTCCCATCGGCGGCGCCTCGACCCGGCGCGGTTGCGGTGGCGGCTGCATCCCGAGGTCCGGCGGCGGCAGATTGGCGGCGCTGGTGGTGGGCGCGGGCTCGCGCATGCGCACATCGCCACGTCCACCAGCGGCGGCAGCGACGATCGGCTCTTCCTGACGGACGGGGGCACTGACGGTCGCGGTTTGCGTGCGGGCCGCAGTGACCACGTCGAGCCCGCGGCCGTGATGGGCGACGATCCGGTTCAGCTCGGCTAGCGCTTCGATTTGGTCGACGATCACCTTGCGCATCTGCGCGGTGCTTTCGGCTGCCTCCTGCGGCATTTCCAGAACGCCGCGGCGCAGTTCGTTGCGGGTCGCGTCCAGCTCGCGCTGCATCTCGGACGTCATTTGCTTCATGCTCGCGACTAGCGTGGCGAACTTCTCCGCCGACTGCTTGAACATCGCATCCGCTTCCTGCGTGCTCTGCTGGTAGATCGCCTGCATCGATTCCGTGGTGACCCGCCGCTCTTCCTCGGTGGTGGCCCGGATCGCTTCGAACTGCCGGCTGATCGCGGTCGAGCCGGCGCCCGCGGTTTCGGCAACGACGCGTGCGATGTCGCGCGCGCGCTCCTCCGCGGCCGCCAGGGACTCGTCGAGCAGGGTGGTGAAGCGCGACAGCCGCTGATCGAGATCGGCCGTGCGGAGGTCGATCGTGGTGATCAGGGATTCCAGTGTCGTCTTGCGCTCGCCGATCGAAACGCTTGCGTCGCGGTTGCTCTGATCGACCACGGCCGCAGCCTCGATCAAGGCCTTGCCATGCGCGTCGAACTGACGTGACAGCGCGCCAAGATCTTCCAGCGCCTTCGAGGTCTTGACGTTGAAGACGCTGAGCTGCTCCTCCAGAGTCTCGGTGGCCGCGCCGTTGCGCGAGGTCACGTCGCTCATCGCCGAGACGAAGTCGGCCACGCGCGTGACCAGTGCTCGTTCGAGCGAATTGAGATTGTCGTGGGCGCCGGTCAGCACCTCCTGTAGCAGGATGTTGCCCTCGCGCAGCCGCTCGAACAGCGCCACCGTATCGGTGCGCAGAATCTTGCTGGTCTCCTGCATCTCGGTGACGGCGGCGACCGACACCTGGCGCGACTGTTCGATGGCCGCGCGCGAGGCCTGCTCCAGCTCCTTCAGCGACTTGCCGATCGCGGTGGTCGCGACCTCGCCCGCCGAGGTAATCGTGCGCGCGACCTCGGTGCCGTTGCCCATCACAGCCTTGGCGAAAGCCTGGCCGCGCGTTTCGATCGATTTCAGCGCATCCGAGGTGACGCGATCGATCTCGATCGTGAGCTGATTGGTCTTGGAACCAAGCGCCTCGACCAGCTGCCCACGTCGGCCATCCAGGACCTGCGACAGCCTTTCGGTCTGCTGCTGGACATAGGTCACGATCTCGTCCGTCTTGCCGGTCATCGCCTGCCCGAAGGACGTGCCTGCCGTCATCACCGTGCGCTCGATCTCGGTGGACGTCGACTTCACCCGCGTGCTGACCTCGTTGACCGCTGTCACCAGCATGTTCTGCGCGTTCATCGCGCTGGTCTGGATGTTCTCGGTCGTGTTCGCCGCAACCGCGTTGATGGCGCGCTCGATCTCCGAGGAAATCGTCTTGAGCTGGCCGGCGGTGTCGGTCGACGTTGCGGTCAACAGGGCCTGCGCCTCGCGTGCGCTGCCGACCACCGCAGCCGCAGTCTCGGCCGAGCTCGCGGTCAGTGAGGTCTGAGCCTGACGCGCGCTGTTGAGGATCGCGCTTGCAGTGTCGGCGCCCACTGCGGACAGCGTGCGTTCGACGTCGGAAGCCAGCGACTTGATGTGTTCGGTCGCTTCGGTCGAAGCAACCATCAGGGTCGACTGCACGTCGCGTGCGCTGCCGACGATCGAGGCTGCCGTGCTGGTGCCGACCGCGGCCAGGGTGCGTTCGACGTCGGAGGCCAGCGATTTGACGTGGTCGGAGGCCTCGGTCGACGCAGCGACAAGCTTGGTGTGCACGTCGCGGACGCTGTTGACGATCGTGGCGGCCGTGCTGGTGCCCACGGCCGACATGGTCCGTTCCACGTCGGCGGCGAGCGACTTGACGTGATTGGCGGCTTCCGACGACGCATTGATCAAGGTCGTCTGTGCCTCGCGGGCACCGCCGGTGATGGCTTCCGCGGTGGTTGTGCCGGCGAGCGACAGCGAGCGCTGCACGTCGGATGTCAGCGACTTGACCTGTTCGGCGGCTTCCAAGGACGCGGCGAGCAGGGTGCTCTGGGCCTCACGTGCGCTGCCGGTGATGGCCTCCGCGGTGGAAGCGCCGGCGCTCAACAGCGATTGCTGGACGTCGGCGGTGAGCGTCTTGACCTGGTTGGCCGCTTCCGATGAGGCCGCAACCAGCGTGGTCTGGGCTTCACGCGCACCAGCGACAATCGAGGCCGCCGTGGCCGAGCCCGCCGTGGCGAGCGTGCGTTCGACATCGGCGGACAGCGACTTGATCTGGCCCACGGCGTCGCCGGAGGCCGTGACCAACGTGAGCTGCGCGTCGCGCGCGCTCGACAGGATGGCGTTGGCAGCGCCGCTGCCGGCGCTAGTGAGTGCACGCTCCACCTCAGTCGAAGTGGTCTTCAGCTGTGCGCCGACGTCGGTCGACACGGTGAGCAGCGCCTGCTGTGCAGCACGCGCGCCGGTCTGGACGGTCTCGCTGGTGTTGACCACGAGATTGGTCAGCGAGCGTTCGGCATCCTCGACATGCGACTTGATGCTCGCGGACAACAGCTCCGCGCGCGTCATCAGCTCGTCGCTCGCCTGACGTCCGCTGCTCTCGATCCGGCCGGCCACGGCCTCGATGCGGGTGCCCAGCAGGTCCTCGAACTGCGCCACGCGCTGGTCGATGTCGCTGGCGATGCTGCCGACCTTGGTCTCGATGCTCTGGTGGATATCCTGGAACCGCGCCGTGACGGTATCGGTCAGTTGCACGGTGCGGCCGTCGATCGTCTGCGACACGCCGGCGATGCGCTGCTCAATCGCGTCGAGCGCCTCCGCCGTGCCGTCGCTGAGCGAGGAGGTGAGCAAAGTGAGCCGCGAGTCGATCGAATGGATCGCCTGGGCCGCGCCGTCGGTCAGCGAGGACGTGAGCACGGTGAGACGGGAGTCGATCGTATGCAGCACCTGCGCGGCACCGTCGGTCAGGGACGAGGAGAGGGCGTTCAGGCGGCCTTCCACTGTCGAGGTGACGGAGGTTGCGCGTGAATCGAACGTCTCTTCGAGCGTCCTCAACCGGCCGTCGAGATTCTCGTGGAACGACCTGATCTTGTTTTCAAGCGCGGTATCGAGATTGGTGATGCGCGCCTCGAGCGTGGTCTCGAACTGCGACAGACGCTGATCCATCGTGGCGGTGATCTGGCCGCCATTCGAGGAAAGACGGCTGTCGAACGTGTCGACATAAGTCTTCAGATTGTCGGTGATGTCCTGGGTCCGCTGGCCCATGCGCTCGACGATGTCGCCGCCGAACGTCTTCACGGTGCGGTCGAATTCGCTGATGTGACGGGTGATCAGCGCACCCAGCGTGCTGGAGTCGCGGGCGAACCGTTCGGCAAGGTCGGTGCCCTGGTTCTTCACCAGCTCGTCGAACGCGCTCATCTGCAGGGACAGCGTGTCGTGCGCGGCCTCGGTCTGGCTCACCACCTTCTCGACCAGCGAGTTGACGGTCGCATCGAGCGATTCGCTCGCCTTCTCGCCGCTCGTGGCGATATGGCCCGACAGCCGCTGGCTCGCCTCGTCGATCTTGCTCACGAGATCGCCGCCGCGCAGCTCGAGTTCGAGCAGCAGCGAGTCACCGGACGCCTTGAGCGAATCGTGCACTTGTTCTGTGCGCACCGAGATGCCGTCGACGATCGCGGCAGCCCGCTGCTCGAATTCCGCGGTGATGCGGTCGATGCGCTCGCTGAGCATGTCATGGACGCGCTCGGACAGATCGGCGAATTCGTCGTGGACGTGCCCGGTCTTGAAATTGAGGCTCGTGGTCAGACGCTCGGAGGCATCGAGCACGGCGCGGGTGGTCTCGGCGCTGGCTTCCTCGAGCCGGTCGAGCAGGTCGCCGCCGCGCTCGCCGAGCGCCAGGATCATGTTGTCGCCGGCATTGCCGAGCGCGGCCGTGATGTGGGCGCCGCGCTCTTCCAGCGCGCCGGTGATGCTCTTGGCGACCTCGTCGACGCGCGAGGCGATTGCGTCCGAGATCAGCGCGATATCGTGGCGCAGATCGATCTGCACGCCGGAAATGGCGCTGCGGACCTGCTCGGCCTGGCCGACCAGGTTGTCGCGCTGATGGGCGATGTCCTGCAGCAGCGCGCGAATCCGCACCTCGTTGTCGCTATAGGCGCGCTCCAGCGCGGCGACCTCGTTGGCGACCAGCATTTCTAATTCGCCGGCGCGGGCGATCGCGCGCTCCACGCCGTCGCCCATGGCGGCGACCTCGCGGCGGATCGCCTGGCCGACGGTGACGATCGAATCGCTGACGGCGCCTTCCGGCTCCGAGAAGCGGATCGCAACCTGGGCCATCGATTGCGCGATCATGCGCAGCTCCTGGCCGCGCCAGGTGAGGCTCGCGAGGAAATAGAACAAGAGCACCGGCGCGAAGAACAGCGCAGCCAAGCCGCCCAGCACCAGAACGCCGCCGCCCTGGCCGATCGCCGACTGCAGCGAAGGCAGGAAGCCGACCGTCAGCAGGCCGCAGCCGACGATCCACACGCCTGCAAACGCGGTCGCAATCGTGTACACGCCGCGGGACGGGCGTCCTTTCTGGATCGCCTGCAGCAGTTGGCCGATGGTTTCGCGGTCGTCATTGGCGGGACGGCGCGCGATCAAGGGCGGCGCATCGTTTTCGTCAAAAGCTGGACGCTCCGCGCCCGGACGCAGCTCGAACGTGGAATCCCCGAAGGCCGGGCCGATCGGCATGATCGGCGGCGCCCCGTCAGCACGATTCGGACCCTGCGGTTCTTCCGGAGCGGCCGTATCGCTGATGTTCAAAGCCTCCTGAATGGCAGACAGCGCAACTTCAGTCGGGTCTTTGACCTTTTTCGGGGTGTTCGCCATGTTCAGTCCGAGCCCTCGTCGTATTTTTTTGCGATCCGGTGAGCCGCGCACGAATGCCCCATCGCAAGGCTCGGAACCGGATTCATCCCGCTGCGGGCGCCAAGGCGCGGCACTTGCCGGCTAGCCCGCTCCATCCAAGCCGCATCCTATTGGCTGGGCGAGGTGAAAGAAATGGTCGCGATTAAGAGATTCTTAATCATCGTTAACAGGACCGGCCGGTAACGCGTTTGAAAGTCCCGAAAATTCCGTTTCGGCCTCAATTGAGGCGACGGCGCGCCTGAAACAAGGCGGGGCGGCGGCAATTTACAGCTAAGGAAGCATTAACCATTCCCGTGCTTGGCTGGGGCGGCCGCGGCTTCACGACGAATCCTGCGCGGTCCGATTGCCCGAGACGCCTGCCGAGACGCCTGCCATGACCCCTGACCTGCACCGGATCGAATGGATGCCTTCGCCCCCGCTTGTGCCCGATGATGGGCCGATCAGCCTCGACCAGCTCAGGCGGATGACGCTGGGCGACCGCGATCTGGAGCGCGAGGTGCTCGACATGTTCGCCACCCAGGCCGACCGAATTCTCACGCAATTGATGGCTATGCCGGACGATGCCAGCGCGCTCGCCCATACGCTGAAGGGCTCCGCCCGGGCGATTGGTGCGCTCGCCGTAGCCGATGCCGCGGAGGCACTGGAGACCGCCATTCGCGGGAGCGAGCCGAGTCACGCCCTGGCCTTTGCGCTGGCGGAGCTGGATGCAGCCGTTGGCGAGGCCCGCATGGCGATTGCGGAAATGCTGGCCGCGTTCTGACGCCAGCCGCAAGGTCGGAAGCCATCCCAAGACCGGCACTAGGGACCGGCACTAGCGCGGAGCGGGTCGACCCGTTATAGGACAGCCCGACTTCATCCCTCCGCAGCATCGAGCAAACATGGCCAAGATTACCTTTGTCGACCATACCGGCGAATCCCGAACCGTGGAGATCGAGAACGGCGCAACCGTGATGGAAGCGGCCATCCGCAACGCCATCCCCGGCATCGAGGCCGAATGCGGCGGCGCCTGCGCCTGCGCCACCTGCCATGTCTATGTCGACGAAGCCTGGCGCGAGAAGGTCGGGCCGCCGACGCCGATGGAAGAGGACATGCTGGACTTCGGCTATGACGTGCGGCCGAACTCGCGCTTGTCGTGCCAGATCAAGGTGTCCGACGAACTCGATGGTCTGGTCGTCGCGACGCCTGAGCGTCAGGCCTGATCCTTCGGCTCGACCCATCTCTGCGGCATCCCCAAATTCGTGCCCACCTAGGCCACTGGCTTCGTGATCGCTACGCCACGGCGGCTCCACGGGCGCAGGGCCTCGATGAGCCCGGCGGGCAGTGGTGTGGGTCGGCGCGTCGCCTCGTCGATCAGCACCATCACTGCAGTGGCCGAAGCGACGCAGCGAGCTTCGGAGAACACGACCTGCTCGCAGGTGACTGACGTACGGCCCAACTTCACCACCCCTAATCCGAGCTCGATCGTGCCCGGCCAGCGCAGCTCGGCACGGAAATGCATATCGAGCCGCACCATGATCCAGGCGAGCCCCTCCCGGGTCAGACCATGTCGCGGGTCCTTCATCAGCGTCACCCGGCCGGTCTCGAAATAGGTTGCATAGACCGCATTGTTGACGTGCTGATTGGGGTCGAGATCGCCGAAGCGCACGTTGTCGGTGAGCCGATAGGGAAAGTCCTCCAGATCAGGCGTCTGGTCGTGGCGGGCGGTCTCTGTCACCAATTGATCTCCATCATTCACGCTCTCTTCAAAGCTCGCTACGCCGATGGCCGCAAGTCGGGCGCGGGCGGGGGCCGGCTTTTCTGCCTTCCCTGACCACGCCGCCTTGGCTACACATGCGGAACCGCCACCTGCCGCGATGCCTGTGCGGCGTCCCAACGAGAAGAGCGATATGAGCGAAACGATCAAGACTGATGTGCTGATCATTGGCGCGGGCCCTTGCGGACTGTTTGCCGTGTTTGAACTGGGGCTGCTCGATATCAAGGCACATCTGATCGACATCCTGGACAAGGTCGGCGGCCAGTGTGCCGAGCTCTATCCGGAGAAGCCGATCTACGACATTCCGGGCGTGCCGATGGTCACGGGGCAGGGCCTGACCGATCAGCTGATGGAGCAGATCAAGCCGTTCCATCCGACCTTCCATCTCGGCGAGATGGTGGAGAAGGTCGAGAAGATCGGCGATCCCGGGTTTCGCATCACCACCGATGCCGGCAAGGTGTTCGAATGCAAGGTCGTGGTGATCGCGGCCGGCGGCGGCTCGTTCCAGCCGAAGCGCCCCCCGGTGCCTGGCATCGAGGCCTATGAGGGCACGTCTGTGTTCTACGCCGTGCGCAAGATGGAGCAGTTCCGCGATAAGAATCTCATCATCGTTGGCGGCGGCGATTCCGCGCTCGACTGGACGCTCAATCTGCATCCGATCGCGAAGCGCATCACGCTGGTGCACCGGCGCGACGATTTTCGCGCCGCGCCCCACAGCGTCGAGCAGATGCGCGCGCTGGTCGCCTCGGGCAAGATGGATCTTCGGATCGGCCAGGTCACCGCGCTCGAAGGCGCTGATGGCGTACTCACGGCAGCCACCCTCAAGGGCAATGACAACGCGGTCGAGACGATCGCCTGCGATATGATGCTGCCGTTCTTCGGGCTGACAATGAAGCTCGGGCCCGTCGGCGATTGGGGCATCGAGCTCGAGCACAATCTGATCCCGGTCGAGACTTCGGCGTTCGAGACCAGCGTGCCCGGCATCTTTGCGATCGGCGACATCAACACCTATCCCGGCAAGATCAAGCTGATCCTGTGCGGCTTCCACGAGGGCGCGCTGATGGCGCAGAAGGCGCACCGCTACGTCTATCCGGAGAAGCGCCTGGTGTTCCAATACACCACCTCCTCATCGAGCCTGCAGAAAAAGCTCGGCGTGAACTAAGTCCCCGCGACTGGAACTCATTCCACCGAATTGTAACGGGATGTTTCCAACGGCGTGCGATTTCCACAACCGCGCAAGACCTGCTATGGGCTGGCACCATCCTCGAAATGGCCGTACTCTGCGGCCATTCGCTTTTGCGGATTGGTCAAGGTGAGATGATGATGCTGACAGCGTTTCCCCGGCTCCGGTCGATGCCTCGTGTCGCGGCATTTGCCACGCTCGCTTTCCTGCTCGCCGGCGCATTGGTTGCGCGGCCGGCGCTGGCCGCCGAGCCTTCCGCCGCCGGCCTGTGGCAGAAGGTCGAGAACGGTGAGCCGAAGCTCTATGTGCTCGTTGTCGATCACAATGGCGTCTTCGAAGGCGTGATGGCGAAACTGTTTCCGAAGCCAAACGATGCGCCGAACCCGACCTGCGCCAAATGCACCGACGATCGCAAGAACGCGCCCTGGCTCGGCATCTCCTTCATCCGCGACATGAAGCGCGATGGCCTCGTCTATGAGGACGGCAACGTACTGGATCCTCGCGACGGCAAGATCTACAGCGCCAAGATGACGCTCAGTCCCGACGGTCAGACGCTGACCCTGCGTGGGTATATCGGTATCTCGCTGCTTGGCCGGGACGAGACCTGGGTGCGCTTGCCTGACACCGCGCTGGCGCAGATCGATCCTGCAATCATCGCGAAGTACCTGCCGCCGCCCCCGGGCAGCCCCGCCGCGGTAGCAGCGAAGCCGCCGGCGGCCACGATGGGCAAGAAGAAGTAGTCGCACTATCAAACGCTCAGATCGTCGCAGGCTCTTATCGTTGACGCTGCCAAACGCCCCGCTTTTCCAGAGCGCAGCAAGGGACAGAGTTTGCGCGAGGCATCGCCGCGACGAGCAGAGATAGACGCCTTCATCAAGTAGCCTTCGGGGAGTCCGAGCACGGGCTCCCCAGCACATAGGCGGTCTCTCGCGACAGATAAGATCTGGATTGCTCTGCCGATGCCCAAGGGCTTCGGCGGGCAGGTTGCTACGCTCGTAGCAGCGTGTTTGTTCGGGGCTCTGAGCCTACTGCGACAGCTTAACGAAGTCCGGAAACTTCAGCTTCCCTTCGGCGATCGCCTGCGGCCACACCGTGACTTGCTTGCCGTTCTGCCATTGGAACACGAGGCCGGTGATAAAGCCGGGGCCCGACTTGAGCCCGTGGGTGAATTCGTCGTCCTTGCCGTAGAAGGCGATGCGGCCGATGGTGCCTTCGTAGTTGGTCTTCTCCATCTCGGCGACCATCTTGTCGGGATTGGTCGAGCCGGCGCGCTGGATTGCCTCGGCGATGATGTAGACATCGTCATAGCCGGTGTAGCCGGTATAGGCCGGCGGCATGCCGAACTTTGCCTTGAAGGCTGAAGCGAACGGCTTGGTCTTCGGCGTCACCGCGACTTCAGACGTGGCCACCGCGAGCGAGGGGATACCCTCGGCGGCGCCATTGGTGTCGCTCCAGAAGGTCGGGCTGAACGCCTGGGCACTGATGCCGAACATCGGCACCGGCACCTGCTGGTTCTTCCACTGCACGGTTGGCTGCACGCCGACATGGGAGATGCCGGTGACGATCACGTCCGGCTTCTTGGCTTCGATATTGTTGAAGATCGGCGTGAAGTCGGTGGTGTCAGGCGAGAAGCGGATGTGCTCGAGCACGTTCAATCCGGCCTTCGGCAGACAGGCCTCGTAGCCGATGTCGAGCGGCTTGGTCCAGGCTGCATCCTCGCTCATGATCGCGGCCGACTTGAACTTGAGCTGATCGGCCAGGAGATCCTTGGCGGCATCACAGACGAGCTGCGCCTGCGCGGCCGAGGTCAGATAGCCGTGGAAGGTGTATTTGTTCTTTTCGTAGTCGTTGTGGATCGCTTTCGTAATCTCGTTCGAAGCCGCGCCCGGCGTGATCAGCGGCAGCTTCAGCCGCGCTGCCCAGGGCTCCAGCGCTAGCACCACCTCGCTGATATAGCTCGCGATCACGGCCGACACCTTGTCCTCATTGGCGGCACGCTGGAAGGCGCGCACGGCGTCTGCCGAGGAGGAATGGTCGTCATAGGTGACGATCTCTATTCTGCGGCCCAGCACGCCGCCCTTGGCGTTGATTTCGTCGGCCGCGATCTGCGCGCCGCCCGGCGTCGCGGCGCCCGCGATCGCCTGCACCTCGGCGATCACGCCGATCTTGATCGGGTCGCCGGACTGCGCGTGCGCAGGCGTAGCGAGGCAGAGAGCCGTGGCCAGGACGGCAAGCGGCGGCGAACAGGCATCGAACCGAAGCATGCGTTTCTCCCTTGACGATATTGTTCGTTATGTCGCGCGTATGGAGCGGCGCGCGAGGTCAAGTCTAAGCCGCGCCGGCGCGGCCTGGAAAGCGCATAAGATTGGTTTCAGATGGCTCGGCGGCCTATTGCTGCACTGCGTTCGCAGGCGCAAGCGGCTCGCTTCTGATGTCGGGCTCGGCCGCATCGAGGCTCAGCACTTGCGCTGCGGCGGGGAACGCCGCGTCGGCCATCGCCGCATGGCCCTCGGCCGAGGGGTGCAGCGCGCCGCCATAGACCGCAGAGAGCACGCCCCAGGTGGCATCATGGATGTCGGATGGCTGCATCGCCGCTGGCAGCCCTTGCGGATAGGTCATGGCGGCAAAGTAGCTGTCGTTGGCGTCGCGGATCCAGCGCGCCCGCGGCAGATAGGCGCGATATTCGCTGGCGCCGCGGCCACAAAGCAGGGGCTCGTTGGCGGCGTTGACGATATCAGGATCGAAGCTGTCGCCCTTGGCTGAGAAGCAGTCGCGGTCGAAGGCCGGATCGTTGGCGGAGCGTGCACAGAAGCCGTGATCGGCGAACGCGACCTGATGCGCATCGACGAAGCTCATGCGGTCGCCGCGCGGATCGCGGCAGAGCACGCCGCCCTGGCACTGCGCGAGCGCTTTCAGCGCGGGTAGGAACTCGTTCTCGACAAAGGCGGTGACGTTGGCGAGGCGTTGCGGATCGGCGTTGAAAGACGGGTGAACCTCGAATCCGGCGCGTCCGCCGGGGCAGGGCGTCCCACCGCTGGCGAGCGCCGGATCGCCGTACGAGGTGTAGATCACGTGGCTAAGATCGCCGACCAGGGGCTTGAGCGTTTCCCGCAGCTTGGCAAAACCCTGGGGCAGGTCGCGCATCAGGTCGGAGCGGGAGTCTTCCACCGAGCCGATCAGGCCGGAGCGCTTGAAAATCGTGCGCTCGGTTGGCGTGTCCACGATCACGTCGGAGACGAGGCCGGAGAAATTGATGTCGTTGGCGCCGATCGACAGCAGCACCAGGTCGAGCCGGCGATCGGGCTGGCGGCGCTTGGCTGCGGTGAGCGCCTCGCGCAACTCGGATAGTTGGCCGTTCACCCCGCCCTGGCAGGTGGCCATCGACTTGCTCGGCAGGCATTCGCGCGCCCGCTGGCTGCCGAACAGCCCGTCGGCGATGGTGGCGCCAGTGCAGGCGAGCGGCAGATAGGTGACCGCGATATGCGGATAGCGCACCGCGAGCGCGAGCGCGGTGCGGGTCTGATAGCTGTAGAGCGAGCGGTGGCAGGCCGCATTGAACCAGACCGCGCTGTGGCGCTGCCAGTTCTGCAAGGTATCCGGCGCCTCGCAAGCGCGGCCGCCTTTGAAGCCGGCGCGGCTCGGCCGGTAGTATTGCCCAGTGGCGCCGCCGAGATAGGAGCGGAAGCAGAAGCCTTCGTCGGCCAGCGCAATCGGGCGGTCCGGGTTGCCCTCGCCGGAGGCGATGCTGTCGCCGAGACCGGCGATGAAGATGTCGCGCACCTGGATCCCTGCGGACAGCCGCTGGGCGCCGTCGGCGCTCGAGACATCCACGGTCGCGACGGTCTGGCGGCCATAGCGGACGCGCAGATTGACCGGTTCGGCACAGTCGAAGGTCGAGGTTTGCGGCCCGTCGCCATCATCGAACGACCAGGCACAGGTGGCGCCGACCGGCACCGCGCCGGTGAGCCGCACCGTGATCGGATGGTCGATCGGCGTGAGATAGCTTTCCTTCACATTGTCGCGGGTGCAGGGCTCGTTGACGCGGCCCGCAAGGTCGATGCAGAGCCGGTTGACGATGTTGCGCGCCCAGCCGCGGCCGTCGCTCTGCAGCTCGAGACTTTGTTCGGACGCAAGAATGCTGCGGTCGCGGGCGCTCTCCACGTGCAGCAGGAAGTCGCGCTCCTCGCGGAACAGCCGAAAACGGTTGCGCACCTCCCAGCTGATCTGCATGGGGGCGGCAGCGTCGATCTGCGCCGCGACCGGCAGCGCTGGAATGATGTACAGCGCGGGCGCGAGCAATGCGGCCGCGAGCAACAGGCGGAATGAATCTCGGATCATGGCGCGACGTTTCACGGCAAAGATGGGGCGGAAATAAGAGGACCGCGCGCCAGATCAACCACAGTGAGACGGAGAATTTGAATCAGCGCTGCGACTGCCGTTTCAGCCGCTGCGGCACCCGTGCGGGCGCAGGTGCCGCTGCTGCGTGAGGCGGCGCGGCGCGTTCGGAGATGTCGTTCAGCCGGCGCCGTTCCTGCCAGGGCTCCACGACGTTCATCCAGAGTTCCCGGATCCCCATGATCGAGATCGCGGTGGCAAAGGGGATCACGAAATAGAGCACGCGGAACACCAGCAGGGTGGCGAGCAGCTGCTCGCGCCCGAACTGGGGCAGCGCCACCAGCATCGCGGCGTCGAACACGCCGATGCTGCCGGGCGCATGGCTGGCAAAGCCGAGCAGCGTGGCCAGGATGAACACCACCGACAGCGACATGAAATCGATCGGCGGGTCGGAGGGGACGAGCAGATACATCGCCAGCGCACAGAAGCCGAGATCGACCACGCCGATCAGGATCTGCACAAAGGTCAGCCGGGTCGACGGCAGCATCACCTTCCAGCCGTTCTGGCCGAGCTGGCGGCGGTTCTTGCCCAGCGCAAGCCAGCCGAGATAGGTGAAGATCGCCAGAACGAGCCCGATTCCGATCAACTGGTTCACTGCCGACGGCAGCTGGTCCATGGTGGAAGCGGCGGCCGGATGCAGGATCATGCCGATGCCGAGCACGAAGATGTTGCCGAGCCAGAAGGTCAGTCCAGACAGGAAGCAGATCTTGGCGACGTCGATCGCGCTCAGGCCGTAATCGGAATAGATCCGGAAGCGGATGGCGCCCCCGGTGAAGACCGTCGCGCCGATATTGTGCCCGATCGAATAGCTGGTGAAGGACGACAGCGCCGCGATGCGGTACGGCACGTGCTTCTTGCCGATCGTGCGCAGCGCGAAGAAATCATAGAAGGTCAGGGTACAGAACGCGCCGACCACGCACAGGGCGGCGAGCGCGATCCGTCCGGGCGGAATGTCGGCCAGCGCAGTCAGGATCACGCCGCCATCGACGCCCCGCAGCGTGCGCACCAGCGTCGTGACGGCAAACGCGATGATGGCGAAGCTGGCTGCGATCCCCAGCCGCTTCCAGCCAATCCATTTCTTAAAACCGCGCCCGAGCGCAGTCAGCAAACGCTGCATTCATCCTCCCGGCGGGGCGGCACCACAGATGTGAAGAGGGGCGAAACCATTACTCGATGGCGGGCGGGAATTCCATTACGGAGAGTTCCTTACGGCAAAACACGCCGTTTGTGCAGCCCTTGACAAGCCCGGGTTCTGCCCTCGGACGCGCTTACCCGTCATATGCCGGTCACATAATGTTGACGCCCTTGTTTTGTCGCAATCGCAAGCCCGGCCAACGTCCGGTTGCGCCACGAAGTTCCGTAAGCAGGCCGGCTCGATGTGGCCGCATCGCCGGAACAACCGCCGGAGCCACCGGTTAGCCGAACGCAAACCAGTAAGCGAACGCGACCAGCGATCGGGCCGGGGAGGGGACCCGCCGCGTTCCGAACGCAAGGAGGCGAGGCCATGGGACTGTTTACCAAAGATATCAAAACGATGAACGACCTGTTCGTGCACCAGCTGCAGGACATCTATTACGCCGAAAACCAGCTCGTCAAAGCGCTGCCCAAGATGGCCAGCAAGGCGAGCGATCCGCAGCTGAAGCAGGGGTTCCTGACCCATCTGGATGAGACCAAGACCCATGTGCAGCGGCTGGAGCAGGTCTTCAAGATGCACGGGGTCGAGGCCAAGGCGATCGACTGCCCGGCGATCGACGGCATCATCGAGGAAGCCGACGAAGTCGCCGGCGAGGTTGCTGACAGGGCTGTGCTGGACGCAGCCCTGATCAACGCCGCGCAGGCGGCGGAGCACTATGAGATCGTCCGCTACGGCAGCCTGATCGCCTGGGCCAAGCAGCTCGGCCGCAACGACTGCGCAAATGTGCTGCAGAAGACCCTGGACGAGGAGAAGGCGACCGACAAGAAGTTGACCAGCCTGGCCGAAAGTGCGGTGAACCTGCGCGCGGCAAGCTGAGGCGGCGCCTTGAGATAACTCGGCTGAGGCAAAACGCCGCGCCCCCCGGCGCGGCGTTTTGGCGCCGGACATTTGGCCGCGGCGGATGGACCGCGGCAGCTACGATCACAGTTCGATCAATGTCGAAGCATCCTTGCGCCCGCATGGGCTAATGAGCAGGCCGTCCCTCCAGATCAGGAGTTCCGGCATGAACCGCTTGTTCCTACCAGCAGAAGCTTCGGGGCGTGCTGAGGCGCGCCTGGCCCGACCCTCGCCGCTGGCGAACGCGCTTACGCTCGCCGCCATGAGTCTGGGCTTCGGCGTGGTCCAGCTCGACGTTACCATCGTCAATACCGCGCTCGACAGCATCCGATCCGCCCTCGGCGGCGGTGTCGCCGAACTGCAATGGGTGGTCAACGCCTACACGATCACGTTTGCGGCGTTCATTCTGACAGCGGGCGCGCTCGGTGATCGCCTCGGCGCAAGGCGCATCTTCATGGGCGGATTTGCACTGTTCACGCTCGCATCGCTCGGCTGCGGGCTGGCGCCCGACGCTGTGACACTGATCGCGCTTCGCGCCATCCAGGGCCTGGCGGCGGCCATCCTGGTTCCGAACTCGCTCGCGCTTCTGAACCACGCTTACGTTGATCCGAAGGAGCGCGGCCGCGCGGTGGGCGTCTGGGCCGCCGGCGCCAGCCTCGCTTTGACCGCCGGTCCCTTCGTCGGCGGCACCCTGATCGCACTCGTCGGCTGGCGGGCCATCTTCTTCGTCAATCTGCCGATCGGCCTGGTCGGGCTTTGGCTGACGAAGGCTTACGCCCGGGAAACCCCGCTCCACGCGGATCGCGCGCTCGACCTGCCGGGGCAGATGGCGGCGATCATCGCGCTCGGCGCGCTCGCGGCTGCCGTGATCGAAGCCGGCGCGCGGGGCTGGACGGATCGCGCCGTCCTGCTCGGCTTCGTCATCGCGATCGTCTCCGGCGTTGCATTCGTTTGGCAGGAGGCGCGCAGCCGGCAGCCGATGTTGCCCCTGACCCTGTTTCGCAACCGTCTGTTTTCGCTCTGCGCGCTGGTCGGCCTGTTGGCGAACGTTGCCATCTACGGGCTGATCTTCGTGTTCAGCCTGTATTTCCAGGAGGTCAACCATTTGTCGGCGTTCGCGACCGGGCTCGCCTTCGTGCCGATGCTTGGCGTGGTGTTCCCGGTCAACCTGATCGCGCCGCGCATGGCCGAACGGATCGGGCCACGCGCCACCATCGCGCTCGGTGCGACGCTGTCGGCGCTGTCGTGTCTGGCGCTGCTGCCCATGGCGCCCGGAACGTCCTATTGGGCGCTCGGCCTCCAGCTGATTGGCATGAGCAGCGGGCTTGGGCTCTTGGTGCCGCCACTGACCTCGACCTTGCTCGGCAGCGTCGAGAAGTCACGCTCGGGCCTCGCGGCTGGGGTTTTGAACGCAACGCGGCAGACCGGGAGCGTCATCGGCGTGGCTTTGTTCGGTTCACTGATCGGGCAGCCGGACGCTTTCATGACGGGATTGCGGCTGTCGCTCGTGATCTCCGCCGTCGTTCTGCTGCTGGCGGCCGGAATCATCCGCTGGGGAGGCGCGGCCCACGGCGAGCGATGAGCCGCGAATTTCAAATCTTGCGCAGCGCGAAATTGGCCCCGCAAAAGGCCATCAATGCGCCGAGCCCCAGCGCGGCGAGGCCGGCCAGCACGCCGGCGATCGAGGGCGTCGGGCTTGGTCCGGACAGCGTCTGCCCGGCGCCGACCAGGAGCAGGACGCCGATCCCGATCAGGAAATGCTGCATCCGTTTCGGGATCTCTCCGGAGACGGCGCTGTGCATCAGGCTGGCGATGAAATAGCCCCCGGCGAAGCCGACCGTTGCGATCAGCCACCAGGCGATGGCCGAGCCGGCCGGCATGAACGCGCCGGTATCGGTCCGCCACAGCCCGCCGAGATCGAGCCCGTAGCGGGCGCCGAGCATGTGGACGGCGAGCGCGAGCAGCACGCCTGCACCCATGGCGCCGGCCAGGATCAGCCGGCGGGGAAAATAGGTCGTTTCGGTCATGATCGGTTTGTAGGATAAGGCCGCCGCGAGGTGCAAGCTTCCCAGATTGTGAGATGGTGTTGACGTGCAGGCGATGACGACAGCGGCACAGGACGGCACGGTCGGCTACGCCTTCAAGGCCTCGCTGGTCGGGGCGGCGCATCAGTTCGAGCTCAACGGCGAAGGTCTGGCCTGGCGCGTCGGTGGACGTGCCGGGCTGTGGCCTTATGCCGATATCGCGGCCGTCCGGCTGTCCTATCGGCCGGTGTCGATGCAGGCGCGTCGCTTTCGCGCCGACATCACCCATAGCGGCGGCGCACGGCTCAGCCTGCTGTCGACCTCCTGGCAGACCGCGACCCTGGTGGCGCCGCAGAGCGAGGGATATCGCCGCTTCATCATCGCGCTGCATGCACAGCTTGCTGCGCACCACAGCAAGGCGGCGCTGACCGCCGGCCTTGGACGGGCGACCTATGCTGCAGCGCTGGCGCTGGTTGCATTGCTCGGGCTTGCCATGGCCGCGCTCCTCGTTCGTGCCTTGCTGGCCGGGGAGTGGTGGGGGGCATTGTTCCTGGCCGGCTTCGCCGCGCTGTTCGCCTGGCAGGTCGGCGGCTTCATCAGCCGCAACAGGCCCTGCAACTACAGCTTCGACCACATTCCGCCGCAGCTGTTGCCGTGAGGCGCGAGGAGTTATCAAACGCAATCAAACGTGACTTCTGCGACGCAGGACCAGACGGCATGTTGTGCCCGTGACATGTGAGGGTGCGGATGCGATGCAAGATCGATCGTTGCGGCTGCCGGACTCCACCGAGATCGCTGCAATCACCGCGCAGCATCTCATCGCGACACCGTTGCGACCGGCGGATCTGCTGTTCGTGTTCGGCACGCGTGTCGAGGAAGCCTTGCGTGCGGAGACCGCCTGCCGCCTCTGGCGCGAGGGTTACTTCCGTCATGCTATCGTCAGCGGCGGCATGACGTCGGGCGGGGATGAGACAGAATGCGCCGTCATCAAGCGGGCGATGGTTGCCGGCGGCATTCCCGCCGGTCTGATCCTCGATGAGCATCGCGCCACCAATACCGGCGAGAACGTGATCTTCTCGCTGCCGGTGCTCGAGGCCGCGCTCGGGTTGGCCAAAATCAGGAGCGTCATCTGCCTCGGCAACACCTGGACCAGCCGCCGCTATCCGATGACGCTGCAGCGGCATTGGCCTGAGGTCGAGAAAATGCTGGTCACGGTCGATAGTTTTGGTGTGCCGCACGAGCGATGGCACACCCATCCCGACCTCCGTCGCCGCGTGCTTGCTGAATGGGACAAGATCGAGCCCTACAAGGCCAAGGGCTTCATCGCCGAGTGGCCGTGAGGGCGATTAGCCTAGCTCTAGTGCCGTACCACCAGCACCGAGCATTTGGCGTAGCGCACCACATGGCCGGCATTGGAGCCGAGGAAATAGGTGCGCATCGCCGGGCGATGGGATGTCATCACGATCAGATCGGCCTTGACCGCGGCAGCTTCCTCCAGGATCTCGTGATAGATGCCGCCCTGGCGCACCGCGTAGGAGATGCGGTTCTCGGCCATTCCGGACTCGCGCGCCACGATCGACAGCGCTTCTTCCGCGGTCTCGCGCTGCTGCGCGTCGAAATCGGCCGGAACATATTCGGCGAGCATCACCGGCGTCATCGGCAGCACGTTGAGCAGGCGCACGGTGCCGTCCCAGGTGTTGGCGAGCGTCGCCGCGGTCGCAATCGCCGGCTTGGCCAAGTCGGTGTCGACGAGATCGAGCGGGACCAGGATGGATTTGAACATCTTGCACCTCCCTCCAACCCAAGCCTCACATGAGGATTGGGCCGATTAGGCGCCGTGTCGCGTGACGCTGTCAATCGCCTCACGCCTGCTTCAGCAGCTTCGGGGTGACGAACTTCACCAGCCTGCCGCGGCCGAAGGCCACGTCGGTCCAGTCGTCGATCTCGAAGTCGAACACGGCAAGCGCCGCCGTCGGCAGGTTGTGCGCAAGCTCGTGGCGCGCCGCCTTCTCGCCGCCGCCGGTCAAGGCGAGCGCGAGCTCATGCATGCCGGGATTGTGGCCGACCAGCAGCAGCTGCTTGGGATCGCTGGCGGCGGCGAGGCGGATGGTGTGCAGGAGCTGCATAGGTTCGGCGGCGTAGAGTTCCGGCACCATTTCCACCACGGGCTCCGGGACCCGGTCCCGCATCGCGTCCCAGGCAAGCTCCCAGGTCTGGCACGCCCGCACCGCTGTCGAGACCAGCACGAGATCGGGAAAGGGCGGGGTCCGGGCGATGAAGGCGCCGACCGCGCTGGCATCCTGATGCCCCCGTTCATCGAGCCGGCGGTCCTGATCGCGGCCGGACGGTGCGTCCCTTTCGGTCTTGGCGTGGCGGAAGAGCATCAATCGGCGCATGAACGGTGGTCTCGAATCGGTCTGGCTGTGTTTCATCTATTCTTGTCTACCTCTTGGGCACTAAAAGCGTCATGACGCGAGGTGACAAGCGCCCATGGGGTTGGTTAAGAAACGCCATGGGCGGGACTTCTACAAGTGCGATCGGCGAGGGGCGATTGGACGACACATCTCGCGGGCGAACGCGGCTCGCTTTCGACCTCGATGCCGACATTTGCGTGGTCGGCGGGGGCATTGCCGGACTGACGGTCGCGCTATGTGCTGCGCGGCAGGGTGCGAGCGTGGTGGTGCTCGAAGGCCGTCAGGTTGGCTGGAATGCATCCGGCCATATGGCCGGCACAGTGATGCCCGGTTTCGCGCTGCCGCTGCCCGATCTGGTCGAGCGCGTCGGGCTTTCGCATGCGCGGGAGCTGTGGGCGTTATCCCGGGACGGTGCCGAGTTCATTCGCGCCAATGCCACCGAGGCCATGATGCCCGGGATCACCCGGAGCGACGGTGTGCTCGAAGTCTCCAATGTCGATGCCGGTGACGGCCTGCTGCGCCACCTCCAGATGCTTGGCGCGGATTTCGGTACCGAGGTGGAGGGCTGGCAGGTCGAGCGTGTCCGCAGTGCGCTCAAGACCGGCCGTTATTTCCACGGCATCCATTATCCAACCGCGTTCCAGCTCGACGGCCGGAAATATGTGCATGCGCTGGCGCGGTTGGCGCTGCGCGCCGGCGCGCGCATCTTCGAGGACACGCCGGTGGTGAGCATCGATGCGACTGGCGTGCGCAAGCGCATCGTCACGCCATCGGCGCGGCTGCGCGCGGCCCATATCGTGCTGGCCGGCAACACCCATCTCGGCGCGCCGCTGCGGCGGCTGTCGGATACGTTGCTGCCGGTCTGGCGGTACGGCGGGATCACCGCCCCGCTCGGCGAGCGCCTTCATGAGGCCATCGGCTTTTCCGGCTCGGTGAGCGATACCGACGGTATCGATCATTTCCGCATCGTCGACGGCGACCGGCTGATGTGGGTCAGTCCTGAAACCACCTGGCCGATGCGACCGGGCGCCTTTGCCGGCGCAGTCGCGCGCCGCATCCGCAGCGTGTTTCCGCAGCTCGGCCACGTCGAGATCACCGAGAGCTTTGGCGGGGTCACCGGCCAGACCGTGCACGGCATGCCGCAGGTCGGCCAGCTGCGCAAAGGCCTGTGGGTTGCGAGCGGTTTCGGCCGCCAGGGTCTCAATACCTCGGCCATGGCCGGCCAGCTGATTGCGCAGGGCATCCTGGCCGGCGACGAGCGCTGGCGGCTGTTCTCGCCGTTTGAGCTGGTCTGGGCCGGCGGCGCGAGCGGTCGGGTCGCCGGCTATGTTGTCAGTCTGTGGACGCGGGGCAGCTCGGCCGTTGCCGGCGGCCTGGCACGGCATCGCGAGCGCGTGCGCGTCAAGGAGCGGGCGCGCGAGGCCCGGCTGGCCGAAGCCCGGCGGAAAGCCGCCGCGCCGCGCCGGCTGCCGATGCGGCCCCAGCCGTCGGACATGATGGAAGGCGCGGGCGAAGAGAGGTGACGTGTTCCTCGCTCGCGATAAAGTGAGCCATCGGAGCTCGCTTGCCCGTAACGTCTCGCGATCCCGGTCGTAACTTCGGCAGCCATATCTCTGCAGGGAGACCGCCATGATCGATCGCCGCCTGATGCTGACCTCGCTTGCCGGCCTGTTCGGCTTTGCCGCCTTGCGCTGGTTCGGCGCCTCTGCGCCAGCGCGGGCGGCGGAGAAATTCGAAGTCGAGAAAACCGATGCCGAATGGCGTGCGCAGCTCACCCCCGAGCAATATGAGATCCTGCGCCAGGAGGGCACCGAACGGCCCTGGACCAGCCCGCTGCTGAAGGAGCACCGCAAGGGCACTTTCGCCTGCGCCGGCTGCGACCTGCCGCTGTTCTCCTCCGACACCAAGTTCGAGAGCGGCACCGGCTGGCCTAGCTTCTTCAGGCCGCTCGACAATGCGGTCGCGACCCGCGAGGACCGCACCTTCGGCATGGCGCGCACCGAGGTGCATTGTCGCCGCTGCGGTGGTCATCTCGGCCACGTCTTCGACGATGGTCCGAAGCCGACCGGTCTGCGCTACTGCATGGACGGGTTCGCGCTCAATTTTCATCCTGCAAGTTCGTCTGCGACGTGACGGAATTGGCCGGCTCGCCCGTTCAAAGGATATCGGCGACCTGAACGACGCGACGGCTATGCGAAAGCATCGAGTCCGGAGCGCGATGGAGCACGCGCCGACTCGGCAAGACTTGCCGGCTCGGCAATTGTTCACCACTTTTGGCGGCGGTTTTTTTACGCTGTAGTTTTCTAACGTATTGATCTTGCGTCAGATTCGTTTCTGGCACAGCGATTGCGACAGTCTCCGCGAATGGCGGTCAGGGCTCGGCCCGACGTCTGGTCAATGTGGAGACAATGGTATGGGTATCTTCGATGCGCTGAACACTGCGGTCAGCGGCCTCTCCTCGCAGTCGTTCGCGCTGCAGAACATCTCGGGCAACATCGCGAACGCCTCGACGGTTGGCTACAAGGGCATCGGAACGAACTTCGAAGATCTCATTCCGGCCGCGACCAACCCGACCCGCCAGAACGCCGGCGGTGTCACCGCCTTTTCGCAGGCCACCATCACCACCCAGGGCACGGTCTCGACCTCCACGGTCGCCACCAACATGGCGATCAATGGCGACGGCTTCTTCTCGGTGCAGAAGGCGACCTCGATGGTCGACAACGCGCCGGTGTTCTCCGGCGTCACCAACTACACCCGTCGCGGCGATTTCCAGCTCGACGCCAACGGCAATCTGATCAACGGCGCCGGCTACTACCTGATGGGTATGACGGTCGATCCCAAGACCGGCAACCCGACGGGCAACGTGCCGCAGGTGCTCAAATTCGCCAATAACTTCGTGCCGGCCCAGGCGACGACCGCCATTCAATATGGCGCCAACCTGCCGACCACGCCGAAGACGCAGGCCAGCTCCACCGCCGCCTCCGGCACGTTGACCGCGGCCGGCGGCCTCAACTCGGCCGATCTGTCCAATGTGCCGCTTCCCGTCGGCACCAATTTCTACAGCGACAAGACGGTGACCGGCACCGTGGCGAACAACAAGAACTCGACCGCGATCACGGCGAACACCCTGCTGTCGGGTGGCGCGGCGACCGACTCGGTCGCGACCAATTTCGCTCCCGGCGACACCATCACCTTGACCGGCAGCGCCGGCGACGTCGTCACCTTCACCTTCGTCGCCTCCGGCGCCACCGGCAATCAGATCAACGTGGGCGACTCCGTGGGCACCTTGCTCAACAAGATCGGCGCCGTCACCGGCGTTGCGCCGACCATCTCTGGCGGTGCGATCACTCTGCATTCCGGCAGCGGTGAAGATTGGAGCGTCGCCAGCACGGCGGGCGGCTTCGCCGCCCTCGGCCTCACCTCGCCGGTGACACTGACCCGCAACTCCAGCCCCGGCACCGGCATCGTCGTGGGCAACGATCTGACGAACTTCACCAACGAGACCATCAGCGGCGGTGCGGTGACCACCTACAACTCCGCCGGCACGCCGGTGAACGTGCAACTGCGCTGGGCCAAGACCGACAGCTCGACCCTCGGGCCGGGGCATACGGACACCTGGAATCTGTTCTACCAGACCAATTCGACGGCAACCGGGTCGACGGTGGCATGGCTCAATACCGGCACCAACTTCACCTTCAACACCGACGGTTCGCTGAAATCGCCGACCTCGTCCTCGATCTCCATTCCTAACGTGTCTGTCGACGGCGTCTCGCTGGGCACGATCAGCCTCAACATCTCGTCCGGGGCCTTGTCGCAATTTGCGAGCACCTCCGGTGCTGCGACCATCAACCAGATCCAGCAGAACGGCTTCCCGGCCGGTCAGCTGCAATCGGTTGCGGTCAACAATAACGGCATCGTGGTCGGTACCTTCTCGAATGGGCAGACCATCAGCCTCGCGCAGGTGACGCTCTCGCACTTCAACGGCACCAACTATCTGAAGGCGCTGGACGGCGGCGCCTATGAGGTGACGGACCAGTCGGGGCAGGCGATCATCGGCGCGTCCGGCAAGATCGCGGGATCGTCGCTCGAGGGCTCCAATACCGACATCGCCGATCAGTTCACCAAACTGATCGTGACCCAGCAGGCCTATTCCGCCAACACCAAGGTGATCACCACGGCGAACAGCATGGTTCAGGATCTCCTGAACACGCTGCGCTGATCGTATTCGTTCGACGCGTTCTGACATGATCTAAGGCAGGTACCATCATGGGTTTGAGTTCGGCGCTGGCCACTGCGATGTCCGGCCTGCGGTCCACGCAGGCGGCGCTCTCGATCATCTCGTCGAACGTCGCCAATGCGCAGACGCCCGGCTATGTCGCGCAAAATCCAAATCAGATCGAGGTCGCCAGCGGCGGCTTCGGCTCCACAGTGCAGACCGTCGGAGTCAGCCGTCAGCTGGATCTGTTCGTGCAGAACCAGCTCCGCACCGAAACCTCGACCGGAGCCTATACTGATCAGATCGCCAACATCCTGGGCCAGCTGCAGAGCGTGTATGGCACGCCCGGCGGCTCCGGCACGCTGGAGACGGCGCTGAACAATTTCACCAGCGCGCTGCAATCGCTGTCCAACAATTCCAACAGCCAATCCGCCCAGTCGGTGGCGCTGTCGGCGGCGCAGACGCTGGCGCAAAACCTCAATAACACCACCAAGGGCATCCAGACGCTGCGCAGCAATGTCGAGCAGGACATCGGCAATTCGGCGGCCCAGGCCAACGCGGCGATTGCCCAGATCGCGGACCTGAACAGCCGGCTGCAGGGGACCGATCCGTCCGATCCGCTTGCCGCCACGCTGCAGGATCAGCGCGACAACGCCATCAACACGCTGTCCAAATATGTCGACATCCGCGTCGTCAGCGACTCCACGAACGGGGTGAGCGTGTTCACCAATTCGGGCATCCAGCTGGTCGGCGCCGGGCTCGCCTCGCAGTTCACGTTCTCCTCGCCAGGATCGCTCGACGCTACCTCGCTCTACAACACCAATCCGACGCTGAGTGGGGTCGGCCAGCTCAACCTCAAGCTCTCCAACGGGGTATCGATCGACGTCGTCGCCAACAATCTGCTCGGATCCGGCCAGATCGCGGCCGACCTCAAGCTGCGCGACCAGACGCTGGTGCAGGCGCAGACCCAGGTCGATCAGCTCGCGGCGACGATGTCCTCTGCGCTGTCTGACCAGACCACCGCGGGAACGGCCGTGACCGGTCCGCCTGCGGGCTTCGACGTCTCGACCTCGGGCGTGCTGCCCGGCAACACGATCAACCTGACCTACACCGATTCCAGCAACGTCCAGCGCCAGATCAAGGTGGTCAATGTGACCGATCCGGCCGCTTTGCCGCTGCAGAACGCGGCGGGCGCAAACCCGAGCTATGTCGGCGTGAACTTCTCGCTCGGCATGGCGTCGGTGGTGACGCAATTGAACAGTGCGCTCGGAGGCGCGCATCTGCAATTTGCCAATCCCTCCGGCTCGACCTTGCGCATCACCGATGACGGCACCAGCCAGGCAACCGTCAATGCGGCCTCGGTGACCACGACCGCGCAGTCGCTCGCCTCAGGCAATCCACAGCTCCCGGTGTTCACCGATGGCAGCACCGCGCTCTATACCGGCGCGATCACCTCGACCGGCTCGCAGATGACCGGCCTTGCCGGGCGGATCTCCGTCAATCCGGCGCTGGTCAGTGACCCGACCAAGCTCTCGACCTATTCGACTTCGCCTCCCACGGCGGCGGGCGATGCGACCCGGCCAAATTTCCTGTTCTCGCAGCTCACCTCCGCCACCTTCAGCTACTCGCCGACCACCGGACTGGGCTCGGCGGCGCAGCCGTTCCAGGGCACGGTGTCGAGCTATCTGCAGCAGTTCATCAGCCAGCAGGGCAACGCCTCCACGCTCGCCACCCAATTGAAGCAGGGCCAGAGCGTGATCGTCAGCACCCTCCAGCAGAAGTTCAATTCGACCTCGGGCGTCAATATGGACGCCGAGATGTCGAACCTGATCCAGGTCCAGAACACCTACGCAGCCAATGCCCACATCATGTCGGTCGTGCAAAGCATGATGCAAACGCTGCTCCAGGCCAACCCGTAAGGCGCGTCACATGTCGATCAGCAGCATCAATTATGGCTCGTCTCTGCTCGGGCTCTCGGTTCGGAACATCAACGACCAGCTCGCCAATCTGTCGACCCAGCTCTCGACCGGCGTGAAATCGAGCAACTATGCCGGGATGGGCGGCGACGAGGGCTTTGCCATCGCGGCGCGATCGCAGCTGTCGAACATCCAGGCCTTCACCGACACGATGACGCACGTCAACACCATCGTGCAGGCGGCAAACACCGTCTTGCAGTCGCTGTCGAAGACCGCAGGCACGGTTCAGAGCGCGGCGGCTGCGACGCCGCAAAATCTCACCAGCACCGGCCAGAGCATCGGTCAGCAGAATGCGCAGTCGAACCTGGCTGCGATGGTCGGCATGCTCAACACCCAGGTCGGCGACCGCTACATCTTCTCGGGCTCCGCCATCGACAAGCCGGCAGTGGCATCCGCCGACGACATCCTCAACGGCACCGCCACCCAAGCCGGACTGAAGCAGGTGATTGCCGAGCGGCAACAGGCCGATCTCGGCACCTCCGGCATGGGACGCCTGGTGCTGTCGGCCCCGGCGACCATGCCGATCACGCTGTCGGAGGATGTCGCAGGTTCGCCGTTCGGCCTGAAGCTGAACTCCGTCAGCTCGTCCTTGACCAATGCCGTCGTCACCGGTCCGTCAGGGTCGCCGTCCTCGGTGTCGGTCGATCTCACCGCCGGCAATCCGAACCCGGGCGACCAGATCAGCTTCGTGTTCAATCTGCCTGACGGCACCACCGAGTCGATCAAGCTCACCGCCTCGAACACCACGCCGGCGCAGCCCAATACATTCGCGATCGGCGCCACCCCGGCGGCCACCTCGGCAAACCTGAATGCGGCCTTGAACAGCGGGATCGGCACGCTCGCCAACACGTCCTTGGTGGCGGCTTCGGCCATCGCGGCGGGCAACAACTTCTTCTCCGACGGCGTGGCCACCGGAAGCGCCGTCAACAACAAGGCCGCGGCGCCGATCACGGGCGCAACGCTGCTGTCCGGCGCCGCCGCGACGGATTCGATCGCAACCAATTTCAAGGCTGGTGATACCATCACCGTGAACGGGAAGACCTTGACGTTCGTGGCGTCGGGCGCGACCGGCAACCAGCTCAACGTCACCGACAGCGTCCAGACCCTGCTGTCCAAGATCGACCAAATCACCGGCACCAAGACGCCGTCGACCGTCAGCGGCGGCGCGATCACGATCAACACCAATGACGCCCCGGATCTCAGCATCACGAGCTCGAACTCGGCGGCTTTCCAGGCGCTCGGCTTCAGCGGCACGGTGACCGCGAGCTCTCCGCTGCGCGTCTCGGGCTCACCGCTCGGGTCGGCCACGAGCCTGACGTCTGGCGCTGCGAACACGGTGGCTTGGTACACGGGCAACAACGCGCCGGGCGCGGCGCGCTCGACCTCCAGCGTCCGTGTCGACACCTCCCAGAGCGTGCAATTCGGAGCGCAGGCCAACGAGCAGGCGATCCGCCAGGCGATCCAGCAGACGGCGGTCTATGCCGCCGTCTCGGCATCGCCGACGGCTCCCAATTCCGGCGCCCAGATCGCAGCGCTCTCGCAGCGAATCGCCGCCGACCTGACGCCGGCGACCGGGCAGCAGACGATCTCGGATATCCAGACCGACTTTGCCAATGCGCAGACCACGATGAAGGATGCCGGGGCTCGGCAGACGCAGTCGAAGGCGGCGCTGCAGAGCCTGATCGACGGCACCGAGGGCATCACGCAGAACGAGGTCGCAGCCGAGATCCTGCAGCTGCAGACCAATCTGCAGGCCTCTTACCAGACCACCTCGATGCTGTCGCAGCTGTCGCTGGTCAAATACCTGCCGGCCGGCTGATGGGGCACGGTTAGGCTTCCGTTAACCACGTCTGTTTAACCTTTGTTCAGATCTGGGGCGAACCGTTCCCTGTGTGGCTTTGCGTCCTTCGGAGGCAGTCGTGACCGACGTGAATGAGCGGATCCATCTTGTGATTGCGACACCCTGCTTCGGCGGGCAGGTGTCGAGCATCTATGCGAGCTCGATCTTTGCGCTACAGCGGGAACTGCGGGCGACCTCCAATGTGAACCTGACCGTCCACATGCGCGACGGTGACGCGTTGATTACGCGGGCGAGAGCCAATCTGGTCACGTTGTTTCTCAACGATCCGACCGCGACACATCTTCTGTTCGTGGATGCCGATATCGGCTTCACGCCGCAGCAGGTGTTCCGCCTGATCGAGTCGGGCGGCGACATGGTCGCCGGCGTCTATCCGATCAAGCGGGTGAACTGGAACAAGGCCAAGCGGGCGATCCACACCGGTCGGCCGGATGTCCCATCGGCTGCGCTCGACTACGTGCTGGAGATCGACAACCCCGACCACGTCGTGGTGGTCAACGGCTTTGCCCGCGTGCGTTATGCCGGCACCGGTTTCCTGATGATCCGCCGCCGCGTGCTGGAGACCATGTGCGCCCATCCGGGCTATGCGTCGCTGCAGTTCTTTCGCGAGCACTCGGACGATGCGCTCGCCGGCAATCCGAACCGCTTCGCCTTGTTCGAATGCATGATCGATCCGGCGACCGGCACCTATCTGTCCGAGGACTTCGCCTTCTGCAAGCGCTGGACCGATCTCGGCGGACAGATCTGGGCCGATCTGGACAGCCGCCTCGACCATGTCGGTCCGTCCGTATTTCATGGCAACGTCGCGTCCCAATTCGCACCGGCTGCGGCGGCCACCGCGGCGGATGCGGCCTGACGAGCGCACGATGGCGCCGATTGCGTCCCAGCTGCAGACTGCCGCGTTCGAGCGCTTGGGTGGGGGCGGGGCGTCCGCGGGCTTGCGCGATCTGTTTGCGCTGCTCGGCGATCTCCTGATCGACGGCGGTGATTTCAGGCTCGCGCTCGACCGGCCCTGGGGCCACAACGCCTATGGCTGCAGTCCGACGCCTTCGCCCGAAATCCTGAACTTCGCATCGAGTACGGCCTCGCCCATCTCGGAGCGCGCCTATGCGCGGGCCGAGCTTGCGCGCGAGCAACTGATGCATGCTGCGATCCATCACGGTGTCGGCGAAGCGCTCGACCGCCGCACCGAGGAGATGCGCTCGGAGCTGAAGACGCTGCTCGGCCTCGACGCCGATGTCGGCGTCGTGTTCTCGCCCTCGGGGACGGACTCGCAGCTGCATGCGCTTGGCCTGGCGCGGGCGCGGCTCGGTGACGCGCTGACCACGATCGTGGTCGGATCCGATCAGACCGGCAGCGGCACCGAGGCCACCGCGCGCGGCCGCCATTTCGGCGCGACGACGGCACATGGCGCATCCGTGCAGAAGGGACAGCCGGTCGAAGGTCTCGCCGGAGACAGCATCGGCGTGCCATTGCTCGATTGCGCGACCCTCGAGCCGCGCGATGATTGTGGCTCGGTGCTGATCGGCGCGGTCGAGACGGCGATTGCCTCCGGTCACGCCGTGATGCTGCAGGTCATGGATGCATCGAAGCTCGGCTGGCGTGCGCCGGATCGGGCGTGTCTCGACGAGATCGCGCGTCGCTGGCCGGGGCAAGTCCAGATCGTGGTCGATGCCTGCCAGATGCGTTTGAGCCGCCGGCGTATCAGCGACTGTCTTGATCGCGGCCATCTGGTGCTCGTCACAGGCTCCAAATTCTTCGGCGGGCCGGCCTTCAGCGGCGCGGTGCTGGTGCCGCCGCAGCTCGCAAAGTCTGTCGAACGCGGCGCTGCGCTTGCAGCCGGATTGTCCGACTATGTCAGCCGCAGCGACTGGCCGATGAATTGGACCGCACTGCGCGCGGCGTCGCCGGCGCGGGCGAATATCGGTCAGTGGCTGCGCTGGGAAGCGGCGCTGGCGGAGATCGCGGCCTATTATCAGGTGCCGGATCGCTATCGTCGCAAGGTGCTGTGCGAGCTCGGCGGCGTCACCGAGAGCCTCCTGATGCTTTCGCCGGTCTTGCGGCCGCTCGCGACGGCCGCAGCGAGCGCCGACGCGGATGATGACGAATTCGGATTCCCGACGATTTTTCCGTTCGCGCTCCAGCGCGACGGCCGGCTGCTCGGCGCCGGCGAGGTGCAACTGATCTATCGCGCGCTCCAGCACGATCTCGGCGCTCGCTTCAGCGGCGGGGCGGCCGAGGTTGCCGCGCGCCAATGCCTGATCGGCCAGCCGGTTCGCATCGATGTGCCCGGCAGCGGTCCGACGGCGCTGCTGCGCCTGTGCCTCGGCGCGCGGCAGGTGATCGAAACCTGGAGCGACGATCTCACGACCACCCGCGTCAATATCGACGCGGAAATCGGCCGCATCGCGGACGTGATTGCCAAAATCGAGCTGCTTATCGCTGATGTGGGCAGCCGGGATCTCAGGGATATGTGTGATGGTATCTGACGTGCTCGCAGTGTCGGCTTCTGCGCAGATCGCCGACCGCATCGGCCTCGCCAAGCTCGCCAAGGCGGCCTTCGATGGCAATGACCTCAGGCCGCTGTGGGGCAGGCTGATCGCCAAGCTGCTCGACGGCAGTGCGGAAGCGGGTGAGGGGCTCGATGTCGCGCTGCTCGCGCAGCTGCTGGGCGACAAATCCGCCGGGCTTGCCATCCAGCAGGACGTCCTGCAGGCGCAGCAATTGTATCGTGCGCCATGCGGGAGCGCAGCGCCGCGGCTGCGCGTGCTGGCGCTCGCTGCCGCAACCGATATGGGCAGCAACACGCCGATCGAGTTCCTGCTCGAGGACGCCGATATCGAGCTGATGACGCTGTACGTGATTCCGGGAGTGGAGCTGCCGTCGCCGCTGCCGGAGCATGATGTCGCCATCGTCATCGCCTCCGATTCGGAGGACTGCCAGCATACGCTGCAACAGATCGACCAAGTGGCGGCGCGCTGGCCGCGTCCGCTGCTCAATCCGCCGCGGTTGATCGCAAAGCTCGATCGCGACAAGCTGCACCGGTTGCTCGCCGGCATCGAAGGCCTCATGATGCCCGCGACGGTCGCTGCTGTCCGCGAACGGCTGACCGAGATCGCGGAAGAGCGGGAACAGATCACCACGATCGCCACCGATCTCGCCTTTCCCATCATCATCCGGCCGCGTGGATCGCATGCCGGCGTCGGTCTCGCCAAGCTCGATGAGCCGATCGAGCTCTCGCTCTATCTCGATGAGCACGACGAGCAGGAGTTCTTTGTCGCGCCCTTTATCGATTATGCGAGCGAGGATGGCCTGTTTCGCAAATATCGCATCGTTTTCGTCGACGGCCGGCCCTATGCCTGCCACATGGCGATCGCAGCACGCTGGGACATCTGGTATCTCAATGCAGGGATGGCGGCGAACGAAGCCAAGCGCTTCGAGGAAGCCACCTTCATGCAGACGTTCGACATCGGCTTCGGGCGACGGCATCGCACCGCGCTTGCGGCGCTCGCCGAGCGTATCGGGCTCGACTACTTCATCATCGATTGCGCCGAGACCAGGGACGGCTCGCTGCTGGTGTTCGAGGCCGACAATACGGCCGTCGTGCACAACATGGATCAGCCCGAGGTGTTCCCTTATAAGCCGCCGCAGATGCGGACGATCTTCGCAGCCTTCGTTAGCATGATCGAGGGGCGGGTGGCGAGCGCCCGTGAGCAGGCCGCATGAGCGTCGCGCCGGATATCAGCCAATCCGAGCGGCAGACGCTCGATCCGCAGGATTGGGATGATCTCCGTGCGCAAGGTCATCGCATGCTCGATGACATGATCGACTACGTCGCCAATATCCGTGCGCGACCGGTCTGGCAGCCAATTCCGTCGGAGACGCGTGCGCGGTTTCGCGAACCCCTGCCGCACGCGCCCTGCGAGCTTGGCGAGGTCTATCGCGAATTTGCCGAGCACGTCGTTCCTTACGCGGTCGGCAATGTGCATCCGGGCTTCATGGGCTGGGTGCATGGCGGCGGATCCGTGGTCGGGATGCTGGCGGAGATGCTGGCGGCGGGCCTGAACGCCAATCTCGGCGGACGCGATCACATGCCGATCGAGGTCGAGCGGCAGGTGGTCGCGTGGACGCGGGAGATGTTCGGTTTTCCGCCCGGTGCGAGCGGCCTGTTCGTCACTGGAACCTCGATGGCCAATCTGATGGCCGTCCTGGTGGCGCGGCGGGCCGCACTTGGGCCCGGTGTTCGCCAGCAGGGCATCGCGGGCACCGGAGAATTGCTGCGGGCCTATACGTCGAAGGCTGCGCATGGTTGCATCAGCAAGGCAATGGATATTGCCGGCTTCGGCAGCAACGCATTGCGCTGTGTCGGGGTGGATTGCGACCATCGGATCGATATCGCGGCGCTGCGCAGTGCCATCGCCAACGATCGCAAAGCGGGGCTGCGTCCGTTCCTGGTGGTGGCGTCAGCCGGCACGGTCGATATCGGCGCGATCGACGATCTCGCCGCGGTGGCCGCGCTCTGCCGCGAGGAGAAGCTGTGGTTTCACGTCGACGGCGCGTTCGGTGCGCTGGCGATCCTGTCGCCGCAGTTGGCACCTCGGCTTGCCGGGATCGAGCAGGCGGACTCGATCGCGCTCGACTTCCACAAATGGGGGCAGGTGCCTTACGACGCCGGCTTCCTGCTGGTGCGCGACGGTGAACGCCATCGCGAGACCTTCGCCGCGCCGGCCGCCTATTTGCGCCGGGAGGCGCGGGGACTTGCAGGCGGCGGCCAGTGGCCGTGCGATCTCGGCCCCGATCTGTCGCGCGGCTTTCGCGCGCTGAAAACCTGGTTCACGTTGAAGACGTTCGGCGCCGACCGGCTGGGCGCGATGATTGCGCGCACCTGTGAGCTCGCCAGATATCTCGAAGCGCGGGTGCACGCGGAGCCGGAGCTCGAACTCATGGCGCCGGTGAATCTCAATATCGTCTGCTTCCGCTATTGCGCCGCCGATTCCAATGCGGTGAATGGCGAGGTCATCGCCGACATCCAGGAGGCGGGGATCGCCGCACCATCGAGCACGATGCTCGACGGCCGACTGGCGATCCGTGCGGCGATCGTCAATCACCGCACCGACGAGCGCGACATCGATGCCCTGATTGCTGCGGTCTTGATGTTCGGCCGGCAACGTGCGGCCGGCGAGCCGGCGCTCATGGAGATCGAAGCGCCGCCATTGGCGCTGTGAAGCACAGCAAAGGCGGCGCGTTTTGCAGTATGAGCGGGCCCGGCTTTTCTGAACTAAGCCAGATGATCAGGCCGCGGAGCTGACGTCGGAATCGGCTGATGCGGCGGCAGCCTTCGCCTGCTCGGCTTCAGCCTGCTCCAGGAGCGTCTTTTCATAGGCGACGAGCTTCTTGGCTTCTTTCAGCGCCTGATAGAGATCGCCATTGAGAATGTGGGCGTTGATGGCTTCGATCAGCGGCCAGGCGCTCGGCACGGTCGTAATGATGTCGCGCAGCAGGTTGAAATAGGTGCCATGGCTGGCGTCGGTGCCCGGCGAGATGTACATCAGCTGCACCGCCAGATAGACGAGCTTCGCCGGCGTATCGGCGTTTTCCGGCGTCATGATGTCTTTTTCGCGCAGGATCGGGATGTTGTCGCCGTCGATCAGGAGCCGCGCGCGTTGATCGGTGTTGGTGATCACGCAGGAGCCGATGATGATTCGCTCGTGCGGCTTGAGTTCGACTTTCAGGGCCATCCTTGTTCTCCGTTGCCGTGTCTTGCCGATGTGGCGAGCCGGGTGTTTGCAGGCCTGCTATCGGCGCTTGGCGAGCTTGGGAAATGAAGTAGATCGCCGTGCGTTGCCGCGCTCGAAGGCCGGTCGGCGGACGGCAAATCCTTTCCGAACAAGGTTAACGCCCGGTAAACGGCCCGGGCTCATGGTAAATGCGCTGTGTTATCAACGGGCTTTCGATGGGCCGCCTCGGGCCGCAGCCCGCTGCAGGCGCCCAAGGATGCGGCAGCGGATGGTCCGGCGCGCCCGGCCTTCAGTTTTTGTTAGCCACTCCCATTCACCTTGATCGCGTCGCCCCGATCGCGAAGTCGGTCGAGGGCTTCGCCTGATCTCGAAGGGATCAGGACTGAATTTCACACCAGAAGGGTTTGAATAATGTCAGGTATCGTTCTCTCCGCGTCGGTGCGTCAGAACCTGCTCTCGCTGCAGTCGACCGCACAGCTTCTCGCCACCACGCAGAACAACCTCGCCACCGGTAAGAAGGTCAACTCGGCGCTCGACAACCCGACCAACTTCTTCACCGCGCAGGGGCTCGACAACCGTGCTTCCGACATCTCCAATCTGCTCGATGGTATCGGCAACGGCGTGCAGGTGCTGCAGGCCGCCAACACCGGCATCAC
>NZ_JBNPTT010000018.1:0-83110 GCF_051167795.1 Bradyrhizobium sp. HKCCYLS1011 | reverse complement strand
ACTTGGCCCATACTTGGCCCCGGGGCTGCCGATTTTCGTGCTGCAGCAAGGTGGCAGCTATCGCCGTCCACCGGCCGTGGCGCGTCAAAATGGTCCGGAGAGCAGCTCGTGCCCCAACGCGGGCATTTGGGCGGCAATGCTCGCGCGTAGCCCGCAATTCCCGACCAATTTTCGAGGGCATCGAACCTAGTCAGGTCCGCCATGGCGGCGATGGTAATCGCTCGGCGCCGGCCACGGCCAGTTGGCAAGTGTCGATCGATCCGGCTCAAAGATCTCGACCTTGAGCGGGTGGCATGCGGCAGCGTCGCTCGAATGCGTCGCGCTGCAGTCGCCGCCGGGGCAGGCCGATAGCGCGCCGAGCAGGTCGATCTCGGCCAGGAACTCGATAAAGTCGCCGGGGCGGACCGGGCTCGCCTTCATGAAATATTGGTGCGTGTCCGCCGTAAAGCCGGTGCACATGAAGACGTTGAGCACGTCGTGCACGTGGTGCTCCACCGTATCAGGCGCGGCCTTCAATTCCGCACCGAGCGCGCGCGAGAGGTTGGAATGGCAGCAGAAGTCATAGGCGCGGCCGTTCAACAGCGTGTTGGTGTAGGGATCGCAGCGCGTGCCGATCACGTCATGCACGCCGGCGCCATCGGCGTCCCAGCCATACCAGCCGAGCGTGTCATGGCTGATGGTCGCCATCGGCCTGAGATAAGGCATGCTGCTCCAGAGCCGGTCGCCGGTGCTGACATGGGTGGCGTGCAGCGCCCGGGTCTTGCCGCTGAAGAAGCGCTCGGCGAGATCGTCGGCGTTCCAGAGATTGAGATCGCCGACCTGCGGGCCTTCGATGCTGACGATGCGGACAAACTGGCCGCGTGAGACGCGAAACGTCCGCGCATCGCGCGGCGGCACCACGATCTCGTCGGTCTTCACCAGTGTCGCGCGCGCGGCCTCCAGTACGGCCATGTCGGGCCGCGGCATCGCGCCGGCGGGATAGACGATTGCGGGCCTCGCTGCCCGGCGTGCGGCGGCGTCGGCGGGTTCAGGCGGAAGCTTTGGCGACATCGTTTCGAACTCGGGTCACTGCAAGGGATCGCGTGAGGACGGATAGCCTCCGACCAAGGCTTGCTGATTGTCTTCGATGGTCAACCGGTTCGCGGGCAAGACCATGCGCGAGTGAGAACGTTATCACTGAATATCCGCCGAGTGCGCACCATCAAACAGGTTTCCGATCACCTCAATGTCGTGACCGCCGAACATATCATCGTCATGGCACGAGAATTCGAAACGGCCGGTCTGATAGAGGACGATCCCTTGCGGTGTGATCCTGTCGAAGAACTCTTCGGCGGTGACCTCCTCCTCGTCATCCGCAAGCCAGTTCTCGTTCTTGAGGTCAAGCAGGCTTGTCACCGCGCACGCGCGGACAGCCTGGTCCCATTTGGCCTGAGAGTTCCACAATGCGTGTGCCAACGCGATCAGCCGCTCGACATTGTCACATCCGGACATCGAGAGGCGCAAGACGACCTCGTTCGATATCCAGGTCGCAGTGGTCTCGAACCAGTTGACCCGGCGATCCAGGGTGAACAGGCCGAACCTGTCGTCGTTGACCCTGACGGGCCGGCCCAGCGCCTCCGCACGGCTCGTGAGGTCGGCATCGCCGTCATACATCACCGCGACGATGTCGACGAGTTCGCCTTGCGGCGTTCCAAACGCGTTCTCGTCCGCGACCTGGGCGCGAATGCGCACGACGTCGAACGCCTTGACCCGCATCAGGGACGAACGACGTGTCGCCTCGCTGACGGCACCACGGATCGTGAGCTTACGGTCCTGGATCGCGCCACCCTCATATCGCCAGGGCTCGAGGGTGAACATCAAGTTGTGCGTGCGACCGGGGATTTCCGACCCCCAGGCCCCGAGCGGGCCGACCACGCCGACGATGTCGGTGATCTCCCGATGTTTGAGTTGCGCCAGCAGCTCGACGAGGTTCTTCGGTCCATCGACCATGTTCAGCGCCCGTGAGGTTCTCGGCAGGCCAGGGCATTCTTGCGGAGAGGAATGCCGGCGTTACGCGAAAAGATGACGGCATCGAATCTAGAGCGCTTCGCTGCCTACGTCACGATTGGGGAGTGGACTTCCGCAAGCCTGACGTCCGGGTGTGGCCCAAATGCGACGTATGGCGTTTTCCAGACAGCCAGTCACGGGAGCGGCCGATCTCCGGTCCGATCAAAGCCGCGGAAAATCCCGTCTGGATCAACATTGTCCGCGAATTCACAGAAGCCCATATTCCAAACGGAGAGATTATTCTGCACGCAGTATACCTCGGCCGGAATAACACGAAAGGTGCGGCCGAGTTCGTCGTGCAGATCCACGACGAGAATTGGACGCTCAGGATGTGTGAGCGAGGTTAGATCGACGACAAACATGAAAAAGTGGTTCGCTGCGAGGGGAATGAGCTGTTCAAGAGTCAACCCTTCATAGTCCCGGTCGCTGATGCATTCCACATAAGCTCGGAAATCTGCGCCGTCATACCCTTCCACGGATTCTTGCATCGCTGCGCAAATCAAGTGCCAGGCGGCTTCGTTCGAGAAGTCCGTCCGCAATACTAACGAAAATAAGTCCTTGGTCTCCGGAATGATCTTCATCGAGGCGGTGAACCTACTCTGGGATCGGTGAGATTGAGCCGCGATTGCTGCGGCGGCAATGCCGCGAGCGCCGTCCATTCTTTCTGTTGTCGCGGACGTACGTTTTCGTAGAGGTGAGTGCAGACGCCGGCGCCAAGTCGATGGCAGTATACCATTTCAAGGGTGCTCTCAGCAAGAAACTCGCGATCGCGCCCGTCCTAAGCTCATGCCTAGCGATCAGTTCTCCTCACCATTTGCGGCGCGTTAGTTAACGATGCGATTGTTCTTGGCAACTACCAGAGCATCGCCTTGTGAGGCGGCGCCTGTTCTTCGAACTTCAGCGAACTTAAATCCGCGACCAGTTTCAGGGCGCGGTCGCCATGATTGAGATATTGGCTAAACCGATCCTTGCGCAGCCGGAACAGTCTGCAGCCTTTGGCAAACAGCAGATGGCGATCATGCCAATCCGCCCAGTTCGTGCCCGGCAACTTGAATAGCTCGTTGCCCTCGCTATCAAAGATGATGTGATCCGTTCGATACCGGGTGCCACCGCTTTTCCCTGAGCCGCGCATCTGCATTTGCAATGTCAGGCCGGTGTCGATCTTTTTCTCGTACACGATCGGATAAGCGCAATGAGGGGTTGGGCTATCCATTGTGGTTCGACCGCAGTATTTCCACCCATTCCGTTCAAGCAAGAAATGGTGGATCGGAAAGTCCTCGCCGTGGCCGGCATACTGGCCAAACTGAGCGATCTTCAGGTTGCTCGGGAGCGAGAAGTCCGGCGCGAGATCATCCTGGCCCGGCGAATGATTGAGCCGCACGGAATGGTCCTTATCGAAAACACCACCGCCGCCCCACGTGTCGCCTTTCGGCCACAACGCTAAAGCGCTGAAGTAGGGTGGTCGACTGATCGCCGTCCAGGAATAGAACGGTGGTTTGAATTTGGCCCCGAAATAGATCAACAAATCTCCGGACGGCGATAGATCGCACCGACGTTCATAGATGCGTCCCTTGAACCACTGACCCGGCTGTAATTTGTCGGTCGTTAGGTTCCATTTGAGCAGCAGGACCTGCTTCGACGGCCCGCGGCGGAGGACGACCGCGACAGGCGCCTCGCGCGCTGAGATGACAAACAAGCTGCTCATGCCGCGATTCCATACCAGAATTCACGTTCGAGCGACGCGCCATCAGGCCTCGAAGCTAACGGGATGTTACCGCGCACAAGCTGACCCCGGTCCGGGCTAAGTCGAGACAACGGACGTGTGCAAGGCCCTTGTCGATCGCGCTCAGGGGATCCTCGTCGGAGCGCTTTTCTAACATGGATCAGATCACCCGGTTCCGCCTTGGAATATACTCGGCGCAGCAATACTGCGGGCATAGGGAGCTTCCTCATACCTGCAAGCTCACAAGACCAAAAGACAACACAGCGGCAGATAACAGCCGGCGACTTCAGGACTCATTGGCGCCGGGCAGGGGCCATTACGGTCTCGACCTCACGGCTCTGACTCATCCGCTTGCTCAGCGGACGCTGCTCGCCGACATTGACGTTCAAAACGTGAGGCAAATAAGCTCAGCTTCGCCCATTGGGATAGGACCGCCATGATGCGCAAAACCAAGCTTTCGATTGCGATAGCCACGGCAGCGCTCGGCGCCGCGGCCGCTTACGCCGAGGACAAATACGCCCTGAAATCGCCGGACGGGGTCGCGTTCTCGGACTTCAAGGGATACGAGGACTGGTCGGTGGTTTCTTCCGCACGGACCGACGAAGTCCTCAAGGTGATCGTCGCCAATCCGACCATGATCGAGGCGTACAAGGCCGGCGTTCCGGGCAACGGCCAGCCTTTCCCGGATGGCTCCAAGATCGCGAAGCTTCAGTGGAAACCAAAGAAGAGCACGGAAGCCCCATTCGCCGTGGATGTGCCCGACGTGTTCACGCAGGCGTTCGTGATGGAAAAGGACAGCCAGCGATTTCCGAAAAGCGGCGGCTGGGGATACGCGCTGTTCAACTACGATGCCGGATCGGACAGTTTCGCAGCTGATCCCAGCCCCTCAGATTGCGGACACGCATGCCATGTGGCCGTCAAGGCGAAGGACCACATCTTCCATCCGTACCAGAAACGTTGAGCTGCGCACGCCGTCGATAGCGGGTGCGCGGCCTCTCACTGGTGATGTCCGGATCGGCTTGAGCTGGCCACATGCGTAAAGTCACGGCGTCCGCTCCTGAGGATCGGGCGGACTCGCTCCTTTGTTGCTGGCGCTGCGGCCTGCACAGCCCAGGCCTCACTGGCGATGCGAATAAATTCGCGCTATTGGCGAAGCGCCAGAGCAGGGAAGTGAAGGACAGCTGATGAAGTGTCTTCGGATCTACGCCACCCCGGACGGTGAATCTCACTTCGGCGAAGTGGAAATCCCCATGACGGCGAAGCTGACCGTTGCTCCCGGTGCCAAGCCGTTTCAAGTGTCCGGGCGCTATCTCGCGTCGAGCATCGAGTTTACTCAGATCCCTGCCGGCATGCGACAGGTTGATTGGCACACAGTTCCGTCGCGCATATTGACTGTCAGGCTGACCGGGGCGGTCGAATACGAGACGAGCGACGGCGAGGTGCGCCACGTCGCTGCGGGCGAGTTCGTGTTGGTGGAGGACACACACGGCAAGGGCCATCTGTCTCGTCACTCCCCAGACGCGCAAACCGTGCTTTGGATCAGGCTGCCCGACGGCCTCGATTTGCCGCCCGCATAGTTCGCAGGGAGCGTTATCGACCACGACGCTGAAATTTGCAGCGGGACCGTAGCGGATCTCCCCGATGCCGCTTGGATGTTCGCCCACAGGACCGAACCAGAAGCGAGCCACCCGAGAGCCGAGCGGCCGATTTTGCCTATAGCGGACATCAACCGCGTGGCGTCATCACCGCGAACGATGGCTGACGTCAACCTGTTAGTTAGCGAGCGATGGCGGCCGCTGTTAACCACGAAACAAGTCTGCAGATGAAACATGGTAAAATTTGAGATAAATTTTAGTCATTGAAGAGTTCACCGACGCATTGCGTCTCGTGAGCAAGCAAGAACAGCTTTTTCTTCTTCGTGTTGCCGTCGGCGGGCGGCTTGTGAATTTACATTTCACCGGCGCGCGGAGCACTGCACATGAAGCAGCTGTTTTTGGCTGCCATCATCACGATGGCGGCGAGCGAACTTGCATGGGCTCAATCATCGACGACGACGGGAACGGGCCTCGGCCTTGCCAAGTCAGCCTCGAACGCACAGGCGATTTCGGGGCAGGGCGGCACGGGAGTCGGCGTCGCCGCAATCACCACCAACAGCAACGTGCCGGCCGAGCAAACGGTCAAGAGCGTGCCCGGCATTGTCGCGCCGGGCTTGGCCGCGGCCGGGCTCGAAACGTGCCTCGGCTCGGTTTCCGGCGGCGGGGCCTTTGTCGGAACCGGCTTTAGCTTCGGCAGCACGATCCCTGATCCCGGCTGCGCGGCGCGGCTCGATGCGCGCACCTTGTGGAGCTTCGGACTGAAGAAGGCGGCGGTCGCGCGGCTCTGCCTCAACCCGGACATCTATCGCGCAATGCCGGAGGTCTGCGTCAAGTACCTGCCGCCGTTGGCGCCGGACTATCGCGCCCCGCCAAAGGTCCCCACTCGCACCGCGCAGGCAGAAGCGTCCGAGGAGCAGGCCTACACCGGCGGCGACATTTGGCTGGTGGAAGGGGCAACCGGCAAGACCCGTCTCTGCAAGGACTACGATGTGACCCAGCAAAGCTGCCGTGTCTGGGCTCACGTCGCTCACCATTCGACGCCGAAGAAGAAGGCGCCAGCGGGTGGTGAAACGTCTCACACGGCGGCATCTCCAGCCCCGGCATTCGCCGAGGCAGTAACCGAAAAGAAAGGGAAGTCACAATGAAGAAGCTGTTGATGAGTATTTCGTTCATCGCTCTGGTGGGAAGCATCTTGCCGGCTGATGCCGGGTCCACGCTCGCCATTGGCGGCGGTGCCAATCTTGGTAATGTGACCACGCTCACCGGTGCTGCAACGTTGGGCAATGCCGCAGCTGCTTCGGCAGCCAATGGCATTAATACTTCGGTGGGGAGCGGGGTTGCCGTTGCAACGCCTGCGGGGAGCCTCAGTGCGGGCATTGGCAGCTCGATCGGTCAGTCAATCGGTCAATCCGGTGCAGTGGCCGGTCCGGGTGGTGGCGCGGCCTTGAGCGGCGCTTTGTCCAACAATCACGGGATCGGCGTCGGCGGAGGCTTCACCAACGTCCTGCCCTAAGACAGACGATAGCAGCATGGTGACGCACCTCGTCACCATGCTGCTGGTCGGGTGAGGCGTTTGATGCTGCGAAGTGCGAGGGGCGACAGAGAAACGACTTGCCTCGGCCATGCCGGGCCGTCAGGTTCCGTGTAGATCAAATGATACGTATCCGCGGTGCCGGATATGCCAGGGTGAGTTATGCCCCTGCATCGCACTCACGGCCATATCATCTATCGATTGCCGCTCCTGCAAGATCACATTGCGCTTGAACAGTCCAGCAGAGCGGTCGAAAGGGCGAGAGAGGTGCTTCGGCTCTGCCCCGCCCCGAACACCTTCCTGGGCCACAAAACGCAAGAGCCCTTCCCAAAAGAGAACGACGAGCAGTGACGCCTCTGACGCTCTTTCGCGATCCATGCGGTATATCGAGTCCGATGCGCTGCTTGTGACCCAAGGTGTAAGTCGAGTGTCTCGTTCTTTGATCGCGGCGCCGGCGCTGTAAGTCGGTATCTGCCGTGTCAGGCGGCACGATGATCGTGTCGCGACGACAAATCCGGGCACAGCACGAGCTTGCCCTCGAGACCGCCGGCTTCGAGGCGCCGATGCGCTTCAGCTACTTCATCCAGCGAGATCCGTTCGGCGACGCGCGGCTGGATGGCGCCACTGCTCAGCAGCGCGAGCAGGCGCTTCAGGTCCTCCACAAACCATTCAGGATGTTGCAGCCGCATTGCATTGATGGAGTAGAACAAGGCCCGTCTCCCGCCAGGCAGCCACCTCCAGAGATACAATCGCGCGATCCACATCAGCATCGTGAGCATGCGTCGCTGGCCCTGCACTCCCGCCGAGTAGCCATAGGCGCAAAGCAGGCCGCCGGGCTTGAGCGCCGCAATCGAGCGGCGATAGCCGTCCTCCGCGATGCCGTCGAATACGACATCAAACCCGCCCGGTAGGACTCGGGTGAAGTCTTCACGCTGATAGTCGATCGGCGTGGCCCCGAGTTCGCGGATCAGCGTGGCGTGCCTTCCATGAGCAGCGCCCCAAAGTTGAAGCCGGGCCATGCCGCCGAGAACGAGCAACGCCTGACCGACTGCACCGGCAGCTCCATGCACCAGTATGCGCTGTCCTGGCTGCACCTGCCCAGCCCGGTGCAGCAGCTGGTACGCCGTCATCCAGCTCAGGATCAGCGTGGCTGCCTGCGCTACGTCAAGACCCTCCGGCACTGGGGTCAAGTGGTTTGCCTGGAGCGTGCGATAGGTCGCGTTCGATCCGAGCACTGTCATGTCCGCCACACGGTCGCCAAGCTGAAAGCCGCTCACGCCATCACCCAGCTGATCGATTTCCCCGACGACATCATAGCCCATGACAAAGGGTGGGCGCCGGGCTGCAGTTTGCGGGTAGACATGACGTCGGATCAGCGTATCGGTGTACTCAAGCCCCGAGGCTAGCACGCGGACGCGCACCTCGCCCGGACCTGCTGCCGGCAGGGGAGCGTCGACCACTTCGAGCTCCTCGGGACCCCCGAAGCGCCGGAGTTGAACAACACGATTGTGAGGTTCAATCATGTGCCGATCCTTCCCAATGTCGCATTAGAAGCATCAGGAGTGGCAATTGGCCGCCAGCAATCATCTCGAAACTTGCGCTGTAATTGATTGATGCAGATCAATTCCGCTCTTGGGCCCAACGCGGCCGACCGCATCCCAGATGCGAGGTCGGCTGTTCAGGCTAGAGCCGACCTGCGGCGGTCCAACGCCAAACGGCGGGTTGTGACCTGAAGCGGTCTTGACTCACAGGAGCTACTCAAGAGCCGGTTGAAGCAGATCAAACGTAAGGCTTGCAGCGACAAGCCTCTCGCGCCTCAGGACGAGTTCAAGGGCACGGCCTCTCAAAGCCTCTGCTCAGTGGATGATCCCGTTTGGCCCCATGTGCAGCATACAGAAATGCGCGTGGCGTCCGGTCCACTCATTTTCGATCGTGCCCGTGGTCTTTGCCGTGCTGCTCGCAAATTCCGCCTCGATATATTCGAAGCCGTGCGGCAGCACGATCTTGGCGCGATGCTCTTCGCCGGTGACAGGATTGCGGATCGGCTCGCTCTTGACGTCGATAATTCCGGCGACCGAGACACGGCCGCTTCGCTTCTCTTGGTCGACTTCAAACTCGATTGGTGCGAACAGCGGCTCGTGAAAGGTCTCGGTCATCGCCGCAACAACGTTGAAGATGGTCGCGAACTGTTCGGTCTCCTGCCCGGCCAGGATCTTCAGGAGGGCTTCGCGCTGGTGCGTGTCGGCCCGCTCGTCGATGATGGCCAAGGCTTCGCCGTGCCCCTCATGGATGGCTCCTGGCCAGGCAAGGATCGCGGCGGCCTTCAGTCCGTTCAGCCGGACGTCACCGAAATGACCCTCGTCCACCCGCAGGGCGACGACCGCGCGGCAGTTGCCTCTAGTCGGCCGAGCATCGAACTGGCAGGGGCATCCCCAGTCGCAGTTGCAGGTGGCTAGCTCCGGTCCCTTGATCATCCAATCGACGTGGGCCATGGCAATCCTCCTCTCATGCTGGTGAGGGTGTTCGAGTTTGCCACCGGCGGCAGACGTGCGCATCAGCCCGCCGGCACAGCGCGACAAATGGTCGCCCCGGCCCAAAAGGTCAGTGGGACTGCACTTCTCGCAGCTTTTAGATGAGCAGCTTTTATATGAAACGTGCCTGATGTCCGCAACGGGTCCAACTGCCGACTGCAGTGTGTTGACGGAAATACAAAGAGAGCAAACAAGTGGATGGGTAAGCTGCTCGTCAGAAACGTCGTGAACAGCCAAGTCCAATTTGTTGTGATCCAGATAGCCGAACAATCTTGCTGTTGTGGGCTGCTGATATCCGGACAGAGCTCTTCGAGCCTACGCGGGAAACTACGTCGAGTTCAGCGCAAACCAGCTCGACGACTCGCTCGTATGGCGTTTCTGCACTTGACGAGAGGCGGGAAACAGGATTGCGACGCAGGCTCTCCGATCCTCCGCTGCACTTAACCGTTCTGCAGAAGTGGAAGTGGCTTGTGAGGTCTGCGAAGGCTGCGCGCAGCAATTCCATTCGTCGTGCCAAGCTCGCCGCAATTCTTCGACTCTTGCGGTAGCTCGCTACTTAAAAAGCAGGCATCCTTTGACATGAGTCAAGCTCGGGCTGGCAATGCCAACTAGACGACTTTGGGGGCTTATCTTAGGAGGAAGCCCATGCGTGTTGCGTGTTGCGCTATTTTGTTCAGCGATTGTTGTCGTATCGACGGTGACAGGTGCAGCGGCTGCCGACAATCTCAAGGGGACTTATTATCTTGTGGGTACTCAGGTCTGCCTCGTCGCGCCGGCCGGGTTCAAGCAAGACAGTAACGGCAACTTCACGATCCCGATTGGCGATACCAACCTCAGCCAGCTCACGACCGAAGGTCGGGTTATTTACCGTGGCGATGGGACTGGTGAGGCGCAGCAGAACTTCGTGACCATTGTTCCGCCACCCAATCCTTATGGAGCGGCAGTAAGTGCGGGCACCATCTCTTACTCGTTCACTTACACGCGCGAGGGAGATCACGAATATCGCATGACCGTCAAGCCGGGCACGTTTCGCGGTATGCTGAATGCGGGGCCAAATGCTGGCCAGCAATTCTCCATCGAGGGGGATAGCAGGTTGTTCCGGGTCTCCGATGATGGAAAGAGGCTTGCAGCTGCGATAGACAAGCCCTTCGTCCAGAAAATCAGCTTCTCGGGATCGTCTGACCCTGTTTCACGAGTCTGCACGGCGATCAGCAATCAGTCGCTGATCAACGAATCCGTCACGGTGGGGACTGCCAGGTGACAGGCTGATTGCGATTGGCGCCTTACGCAAGGTTCGGCGCAGGCTCTGACGCCTGCACCGCTTCTACGTACAAGGCTCGATACCGGACAAGATTCCGATATCGATACTGGATCGCCGGTCAGCGACGATTGCGCGTCGCCAATCCCTATACCCGCAATCTCTGAAAAGGAGGGATTCACCACGCCCCCGTGAACTACACTGAAAATGACATCAAAACGATACGCAAGCCCGAACTGGCTGCACAATCGGCCACCGAATGGGACTCGATAACGTCAGCGCATACAGCGCTGCCTGCGGTCAGTCTAATAAGGAAAGGACATCGCATGCATCCGTTCGTCATGGCCATCGCGACGGCTACCCAAATGTTTACGCCCGTTTCAGATGCCGTCCCCAAACTCAACGTCGAAGCGACCTGCAGAGGGTCGGTCGAGGCCGATAAAGAGATGGGTTTGAGCTTACCTCAAAGCTTCGACAAGTGTATGAAGGACGAGAACTCCGCGCGTGAGCAATTAGGTCCGATCTGGTCGTCGTATCCCCCGACTGTCAGGACCCAGTGTGAGGGAGAGGCGATAAGCGCAGGCGAAGCGAGCTATGTAGATCTATTGACCTGTCTTCAAATGAATGATGGGTCAGTCGCGACGTCGGTAACTACGTTGAGAGGCGCGAGCAAAAAGAAGAGAACTTCAAAATAGCCGGTGCTAACGGCCTTGCCGAATGGACTGCCCGTCCCGGACCTTCCGATCTGCGCCCGCGATGTCGGCTTCCGGGCCTCGATCAGAAGTAAGCGGTCGGGGGACCGACAGGCCGCTTTGACCCCGGCTGTGTGACTTCCTGTGTGAAAAGTCTGATTGGACACAACCGAGACCGCGGACCTTGGGCCGTGCACTAAATGGAGCTGGTGAGTGGTGCAATCGACATCGGCTGCATGGTGCCATACATCAGCGTTCGCCATAGCCATTCGACCGGGCCGTATCGGTAGCGGCCCAGCCACCACGCACTGAAGAATACCTGAGCGACGTAGACGGCGAGGCCGATGGCGAGCGCTTTTGCTGCACCGATCGAACCGAACAGCCCAAGGCCGTATCCATAGAAAATCCAACCGAAAATCAAGGATTGGGCGAGGTAGTTTGTGAACGCCATCCGCCCCAACGGCACAGCCCAGCCCAGCAATACCTTTCCGCTTGTCAGGTTTGCGATCGCAAGGATCGCCGCGCCGTAGCCAAGCGCTAGCGCAATTGTGCCGACGGGCGTCGCGAGCCTGCCGATACCCGTGACCGCGACGAAGCTGCTCGAACCTGAAAGGATAAGAAGGGCGCCGAGACCGATGCAGACGGCGGCTGTCGAGAACAGGAGCACCCGATGCGGCGTTCGCAGGACGCCGCATCGCCAAACGAACGCACCGAACAGAAACAGCCCCAAGGTGCGCGGCAACATGTACACGTGCAGGGGAACGAATAGTGGGACTTCGCGAAGTCGGAATGCCAATACATCGGCGAAGCTCCCCGTTGCATAAATCTGATTGGCCTCCTGCACGTCGCGTTGGATCGAAGTGAAGCTGGGAAATAGTCCGGCCGGCGGCCATACCTGCATCGCGAGATACACCCCGAGGAACGCCACCGCGCCACCCGCTAGAAGCCAGCGGGGACCGAATAGAAACGGCAGGACAATGAGACCAGCGAGCGCATATTCGGTGAGGATGTCGCCGTTCCAGATCAGGCACAGGTGGATGAGTCCGAACGTCAGCAAGACGATCAGGCGGCGAAATAACAGAGCAGCGCGGCGTGGAGATTCGGAAAGATGCTCGAATTGAATGGCAAGTCCTATCCCGAAAAGGAGGGAAAAGAGAGCAAATGCCTTCAGATCGACAGCCAGCATCAAAACAGTCTCAACGGCCCGGTCGAGTGGAGCTGCAGGCCGCACGGCGGACAGGAACTGCTCGAAAATCGAAACGCGGAATTCCATGACCAGATTGATTGCTAGAACGCCGAGCAGTGCGACGCCGCGGAGCGCGTCGATACTGTCGATACGGTCCGATGGGTTCACCGGGCCAGGGCGTTCGTCACGGACGAGAGCGCGGGACATTGCACGGCGATTATAGATTGTAGGACGAATTTGGACAGATGCTCATGTCGGGCTCTGGCCCCCCGGACCATCCGATCTGCGCCCGCGCGGAGGGCTCCTCGCTAACGGGTGCGTGCCTCACATCGGGAGTGTTCGCTATCGGCCGAGACGATCGAGCAGGCAGATCGGTCCGGCCGACCCGCGGTCGCGGGAAGCGGGAAGAACTCGTCCTGATCGCGCGCGCCAAAACACGAAGTTCGCCAGCGATTCCAACGCGACTCGGCTTGTCCAGTCCCGCCGCGAAGAATTTTCTTGTTTCTTATTTTCAGAAATCGTGGTTCTCTGACGTATCCCGCCTCACCACGGAGGGGCGTTGCGCGCGATCGTCACGACACGCGAGGCGGGGAGGCGGTGGCCGCGAAACACCGGAAGCGCTCGCTGGGCGCGGACGAACGGTGGTTTGCGGACGGTGAAGCCGCGTGGTCCTGGCGCCTCGGTGCTGGCGCTAAGTTCGCGATGATGCAACTCGACATCGCTTTGCGATGCGAGGGCATCGCGCGGATGACGGGGGCAAAACAGCCGATCCCCGGGGAGAGCGCGGAGTAAGCCGTAAGCCCATCGCGCAGGGAATGCCGGTTGATCGGCTGCACCTGTGGTACCTGCCGCCTGCATTTTTTTCCGCAGGCGGGCCATGGGTGAGGCCTTCACCCGGCATTCCCTGCGCCCTCCGTCGTTCGAGGGTCGATTAGAACAAGCGCAACTCGGGCAACCATGCCGCGAGAACGCGATCGCACGTCGAATTGGGCTCTCGCATGTCCTGCATTGATAGCGCTGTGGATCGAGATCTAACTCAACACCACCGAACCGTTGCGGCCCACGAGCCGCGCCAGCTGCTTGAAGCGTCCGCCGACGCGGTCGGCGATCAGATCGACCATGCGATGTTCGAACACCAGCATCAGCTCGTCCCCGCGGGTGCGGAAGTGAGTCGCCGGCAGCACGCCGGGCCGGGCGGCCGAGACCAGATGGGCGACGCGGAAGGCCGTGCCCAAAATCCTGGCGCGTTCGATCTGGTCTTTCGGCAGGCGCCGCATCAGCGGCGGCGGCGCGGCCTCGTTGCGAAAGCCCTCATAACGAAAGAACACCGACAGCGCGACGAAGATGCGGCCCTCATGGCTGATCGAGCCGAAATTGCCGTTGAGGATGAGGCCATAAGTTTCTTCGCCGCGATGATCCGGATGCATCCGCCAGCCGATGTCCGACAACAGGCAGGCGGCGTGGCGCAGCCGTTTCTCCTCCTCGGTCTCGGCGAGGTGCGCGACGCGGACCAGCCGGTCGGTCCAGTCGATCAGCTCGCGGGCGTGGCGGGCCGATCGCGACAGCAGCTCGTTCAAGGTCTGGGCCGCGCTGAGCAGCCCGTCCAGGCTGCGTTCCTTTTCGGAAAGCTTGGCGTAGAGCAGGCCCTCCCGCACGCCATAGGTCGAGAACACGATGGTCTTCGGCCGCGCGACGCGGATGATGAATTCCAGCACCAGCGCCGCGTAGGCGAGCAGCGGCCGCCGCGCTTCGGCCACGGCCTCGATATCGGCGAGCATGTCGGCAGCCGCGAGCTCGCGCAGGCGGCGGGCAAAGTCGAGCGCCGGCGCGGCCGGAATGGAATAGCCGTGCATGACGCTAAGCGGATAGCCGCTCTGGATGATGTGAATCTTCGCCAGCGCGCGCCAGGTGCCGCCGACCGCGTAGAAGGTGCGGCCGTGCCCGGCCACGAGCTGCGGCAGATCGACCAGCGCGTCGCGGACGATCCGCTCCGCCTTCTTCAGGGATTTCTCTGCGAGGTCTTGCAGCGCAAGCCCGCCCAGTGGCAGCGTCACGCCGCTATGGACCTGGTGGCCGCGGACATCGATCAGCTCGAGCGAGCCGCCGCCGAGATCGCCGACCACGCCGTCCGGCTTGTGAAGGCCGGAGACGACGCCGAGCGCCGAATAGCGCGCCTCTTCGGTACCCGACAGGATCTGAATCCTGACACCGCAGATCTTCTCGGCGCGCGCGATGAAATCGGGACCATTGGAGGCGTCGCGGCAGGCGGCGGTGGCGATCGCAAAGACGCGCCCGACCTGCTGCACCTTGCACAGCGCGCGGAAGCGCGTCAGCGCCGTGAGCGCCTTGTCGACGGCATCGGTCGCGAGCAGGCCGGTGGTCTGAACCTCGCGCCCCAGGCCGCACAGCGCCTTTTCGTTGAACACGGTGACGAGGCTGCGCTCCATCGCCTGATAGACGACGAGACGGACCGAGTTCGAGCCGATGTCGATGACGCCGACGCTTGAGGGCCGCGCCGGCGCTCGCTTGCGGGCCCGCTTCACAGGACGTTTCCGCGATTCGAGACGTTCACGTCACTTGCGGCGCGTGAGGCGGCGGGGCGAAGATTCCTTGAGCGACTTTCCACGACCGGACAGACTTGGGTTTGTCATGAAGTAGTTGTGCAGATTGAACGGCTCCTCGCCGGCTGCGGCCTTCATACGCGTTGACGATCCGTCCGGCAACAACTGCCAGCTCTGTTCGGTATCGATGAGGTTTGCGACCATGATCTGTTCGAGCACCTGCTGGTGCACCGTCGGGTTCTGCATCGGGCAGAGCACCTCGACGCGGCGGTCGAGATTGCGCGGCATCATGTCGGCCGAGGAAATATATACCGCCGCCTTTGCGCTCGGCAGACCATGTCCCATGCCGAAGCAGTAGATGCGGCCATGCTCCAGGAAACGGCCGATGATGGATTTGACGCGGATGTTGTCCGACAGCCCCGGAAGGCCCGGGCGCAGGCAGCAGATGCCGCGGACCACGAGATCGATCACGACGCCGGCCTGCGAGGCCTCGTACAGTGCATCGATGATGTCGGGGTCGACCAGCGAGTTCATCTTCATCCAGATCGCGGCCGGCTTGCCTTGCCGGGCGAAATGGATCTCGCCGTGGATGTGCTCGATGATGCGCTTGCGCAGCGTGAGCGGCGACACCGCCATCTTCTCGATGTCGATCGGCTCGGCATAGCCGGTGATGTAGTTGAACACGCGCGTCACATCGCGGCCGATCACGGGATCGGAGGTGAAATAGGAGAGATCGGTGTAGATGCGCGCGGTGACCGGGTGATAGTTGCCGGTGCCGGTATGCACATAGGTGGTGAGGCTGCCGCCCTCGCGGCGCACGACCATCGACAGCTTGGCGTGGGTCTTCAGCTGCAGGAAGCCGTACACCACCTGCACGCCGGCGCGTTCGAGGTCGCGCGCCCAGCGGATGTTGGCCTCTTCGTCGAAGCGCGCTTTCAGCTCGATCAGTGCGGTCACCGACTTGCCGGCCTCGGCGGCCTCCGCCAGCGTGCGCACGATCGGCGAGTTGTTGGACGTGCGGTACAGCGTCTGCTTGATCGCGACCACGTCGGGGTCGCGCGCCGCCTGTTGCAGGAACTGCACGACGACGTCGAAGGATTCGTAAGGGTGGTGGACGATCAGGTCCTTCTGGCGGATCGCCGCGAAGATGTCGCCGCCATGCTCGCGGACGCGCTCGGGGTGGCGCGGCACATAGGGCTGGAATTCGAGATCGGGGCGGTCGACGCGCGTCAGCTGCGACAGCTCGTTCATGGCGAGCACGCCGTCGACCAGGAACACCTCGTCGTCGGTCGTGGACAGCGCGTCCTGCACGAAGATGCGCAGCTCCTCCGGCATATTGGCCTCGATCTCGAGCCGGATCACCGACCCGCGGCGGCGGCGCTTCAGCGCGGTCTCGAACAGCCGCACCAAGTCTTCGGCTTCTTCCTCGATTTCGATTTCGGAGTCTCGGATGATGCGGAAGGCGCCCTGGCCCTTGACGGTGTAGCCTGGGAAGAGCCGGCCGATGAACAGTCCTGTGGCCTGCTCCAGCGTGATCAGGCGCACTCCGCCATCCTTGGCGCCGGGGAAGCGGATGAAGCGGTCGAGCTTGCCGGGCATGCGGATCAGCGCATTCATCGCCTTGCCGTCGGAGACGCGCATCAACTGCAGCGCCACCGTGAAGCCGAGGCTCGGAATGAAGGGGAAGGGGTGCGCGGGGTCGATCGCGAGCGGCGTCAGCAGCGGGAAGATGTTGGCGAGGAAGTGATCCTCGATCCAATGGCGCTCGGTCTTGGTGAGATCCTGGCCATCGACCAGCACCACGCCGACTTCGGCCAGCACGCGGCGCAGATCGCGCCAGATCGCCTGCTGGTCGGATGCAAGCTGCGATACGCTTTCATTGATGACCTTGAGCTGCTCCAGCGGGGTCAGCCCGTCAGGGCTGCGTTCCGCGATGCCCTCGCGCACCTGGGCGCGGATGCCGGCGACGCGGACCATGAAGAATTCATCAAGGTTGTTGGCGGAAATCGACAGGAACCGCACCCGCTCCAGCGCCGGATGGCGCGGATTGACCGATTCCTCCAGGACGCGCCGATTGAAATGGAGCCAGGAGAGTTCGCGATTGATGAAGCGCTCGGGGCGCGTTGCGATCTCCAGCGACGCTGCGGGCACCGCTTCTTTCTCATTGATTTCAGTAGCTTGCGCGGATTCCATGAGAAATCGATCCATTGTGAGGAAGAGTCGGATCCGACCGCCGCGGGCAGGGCGGGCGATCATCCGTTGACGCGTCCGGGCCCATTGATGTTCCCCCGGCAGACCGCGTCAAGATGCGGGAGGCGCCGACCCATCATGTTTTCGCAGCAATTCGCCGGCGAGCGCCCGCGTCACCGGCCGGCCGAGCCGCAGCGATTCGGCATCGAGTTGAGCAACGGCCTGGCGGGCGGCGGCGTAGGAGCGTTCGATCCGGGTCGCGAGATAGCTCACCACCGTCTCATCGACGGCCAGCTGCCGGTCGGCACACAGTTTCACGATCAACGCCCGAAACAGCTGGTCATCAGGCGGCAGCAATTCGATCGCCGGAATGGCGCGCAGCCGCGAGCGCAGATCGTTCAGCGCGATCGGCAGCGACGCGGGCGCCTCGCGGGTTGTGATCAGGACATACGCTTCGTCCTGGCGCGCGAGGTTGAGCAGATGGAACAAAGCGCGCTCGTCGATCTCGCCGGCCTTGAGATCCTCCAGCACCAGCGCGCCGGTGGCGAGCGCGCCGGGAACGGCGGCAGCATCGAGCGCTTGCGCAGAGAGCGAGCGCGCGCCGGCCTGTTCGGCCCAGATCGCGGCGAGGTGGCTTTTGCCGGATCCGTCCGGCCCGACCAGGAACATGGCTCTTGCCGGCCATTCCGGCCAGGCATCGACGAGCGCAAGGCCCGCGGCATTGCCGGGCCCTTCGAGAAAATTGTCTCGCGAGAGGCTTTCGGCATGCGGCAATGCCAGCGCCAATTGGCGGGGAGGCGTGTGGCCGGCCACGTCAGATCTGCTCCGTCTCGAATCGATCGTTCCGGGAAATGTGGTTCATCTCGGTTCGATGGTGTTCATGTGGCGTACCCACTCGACCAGATAAAGCGCCACGGAGACGAGCGTAAAGACCGTCACAAGTGCCATCAGAACGACATCATAGGGAGCCGGCTGAAATCCGAAACCGAGCGAGGCGAGCACGAGGCCGGCGAATCCGACCTGCGCAACGGTGTTGAGCTTCGACACCATCAGCGGGCGGATCGCAACGGGCTTGTCGAACAGCCAGGAGACGATCACGGCAGCCACGATCATGATGTCGCGCGAGACCACAAGGATCACGATCCAGCGCGGGATGGCACCCCAAATGCCAAGCGCGACGAAGATCGAGACCAGGAGAGCCTTGTCAGCGAGCGGATCGAGCAGAGCGCCCAGTTCGGAACGGAGGTTGAAATGCTTGGCGAGGTAGCCGTCGACGGCGTCGCTGACGCCGGCCACGACGAACACTGCAAAGGCGATCTCCATCTGGCTGGAGGCAATGGCCCAGACCACGATCGGAACCAGCAGGATGCGTCCCAATGTGATCAGGTTGGGGAGGGAATGGGGAATGGTCACGCCACGCGTCCCGGCTGCGAACAAATCGTCCGATTCTCAAGGCGGGGAGAACCGGCTGCATCAACATAGTATGGGGATCGATGGCTTGCGAGCCATTGCGCGGGCGCGGAATTCGACGTAACCAGCGGGCGAAACTAAGGGTTTTTACCATGGCCGAGCGCAAGAACGGGCTCACTTATGCGGATTCGGGCGTCGACATCGATGCCGGCAACCGCCTGGTCGATCTGATCAAGCCGATGGTTCGCGCCACTGCGCGCCCCGGTGCCGATGCCGAAATCGGCGGCTTTGGCGGGCTGTTCGACCTGAAGGCCGCAGGCTTCAAGGATCCCGTCCTGGTCGCGGCGACCGATGGCGTCGGCACCAAGGTCAAGATCGCGATCGAGACCGGGCTGCACGCCGGCATCGGCATCGATCTCGTCGCAATGTCGGTCAACGACCTCGTGGTGCAGGGCGCCGAACCCCTGTTCTTTCTGGATTACTTCGCCTGCGGCAAGCTCGACCCCGAAACCACGGCCTCCATCGTGGCGAGCATCGCGGAAGGCTGCCGGGAGTCCGGTTGCGCGCTGATCGGCGGCGAGACCGCCGAGATGCCCGGCCTCTACAAGGATGGCGATTACGATCTCGGCGGCTTTGCGGTCGGTGCGGCCGAACGCGGCACGTTGTTACCATCAGCTGATATCGCTGCGGGCGATGCCGTCATTGGGCTCGCCTCGTCCGGCGTGCACTCCAACGGCTTCTCGCTGGTGCGCAAGATTGTCGCGCAATCCGGCCTGGGCTTCGATGCTCAGGCGCCGTTTGCGCCTGTAATGACGCTGGGCGGCGCGCTGCTGGCGCCGACGCGGCTTTACGTCAAATCTTGCCTGCGGGCGATCCGCGAGACCGGCGCGGTGAAGGGTCTGGCCCATATCACCGGCGGCGGCTTCACCGACAACATTCCGCGCGTGCTGCCGAAGCAGCTCGGCGTGTCGATCGACCTGAACCGCCTGCCGGTGCTGCCGGTGTTCAAATGGCTCGCGGAGCAGGGCGGCATTGCCGAGCTGGAATTGCTGCGCACCTTCAACTGCGGCATCGGCATGATCGCGATCGTGCGGGCGGACGCAGTGAAGGCGGTCAGCGAGGTTCTCACAGCCAATGGCGAGAGCGTCACGCTGCTGGGTGAAGTGATCCCGGCTGAGGGCGAGCAGCGCGTCGTCTACAGCGGTCAGCTGGACCTGTCGCGGTGAAGCCATGAAGCGGCGTGTCGCGATTCTGATTTCTGGCCGCGGGTCGAACATGGCGGCGCTGGTCCGCGCGGCGGCTGTGAGCGATTTTCCCGCTGAGGTCGCGGTGGTGATCTCCAACCGCGCTGATGCGGCGGGCCTGCAATGGGCAGCGGAGCAGAAGGTCCCGACGCTGGTGATCGAGAGCAAGCCGTTCGGCAAGGACCGCGCCGGTTTCGAGGCCGTGCTGCAGCAGGCGCTCGATCAGCGCGGCATCGAGCTGATTTGTCTGGCCGGGTTCATGCGCCTGTTCACGGCCGAGTTCGTGCAGCGCTGGCATGGCAGGATGCTCAACATCCATCCGTCGCTGCTGCCGTCGTTTCCCGGGCTCGACCCGCACGGCCAGGCGCTGCGTGCCGGCGTGAAGATCTCAGGTGCTACCGTGCATTTCGTCATTCCCGAGACGGACGCCGGACCGATCGTGATGCAGGGCGCGGTCCCGGTCGGCGATGACGACACGGCGGAGATGCTTTCTGCCCGGATACTCGAGGTTGAGCACCGCATCTATCCCGAAGCCCTGCGGCTGCTGGCGATGGGGCAGGTGCGCATGGAGGGGGATCTCTGCAGGACCGCAACAGCCGGTCCGCAAGGCCAGGCGCTGATCTGGCCAGCGTCCGGCGGCGAGCGCGCCGGCTAAACAAAAATCCCCCGGGCGAAGCCGGGGGAGGACTCAGGGCGGCGCATGCAGGCCGCGCGAAGTTTGACCGATCGGCCAGATGCGAAGCATCGGCAGATCCGGTGATGAAGTATCTTTCGGAACGCGACGAGCGCCGCGGTCCGTCCGGGTGATCGTGCACAAGTGATAGTGCAAGCGAATGGCGTGCTGAGTTCGGCTCAGGACACCTTCAGATTCTCGGCCGACGTCTTGCCGCGGCTGTCCACAAGATCGTATTCGACAGCCTGGTTCTCATTGAGCGTGGTCAAGCCCGCGCGCTCCACGGCGGAGATATGGACGAAGACGTCCTTGTCGCCACCTGCCGGTTTGATGAACCCATATCCCTTGGTTGGGTTGAACCATTTGACGGTGCCTTTGTACATCGGCATCGTTGTCTCCTCGTCTAGACGAAAAAAAGACGCGGTCACGCGCGTTGCGTGCCACGCCACAAACGGGCTTCCCGAAGTCTGCTCAATTTCCGAAGTCGCGAAACGCACAGTCGAACGGCCAGATCCGATTGTACTGGAGATTGCAACACGAATTTCGCCCGATAGCAAGATTTGGGCGCAGGTGAGGACGACGGGCAACGGACCGCTCAATTTCGAGGGTTGTGGCCAGGGAACCACATTGGCTGCGAATGCCGCCGCCGGGCGGCGAGAGCAATTGACCCCCCAGCGGAACTGCGGGCAAATCGGGGGATCACAACTGTCAGATTTCGATATTGCGCCCGGACGAGCATCGATGCGCGGCGGATTGCAGCCCTCAGCGGCTCAGATGATCGGCGCCGGCACCCGCTGGCTGGCCGCGGCCGCCATTGGTTGCGCTGCGATAGTGGCCTGCGGTTCCGGCTTTGCCGCGGAGGTCTCGGCATCGCCGACTCCGACCCCCAGCCCAAGCCCGTCGCCATCCCCCGTCCCTGTCCCCAGCCCGACCGCTAGCAATGCCACGCTTGCGACCGACCAGACGGTGTTGGACCTGGGCTCAAGCTTCCTCGCGCGCCTCGGCAACCAGGCCACAAACGGCGCGGGCAGGGGTTTGCGGACCAATCCGGGCGGGGGCGGCGCATCCGAGGCGGCCGAGGCGTCGCAGTTTCGCACCTGGGGTGAGGCGTACGGCATCTGGGCCAGAACCAGTGCTCAGGGGAGCTTCGTTGGCGATACCCGGACCACGGCGGGCGGAGTTGCCGGGATCGGTGCGCGGCTGGGGCCGGGCGTCAATGTCGGGATCTCGGTCGACCAAAGCCGGACCGGTGTCGATGTGCCCTTGGCGTTGCAATCGGCGAGTCTCGACCTCACGCAGATCGGCTTCAACGCCTCGGTCGACCGGGGTCCATGGACCTGGGCCGTGGCGCTGGTGCATGGCGTCGGCGACATCAATTCACGCCGGGATACCAGCCTGGGCGCGGCGACGGCCGGCTATGGCGCCCACCTCACCGGCGTCCTCACCGAGCTCGACTACTACTGGACCTTCGAGCAGAGCCGGATCGTTCCGAAACTCGCGCTCGAATATGCGCGGGCAACGAGCAGTGCCTTCCAGGAAACCGGCGGTCTCGATCCGCTCGCGGCGAGCCGGACATCGCTGGAGCGCGCCCGCGTTCTCGTCGGGGCCGAGATCGGGCACTACGTCTTGATCGACGGCAGGCTCCTCGACCTTTCAGCCTACGGCAAATTCGTCGACAATTTTTCGCAAAATCTCGGCCTGCTCACCGTCAGCCTGGGCACGCAAAGCATTGCGCTGCAGGGCCTCGGCGAGGGCCGCTACGGCGCCGACGCCGGTGCTGCCGCATCGCTGTCGCTGAGCAACACGGCCAGACTCTATCTGAACTACGATGCGAAATTCCGCGCCGCCTTGCAGTCGCACCAGGGCACCTTCGGCGTCGAGGTGAGCTGGTAGCCGGACAGAATTCTCGTGAATTCGGCTACATTGATCCGGCGGCGGCGTAGCCGGCCATTCCAAAACTGTTTCGCGAACTGCTCATCAAAGGCACCAGGTCATTCGGGTGGATGAACTCGTCCCGAAAGCACGGATAGGCCTTCGGATCGAAAATCTTCCTGAGCCAATCGATGACAATCTTGTGTCGGTCGGAGTTTCGAAACTCCTTGTGGTAGGTCAGCCAGAGATCCGCATGATGCTTGAAGCCGTCCATATCGACGGCGACGAGGGGCGCTCCCAAGGCGATTGACGATGTGGGCAGGAAGCCGATCCCCGCGCCTCTTTCGACCGCGTAGAGAACCCCGATGCTGGAGTTTGTCTTGATCCCGACCACTCCCTGGAGCGACGGCAGCCCGAGGATGCGGGCATAGGCGCTGTCGTCCACCTGAGGGGCGTTCTGCTTGATGATCCTGTGGTTTCCGATTTCCGAAATGGAGGAAGGAGTTCCGTACAGCTTTTGATACGTTTCGGAGACGAACGGGTAGATGTGTAATCTCCCGAGTTTGGCGACGATGAGATCGGGGTTGGTCGGCGGTTCAAGCTGAATTGCGATATCGGATTCCAGTCGCGCGACGTCGGCCTGCTCCATCGCGCAGCGAAGATCCACGGTGATCTTCCGATAGGTCTTCTGAAAATCGATCAGTCTCGGAAGAATCCAGAAATTGCCCGGGCCTTCGGTGACGGCGACGCGCACGGTCCCCGCGACATCGGTCGCAGACTTGGCGGCGCGGCGGAAGATGTTGAAGGCGTGGCGTTCCATCTCCACCACGTCACCCATCATCGCGGCGCCTTCGTCGCTCAAGGTTAATCCACTCTGATCACGCAAGAACAATTTGCAGCCGATTTTTTCTTCTAGTCGGTCAATCCTGCGCATGAGCGTGGTGCTCGTGACCTGCAGATCCTCGGCGGCGTTCCGGAAACTCTTGGATCTGGCGCAGGCCAGAAACGACTTCAGATCGTCCCAGGAGGCATCCAGAACCTCATCAGTTCGGTGCTGCACCGTTGCAGCACCCCGGTGCAATAGTTGCTGCATACAGGAAATCCTTGCCGATTATCGTATGACCCAAAGAGAGTGAGTGACGATAGATGCGCGATCCGGTTAAGGAAAGAGCCTCTTGGGTTGGTAGACATGATTTCGACTCGCTGCCAATCGACGCAGATGTCGAGGTGAGATGCGCGCGGTACGCTGAGCTGCCGGGCCTGGCCGACATGGCTCATCGTCTGGTGCCGGGGGTCGATATGACCGCGGACGTCCTCGGCAATTACTTCGCGTTCGATCCTGAGAGCATCCTGACGTTCAGCCGGCAGGGGAAGCTGCTTGGTGCGATTGCCTTCCTCTATCTCAACGACCGCGGACATGACGCGTTGCTGCTCGACGAGATCCGCCTGACGCAGCCAGAAATTGAGTTTCTGGCTGCCGGAAAGGAGGAGGTGTCGGCTATCTACATCTGGGCCTGCGCGATCACCGGGCGTGGCATTTCTGGCTACGGCAAGGTTGCGGAGCACCTGAGAAAGCCGCGCTACGTCAACGCTGACGTTTTTGCCCAGCCCTCGACCAAGGCCGGGCGCGACTGGCTCGTCGCAACATGTTTCAAGCCGATACAGAGTTTCCAGCCCGATCTCTGGTGCTACGAGCGGGCCTGGAATCGCATTGCAATGTCCGTCGCGGTCTCGAAGTTACAAATCAGGAGTTGCGCAGATGCACGGCGTTAGAAGCTCTCTCCAGCCTGAACCACACCCGCGTGCAATATCGGTCCGCATCGCGCGTGATCCCAACGACCTGATGTTAGTGACCGCCATCCGTTCGGCGGTCTATTTGGCCGAGCAGGATTGTCCGATGGAAGAGGAGTTCGACGGCAATGATCTGGTTGCCGCGCACTTCATCGGCTTTGTCGGCAAGGAGCCGGCGGGATGCCTGCGGGTGCGATTCTTCGGTGAGTTCGCAAAAGTCGAACGGCTCGCGGTGCGGCACCAATATCGTCGCTCGCGGCTCTCGTTCAAGCTGGTACAGGCAAGCGTCGACTATGTTCGGCGCAAGGGCTTCCGCAGGATCTATGGCCAGGCACAGGATCGCCTCGTCGACTTCTGGGCTCATTTCGGCGCCAAGCCGCTCGGACAAAATCGCAAGCTGACCTTCTCCGACTTTTCCTACACCGAGATGGTGCTCGAGCTCGAGCCGAGCGACGACGCGATCACGCTCGACAGCGATCCTTATGTGATCATCCGTCCCGAAGGTGATTGGGACCGGCCCGGCGTGCTCGACCTGTCGGCGAGCCGGCCGCCATCCTCTCCGTTGCGCGGCGTTGCGGCGGTGGCGCGACCATGACCCAGCCCCGTGACCTGCCGGGCGGCATCGAAGACGATCCGCCGGTGCTGATCTGTGCCGATCTGCAATGCGAATATCTTGCCGAGGGGCGAAGGCATCGGATCGCCGATGGCGACATGGTGATGCCGCGTTGCCTCGAACTGATGACGCTGTGGCGCGACAATCTCTGGCCGGTGATCCATCTGAAGCGGATCGCGCAGGCGGCCTGGTTCAACCCGGCTTCTAACCTGACCAATTGGATCGCGGAATTGAAGCCGCAGCCGGGAGAGCTCGCCTTCGAGCATCCGCTGCCGTCGGCCTATAGCTCTGCACGCTATGCCGAATACATGGCCAATATGCGCAGCATCCGCTGCGTCGTGCTCGGCTTTTCGCTCGACGAAACCATCCTGTCGACCGTCGTCGACGGCTTCCATCGCAGCCATCGTTATCAGGTGGTCGGCGATGCCGTGGCCTGCCGGAGGCCGGGTATCGACGACGTCGCGTCCTACAAGCTTGTCGTCACCAAGGTGATCGGCAATTTCGCCGGCGTGGTGAAAAGCGCCGATTTGACCGACGCCAGCGGCCAGATCGCGGTGTGAGTGGACCTGAGGATGGCGTGCTCACTTCGAAAGCCGTTCGGCGAGTTCGATCAGAACGCGCCGGTCCGAAGCTTCCTTGATCCTGTTGAAGGCGATGATCAACCGCAGACCTTCGACAACGTTCAGATCGGCATGATTTTCCTGCAGCAGGCGCAGCAGCTTCTCTCGCGGCTGTTCGCAATCGTCTGTGCTCACGCATAAGCTCCAGAAACGAGAAGGTCATGACGGCCCGAGAGGATGAGCTCAAGGACTTGGCCCGAACTCTCCGGGCGGCCATCGAAAAAGCGCGTGAGCTCAACTTACCTACCAGCGCCTATATTCTGTCAATGGCCCTTGTCGAAGTTTCGCAGGCGCTCGCAGCCGAGCGTGGGACAGAAAACAGGCCGGAATAGGCCTTGTTGAGCTCTGTATTGGGCAGAAACGGTTTGCAATAAACTGGGTGAAGTTGCGCCGGCTTTGAGGGCACGCAGGCCGAGCACATGCAGCAGCGCTCAGCTGCCGCGGTCGACCCGGACCACGCGGCCCTTCTCGATCGCGAGCGCAAGCTGGCCGTGCTTCAGCGCGAGTGCGGCCTCGCCGAACAATTCGCGACGCCAGCCGTGTAGCGCTGCAACATCGGCATTGTCGTCCAGCGCGATCTGCTCGAGATCGTCGACGGTTGCAATCACCTTGCTTGCGACGGCGTGACGCTCCGACGTCATCCGCAGCAGCACCTTCAAGAGCTCGACAATGGCGGCGCCATTGGAATTGTTGCGCGGCTTCTCGAGCTTGGGCAGCGTGGCGGGATCACGCGCAACCCCGCGCTGCACGGCGGCCACAATGTCCGCGCCCCATTTCGAGCGCTCAAAGCCCTTCGGCAGCGAGCGCAGGCCGCCGAGCTTCTCCACGCTGGTGGGCGCATGGATGGCGATGTCGCCGACCGCATCGTCCTTGAGGACCCGGCTGCGCGGCACATCCCGGCTCTGCGCCTCCTGCTCGCGCCAGGCGGCAACCTCCATGAGCACCGCCAATTCCTTCGGCTTGCGCACCCGCGTCTTGAGCCGCTCCCAGGCGCGTTCGGGGTGGAAGTCGTAGGTCCGCGGCGAGGTCAGCACCTCCATCTCCTCGCTGACCCAGTCGCTTCGTTTTCGTCGCTTCAGGTCGGCGTCAAGCGCCGCGAAGACGTCGCGCAGATGCGTGACGTCGGCCTCGGCGTAATGGATCTGCTCCTTGGTGAGGGGGCGGCGCGACCAATCGGTAAAGCGGTGCGTCTTGTCCGGGCGATGGCCGGTGATCCGCTCGACGAGCTGGTCGTAGGCGATGCTGTCGCCGTAACCGAGCACCATCGCGGCGACCTGGGTGTCGAAGATGGGGTGGGGCACGATGCTGGCACGGTGCCAGATGATCTCGATGTCCTGGCGCGCGGCGTGGAACACCTTGAGCACGTTCTCGTCCGCCATCAGCGCGAAGAACGGCTTCAGATCGAGCCCTTCGGCGAGCGCATCGATCACGATCGCCTCGTCAGCGCTCGCCAACTGGACGACGCAGAGCAGGGGGTAATAGGTGGTTTCCCGCAGAAACTCGGTATCCACGGTGATGACGGGATGCCGGGCAAGGCGGGTACAGGCGGCTGCAAGGTCCGCGGTGGTGGTGATCAAATCCATGAACGATCCATGACGGGCTATGTTACGCCGTCGTCCGAAAGCGCTGATATGTCAAGCGCCTTGGCGCGAATTCGGGGCTTGCATTTCGGTTGGATCAGCAGCGAGCGCTCCGGAAAGCGCTTGTTGCGTGCGCGCTCAGGTTGAAGATCGCTGAGATGGAACGGCTAATGGTGGAGAACGCGGCCCGATGACCGGCGGCCGCAGGGCACGGCCAGCACGATGACGCAGAGCGCGATCATCGCCAAACCCATGAATTCGAAGACCAGAGCGTCCACGGCAATTCTCCCGACAGATCATGAGGATTGTCGGGGCGGCGTTGACCGTTTCTTAAATGCTTGGGCCCGCCTATCGCGATGGTGGAGGCGCGGTTAACGGGTCCTTACGTGCCGCAGAAGGTCTGCAGCACCCGCTCCTCCGGCTGCGGCGGCTCGGCATAGGCCGCGTAGGCCGGCTGGTCCTCGTAGGGCTTGGCCAGGACGGCGATCAGCTCCTCGAACGGGGCAAAATCGTTGTCCCGCACCGCGGCGGCGATGACCGCCTCGATCCGGTGGTTGCGCGGGATGAAGGCTGGATTGACGCCGCGCATCGCAGCCTGCCGCTCGTCTGGCGTCTGGCGCTCTTCGGCGAGACGTTGCCGCCAGCGCGGCGCCCACTCGTCGAATCCGGCGGGATCCTGGAACAAGGCCCGCACCTTGCTGTCGTCGCTGTCGCCCGCGGCGTCGCTGAGTCGGCGGAAGGTGAGGGTGAAATCCGCTTGGCCCGCAGTCATCGCATCGAACAAGGCCTGCGCCAGCTGTTGGTCGCCCTCGCGTTCCGTCGACAGGCCGAGCTTGCGCCGCAGGCCGGCCTGATGCGCCGCCGTGAACTGCTCGGCAAAGCCGTCGAGCGCGGCCTCGGCCTGCTTGATCGCCGTATCCTTGTCGTCGTCGAGCAGCGGCAGCAGGCACTCCGCGAACCGGGTCAGGTTCCAGAGCCCGATCCGGGGCTGGTTGGCAAAGGCATAGCGGCCGAACTCGTCGATCGAGGAGAACACCTGCTTCGGATCATAGGCGTCCATGAACGCGCAGGGACCGTAGTCGATGGTCTCGCCTGCAACCGAGGTATTGTCGGTGTTCATAACCCCATGGATGAAGCCGACCAGGAGCCACTGTGCGATCAGCCTGGCTTGGCGTGTGATCACGGCGTCCAGCAGGGCATGGTAGGGCCGCTCGGCGGCCCCGATTTCGGGATAATGCCGGGCGATGACGTGATCGGCGAGCTGGCGCACCGCCTCGCTGTCGCGGCGGGCAGCAAAATACTGGAACGTGCCGACCCGGATATGGCTGGAAGCCACCCGCGTCAGCACCGCGCCGGGCAGGGCGCCTTCGCGATACACGGCCTCGCCGGTCATGACCGCGGCCAGCGACCGCGTGGTCGGGATTCCCATCGCATACATCGCCTCGCTGACGATGTATTCGCGCAGCACCGGGCCGAGCGCCGCCCGGCCATCGCCGCGGCGGGAGAAGGGCGTCGGACCGGAGCCCTTGAGCTGGATGTCGCGGCGGATGCCGTTTTTGTCCACGACCTCCCCCAGCAGGATGGCGCGGCCATCGCCGAGCTGCGGAACAAAGTGCCCGAACTGGTGCCCGGCATAGGCCATCGCGATCGGATCGGCGCCTTCGGGCACGCTCTTGCCGGCCAGGATCTCGGTGCCCTCAGGCGTCTCGAGCTCTTTCGGATCGAGCTGCAGCTCCTCGGCCAATGTCCGGTTGAGCTTGATCAGCCGCGGGGCGGCCACGGGCGTCGGCGCGACGCGGGCGAAGAAATTGTCCGGCAGCGCCGCATAGGAGTTCTGGAACGGGAAATGCACGGTCATGGCGGTAAAGATAGGAGCACTGCGCCTGCTTTTCGAGCCCAAAGGGCGTTCAACTGAGCTTTCTCGCGCCAGCTCATTTTCGCAGCACGGTTGCCGCAGCGGACCGGCTCGGCTAAACCGGCGCGCGCCGGCTGCACCCCTGAGGGGCTGCGCCGATTCCTTGCCCCCGACAGCCTTTTCAGGACGACCATGCATCGCTACCGGACCCATACCTGCGGCGCGCTCCGCGAGAGCAACATCGGAGAGACGGTGCGGCTGTCCGGCTGGTGCCATCGCATCCGCGACCATGGCGGCGTGCTGTTCGTCGACCTGCGCGACCATTACGGCATCACCCAATGCGTGGTGGACCCGGATTCGCCGGCGTTCGCTCTTGCCGAGAAGCTGCGCTCGGAATGGGTGGTCCGCATGGAGGGCAAGGTGCGTCGCCGGCCCACCGGCGCGGACAACAAGAGCACCGACAATGACGAGCTGCCGACCGGCAAGATCGAGCTCTACGTGTCCGACATCGAGGTACTCGGACCCGCGGACGAGCTGCCGCTGCCGGTATTCGGCGAGCAGGAATATCCCGAGGACATCCGGCTGAAGTACCGCTTCCTCGACCTGCGCCGCGAGAAGCTGCACGCCAACATCATGCGCCGCATGGCGATCATCGACTCCATGCGCCGGCGCATGAAGGAGCAGGGCTTCTTCGAATTCCAGACCCCGATCCTGACTGCGTCCTCGCCGGAAGGTGCGCGCGACTTCCTGGTGCCCTCGCGCATCCATCCCGGCAAGTTCTACGCGCTGCCGCAGGCGCCGCAGCAGTACAAGCAGCTGCTCATGATGAGCGGCTTCGACCGCTACTTCCAGATCGCGCCGTGCTTCCGCGACGAGGACCCGCGTGCCGACCGCCTGCCGGGCGAGTTTTATCAGCTCGACGTCGAGATGAGCTTCGTCACGCAGGAGGACGTGTTCGCGGCGATGGAGCCGGTGATCCGTGGCGTGTTCGCGGAGTTCGCCGACGGCAAGCCGGTAACGGAGGTCTTCCCGCGCATTCCGTTCGCGGAAGCGATCCGCAAATATGGCTCCGACAAGCCTGACCTGCGCAACCCGATCGAGATGGCCGACGTCTCCGAGCACTTCCGCGGCTCCGGCTTCAAGGTGTTCGCGCGGATGCTGGAGGACCCGAAGAACCAGGTCTGGGCAATCCCGGCGCCGACGGGCGGCTCGCGCGCCTTTTGCGACCGCATGAACTCCTGGGCGCAAGGCGAGGGTCAGCCTGGTCTCGGCTACATCATGTGGCGCGAGGGCGGCGAGGGCGCTGGTCCCTTGGCCAACAACATCGGCCCGGAGCGCACCGCTGCGATCCGCACCCAGCTCGGTACCAAGGAGGGCGATGCGGCCTTCTTCGTCGCCGGTGATCCCGACAAGTTCTGGAAGTTCGCAGGCCTCGCCCGCAACAAGGTGGCGGACGAGCTGAACCTCGCCGACAAGGAGCGCTTCGCGCTCGCCTGGATCGTCGACTTCCCGATGTACGAGTACAACGAGGACGACAAGAAGGTCGACTTCTCGCACAATCCGTTCTCCATGCCGCAGGGCGGCCTGGACGCGCTGCAGACCCAGGACCCGCTGACGATCAAGGCGTTCCAGTACGACATCGCCTGCAACGGCTATGAGATCGCCTCCGGCGGCATCCGCAACCACAAGCCGGAAGCGATGGTGAAGGCGTTCGAGATCGCTGGCTATGGCGAGCAGGATGTGGTCGAGCGCTTCGGCGGCATGTACCGCGCCTTCCAATACGGCGCGCCGCCCCATGGCGGCATGGCGGCTGGTGTCGACCGCATCGTGATGCTGCTCTGTGGCACCACGAACCTGCGCGAGATCTCGCTGTTCCCGATGAACCAGCAAGCCGTCGACCTGTTGATGGGCGCTCCGTCGGAGGCAACGACCAAGCAGCTGCGCGAGCTGCACATTCGGACCAACCTGCCGAACAAGGGCTAGGCGCCGAAACGCCGGTCAGTCTGCGTCCGGTGGGGGCGACGGCGGCATGTCGCGCAGGAACGAATAGCGGCGGTGGCCCTTGATCGCAGCGAGATCGTGCGAGACGAGGCCGGCGGGCCGCTCGATGGTGACATCGACGGTGGCTTCCGAGAAATCGAGCACGGTGAGCCCGCAACGGTCGTCACCGCCATGCGCCTGCGGGGCGGCGAAGGCGACAGCCGGCACCCAGAGGTGCCGCAGGTTGCCGACCATGCGGTCGCGATGTTGATGCAGGTGACCGCTGACGATCAGGCGAACGTCTGAGCGATCGAGCCTGTCCAGCAGCCGGGCCCGAGCCCGCGGCACCATGCATGAGGAGCTTTCGGCATCCTCGGTCGGATCGTCAAGGAAGAGGGGCTTGTGCAGGAACAACGCGGTCGGCCGTCCGGCGGTGCTCAACTGCTGGTCGAGCCAGTGATCCTGCGCAGCTTCCCGTGCGAGCCCCGAGCCGAACAGTTGCGCGTCGACGCCGACCAGGCGCCAGCCTCCGACATCGAGCGCCCAGCGATCCCCGCCAAAGCAGCGGTCCCAGCGCGCGAGCCTGTTATCATCGATGATCTGGTCGGGGTCCTGACCGGGCGGCTCGTCGCCGACATCATGGTTGCCGGGCAGGACCATGACACGCCCGTGCAGCTTTGTCAGCGCTGTCGCGGCGAAGGCAATCTCAGCGTCGCTCTCGGGTCCATTGATCGCCAGATCACCGTTGACGATCACCGCATCGGGCTCCGCCGCGTTGGCGAAGTCGCGCGCGACGCACCAGTTCTCCCAGAAGAAGCCATGTGTCGGCGACAGGTGGATGTCCGACAGGACGATGATGCGAGTCATGCCAGCGTCCTAACCAAATCCCTTTCGGAGAGCCTAAGATGCCGAAGCGACAGTGGTATGAACGTCGACGACATCAGGCAGTTGGGATGGCCCGCGATGGCCGGCGCGTCTCTCCAGTGCAAGGTGACCTAGCCTTTAAAGCGTCCTTGCACGTTGTATCTTCCTGCGTCAGCGGTGGTTAAGACTGGAAGAACTTAATCCCCTTGTTCGGATCGCGTGCGAGCAGCACCGGACGCTTCTGATTATCGCAGGCATTTTATCGAACCGCGCGCGAGGCTGACTGCCAAGCAGCGGGGCAAACCGCTGATTCTGAGTAACAATCGATCAAGCTCATTGTTAGTTCGACGTCTTGAAAGACGGAGCTCAAACAGCCGGCAACGTTGCGACCAACAAATTTGTAACGATCCTGTTCAGCCCGCGGCAACGGCGCAATGGATTGCTTTCGGTAATGTGCCTGTTCTTAATATGCAGGCCATCTGAATGATGTAGTGAACATAGCCAACCAATCAGAAGAAAACGGAAAGCTCAAATGACGGTTCGCTGGTCTGTGCTCCTTCTCGGAACTTGCTTCGTGGTGCCTGTGGGCTCCGCTCTTGCCGCTCCCGCCGATGTCGTTCGCGATCTCGCCTCTCGCGTCGGTCCGATCGTCGGTCAGGCCTCGACCTGCCAGAACATTGCGCAGGGACGCGTCCAGACCATCGTCGACCAGTTCGGCGAGGTCATCCGCCAGGCCTCGTCGAGCAACGGCGAGCGCGATCTGCTTGTCCGCAGCTTCAACGGATACATCGCCGACGGCCGCAGCCGAGTGGCTGCCTCGCAGGTGAACTGTCAGATGGCGGAACAGCAATTGGCGGAGCTCGAGCGGTCGCTCAGTCAGCAGCAGTCCGCGGCTCCCGTCATCCCCTTCACGCTGGCACCCTCGACCGCCGCGGCCTCGACGCAGCCCACCGCCAAACTGCCGCCACCCCTTCCGCACGGCGTCAGCGACACCGAGATCCGTTTCGGCACCGTCATCCCCTTTTCCGGTGTCCGCAAGGAGCCCGCGCGCCAGATGAAGCTCGGCATCGAGACGGCGTTCAACCGCGCCAATGACGCCGGCGGAATCAACGGCCGCAAGCTGAGGCTGATTGCCGCCGACGATGCCTACGATCCCAGTCGAACGCTTGCCGCGATGACGCAGCTCTACGAAAAGGATCAGGTGTTCGGCTTCATCGGCAACATGGGCACCGCCAACAACGCGGTCGCGATCCCCTATGCGCTGGAGCGCCGCGCGCTGTTCTTCGCGCCCTATAGCGGCTCGGCCGTCGTTCGCCACGATCCGCCCGACCGTTACGTCTTCAACTATCGCGCGAGCTACGCCGAAGAGACCGCGGCAATCGTGCACTACCTGATGAAAGTCCGGCGCATTCCGGCCAAGCAGATCGCTGTGTTCGCGCAGAACGATGCTTACGGCGACGACGGCGCCAACGGCGTCGCCAAGGCGTTCCGCTCGCTTGGCATCAATGATCCGATCATCCGCTACGGCTTCCCCCGCGGCACGCTGGAGGTCGACGAAGCCGTCAGCAAGCTGAAGGCGCAGACCAAGCCGCCGATCAAGGCCGTGATCATGATCGCGACCGACCGCGCGGCCGCGAAATTCATCGAAAAGACCCACGACGCGGTTCCGGGATTGATCTATGCTAACATCTCGGCCGTTGGGTCCTCGTCGCTCGCCGCCGAGCTGACGCTGCTCGGCCCGAAATACACCGATGGAGTCATCGTCACGCAGGGCGTTCCATCGGTCGCCGGCTATTCCAGCCTCGTGCTCGACTATAAGACTGCGCTGGCAAAATACTTCCCCGGCGAAGCGCCGGACTACACCTCACTCGAGGGTTTCATCTCGGCGAGCATCCTGATCCAGGCGTTGAAGCAGACCACCCCGCTCGAAACCGAGCGGCTGGTCGACACGCTGGAAGCGATGCGCAGCATCGATCTCGGCCTCGGCAGCGCGCTTTCATTCGGACGCGCTGAGCACCAGGCGTCACACAAGATCTGGGGTACCGCGCTCGACGAGACCGGCACCTACCAGGCCATCGAGCTGGAATGACGTCCGAGGCCCGGCGGACCTGATGCAAGGGGCGCCTGCGGGCGCCCCTTCGCAGTTCCAGTACGTGCAACCCTCCGGTCTGCGGCCGTATAGGCTTTGCGGCGCAACATCGAAAACAGGCGACCTCCTTCGAAACCAAGCCTGAGCCGCACGGTTGAACAGCATTCTCGTGGAGGGATGAACCATGCGCGTTTCAACAGCGGCAACCGTCCTGTTCCTGTCCTCTGGTTTTGTCTCCGGGGCGGCGTTTGCCCAGCAGGCGCAGACAACGCCGGGGACAAGCCAAGCCCAAACCACTCCCGTCCAACCGGAACGCACACCCCAGCAGTCAGATCAAGCGCGCGAGCGAGACCGCCAAAGTGCCGAAGACACGCGGGTCAACCGAGACTGGACGACACAACAGCGTGATGAGGATCGTATGCGCCAGCACCGCATGGGCCGCATGATGGATCAGGATATGGATCGTCGCACCACCGGTCAGAACTGGCGGATGCAACGCGGTGACGAGGATATGGATCGCGGCTCGCGGTACTTCGATGAAGATCGACCCTATCGCCGCGTCAAGATTTGCTACGAATACGAGAATGGCGACGAATTTTGTCGCTACCGCGACTAGATGAGCGGCGACATCGTTGCGCTGTAGCAGCGCAAAAGCGCGCAACGCGTTCGCGCGCTTGATATCTGCGCCACCCACGCCCCGTTTCCCGCTCGGTGGGATCTCACGCGCGTTCGAACGTGTCCGCGTTGGTCATGACGGCGTGCGGCCAGCTCGGCCTGTTCGCCACGACAAGCCATACGGTCTGCAGCTGCCCTTCGACCAGCCGGCCGCTGAAAGTCGCGATCGCGCCGTCTGCCGCGTCAGAGGTGCAGAACGCAAAGCTGATGCAATTGCCAGTGTGAACGCCGATGACCGGCCGTACGTCACCGAAAAAGCTGCTGTCGGGCAGGGCCGTCTCGAACGTACCAGCAATCTGGCTGGTCTCGTCACGCGTAATCCGCAATATCGAGCCGTACTGATTTTTCCAGGTTCCGAGCCATTGCATCCGGATCATTCCTCCCGTCGCGTGGACAGGACCGACTTGCGAAAGCCCCCGGCGTTTTTGCTGCACCCATTTTCCAGTACGGACGAATAGGGCGCAACTCAAACGTCGGAGAGCTTCGTGCACTCAGGCAGTTCGGCGCCTGTCCATCACGCCAGGATGCGCGGTGCGGCTGTGGCCTTGTCGCCGCTGTTGGGCGTTCCTGTTGGCTCGATCAGCAGGATGTGCACCTCCTCATGCGCGACGGGCCGGTGCTCGACGCCCTTGGGCACGACGAACACCTCGCCAGGGTTGAGCGTGACGGTGCGATCCCGCAACTCGATGTCGAGCGTGCCCTTCAGCACCAGGAAGAAATCATCGGTGTCGTCATGCTTGTGCCAGTGGTATGGCCCCTCGAGCTTGGCGACCATGATGTCGTTGTCGTTGTAGATCGCCACCGTGCGCGGGGAGAAGCGTTCGGTGAACGTCGTGAGCTTTTCGGCGAGATTGGCAGGAGCTTTCATTGCGTAAGGCCTGACTGCAGGGTTCAAAGTCATCGCCCGTTTGGGGACGGACGACATCCCAGCGTGTTGGAGTTCAGCAACACATGTTCCAGAATTGGAACTTGACCACGCGTTGGTATGGCGCTTGTCATAAGTCTCTGTCACAACGTGTTACCGCTTGTTGCTATCTTATTCACGTTGGTGGAGCTAGGAATGCGCCGGGTTGTAGTGATTGGGTTTGGCATGATCTCGGTTGTGGGTCTTGCCAACGCGGCGTTCGCTGCTGATTTGCCTGCCAAGGTCTACACCAAGGCGCCGGTGGCCGCGCCAATCTACAACTGGGGCGGCTTCTATATCGGCCTCAATGGCGGCGGTGCCTCCAGTCGCAACTGCTGGAATCTCACCAATTCGCTGGGCACCCCGATTCCCACCGCGCCGAGCGTGGGCTGCCACGACGCCACAGGTGCTGTGGCCGGCGGCCAGATCGGCTATCGCTGGCAGATCACCAATTGGGTGTTGGGCCTGGAAGCCCAGGGCGATTGGGCCAACCTGAAAGGCTCCAACACGAGCACGATCGGGACCTTTGGCGGCTTCCCGTTCGCCAACCAGACCAAGATCGACGCGCTCGGCCTGTTCACCGGCCAGGTCGGCTACGCCTGGAATAATGTGCTCTGGTACTTCAAGGGCGGCGCTGCCGTTACCCACGCCAAGTACAATGGCGTGGTGCAAACACCTGTCGGAGCTTTCCCGGCCGGGTTTGCGTTCGACCAGGCCACCGAGACCCGTTGGGGCGGTGCGGTCGGGACCGGTGCTGAATTCGGCTTTGCGCCGGGTTGGTCGGTTGCGATCGAATACGATCATCTCTTCATGGGTAGCAGCAGTTCGAACCTCTACAACACATTCGGAAGGTTCGATCGGACCCAGAGCATCAAGCAGGACGTCGACATGGGGACCGTCCGCGTGAACTACACGTTCGGCGGTCCGCTGGTCGCGAGGTATTGAGAGCAAATATTAGTCGTTTGCGCCTGAAGGCCGAATCTCAAGGGCCCGAGTACGGGACCAGGCTCGAGAGCGTCTGGCCCCGTCTCCCGAGCGCTGGACGCGCCGAAACGGAATTCGGTGAAAGAAGGTCGTCAGGAGCGCGGCGGCCCTATGCATCGCGAGGCCGTGCGCGTCCCGACGCCAGGACAGTGCCAAAGACGTGGTCCCAGAACCCGGTTACGACGCCGAAATTGCCGGGAATGGGGTCGCGATGGTGGCGGAGATGGCGGAGCCGGCAGCTCCGCAGCCAGGAATGTTCCGAAAGCTGCCAGCGATGCACGGCATCGTGAACCAGCAGATACGAGATGTAACCGACGATCAGGCCGCTTGTGCTCCCGCCTGCAATCTCGAGGTCCGCGAAGCGCGCGACCACGGCAAAGAATGACAAGAAAACAACCACGCTGACCCAGATCGGCGCCCCGACGAGGTCGCAGGGCCGCGCATGGTGCATGCCGTGGAGCTCCTTCAGGACGGGGACTTCATGGTAGACGAACCGGTGCACCAGATATTCGGCCAGCGTCCAGAGCATCGCTCCACACAACGCGGCGAAGAGCCAACGCGGGTGCAATGCAAAGCCGTCGCTCTCGACATCGTAAAGCAGAAGGCCGGCCACGACGACCGGGTAGACGAACAGCTCGGCGTAGTAACTGATTTTGCTTTGATTCACGTCGTCCCCACACGCAAAATGACGGACAGTGCGCGCCCCAAGGAGATCAGCCGCAGATTGGCGATCGCCAGCATCAACGTCCGTTGGAGAGCCTAGTCTTGGGCACTGGATAACGGAGTCGTGCGGCAGCAGCGTGACTGGACCAGACGTTCCGACGTCTCCATGGAGCGCCAGCTGTAGCGGACTTGCGGACACGCAGCGCGAGCAGACGCGATATTCCGACCCTGCTCAATGCCGGCATTCGTCCCACATCACTGGCAGGTTCAACAGCCCGCGGAAGGCCCAGCCGCCGATGCGGACCGGCTCGGTCTCGCTGATGCGCAGGTTCTTCAGCCGCGCAAACAGGATCGGCAGCGCGACGTCCGCAATCATCGCCCGTGACGCCCAGGCGCCGGCGCAGAAGTGCGGACCGGCACCGAAGGCGATGCTTTTGGAGGTGTCGCGGCGGATATCGAACCTGTCGGGATCGGCAAAGTGCGTCTCATCGCGGTTGGCCGAGCCGAACATCAGGAACACGCGCTCCTCCGGCGCGAAGGCGACATCGCGGATGATCCAGGGCTTTGCGATCCGGCGCGGCGACATCCCGATCGGCGAGATCCAACGGGCATATTCCTCGAAGGCCTGGATCCAGGGCACATGCCCTTCGCGCGCCAGCGCCAGCTGATCGGGGTGGGTGAGAAGCGCCCAGACGGTGCCTGCGATGGCATCACGCGGCTCGTTCTGGCCGCCGCTGATCGCAAGCTTGATGTTGGCGCGCACGCTCTCGATCGGCATGCCGGAGGCCAGCATCACGCCGAGCAGGCTCGCGTCCGGGGTCTTGGTCAGCACTGGCAGCATGTCGTCAATCGCGGCATCGATGCCGGCGGTGGCGGCGTGGCAGCGCGCTTCGATCGCGCCATCGCCGGTGTAGTTGGCAATGCCGTCGATCATGGCCTGCGACCACGCATTCATGTCCTGAAATCGCATATTGGTCAGGCCGGTGATCAGCTTGAGGCACTCGGCCGAGAACGGCATCGCAAAGTCCCGCACCAGGTCGACGTCTTCAGACGGATCCATCGCGTCGATCAGGCGATCGGCGTGCGCCTGGAACTGCTGCAGCCAGTGCAGCCGGACGGCCTTGGGCGAAACCGCCGGCGCAATCGCCTTGCGCTCGGCCATGTGCGCCTCGCCGTCCTTGCGCATCATGTTGTGGCCCATCAGCCGGTTCATCAACCCGCCCGGCTGATGCGAGCTGAACACGTCGATCTGCTTCTCCGAGACGAAGATGTCGTCGCGGCTGCAGAGCAGGGTGCTGCCGAGCTGCGGCACGAAGGCGATCGGTGCCTCCCGCCGCATCTGTGCCAGCGCAGGGTAGGGGTCGGCCCAGAACGCGGCGACGTCGATATCGATCTGGGGAGCTGTGCTCACAGGCAGGCCTCCGGTCTGACCCGGGTGACGGTAAGCCGCAATGCTTACGTCGTCTGTCCCCGTGATTGGGGACAGCATGTCTCAATTGAGCGGAGGCGGGCTCGCCATCAGCCGCAGCGCGATCCCGAACAGTTCGTTCTGCGAGGCGATGTTGAGCTTCTGATAGGCGCGCTTGCGATAGGTGAAGGTCGAGTTCAGGCTGATGCCGAGATCGGTCGCGATGGCTTCGGAGCTGTAGCCGGACAGGATGCGCAGGCAGACCGCCTTCTCGCGCGAGGTCAGACTGGCGAGCGGCTCATGTGCCGCAAACAGCGCTGCCAGCTTCTGGGCCGGATCTGCCGTAGCAGCATCGGTCTGGAAATGCCGCGCCACGGCTGCGCTGACCAGGGGAGCTACCGTTCCGAGGCGCTGCCGCTCGTCGGCGCGGAAGCAGCCTTGGGGGGCGGTCCGGTAGAAATTGACGTAGTAGCAGGCGCTCCCTGCCCAGATCGCGCAAGCCACCTTGTCGACGATCTCGGAGCTTTCGAAGAACTGCTTCCGATAGTCTCTCGCGTACATGCGGCGCGCGAAGCTCGGCAGCATGATGTGCCGGCAGCCCGACTTGGCGGCGAAGATCGCATCCCGGTTCGGGTCGGCGACGTGGAAATGCTCGGAATAGGCGGCCCCGAGGTCGGGGCCGATGCCGATATTGCCGACGCTCAGGGCCCAGCGCGCCGAACGCTCGTCGTCGAACGCGAACACCATGCAGTGGCCGACATTGGCCACGGCACCGAGCGCCTCGATCAGGACTTGCGGAAACGAGCTCTGCCCAATGGCGAGAACGACCGGGCTGACCGCGCCGGCCGCATCGATGAAAGCTCCTTGAGCTTCCATGCCTCTTCCTCCCGAATGGATCGTTTGAGCGAAGGCTAGCAGCAACGATGGCCGCTTGGAAGCGCGGGCCAGCCCGGGATGTCACCATCCACGGGGACAGACGCGGGCAGCCAGGACCGGTTAGCCTGGGCCGCTTGCAAGCGCTGGCCACATCAACGCGCCGACAGCGGCAGGCGAACGGGGAGGAACCGCCATGCGGCTCGGTCTGGCTGGACTATGCATGCTCGCAGCAATCGCGCTTGGCGCGTCGTGCGCCCGAGCCGAGATCAAGGTCGGTATTGTCGTGTCTGCGACGGGGCCCGGATCGGCGCTCGGCCAGCCGCAGCTCAAGACCGTTGCTGCGCTGCCAAAGGAGATCGCGGGCGAGACCATCACCTACATCGTGCTCGACGACGAGTCGGACAGCGTGAAGGGTCTGCAGAACGCGCGGCGCCTCGTCATCCAGGATCGCGTCGACGTTCTCATCGGCTCCTCGCTGACCCCCGTGACCATGCCGATGCTGGACGTCGCGCTCGAAAGCAAAACGCCGCTGTTGTCCATGGCGGCATCGACCGCGATCGTGCAGCCGATGGACGACAAGCGCAAATGGGCCTTCAAGGTGGTTCCGAACGACGACCTCATGGCCAAGGCCATTCTCAAGCACATCGCCCGATCCGGCATCAAGACGCTCGGCTATATCGGCGTCTCCGACGGCTATGGCGAAGGCTACTATCAGGAGATCAGCCGGCTGGCGCCTGAGCTGGGGCTTTCGATCACCACGCATGAGGTTTATGCGCGCGCCGACACCAGCGTGACGGGCCAGGCGCTCAAGGTGATCTCGACCAATCCGGAGGCGGTCTTCATCGCGTCCGCAGGCACGCCGGCGGTGCTGCCGCAGCAGGCGCTGCGTGAGCGCAACTACGCGGGCAAGATATTCCAGACCCACGGTGTCGCCACCCAGGAGTTCGTCAACCTCGGCAAGGAGAATGTGGAGGGCGCGGTGTTCGCCGGCGAGGCCTTCTCGATCGCGGATGATCTTCCCGCCGACAGCCCGTTCCGGCGCGCCACCGAAGAATTCGTCTCAGCCTACCAGGCTGTGAACGGCAGCAAACCGAACATCTTCGCCGCGCATCTGTGGGATACCGTGGCGCTGTTGAAGCGGGCCATTCCCGTCGCGCTCAAGGCTGCGTCTCCGGGAACCGCGGAGCTTCGCGCGGCGCTGCGCGACGCGCTCGAACACAGCAAGGACGTTTATCTCAACAACGGGCTCTCCAACATGAGCCCGACCGATCACAACGGCTACGACGAGCGCTCCGCCTTCCTGATCAAGGTCGACGGTGGAAAGTTTCGAGTGGCGCAGTAGCCGCTCGCGCTAGCAGCTTTTCTGCTGCAGATGCTGGATGCAGGTGCAGGTTGTCGTCAAGGTCCTACTGTATTTGACGTCGTAATAGGGAAAGCTTGACGAGGTGGGACTGTTGGTCGAGCAGCGCGGAAACAGATAATAGCTGTCGGACAGAGTCACGTTGCCCATGATTCCGTAGCCGAGATTGGGCTTGTAGGTATAGAAGACCTCGGCCAGGATCAGCGAGATATTGGCATTGACCGGTGTGGTGTTTGACGTGAACGCGGACAGTGTCATTGTCTGACCGACAGGCCTCGAGCCGGTCGAACTTGTTGACTCGCTCCATTGCACGGTCGCGTTGCCATTGCTGTCGGTCGAGACTTCGGACACCGTGACCGTCATGAGCGAGCCGTTGCTGTCCGTAGTCGGATAGGGCGCCATGATTGCCGTCGCAGCCCCTAGAATGGCTTGCATCCGGGTCCCAGCGACCTGCGTGTTCTGGGCAACCATGTCGGCGACGCTGTGCGACGTTTCGCTGACCTTGACGTTGATGGCCAGCCCGTTCCCGAATTCGACGCCGCCGAGGAAAAGCACCAGCATGAAAGGGAGCACGATGGCGAACTCGGTGGCCGCCACCGCTCTGACGTCGGTCCGGAAGTCCCGCATACGGAATGACAGGCCGGCGAGCATAGTAAACTCCTTAAGAGGACGGCTCATTCTGGAAGGCGGCAGTGGCCATGATCAGCCGGTTGCCGCTGGAAATATTCGAGAGGTTGAAACCAAGCGGTCCCAGCATGACCGGCCAGATGTACATCACCCGGAGAACGACGATATCGCCGGCCGTGCCGGGATTGAATTGCATATTGTTGACGTTTCCATTGCTGTCATAGGTCGGCGTGAGCAATGACGTGTCAGCTGTCGACCACGCATTGGCAACTCGCAAGTCGACCATCAAGCCGCTGCAGTTGAAGAAGATGCGGATCTTGGTGCAGACCTGTTGCTTGTATGTCGTCTGATCCCAATTCTGCGCCTGCACCTGCCCGGTCTTGACGAGGCGCGCGGATTGAATCACTACCGATTCCAACAACTCCTGAGCGAAGAACACCAGGAACGTCTGAAATAGCGCGATGATGAGAGCAAGGAACGGCGCGGCAATCAGCGCGAATTCGACGGCGGTGGCGCCCTTGCTGTTTCTGATGAAGGCGGCGCAGCTCTTGCCACGCCTCTTCTCTGTTGTGAGGTCCGATGCAGTCATGGGCTGATCCTACTGCACGAGGCTGGCCGTGCTTGATGCGACCTTGATGAAGAGATTGGTCAGCGCCGTCGAGATGTCGCCGCCGGTCTGAACGTCGGAGAAGAATCCTGACGAGGCGCATGATTGCAGGTTCTTTGCGATGGTGCCGGTTGCGGAAGTCGGCTCGTCGTAGGTGTCTATCCAGCTCATGTACCAGTTGTCCGTCACCGGGATATTAGGAGTTTTGAGCTGTAGGTACTCCGTGTAGAGGATCGCGATCTTGATGCCGCGGTTCTTGATGGTCGTGCAGATCGACGTGTCGAGCGGCTGCTGGCATCGACTGTTGCCAGCAAAGGTGCCGTTGGGGCAAGTTGAGGAGATCTTGTCTTCGACGCCGTCGGTGACAAGGAAGATCACCTCCTGTGGCGTGTCTCCTGACGTGTTGCTGCCAAGGCCGGGCGTCGGCATGAGGTTGTTGAGGCTCGTGAGCGCCTTGACGATATCTGTGCCGTTGTCGGTCTTGCAGTTGGTCGTCGTAACGACGCAGTTCTGGTAAACGACCGGCATCAGCGCAATGCTGGAAACCTTGGTCCCAGCCGACGTCGGGGTGGTCAATGACGCCAGCGTGTTCAAACCCAAGTCGAACGTATAGAGCGCCGCTTGATAGGTGGTATTGTTCAGGGCCGACATGCACTGCATGACGCCCCCCGAAACGCCCGACTGTGGGCAGTTCGACCACGAATTGAGCAACTGGTTGACGGCACTCGTCACGAGATCGATCCGCAAGGTGATATTGTTAGCCCGTGCGATCGCGAGGTTATCCTTGGTCCCACCGTCGTGCGCGATATTGGTTTCATGACAGGCGAAGCCGCAATTCTGCGAAGACGATGCTTTCTGGTAAGTGGAGGAGGTGGCGGCGATAAGGTTGCTGATGTCGGTCGCAGTCGCGCCGATTCCCATCGACGGCGAGTCATCCATCAGCAGATAGAAATTCATGTTGGGCGCGCTCGAGGCCATGGCCGTTGCCGAGCCCTTGAGCGGCCAAGCCGCTGCTCCCAGGAAGGATGGAAAATTGTTGATGGACTGCGCGGTGTAGGAAACCTGGATGGTCCGCTGCAGGCCGGAATCAGTGACCGTCACGGTGGGCACCGGTACGGAGACCAGGCCGGGAATATTGGCCTTCGCCGCAAACACGGTCGCCGCTGTATTCTGCACGACCGTGGCGCTGGTCTGGGTCAGCATCGCCGGTCGAACAGACGCGATGGCTGCCGCATCCGCGGCCGCGTCCAACTGCTCCTGCCTGCGCACAGCCTGCGTGTAGTCGAGCGCCATGCCCAAAAGATAGATGGTCGGCACCATCATGAGCGCGAACATGATGGCGACGTTGGCCTCACGATCTCTTGCGAAGCGCAGCAGCAAGCCGCGTAGGATCATCTTCACCCTCTTTGCCGTTCCTGCGGGAGACACGCTTCTCTGCATTTCCCGAAATCGCGGATCGAAGAAGGCAATCAACTATCCCCCTCCGCCGGTCACTCTCGGCAGGTCTCAGACTATGGGGATCACCCGTTAAGCGATGCTTACTGGCATAACGCGAACAGGCCCGACCCGAGATTTGGGCCGCGCCTGGCGAACGCGTAGCATCAACGAAGCCTGAATAATTTGGCGAAGATTGTCGCTAGTTTGCTTTGATCTCGCGGACTTCACGCGCGGCATTTGGAGTTCGGATGTCCTGTGCCGACCACGATACCTCTAACCTGGAGAACTGAACGAAGAGTAACGATGCGCGGAATGAGCTGGCGCAGCTTCTAACGAGCGCAATCGCGCGAGACCAATTCGGGGGGCGCGTCATCGATTGTCGGGCGACGGCAGGGCAGCCATCGTCCGCCTCATCCCAGCCTTTGATCCCGCGCGTCCTGCGTGGTCTCGGACGCCGACTTGGTGGCGGCTTTCTCCACGCCCTTCTCGGCACCCTTGCGGCTTGCGATGGCCGCGACCTTGCGGCCCGAGATCTCGCTGCCGGCGTCGTCGGGCATCTGCCAGAACAGGATGGACGACAGCGCGGAAATGATTGCGACCACGACAAAGGCCGGCGCAAAGGACGAGGCGCTGAGTTCGCTCGCGTCGTGCAGCCACATCGTCGTTTCGACCGAAAACGCGCCGACCGCGACGCCCGCCGATAGCGCGAGTTGCTGGCCGACGGCGGTCAGCGTGGTCGCGCGGCTCATCTGTGCGGTCTCGACCTCGGCATAGGCCACGGTGTTGATCGCGGTGAACTGCAGCGAACGGAAGAAGCCGCCGACCACCAGGATGATCAGGATCAAAAGCAGGGGTGTGTGCGGTGTGAACAACGCACAGGCTGCAAGGAAGACCGAGGAGATCAATGCATTGATCGTCATCAGATGGCGGAAACCGAAAGCCTTGATGATGCGCGCCGCCAGGGCCTTCATTCCCATTGCGCCCGCCGATGAGCCGAAGGTGACGAGGCCCGACTGGAACGGAGACAGGCCGAAGCCGATCTGCATCAGGAGCGGCAGCAGGAACGGCAGTGCGCCGATGCCGAGGCGAAACATGAAGCCGCCGATCAGGCTGGCACGCAGGGTCGGCAGGCGCAGCATCGAGAAGTCCAGCACCGGCGAATTGGTGCGGCGCGAATGCATTACGTAGAGCGTCATCGAGATGGCGCCGACTGCGATCAGGGCTGCGACCACCGACCAGGGCAGCAGGTTGAGGCCTGCCACCGAGAGACCGAATGCAATGCCCGCAAGCCCGATGCCCGCCAGCACCATGCCGTAGAGGTCGAACGGTTCGGGATTGTCGCTCTTGATCGGGGCGATCACGCGCAGCGCCAGCGCGATGCCGGCAAGCCCGATCGGGATGTTGATCAAGAAGATCCAGTGCCAGGAGAAATAGGTGGTGATGAAGCCGCCGAGCGGCGGTCCGATGACGGGGCCGATCAGCGCGGGAACCGTGACCCAGGCCATGGCGCCGACCAGCGCGCTCTTGTCGACGGAACGCAAGAGGACAAGACGCCCGACCGGGGTCATCATCGCCCCGCCGATGCCTTGCAGGATGCGGGCGAACACGAAATTCGACACCGACTGCGACAGCGCGCAGCCGATCGAGCCGAGGATGAAGACGACCACCGCAAGGCTGAAGACCTTGCGCGCGCCGAACCGGTCGGCGGTCCAGCCGCTCGCCGGGATGAAGACGGCAAGCGAGAGCAGATAGGAGGTGATGGCGAGCTTGAGCGTCAGCGGGCTGGTGCCGATATCGGCCGCGATCGCCGGCAGCGACGTCGCGATCACGGTGGAGTCCATGTTTTCCATGAACAGGGCGGCGGCGACGATCAGCGGGATGACGCGTTGCTTATTCATCAAAGGTCGGGCTTGACGGGGACGAGGGGCGGCGGGCAGGGCGGGCTTATCACCGTGCCGCGGTGGGCACCATTGCGCTGTCGGCATGGCCTCGCGCGGGCGAAGCAGCGGGCCGGCCTTGCTGACCTGAAACTTCCGTCTCGGAATCAAGCGTCCCGTGATATTTTGTTCCACTGCACGCCTGGATTTCAGTGCGCCGGGCGCGAGCGGCCTCTCCGGCCCGCATTTGCGGGATTCCGGCCGCACGGCCCTTTGATTCGTCACAGGCCCATGCTATCGACCCGCGTCAACCCCATTGATGGGCATCGATTCGACGGCGGGCCGCAGGGTTCGCCGGTAGTGGCGCTCATCCGAATTCGCAGGCGGCAGCAGCCGCAGACAAGGAGTTGACGATGGCGACCGTCCAGGGACTTCGCGAAGCCTTTACGTTCGATGACGTGCTGCTCAAGCCGGGCCTGTCGGACGTGCTTCCCTCCGAGGTCGATATCCGCTCGCACGTGACGCGGGCGATCCCTTTGAACATTCCGATCATGGCCTCCGCCATGGATACAGTGACCGAGGCCAAGATGGCGATCGCGATGGCGCAGGCCGGCGGTGTCGGCGTCATCCACCGCAATTTCGATCCCGAAGGCCAGGCCGCGCAGGTGCGGCAGGTCAAGAAGTTCGAATCCGGCATGGTGGTGAACCCGCTCACCATTGGCCCGGACGCGACCCTCGCCGATGCGCTGGCGCTGATGAACGACCATGGCTTCTCCGGCATTCCCGTGGTGGTCGGCGGCGGCAAGGGCATCCCCGGCAAGCTGGTCGGCATCCTCACCAATCGCGACGTCCGTTTTGCCACCGATCCCCGCCAGAAGATCTCCGAGCTGATGACGCATGAGAACCTCGTCACGGTGCGCGAGGGCGTCGGCCAGGACGAGGCCAAGAAGATCCTGCACAAGCATCGCATCGAGAAGCTGCTCGTCGTCGACGAGCAGTATCGCTGCGTCGGCCTGATCACCGTGAAGGACATGGAGAAGGCGGTGGCGCATCCGCTGGCCTGCAAGGATTCGCAAGGCCGCTTGCGCGTGGCCGCCGCCACGACGGTCGGCGAGGGCGGTTTCGAGCGCACCGAGCGGCTGATTGATGCCGGTGTCGATCTGGTGGTGGTCGACACCGCCCATGGCCATTCCTCGCGGGTGTTGGAGGCGGTCAACCGCATCAAGCGGCTGTCCAACGAGGTGCAGGTGATCGCAGGCAATATCGCGACCCGTGACGGCGCGCAGGCGTTGATCGATGCCGGCGCGGACGCGGTCAAGGTCGGCATCGGCCCTGGCTCGATCTGCACCACCCGCATCGTGGCCGGTGTCGGCGTGCCGCAGCTCACCGCGATCATGGAATCGGTGGAGGCGGCGAAGAAGGCCGGCGTGTCGGTCATCGCCGATGGCGGCATCAAATATTCCGGCGATCTCGCCAAGGCGCTCGCCGCCGGCGCCGACGTCGCCATGGTCGGCTCGCTGCTCGCCGGCACCGACGAGACGCCCGGCGAAGTGTTCCTGTGGCAGGGCCGCTCCTACAAGGCCTATCGCGGTATGGGTTCGGTCGGCGCGATGGCGCGCGGCTCGGCCGACCGCTATTTCCAGCAGGACATCAAGGATACCTTGAAGCTGGTACCGGAAGGCATCGAGGGTCAGGTGCCGTATAAGGGCCCGGTCGGCAACGTCATGCATCAGCTCGCCGGGGGTCTGCGCGCCGCCATGGGCTATGTCGGCGCCAAGGATCTCAACGAGTTTCACGAGAAGGCCGAGTTCGTCCGCATCACCGGCGCGGGCCTGCGCGAAAGCCACGTCCATGACGTGACCATCACCCGCGAGAGCCCGAACTATCCGGGCGGGGCGTAAGGCACGGAGCGCCATCTGCGCCGTCATTCCGGGGCACGCGAAGCGTGAACCCGGAATCTCGAGATTCCGGGTTCGATGCTTCGCATCGCCCCGGAATGACGGCTTCCTAATAAGGATCCGCTTCGCTACCGTGACCGCCACGAAACCCCAGCGGAGGAAACAACAATGGCCCAAGCCAAGCGCATTATTCTCGCATCGCGTCCGGTCGGCGAACCCAAGCCCAGCGACTTCCGTCTTGAAGACTGCGCGGTGCCCGAGCCGGGTGCGGGCGAGGTGCTCTTGCGCACGATCTGGCTGTCGCTCGATCCCTATATGCGCGGGCGCATGAGCGATGGCCCATCCTATGCCAAGCCGGTGCCGGTCGGCGGCGTCATGGAAGCCGGCACCGTGAGCGAAGTCATCGCTTCCAACAATCCGAACTTCGCCAAGGGCGACATCGTGCTGTCGCGCGCCGGCTGGCAGACGCATGCGCTGTCGGATGGCACCGGCCTGCGCAAGATCGATCCTGCACTCGCGCCGATCTCGACCGCCGTCGGTGTGCTCGGCATGCCCGGCATGACCGCCTATACCGGCCTGCTCGACATCGGCCAGCCCAAGCCGGGCGAGACCGTGGTGGTCGCGGCCGCCTCCGGCGCGGTCGGCTCGGCGGTCGGCCAGATCGCCAAGATCAAGGGCGCACGCGCCATCGGCATCGCCGGCGGCAAGGACAAATGCGACTACGTGAAGAACGAGTTCGGCTTCGACAACTGCATCGATCACCGGGATCCTGATCTCGGCGCGAAATTGAAGCACGCCTGTCCAGCCGGCATCGATGTCTATTTCGAGAATGTCGGCGGTGCGGTGTTCGACGCGGTGTTTCCTTTGCTGAATGCCTTCGCGCGGATTCCGGTCTGCGGTCTGATTGCACAGTACAACGACACCCAGTCGGTGGCGCCGAAATGGGCCGGCGCCCTGATGCGCACGGTGCTGACCAAGCGCCTCACCATCCGCGGCTTCATCGTCTCTGACTTCGCCGCGCGCCATGGCGATTTCCTGCGCGACATGTCGGGCTGGGTGCGCGACGGCAAGGTCAAGTATAAGGAGTTCGTGACGGAAGGCCTGGAAAATGCGCCGGACGCCTTCATGGGCCTGTTGAAGGGCGCCAATTTCGGCAAGCAGCTGGTTCGGGTCGGGCCGGATAAGGCCTGAGCCACACTTGATGTGAAAGTTCAGCGCAAGGCAAAAAACGCGGGAACCGCGGAGGCTTGTCGGGAGTCGCTTGGGAACCGGTTCAATCACGGGTGGCCCGGCATGCCGGGCCACACACCTTCCCAGGGGGATTTGCAATGTCACTCACCATGGTTCTGCTGCCCGTCTTCGTCGAGGTCGGGCTCACCTTCGCGCTTCTGTTCTGGACCCGGGGCCGCGCCAGGCCCGCGGACGCCGGCGACGAGTTCGGCCTGCCGACGCTGTTCTACGCCCTGATCGCGCTGGCGCTGCCGCTGCGCCATGCGGATCTGGTCATCGTACTATTGTCCTGGGTGTTCGTGGTGACCCGCTTCGCCCATGCCGGGCTGGTCAGCGGCACCAAGGATGGCGGCCGCGAGCGGTCGCTGGCCTGGGTTGCGTCGGCCCTGGTGTTGCTGGCGATGTGGCTGTATTTCGCCCTCAAGATTCTTCTCCTGATCTAGCACTGGACCACCTTGAATGACGCCTGCAGCCCGGCTCTCCGCCGCCATCGAATTGATCGACACCATCGAGGCGCAGCGCGCGCCTGCGGCCAAGGCTCTGAAGGATTGGGGCACCAGCCACCGCTTCGCCGGCTCCGGCGATCGCGCCGCCATCGCCGGCCTGGTGTGGGACGTGCTGCGCCGGCGCGCCTCCAGCGCCTACGTGATGGAGGACGACAGCCCGCGCGCGCGCGTGCTCGGCATGCTCAAGGTCGAGCGCGGGCTCGACGTGCCGACCATCGAGGCCTTGTGCGACGGTGGCCGCTTTGCGCCGGCGCCCCTGACCGACGCCGAGCGTGCCGCGCTGGCCTCGCGCACGCCTGTGAGCGCGCCGCCGCATGTCGCCGGCGATTATCCCGAATGGCTCGATCCCTATCTCGCCGCCGTGTTCGGCGACGACCGCGCAGCTGAGGCCGCCGCCATGGCCAGCCGGGCGCCGCTGGATCTCCGCGTCAACACGCTGAAGGCGGGGCGCGAGAAGGTGCTGAAGTCGCTCTCTCATCTCAATGCCCGGCCGACGCCGTGGTCGCCGATCGGCCTGCGCATCGAGCTTGGCGCTGACGCCCGCAATCCCGGCGTTCATGCCGAGGAGGACTTCATCAAGGGCCACATCGAGGTGCAGGACGAGGGCTCGCAGCTCGCGGCGCTATTCACGGCGGCGAAGCCCGCCGAGCAGGTGATCGATCTCTGTGCCGGCGCCGGCGGCAAGACGTTGGCGCTCGCGGCGATGATGCAGGGCAAGGGCCGGCTGATCGCGACCGATCAGGACAAGCGGCAGCTGGCGCCGATCCATGAGCGGCTGTCGCGCGCCGGTGTCCACAATGCCGAGGTCCGCTCCCCGAAAGGCGAGGAGGAGCCGCTTGCCGACATCAAGGCCTCAGCCGATCTGGTCGTGATCGACGCGCCCTGCACCGGCACCGGCACCTGGCGCCGCAACCCGGATGCCAAATGGCGCATGCGTCCCGGTGCGCTCGAAATCCGCTTGAAGGACCAGGCCGAAGTGCTTGAGCGTGCAAGCGCCATGGTGAAGCCGGGCGGCCGCATCGCCTACATCACCTGCTCGGTGCTGAACCCTGAGAACGGCGAGCAGGTCCGCAGCTTCATCGCGCGGCACCCAGAGTTCGCGGTTCAGCCGCCGGAGCAGACCGCCGGCGTGTTGTGGGACAAGGCGGAGGATTTCGCAGCTGCCGCGCTGGCCTCGCCCGAGGGCTGGCTGATGACCCCGCGCCGCACCGGCACCGACGGGTTCTTCGTCTCGGTTTTGAAGAGGCGGCCGTAATCCACCCTCGCTGTCGTTCCCCGCGCAGGCGGGGGACCCAGTATTCCACCGCTATTTGCGGTTGACCGAGAGGCCGCGGCGTACTGGATACCCCGCCTTCGCGGGTATGACGGCTTCGTAGCCATACAGCAGTGTCATTTCGAGGCGCGCTCATCCCTTGGCATCGTCATTCCGGGGCGGCGCGAAGCGACGAGCCCGAAATCGCGATATTGTTTTTCTCTTCAGCTCGGGAGTCCGGTTCGGTCCTGACGGCCGTCGATAGCTCCATGGTGGCAGTGTTGAAGAAGAGCTAGATAATCAGAGGCGGTCATACCCCGCGAAGGCGAAGGCGGGGTATCCAGTACGCCGCAGCGCCTCGGCGCTCACGGAAAGTGGTGGAATACTGGGTCACCCGCCTGCGCGGGTGACGACGGCGCTTCCCTCTGGCCATGGAGCAATGCGTGATGGATGAGCGAGGTCATGTCCTGCTGGCGCTTCTCGCGATCGGGGTCACGCTGATCTTCGCGTGGCTGATCTATTGGTCCGTGTCCGCCATGGTCCGCGCGCTCGCGACCGGCAGGATCCGCACCACCAAGGACGAATGGGACAATGACGTCTGGTGCTATCGCGACAGCGGGCCGGTGTCGTTCTGGGCCAACCTCGCGATCAAGCTGGCCGCCGCGGTGCTGTCCGCCTCCATCTTTGCTGGTTTTATAATACCTCTTTGGGTTGGCGCGCTGAAATAGCGCCGGCAGCGAGCTTGCGGACCCAGGCGACCGGCCTCGCCCAAAATTCGGGGACGGCACGGCAACTGCGGCGGAGAGGGTTGCGGGGCGGGCTGTCGTCGCGTACCTCCTTGTCATGACAGCCCCCCAAGATTCCAGCGATCCGACGCTCCACGTGGCCTCGGCGCATGACAAGATTCTGATCGTCGATTTCGGCAGCCAGGTCACCCAGCTCATCGCCCGCCGGGTTCGCGAAGACGGCGTCTATTGCGAGATCGTGCCGTTCCAGAAGGCGGAGGCCGCCTTCCGCGAGATGAAGCCGAAGGCCGTGATCCTCTCCGGCGGCCCGGCCTCGGTGCTCGACGACAACGCGCCCTCGGTGCCGCTGCCGATCCTCAACGCCGGTGTCCCCGTGCTCGGCATCTGCTATGGCGAGCAGACCATGGCGCAGCAGCTTGGCGGCACCGTCGAGGGCGGCCATCATCGCGAGTTCGGTCGCGCCACCATCGAGGTCACTGATGATTGCGCGCTGTTCGAGGGCGTCTGGGAGAAGGGCGGCCGCTACGAGGTCTGGATGAGCCATGGCGACCGCGTCACCAGGTTGCCGGACGGTTTCCGTGGCGTGGCGAAGGCGCAGGGCTCGCCGATCTCGGTGATCGCGGATGATGCGCGCAAGTTCTACGCGATGCAGTTCCACCCCGAGGTGGTGCACACGCCCGATGGCGCCAGGCTGATCCGCAACTTCGTCCGCAAGGTCGCCGGCCTCTCCGGCGACTGGACCATGCGCGCCTTCCGCGAGGAGGCGATCGAGAAGATCCGCGCCCAGGTCGGCAAGGGCCGGGTGATCTGCGGCCTCTCCGGCGGCGTGGACTCAGCCGTCGCCGCCGTGCTGATCCATGAGGCGATCGGCGACCAGCTGACCTGCGTGTTCGTCGATCACGGCCTCTTGCGCCTGAACGAGGCCGAGACCGTCGTCGACCTGTTCCGGCATCACTACAACATCCCCTTGGTGCATGTTGATGCCTCAAAACTTTTCCTCGGCGAGCTCGCCGGCGTCACCGATCCCGAAGCGAAGCGCAAGACGATCGGCAGGCTCTTCATCGACGTGTTCGATGCGGAAGCGAAGAAGATCGGCGGCGCCGATTTCCTGGCGCAAGGCACGCTCTATCCTGACGTGATCGAGAGCGTCTCCTTCACCGGCGGGCCATCGGTCACCATCAAGTCGCACCACAATGTCGGCGGCCTGCCCGAGCGCATGCACATGAAGCTGGTCGAGCCGCTGCGCGAATTGTTCAAGGACGAGGTGCGCGCGCTCGGCCGCGAGCTCGGCCTCCCCGAAATCTTCGTCGGCCGCCATCCGTTCCCAGGCCCGGGCCTCGCCATCCGCTGCCCCGGCGACATCACACGCGAGAAGCTCGACATCCTGCGCCAAGCCGACGCGGTCTATATCGACGAGATCCGCAAGGCCGGCCTCTACGACACCATCTGGCAGGCCTTCGCGGTGCTCTTGCCGGTCAAGACCGTCGGCGTCATGGGCGACGGCCGCACCTACGACTACGTCGTGGGCCTGCGCGCCGTTACCTCCACCGACGGCATGACCGCGGACTTCTATCCGTTCGATATGAAGTTTCTGGGCAGCACTGCCACGCGCATCATCAACGAGGTGAAGGGCGTGAACCGCGTGGTGTATGACGTGACGTCAAAGCCGCCAGGGACGATCGAGTGGGAGTGACGGGGCGTACTGCGAAGTAAGATCGGATAGCACAGCGTATGAAAGGCGGTGTTATCTCAGCGGTAGTCGTCGATCGCCTCAATTCTGCTTCGCGCGCAGCGCATCAGCGATGTGATCGCGCTTCCGCCATCGCAGCTTCATAGGCGGACTGCAGCTGAGCGAATACCGGAACCTTGGGTCGCGGCGCACTCAGATGGAGGTGCCGTAGCTCCTCCATGAACTTCGACCAAAGCTTCGGGCCGCCTTCTTCGAGGATCTGCGCGCGCACGGAGAGTTCCTTTGAGACCGGTGTGTGGCGCCGGCCCCAGGCGCCCATTTGGGCGAGCAAAGGGACAAGTTGAATGGCGGGTTCTGTCAGGCTGTAGATCGCTTTCTGCTTATGGGTTGGGTCGTCGCGGCGAGAGATGAGGCGCGCGTTCTCAAGACGTCTTAGCCTGTCGGCAAGGACATTCGAGGCGATCCCTTCCTCCGATTGCGTGAGCAACTCGCGGAAGTGGCGGCGATTTCCAAACATCAAGTCACGAATGACGATCAAGCTCCACCGGTCGCCCAGCGTTTCCAACGTCAGATTGATGGGACACCCCGAGCGGTGGGCAAGCATGGCGGACTCCAGAAAACTGCTTGCGATATAGGAGCAGTCTTGGTATCCAGCAACTGGTTGTGAATAACAATCAGTGAGGAAATTATGACGAGGGTGCGCGTCGCAGGCTTTTCGATCTCGCTCGACGGCTTCGGAGCGGGGGCGGAGCAAAGCCTTGAAAATCCGCTCGGCAAGCGTGGGCGGGAGTTGCATGAGTGGATATTCGGCACACGCATGTTCCGGGCAATGATCGGCGAAAGCGGAGGCTCGGACGGCATCGATCAGGCTTACGCACACCGTTCAATGGATGGGTTCGGCGCCTTTATCCTCGGCCGCAACATGTTCGGGCCGATCCGCGGTCCCTGGCCGGACAACAGTTGGAAGGGCTGGTGGGGCGACAACCCACCCTACCACGCGCCGACTTTCGTGCTGACGCACTATCCGCGGGATCCGATCGAGATGGAAGGCGGCACCACCTTCTTCTTCGTCACCAACGGGATTGAGGAGGCCTTGGAGCAGGCGAAGCTTGCGGCCAATGGTCGCGACGTGAAGATCGGCGGTGGCGTTGAGACGGTGCGCCAATATCTTCTCGCCGGACTAATTGACGAACTGCATTTCGCATTGTCCCCGGTCGTGCTTGGGCAAGGCGAAGCGATGTTTGCTGGGATCGATCTGCCGGCGCTTGGCTACCGCGTCACCGAACACCAGGCGACCGAGCACGCGACCCACATCGTTCTCAGCCGATAGGAATCCACCATTTCATTCCGTTGGGACGAAGGCCACAAGTAACGGCCAACCAAGTGGTGATGTTGAGTATGTAGGATGGGTTGAGCCGAAAGGCGAAACCCATCAGCTGAATGATTGGTCTCGATGGGTTTCGCTGACGCTCAACCCATCCTACGAGTTAAGCGACCTACGGATCTGCCGCTCCGTCGCGCGGCTTCCCGCCCTTCGAACAGCGTCCATACGCCTTCGATCACTGCTCCTTCTTAAACATATCCTGGAAGATGAGCTGGCCCCAAGTGCGGCCGCGTGCGTGCACCAGCGCGCCGCCCTCGTTGAGCTTTCCCAGCTTGACGGGTGCGAAGCCGAGTTGTTTGGCCAAGGCCACCACGGGGGCGATCGCGTCGTCGTCGTCACCAGACAGAAAGACGACGCGGTGGCCGCCTTCGACGATCGGATCGGCAGCCAGCGTGGCCGCAACCAGGTGATTGAAGCCCTTCACGAGCTTGGCGCCGGTGAACGCCTTCGCGACAAAGGCGGAGGACGGGAGACCGTCCAGCTCCTCAGGGAAGACTCCAAACGTATTCATCGCGTCGATGACCGTCTTGCCTTTCCAGCTCGGCAGGGCCTTCGCAACCTCGCGATGCTCCCCGAAAGGGAGCGCCAAGATGATTGTGTCGGCCCCGAGCGCATCCCGCAGCGACTTGGCGATGACTGTGGGTCCAATCGCCCGAGCCTGCGGCGCCAACGCCTCGGGCGGCCGGCGGCTCGCGACGGCCACCTCGATGTTCTTACGGGCGAAGGCGCGGGCGAGGGCCTGGCCGACCGCACCGAATCCTACAATCGCATAGCTCATGATACGTCTCCGATCCGTGTTGATACGTTCCCCCGGCCTTCAATGGCGGGGGTTATCCGTTTCGATGCATGGTGACCTTCGCGAGATCTTCCGAGCGCCACCGAAGCGATGCGCGGCATCGCTTCAAATTCCTGAATTCACGCGTCGACGTCCTGCCGCGAACGCTCAGCCACGTCCCGCGATCAGGTGCGATGTCAGATGGCCGAGAAGCCGCCGTCGACAGACAGCTCCACCCCATTCACGAAGCTGGAATCGTCGGACGCGAGAAACACCGCGGCCGCCGCAATTTCCTCAGGACGACCCATCTTTCCCCGCGGGATCAGGGATTCAAACATCCGCTTCGCCTCCTCGGTGAGAACTTGGTCCTGCATCGGTGTGGCGATCGGCCCCGGGCTCAGCACGTTCACCCGGATATTCCTGCCCTTCAGTTCGTTGAGCCACGTGCGTGCGAATGAGCGCAACGCCGCCTTGCTCGCCGCATACACGCCATAGCCGGGAAAACCTTTCACCGAAGCAACTGACCCGGTCATGAAGATCGATCCGCCATCGTTGAACAGCGGCAACGCCTTCTGAACCGTGAACAGCGTGCCGCGCGTATTCAGGCCGAACGCCGCATCGAAATGCTGCGCGGTAATCTCGCCCAGTGGGACGGCCTCGCCCGTGCCGGCGCTCGCGTACAGGACGTCGATCTTGCCCTTTTCCCGTTTGACCGTGTCGAACAGCCGGTCGAGGTCGTCGAGATTGGCCGCGTCGCCACGCACGCCGGTCACGTTGCGGCCAATCAGCCTGACGGCTCCGTCGAGTGCCTCCTGCCTCCGGCCCGTAATGAAAACATAGGCGCCTTCTTCAACGAACCGCCTGGCGCTCGCCAGCGCCATGCCGCTCGATCCACCCGTGATGACTGCAACCTTACCCTCAAGCTTTCCCATGACTTTCCTTCAGGCTCCGTCTTTGGTCGTTCGGGGAAGCCCCCGAGAACCTCGACGTAGATCTGCCGGCGTCAGGTGTTGAGTGCAGAAGCGCGCACACCGGTGGTGCTAAATCGATCCGGCTGGACGACTGACATCAGCGGCGACGATCGGCATCCGTCGTTCGGAATTGAGCCGCGCTTGTCGGCATTGGCTATGATCACCGCCCGTGCCACCCACAGACGAGATGCTGGTCAATGTGTTGGATACGAGCTTTGGAAGGGGCACCGCGCGGTGCCAAATTGCACCATGATTGACTGGGATGACGTCCGCTACTTTCTTGCCGTCGCGCGCGGAGGCTCGGTGCGGGCTGCCGCCGAGCGCCTCGGTGTGAACCACTCGACCGTGCTGCGACGCATCGCCCAGCTCGAGGAACGCCTCGGGGCGCATATGTTCGAGAAGCTGCCTTCGGGCTACCGCCTGACGGCCGCGGGCGAGGAGGTCCTCGAGTTCGCGGACCAGATGGAAGCGTCGTCGCACCAGTTGGAGACGCGCGTCTTCGGGCGCGACCAGAGCGTGCGCGGGCTTCTGCGGGTGACGCTGGCACCGCCCCTCGCGACACACCTGCTCATGCCGGACTTCGCCGATTTCGCGCGTCTGCATCCGGACATCGAGATGGAAATCTTGTCGTCCGGCGAACTGGCAAATCTGACCAACCGAGAGGCCGACGTCGCGATCCGCGTCGTCTACGACCGCAAAACCCTGCCGCTCAATCTTCACGGCCTGAAGGGGCCGGAGCTGTTCGGCGGCATCTACATGTCCCGCGATCGACTGGCCGCGTGGCGTGCGGGCGCGCCTGATCCCATTCGGTGGGTCGTCATAAGCATTCATGGAATCCCGGACTGGGTCCGCGAGGGTGAGGTTCGCGCCACCGGGGTTCCGTTCAGGACCACGGACGCCGAGGCCCAGCTCGTTGCGGTACGGCAAGGGATCGGGATGACGACACTGCCGTGTTTCGTTGGCGATGCAGATCCCCTTCTGGTGAGGGTGCCCGGCACCGACCTCCACATGTACGGAACGCTCTGGCTTCTCACCCAGGGGGAGACACGCAAGACGAAGCGTGTGCGGTTCTTCACTGAGTTCGTATCCCGCAGGCTCACCACGTATGCTCCGCTTCTCGCGGGGCTGTCCGTATCGGGCGACTGACGCGCGGCAGGTCGCCGGCGACGCTTGCCGCCGGGACGGACTGGAGGCTATCGGCTATTGCTCTCGTCCCTGTCAAATTTTGAAATCGGCAGGCAAGCGGCCACGGAAGGGCTGCATCTTGTTTGCCGCCGCCTTGTTCCGCTTGCGCGAGTCGACGAGCTGCGCCGTCACTCCGACGATGAGCACGACGAGAAGCGCGGCCTGCGCACCTAGCAGCAGCGGCGACTTCGGATCGGTCACCAGCGGATGTCCGTCCGGTACGCGCCGCAGCGTCTCGGTCACGGTCGGCACCATCAGCAGGAAGACGGTGAGGCTCAGGCAGATCGTTTCGATGTAGCTGGCCGCGCGTCCAGGTCCCGGGAGGCGCCCGACGCCATAACCTGCGAAGAGCAGCAGGACCGGCGGAGGGACTGAGCGCAGCGCGCAGGCCCACGCGTTCAATGTTGTTTGTTAGGTGACCAGTCGATGCGAGACGTGGGTCATATCATGGCAGAGGCCCGACGATCCGCTGGTCGTGGCGTGCGGCGATGGCAGGCAACAGGTGCATATTCTGGTCGCGCGGCTCGGGAATGTCGCGGAGATCGCGGAAAAACTCCTCGTGCCGTCGCGGCGTCGAGACGAGGATGTGCCGGGCATCGGTAGCTCCGACATTGGTGAAGCCGTGCACGACCCCTTTGGGGACCTGCACGCGGGCGCCGGGCTCGACGACGTCCGTGCAGTCGCCGATCAGGTATTTCAGCGTTCCCTCCAGCACAATGAACAGCTTGTCCTCGGTCGCCGAGATATGCGCCGGCGCGCCGAAGCCCGGTTTGATCGTCATGTCCAGGATCGTGAACGGGCTTGTCTCCGGATTGATGATCCTGGTGTTGATCCCTGCGAAATCCGTCTGCTCGAATGTAGTCGTGATACCGGCTTCCATGGTCTCTCTCATGCTCTCAATCGTGTCATCGTGTCTCGGTCAGGATGTGTCGCGGGTCCGCAATGCGGTTTCGCTGATCGACTAGGCGGCCTGTTTCGAACTGCGCAGCAGGCCGAGCCGAACCAGGCTCTCGGCGGTCGCGACGATGGCGTCCTCCGGGGAACGCGGAGTCCAGCCGAGCAAACGCATGGCTTTCTCGCTGGTGGCGTTCATGTTCACGCCGAGCGTCGGCAGGATCCCTTTCATCATCGGATCGCGGCGGGCAGCGAGGCGTACCACCCAGTTGGGCAACACCCGCGTCGAACCCCTGCCGGCAGCAGCTCCCATGCGACGTCGCAGCACCTTTGCGACATCGACCAGCCACATGCTCTCGCCGGAGATCGCAAGAAAGCGCTCACCTCTCGCGGCAGGATGCGTCATCGCGCTTAGGTGCAGGTCCGCCACGTCCCGCACGTCGACAAAGCCGGAATTGATCTTCGGGCATCCCGGCTGGCCATCCATCAGATTCTTGATCAGCCTGATGGAGTGGGAGTAGTCCGCACCCAGCGCAGGGCCGAGCACCGCGACCGGATTGATGGCGGACAGTTCGAGCTCACGTCCTTCGCGCGCGATGAAGTCCCAGGCCGCACGTTCGGAGAGGGTCTTCGATTTCTGGTAGGGCGCGACATTGCCCGTCAGATCGCTCCAGTCACTCTCGTCGAACGGCCGCCGATGACTTGGCTGATGTCCGATCCCGACCGCACCGAAGGCGGAGGTCAGCACCACGCGCCTGACGCCGGCGTCGCGCGCGGCGCGCAGCACCCGCAGATTGCCGTCGACCGCAGGCTTGATCCAATCTTCCTCGCGGACCTGATCGCCCGATGGGGTCGGCGAGGCGCCGTGCAGCACATACGCACATCCGGCGACGGCCTCCGCCCAACCTCGGTCCGCGGTGAGATCGGCTGTGACGAACGACAGACGATCGCCCGGCTCGGCGCCGCCAAGGCGCAGATTCCCGCGCACCTCCGTTTCACGCGCCGGTGAACGGACCGTGGTCCGCACCCGGTAGCCCGCGCTCAACAGCGCCAGAATGCAGTGCTGCGCAATGAATCCAGTGCCGCCGGTGACGAGGACCACATTGTCGTTCATGTCGATCTCCCAAGGACGAAGCGTTGCGTAGCTAGGGCCGCACGGCCGGATTGTGAATGCTTGAAAGTCCGCATGACTTGCGCGAGAGTGCGAGAGTGAGCGCTGACCCCTTCTCCGACATCCTCAAATTCACGAATGCCGCATCGCTGCTGACCGGAGGTTTCTCGGCCGGAGGCGCATGGGCCGTCCGCTTTCCGGCGCCGGACAAGATCAAGTTCTTCGCGGTCGTGAAGGGCAGTTGCTATGTCAGCATCGAAGGCGAGGCCGAGCCGATTCATTTCGAAACCGGCGATGTCGGCCTGCTGACGGCGAAGCGGTCATTCGTCCTGGCGAGCGATCCGTCTGTCACGCCCGTTGACGCGATGGAGCTGTTTTCCGGCGCCGGCAGGACCACGGCACAAGTGGGCGATGGTGACGACTTCGCTCAAATCGGTGGCCACGTTCTGCTCGATCCGGCGAGCGGGCAACTGCTGGCTGGTGTGCTGCCGCCGTGGATTCACGTCGCCGCAGCGTCACCGCAGGCGACTGCCTTCCGATGGCTTCTCGACCAGCTTGTTGAAGAGCGGACGGCCGAGCTGCCCGGCGCGCAGCTCGCATCGGCGCAGCTCGCTCAGCTCCTCTTCATCCAGATTTTGCGTGCCCACCTGAAGACCTCCGGCCCCATGCCGGCCGGATGGCTGCGGGCGCTGGCCGACCCACGCATCGCTCCCGCCCTTCGCCTGATGCATGGTGATCCCGGCCGCTCCTGGCATCTCGACGAGCTCGCCAAAGCCTGCGCCATGTCGCGAACGACGTTCGCGTTCCACTTCAGGAGCGTGGCCGGCGCCGCACCACTGACCTATCTCACTGAATGGCGCATGCGCCTTGCCGAACGTGCCCTGCGAGAGGAGACCACCCCGGTGGCCGTTCTCGCCCGGTCGCTCGGCTACACGTCCGAGAGCGCCTTCAGCAATGCCTTCAAGCGTGTGACCGGCCGTTCGCCCAAGGCCTACCGGAATGCCGCGCGAGCCTCTGCGCCGTATGTTGCGGCAAGCCACATGCACGTCGTCGTGACGACATTGGCGACGTCGCCGGCCGGTCCTCGCCGCAGGTGACGGGGCCGACATTTGCGTGTGTCCATTCATGTGCTCTGCCGCTTGCCTTCTGGTCCAGCGTTGTTCGACGCTTCCCTCGCGGAAAGCGACTGAACGCGCGAAGTGCCAGCTTTTTCGAAATTCGCTTCCGATCTATATGTTGCTCTCTCAATCGTAAGCAACTTCGCAAATTGGGGTCAGATGCCGAACTCGCAATACGCTGCCTACAAGCCTGCCGCCCCTTATTTCGATCTTGTTCGAGGCGCCCTCGGCGATCTCGTGGATGGCGAGCACTTCTTCGACATCCTGACCGACGAGACCATCTACGAGGTGCTCTACGACATTCCAGGCTGGCCTCGGATCATCAAGGGGAGGGCTGACCTGATGACGGCATTCGCCGGCTATGTCGCCAACGTCGCGCTCCGATCAGCCGACAAGCTGGTGGTCCACAAGACCGGCGATGGAGCCGTGGTTGTCATCGAATATGAGGTCCATGGGACAATTCTCGCGAACGGCGCGACATACGACAATCGGTTCTGCTCGATCATCAGGATCGAAGACCGCAAGATCGCACACTGGCGGGACTACATGGACTCTCTCACGGCCTGGAACGCTTTGACTGCCCGTGCTCAGCCGTAACGCCGGGGATGCCGACGCTCACGATCGAGGGCTATTAGTTTGTGCAGTTGGTTTCGGCCTGGGTAGGTGAGCTCAAGGGGCTCGAACTGGAATGGAAGGCGAGCTGCCCGACGGGCAATCCGCGCATGCGCGTCATGCCCGAATTGCCCGTCGTGCCAGTCTGTCGCAGGGTGTGCGGCTTGCCTCGTCGGGCAAATCAAGTTCACATTCTCGCGCGTCTCGGCTCGCAAGAGGGGCGCTTCGCGATCGTCACGAACGTCGAGCCGGTGATGCGATGGGCGCATTGCTCTGCAGCGTGATCTATTCACGCCGACGAAACAGATCGATGCGACGGCGAAGTCGCGTGGTCCTGGCATCCCGGTGCTGATGCCAAGTTGGCGGTGATGATCCGTCGATGACGGGGGCAAGACAGCCGGTCCCCGGGGAGAGCGCGTATAAGCTGTTCAAACCATTGCGCAGGGAAGGCCGGTTGTTGGGCTGACCTGTGGTTCTGCCGCGTGCTTTTTTTTGCTGCACGCGGACCGCGGGTATCAGCCGATACCCGGTCTTCCCTGCGCCTCTTCTTCGAAGGAGGGGTCAACTCATCGCCAAACTCGGGCGCAGCAAGCCGCGAGCTCGCTGAGCCATGCTTGCTGGTTGACACGCTGGAGAGAGGGGCCTGAAGTCGTCGTGACGGACTCCCGCGGTGCTGTTGCGCCATCCCACCACGTCCGCGCCGTATCACCCCATCGTCGCGAGCCGCAAGGCCAGCGCACAGGCCCGCTCATATTCGTCACGATTGATCCATTCGTCGATCGTGTGCGGCTCGTTCTGTCCGGTGCCGAAGGTCACGGTCGGGACGCCGTGGCGTACCATCCAGTTCGCATCCAGCCCGCCATTGCCGGCGCGCAGCGTCGGCGTGCCGCCGACATCGGACACCGCCGCCATCGCGCGCTTGACCACGGGCAGGCTCTCCTTCATGCGGAACGGATAGTAGTCGGTCTCGGCCTTGAACTTGACGCGGCCGGACTTGCCATCGCTGTTGGTGACGCGCTTGGCGGCGTTCTCGAACGCGGTCTTGTAGGCCTTGGTGATCTCCTTGAAGAACTTCGCATCGTGGCTGCGGCACTCGCCGCGCACATGCACGTAGTCGGTGACGACATTGGTGGCGTCGCCGGCGGGGCGGCCCTCGCCCCCGGTGACGGGGCCGACATTGCTGGTGCCAGTCCTGGCGCTTTGACCCTTGCCCTTCACCACCTTGCCGAACCAGCCGCCGGCCTTCACCTCGGCGAGCGCGAGCGCAAGGATCATGGTCGCGCTGATGCCGCGCTCCGGCGCGACGCCGGCATGGGAGGCGCGGCCGAAGATCTCGACCTGCCAGCGATCGGCGCCGACGGCGCCGATGGTGACGCCGGAGGCGGAGCTGCCGTCGAAGTTGAAGGCCATGACCGGCGAGCCGAGGTCGTCGGTGTTGACATGGCGGGCGCCCCACAGCCCGGTCTCCTCGCGCACGCAGAACAGGAGCGTGATCGGCGGATGATCGAGCTTCTGCCTGCTAAGCTCGGCCGCGAGCGTCACGAGGATGCCGCAACCGCAGCGGTTGTCGCCGCCGAGCGCGGTCTTGGCTTCATTGACGATCTTCCGGCCGGTGATCTTCGGCTTGGCGCCGGCGCACAGCGGCACGGTGTCCATGTGGGTCATGAACATGATCCGCGGCTGGTTGTGCATGGTGCCGCGGCCGGGCAGGTCGACGATCAGGTTGCCAGTCTCGGTCGGCAGGGGAATGCGGCTGTTGGCGTCGTCAAGCCGGATCGCCTTGCCCGGCACGCCGGCTTCCTTCAGAGCCGCGGTGAGCTCGCGTCCGATCGCGGCCTCCCGTCCGCTCACGCCTTCCACGGCGAGAAAGCGCATGAGGCGGTCAGTGGCGGCCTGTGTGTCGACGGACATGAACGAATCCCTTTTGCTGATCGAGCTGCGCGAAGCATCGTTCCCGGCGCTCGATTTCGCAAGGGCTCAGACCTTCACCAGGATCGCGCTCGAAATGATCTCGAACAGATGATCCGCGCGCGGCACCAGCGGGGGCTGGTCGGCGAGCCACGCCAGGGCACTGATCAGCGCGAACAGGTCGTTGCCGTCCATGTCGGAGCGTGCCGCGCCTTTGGTTTGCGCACGGACAAGAAGCCGCGTGCCGGCCGCGCGCAGGCTGACGCAGGAGGCATGAAGCGCGGAGCCTTCGTCGGAAATCGCAGCCACCATCAGGGCGATCGCGCCGCTGCAATTGTGCGTCGTCGCGACCGCCTCGCGCAGCCACGTCACCAGCGCGCTCCCGGAATCATCAGACCGTTCAAGCTCGTCCGCTCGCTGAGCCAGCGCGTCGAAATTGGTGCGCAGCAAGGCCTCGAGCAGCGCCTCCCGCGTCGGAAAGTGACGATACAGCGTGCCGAGCCCGACGCCGGCTCGCCGCGCGACGTCGCGCAGCGATGCGTCGGCCCCTTGCTCGGCCACGACCGCGCGGGCGACGGCGAGCAGCTGGTCATAGTTCTTTTTCGCGTCGGCTCTCATGGGCGTTCTTGACAATCGGATCAGTGCTCCGCTTATATGGAGCAGTGCTCCGCTCGGAGTATCACAGTTTCGAGGAAGGACAAAGCGATGCCGGCACGCATGATGAAGGCCATCCGACAGCATGAATTCGGCGGCCCTGACGTGCTGCGCTATGAAGATGCACCGATCCCCGACGTGAGGTCAGGTGAGGTCCGCGTTCGCGTTCATGCGGTCGGCCTCAATCCACCCGATTGGTACTTGCGCGACGGCTACAAGATGCTTCCGCCGGAGTGGCGGCCGCCGGTGCAGTTTCCCGTCATTCTGGGGACCGACATTTCGGGCGTCGTCGAGGCGGTTGCCGATGACGTGAAGGACTTCTCCGTCGGAGACGAGGTCTACGCCATGGTCCGCTTTCCCAGAGGCCTTGCCGGGGACAGCCGAGCGTATGCCGAGTACGTCACGGTGCCGGCGTCGGAGGTGGCGCGGAAGCCTGTCGGCATCGATCACGTCCACGCCGCGGGGGCGCCGATGTCGCTGCTCACCGCGTGGCAGTTCATGATTGCGCTCGGGCACAATGAGCCGAACCCGCTGCAGCCGAACAGGCATGAGCCGGTGCCGCTTAGGGATAGGATTGTGCTGGTCAACGGGGCCGCGGGCGGCGTGGGGCATTTCGCCGTGCAGATCGCCAAATGGAGGGGCGCGCGCGTGATCGCGACAGCATCAGGCAAGAACGACGCGTTCCTGCGCGATCTCGGTGCGGACGAATTCATCGACTATACGAAGACCAATCCCGAGAACGTTGTCCGTAGCGTCGATCTCGTCATCGACGCTGTCGGCGGCCCGACGACCGGGCGTTTCCTGCGCACGCTCAAGCGCGGCGGCGCATTGTTTCCGATCTTCCCACTTGGCTTCTCCGACGGCGAGGAGGCGGCGAAGCTCGGTGTGACGGTTTCGGCAACCCAGGTGCGTTCGAGCGGCGCGCAGCTTGCGGAAGTAGCTCGCGTGCTCGATGACGGCACCATCCGCGTCGCCATCGACAGCACATTCCCACTCGCGGATGCCCGTAAGGCGCACGAGCGAGCCGCCAAGGGGCACATCCAGGGCAAGATCGTGCTCACAGTTGAATGAGCACATCACTGGCTTCGTGGCTAATACTGTTTGACCGCGGCGCCCAGCACGACCCAAACGAGCGTCGCGAGCAGACCGAGGGCGCCGAGCACCAGGAATGTCGACGAATATCCGATCCAATGCGCCACCCAGCCGCCGAGTGCCGGACTGAATGCGGCGCCGATGCCTTGGACGGTGATGACAGCACCTTGCGCGAGATTCACCCGGCCTGTTCCATAGAGCGAGCGCGTTACCATGCCGGGGACGGCGACGCTTTGCAGGCCGGTGCCGACGCCGTCGAGGATTTCGACGGGCACCACGCCCCACCAGCCATTGAGCAGATAGGCGAGGATGCCGCGCAGCGGCAGCACGAGGAACGACACCAGCATGATCAGCCAATAATTGCGCTTTTCCGCCACGCGCATCGCGACGATCGACGCGACGACCATGACGCCTTGCGCGATCACGATCGTCGTGGCGACGAAGCCCGGACCATTCGCCTTGCCATCGGAAACCGCCGAGATGCCGAAGAACGGCATGATCGCGGCGTTGCCGAGATGGAAGACCGCCAGTGCAAGTCCGAGCACCAGAAGCGGCTTATGCCGAAGCAGCACCGTCAGCCCGCTGGGGTGGCTCTCCGGGTCGTCTTCCTTGCTGCCGCGCGCCGCACGATCGTTGATGGAACTCGACTGGATCAAGAGCACGCATGCGACCGTGATGGCGCCGAACAGCGCCGACAGCGCAAACACCCAGAAATAGCCGAACTGCCAGCCGAGCAGCCCGGACGCCGCCGCGCCGATCATATTGCCGGAGTGGTTGAAGGCCTGGTTACGGCCGTTCTGCCGATTGAAGCCCTTCTGTCCGACCATGCCGAGCGTAATGCCGGTCACGGCCGGCACAATCGCTGCGCCGGCGAGCGATGTTGCGACTTGAGAGGCGGCGACGGCCCAGAAGTTTTGCGACAGCAAGATCACGGAGGAGGCCAGCACCACGGCCATTCCCGGCACGATCACCCAGGCGCGCTTGTGGCGGGAGGCATCGATGAAGCCGCCGATCGGCGTGGTGATCAGCATGCCGGCGACATTGCCGATGCTCATCGCGGTTCCAATCAAGCCGCTGGTCCAGCCGCGCTCGATCAGAAATACGCCGAGGAAGGGACCGATGCCCGACTGCATGTCGGCCATGAAGAAGTTGACGGCGAGCAGGGGCCACAGGCGAGCCGCTTGGCTGTCGTGTGGCGGTCGCCGGCTTCTGCTCATCGATGTCGAGGTCCGATCTCGGGTTTAAAGCAACACAATGTCGATAACGACATGCGCCCGATCGGGTTCAACAATGGCACAGTGTGCGTTCGGCCCGCGCCTGGCGTCAGTGGCTGTGCTGCTCGGCTGCAACAGCTTCCAGCAGATCTCGCTTCAAGGGCAGGACGACATTCCCAGCGCTGTCGCCAATAAAGAAGTGATCACCTGGAAACATGCGTACCGTGCACCGGCCCGTCGTCTGCTCGCCCCAGGCGAGCAGCGCCTCTTTGCTTGTCTCCTTGTCCCTCAATCCGCCATAGGCTGCGATCGGAACCGACAGGCGCGGACGATTCGGGGGCTGATAGGTCTCACAGGCGCGGAAGTCGCTGCGCAAGATCGGCAGCATCAATTCGAGCAGGTCTGGCGTACCAAACACCTCTGGAGGCGTGGCCCCGAGTTCACGAAGATGCGTGAGGAATTCGGCGTCGGGCGCGTCATGCGTCGCCGCGGACAAGCGTGGAACTCTTGGTGCACGATGGCCGCACACAATGAGCAGCGATGGCATCGGCAGACGTCGCTCTGCAAGCAGATGACATGTCTCGAACGCAACGAGGCTTCCCATGCTGTGACCGAGCAGCGCAAATGATCCGCTCCGACAGCGACCGATCTCCTCGACGGTCGATTGCGCGAGTTGTCCAATGGTGTCGAGCAGCGGTTCGTTGATCCGGGTTCCGTGTCCGGAATATTCGACTGCGCAAACTTCGATGCCAGGCTGCAACTGATCTTGCCAGCTGCGGAATAATTTTCCGGTTCCGCCTGCATGCGGGAAACAATAGAGGCGAACGTGCATTGGTGTTGTTCGTCTCGAAGACTCTGCATCAAACACCGGCATGAGTTCTCCAATGCTTCGTTTCTGCTCTTGTCCACATCATCTCGCCGCCGACATTTGTTCCGTCGTCATTGAGTTGTCGCATCGATAGTAAGATCGCTTGCAGATCAATTTGCATGATCCAACTGCTTCTTATTACGAAATACATGCAAGCAACCTGCAGATGTATCGTTAGAATCGTACTTAGATCATCAAAACACGGCGATATGATCGCGCGTGCCACCAATTTGTACATTTGTTAGGGTCAATGTGAGCGCGTGGTGTTAACTAATCGCGCCGCCGGTTCTTGGCAGCGCGAATCTTTCGATCAACGGTTTAGGTCGGCAATAAGAGTGAGATGTTCCGATGCCCATGCAGAGCGAGTCAAACGAAGAGATCTATCTCGTTGTCATAAACGGCGAAGAACAATATTCGATCTGGTCCGCGGAGAAGGCGGTTCCGGCCGGCTGGCGGGAAGTCGGCAAGCGCGGCCCTAAGGCGGAATGCCTGCAATATATTGAAGATGTCTGGACCGACATGAGGCCGTTGAGCTTGCGCAAGCGTATGGCCGAGGGTGCAGAGCGCGGGATGTGACATCCGGTCGCAAGAGATACAATCAAGAGTCGAGTAGTAAAAATGTGATTTTTGCGCACTTTGCGTAAACCTGAATGGTGATGCGCGTCGTGCGTAATAGTGCCGTCAAGATGGAGGATTAATCATGAGTACGGCTGGTGGTGTCCCAAATGTGGGAGCAGTCACGCGGTGACATATCCTCCTAATCGTGTTGCGACCCGTTCCGTCGGATCCTCGAGAAGAGTTTCCAGCGTGAAGGTCTCGGTCCCGTTCCAAATCGGAAGTCCCGAGAGCGGGGTTGCTGCGTAGGCTGCGTAAAGCCGACATCTGCGCTGGTGCATTTGGTCGCAGCCAATCTCAGCGCGCTCTGTCAAATCACGACGTTTGTCGGTCGCCGTCTCCGGCGGTGATCGAGGCGATGAATCGTGCCTGCCATCAGAGGGTGGCAGGCATCATCGAGGATTTCGGCCGGGAGTACATGCCGATGATGGATTCGAGCAATGCGGTCACGATAGTCGAGGCACTACGATGGAACGCGCGCCATGCGCCAGAACGGCTTGCCTTACGCTTCCTTCCTGTGTCGTCGGCACGGATCGATCTCAATTTTGCTGAGCTCGATCTCGCTGCTGTCCGAATAGCGAGCAGTTTGAGAGCGAGAGGCATTGGTCGCGGTGATCGCGTGTTGATGATCTACCCGCCTGGTCTCGACTTCGTAGTTGCATTCTTCGCTACGCTTTACGCCGGGGCGATTGCTGTGCCGTTGAGCCCGCCTCGAAGGTCGGGAAGCAGTCAGATCATCGCAGCGCTGATCGATAATGCTGAGCCGACCACGATCCTGACGTCATCGCATTTGGAGCCGCGGATCGGCAGCATCCTGTCCGAGCTGAATTGTGCGATCGAGATGTTTGTAACCGATCTCCTTCCGGCCGACGAGGTTCACAGCGACGACGTGGTTATGCCGTCGCCGGACGAGGTCTGCGTCCTGCAATACACCTCAGGTTCGACCGGAATTCCTCGCGGCGTCACGGTGACGCATGGGAACGCTGCACGGAACGCCTTCTTGCTCGGCAGGCAAACTGCGCTGGATAATCAGTCGGTCTGGGTCAGCTGGGTCCCGCATTTCCATGATCTCGGCCTGTTCGGCGGACTCTGCACGCCCATCTATAACGGCATCACGTCGGTCCTGATGCCTCCGGCGGCGTTCGTCGCCCGTCCGGTGCGATGGCTCGAGGCGATCTCGCAGTATGGCGGGACCGTCAGTATCGCGCCGAACTTCGCCTATGATCTGTGTCTTCGTCAGATTTCGGAAGAGGAGTGCGCCGGTCTCGATTTGCGTCATTGGGCTGTTGCAGGGTGTGGCGCCGAGCCGATCAAGCCGCAGACCATGAACGGTTTTGCGAACCGCTTCGGTCGTTATGGATTGAGGCCTCAATCGATGTGCCCGTTTTACGGTCTCGCAGAAGCAACGCTGCTGGTGTCCGGCGGCCCGGTCGGAATAGGGCAGACCACCACCGTCGTTTCATCATCGGCTATCCGGCAACATAGCTTGATGCCGGCCCGGGATCAGCACGATGCGTATAGCGTTCCCTCCTGCGGCGTACCGTCGCCCGAACACCGCATTTTGATCGTTGATCCGGAGACGAGGCAGCGCTGCGCGCCTGACAATGTCGGTGAAATCTGGATCGACGGCTCCACGACGGGACCCGGTTATTGGCGTAACCCGGAGGAGACTGCGCGCGTGTTCGAAGCCCGGCTCGCCACCGGAGAGGGGCCGTTCTTGCGAACGGGTGACCTCGGCTTCATGCGCGACGGAGCGCTCTACGTGAGCGGCCGCATCAAGGACGTCATGATCATTCGCGGCCAAAATCTTTATCCGCAGGATCTCGAAACGAAGGCCCGCGATACCGCCTCCGAAATTGCGGAAGCCGCCGCTTTTACTTTATCCGATCAGGTGACCGAGCGCGCCGTGCTGGTGATCGAGGAGCCGAAGCGGGCGGTGGGCGACGCTGAATCTCTTCTGGAGAACGTGCGGGCGGCCATTTCCGCCAGCAGCGGAATTGACCTCGACCGCATCGTGTTGACGCGTCACCGTGCGCTTCCGAAAACATCGAGCGGCAAGATCCAAAGGTCCAGGACTCGCGAGATGCTGCTCGATGGATCGTTGCCGATCCGTGCGGAGTGGCGCAGTGAGGATGAACTCGCATCGATGAAGGGCGATCAAATCGACGCGATCGAACTGTTGCTCGAGCTGAGGGAGCAGGGAGAAGCGAATCAGATCCGATCGATCAAGAATTACTTGGCTCAAGTCCTCGGCGATCTGATCGGAGTCAATATCGATGATCTTGATCGCCGCGAGACGCTTATGTCCTTGGGCGTGACCTCGCTCGGACTCATGAAAATCAAGAGCAGACTCGAGAGCGATTTCATGATCGAAATCGACCCTGGAATGCTGTGGCAGGACTGCAGCTGCGCCGATCTGGCGGAGGCACTGCGCGTGCGGCTGCGTGGTTCTCCGCTTTGGGCCAACGCGGATGCCGTGCAGCGCCTCGCCGACGAGGTGGCTCGGATGGGCGACGAAGATGTCGCGCGCGAGATAGGCTCACATGCGGTCTGATTGACCGGTGCACTCGATTTCTCGGCGTTACATCGAACGACGAGAACGACTGCGCCGAGGGGCAGGAGCGCAAGACCACCGCCGGCGATGATGATCTGAGATCGTGATCGCTCATATGACAGCCAATGCTTGAGCCGTTGCCGCGCGGACGGCGCGTCAGGCCGAGTATCCGAGCTTAGGAGCAGACGACCAATGGACTTGTCGACGCACGAGATTTCTCCCGAGACTACGTCAATAAATACAACTAAAGATAGAAGAAGGGAGCTGTTGCGACGAAAGGTGAGGCGTAGTCTGGAGCATCTGTCGAACCGCATTCCGACGGTTTCGCGCGAGCTGCAGCTGCCTCTTTCCTTTGCGCAGGAGCGGCTCTGGTTCCTGGACCGCCTGGGCCGGCTAGGGCCGGCCTATCACATCGGTCTGGCGGTCCGTCTGACGGGTGCGTTGGATCCCGTTGCGCTATCGGCGGCGCTGACCGAGGTCGTGCGGCGACACGAAGCCATCCGTACCCGCATCGTGATGCGAGATGGTACGGCCAGCCAGCAGATCGATCCGCCTTGGCGCATTGATCTTGTTGCCGAGCCGGTTGGGCATGCTCAAGCTAAGCAACGAACACGCGGTCTGATGGAGGAGCCATTCGATCTCACCCGTGATCGTCTCCTGCGTGTCGCACTGTTGAGCCTCGACGCGCAGGATCACGTCCTGGCGCTGTCGATGCACCACATCATCTCTGACGGCTGGTCCGTCGGTGTGCTGTTCCGCGAGCTCGCAGCACTTTACGGCGCATATTCGTCAGGCCGTGGCTCGCCTCTGGCTGAGCTGCCGATTCACTACGCGGACTATGCCGTCTGGCACCGACAATGGGTGGCGACGCGCGTGCAGCAGCCGCAACTCGCTTATTGGCGCGAGCGGCTCGCGGACGCTCCGGCGGGCTTAGAGATGCCGACCGATCGGCCGCGCCCGGCCGCGCAAAGCTTCCGCGGCGCGAAGCATCAGTTTGTGCTCGATCGCGAGCTCACCAGCGCGCTGACTGTATTGGCGCGGCGTGAAGGCGCGACGTTGTTCATGGTGCTGCTCGCGGGCTTCAAGGCGCTGTTGGCGCGATGGAGTGGCCAAAACGACATTGTTGTAGGAAGTCCAATCGCTGGACGTGTAGGCGTCGAGACCGAGCAGCTGATCGGATTCTTCGTGAACATGTTGGCTCTGCGGAGCGATCTCGCGGATGATCCATCGTTTCGGGCCCTGGTGCAACGTGTCAAGCAGACCGCGCTTGGCGCCTATGCCCATCAGGATCTTCCATTTGAGCAGGTCGTCGACGCCCTGCAGCCGGTGCGTGACCTCAGCCGGCAGCCGATCTTCCAGACCGTCTTCGTATTGCAGGACGTCTCGCTCGAACAGATGACGCTTCCCGGCCTTGAGGTCGAACGCTTCGATGATGAGGAGATCGCGGCGAGGTTCGACATCGAGCTTGCGATGACGGAGGTGGACGGTCGGCTGGTCGGGTCGCTCGTCTATGCGACCGATCTGTTTGATGCCTCGACAGCGGGGCGGTTCGCATCCCACTTGATGCAGTTGCTCAAGGGTGCTGTCGCCGATCCGCAGGCACGGCTATCGCAATTGCGGTTGCTGTCGGACGCGGAACGCCAAGAGATTCTGGTCGATTGGAATTCGACGACCGCGACGCAGCCGGTTTACCCGACTTTGCACGAGCTGTTCGCTGCCCAGGCGAGGCGGACGCCGAACGCGCCTGCGCTGATCTGCCGCGGCGAGGAGTTGAGCTATGCCGAGCTCGACCGCCGGACCAATCAGGTGGCCCGCCATCTCCGCAAGCTTGGGGTCGCCGCCAACAGCATCGTCGGACTCTGCCTCGAACGGTCGTTCGATGTGGTGGTCGGGGTGCTCGGCATCCTGAAAGCGGGCGCGGCCTATTTGCCGCTGGATCCCAACTATCCCTCCGAGCGGCTTGCATACATGATTGCCGATGCGCAGGTACCGCTGGTGCTTACGCAGAGCGCGCTGGTCGATCGGATTCCGCCCGACCATGCCAAGCTCATGTGTCTCGACGAGAGCTGGCCCGATATTGTGCGCCTGCCGACCGATGCGCCGGCCGCCGTCGTCGACCCTGCCGATCTGGCCTATGTGATCTATACCTCGGGATCCACCGGACAGCCGAAGGGCGTCATGATTCCGCATGCCGGCGCGGCGAATCTGGCCGAGGCGCAGCTCGCCCCGTTGCAGATCGCACCAGGAAGCCGGGTCCTGCAGTTTGCATCCCTCAGCTTCGACGCAGCCGTCTGGGAATTGCTGATGACCTGGCGAACCGGCGGCGCGCTGGTGATCGCGGATCGTCACGAGATGCTGCCGGGCGAACCATTGGCCGCGCTTCTGCAGCAGCAACGGATCGGCACCGTTCTGCTGCCGCCTTCCGCGCTGGCAGCGCTGAAGCGGGAAGCGTTGCCGCATTTGAAGACGCTGCTCGTGGGCGGTGAAGCCTGCACCGGCGAACTGATCTCGCCCTGGCTTGGCGAGCGCGTCGTGCTCAATGCTTACGGACCGACAGAGGCAAGCGTCTGTACCACGGTGTTCCCCTGCGTGGGCGACCAGCGGACGCCGCCGATCGGCCGTCCGTTGGCGAACGCTCGCGTTTATGTGCTCGACGCGCATCTCGAGCCGGTTCCAGTTGGCGTGCCCGGTGAGCTCCATATCGGCGGGGCTGGATTGGCGCGCGGCTATCTGTTCCGCCCTGGTCTGACCGCCGAGCGCTTTGTGCCGAACCCATTTTCTTCTCCCGGTGAACGCTTGTACCGGACGGGCGATCTCGTGCGTTGGCGCGCCAATGGCGAGTTGGATTTTCTTGGACGCCTCGATCACCAGGTCAAGCTGCGCGGTTTCCGCATCGAGCTTGGTGAGATCGAAGCGGCCCTGCAATCGGAGCCTTGTGTCAAGCAGGCCGCGGTGATTGCGCGCGAGGACGCGCCAGGCAACAAGCGGCTCGTCGCCTATGTGGTGCCCGACCTTCAGCGGCTCAAAGCCGAGCGACGGCACCAGGACACGGCAGACGGCAACGACAGCGTCGCCCAGTGGCAGACGTTGTTCGACGAGACCTATGGCGTGACACCGGAGGCAAAGGCGCCAAGCTTCGTCGGCTGGAACAACAGCTACACCGGCGCGCCGATTCCCGAGCCGGAGATGGCCGAGTGGCTCACGGCCACCGTACAGCGTATCGCTGCATTGCAGCCTGAACGAGTCCTCGAAATCGGCTGCGGCGTTGGCCTTCTGCTACAGCACCTGGCGCCGATCAGTCGCGTCTATCGCGGCACCGATATTTCCGCGGCGGCAATCGGCAGTTTGCGAGCGTGGGCCAAACAGCGGAGCGAGCTCGCTCATGTCGAACTGGCCCAGCGCGAGGCGACCGCGCTGTCGGACATGGTGCCGGCGTCGGTCGACACCGTCATCATCAATTCGGTCGCGCAATATTTTCCGGATGCAAACTATCTGCGCGAGGTGCTCGCCGGTGCTTCGTCCCTGGTCACCGGCGGTGGCCGGATCTTCGTCGGCGATATCAGACATTTCGGTCTATTGACCGCGTTTCATGCCTCGATCCAGATCGCGCGTGCGAGCGCAAGCTCCCGCGCCGAGGAGATCATGACTCGTGCCGCGAACGCGGCAAAGCGGGAGACAGAGCTCGCGATCGACCCGGCGTTCTTCTTGGCGCTGCAAGATGACATTCCGAGGATCTCGGCAGTCGAGGTCCTGCTCAAGCGCGGACAATTCGATAACGAGCTCACCCGTTATCGCTACGACGTCATACTGCATATCGGGGGCGAGATGCCCCAGCCGCCAGCGCAATCGCTGGACTGGACGACGAGTTCGCTCGCCGAGCTTGCCGCCATGCTTGGCGGGCCACGTCCCGCGAGCATCGCGTTGCTGCGGGTGCCGAACCGGCGTCTGGCGCAGCACCTGGCCCAGCTGCAATGGCTGCAATCCCGCGAACCTGGTTCCAGGCTTGCCACGCTGTCGGCTGTCGAGGCGGATCTTATGCTGGTTGGTGAGGATCCCGAAGCCTTCTGGGCACTCGGTGAACAGCACGGCTATGATGTGCGCGTGAGCTGGACATCGGCGTCGCCGGATGGTGGCTTCGATGTTGTCTTCGTCGAGCGCAGCCGGAGTGCAGTACCCATCCAGCTGCCGCAGCTGCTGCGCCGACCCGATCGCGCTCACGCCAATGATCCCGGCGCGGCAGCGCTGCCTCACCGGCTCGGTCAGCGTCTGCGCCACGCGCTGCAGCGCCGATTGCCGGATCACATGGTGCCGGCAGCGATCGTAACGCTCGAGGCCATGCCGCTCACACCGGCCGGCAAGATCGATCGCATCGCGCTGCCGGCGCCGGAAGGCCGGCCCGAGATCGGCCGGCTCGTCGCGCCGCGCACGCCGAGCGAGCAGATCCTGGCGTCGATCTGGTGCGACATCCTGAAACTCGATCAGGTGGGCGTCGACGACAACTTCTTCGAGCTCGGCGGGGACTCGATCCAATCCATCCAGGTCGTGGCTCGCGCCAACCGGGCGGGACTGAAGCTGACCTCGCGACAGATTTTCGAGCACCAAACCATTGCGGCGCTTGCTGCCGCGGCCGCGTCGTCGGCCCCTGCATCTGCGCCTGACGAGGTTGCGCTGGCATCGCCGCGCGAAGCGGCTGACCTCCGGCCGGGCTTCCGGATCGGCGACATCTCCGATGCCGATCTGGAGCGCGTCCGTCGGGCCGCCGGCGATGATGCGCTGGTCGAAGACATCTATCCGCTGACGCCGACGCAGCAGGGCATGCTGTTCCACAGCCTCTATGAGCCGGAGTCGCGGACTTATGTCACGACGCTGAGTTGCCGTCTTGTCGGCCAGCTTGATGTCGACGCATTCCGCCGCGCGTGGGAAGCTGTCGTCGCGCGCCACACGGTGCTGCGCTCAGCCTTTGTCGGCCAGGATTTGACGGTGCCGCTGCAGGTGGTGTTGCGCGAGGCGGTGCTGCCGTTCGCCTATTATGATTGGCGCAGCCTTTCTGCGGTTGAGCAGGAGGCGCAGCTCGCGGCTCTGGAGACCGAAGACACCAGACCTTTCGATTTTGCGCGTCCGCCGCTGATGCGCCTGTCGCTCGGCCGGGTTGGGAATCAAGACCACCGTCTGCTGTGGTGCTGTCATCACATTCTCTTCGACGGCTGGTCGATCCCCATCCTTCTGAATGAGGTCTTCGCCGTCTATGCTGCGCTGTCTCGGGGCGAGCAGCCGCAGCTGACGCCGGTGCCTCCATTCCGTGACTACATCTCCTGGCTGCAGCGGCAGGACATGGCGGTAGCCGAAGCCTATTGGCGCCAGCGGCTCGCCGGTTTTGAGGCACCCACAGCTCTGGGATTCGGTCATGTGTCGCACGTGGCGTCCGACCAGGATCGATACGCCGAGCATGACAAGAAGCTGCCGGTCGGCATCGACGCATTGGAGAGTTTCGCGCGCCGGCATCGGCTGACGATCAACACGGTGGTGCAGGGGGTGTGGGCGCTGCTGCTCGGTCGTTACAGCGACAGCAGCGATGTCGTGTTCGGGGTCACCGTATCGGGTCGTCCGGCTGATCTGCCTGAGGTGGAGCGCACGGTCGGGCTTTTCATCAACACGCTGCCATTGCGCGTCGCGCTACCGAGTGAGCGGTTAGTGAAAGACTGGTTGCGCGGCATCCAGGCGCGGCAGACTGAGCTGACGGACTATCAGTACAGCCCGCTTGCGGAGGTGCAGCGCTGGAGCGAGGTGCCAGCTGGAACGCGGCTGTTCGAGAGCATCGCGGTGTTCGAGAACTACCCGGACGAGATGTCGGCAGGAGGTGGAGAGCGGGCTATCCGTATGGACATGATCCGCGCGGTCAATCGCATCAACTATCCACTCGCGCTGCAAGTCGCCATTGGCGAAGCGCCGACGATGAAGATCATGTACGACGCCGGCCGCTTTGATCGCGACGCGATCGCGCGCCTTGCCGGCCATTTTGCGCGGCTGCTGGGCGAGATCGTCGCCGATCCCGCGCGGCCGGTGGCGGCGCTGTCGCCGCTCGGCGAGGACGAGCGGCATCAGGTGGTGAGCGCGTTCAACGCCACCGCGGCGAACACCCCGCAAGGCCTGCTGCATGCGCCGTTCGCGGCCCAGGCGGCACGGACGCCGGAGAAGATCGCGCTGCGCTTCGAGGACGCAACGCTCAGCTACGGCGAGCTCGACCGCCGCGCCAACCAGCTGGCGCATCATCTGCAGCAGCTCTGCGTCGGCCCCGATGTCGTGGTCGGCGTCCTGGCCGAGCGCTCGTTCGAGATGGTGGTGGCGCTGTTCGGCATCCTCAAGGCCGGCGGGGCCTACCTGCCGCTCGACCCCGGCTATCCGGCCGAGCGGCTGGCCTACATGCTCGATGATGCCAAGGCGCCGATGCTGCTGACGCAGGAGAGGCTCATCGACCGTCTGCCAGCAAGCGAGGCGACCGTGCTTCAGCTCGACGCCGACTGGCCGGAGATCGCGCGTCATCCGGAGACAGCACCGGTAAGTGACTGTTCTCCCGACAACCTCGCTTACGTGATCTACACCTCCGGCTCGACGGGTAAGCCCAAGGGGGTGATGAACGCCCATCGCGGCATCGTCAACCGGCTGGCCTGGATGCAGGACGCCTATCGACTGACGTCTGACGACCGGGTGCTGCAGAAGACGCCGTTCGGCTTCGACGTCTCGGTGTGGGAGTTCTTCTGGCCCTTGGCGCACGGCGCCGAGCTGGTGATCGCGCGCCCCGGCGGCCACCAGGATCCGGCCTATCTGGCTGAGCTGATCGACCAGACCGGCGTCACCATCCTGCACTTCGTGCCGTCGATGCTGCAGGCGTTCCTGGAGGCGGCGGATCTCTCTCGCTGCGGCAGTCTGCGCGACACCATCTGCAGCGGCGAGGCGCTGGCTGTGGAGACGCAGAACCGCTTCCTCAGCCTGCTCCCCTCGTGCCGGCTGCACAACCTCTATGGCCCGACCGAGGCAGCGGTCGATGTCAGCGCCTGGCGGTGCCGGCTTGATCCAGCAGCGACGCAGGTGCCGATCGGCCGTCCGATCAGCAACATCCAGCTCTATGTGCTGGACCATCGGTTGGAGCCGGTTCCGATCGGCGTAGCCGGCGAGCTCTATATCGGCGGGATCGGTGTCGCCCGCGGCTATCTCGGACGACCCGCGCTGACCGCCGAGCGCTTCGTGCCAAATCCGTTCGCATCCGGCGAGCGTCTGTACCGCACCGGGGATCTGGCGCGCTGGCGCCCTGACGGCGCGCTCGACTATCTCGGCCGCATCGACCATCAGGTGAAGCTGCGCGGCTTCCGCATCGAACTCGGTGAGATCGAGGCGGCGCTGTCGGCGCATCAAGCTGTCGAGCAGGCGGCGGTGGTGGTGCGCGAGGACAGCGGTGAGCGCCGGCTGGTCGGCTATGTGACGATATGCGCCGAGGCGCCGTTCGAGGCGGACGCACTGCGCCGGCATCTGCAGCAGATGCTGCCGGATCACATGGTGCCGTCGGCGATCGTCAGGCTCGACCGCCTGCCGCTGTCGCCGAACGGCAAGCTCGACCGCAACGCGCTGCCGGCGCCCGATTGGCAGGGCAGCACAGAGATCATCGCGCCACGCAACGCCACGGAAGAAGCCCTTGCTGCGATCTGGCGTGAGGTGCTCAAGCGCGACCACATCTCCGTCACCGACAACTTCTTCGCGCTCGGCGGTGATTCGCTGTCAGCGACACGTGCGATCGCCCGCGTGCAAAGGGAGTTGCAGGTGACAGTGCCGCTCAGGGCGATGTTCGAGACCGCGACTCTCAGCCAGCTTGCCGACCGGGTCGACGTGCTCGGTTGGGCGAATGCGCGGCCGTCGGTGGTCGAAGCGGAGCTCGAGGAAGGAATCATCTGATGATCGAAAATCTGCTCTCCGTGCTGCGGCGCGACGGTGTCCAGATTTGGTCCGAGAACGGTCAGGTGCGTTACCGCGCACCTCGGGGCGTGATGACACGGGAACGGATCGCCGAAATCCGCGCACGCCAGCAGGAAATCACAACATTCCTCGAAGAAGTCCGCTCGCTGGGCAGCGAGCTACCGCCGATCGTATCTCAACGCACGGGCGAATTGCCGTTGTCATTTGCCCAGGAACGCCTCTGGTTTCTCGAGCAGTTCGGCGGCGTAGGATCCTCATACAACATCGCGGTCGCCATTCGGCTGGAAGGCACGCTCGATACGAAAGCCCTCGAGCTGGCCCTGGCCGAAATCGTTCGACGCCACGAAATCTTGCGGACCCGGTTCGAGACCGTCAGGGGGCGCGGGATCCAGGTCATCGAGCCTCCAACGTCGTATCGGCTCGACCTCGTCGACCTGTCACGTCTTCCTGTGCATATGCAGAGCGCGGAAGCGGATCGCCAACGCCGCGACCATGCCGCTGAACTGTTCGATCTCAGCGCGACGCCGCCGTTCCGCACCCGGTTGATCCGTCTTGCGCCTGAACGTCACCTCCTGCTGCTCGCCGTCCATCACATCATTTCCGATGCTTGGTCGTCGGAGGTGCTGATTGGCGAAGTCACCACGCTCTACCAGGCCTTCCGCGCGGGCAAGCCGTCCCCGCTCGAACCGCTGCCGGTGCAATATGCTGACTACGCAATCTGGCAACGGCAGTGGCTCTGCGGCGATGTGCTCGAACGACAGCTCTCCTATTGGACGGAGCGCCTGGCAGGCGCGCCTCCCCAGCTTGATCTGCCAACCGATCGGCCACGGCAATCAGGGGCAACCCTTGCCGGCGCCCATCATTGGTTTTCGGTCTCGCGACCGACCGTATCAGCACTTCGGAACCTGGCGCGGGAAGAAAATGCCACTCTCTTCATGGTGCTGCTGGCTGCATTTCAGCTGCTGCTGTCGCGCTACTGCGGTCAGTCGGACATTCTCATCGGCTCGCCGGTCGCCGGCCGGCGTCGCCACGAACTCCAGGATCTGATCGGCTTCTTCGCCAACATCCTGGTGCTGCGCGCAGACTGCTCCGGCCGTCAGAGCTTTAGAGACCTGTTGCGACAGGTCAAGACCACGGTGCTCGACGCCTATGCCCATCAGGACTTGCCATTCGAACGACTCGTCGAGGCGCTTCAGCCGGACCGCGAGATGGCCCGCCATCCGCTGGTCCAGGTCATGTTTGCGCTCCAACAGGCGCCGTTCGAGGGCCTCGTCATTCCCGGCTTGCAGCTCACGCCGATCCCCGCCGAGAACAAGCAAACTAAATTCGATCTGACTGTCCACGCCTATGATGCGAAACACAGCTTCGACGTCGCGATCGAATATGCGGCCGAATTGTTCGATCGGAGCACGATCGAGCGGCTGGGACGCCACCTTCATCAGTTGTTGGATGCGATCGTTGCCGATCCCGATTGCCGGATCCGCGATCTTCCGCTGCTCAGCGAGTTGGAACGCCGTGGGCTTGTTGTCGAACTGAACAACACGACACGACCCTATCCGGATGATCGGGGCTTGCACGAGATCTTTGCCGATCACGTCGCGCGCCGTCCGGATGCGGTCGCGGTGGACGATGGCACGCGCGTGATCAGCTATCGCGAGCTCAATGCCTGGAGCAACGGCATCGCAGTCGGGTTGTCCAGGCTCGGGGTGGGGCTTGGCGCTGCCGTCGGTCTCTCCGGCGAACGCTCCGCCGGCCTGATCGCCGGCATGATCGGGATCGTGAAGGCGGGCGGTTGCTATGTGCCGCTCGATCCGAACTACCCGGAGGACCGACTGGCGTTCATGGCCAAGGATGCCGGCCTGACCGCAGTCGTCGTTGCTCCCGGCGGATTCGCGCAGGCCGGGCTGCCGTTGCTAGATACGACCGACGCGCCCTACACCGAGGCGAAGCCTCCGGCTGCACTTGGCGCCGAGGCGGTGGCCTACATCATGTACACGTCGGGCTCGACCGGCGTGCCCAAGGGCATCGCTGTGCCGCATCGGGCCATTGCGCGCCTGGTGACCGGGACCAACTATATCGGTTTCTCGCCGGGCGACCGGGTGAGCCATCTATCCAGCCCGTCCTTTGATGCCGCGACGTTCGAATTGTGGGGCGCGCTGCTCAACGGCTGCAGCATCGTTGTCATTGATCGGGAGACGGCACTCGCACCGGCCAGACTGGCGACGGTGGTCAGGGAGCGACGTCTCGATGTCGTGTTCGTGACCACGGCGCTGTTCAACGGCCTGGCGCAGGAGGTCCCCGATGTTTTCGCGCAGGTGCGGGACGTGCTGTTCGGCGGCGAAGCGGCGAACCCGCACGCCGTACGCGCGGTGCTTGCGCGAGGAGCGCCGCAGAGACTGTTGAACCTGTATGGGCCCACCGAGGGCACGACCGTGAGCACCTGGATGGAGGTGAGCGCCGTCGCCGCAGACGCGCGGACGGTTCCCATCGGTGGGCCGATTGCCAACAGCACTTGCTACATCCTCGACGCCGCGCTTGCGCCCGTCGCCCTTGGCGTGGCTGGCGAGCTTTATGTGGGCGGCGCAGGCCTCGCCCATGGCTATTGGGGACGGCCGGCTCTGACGGCCGAAAAATTCATTCCTGATCCGTTTGGCCAGCCGGGTGGGCGCCTCTATGCGACCGGCGATATCGTGCGCCGCCGTGCCGATGGCTGCATCGAATATCTGATGCGACGCGACGGACAGGTGAAGATCCGCGGTTTCCGCATCGAGCTGAGTGAGATCGAAGCGGCATTGCGGCAGCATGATCGGGTCGCGCAAGCAACGGTCTTGGCACGCGAGGGCATCACCGGCAAGCAACTGGTTGCCTACGTAGCCGCAACTGCGGATCAGGCGGTCTCTGCAGATGCGCTGCGACAGCATTTGAGAAGCTCGCTCCCGGACTACATGGTGCCTTCGCATATCGTCATGCTCGAGTCCCTGCCGCTGACGGCGAACGGGAAGATCGACCGTGACGCCTTGCCGGAGCCGACCGCGTCGTCAGGGGATCAGCGCGCGGCGCCCGCAAGTGCCGTGCAGGAGCTTCTATTCGCGATCTGGTGCGACGTGCTGCAGGTGGAAGGTCCTGGCGTCGACGATAATTTCTTTGCATCGGGCGGCCATTCCTTGATCGCGGCGCAATTGATTGCCCGGATTAATGTCGCATTCCAGTCGGCCCTGCCGCTGCGTACCGTGTTCGAAGCGCCGACGATCCGGATGCTGGCGGTGAAGCTCGATCAGGCGCAACGGCAGCAGACAGGGCTGATTGCTCCGCCACTCGTCGCTGCGGCGCGGCCTCGGCCGCTTCCTTTATCATTCGCTCAGGAACAGCTCTGGTTTCTCGATCAGGTCGAGAGCGTGGGAGCGGCCTATAACATGGCCGGCGCGCTTCGACTTGAGGGCGTCTTGGATGTGTCTGTCTTGGAGCACGGCTTCTCCGAGATCGTGCGCCGCCATGAGAACCTGCGAACGCACTTTGAGCTGGTGGATGGCCATGGCGCTCAAGTGATCGAGGAGGCGCAACCTTTCGGAATCGCGCTTATCGATCTTTCTGCGCTGGAAAGCGAGGAGCAGCAAGTCGAGTTGCGGCTGCTGATGAATGATCACGCCAAGCAGCCCTTCGATCTTCGCACCGGACCGTTGCTGCGGGCGATGGTCGTCAAGCTGGGCGAGCGCGAGCATGTCTTGCTGATCAACATGCACCACATCGTCTCGGACGGCTGGTCGCTACGCGTGCTGCTTCGGGAGCTTGGGCTGCTCTATCGCGCCGAGATGGACGGGCAGTCTGCATCGCTGCCGAGCCTTACCGTTCAATACGCCGACTATGCGCTGTGGCAGCGCAGCTGGCTCGATGGCGACGTTCTCGGACGGTACATCGACTATTGGCGAAATCGGCTTGCCGATGCGCCGACGATACTCGAGTTGCCGACCGATCGGCCGCGGCCGCCTGTACAGTCCTTTGCCGGCGCGACAGTTCCATTCGTCATCTCGGGTCAGCTGCCCGCGCAGCTGACGGCGCTGGCGCGTTGCGAGGATGCGACCTTGTATATGGTTTTCCTCGCGAGCTTGTCACTGCTGCTTTCCCGCTACAGCGGTCAGCAGGACGTTCTTCTCGGGTCTCCGGTTGCAGGTCGTTCGCGGCCGGAGCTGGAAGACCTGACGGGGATGTTCGTCAACATGCTGGTCATGCGCTGCGAGCTGTCCGGCAATCCCACGTTCAAGGATCTGCTCGGTCGCATTAAGGAGACTGCGCTCGGGGCGTACTCGCACCAGGATCTTCCGTTCGGGAAGCTTGTCGACGCTTTGCAGCCGGAACGGGACCTATCGCGGCAGCCATTGTTCCAGGCCTGTCTGTCGTTCGAAAACATGCCGTTCGAATCCTTGGAGCTGCCGGATCTCAGCGTCAGCCGGATCGACGCCGACGAAGTGCATCTGACGACGAAATTCGACCTCACGCTGTATGTGCATGAGGGGCCGTCCGGCATCGCGTGTTCTCTCGAATATGCGACCGATCTGTTCGACCGCACCACGATCGAGCGCATGGTCGGCCATTTCATGCGACTTCTTGACGAAGTCGTCCAGGCGCCGGATCGGCGCTTGTCCGAATTTGAACTGCTGAGCGAAGCCGAACGGCGGCAGCTGATTGTGGACTGGAACGCGACGGCGGCGAGCTATCCGCAGGATGTCTGCCTGCATGAGCTGTTCGCCGCGCATGCCGCACGCCGGCCCGATGCCGTTGCTGTGGTGCTAGGGGATCAGGAGCTCTGCTATGGCGAGCTCGACCGCCGGGCCAACCAGCTGGCGCATCATCTGCGCGGACTTGGCGTCGGGCCCGACGTGATCGTCGGTCTCTGCGTGGAGCGCTCGCTCGACATGGTCGTCGGGATGCTCGGCATCCTCAAGGCCGGCGGGGCCTACCTGCCGCTCGACCCGCGCTATCCGGCCGAGCGGCTGGCCTACATGCTGGGGGATGCCAGGGTCCCGGTGCTGCTGACCCAGCGGGCGGTGGTGGAGCGTCTGCCGGCGTCCAGCGCCAGGCTGGTGCGGCTCGATGCCGATGGGCCGCTCATTGCCGAGCAGCCGGACACACTGCCCCTGAGCGGTGTCGATGCCGATCACCTGGCCTATGTGATCTACACCTCGGGCTCGACCGGCAGGCCCAAGGGGGTGATGATCAGCCATCGCGGCATCATGAACCTGGCCGATGCGCAGCTCTCACAGCTGCCGTTGGAGGAGACCGACCGGATCCTGCAGTTCGCCTCGCTCAGCTTCGATGCGGCGGTGTGGGACCTGGTGATGAGCTGGCGGGTGGGCGCGGCGCTGGTGCTGGCTGCCCAGCACGATTTGATGCCGGGCGAGCCGCTGCGCGAGCTGCTGCTGACGCAACGCATCACCACGGTGCTGCTGCCGCCGGCCGCGTTGGCGGCATTGCCTGTCACATCGTTGCCGGATCTGAAGACGCTGCTGGTCGGCGGCGAGGCGTGCGCGGCGGAGCTGTTGCGGCCCTGG
>NZ_JBNPTT010000017.1:0-144150 GCF_051167795.1 Bradyrhizobium sp. HKCCYLS1011 | reverse complement strand
ACGATCAGGATCCGATGACCCATCTGAGCCAGCGCCGCCAAGGTGTTTTGCGACGTCGTCGACTTGCCGATGCCGCCTTTGCCGTAGAATGCGATTTGTCGCAGTGACATTCTGCTCTCCATCAACCGATTGCCAATGTCCCCCATGCCCCTGGCATGACGAGACCGTGTCCTCTCTGTTCGAACCGGCAGACGGGTTATTGGGAAGGAGAGCATCGCTCGTCCGAAGCGTCGGCGTGCACTCAGCCCTCAACCTTTGCCTGGCAACCAGTTTTGCAACCCCCATGCCAGACCTTTAGAATCGTTAAAACGTGCATAGTTTGAAGGGGATGCAGAATTCGTTCGGACGCAAAGCAGCTTGTTGCAAACCCGACATCGAAGGGTCTCACCCAACGCGCCTGCGGCGCGCTGTCCGAAACGACACAACGGTCTGGAGCGTCGCATCCGAGCCACGCGGCGACACCCGATCAGCAGCGGGAACGAGACGCGCGTCGGCACAGCCTATGCGCGGTACGGAGTTTGCTTTCCTCTGCAAGCGACCGATGACGAGGACAATCACGATGCTCAAGATGGCCCAGACCGCCGGCACCGGCACGCCCGATATCGACGACATCATCGAGAACTTCTCGCTGCTCGACGATTGGGACGACCGCTATCGCTACGTCATCGAGCTCGGCCGCGGGCTCGTTCCGCTGCCGGACGCCGATCGCACCGATGCCAACAAGGTTCAGGGCTGCACCAGCCAGGTCTGGCTCGCGACCGCCGTGGAGCGTGGTCCCGACGGCCCCGTGCTCGACTTCATCGGGGACAGCGACGCCCATATCGTCCGCGGACTGGTCGCGATCCTGCTTGCGATGGTCTCGGGCCGCAGGGCTTCCGAGATCTTGAGCGCGGATCCGATCGCGTTGTTCGAGAAGCTCGGCCTGCGCGAGCATCTGACGCCGCAGCGCTCGAACGGCTTCCGCTCGATGGTCGGCCGCATCAGGGCCGACGCGCAGGCCGCGCTGGCGGGGGCTTAGTTTTCATTGTTTGATTGGCGCACATGTGGCCGCGCGTTCGGTGCACCCTCTCCCCCTTGTGGGAGAGGGTGGCAGCCGAAGGCTGACGGGTGAGGGGTTTCTCTCGGCGAAATCAGCAGATAATAGTTCGCGGAGACACACCCCTCACCCGAGCGAGTCCGAGGCCGCCGCCGGCGCTGCCCTCTCCCGCAAGGGGAGAGGGCGCATCGATTGGCATCGCTCCGACACGGCTTCTACGCACTGTTCCGCGCTAACGCGATGCTACGAGAAGAACTCCTGGGCCTTCTTCAACGCACGCACCAGCGCGTCGACCTCATCGCGGGTGTTGTACATCGCAAAGGAGGCGCGGCAGGTCGCGGTGACGCCGAAGCGCTCCATCAGCGGCATCGCGCAATGCGTGCCTGCCCGTACCGCAACGCCGGAGCGATCGATCACGGTGGCGAAATCATGCGCGTGCGCGCCCTGCATCTCGAACGAGACGATCGCGCCCTTGTCGGCGGCATTGCCGATGATGCGAAGCGAGTTGATCTCGCGCAGCTGCTCCGTCGCATAGGTAACCAGATCGCGCTCATGCGCCGCAATCCGCTGCTTGCCGATCGAGGCCACATAGTCGATCGCCGCGCCCAGGCCTGCCGCCTCCACGATCGGCGGCGTGCCGGCCTCGAAGCGGTGCGGCGGATCGCCATAGGTGACCCAGTCGCGGCTGACCTCGCGGATCATCTCGCCGCCGCCGTTGAACGGCGGCATCGCGGCCAGGAGCTCGCGCTTGCCGTAGAGCGCGCCGATGCCGGTCGGCCCGTAGATCTTGTGGCCGGTGATGCAGTAGAAGTCGGCATCGAGATCGCGGACATCGACCTCCAGATGCACGGCCCCCTGCGAGCCGTCGACCAGCACCGGGATGCCTCTACGATGTGCGATCGCGATCACCTCCTTGACCGGCACCACCGTCCCCAGCACATTCGACATCTGGGTGATCGCGACCATCTTGGTGCGCGGTGACAGCAGCTTCTCGAACTCGTCCAGCAGGAAGTTGCCGTCGTCGTCGACGGGGGCCCATTTGAGCACGGCGCCGTGCCGCTCCCGCAGGAAGTGCCACGGGACAATGTTGGCGTGGTGCTCCATGATCGAGAGCACGATCTCGTCGCCCGGCCCGATCCGCTCGCGCCCGAAGGTCTGCGCCACCAGATTGACCGCCTCGGTCGCACCGCGGGTGAAGACGATCTCCTCGGGGCTTGCAGCGTTGAGGAAGCCGGCGACCTTGGCACGCGCGCCCTCATAGGCTTCGGTCGCCGCATTGGCGAGGTAATGCAGCCCGCGATGCACGTTGGCGTATTCGGACGTGTAGACCTGGTTCATCCGGTCCAGCACGGCCTTCGGTTTTTGCGCCGAGGCCGCGTTGTCGAGATAGACCAGCCGCTTGCCATGCACCTGCAGGTCCAGAATCGGGAAGTCCTCACGGACCCGGCCGACATCATAGCCGTCTCCGTTCACCGCCGCATGCATCGCCTACTCCCGCCGCCCGAGCCAGCCCAGCATCAGATCCGTCAGTGCATCCTTGACGCGCTCATCAGCGGCGCCCTCGATGACCTCGCCAACGAAGGCCTGGATCAGCAGCGCTTCCGCCTCCTTCGCGGGAATGCCGCGCGCCATCAGATAGAACCTCAGCTCCTCGTCGATCGCACCGGTGGTGGTGCCGTGGCCGCATTGGACGTCATCGGCGAAGATCTCGAGCTCCGGCTTGCTGTCAGCCTCGGCCTCGTCGGACAGGAGCAGCGCGCGCGACATCATCTTGGCGTCGGTCTTCTGCGCGCCCGGGCTGACCGTGATCTTGCCCTGGAACACCGCGCGCGCGGTGTCGTCGACCACAGCCTTGAAGGTCTCACGGCTCTGGCACTCCGCCGCGGCATGCTCGATCGACAAGGTCGCGTCGGCATGCTGGGCGCCTTTGAGCAGACTGGCCCCCTTGATGTCGGCTACAGTGCCTTCGCCGGCCAGCCGGAGGAAGAGCTGGTTGCGAACAACGGCGCCGCCGAGCACGAAGCCAAGCTGGTTGAAGCTTGCCCGCGCGCCGACATTCGCGAGCAGCGAGGCGATGTGCAACGCGCCATCCCCTTCGCGCGTCACCTTGATGTGGTCGATGCGCGCCTCGTCGCCGACAACGAGCTGCATCGCGGTGTTCACCTGATAGTCCGAGCGGTCGGGCCCCTGATGGGTCTCGATGATCGTCGCGCTGGCCCCGCCGCCGATATTGACAAGCGAGCGGGTGAACATCGAGGTCGCCACCCAGTTGGTGGTCACGAACGCCACATGAATCGGCCGCGCCAGCGCGGTGCCTGGCGCGACGCAGATCACGACGCCGTTGGCCGCCAGCGCAGTATTCAGGACCAGCGCCGGATCGTCCTCGGGAACGACGGCGCCGAGGCGCTGCGACAGCAGCGGCTGGTCGGATGCGAGGGCGTCTGCCATCGCATGGATGGTCAGGCCGGGCTCGAGATCGGCGAGATCGGACAACTCAGTGAGGAAGGCGCCGTCCACGATCATCAGGCGGCGGAATCCTGCGCCGGCGAACAGATCCTGCGCCTCACGCGCCTTCGCCTTTGCGGCGTCGTCCGGGAGCGAGGCCAGCCGCTTGGCTTCCTTCATCTGTCCGCGCAGATCGGTGTATTTCCAGGCCTCGACCCGCCGGTGCGGCAGGCCGACGGCATTGAAGCGGTCAAAGGCGGCAGAGCGCACTGCGGAGACCTCGTCCCCGCCTGGCAGGAATTTGCGCGCGGTCTGATAGAGATCGGCCAATCCCAGCTCGGCCTTGGTCTTGCGGATGGCAATGCCCATAACCCTGCCCTCGACCTTATGCCGCTTCGCTCTGATATTGCGCGTAGCCGGTCGCCTCCAGCTCCCGCGCCAGCTCCTTGTCGCCGGTGCGGACGATGCGCCCGGCCGCGAACACGTGCACGATGTCGGGCACGATATAGTCGAGCAGCCGCTGATAATGGGTGATCACGATCATGCCGCGCCCAGCCGAGCGCAGCGCATTGACGCCGTTCGCCACCACCTTCAGCGCGTCGATGTCGAGACCGGAATCGGTCTCGTCGAGCACGCAGAGCTGCGGCTGCAGCAACGCCATCTGCAGCGTCTCATTGCGCTTCTTCTCGCCGCCGGAGAAGCCGACATTGAGCGGCCGCTTCAGCATGTCAGCATCGATGTTGAGCGTCTTGGCGATCTCGCGGACGCGCTTCAAGAGATCGGGCGATGACAGCTCTTCCTCGCCGCGCGCCTTGCGCTGCGCGTTGAACGCGGTGCGCAGGAATGTCAGCGTTGCTACCCCCGGAATTTCCAACGGATACTGAAAGGCCAGGAACACGCCTTTGGCGGCGCGCTCATCCGGCCCCATTGCCAGCAGATCTTCGCCATTGAGATAGACCTCGCCGGCCGTCACCTCGTAGCCCGGCTTGCCCGCGAGCACATAAGAGAGCGTGGACTTTCCGGCACCATTCGGTCCCATGATGGCGTGGATCTCGCCCTTGTTCACGGTGAGATCCAGACCCTGGATGATCTTCCGCCCGCCGGCGATCTCGGCGTGGAGTCCCTTGATTTCGAGCAAGGCCGTCATCGAACACTCCTTCTCTTGCTGCCTGGCGGCGCTTCTCTTATCCAACCGATCCCTCGAGCGAGATCGAGATCAACTTCTGTGCCTCGACCGCGAACTCCATTGGCAGCTGCTGCAAGACATCCTTGACGAAGCCGTTGACGACGAGGCCGACGGCCTCCTCTTGGCTCAGCCCGCGCTGGATGCAGTAGAACAGCACGTCCTCGGAGATCTTCGAGGTCGTCGCCTCATGCTCGAACACGGCGGACGAGTTCTTGGCCTCGATGTAAGGCACGGTGTGTGCGCCGCATTTGTCGCCGATCAAGAGCGAGTCGCAGGCGGTGAAATTGCGCGCGCCGCTTGCCTTGCGATGCGCGGTCACGAGCCCACGATAGGTGTTCTGCGACTTGCCGGCCGCGATGCCCTTGGAGATGATCCGGCTGGTCGTGTTCTTGCCGAGATGGATCATCTTGGTGCCGCTATCGACCTGCTGGTAGCCGTTCGAGATCGCGATCGAGTAGAACTCGCCGCGCGAATTATCGCCGCGCAGGATGCAGCTCGGATATTTCCAGGTGATCGCCGAACCCGTCTCGACCTGGGTCCAGGATATCTTCGAATTGGCGCCGCGGCAGTCGCCGCGCTTGGTGACGAAGTTGTAGATACCGCCGACGCCTTCGGCGTTTCCTGGATACCAGTTCTGCACCGTCGAATATTTGATCTCGGCGTCATCGAGCGCAACGAGCTCGACGACCGCCGCATGCAGCTGGTTCTCGTCGCGCTGCGGCGCGGTGCAGCCTTCGAGATAGCTGACATAGGCGCCCTTGTCGGCGATGATCAGCGTGCGCTCGAACTGGCCAGTGTTGCGTTCGTTGATACGGAAATAAGTCGACAGCTCCATCGGACAGCGCACGCCCTCCGGCACATAGACGAAGGAGCCGTCCGAGAACACCGCCGAGTTGAGGGTAGCGAAATAGTTGTCTGAAGTCGGCACCACACTGCCGAGATATTTCTGCACCAGTTCCGGATACTCGCGGATCGCCTCCGAGATCGGCATGAAGATCACGCCGGCCTTCTTCAGTTCCTCCTTGAACGTGGTCGCGACCGAGACCGAGTCGAACACCGCGTCGACCGCGATCTTGCTGCGCGGCGCTACAGTCTCGCCGTCGGCCTCGCCCGCCGGCCGCTCCACGCCTTCGAGGATCTCGACCTCGCGCAGGGGAATGCCGAGCTTCTCATAGGTCTTCAGGATCTCCGGATCGATCTCCTCCAGCGACGCAACCTTCTTCTTCGGCTTCGGGGCGGCGTAGTAATAGAGATCCTGATAATCGATCTTGGGGTAGCCGACGCGGGCCCAGGTCGGCTCCTCCATGGTCAGCCAGCGGCGATAGGCCTCCAGCCGCCATTGCAGCATCCAGGCAGGCTCGTTCTTCTTGGCCGAGATGAAGCGGATCGTGTCTTCCGAGAGGCCTTTGGGAGCCTTCTCCGACTCGATGAGGGTCTCAAATCCGTACCGATACTGATCGACGTCGATACCCTTGACCCGATCGATGGTCTCTTGAACGGCTGCCATGCCTCACTCCGCTTCTCTTCCCTCACCACGCCGTTGCGTCAGGCAGGCACGCAGGTGTCCGGGACCGGACAGACGGCGGCGCATTGCGGCGCGTCGAAATGCCCTTCGCACTCGGTGCACTTCTTGGGATCGATGATGTACATGTCGTTCTTCAGCCGGATGGCTGCATTCGGACATTCGAATTCGCAGGCACCGCAGACCGTGCATTGCGAAGCGATGATCTTGTAGGCCATGAACCGCTCCCCGCGATTAGCGACATCGGACGACGTCATTCAGGAGGAGGTCTTTCAAGCCGCATGCCAGAGGTCATGCGGTTGATATTTCAGGATTATTCTAAACTGCTTTGGGGAGCCGGGCTGTCGCGCTCCCGACATGTCGCAAGTCCGACAGCATCGCCAGTCTGATCAATAGTTCGGATGCAAGATGCGTCGTCCGCAAAAAAATCACGCGCCATTCACGGCGCGTGAGCTACCAATCGAAATTGGGATGCGTGGGGCAAATGGACCGCGCTCGGCGCGGCCCCCACCACATCAGAACCGTTTGACCTCGATATTATACTTCTTCAGGGCGTAGCCGATCTGCCGCGGCGTGAGCCCAAGCAGCCGCGCAGCTTTCGCCTGGACCCAGCCGCAACGCTCCATCGCCTGCACGATCCGGTCGCGGTCGATCAGTCCGGCCTCATCGTTGAGGTCGGCGATCTCGCCCGCCGCCTCGTCGTCCACGGGTTCAATTTCGCGAACCGGCGGCTCAATCGGCGCTTTCGCACGCGGCATGATTGGTAGCGGCACCAATGGCTGCGATCGCGGCGCAGGCAGATCGGAATTGCCCTTCCAGAGGATCGCCGACATGCATTCGTCGCGGCTGCAGGCGAAATCCTCCATCACGATCGATGGCCCCGCCGCCATGGTCGCCGTGCGCTGCACGCAGTTCTCGAGTTCGCGGACGTTGCCGGGGAAACCACAATGCATGAGAACATCGATCGCGCTGACGTCGAAGTTCAGGTTGCGGTTATTTTCGGTGTTGAAGCGCCGCAGGAATTCGCAGGCGAGCTGCGGAATGTCGCTGCGGCGTTCGCGCAAGGGCGGCAGCCGGATTGGAACCACGCTGATGCGGTAGTAGAGGTCGGCGCGGAACTCGTTGCGCGACACCGCCTCTTCGAGGTTGCGGTTAGTCGCGGTGACGATGCGAACATCGACCTTGATGGTCTGGTTGCCGCCCACGCGCTCGAACTCCTGCTCCTGCAAGACGCGCAGCAGCTTGGCCTGGAATGCCGGCGAGATCTCACCGATCTCGTCCAGGAAAAGAGTGCCCTTGTCGGCCAGCTCAAAGCGGCCCTTGCGGGCATTGATCGCGCCGGTGAACGCCCCCTTCTCGTGACCAAACAGTTCGGATTCGAGCACGGTCTCCGGCAGCGCCGCGCAGTTGATCTTTATGAAGGGGCGCTTGGCCCGCGCCGACAATTCGTGGATGGCTTTGGCGACCAATTCCTTGCCGGTGCCGGATTCGCCGCGCAACAGCACCGGCGCGTTCGACTTGGCGACCACGTTGATCTTGTCGAGCAGTGTACGCAGCGCCGGGCTGTCGCCGACGATGCCCTCGACCAGCACCTTCTTGCGATCCTTTGGCGCCGGCTTCAGCTCCGACAACTCCTTCTGCAGCCGATGGCTTTCCGCCATCAGCCGCTCGCGGTCGCGCGCGACCACTCGGTGCAGCTTAATGGTCTGACCGATCAGGTTCGCCACCATTGTCAGGAAGCGCACATCGGCGTCGAGGCGGAAGACCGCCCGTCCGTCCCAGACCCGATCGATGGTTAACGTTCCCACCACCTTCTGGTCGATCCGGATCGGCACGCCGAGGAAGGATACGCGCACGTCAGAACCGGCACCGAGCACCGCAACGTCGGCTTCACTGAACGCCGAATGGTCGGCCACATTCTCCGCAATCAGCGGCACGGCGGTGGCAACGATCTGATCGAGCGCCTTTTGCGGCAGACGTTCGCGGTAGCGCTGATCGCTGCCCTCGCTCCAACCGGCGCCCACCGCGATATCAGGAATACCGTCATCCGCCAGCAACGACACCACGCCATGGCGCATCTGCATGAACGACTGCAGCAGGTTGACGACATTGGCGAGGGTGATTTCGAGTCGCGTCGGTGCGGCGAGAATTTTCGAGATCTCGAAGATACCGGTCAGTGCGATCTCACTGAGCGGGATCGGAGCTGCGTTGGACCGCGTGTCTTGAGCTTCGAGCTTCAGTGCTTCCGTATGGATCATGGTCGCATCTCTATGCGTCACGGACGCCCCAGCGGATCGCCCGGATTTTGTAGGCGTTCTAACATCCTCGCTCATCAGCTACTGATTGTCGTGCCTAACTTTGCTGCACCGCCGCAGAATGAGTGGGCAAACACAGACCAGAAAAGTTGCAGGGCTTTCATGATGTTAGCGCCGCACGCGCGCGCACGGAGGCGGCCTCGACCGCATCGCCGCATGGTCGAGGACCGACAGGACAAATTTGCTCTTATCAGGTCGATTCCGTCATTCAATCGAACGGCTTGTGGCAGATCGGAACGCCTCGCAAATGCAACTAGAGATGCTGGCCGCCATTGATCTGGATCTCCTCGCCGGTCACATAGCTCGCCGCGTCCGAGCAGAGAAAGAAGATCACTTTCGCGACCTCGTCCGGCGTGCCGATACGGCGCATCGGGATCAGCGGCGAGAAACGCGCCTCGGTCTCCGGTGACACCATCTCCGTCTTGATTTCACCGGGCGCGATCGCGTTGACGCGGATGCCATGCGGCGCGAAGTCGTGGGCCATCTCACGCGTGAGACACGCGAGCGCCGCCTTCGAGGTCGCATAGGCGGTGCCGGCGAAGGGATGGACGCGGGAGCCCACGATCGAGGTCACATTGACCACCGCTCCCTGCCCGCGCTTCAATTCGTCGAACACTCCGCGCGCGAGCAGGATGGGCCCGAGAAAATTGACATGAAAGACGGTCATCCAGGCTTCGACCGAGGTGGACAGTGAATCGAGCCGGGAGCCGTCCGCCGCCTTCGGCGAGATCGCGGCATTGTTGATCAATGCATGCAACGGGGCCCCCGCCAGCCGCGCCTTGATATCGGTGATAGCGCGCGGCACCGCCTGGCGATCACTGAGATCGACCTGAACGTGATTGTCGGGACCGGCGTCCCACGGACAGCGGCCGCCATCGAACGGCTGCCGCGAGCAGGTGATGATCCGCCAGCCTGCGTCGGAGAATAACTTGGCCGTGGCGTGCCCGATCCCGCGCGAACCGCCGGTCAACACCATCGTCTTCTGCTCTTGTTGCCCTCCCATCTCGGTGGAGAGAGCATCGCCGTGAAATGGGCACGACAACGGCACCGCTTCAGCGTCCGCTGGCCGCTCGTCATGTTCGAGATCGAGACTCACACCCGCTCCCGCGTTGTGCTTCAGATATCGACCTGCGGCCACGAGATGCGGCGCGATGGTCTTGCGGTAAAACTGCAGGATTTGGGCCAGCAAAAAACACGGCGCAACATCTCCCGGGCCTGTCGGATTTGCGACAGCCTGGCTGGTTTGGAACATGCCGCTCGTCGAATTCGTGACGGATCTTCGGGTAACCCGTTGAAGTCTAGCCGCTAGTTCCAGTCCTATGGATGTGGTCCAAGTCTTGCTCACGTTCTGACAATCAGGTTTTGCCAATCTACTTTCCAACCACACTGCGTGAGACGTTCGACGCTGCAGGGCCTTTTCGATGGGATTGAGCGCCGTCAGGCTCGCTGTCATTCTCGGCACGAACGAAATCGCGTCGGCCGTCGCCGTCTATCTGCATCGCGCCGGATACTGCGTGGTGCTCTCGCACGATCCCAACCCGCCGGTGATGCGTCGTAGGATGGCTTTCCATGACGCGTTGTTCACCGATTTCGCGCGGGTCGAGAATGTGATCGGCGAGCGCATCGAGGGCAGCGTCGACGTTTTCAATGCGTTGCGCGCGCCGCGGCACGTGCTTGTGACCTGGCTTGGATTACTCGATTTGTTGCCGGTGCGAGAGATCGACGTCCTGGTGGACGCGCGCATGCAGAAGCGCGACATCACGCCCGACCTGAGGGGCCTGACGCGCCTGTCAATCGGACTGGGACCCGGATTTTCTCCGTCAGCCAATTGCGACGTTGCGATTGAGACCAGGCCGGCGCAAAGCGGACAGATCATGCGCCAGGGCTGGACCGCAACAGCCGACAGCGCCCCCGCCCTGCTGGGCGATGTCGGCGCCGAGCGCTTCGTCTATTCGCCCTATGAAGGCCGCTGGCACACGCCGGTCGAAATCGGCACCCGCATCTACAAGGGCTTTGTCGTCGGCCACCTGTCGGGCGCGCCGCTGACAGCGCCTTATGACGGAATACTCCGCGGGATCGTCCGCGACGGCAGCGATGTGCCGGCCGGTGTCAAGCTCCTCGAAGTCGATCCCCGCGGTCGCGATGCGCAATGGACCGGGATCGATCGGCGCGGACGTGGCATCGCGCAAGCCACACTGACGGCCGTGCAGCAGCATCGCGCAGCCGGCGTTGCTCCCGCGCCGCTTCACGCGGCGGACTCGAAGCCCTGATCCCGCTTATTCTGCGCTATCATCGACAAAAGCAGCGGCAGAATCGACGTTTGCCTCCGTCTCTAGATCGATTCCAAATCCACCAGCAAGCCCTGCTGCTGTCCCGTTGGCGGCTGGCACTCTTGTTGCTTATCAGTTGCAGAAGCTGGACATCGAACCCATGATCATCTGTTCCTGCAACGTCATCACCGACCACGCGATCCGCAACATCGTCACCACGACCGATCTCGCGTTCGGATCGCCGGCGCAGGTCTATGACTGCCTCGGCTGCGCCGTCCAATGCGGACAGTGCTCACGCTCGGTGAAGCGCATCCTGGAGGAGAAGCCCACAAACCGCGTTGCGGCCTGGTCCGTCGGTCGTGCCGACCGCTATCAGGCTGCGGGCAGCGCGAACGAGAAAATCGCCCCGCCTTCAGGCCCGTTGGCAGCGACGAGCTCGCCGCCATGCTCACGCACGATGCCATAGCTGATCCAGAGCCCAAGCCCGGTCCCCTCGCCCACGCGCTTGGTGGTGAAGAACGGCTCGAAGATATGGCTCAGATGATCCTGATCGATGCCGGGGCCATTGTCGGACACTTTGAACAGGATCTCGTTGCCCTCGCGCTGGGCAGACACCACCAGCCGCGGCGCTTCGGTCGCGCGCATGGCATCAATGGCGTTCTCGACCAGATTGACGACCACTTGATGCAACTGGCCTTCATTGCCGGAGATCCAGAGGTCCGGCGCGACATCGATCTGAACGTCGAGATGGCGCTGCTTGGTCCGGACCGCCCAGAGCACCGCCGTGTTGATCAGCCGCTCGATATCGACCCGCTCGACCTCGCCGAGTTTGGAGAATGACAGCCGGCGCAGGTTCTTGACGATCTCGCTGATGCGAACCGCACCTTCCAGCGTGCCATCGATCAGCGAGCCGAAATCCGCCAGGATCGCGTCGATCCTAAGCTTACCCTTGAGTTCGGCGACCTCGGCCGGCAGCGGCCGCTCATGGATCGCGTCGAGATAGGTCGTGAGCGCGGTCCGATAGCGCATCAGGGTGTGAATGTTGCCGTAGACAAAGCTGATCGGGTTGTTCAGCTCATGGGCGACGCCGGCAACAAGGCGGCCGAGGCTCGCCATCTTCTCCTGCTCGACCAGCTGCCGCTGTGCGCGCTGCAGCTCCCGGTGCGCCTTGTGCAGAGCCTCATAAGCGCGACGGAGCTCGCCGATCGGCCGGCCCGTCAACACGACGCCGATGAAGCGGCCGCGGTGATCATGCCGGGGCGAGCTGTTGATCGCGAACAGGTCCGAGCTGCCTTGCTCGTTGACGAAGCGCAGCTCGCTGTCGACGACCTCCGCGGCGGCACGGGGTTTCAGCAGTGGCGCCAGCCTGGCCCTGTCCTCGCGGTCGATCAGGTCGGCGATATTGCCGCCCGTGATCTCCTGCATTGCACGGCCGGAGGTCTGCTGAAATGCGGAATTGGCCTGCTGCACCGCTCCCCTGGCGTCGCACACCACCAGGATGTCCGAGACGGATTCGATCACATTGGTGACGAAAGCCTGCGCCTCCTCGAGCTCGGCATTCTTGTGCTCGAGATCGACCTCGTAGCGGAGGAGATCGGAATAGACCTCATCCATCTTGCGGATGACTTCGATCCAGACGCCTTCGCGCTCACTGTCGAATTCCAGCGAGCCGCGGCCGGCAATCAGCTTCAGCAGCGTTTCCGAACCGGGCATCTCAGGAGAGGACGTCGCCTTTGCCATTTTTTCTCAGATCGTATCGGGACAATTTGTTGCGCAGGCCCACGCGCGACAGGCCAAGCTCGTTCGCGACCCGGCTGATATTACCTTCATATTTCTCCAGATAATTGATGATGACAGCCTTTTCGAGATCTTCCACCTTGTCCTTGAGGGTTGCGGAACCGTTCAGCTGGCCATTGGCCGCCGGCGACGCCCGGCGCGGAGTGCGGCGCCCGGCGAATGGCGGACAGCGCAGTTCATCGGCGTCGGCCAGCACGGCCATGCGCTGGATCTCGTTCTGCAGCTCGCGCACATTGCCCGGCCAGTGATATCTGGAAAAATCCTCCAGCGCCGCCGACGCGAAGCGCAGATTCGGCCGATTGAACGAAACCTTGACCGCCGACAGCACGCCTTCAGCAATCAGCGGGATATCCATGGGACGGTCGCGCAACGCCGGCATATGCACGGGGAACGCCGCAAGCCGGTAGTAGAGGTCCCGCCGGAACCGGCCGGCCTCGACCTCAGCCTCGAGATCGCGGTTGGTGGCCGCCACCACACGGACATCGACCTTGCGCACCCGCTGCGCGCCGAGCGGCCTGATCTCGCTCTCCTGCAGCACCCGCAAGAGCTTGACCTGAAAGGCGGGCGAGGTCTCGCCGATCTCGTCGAGGAAGATGGTGCCGCCGTCCGCGACCTCGAACAGGCCGATCCGGTCCTGATAGGCGCCGGTGAACGCCCCCTTCTTGCAGCCGAATAGCTCGCTTTCCAGCAATTCGTCCGGCAGTGCACCGCAGTTCTGGATGACGAAAGCCTTGGTGGCACGCGCGGAGCCATAGTGGATGGCGCGCGCCAGCAGCTCCTTGCCGGTACCGGATTCGCCGGTGATCAGCACCGAGATGTCGTAATCCGCCGCCCGTCGGCCGAGCTCGATGACGCCGCGCATCGGACTGTCAGGCGAGTGCAGGATGCGGTCGAAGTCATAGAGCTGCTTGGCGGCGCCGCGTTTGACCGAGACCACCTTCTTGACGTGCGAAGGCCGCGCCTTGACGTCGACGCCCGCCGTCTCGGTTTCCTTCTGCAGCCGGTACAGCTGGACCGCTTCGCGCACGATCTCGATCAGGCGCTCCGGCTGCCATGGCTTGGTGATGTATTGGTAGATCCCGGCCTCGTTCAGGCCGGCGATGATGTCTTCCGAATCCGAGTAGCCGGAAATGATCATGCGGACCGGATCAGGCCACAGCTCGCGGACGCGCTTCAGGAAGCTGACGCCGGACTCCTGCGGCATGCGCTGGTCGCAGATGACGGCGTGCACGATCTCGCCTTCCAGCAGCTTCTCGGCATCCGCGGTATTGCCGGCGCAGAGCACCTCGAAATCCTGATCGAGGACGCGCCGCAGCGCCTCCTGCGAGCGGACCTCGTCATCGACGATCAGTATCGTGCCCTGCACGCTCATCTTCGGTCTCAACAGATCCTTCAACAGATTCGTCAACAGATCCTTGGCAACTGCTCGCCCGACAGCCAGTCGACGATCCGCCCGCCGCCGAAGCTCGTCGCCATTTGGACGAAGCGGTGGTCGTCCGCAACCGCTTCGCCGATTTCGGCGGCATCCCGCCCGAGCGGATGGGCCTTCATTGCCGCCAGGACAGAGTCCGCCACATCCGGCGCGACCACCGCGACCAGCTTGCCTTCATTGGCGACATTGAGCGGATCGAGCCCAAGCAGCTCGCAGGCCGCGGCCACCGCAGGCTTGACCGGGATCGCCTCTTCCTCCAGGCGGAAGCCCAGCCGCGACTGCTGGGCGATCTCGTTCATGGTTGCAGCAAGGCCGCCGCGGGTGGGATCGCGCATCAGCCGGATGCCCTGCCCGCCTGCTGTAATCATAGCCGCGACAAGCTCGTGCAGGGCTGCAGAGTCGGACAGGATCTCGGTGTCGAAGGCGAGGTTCTGTCGCTTCGACATGATGGCGACGCCGTGATCCCCGAGGCTACCCGACAGCAGGACACGATCGCCGGGGCGCGCCTTGTCGGCCGACAGATCGAACCCCTCGGGCAGCACGCCGACGCCAGCGGTCGAAATGAACAGACCATCGGCCTTGCCGCGCTCGACCACCTTGGTATCACCGGTGATGATCGCGATGCCGGCTGACCGCGCTGCCTCCCCCATCGCGTCGGCAACTCGCTTCAGATCGGCGAGGCCAAATCCCTCCTCGATGATGAAGCTCGCCGAGAGATAGAGCGGCCGGGCGCCGGCCATCGCGATGTCGTTGACGGTGCCGTGCACAGCCAGCGAGCCGATGTTGCCGCCCGGAAAGAACAAGGGCGAGACGACGTAGCCGTCGGTCGTCATCACCATGCGGCCGGCCGGCACATCGAAGGCCGACTGGTCGTTGCCGCGCGCCAGCCATTCGTTGCCAAAGGCTTCGTGGAAAAGACCTGAAATGAGCTGTCCCATCGCCCGCCCGCCGGCGCCGTGGGACAGATCGACACAACCGTTCTTCAAGTCGAGCCGGCGCTGCGGCATGCTCATGACGCAAGCCTCCGCTGATGGTCGCGGAAGCGGCCATAGGTCCAGTGCGCGGCGCAGGCGCCTTCCGACGAGACCATGCAGGAACCAACCGGGGTCTCAGGCGTGCAGGCGGTGCCGAACAATTTGCAGTCGACCGGCTTCTTCAAGCCGCGCAGGATCGCCGGGCATTCGCAGGCGGGATTGTCGGCCACGATCTTTTCGTCAACCGCAAAGCGCAGCTCAGCATCGAATCGGGCAAAGGCCGGGCTCAGCTTCAGCCCGCTGTGCGGGATCGTGCCCAGGCCGCGCCATTCGAACGTCTCGCGCAGCGCGAAGATGTCGGCCACATCGGCCTTGGCGCGCTGATTGCCGACGCGGGTGACGGCGCGACGATATTGGTTTTCGACCTCGTGGCGTCCGTCATTGACCTGATCGACCAGCATCAGGATCGCCTGCATCATGTCGAGCGGTTCGAAGCCTGCGATCACCACCGGCTTGCCGTCACCCTCTGCAAAGGGCTCGTAGGGCGCGGTGCCGATCACGGTCGACACATGCGCAGGTCCTACGAAACCGTCGATCTCGACCGGGTTCTCGCTGTCGAGGATCGCGCGCATTGCCGGCGGCGTCAGCACGTGATTGCAGAACACGCTGAAATTCGTAAGGCCCTTCTTGTCCGCGAGCCTGATCATGACCGCCGTCGGCGGCGTCGTGGTTTCGAAGCCGATCGCAAAGAACACGATTTCACGCGCTGGATTGTCTTCGGCAATCCTGATCGCATCGAGCGTCGAATAGACCATGCGGATGTCGGCGCCGCGCGCCTTTGCCCGCAACAGCGAGGCGCCGCGCGAGCCCGGCACCCGCATCAGGTCGCCATAGACGCAAAGGATGATTTCGGGCCGCTCGGCGAGTTGGATCGCCATGTCGATGCGCCCCGCCGGCAGCACGCAGACCGGACAGCCCGGGCCATGAATCATCCTAATATTGTCCGGCAGCATGTCTTCGAGGCCATAGCGGGCGATCGCGTGCGTGTGCCCGCCACAGAACTCCATGAAACGATAAGATCTCTGCGGGTCGGCCTTGGCGCGGATCGCCCGCGCCAGTCCGGTCGCAATTTGCTTGTCGCGAAACTCGTCAGAATATTTCATGGCTGCGCCTCTGCATATTCGCCGAGCTGCCGCAGCAGATCGAGCGTCTCCTGAGCCTCGGCCGGATCGATCTTGGCCAGCGCGTGGCCAACATGGAGGATGACATAGTCGCCGACCGCGAGGTCCTCGACCAGCGCGACCGAGACCTCCTTGCGGACACCATCGATCGAGACGATCGCCATGTCGTCGGCTAAAAACTCGATCACCTCAGCGGGAATGGCTAGGCACATCAGGTCGATCCTCCGAGATGTGGTGGCACAGTGGCAAGTGTGAGGGCCGCGATCCAAGCCTGCCCCAGACTCAAGCCGCCGTCGTTCGGCGGCAGACGGCGCGGCCGCAGCGGGTTCAAGCCAGCGGCCCGGCAGCCGCGTTCGATCTGCCCTGTCAGATGCGCATTCAGGAAGCAGCCGCCGCTCAACACGATGTCGGACATGTTCAGCGGACGCGCGGCACGCACGACCCAGTCGACGCAGGCGGCGGCGAAGGTGCCGTGAAACAGGCCGGCGGCGTCGACCGGGGCCGTCGCGTCCGCCAGCAGGCGCTCGAACAAGGGGCGCAGCGACAGCACGCCGTCAGTAACCTCCCAACCGCGATCGCATATCGACGTTTCGCGTACCAATGCTTCGAGCTTCATCGCGGCTTCGCCCTCGTAGCTCTGCAACGGACAGATCCCGAGCAGCCCGGCGGCAGCATCGAACAACCGGCCCGCACTGGTTGTGACCGGCGTGTCCGACCTCTCAAGCAGTGACGGCAGATACTGCGCCTGCGCATGGGCTGAAAAGCGGCGCGGGATCTCGTCACTGCGGTCGAGTCCATGCAGCAACGCCGCCGCCATCCGCCAGGGCTCGCGCGCGGCGCGATCGCCTCCGGGCATTTTCAGCGCGGCCAGATGGCCGATGCGGCGAAAGCTTGCGCCGCCGCAGAGCAACAGCTCGCCGCCCCAGTTGCCGCCGTCGGAGCCATAGCCGTAGCCGTCCAGCACCAGCGCAATCGCGGGTCCGGTGTGACCATGTTCCGCCATGACCGAAGCGGCATGGGCATGATGATGCTGGACCGCGATGGTCGGGCGCCCGCTTGCGTCGGCAAAGCGCGTCGAGGCCATGTCGGGATGCAGATCATGTGCGACCGCCACCGGCTCGACGTCGAGCACGTGCGTGAGATGCGCGATCGTCTCTTCGAAGAAGCGGATGGCGGCGACGGTATCGAGATCACCGATATGCTGGGAGACAAAGGCCTCATCGCCGCGCGTGAGAGTGACGGTCGATTTCAAGTGCCCGCCGACTGCGAGAACGGACGGCACCTTGCGCGCAAGCCTTATTGGCTCGGGCACATAGCCGCGCGCGCGGCGGATGAAATGCGGCTGCCCGGCCACGACCGACACGACGGAATCGTCGGCGCGAGTGACGATGTCGCGGTCATGGGTCACGACCAGATCGGCGATGCCGGCCAGCCGCCGCCCGGCCTCCGCATTGTCGATCAGGAGCGGCTCGCCGCTGATGTTGGCGCTGGTGCAGACGAGCGCCCAATGCGCGGCATCGCTCGACCTGCTGCGCGCGTTGAGCGCATGGAAGATCAGATGATGCAGCGGCGCGACCGGCAGCATCACCCCGATCCTGACAAGCCCGGGGGCAATCGATGGTGCCAAACCGGGGCGCGATCGCAGCAGCACGATCGGCCGCGCCACCGTCTCCAGCAATGCGCGCTCGGTGGCATCGACATCGGCGATCCCGGCCACCGCGGCTGCATCCGCCACCATCACCGCGAACGGCTTCTGGTCGCGCTGCTTGCGCGCCCTCAGGCAACGAACCGCCGCCTCGTTACGCGCATCGCAGAGCAGCTGATAGCCACCCAGTCCTTTGATCGCGACGATGCGGCCGTCCTCTAGCGCTGCCGCAATCTCCTCGAGGTCATGGCTCAATCGCGGCCCGCAGCGCGGGCACGAGATCGCCTCGGCATGAAAGCGTCGGCCGGCAGGATCCGCGTAATCAGCCGAGCAAGCCTCGCACAATGCAAATGCCTTCATCGCGGTGGTGGCGCGGTCGTAGGGCAGCCGTTCGGCGATGGTGAAGCGCGGCCCGCAATCGGTACAGGTCACGAAGGGATAAAGATAAAAACGGCTATCGGGATCGAACAGCTCGGCGAGACATTGCGGACAGGTGGCGGCGTCAGGCGTGATCCGCGTGGCGACCCGTCCGCGTCCGCTCTCGCGAATCTGGAACGCGGCGCTCGCCGCAGGCGCGACATGCTCCACTGCGATATCATCGATGCGCGCCAGCGGCGGCATCTGCCGCGGGAGCGCGTCGACAAAATCAGCGGCGTGGTCGCCCTCGACCTCGATCAGGACTCCCTGCGGGTCGTTGGCGACGAAGCCGCCGAGCCGGTAGCGGGTCGCCAGCCCATAGACATAGGGGCGAAAGCCGACGCCCTGCACGGCGCCGCGCACGTGCAGCCGCAGCCGCGTCCGATGCTGTGCCTGCGCGCCGCCGCTCATGATCAGACCGTAGCCGCGCTCAGGGCTTGCGCGGTAACGCTCGCCCTGGCCTTTTCCGACTGCTTCCTGATCCAGGCATAGAACGCGGCAAAGCCTTCGCCGGTGCGCGCGGAGATCGTCAGCACCTCGATCTTCGGATTGACGCGCCGGGCATATTCGATGGTCTGCGCCAGATCGAAATCGACGGCCGGCGCGAGATCGATCTTGTTGATCAGCATCAAGGAGGAGGCTGCGAACATGTCCGGGTACTTCAGCGGCTTGTCCTCGCCTTCGGTGGTGGAGAACACCACGATCTTGCAGGCCTCGCCGAGGTCGAAGGCGGCCGGACAGACCAGATTGCCGACATTCTCGATGAACAGGATGCCGCCACGCAAGGACGGCAGCTTGCGATAGGCTTCGTCCACCATCGCCGCATCCAGATGGCAGCCTTTGCCGGTGTTGATCTGGATCGCCGGCACGCCGGTCGCCCTGATCCGTTCGGCATCGTTCGAGGTCTGCTGGTCGCCTTCGATCACCGCAACGGGACGGCCCTGCTTCAGCTCCGCGACGGCACGGACCAGGAGCGAGGTCTTGCCGGCACCGGGGCTGGAAACGAGGTTGAACGCGAGCACATCATCAGCGCCGAAGCGGGCGCGGTTGTCGGCGGCAATGGTGTTGTTCTTGCCGAGAATGTCGCGCTCGATCTGGACGATACGCGACGAGGAGATACCGGCGATCTCTTGTCCGGCCGGATTGGCGGTGCAGTCGATACGGCTGGCTTCGCCATGATCGTGATGATGATCATGGTCACCGTGATGATGATGGCCGTGACCGTGGTGGTGGTGATGGTCGCCGTGATTGCCATGGTTGTGGTCGTGATCGTGAGCGTGGCCATGATGATGGTGGCCATGCGCATGATCATGATCGCCATCATGATGGTGGTGCTCGTCACCGGCTTCGACGGACGCCTTGCCTTCGCTGCAGCCACAGACCGTGCACATCACTCGACCTCCAGTTCCTTGACCCGCATCTCCTCACCGCCAGTGACCTGCAGCTGGTAGCTGCCGCAGGACGGACACGGCGCGAGACGCTCGGCGATCTCGACACTTTGGGAGCAGTTGAGACACCAGGCCGTGCCCGGCTGCGTGATGATTTCGAGCGCAGCGCCTTCCGCCACCGTGCGCGCGGTGACCGCATCGAAACAGAACCGCAGTGCCTCGGGCGCGACGTGGCTGAGCGCGCCGATCTCGAGCCACACCGTCTTGACCTTCGAGAATGCGCCCTTGCGCGCTTCCTGCTCGACGATCTCGACGATGCCTTCGCACAACGCCATCTCATGCATCGGCCAGCTCCGTCAGCTCGACACGCACGCCGACGCAGGCATCGAATGCGCCGACCAGCGCCTCGACGGCGTCGCGGCTGTGCATGGAGGCGGCGGCGCCGGTCAGGGCCCTGGCCACCGGCCCGCGCGGATGAAAATTCCATTCGGTCGGCGCCAGAAATTCGGAGCGAACAATCTGGCCTGCGCCGTCGAGCTCGACCGCGTGATAGAGTCGCCCCCTGGCGCATTCGACCGCTGCGGCGCCACGCCCGCGTCCGAGCGGATAGCTCTCGACCACGCCACTCTCGCGCGTCTCGTTGTCGTCCTGCTGGTTCTCAAGCCAGCGAACGAGCTCGATGATTTCGGCGACCTTGGCCTCTAGCCGCTCAACCGGCGTCCCGGACGAGGCCGCCACAGATGTCATTCGCAAAGCGTGACGGGCCCAGACGCCGGTTTCAGGGACACGGCCGCTGAGATCGGGCCGATCGGCAAAGGATGCGCCCTCGTCAAGCAGACGTGTAACGATGAGCGGGTCGTCCGCCGCCGACAGGTGGCCTTGGTCTGCGAGCATAGGATGTGTCCAGTCGCGATCGTTCGCGGCCACAACAATCGAGGCCAGCGGGCTTTCTGGAACGATCTCCTCCGGCCGCAAACATAAGCCCAGCGCGGCAAGTGCGGTCTTGATCTGCGACAAGGTTTCAATGCGGGACCCGTCTGCCGTGTCGGCGGCGAGAGACGCCGCGGCCTGCAGCAGCTTGCGCAGGCCTACGATCGCGCCCCGATCCTGCGCAAGACGCGGCATCAGCAGACCACGCAGCAGTTCGGCGAGCCGCTCGGCGACGACAGCACGAGTGCGCCGCTGCCGCGTCAACGATGCGACTTCGCGCGCATATGCAGCATCCAGCGCCGACAGAAACGCAACCTGATGCGCAGCAGCGCACAGCGAAAACAGGCGCGGCAGGGCCGCTACCGCTTTCTCGGCGGGCTTGCCTGCGAGGATGCGGCTCAGAGGTGGACGGGTTCGCGGCCTGATATCGACGGCCGCGATCCGACCATCGACAACCGACAGTGCGAGATCGATCTGATCGCGGATGCCCGGGCTCACCGCGCACTCTCCGTCAGGCTTCCGCGCAGAAAGGCGCGGCGGTCGATAACGCTGCTGGTCTTTCCAAGCCCATTGACCCGCGGCGGATCGTCGGCGCATGCTGTCATCAGTTCGGCCGAGGCGGCCTGCGCCGCGGCACGTGCTGTGTCCATATCGGCGAACTCGAACATCGGTGAGAACAGCGAGCAGCTCGCGATCCGGCCGACCGGCTCGATCTCACTGACCGTGAATGTGAAGGTGCCCGCGGGAAAGTGGATCTGCAGATGGTCCGATGCAACTCCGTCCGCAGGCGTCACCACATTCATGAACCAGGGGGTGACGACGATGCCAACAATGTTACCCTGCATCTGCTGGAAACCGATCGCCTCCACGTCAAGCGCATCATGATAGATCGGAAGCTCACGCATGGTGCGCGCGCCAATGTCGCGGTAGGCCACAGCAAGCCGCTCGCCCCACGCGACCGGATCGGTGATGGGAGCTCCTGCCGGCTGGACCGCGATCGCGCTCATGCTTCGATCGCCATGAATTTCGATTTCGGTGCGTCGCAGGTCGGGCAGCGCCAATCCTCCGGCAAAGCGGTGAAAGCCGTCCCAGCGGGGATTTGTGCCACCGCATCGCCCTCCGCAGGGTCGTAGCAGGTCCAGCAGATGCCGCATTCCATGCGGACGCTATCTGCGAGATCGCTGGGCACGCCGAAATTCTCGAATCCGCTCATGTGAAATAAGCCTCGATGATCTCTTTGAGGCGCACGGCCGAATCCTCGAAATCCTCGTCGGCGGCGAGCGCTACCACCGGCACGCCGCCGACCTCGAGCGTATCGAGGATGATGGTGTCCATCGCGTTGAAGAACTGCACCGACCACACATTGCGCACGCCGGTGGCCAGCACACGGCAGGTCCCGTAACCGCGCGAGACCAGCTGGATCGGTCCGTTTCTGAGCGTGTCCTGCAGGAAACTCATATCGGCCGGGCTCATCGGCAGCAGCGTGAAGTTGATGGTCTGCGTGCGCGTGCCCGGCTTCCAGGCCAGCGTACGCTCGCGGATCTCAGCCAGCACCGGCAGCGCATTCATGATGCCCTCCGGCGCCGCCCCGATCTCGAAATCCGGCACGGTCAGATCGGCGGCAGCACGGGTCACGATTTCCGGCACCGGGCCGATCTCGATGTAGTCGTGCTGGCTATCCGCCTCCCAGCGCACGCGCCAGACTCCGGCCAGCACCGATTCCTGGATCTGCGCCAGCGATCCGCCGGGCAGCGCCACCACGCCGGCCACCTCGCCCTCGCCGAGCACGTCGTCGATCAGCCGTCGTTCGAGATCGTTGAGACCCGCGAGCCGGAACAGCTGGGTCGGCGCGTCGCTGGTCTGACGCGCGATGCTGTCGGCGACCTGCGACAACAGCACGATCGCATTCGGGCAGTTGCGTGCGAGTTCGGCACTGTCCAAGGTTGCAAGCTTGGCGAGCGCGCCTGCTGCGGTCAGGCCCTTGTGCGCAGCGTCAAGACTCTCCTCGCCGATCGGAAAGATGTTGACCGGCTGCTCCTCCCCCTCCGGGGCAATCCAGAAACCTGCTTTCATCGCTCGGCCCCTTGGGCGGTATGGGCGGGAATAATGCTGGCGACGACGGCTGCCTTGCCCGACTTCGGTCGGTCGATCAGCCGGGAGATGCGTTCGACATAAACAGACCAGTCCTGGATCTTGGCGATCAGGCCGAGGGTCTCACCGCCGCGGCAGAAGATCAGGCTCGGCTGCACGCGCACGCCGAAACGTTCGCCCAGCGTGGCCTCAGCCTCACGCGCGATGACGGCCCCATGCAGCCGGCCCTGAAAGGCCGTGATCAGCTCGGGGAGCACGATGGCGACGTCGAGCACTTCGGGAAATCGCACGGGATCGCCCGCGGAGAACAGGACCGCCACGCCCCCGGCGCAGTCGGCCGCGGTGAGAAAATCATCGATATTCGACGCATCGACCTCGGGCAGCCCACCCCGCCGCTGCGCGCGACCGCGCTCCTGAAACTCCATCGACGCTCCCTCCTGTCCAGTTTTTCGCTACTGGGAATTGTGGCTAGCAAGCGATGTGCCAGAGCGATCCAGCCTGAGCTTACGAACCAACTTATTGAAAATAGGAATGATTTTTATTGATCCGGCTCAACGCGTTGCCAGCTGGAAAGCTATTTTCCGGAGTTTGGCTGGAAATATTCCTACCAGACTGGATACTTTCTTATCAGCGCGCGGAGAGCCGGCCGCTTATCGCAAATGTTCGGGCAATTCCGGCTCGCGGTCGACCAGGTCGGCGAAGAAGCGATCGCAATCCTCGCCGTTGAGCGCTGCCTGCAGTCCCTGGATCGCATCGCCGATCAGGCGCGCCTCCTCGTCATCGAGCAACCGCACCGCGCTGTCGAGATAGACCAGCACCTTGGCGCCCACCGGCGGATCCGACAGCAGCAGCACCGAGACCCGCCGCAGTTCGTCGCCATATTGGCAGAGCGCGGTCGTGCCGTCGGTTTCGACAATGGTCATCGGCAGGCCCAGGCACATCGCCATGTTCTCCAATGGCGAGCCGGCTCAAGCCGAGCGCGCCCTCATTTCATAATTCAGGTGATCGATATCGTTTGCGAGCAGCCGCTCCGCCGGCGCGAGCGGCTCGGTGCGCGGCACCGGTGGCGCGCCCCATTGCGCCAGCAGCTCGCAGGCCAGCCGGATCGCCGGCTCGATCTGTGCCCGGACAGGCTCTGTCAACGGCCCGCCCCAATCTTCGAGATCAAGAGGCTGACAGCCGATCAAGGCAAGGCGCTTCGGATAGCGGCCCAGCAGATCAGCCGCGCTCAAGACCTCCTGAAAGCCGGTCTGATGCAGGCTCATCTTCTTGGCGCCGGTGAAGCGCGGCACCTCGTCATCGCGGACGAGCTTCAGCTCACCCGGCGCAAGACCGTAGTCGATGGCATCGAAGACGATGAGGGCATCGGCATCCTCGACGTAGTTCACGAGGTAAAGGCCCTGCGTGCCGCCGTCGAGGATGGTGACGTTGTCGGGAACGGCGTAGCGGCGGTGGAATTCCTCCACCACCCGCACGCCGAAGCCTTCGTCCGCCCACAGGATATTGCCGATCCCGAGCACCAGGATCCGGTCTTGCCCGGCATCACTCATACGGAGCCCCTATTCGCGGAATTGGCGCTCGCCTGAGACCATCGAGGAGATGATGCTCTGGCGCGACATGATGTCTTCGCGGATCGCGGCATAGATGTGCACCATCACAAACGTGACCAGCGCCCACATGCCGAGGTGATGCCACGTATGCACGTCCTGGCTGTTCGGCCAGATCGCAAACACCCAACCGAACAGTCTGTGCTGCCAGCTGTCGATCCCCTCGCCTTCCGAGTAGAGCGCAAATCCGGTGATGATCATGAAGGCCACGAACAGCGTGAACCCCGTGAACATCGCGGTCTGGGCCAACGGATTGTGGCCGACATACATCTTCGGTTCACGCTCCAGGAACGCGTACCAGCGGATTTCGTGCAGCACCTCCTTCCAGAACTGCACCCGATGCACCGGTACGTAGAAAATCTGCCGGGAGTGGTGGTTGCCGACGAAAGCCCACAGGACGCGGGCGAGGAAGAACACCGCCAAGATCTGTCCCGCGGCGAAGTGCGTGAAGCGAATATAGCCCATCAGGAAATGCGCCGAGGCCTCGCCGCCGACGGACGGCAGCGGCGTTCCGATAAAATAGCCGCTGACCATGAGCACGACGATCGCGAGCGCGTTCACCCAATGGCAGATGCGGACCGGGGCTTCATAGACATAGACCGTCGGGCGCCCGATCACGCGCTCGCCATGCGCGTCGGAGGCCCCCGTCTGCAACGAACCGTCCGGTGCGATTGTTCTGTCCAGCATGACGCCCTCCTATCGCACCTTCACGGTGGCCAGCTCCTGGCCGTCCGGGCTCATCACATGGGTGGAGCAGGCCAGGCACGGATCGAAGGAATGGATCGTGCGCAGGATTTCCAACGGTTTCTCCGGATCCGCCATCGGCGTATCCATCAGCGAGGCTTCGAAGGCGCCAATATTGCCCTTGGGATCGCGCGGCGAGCCGTTCCAGGTGGTCGGCACCACGCACTGGTAGTTGTCGATCTTGGTGTCCTTGATCTTGATCCAGTGCGCGAGCGCACCGCGCGGCGCCTCGGTGAAACCGAAGCCTTTGGCCTCCTTCGGCCAGCTTTCCGGCTTCCACTTCTCGACATTGGCAGTCGATGAATCGCCGGCCTTGATCCGCGCCACCAGCTTGTCCTGGAAGTAGCGCATCTGCCGCGCCGCCCATTGACATTCGAGCGCGCGCGCCGCGGTGCGGCCGAGCGTCGAGAACAGCGCCGTGACCGGCAGGTTCAGATCCTTCAGGAACTTCTCAGTCGGCTCCTTGAACTCCGGCTTGCCCTGGGCATAGCCGACGATGTAGCGCGCCAGCGGCCCGACCTCGACGGCATTGCCGCGCCAGCGCGGTGCCTTGATCCAGGAATACTTGCCGCCCTCGTCGAGCTCCTTGATGTCGGTCTTGGTGCCCTTGGCATTCGGCCCGAGCTGATAGTTCGGCTCGGTGATGCCGTCCCAGGGATGCAGACCCTTGGTCTCATCAGGGTATTTGTACCAGGAATGCGTGACGAACTCCTGGATCTGCTCGGGGTCGGCGTGGTCGATCGGCAGCACCTCCTTGAGATTGCCGTTCAGGATCACGCCGCGCGGCAGCTTCAGGTTCTTGGCCGAATAGTCGTTGGCATTTTCCGGAATGTCGCCATAGGCCATCACGCTCTTGCCCGACAGCCCGCCGCCGTAGAGCCAGTCCTTGTAAAAGGAACCGATCGCAGCGACATCGGGCAGATAGACCTGCTCCGTGAACTCGATGCAGCGGTCGATGATGGAGGAGACAAGGTTTAGCCGCTCCATGTTGATGGCGCCGACCGCGCCGGTGCCGTCGACATTGATGGCGCAGGGCACGCCGCCGACCAGCCAGTTCGGATGCGGATTCTTGCCGCCATAGATGGTGTGGACCTTGACGATCTCCTTCTGGAAATCGAGCGCTTCCAGATAATGCGCCACCGCCATCAGATTGGCTTCGGGCGGCAGCTTGTAGGCCGCATGGCCCCAATAGGCATTCTTGAACGGCCCCAGCTGGCCAGACTCGACGAACTTTGTGAGACGGATCTGCAGGTCCTTGAAATAGCCGGGCGAGGACAGCGGCCAGTCCGAGATCGATTGTGCCAGTGCGGAGGTTGCCTTCGGGTCGGCCTTCAGCGCCGACACCACGTCGACCCAGTCGAGCGCATGCAGATGGTAGAAGTGCACGAGGTGATCATGCACCTGCAGGCAGAGCTGCATGATGTTGCGGATCGAGTTGGCGTTCTCCGGGATCGAGATGCCGAGCGCGTTCTCCACGGCGCGCACCGAGGTCAGCGCATGGGTGCCGGTGCAGACGCCGCAGATCCGCTCGGTGAAGGCCCAGGCGTCGCGCGGATCGCGGTTGCGCAGGATGGTCTCGATGCCGCGCCACATCGTGCCGGTCGAGACTGCATTGCGAATGACATTGTTGGAGTCGACATTGACCTCGACGCGAAGATGTCCCTCGATCCGGGTCAAGGGATCGACAACGATCCGCTTGCCGGAATTATCGAGATTGAACCCATTGGGTGTCTGAATGCCCATCGTTACCTGCCCTGAAAAGAATTAGTTGTCCTGCCCGACGTTTTGTTTGGCATCGTCACGCTTGGTCGCGAGCCGCCTCACCGCGGTGACGGCCGCATGCGCGGCAACGGCGGCGCCGACCGCGCCGGCCGCGACCATGCCGACCTCGTCCGCATTGTGCTCGATGCCGAACTGCTTGATCGTGGTAAGGCGATCATAGAACGAGCCCTTGTCCCAGAAGCCGTCCTCCGAGCAGCCGATGCAGCCGTGACCGGATTGGATCGGGAACGAGACGCCGCCGTTCCAGCGCACCGTCGAGCAGGCGTTGTAGGTGGTCGGTCCCTTGCAGCCCATCTTGTAGAGACAGAAGCCCTTGCGCGCGGCCTCGTCGTCCCACTCCTCGACGAACTGGCCGGCATCGAAATGCGGCCGGCGATAGCATTTGTCGTGGATGCGCTGGGAATAGAACATCTTCGGCCGCCCCTGCCGGTCCAGCTCGGGCAGCTTGCCGAAGGTGGTGATGAAGGTGACGACGCCGGTCATCACTTCCGCGATCGGCGGGCAGCCCGGCACCTTGATGATCGGCTTGTTGGTGATGACCTTGTCGATCGGGGTGGCCTGGGTGGGATTAGGCTTTGCGGCCTGCACGCAGCCCCAGGAGGCGCAGGCACCCCAGGCGATGATCGCCATCGCATCCTCGGCCATCAGCTTCAGCTTCTCGACGAACGGCTTGCCACCGTCGATGCAGAACATGCCGCCTTCGTTGAGCGGTGGATTGCCTTCCACCGCGAGCACATACTGGCCTTTGTACTTGGCGCGGGTCTCTTCGAGAATCTCCTCGGCCTGATGGCCGGCCGCCGCCATGATCGTATCGTCGTAGTCGAGCGAGATCATCGACAGCACGGCATCCTTCACCAGGGGATGCGCAGAACGGATGAAGCTTTCCGAGCAGCAGGTGCATTCGAGCCCGTGCATCCAGATCACGGGAATGCGCGGCTTGGTCTCGAGCGCGTTGGCGATGCGGCTCGCTGCCAGCGGGCCGAGCCCCAGGCTGGTTGCGGTCAGGCTGCAGAATTTATGAAAGCTGCGTCGCGTGATGCCCTGGCGCCTGATCACGCTGTAAAAAGTTTCCGTTGCCGCGCCCATGAGCCCTCCCTTGATGATTGCTTTGGCGACCGCGCCTGGTCGCTGTTCGGGAAGGCAGACAGCAAGAAGCAGGCCAGGATCAATTGCAACTTTAAATCAGAATGATTCCAAGCGCTTGAAGACGTGACGCAGTCTCAAACCGGTGTCGCGGGCGTGTCGTCACGGCGGAAGCGGAAACAACCGACTTTGCAGTTCGACAACGAAGTTTCCGGCACGCCCCTCTCAAGCATCGCGCGATGCCACAACATCAATGCGCAGTGCACACCATGCAGGGATCGAACGAGCGCACCACGTGCTGGACGCCGACTGCGCGCGCGCCGGCGGAGCCAACTTCCGTCCCGACCAGCGCCTGCTCGAGCGGCCCGGCAACGCCATCGGCATCGCGCGGCGAGAAATTCCAGCTGGTCGGCGCGATGATCTGATAGCGCTCGATCTTGCCGTGGTGGACTGCGAGCCAATGGCCAAGGCTGCCGCGCGCCGCTTCGACCAGACCAACGGAGTGACCATCGGAGATGTCGCGGGCGTTGACACAGAACGGCTCGTTGAGACGCAGCGCCTTGACCCAGCTTTCGATCGCAACCGCCAGTCGGGCGGTCTCAATCAGCCGGGCGATCACGCGGTTGCGGACATTGCTGCCGCTCTCTGCAACGAGCGCGGCAATCAGCGATTGGCCGTCAATGGCCTGCCGCGCCAGTGCGCCGACCTCGACCGGCTGGCCGGCAAGCCGTGGCGCCTTGCACCAGCTATACGCGTTCGGCTTGTCGGCATCCGGCACGGTCGCGCTCTCTGCCGGATCGAGCGAGGTGTCCCGCATCCAGGCGTGCGAGACGTCCTCGGTGATCTGACCGAGCGGGAGCGGCGCGACTTGCGCGGACGAGCTGAGGACGCCTGCGCGGAAATGCGCGCCCTCCTGATCATGGTAGGCGCCAAAGCTCATCAGGCGCCCCGTACCCTTGCCGAGATCGGCGAGCGCAAGCGCGTCAGCAATCCGCAGGAAATGCGCGAAATCGCCACCGCGGCCGTCGCGCCAGCGGTCGAGCTCATGCGCGCTGGACAGCGCCAACACATTCTCCAGCCTATCGGCAAACACAACACGCTCGAGAAAGCCACGGAACGCGGCCGCAATCGAGGTCAGCCGGATACGTTCGCCGAGCTCGATCGCCCGCGTCGTGCCGCCTGGCTGAAAGGCAAGGCTATGCGGCCATTTGCCGGCGATCACGCCCATGATCTCCAGCAGCCGCGCACGGGCAGGCAGCGCCTCGCGCGCGGCGCTGCCGTGCGTCGCCTTGAAACGTTCTGTGGCCGGAGCATGCCAAGCCTGTGCCGCATAAGCTTCGCGCGCGAAGTCAGGCATGAAGAACACGTAGAAATGCGTCAGATGATCGGCGGCGTTTTCTGCCGCATGCGCGATATTGGTCGCGAGCAGGCCGTTGGGCGCAGCGTCCAGCGCCATCGCGGCCCGCAATGCAGCCGCAGCGGCGACTGACTGCGAGACCGAACAGATGCCGCAGATGCGCGGCGCGATCACCAGTGCGTCGAGCGGCGGACGCCCCTCCAGGATCTGCTCGAAGCCGCGGTAAAGCGGCGCGGTCACCTCGGCCCGCGCCACCCGCCCATCTGCGATATCAAGGCGCACCTCGAGGTCGCCCTCGACACGATTGAACGGGCCGACCGCGATCCGGGTCATGGCGCGCGTTTGCCGCTGGGCCGGGTCGGCGGCACCACGACGTGATCCGACGTCGCATTGACCCGCACGCGCCGCGGGGTTGCGGATTTCGACAGGGCCGCGAGCGCAACGAACCAAGCCTTCGGCATGTCAGTCGGCAGGCCGACCGGGATGCCGGCAAGCTTGGCCGTCTCCAGATAATTCTGCGCCGCCTCGAAGCCCGGCGACGTGCAGGCAATGCAGGCATAGCCACCCTTGGTGCAGGAGCCTCCGCCATTCCAGGAGCGCTGATTGCAGTCGCCGACGGCTTGCGTCGCCCGGCACCCGAGATGCTCCATCAGGCAGCCGCGCTCGGACATCGCTTCGGCGCTGGCCTTGAACTCATAGAATTCGTTGCGCGAGCAGCCGTGATGCGCGAGATGATTGGCGATGAATTTCGGCCGGCCATATCCGTCGAGATCGCCGGACGCGAGATCACCGGTGCCAAGTGCCAACAAGGTTTCCATGATCCAGCCGGGATGCGGCGCGCATCCCGCGATGTTGATCGCCGGCAGCCCGCGGCGCGACCGGAAGCCGCCCCCCAGCGCGCCGCCGCTGTCGGTGCCCTCGAACTGCAGCCCGACCGCATCGGTCGGATTGGAGCCGGCGGCCGGAATTCCGCCATAGGCAGCACAGCTGCCGACCGCGACCACATAATCCGCGAGCGGCGCGAGTTCTGAGACCCAATGATAGATTGAACGGTTGGTGCCGGCGAGCATGTTGAAACGCCCGGTCAGATCAGGCCCGCGCGCAACCGATCCTTCGAGCACAAGAACATCGAGCCGCTCACGTCCGTCGCGAACGGCTTCCAGGATATCCAGCACCTCTGCGCCGGTCTCCTCGCTGACCGAGGGATGCCACAGAAGCTCGATGCCGGACTGCCTCAGCTCATCGAACCAGCCGGATGCGCCGCTCTCCAGGATCGACATGGTACACCCGCCGCAGCTCGCCCCCTGCAGCCAGAGCATCTTCATCTTCCGATCGGACAAGGCCATCTCCGGGCGTCTTCCAACTCATCTGGCGCGCGATCGCCACCGAAAGGACGGGGATCACAGCGCGAGCTTGTGATTTTGCGCTTCTGTCGGAACGCTGGCAAGCACCGCTCCGTCGGGATGGCGTCGGTGACATTCGACCGCGCTTGCGGCGGTATCCCGCCGCCGGTTGATCAACATCGATCCGATCCAGACCGCGCCAAGCAAACCGATCACGACAATCCCGAGATCGGCGAGATGGGCATTGAGATCGCCAACCACATTCCACACGCTGCCCGCGAGGCCGAACCGCGCCCCCAACAGCTGAGCCGTCTCGATGCCACCAATGATAAAGGCAATCATGACGGATGCCGCTGTTATCGCCAGATTGTAGCGAAGCTTGCGATGCGGATCCGTCAGCGCCCATCGATAGGCGGCAGTCATCAGCACGCTGTCAGCGGCATCGACCGTTGCCATGGCCGCAGCGAACAGCGCCGGGAACACCAGAACATGCATGAGCGAGGTTCCACGTGCGGCCTCCGTCGCCGATAGGCTCAACAGGCCGATCTCGCTCGCGGTATCGAATCCAAGGCCGAACACGAGACCGAGCGGATACATGTGCCACGGGCGGCTCACCATGCGGAGCAGCGGCCTTAACACACGGACCAGGAAGCCACGTTGCGGCTCGGCCGAACTGATCGCGACAACGTTGCGCGCGCCCTGGTCAGACTGCCGCAGCGAGCGAAACCTGCGCCAGAGGTCGAACAAAACGACCAGATTGGCCGAAGCGATCAGCAGCAGGAACGCAGCGGAGACCGACGTGCCAACGGCGCTGCCGAACGACCTGATCAGGCTGTCGCTATCAGCCAAGCCTATCGTCGCCATGCTTGCCAGCAGGATGGTGGCCGCGACCACGACGCTGGAATGGCCGAGCGCGAAATAGAGGCCACTGGCACGCGGCATCTCGCCCGCATGCATCAGTTTCCTGACAACGTTATCGATCGCGGCGATGTGGTCGGCATCGACGGCATGGCGCAGGCCGAGCAGCCAGGCCAGCAGCGCGGTGCCGACGACAGCAGGCCGCTCCGCATACAGCGCGAACGCCCAGGCCCAGGCAAGGCCGTTGGCGATCAGGAGCCCGCCGGCCAAGGCAGCCGGACCGGTGGTCCTGTCGCGCAGCCGACGTGCCGGATGATCATTGGCAAGAATCGTCATACTTTGCTGAGAGCAAGTCCCGCGCCATTTGGTCCGTGCCAAAATTTCTTGGATCTTCAACGGCGGCGGGCAGCTGGCAGAGGCCATATTGGCACCTCGTGGCAAGCCGCTTACCAGCCGCCGACGGCCGCCCTGGCGACATGGGCCTGCACATCGGCTAACCTCACGGACACAAGACCTGATCGCTAGCCTTGCCGCGGTCCCGCAAACGTGTGTCGCGGGTTCCTGCCGCAGCGGGCGTTAGTCCCAGATGCGGCTGCCAGACACTGGCTGCGAGTCGCGAATTGACAGTTCCCGGGATAGCCCCATCGCCTTCCTTGCAGACAGTATCGATCCTGTATGCCGGAGGTCGCCCGCGTAACACGGTCGCGCGCCTGACCTGGCGAACTCGAGGTCGCAATCGCAACAAGGCCAATCGCAAACAATGAAGCGAATAGAATGTGGCCGCGCATGGCACAACTCCCGGTCTCGGACTACAAGGCGAGCCGTCGGCCAATCGTGGGGCATGATCGAGCATTTCAGCGACAACTCGATTGATCTGCCGTGACGACCATGCACGTCGGCGCGATCGGCCTTCGACACGGAAATCCACCTAACACCGATGCTGGAAGTTGGCGATGCGGGTTTTACCCGGGCCCGGATCGGGACAAGTCCACCTTCGGGTCATCGCCTTTACTTAGTGTTCTGGGAGTGTGCAGCGGATTCGATGGCGCGCCCGCTTTCAGTCCGGTTGGATCGTGCTCTTGCGCAGCATTTCCGTTGCCTCGGCACAAGCTTGCGTCCAGGCGCCTGACGTGGAGTTCCCGGGGGTCACGACCCAGCGAAGCGCGCCCACTCATAGTTTCAGCTCTCGACCATGAGGTTAATACCGGATGTTCGGGACCGTTCCGACGGGGCATGGTCTACCAATGAGAGGAGCCTGTCCTCCCAAGACTGGCCCACCCTCAGGTGGGCATTTTTTTGATAGCTTCAGGGCTCGATCAATTTCTTGCGGATCGCATAGCGTACCAGCTCGGCCGTCGTCGACGTGCGAAGCTTGTGCATCGCCGATGCTCGGTGGGTTTCGACGGTCTTTATGCTGAGTTTCAAGATCGAGCCGATGGATTTGTTGGTGTATCCCTCCGCGATCAGCTGAACCACACTCTGCTCTCGCGGAGTGAGAAGCGTTGATGACCGGTTCTGCTGGTGGAGCTGGTAGTCGCTAAGCAACTTCTCCAGCAACACGCCGGTGAAGTAAGGCCTTCCCTCCAACAGAGCCTCGATCGCCGAAATGAGATGCTTGCTGGCATCCGATTTCAACAGGAAACCGCGAGCTCCCGTCAGAAGAGCCTCGGTCAGAATCTCCTCGTCTTCGTGCATCGTGAGAAGCAGCACCTGCGAAGGGAGATGGAGCGCCTTGATGCGCCGGCTCACTTCCAACCCGTTCATCAAAGGCATCGAATAGTCGACGATGACAATGTCCGGCCTCGTCTTGGCAGACAATGCCACCGCCTGCTCGCCGTCAATCGCGTCTCCACTTACGGTCCAATCGGGTCGTGCCTGAATGATCGCACGAAGTCCCGAGCGTACCACCTCATGATCATCCGCGATCAATATCCGTTTCACAGCGTCGTCCCGTATACCGGCGCCGCAATTATCGGCGGTTGTCTGCAGGTTCAAGCGGGCAGGTTGACAGCGTACTGATCGATCTTCCAGCGACCATTGCGCAAAACCCGAGGAATCTCGCAGGAAATGTATTGAGATCGCGCACGCAGTCTCGCCTAAACACCGGCGCGATACGAGACTGTCCCGTTACGGTTCCACGAGGTTGGCACGTACTGCGTATCGAACCAGGCCTGCCGTCGAGTTGACTTCCAGCTTGCGCATTGCGGCCGCACGATGCGCTTCGGTGGTCTTGACGCTGAGGTCCAGCATGGCGCTGATACGCTTGTTGGTATAGCCCTCCGCGACCAGCTTCACAACCAGCCGCTCTCGCGGCGAGAGGTGATGATACCTGTGCTTGTCCTCACCCAAACTGCCGTTCAGTTCGCTCGCGCAACTGTCCGTGCAGAATGCCTTGTGCACCAGAAGCGACTCGACCGCAGCCAGCAAGAGCTTGTTGGCATCTGATTTCAACAGGAACGCGCGCGCCCCCGCCTGGAACGCCTGCTGCGCAAGTAGACCTGAATTGTGCACGGTGAAGATTAGAATCTCCGTGTGCATCCGATATTCCTTGATGCGCCGCGCAACCTCCACCCCCGTCATGCGCGGCATGGAGAAATCGAGTATCGCGACATGGGGCTGGCTTGCGACGGCCGCGGCGAGAGCCTTGCTGCCGTCGTTCGCCTCCGCAACGACTTCCCAGCCGGGGTGCTGTTCCAGGACAGCCCGCAGTCCCGAACGGACCGCTTCGTGATCATCAGCAATGAGAAAACGCTTCATGGCGAGGCAACTCCAAACTCGTACCGCTTCGCGCGATCCAATCGGTGCCCAAACGCGATGTCCCCGTCTGACTATCGATCCACCATTTCGTTCATGGGCTGCTTGCGCGAAAGCTGATGATTGCGGCGGCCTTTGACCGAGCGCGCCACATGTCCACGGGGAAATGCCGCGCGCAGGACAGTACCGGACTGCCCTCCTTTCCGAGAATAGATCTCGAGCATACCTCCCATCTGCTGCAGCCTCGCCTGCATTGCGGGAATTCCGACGCCGAGTGATTTTGTTTTGGAGTGATACCCGGCCCTGGCAAGAGCCGGGATGCCGCGCCCATTGTCGGTTACGCTCAGCTCGAAATGCTTACCGGCCACCTCGATGGCAACGTCGACCGCAGTTGCTTTCGCGTGACGGAAGACGTTCGTCAGGGCTTCTTGAATGACTCGCAGCAGCGACCGCTGCGTTTCATAAGGCAGCCGATCGACGCTGGGCACAATCCGAGCGCTGACATCCAACGACGTGCGTGCGGCAAAGCCCTCAGCATAGTGTTCAACCGTCGCCCTCAACCCGGACGCCGCGAGGTTTTGCGGGTGCAGCAGATAAGTAAATGTTCGGATTTCCCTCAAGGCGCGATCGATCGAGGCGTTGATATCGTCGTAAATCTGCTCGGCCTCGGCCGATTGGCTCAAACAGCCTCGTATCCGCATCAGACCGAGGCTCGCAGCAACCAAATGCTGACAGGTTGAGTCGTGCAGATCGGACGCGATCCGCTGCTGAATGTCCTCCTGAATGGAAGCTAACCGGGCGGTTATGCCTGTATCGTCCCGGTCCATCTCCAGGGCGCCTTCCACCGGCTCTTCACTCGCGACGCGATGGCTCCCGATCAATCGAGTGATGTTGCCCGTCAGCGGATCGCACATCGGCGCAACGACTGTCTCGATGTTTCGCGGAACTCCACCGAGCGCTAGCGGATGACGCAGACGTGTTTCGTCGCCTTGGGCGAGACAGGCATCCAGGACCTGATAGACGGACCTGGCATCTTCTGTCCCCATACAGTCGCTGACGGCCATCTCCCGGATCTCTTCCGAAGCGATCCCAATAAGCGCTTCGAACGCCGGGTTTATAGCTTCGTAGACGAAACGGCCCCCGTATGATGGGCGCACGACGAAGAGAAGCTCTCGAGCGAACTTCCAGTACAGCCGTTCCTTGGTGCCCTGGGCGTCAATCTGGGCCTCGATGCGCGCCAAGTTCAGGACACTGGATCCACCAGCCCCCCTGGCAGAAGCGTTGTCAGACCTCACGGTACACACTCCGCTTATGACCTTCCAACTTGGAAAGTCCGTTCCTGCCCCGGAACTACTCCAGTATACACCGTCGGTTAAGTTATACCATAGGTCGATTCATCTTTCAGTTGAGATCGCGGTTTTGTGTAATGAGTCACGCGCAACGGAGGCGGAGCTCGCTGCACTGCTCAAATGCTATGGAAACAAAAATAAATTGCGTTTCGTCGAAGCCCAGGACCGGTGGGCGCTCTAGTCCGCGGAGTGGATTTTTGTTCCATGATTATACTGAGCTAAGCTTCTTTTGGTCTGGATAACAGCTATCAATACTTGGCAACGCTGTCCCTCACTCCTAAGGATACCACCTGAGGGTGAATTATCAAATTTTTTGGAGTGCGACAGCGGGCCGCACAGGGGCGATTACGGCAACAACAGGTGGCTGGTTCCGCTGGTTCCGATGCCGGATTTCCGGGGAACTCAAGCCAACCATGCTGCCTGCGCCCGATCGGCCCTAACCAGAGTGTGCTGTCTGCCAGCTCAGGCGACCGTGATGAAGGCAATTCGCCCAGCGAAAAGTTGGCGGAGATGATGCCTCAGCCGAGACACGAGACATGAGTCTCATCACCAGATTCATAGGAGATTCCTTAGCCTTGATCGGGCAACCACCCGATATCTGTGTCAGATGAGGAGCGTAATGTTAGACGCGAAGCAGGATTAGAAGACGGCGTTCTGGTCGCGTACGCCTAAGCTCACCAGTTCTGATCACGACGGCGCCGCGCCTTGGTCGCAGCTCGGCAAACGCGCTCCGACCGGCCGTCCTCGACAAACGTAGATGTGCGTACCCTCCTCGACTCCAACACAGCTGAAAGTTGCACATGCCACGCTTTTACTTTGACCTCTATTTCGATCGCTACGTCGTGCTCGATCCGGGCGGAATGCCATTCGAGCACAACGCGGGTGCGCAGGTCGCAGCGCTACAAATGGCGCGCGATCTTGCAATCATCCATTCCGAGCTACGGAACGGTCGTGGCTGGATACGCGTCAGAGACGAGAGGCGACACGAAATCCAGCGCTTCCCAATCGACGTAGACCCTGACTCCGCATGGTCGATGGCCACACGGGAGCCAACGGCGAGAGTTATGAGCCACAGCCGCTCCTCACACGAAGAAGATCCTTCCAATCGTCAATTTTGAGTTCTCGCTCCGATCGAGCCGATCTGATGGGGACATTGTCGTTTCTCGTTCTTGGAGATGTTCAATGGGAGAGGCCGCAGTCCTCGTCGCCGTCACAGGCTTTGCTGTCGGCACGATGTTTCCGATCACCGCTCTGCTCCCATTTCTGATTGTGGTATTGATGGCTTCGATCCTGTTTTCGGTACATCGAGATTTATCGCTCTTCCATACGGCATTGGTCATCATCCTCGCGCAAGCCATCATTCAATACGGCTACTGTCTCGGCGTTGTCGTACGATTCGCTCTGATAGACCGTGGTCGCGGGCGGCGTCTCGAGAGAGACAATTCACAGATCTGGCAACTACGATTTTTCGATGAACCTGCCAGATCTCACTCGCGAGTCGCTGACGCGAGTCATCCCAAGATCCATCCGCCTGCCCCGGGGGTTTCCACCGATGTCGGCAATGCGAAACCGCGTGTTAAGCGCTATGAGCGGCCCGACGCAAGCTGACCAAATTTCGATCAGCAGGAGGTCTCCATGTCCGATCTGGTGGCGATCGTATATCCGACCGAGGCAGAAGCCGAACGGGTGCGTGAGCACCTCCTCCAGCTGCAGAAGGAGTACCTGATAACAATCAGCGACGCTGTGATAGCCGTCAAGACCGATGCGGGCAGCATCAGGCTCAATCAGCTCGTCAACACAACCGCGATGGGAGCGATCACGGGCAGCTTCTGGGGGCTGTTGGTCGGAGTGCTCTTTCTCAATCCGATTTTCGGCGTCGCAGTCGGCGCCGCATCAGGAGCGCTCGGCGGTGCACTTTCGGATTTCGGCATCGACGACGCTTTCATGAAGCAGCTTGCAATGACGATCCAACCTGGAAACGCCGCGCTGTTCGTCCTGATCAAGAACATGACTGCGGACAAGGTGCTCAAGGAAATCAAGGACGCCGGAGGAGTCGTTCTGAAAACATCTTTGGATGAGACCACGGAAAAGGCTCTCCGCGACGCGCTCGCGAGCGTCGCAGAAAGGCCGGCGGCCTGACCCGGTGAACTCGGCTTCGGCCTAGCGGCGACTGCCGACCAGACGCAGCAGCATCATGAACATATTGATGAAGTTGAGATAGAGCGACAGCGCGGCGATCACTGACTTGCGGCCGGCGGCCGTCTCATCGTCCCTGCCGTCGTACATCGCCTTGATACGCTGCGTATCGTAGGCAGTCAGACCGGCAAAGACGCCGATCCCGATGACCGAGATCAACCAGTCCAGTCCGGTCGATCGCAGGAAGAGATTGACCACGGCTGCGATAATGATTCCGATCAGACCCATGAACAGGAAGGTCCCCAGCCCGGACAAGTCCCGGCTGGTGGTATATCCAAAGACGCTGAGCGCCCCGAACATTGCCGCGGCGATGAAGAAGACGCGCGTGATCGAAGAGGCGGTATAGATGTGAAGCAGTGTCGAGACTGACACGCCCACCAGGGCGGCATAGGTAAAGAACAGCCACCGTGCGGCCGTCGCCGACAACGTATTGATGCGCGAGCTGATGAAGAACACCAGGGCCAAAGGCGCCAAAATGAAGATCCACATCAGGGGGCTCTGAAGCAATGCCGGACCGGTCAATTGATAGCTCAACCATGCGACAAGAGCGGTCAGTCCGACCCCCGCAGCCATGAAGTTGTAAACGCCGAGCATGTAGCCGTGCAGACCGGCATCCGCAGCAAGGTCTTGGCTGCCGATCGTGCCAGAACCCAGTGAATTTTGATCATAGTTGGACATAGCCCGTCTCCTCCCGGTACCATTGGCGAGGCGTGAACGTCGACGGTATTGCCGGGAGCATCTTGCGGGATATTGGAAAATCACCCGAGCGCCTGCGGCGAAAACCACCCGATCGTTTCGCAGCCTTCGACAGGAGAACGCGCCGATCAATCGGCCGCCATGGCGTGCCATTACGAAAGAGTAACCCGGGGGGCTGACGCCCTAATCCAAATTGGGGATATTCCCTTACACGTTTGTCACTGGAACCTGCTCTGCATCCGCCCTATTCAGCGCGGATGCGATACTTCTTTCACATCGTCGATAGATACGGCCTGTGTCAGGACAGGATCGGATTCGAGTGCGCCACCCGGCGCGCCGCGATCAAGCATGCCGAACACATCGCCGCCGAACTGGCGAGGGCCGGCGAGTTTCTTCGTGGCGGCGCCGTCTTTGTGACCCATGGCGCCGCATCGGGCGCGGATGTCGGAGCGGAACCCGGATGCTGCGGCCATCTGGGAAAACCGGGCAGCAATGGCGGGCGCGCGGTCCTGCCCTGACGTCCTACAGAGAATCCCGGATAGGCGACCGGAAGAAGCCCCCACAAAATCAGCGAGTTGGATGGCCGCGTATTGGTATGTTCTGCCCGCGGTGCCTCCGCCATCGACGGAAGAGGGCCATCACGCGCCATGGCACCTGCATCGCACGAGGTCGATCAGAAGCTCTCCCGCCTTGCGCCCATCGCGCGGCTGGATGTAGCATTCTCGCACTTCCCACGTGGTTCCACCGTAAAAGTTCTGCGTTCGCCGGCCCTCCACATGGAGGCAAGCATGGCCATTCGTCTTGTTTGCGGACTTCTGATCGCGGGCGCGTTAGCCGCAACTGCGGCTCCAACGCCCTCCGTTGCGGAATCGAATAGCCCAAGCGCATCTGCGCCAACGGACGCGGCGCGGGTCGCCAATCCCCACAAGCATCGCTATTGGCGCCATCGCGGCGGAAGGCATCCGCACTACGGCAGCCGGCGGGTTCGTACCTATGCTCCGAACGACCCGGGACGATAGCTCGCCGAACGCAGAGCTGACGCCTCGGGATGCATCTGCCGATTTGAGCGATTAATGACCGATACGAAGACGGCCCTGGAACGACTTCGCGAGGACGCCCGACACGATGATCCCGCAAGTCGGCCTGCACATGTCGAATGGCGCGGCCTGTTGACGGCCGGTCTCGGCCTGCTCGCATTCAGCATATGTCTTTTCCTGGTGTGGCAGACCGCTTCGAGCCTGCTCGTCATCTTCGCAGGTGTCCTGTTCGCCGCATTTCTGGACGCCGCCGCGAGGACCCTTGCGCCTGTCCTCCCCCTCAATCGAGTCTGGCGGCTGACGCTGGTCGTGCTGCTTCTGGCTGCCGCCTTGACGCTGGGCTTCGTCTGGGGCGCGAGCAAGCTGCCCGAGCAGACGCGGCTGCTCCTCAAGGTCATGGATGAGCAGGTCGACGTCGTCCAGGATCACCTGTTGTCGTTCGGCGTGGACCTGCTGGGCCCGGACGGAGGACGAAACCTCGCCACGTGGCTGTTCCCCGATCACAACAGTCTGTTCAGCCATGCTCAGATGATCCTCGGCGGCGCATCGAGCTTCTTGGTCAACGCTCTGGTCATCCTGTTCCTCGGACTTCTCTTTGCTTTCGATCCGGCCGGCCACCGCGACAGCCTGCTCCTGTTGGTCAAGCCCTCGTACCGGCCCCGCGCGCGCGGGGTTCTCAACGAAATGGGACTGGTTTTGCGGCTATGGTTCGTGGGCCAGGTGGTTCGTATCGTCCTGATGACGCTATGTACCTGGGTCGCGCTCTATCTCGTCGGACTGCCAGGCCCCTTCGTGCTCGGGCTTCAGGCTGGATTGTCGAATTTCGTTCCCTACCTGGGTCCCCTTGTGGCCGCGGTTCCGATTGCGCTCGTGGCGATGCCTTTCGGCGTTTCGGTGTTGGCCTGGGCGGTGATCATTTACACCATTATCCAGTCGGTCGAAGGCTATGTGATCGGTCCGCTGATCCAGCGCCAAGCGGTTGAGATTCCACCTGCCTGGACGCTGGTCGCGATCGTCCTGCTCGGCGCACTTTTTGGCGTGATGGGTCTGGCGCTCGCGATGCCGCTGGTCGCGATCGGCCGCACCGCGGTGCTCAGATTCTATGTCGAGGACTTTCTTGGTGATGAGGTCGACACAACCGCGAGGGATGGCCCATGAGCGAGATCGATCTGCAATCGCACGATAGCGTCGCATCCTCGACCAATCCGGCGAGAGCCAATTTCCTGTGGCAGCAACTGCCGTACATCCTGGCTCTCGTGCTTGCAATCGCAGGCGTCGCCTACACCAACATCTCGCACCGGCCACTCGTCGGTTATTGGGAGTTTCTCTCGCTTGCAATCGCGGCGGTGTGCGTCGTAGCCAAATGGCCCCAGCTTGACAACAAGCAGGCCCAGTTTCGCCTGCTATGGACCCAGGCGCTGCACTGGGTCGCCGTCCTGGTCGCGATGAACATCGTCCTGATTTCCAGCGTCCAACAGTTGCTTCCAACCCCCGCGTCAAGCCTTGTCCTTTTGGTGCTATTGGCGCTCGGCACTTTTCTGGCAGGACTGAGCCTCTTGCTCCCACAGATCTGCTTCCTCGGCGTTGCGATGGCAGCCACCGTTCCGGCGCTGTCCTGGCTGAAACAGTCGATGATCTTCTTCCTTCTGGCGGCCGTGTTGCTGGTCGGACTCGGCATGACGTTCTGGCTTTATCGCGGCGACCAGCGAGTGCCCGTGTCACCGCAGACCAACGATCAACACGAGTCCTGAGATGCAAATGATGCGACCTCTCGGCGCGCTGAGCGTTTCCGCGCTGATCGCGATGAGCTCGGCCTCAGCACAGGGCGAGAGATTCAGGGTCGGCCGCCTCCTGTGCTTCGGCGGGGCGAGAGTCGGCGCCCTCGTTGGATCGACTCAGTCGCTTCGCTGCGAATTCTATCGGAGAGGATCGACGACGCGTTATATCTATGACGGACGGATCCAGCGTGTGGGTCTGGACCTCGGCGTCACCGGAGTTGGCGCTCTGTCTTGGGCCGTGCTTGCCAGGAACTCAGGGATTGGCCGCGGCTCCTTGCACGGAAGCTACGTCGGCATAAGCAGCCATGTTGCGCTGGGACCCGGCCTCGGGGCCAATGTTCTGATCGGAGGGTCGCGCCGAAGTATCGTTCTGCAGCCGCTCTCCTTGGAGCGCAGCATTGGCGTCAATCTCGCCGCGACGGTGACCCGCCTCACGCTCAGCGAGCGAGGTGGGCGCCGTTCACCTTCGCCGCGGTGACCACCCGCGATCGGAACTTCCCATCCTCGCGCTCAGGGTTTCGTCGGATGCCGATCATAGGGACGGCAGCTAGCATCGCTGCATCCGGCAACGAAAGGAGGGGTCCATGACTCTCTATAGAAGCTCCACCATTGAGAGCCTGGGTCCCCCGCCGCTCTGGGTTTGCACGCTCCTCGGCGTCGTCATGATCCTCGCCGGGTTCTTTGCTCTGAGCGATCTTATGTTCGCTACTATTATCAGCGTCAAACTGATCGGCCTGACGGCCATTGCGGCCGGCGCGTTCGAGATCATTCACGCCTTCTGGACCAGAGGCTGGGGCGGCTTCCTGTGGCAGATTCTGCTTGGAGCGCTCTATGTCGCATTCGGTCTTACGCTCGTCACTCAACCGGCTTCCGGCGCCCTGGTCCTGACTTATCTCCTGGGCGCACTGCTGTTCGCATCGGGTGCCATTCGATGCGCGCTGAGCTTCGCCCACTGGGCGCAGAACGGTTGGATGATGCTGATTTCCGGCATTTTCGGAATAGCCGCCGGTCTGCTGATCCTATTCGGAATTCCCAATATCAGCCTATGGGCACTTGGATTCCTGCTTGGGGTCGACCTGCTTTCGCATGGTCTGGCTTGGCTGCTTTACGCATTTCAATCCGCGCGAGCAACGGCATAACAAAATAAGGAGAAGAAAATGACCGTTAGATCCCGCCGGGCTTTTCTCGGTTTTGTTGCGCAGGGCGTGGCAGCTAGTGCTGCCGCCGGCATCCTCGGCGCCAGCTTCGTCGAAACGGTCCAAGCCATGCCGATGGCTCCTGATCTTGCAGGAACTGAGAGGCCATCGGACCAACTTACGCCGGCGCAGTGGTGGGGCGCACCGCCGGCTCCGGGTTGGGGACGACCGCCCCCTCCCGGCTGGGGACGACCGCCGCCGCGCAGGCGCCGGTGGGTCTGCTGGTGGCATCGAGGCCGACGCCGCTGTGGTTGGCGCTGAGCCGTGCATTTGGAGACTCCATCCGCGCGCAGCAGGTTCATCGTGAACCTCTGCCGGGGTTCCGCAAACCGATGGAGGAAGTCGTGCATGTGACCTACCGGCTCGTTCTGGCGATGCTAGCCACTCTTTTTCTCGTGTTTGCTGCAATCTGGTATATCGCGATGGTGTCGGCAGCGACGCCGCCGATGTCTCTGTACCGCAACGTCATCATGGCAGTGGCCGTGACCGTAATGGCGTTGACCGCTGGTGGCCTGATTGGGCTCATGTTCTACAGCCGCCGTAAGGGCTACGACGAGCCTGCGCGCAGCGATCGGGATTCTCGCATGTGAACCACGAGCTTCCGCCCGGCGTCCGGGGGCGAACTTGGCAACGGCGGCGCCTGAGACGTCAACTCAGGGGATGATCCGGGAACATGCCTTGAGCAAGCAACGAAATATTTGCCTTGCTGAAGTCGCGCTTGTCGCGGGCGTCATCGCAGTGGGCGCCGGTGGCGCCGTTCTGGCGCAACCGGCCGCCGCCCCACCTGCGGTCGGCGTCGTGGAAGCGGCCAGGAGGTCGATCACCGAGACCAGCGAATTTCTCGGACGCATCGAGGCGATCAGCCGCGTCAACGTTGTGGCGCGCGTCACGGCGTTTCTCGAAGAGCGTCTGTTCACCGAAGGCGCCGAGGTTCGAAAGGGCGATGAACTCTATCATCTCGAGCGAGGCCCCTTCGAGGCCGACCTCGCGTCGAAGCGGGCGCAGGTTGCTGAGCTGCAGGCAACGCTCGAAAACGCCAAATTGACAACCGAACGTGCCCGGACCCTGCTCGGCGGCCCGGCCGGACAACAATCGACCTACGACGCTGCGATCGCGAGCCAGCGGAGCCTGGAAGCCCAGGTGCAGGCCGCCCAGGCCCAGGTCGAGGCGTCGCAGATCAATCTTGATTACACCACGATCAGGGCACCGATCGACGGGAAGATCGGACGCACGGCGGTGACCGAGGGCAATGTCGTCAGTCCAAACTCCGGGGTGCTCACCACGATCGTCAGCCAGGATCCCATGCACGTCACCTTCCCGGTGCCGTTGCGTCAGGGGCTGCAGCTGCGTGAACGTTACGGGCCGCAGGGCGGCCTGGAGGCCGTTATCATCAGGCTTCGGCTGCCCGATGGCCGCATGTACGGCCAGTCCGGCAGACTGAATTTCGTCGACAATACGATTGCACAGAACACCGACACAATCCTGGTTCGCGGCGAGATCGCAAATCCAGTCCTGCGCGCCCCTTCAGCTGCCGGTGTCACCGTTCATGAACTCACCGATGGCGAGTTCGTCAGCGTCGAGCTTGAGGGTGTCGAGCCGGTCGAGGTGCTGGCGATCCCGCGAGCTGCGGTGTTGTCCGACCAACGGGGCGACTACGTCCTCAAGGTCGGCGAGGACAACAAGGTTGAACAGCGCCGGGTCCAGCTTGGGCAGTCGACCCCCACACTCGCCGCGGTCATCAGCGGCCTTGCGGCCCACGACCGGGTGATCGTTGAAGGGCTGCAACGGGTTCGCCCCGGTCAATCCGTCGCGCCAGGGCCGCCAAGTCCCCAAATTCTGTCGATCATGAAAGCCGGCACGAATGATGGAGCACCCCCAACAGGCCACGCCCCCTCCCCCGCGGCGCAGCCAGTGGACAGCAAGCCATGATGTCCGCCGTCTTTATCGACCGCCCCCGTCTGGCGATGGTGATCGCCACCATCATCATCCTCGCCGGCGCGCTGGCGATCATGCAGATCCCGGTCGCACAATTCCCTGATATCGTGCCACCGCAGGTCACGGTTTCCGGTACATTCCCGGGCGCTTCGGCCGAGGTCGTCGAAACCAGTGTCGCTCAGCCGCTGGAAGCTCAGGTCATCGGAGTTGATCGCGCGCTCTATATGAAGTCGACCAGCGGCAATGATGGAAGCTACACACTCACCGTCTCGTTCGCGCTTGGCACCAATCCGGATATCAACACGGTCAACGTCAACAATCGCGTTCAGGCTGCGCTGTCGCAATTGCCTACCGAGGTTCAGCAGCAGGGCGTGACGGTAAGGAAGAAATCCTCAGCGATCCTGCAGTTCCTGGTGCTGTACAGCTCCGATGATTCACAAGACGCGCTGTTCATCACCAACTATGCCATCATCAACATACTCGATGCAATTGCCAGCACACCCGGCGTCGGGCAGGCGAACCTGTTCACAAAGCTCAACTACTCGATGCGAATCTGGTTCGATTCGAAACGGCTGACGAGCCTCAACCTCACTCCATCCGATGTCATCGCGGCGATCCGCGCTCAAAGCGTGCAGGCGCCGGTCGGGCGCATCGGCGCCCGGCCGATCAGCGATGACCAGCAGTTTCAGTTCAACGTACAGACCTTGGGGCGGCTCGCGACCGTCGACCAATTCGCAAACATTGTGCTACGCGCCAATCCGGACGGCTCAGCGCTCCTGGTCAAGGACGTTGCCCGCGTCGAAATCGGCGCACAAAATATGGACAGCGAGGCACGGATCGACGGCCGCGCCGCGGTGCCGATTGCGATCTATTTGGCGCCCGGCGCCAATGCTGTGACGACGGCGCAGGCCGTCCACGCTGCCATGGATCGGCTGTCCAGCCGATTTCCGCCGGGGCTTAGCTATCTCGTCCAATACGACTCCACGAGCTTCGTCCGCGATACGATCACCGAGGTGTTGAGGACCCTTGGCGAGGCATTCGCGCTGGTGGTCATCGTGGTGTACCTGTTCCTGGGCAGTCTTCGCGCGACCGTGATCCCCGCGATCGCCGTTCCGGTCAGCCTGGTCGGTACTTTCGCCGTCCTGCTCGTACTCGGCTATTCGGCCAACACGGTGTCGCTGCTCGCGCTGGTGCTTGCCATCGGGATTGTCGTCGACGACGCCATCGTCGTGGTCGAGAACGTCGAACGCGTGATGGAGGAAGAACCGGAACTTTCTTCCGTCGAGGCCAGCAAGAAGGCGATGATGCAGATCACCGCGCCGATCATTGCGATTACGCTGGTGCTGCTCTCGGTGTTTGTGCCGATCGCGTTCATTCCCGGAATCTCCGGCACGCTGTTTCGCCAATTCGCCGTGACGATCAGCGCAGCCATGATGATTTCCGCGCTGAACGCTCTGACGCTCTCGCCCGCGTTGTGCGCGCTGTTCCTGCGGCACAGCGGCCGGCGTCGCGGCATCATGGGCCGCGTGCTCGGCGGCATCAACTGGTTGCGCGACCAATATAGCGGCGGCGTCCGCCGGCTGGTGCGTGTGGCCGGATTATCGGTCCTAATGGTCGCGATATTTGCTGGCGGCATATTCGCGATATCGCGCGTGACACCCACCGGATTTCTGCCCGAGGAAGACCAAGGCGCGTTCTTCACTTCGGTGCAACTCCCGGACGGCGCTTCGGTCGCGCGCACGAGCGAGGTCACCCGGCAGGTTGAGGGCCTCCTGAAGCAGATGTCGGCCATCGATCATACGCTGGCCATCATCGGCTTTTCGCTACTCGATGGAGCATCCGAACCAAACAGCGCACTCGTTGTCGCCCGGCTGAAACCATTTGCGGATCGCAGGGCGGCAGCGGATTCCGCACAAGCGCTGATCCGGCATATGTTCGAGGCCGGCACACAGATCAGGCAGGCCAACGTGCTGCCGTTCAACCTGCCTCCTATCATTGGGCTTTCCGTCGGCGGCGGCTTTGAATACCAGCTCCAGGCCTTGGAGGGACAGGATCCAGCCGCGATCTCAAGTGTGACCGGCGCGTTGATTGCCGCTGCCAATGCCGATCCGCGACTGGCCCGCGTCTTCTCAACCTTCACCGCGACCAATCCGTCGATCTATCTCGATATCGATCGACGCAAGGCCCAGGCGCTCGGCCTGACGATCACCGACATTTTCGCCGCACTGCAAGCGACGCTTGGCGGCATCTATGTCAACAACTTCAATCTCTACGGCCGCACATGGCAGGTCAACATTCAAGGCGAGGCGTTCGATCGCGCCGACATCTCTGACATCTGGCGAGTCTACCTCCGCAACAGCACGGGCCAGATGGTCCCCATCCGGTCTTTGGCCGATATCAGGATCGTCACCGGCCCCCAGGTGATCACCCGCTACAACAACTATCGTTCGGTAACCGTCAATGGCAGCCCGGCGCCTGGCGTTTCATCGGGGACCGCACTTGCGGCCATGACTGAGATTTCCAACACGGTGCTGCCTGCGGGCTACAGTTTTGAATGGACTGGGACCGCCTATCAGGAACAGCAGGCCGCCGGACAAACAGGCATCGTGCTGATGCTCGCCGTTCTGTTTGCCTATCTCTTCCTGGTGGCGCTCTATGAGAGCACGATCATTCCCGTCCCCGTGCTGCTGTCTGTCGTTGTCGGCGTACTCGGGTCCTATCTCGGCATCAAGATTTCCGGACTCAATCTCGACCTTTACGGCCAGATCGGACTTGTGGTGCTGATTGCACTCGCCGCCAAGAACGGCATCCTCATCGTCGAGTTTGCGAAGGAGCGGCGCGAGACGGGCACGGCAATCGACGAGGCCGCGATCCAGGGGTTCCATATGCGAATTCGCGCGGTCATGATGACATCGATTGCGTTTATCCTGGGACTTCTGCCGCTCGTGTTCGCAACCGGCGCTGCCGAACTCAGTCGTCGCGCCGTCGGCACTGCCGTGTTTGCGGGCATGCTCGCAGCGAGCTCGATTGGGATCTTCATGGTGCCGATGCTCTATGTGACCTTTCAGCGCATGCGCGAGCGGGTGAAGACGGCTTCGAATTCAAGCGGACGGCCGCTCGATGACTCGGCGCCGGCAGAATGACCTTCGGCGCCGATTGGCCAACGCGGCTCTCGGTCTAATAGACAGGGAATACGCAAGCTCGTCAGAACGACCCGAACACCGACCCCAGTATCAGGACAGCGACAAGTGCAATAATACAACTGACGATCACGGTCATCACCATATCGAGATAGCTCTCACGGTGGGTGAGACCACTGATTTGCAGCAACAGCAACACCGTGCCGTTGTGTGGGAGAGCATCCAGGGTGCCGGCACTCATTGTTGTAATACGATGCATCAAGTCGGGAGCGATGCCATGTTCATTGGCGAGGCGCACGAAGTCATCGCCGAATGCATTGAGCACAATAGCCATGCCGCCGGAAGCAGTCCCGGTAAGCCCCGCCAGCACGTTCATGGAGACCGCGAGTGAGACGAGCGGCCCGCCGCCGATCGAGAATACCGCATCGCGGACCGTCGCAAATGCCGGCAACGCCGCAACGACCGCGCCGAAGCCAACGAGGCTGGCGATCATCAGCATCGGCAGAGCTGCAGAATTCGCCCCGGCGTCGATGCTCTCACGGACAGACGGCAAGCGTCGCAAGTTGACGAGAAGGACGGTCAAGTTTGCCGCCGCGAGCGCCACGACAACAGACCAGACGCCGGACACGGCTCCGATCGACGTACCGCCCCACTGCTCCTCCGACAGAAACGAAAAATCCAGCCGCCGGAATACGACAAGCGACATCAAGAAGTTCGTCACAATGACAACGACGAGGGGCAGCACGGCCAGGACGAAGCTGGGTTCATTCTCGGCCCGCTTGCCATGCGGCAGCTCCGCCGGATCGAAGTCGCCCGCCGGTGCCGCCTGTTCGCGAACCATCTCGTTGACAACGGGGACTGTTTCCGTCTCACCGCCATAACCCTCGCCAGCTTTCCGTGCCGCCGCCTCGGCGCGGCCGAGCCACCACATGCCGAAGATAAAGATGATCGCGGACGCGATGATGCTAAGCCCGGGCGCCGCGAAGGTGGTGGTGCCGAAATACGGCATCGGGATCGCGTTATTGACCGAAGGCGTTCCAGGCATCACCGACATGGTGAACGTGAATGCTCCAAGGCCGACGGTCGCCGGCAACAGCCGTCGCGGGATGTCCGCGGCTCGGAACATTTCGTGAGCCATGGGCACCACCACGAAGAATGCGACGAACACGCTTACCCCGCCGTAGGTCACAACGGCCGATGCGATCACCACCGCGAGTATCGTGCGGTTGGTCCCCAGCCTGTTGGTCAGATATTTGGCGATGGAGCTGATCGACCCGCTGTCGCCCATCAGCTTTCCGAACAATCCGCCCAACATGAACATTGGAAACCATTGCGCGACGAATCGCGCCGCTCCGCCCATGAACGTCTGGGTCCAGTGAGCGAGCAGCGGTTCGCCGGAGAACGCGGCTGCGACGAGCGCAGCCACTGGAGAGACCAGAAGTACACTCACCCCGCGGTACGCGAGCCACATAAGCAGGGCCAAACCAAGCAAAACTCCGATGAGTCCCATGGTGCACCTTCTCCAACGAATGCGGGAGCTTTGATTGAGCTGTCGCTCTCAAGCCCCGGCAGCCGGATTTTCAATATCGCGAGCGGCAGGATCCTTCTGCTCCAAGCATTGTCGCGGCAACAGGAACAACCAGGTCACCAGCACGAAAGGTGCCGTGAGGGCCGGGATCGCAAACGGCGTCAAAGCGACGTTCAGGGCTGCCTGGGTGATCACCGTGAACACTGTGGCGAGCGCCGCGTAGACAACGACGCGCCAGCTCGGCTGATAGAAGACGGTACCGAGCGCAATCGCCGTCAGGACCGGGCTGAACCCAAGCAGGCCGCCGGTGATCAGGTCGCTCTCGGCGCCGAAAAGATGAGCGGTCAGCACCGCCAATATCGCTCCCCCGAGCGCGAAAACAGCGGCCGCGAGCGAGCTCACGGCGAGCCCCGCAAGCAGGAGCAGCGCCGCGATGCCGCTGGCTTTCAGAAAGACTTGCGAGATGCTCAGGAAAACTCCCTCGACAAGGTCAAGCAGCCGAAGTGGACTTGTCGGGTAGGATTGGAACGCGGTGACTACGGCGCCAGACGGCAGTGCCGTTCCCGCGAGGCCGGAAAATGCATACGTCGCCAACAGAAGCAGCCACGTTGTCAGCACAAATGGGAAGGTGAGAGCACTCCCCCATGGCTTGACGATGTTGGTGGTGGCGAGCATCACGATGACGGATACGGCCGCTCCCAGTATCACATACACCCAAAGCAGTGGTCCGGGCGCCAGGAACGTGGCCAGCGCAAGGCCGACGAGAATGCCGTTGAAGCCATAAAGACCGGAATAGAGTGAATCGTTATCGACGCGAAGCCATTGCGCCGTCAGGTTGGACACGACGACCGCGAGGACGCCCGCAATCGCCACCTGGGGGACGCCAGCCGCATAGGAACCCCAGCCGATCGCGGCCAGGAAGAGAATGCCGGTCAGCGGATTATTCTGAAACATGACCTGCCCGATGCCGCGCAAGTTGATGTCCAGGAACCGCAACAGGCCCGACGACACAGAGAGGCTTTCCCAGCTTGCCAAGATCCTTTCCATTGCCGTCTCCTCGAACGTGTCGATATCGGCTGCTGCGGGTCAGCCGCTTGCAGCGCTCATCCGCTACCGCCAGAGATAAGGCGGAGGTAGCGCGGCGCCCACGACCTCTTGACGTACCAGCCCCCAGATTTCGCGAACTTTTGCTTTCACCTGCGCGGTTTCACGGCCCAACACCTTGAAGATCAGGCCAGCATCATTGGGCAGATAGCAAGCACCGAAGGCTATGCCTTCAGCCAGATTCACATCGGCTTCCGCGCGTTCGTGGATACACACTGCCTTCTCCTTGGGTGTGCACAGGATCAAATTGGCGAACACGTCAAAGGAGTTCATCACGCCCGTCTGCCGCATCTCATATCGCCTGGGCTCGATCACCAGCTTCTCAGCAAACAGGTGACGTCCATCAGGTCGTGTCGCCGACGTTGATATCGACAACACGGTTGCTCCGAAGCATTCGTCAGGATGATGGTATTTCCGCCCAGCTTGAATGATTTCCGAAAGCAGCAGCGTGGCCGATGGTGCGACCGAGATTTGGGTATCGCTGAGAAACCGCGACTCTCGGTGCGGAATCACAGGCTCCGGAATAAACTCCAAATAGGCATCTTCAAACAGCGTAATCGTTTGGCTCTGCGCCGCATAGTTTGCATCCATCGCATGGATCTTGGTTGCCGACTGCGAGGTGAGATGGGCCTGCGCGCGTGGACCAAGGGTTATGTCGAGAGCGAGCCTGTCTCCCTGCAGCACGCAGCCCGTGGTGGTGATGAGAAAGACGCTAGCCAACCCCGGCACGGCTTCGTCGCAATGCAGCGCCCTCTGCACCATGTAAGGCGCCTGACGCTGCAAGTTCGCCAGGACCGTTTGGTCCGAGCGCTGCTCGAAGCCAAGACGCAGGAATCCCGTCTTCCCTACGGTGCCGCTCCGCATCTGCGGCGGCTCGTCCTGGAACGATGCAAATTCGGGCATCGACGCGCCGAGCGCTTCGGCACGAGCCCAGGGCGGGACGGCGGCCGGTATCATGCCGACCGCCGTGCACGCGGATCGATGTCGAACAGAAACTCCCGCTCGATCAGCGCGACCAGCTCGGCAATCCCCTCCCCCGTCTTGCAGTTCGTGAACAGGAACGGCTTGACGCCACGCATCATTCGCGAGTCCCGCTCCATCACGTCGAGGCTGGCCCCGACGTAAGGTGCAAGATCGATCTTGTTGATGACCAGGATGTCGGAATGTGTGATCCCGGGTCCGTTCTTGCGCGGGATCTTGTCGCCTGCGGCGACGTCGATCACGTAGATGAAATAGTCCACCAAGGCGGGCGAGAAGGTCAGCGTCAGATTATCGCCTCCGCTTTCGATCAGCACGACGTCGCTGTCCGGAAAGCGCCGCTCCATATCCTCGACCGCGGCAAGGTTCATGCTTGGATCTTCACGCACGGCGGTATGAGGGCAAGCCCCCGTCTCCACGCCAAGAATACGTTCGTGGAGCAGAACACCCTTGAGCGTGCGCTGAACATGCTTGGCATCTTCGGTCGTCACAACATCGTTTGTAATAATCAGCACCTTGATGCCGAGATCGAGCAGGCGCGGCGTGATCGCCTCCACGATCGCGGTTTTGCCTGACCCGACCGGGCCGCCGATACCGACGCGTGTGATACTATTCGACATTCCCAGCTCCATTTCGACGTCAGTTCATGAACAGCCGCACATGCGCTCGGGTGTGGACAGCAGCGAGAATCTCGGTCAACGGCGCAAACCCTGCCATGTCCGACAGCCGTGCCGCCGCCGCGGTCGCGTACATCTGTTCCGCTTCGCCGGCGAGTTCGTACAGGATCTTCTGCGTCTCGATGTGGCTGACCTTCATCAGCCGAAGAGCTGCGCCGAGGATGGTCGTCGTCACGCCATACTGGTGCACGACGAACGCGTGATAGGCGGGCAGTTCCTGCACCGCGAAATTGATCGCCAATGCGATGGGGTAACAGCCGGGCGTGACGGACTTTTCAATGCATTCGCGCCACGTGCGAAGCAGCGGGGCACCAATCACTGCGACGCCCATCTCCGTGAACTTCTTGCCCATACGGACCGACATCGCTCGCGCTTCGCCAGAGAGCTTGCGCGCATAGACCTGAGCATCGATCCGAGCGAGGGTATCGACCTCGCCGGCCGTCGCCGCGCGGTGTGCTGCTATGAGTGCGATGCAGTCGCCGCGGGCCGCCTGCTCCACCGCGGTGCGCGCGAAGGCCCGAAGGGTCGCCGCGTTTGTGACCACACCTTCCTGAACGGCGGATTCCAGTCCGGACGAGAATGAAAACGCCCCAACAGGGAACATCGAGTCGCCAAACTGCAATGTCCGCGACAGCGACGCGGTTACCTTCGACCCGTCCACATTTTTATTCGCGGTGATCACGTGCAGACCCGGTCCTTGTCGGTATGGCCTCTGCTTCGGCATCATGCTCGTGAGTGTGAGAATGCACGGGCCCTTCCGCACCACCGAAAAGCCGGCGGGACTCATGTGGGGCGAGGTAGGGAACGACCTCTCGTCCGGGCACGAATTCGAAGCGGATCCGCTCAAAGCGATGGGTGTTCATGACGGAGGCCATGACCTTCCGATCGACGGTCAGAGGGACATAGACGCGGTTGTCCTTGACCAGCGCCGGCCAATGCTGGTTGCCCATCGCGTGGCCGAGTTCGACGCATGTGCGCATTGCTATTCCGGGCGCGACGTTCATGAGGTCATCCAGATGCACGATCATCACCTCGCGCAGCTCGATTCGCGCAACGAGCGCCGACAGCGCCTGGGCATTCCAGAGCAGAATGTCTCCGTCGCGGATATGGGTGTGGCGATCGAGAGAGACGGCCACTTCGGCACCCTTTGTGGTCGTCTTGCGGAAACGGCTCTTCTGCGCCTCCCACTGGTCGATCTCGATCAGATCCATTTCGACGCTACACAGCCGCCGCGCCCAATCGGGATCGGCGACATTGCCTAGAACGGAGTTGATGAGGATCATGACCGGTTTCTCAGCTGAAGAAGTATTTTTGATTGAGCGAGACTGTCGTCAGCGGCGGAACCGTCGCGTGCTTGCCGTCAACGGTCACCGCAAAGGTTTCCGGACTGACCTCGATCTTCGGTGTCCCGGTATTTCGAACCATGTCGTGCTTTCCGATCTTGCGCACATTTCTCACCGGCATCACCTGCCGGCGGAGCCCCAACCGCTCCTTGACGCCTGCAGCATGGGCGGATCCGGAGACGAAGGTGATGCAATTGGCGGCCAGCGCATCGCCGTAAGCACCAAACATCGGCCGGTAATAGGTAGGTTGCGGCGTCGGAAGCGATGCGTTCGGATCGCCCATTACCGCCCAGCTAATGAAGCCGTTCTTGATCACGATCTTTGGCTTTGCGCCGAAGAACGCCGGCTCCCACAGCACGAGATCGGCGATCTTGCCGACCTCGACCGAACCCAGCACGTCCGCAATTCCATGCGCGATCGCCGGATTGATCGTGATCTTTGCGACGTAGCGCAGCACGCGGAAGTTATCGTTTCCCGGTACGTCCTCCGGCAGCTTGCCGCGTCCAGTCTTCATTGCATCAGCAGTCTGAATGCAACGTAGCCAGCATTCCCCGATCCGTCCCATGGCCTGCGAGTCGCTTGAGAACATCGAGATGACGCCGAGATCCTGCAAGACATTTTCGGCAGCAATGGTTTCGGCGCGGATACGGCTCTCGGTGAAGGCCACATCCGAGGGGATGTCAGGACTGAGATGATGACAGACCATGATCATGTCATAGAGCTCCGCCTGCGAATTGATGCCGTAGGGGAGCGTAGGATTGGTCGAGGATGGCAAGACGTTGGGAAGGCCGGCGATCTTGATGATATCCGGCGCGTGGCCGCCGCCGGAACCTTCGGTATGGAACGAATGGACCGTCCGTCCTTCGAACGCCGCGATCGAATCGTCGATGAAACCGGACTCGTTCAGCGTATCTGTATGGATGCAGACCTGGGTGTCCGTTTCGTCGGCGACGGTCAGCGCGGAGCGAAGCACCGCCGGGGTGGTGCCCCAGTCTTCGTGGCATTTGACGCCGACCGCGCCCGCCTCGATCTGTTCAACCAGCGCGGCTTTGCCGTGTCCGTGTCCCTTGCCGAGAATACCGACGTTGAGCGGCCAGTTTTCGAACGCGCGCAACATCATGCTGATGTTGCCGGGACCCGAGGTGACGGTCGTCGCGTTGGAGCCGTCCGAAGGACCGGTACCGCCACCGATCAAGGTGGTGGTGCCGTTGGAGAGCGCGGCCTCGGCCTGCTGCGGAGAAATGAAATGAATGTGTGTGTCGATCCCGGCGGCCGTCAGGATGAGATGTGAGCCCGAGATGGCGTCGGTAGCCAATCCCAGCTCCAGGCCAGGCGTGACGCGATCCATCGTCTGAGGGTTGCCAGACTTGCCGATTGCACAGATGCGGCCATCCTTGATGCCCACGTCGGCTTTCACGACGCCCAGCACCGCGTCGATGACGGTCACGTTGGTGATCACCAGGTCGGGGGCGCCCCCTGCCCGCGTCACCTGATTGTCCATCCCCATACCCTCGCGCATACTCTTGCCGCCGCCGAAGACGATTTCATCGCCGTAACCGCCGCGCAGATCGCGCTCGATTTCAACGAACAGGCCCGTGTCGCCCAAGCGGATGCGATCGCCTGTCGTCGGACCGAAAAGGCCGACATATTCTTGCCGGGAGATGGTAGCCATTATGGCCCTCGTTCAAGGATTTGCGTTTCACGCCTTGTTCTGTAAGGAACGAAAGCCCCGTTGCGCTGCCAGCGCTACCGCCTTTGATTTCACCGTGGCGGCATTGCGATCCGCGGTCGGACCATCGACGAGGTTGTTGAAACCGTAGACGGCGCGCTTGCCGCCATAGGGCACGAGCTGCACCTCGCGCTCGTCGCCAGGCTCGAACCGCGTTGCCGTCGACGATGGGATGTTCAAATGCAGCCCGAAGGCCGCAGCGCGATCGAACTCAAGTGCAGGATTGACCTCGAAGAAATGGAAGTGCGATCCCACCTGTACCGGCCGGTCGCCAGCGTTGCGCACCTTGAGCGTCGTCACCGGGCGATCGGCATCGAATGTGATCGCCGCCGGGCTGCACACGTAGCCGCCGACCGGCACGTGGGATGTCGCCGGATCCACATCGGCGGCGATCTTGGGCCCCACTTTTGGTCCAGCCATGTTGATCTCCTGGAAACACTTATTGAATCGGCGTGTGCACCGTGACCAGGCGGCTTCCGTCGCTGAACACCGCCTCGATCTGCACCATGGGAATGAGATCGGCGACGCCATCCATCACGTCGGCCTTGGTCAGAACGGTACGCGCCTCGTTGGTGACGTCTTCGATTGTCTTGCCGGCCCGCGCGCCATCAAGGGCGGTCGCCGATATCACGGCGACGGCTTCCGGATAGTTGAGCTTGAGGCCCTTGGCTCGTCGTTTCAGTGCAACATCGGCCAACATATGGACGAGCAGCTTGTCGAACTCCCTCGGAGTTAGCTGCATAAGATCCTCCCGGAGCCAGGCCGCCAAAGAGAGATCGGCATATTGAACCACCTTCCGGCACGGATCATCCGGTGTTCTACTTAGTTTAACGCTAGAAAATACCTGAGAACCGATGTCGTCCGGCTCGGCTCTTGCGCTCGTCGTTGACGGTCTTTGACGGAATGGAGCCGACCGTGATGGGCGCACGGCGGAGCTTGTGGCCGAGGCCGCAACTCCGCAGCCACGTATCGAAAGCCTTGTCTTGCGGCCCTTCTTCGGCTCTAATTGGAGCTGCGGCCACGCCGCTCCCGGTGCGCTTCGAAGCTGCAGCGTGCCTCTCCAGGCAAAGATTGCCACATCCCCATTCGCGAGGGACGGTGGCGTTTGGCCCGGCTCTTCGCGCAGAACGCGGAGGCCTCGCATGACTCTCGATCCCTACCGGATCGGTGCCGAACCCTACTACCAGCCGCAGGGCGACGAGATCGCAACCTTCACGGCCGCCTATCAGGAACGGCTGCCGGTGATGCTGAAGGGACCGACTGGCTGCGGCAAGACGCGGTTCATCGAACACATGGCTTGGCGGCTCGATAGGCCGCTGGTCACAGTCGCCGCCCATGAGGACATGACGGCAGCCGACCTCGCCGGCCGCTATCTGCTGGAACCGTCCGGCACCGTATGGCACGACGGGCCGCTGACGCTCGCGGTGCGCCACGGCGCGATCTGCTATCTCGACGAGATCGTCGAGGCGCGGCAGGACACGATGGTCGTGATCCACCCCTTGACCGACGCGCGCCGCATCCTGCCGCTCGACAAGCACAACGAGATCGTGCCGGCGCATCCGGACTTCCAGCTCACCATTTCCTACAACCCCGGCTACCAGAGCGCCGTCAAGGACCTGAAGGAATCGACCAAGCAGCGCTTCATCGCGATCGACTTCGGCTATCCGCCGCCGGCAACGGAGAGCGCAATCATTGCACGCGAGAGCGGCGCGGACACGGACCTTGCCCGCCTGCTCGTCGCGATCGCGGAGCGCTCGCGCAATCTGCAGGGCCACGGCCTCGACGAAGGCGCCTCAACGCGGATGCTGATCCATACCGGCCGCATGGTGCGCGCCGGCCTGCCGCTTGCGACCGCGGTGCAGTCCGGCATCGTGCTTCCGATCACGGATAATCCGGACATCCGCGCAGCCCTCACCGACGCGATCGAGGCATGCCTGCCGTGAGCGCAGCCAAGCCGCCGATTGCGTTGAAGTTGCTCGTGGAGCCCGGAGGCGATACCCGTCCGCTGCATCTGTTGATGCGCCAGCGCGACAGCCTGTGGCCGCTGTTTCTGTCGACCTGGGAGATGCTGTCGCGGCAGTTCCAGCCGCCCGAACTGGAGGCATGGGCCGGCGCGGTGCTCAAGCTCGCGCATGTCAATGCGGGCCCGTCCTGCCTGCTGGCCTATTGGGAGGCGAGCACGGCAGGCGCTATGTCCGGCGAGATCGCGCCGCTGCTCGGCGCGGCGCAGGCGAGCGTCGAGATCTGCCGCAATGCCGGTGCGCAGGCCGCAACCGGCGCGCTCAAGGCTCTGCCTGCCGCGCGCCGCGTCCTCGGCCACGGCGCGCCGTTATCGCGGTGGTGGCGGGCGATGGAGAGGCTTGCACAGCAGGCGCCGGAATCCGTGGTGCCGATGGCGGGCCAGATGGGCGAGATCCTTCGGCCGGGCACGATCGAGGCGTTCGAGAATTTCGTCGCCGCAGGATTGCGCGCGGCGGCCGGCGACCGTCGGAAGCGGATCGCGTTCTTCTCGCTGCAGGACGAGTTGGCGCGGCGGCTGATCACGCGGGATCCCGTTGCGGTGACATTCACCGATATCGAACATGAGCTGAAAGCCTTCCTCACCGCGCTCTGGGGCGAGGTGCCGCTGTTACGGAGCATGGCGCTCGAAGACGGCGGCCAGCAGCCGCAGCGCCGCGCCGCAATCGCAGGACCGCTGATCCGGCTGCCCGAGATCTATCGCGGCATGCAGCGAGATGCGGCACGCGCACTGTTTCAGGCTGCGGCCGCCCATGCGCAGGCGCATCTCGCGCTCGGCCGTGCGCGCTTTCCAATCGGCCAGCTCAAGCCGCTGCAGGTGACGCTGGTCGGTCTGATCGAGGACGCCCGCGTCGAAGCGCTGGCGATGCGCGCCCTGCCTGGCCTGCGGCGGCTGTGGGCGCCCTATCACGTCGCAGTTCCCACCGCCATCGCCACTGCGCCGATGCTGCTCGCACGGCTAGCGCGCGCCTTGTTCGATCCAGCTTACGTCGACGATGACGGCTTCGTCAGCAAAGGACGCGCGCTGTTTACAGCGGCACTGCTGCGGATCAACGAGTCCGCGATCAGCCGCGAGATCGGCATGCTGCTCGGCAACGACCTCGGCCAGATGCGGGTGCAGTTCAACGCCAAGACCTATGTGGTCGAGCCGCTCTATCGCGACGATGGTCTCGGCCTGTGGGATTTCGGTGACCACACACCGCCCTCCGCCGACGTGTTGGAGCTGTTTATCGACGCCGTCCGGCAGCAGCGGGAGGACGACGAGGGGCCGCGACAGGAGCATGATCCGGGCGAGACGACACCCGAGCCGGGAAAAGCTCGCCCCGTGGCGCCCAATGAACGCGGCGTGATCATTGCGCGCTATCCCGAATGGGACCGCGTCGATGCGATCGAGCGCACCAACTGGACCACCGTGCGCGAGGTCGCGGCGCATGCGGGCGACGCCAGAAGTATCGAGGATGCGCTCGACCGCGCAGGCGCATTGCGCAGCCGTGTCGCGCGCCTCGTCCGCGGCGTCCGCATCGGCCGCACCGTGCGGCTGAAGCGGCAACAGGACGGTCATGACCTCGATCTCGATGCCGTGCTCGATGCCGCAATCGCGCTGCGCGGCCGCGAAAAGCCGGACCTGCGCGTGTTCCGCGCCACCAAGGCCATGCATCGCGATCTCTCGGCGCTGCTCCTGATCGATACGTCTGAGTCCACCCACGACCGGCTTGCCTCGGGAGCAACCATTCTCGATGTCGAACGGCTGGCCGTGGCCCTGCTCGCGGAGGCCATGAACCAGCTCGGCGATACGTTCGGGCTGCTGGCCTTCGCCTCCGACGGACGCGAAGATGTCCGGATGACCAACATCAAGGGCTTCGACGAGCCTTATGACACCGATTGCCGCGCGCGGCTGGCCGGCCTGACCTCCGGATTGTCCACCCGCCTGGGCACGGCCTTGCGTCATGCCGGTTCGGTGGTCGGCCAGACGACGACGAGCCGCAAGCTGCTTATCGTGCTGACCGATGGCGAGCCCTCGGACGTCGATGTCTCGGATCCGCTGGATCTGATCGAAGATGCCCGTCGCGCTGCGGTCGGGCTGCATGCCGCCGGCATTGATGCCTATGGCGTCGTGCTCGGCCGAGCCGGCTCGGAGGCCGCGGCACGCATCTTCGGCCGCGGCAACACCATGCTGGTCCATCGTGTCGAAGACCTGCCGGCGCGATTGTCCGAGCTCTATTTTCGCTTGGCGCGCCGATGATCCTATTTGCGCCGGCGCGCCAGCTTCACACCGAGCGCGGCCTGCGCGGCAACGTGGAATGCTGCATCCATTGCGCGCGACAGCGCGCCGCCATCAGGCGCCAGGATGCGAAGGACTATGCCTGCCTCGTTAGGGGCGGCCGACGCGCCGGCCAGCGCGCCGCTTTTGTCCGCGACCTGTTGCAAGGTCTGCAGCGGTGGCAGCTGATCCAGTGGCGCGATCAGGACGAGACTGGCCGAGGCCGTGCGCGCTCCCAGCGCGCCATGCAGTTCATCACCGCTGATCCGCCCAGCGTCCTGCAGCAGCAGGCGGCCATCGGGCCGCACGATCCGCAGACGACTGGAGAACTCGGCGAAGGCGCGCCCATTCGCACGGGGATCATGCATTGCGAAGCCATCGGCCACACAGAGCACGGCGTTCGCGGCCACGACCGCTGTGGTTTCCAGCGCCAGCGATGCGCCAGGAAACAAGACGTAAGGATCGGTCGTGATGGCGCAGAATGCGTTGGTGTCCACGTTCACGGTCTGGCGCTGCACGGCGCCGATGCCGCGGCGGTCGTGAACCACAGTCGCGGCCTGCGTTGTCAGGTGGAACGCAGCGTCACGCGCGACGGCCAGGTCGAGCGCGATCCGATCGCCCGCATAGAGCCCACCAGAGGCCGATTGCAGATAGAGCGTCAACAGATCTGGCCTGAGGGCGTCGAGATAAAACCCGCGAGTCACATGCAGGGGATAACCGACATGCTGACGTCGCAGGATGCTGCGGCCGCCGGCATGATCGACGGATAGCGCGGCTTCGACCGCACGTCCCGTCTCAGAGGCGGAACAGGACGGCAGAGGAGATCGCATCGGCCACTGCCTCCACGCCGGTGCAGGTCTTGAGATTGGTCGCGATCACAGGCCGTCCATCACGGACCTGTCGCGCCTCCCCGAGCATGCGGGCGAGATCGACACCGACATGCGGAGCGAGATCGATCTTGTTGACGACCAGGAGATCACAGCGCAGCAGGCCAGGCCCTCGCTTGCGAGGGATATCGTCGCCGCCCGCGACATCGATGACGAAGATCCACCAGTCGACGAGGTCCAGCGAGAAAGTCGAGGCCAGATTGTCGCCGCCCGACTCGAACAGGATCAGCTCCAGCCCGGGAAAGCGCATTTCGAGCTCATCGCCGGCGGCAATGTTGAGAGTCGGATCCTCGCGGATCACGGTATGCGGACAGGCGCCCGCCTCCACCGCGGCCACTCGCGCCGGATCGATCAGACCGGAGCGGCGCAGCCGCTCGGCATCCTCCTTGGTCACGAGATCATTGGTGACGACTGCGAAATCGATGCCGCGCCGCTGCAGCACCGGGATCAGCGCCTCGATCAGAGCCGTTTTGCCCGAGCCGACTGGGCCGCCAATGCCGACGCGCGCCGCGCCGACCTGGGCGCCGCCGTCATCATCGATCGGTCGCGGGCTGTGCAGCATCGGCTCACCTCAGCATGTAGCGCCGCGCCAGCGGCAGCTCGCGGGCGGGCTCGCAGGTCGCAAGCTCGCCATCGACGAACACGTCGAACGTCTCCGGGTCGACCCTGATGTTCGGACAAGCGTCGTTCCACAGCATGTCGCGTTTAGAGAGCTTGCGCGTGCCGCTGACCGGCAGCAGCTGCTTCGACAGGCCAAGCTCGCCGCCGAGCCCGCGGTCGATCGCGAACGGGTGGACGAAGCAGGCCGACAGCGCTGCGGGCGCGCGGCCGAATGCGCCCCATTGCGGCCGCATCAGCATCGGCTCGCAGGTCATCAGCGACGCTGCACTATCCCCCATCGCGCCCCAGGCGATGAAGCCGCTTTTGATCACAAGCTCCGGCTTGATGCCGAAGAAGGCGGGACGCCACACCACGATGTCGGCGATCTTGCCATCCTCGAGCGAACCGATGTGATCGGCGATGCCGAAAGTCCTCGCGGCGTTGATGGTGTATTTGGCGATGTAGCGACGAATGCGCGCATTGTCGCCGAAACCTGGCTTGTCCTCCGGCAGCGCGCCGCGTTGATCCTTCATCTTCGACGCCAGCTGCCAGGTCCGGCAGATCACTTCATGGATACGGCCCATACCCTGGCTGTCCGAGCCCAGCATCGAAATCGCCCCGATGTCGTGCAGCACGTCCTCGGCGGCGATCGTCTGCGCGCGGATGCGACTCTCGGCGAAGGCGACGTCCTCCGGGATGGCCGGATTGAGATGGTGGCACACCATCGTCATGTCGAGATGTTCGTCGAAGGTGTTGACCGTGTAGGGATTGGTCGGGTTGGTCGACGACGGCAGGCAATGCATCTCGCCGGCGACGCGAATGATGTCGGGTGCGTGGCCGCCACCCGCGCCCTCGGTGTGATACATATGGATGGTGCGCCCACCGATCGCCTCCAGCGTGTTCTCGACGAAGCCGGATTCGTTCAGCGTATCGGTATGGATCTGCACCTGGAAATCGTGGGCGTCGGCAACCTTGAGGCAGGTATCGATCGCGGCCGGCATCGATCCCCAGTCCTCGTGCAGCTTGAGTCCCATCACGCCGGTCTGCAGCTGCTCGATCAGCGGCGCCTCGCGATGGGAATTGCCGCGACCGAGAAAGCCGAAATTCATCGGCCACGCTTCCGCGGCCTGCAGCATCTTTCCAGTGTTGAATGGTCCGCCGGAATCGATGCCGACCGTGATCGGCCCTAGCGAACCGCCGATCATGGTGGTGATGCCGCTCGCCAGCGCGTGCTCGACGAGGCCGGCGCTATCGAAGTGCACGTGAACATCGATCGCGCCTGGGGTTGCGATCAACCCTTCACAGTCGCGCACCGTCGTGCCGGTCGAAACGATCAGGCGCGGATCGACCCCGTCCATGATCGCGGGATTGCCGGCCTTGCCGATCCCGACGATACGACCGTTGCGAATGCCAAGGTCGCCCTTGACGATCCCGATTACGGGATCGATCACGGTGACGTTGCAGAGCAGGAAGTCCAGCGCACCTTCGCGGCTCGTGATCCCGGCCATGCCGATGCCGTCGCGCAGAGTCTTGCCCCCGCCATGCAGGCACTCGTCGCCATACACGGCATGGTCCTTCTCGACCACGGCGAACAGCGAGGTGTCGCCGAGCCGGACCGCGTCGCCGGTGGTCGGGCCATAGAGCGCGGCATAGTCGCGCCGGTCGATCGTCGTCACCTCGTTCCCCCTTCAAAAGGCTCAGGCGCCGCGGAAGCCACGTGCCTTGGCACGCGCCAGCGCCGCAGCACGCACGTCCGGATGCGCGGCCGCGCCGTCGGTCAGACTATTGAGCCCGGTAAGCTGCTGGCTGCCACCAAATTCGACCAGGGTGACCTCCTTCGACGCGCCCGGCTCGAAGCGCACGGCCGTGCCGGCGGGAATGTCGAGCCGCAGGTTGAAGGCCGCGGCGCGATCGAATTCGAGTGCCTTGTTGACCTCGAAGAAGTGGAAGTGCGAGCCGATCTGGATCGGCCGGTCGCCGGTGTTGATCGCCGTAAGCGTTACGCTGCGACGTCCGGCATTGAGCACGATCTGTCCCGCCTGCGCGTTCACCTCACCGGGGCGCTCGCGATCAGCGGCAGCGCCGGGTGCAGGCCGGATCGGCTCGTGGACGGTCACGAGCTTGGTGCCGTCGGGAAAGGTGCATTCGACCTGGATGATGTCCATCATGGCGGCGATCCCGGGCAGCACGTCCTTCGTGGTCAGGATGGTCGAGCCGTAGCTGATCAGGTCGGCGACCGAGCGGCCGTCGCGCGCGCCTTCCAAGATCTCGTCGGCAATGATGGCGACAGCTTCCGGATAATTCAGCTTGAGCCCGCGCCCTCGGCGGCGACGCGAGAGCTCAGCGGCGTTGAAGATGGTCAGGCGCTCGAGTTCGGTTGGCGTCAGCAGCATGCGGTTTCACTCTCAATTGGCGAACAGCCGGAGTTCGGCATGAGCATGGCGCGCCGTTGCAACGTCGAGAAAGGGAATGAAACTCTCCAGCACGGCATGCTCGGCGACCGGGCGCGCAACCAGTTCGTCGATGAGCGGTAGCAACGCCTCCAGCACGGCCTGGCCCTGCAACGCGCCGACACTTCCTAACCGCACCGCAGCCGTGATGAGCCCGGATGCTGCCGTATAGGCCGAGCACAACTCGGCGTGGCGCTCGTCGAGCTGCAGCGCGGCCCACACGGCCCCCTGCATGACTGCGATGTGCCCCAAGCATGTACTCGACTTCACGGCATCGCGTAGCGCGAGAGCGAACGGCTGGCCGAGCCGTGCATGGGCAGCCAGGAACGACGCGCCATTACGCCGCGAGCCGGATCGCAGGGCCTCGATCATGGTCGACGCCTCGACCTCCTGGTCGATCGCCGCAAGTGCCGCGATATCAGCCTTGGCCCGAAAAGCACGCAACAGCGCGAGCCGGTCAAAGCTCGCCCAACGCTGCCGCAGGACGGCACCACACAGCCGCTCGAACTCGTGCAGATTCATGTCCCGGCGCAGCGCCATCGCCCCCTCGATGCCGTAGGAAAAGGCGAAGGCGCCGCTCGGAAAGGCGGCATCGGCCTGCCATATCGTGCGCAGCAGCGCCAGCATCTCAGTGATCACCGTGAGGGTGGTCGTGCCCTATCGCGGTTGAGACCGAATCGGCCGGCGCGAGCGCATCGACAGTCTCCTCGTCCAGCACCGTGACGGCGACGCGCCTCGCGGCGATCAGGTTCTCGATCCGCGCGGTGTAGTCCTCGGGCCGTCCTTCCAACGCCACCAGCAGCACCTCCCCGCCGAAGCGCACCCGCCAATGCAGGTTGCCGACTTGATAGCCGAGCTCGACGGCATCCGAGATCGAGCGTGGCTCCAGCCGCAGCCAGCGCTCGGTCGCAGCGCGCACAACGATGGCGCGATCGTCCTCCAGCAGCAGCACCGCGCCGTCGAACAGCTTCTCATTGCGGGGTAGCGCAATCGCCAGCTCTTCGCCATTGCGGGTCGCGATGAGGAGCCGCCGGCGGGCGAGGTCGGCTGCCGGGACAGTGACGACATCGACCGCGCCCTGATGTTCGAGGCGGTGAAGCTCTTCCGAGAATTCCGGCTCCAGCCTGCTCCCCAGCACGCGGTCGATGCGCAGCATCGCAGATAACTCCAGAGATTGCGATTCGGAGGACGCCGGGGCGGACGGATGCTGATCCGCCGCCCTGCACGCCAACCTCTTACCGATGCGCCACCTTCTTGTTCGGGATGCCCTCGATCGGACATTCCTCGGTGCCGACCGTCTGGCGCGTGAACGATTCCACCATCTCGCGGGTGCCCTCGGGATCCGCGATCCACTTGGCATAGAAGTCGTACGGACAGGCCGCGACGCCACGGTCGCCGTCGCCCGAATTGATCAGGCCGGTGTAGCCGCGATGCACGAGCTTGAAGAGATGGTTCTGCGACTGGCCATTTTTGCGGGCGTCGCGGATCAGTGATTTCGACAACTGCGCATACTGCACGCCGTAATCCTCCTCGCCGCATTCCCCGAGCGTCCTGCCGTCGAAGCCGATGATCGCGGAATGGCCGAAATAGGAATAGACGCCGTCAAAGCCGGACGCGTTGGCAACCGCGACATAGACGTTGTTGGCCCAGGCCATGGCCTTGGCCATGATCACCTGCTGGTCCTTGGCGGGATACATGTAGCCCTGGCAGCGCACGATCAGCTCGGCACCCTTCATGGCGCAGTCGCGCCAGATCTCGGGATAGTTGCCGTCATCGCAGATGATCAGCGAGATCTTCAGACCCTTCGGACCTTCCGACACGTAGGTGCAATTGCCGGGATACCATCCCTCGATCGGCACCCAAGGCATGATCTTGCGGTATTTCTGCACGATCTCGCCCTTGTCGTTCATCAGGATCAGCGTGTTGTAGGGCGCCTTCTTCGGATGCTCCTCATGGCGCTCGCCGGTCAGCGAGAACACGCCCCAGACCTTGGCCTTGCGGCAGGCTTCCGCGAAGATCTCGGTCTCGTCGCCGGGCACGGTCGAGGCGGTCTCGTACATCTCCTTGGAATCGTACATGATGCCGTGGGTCGAGTATTCCGGGAAGATGACGAGATCCATCCCGGGCAGACCGGTCTTCATGCCGACGATCATGTCGGCGATCTTGCGCGCGTTGTCGAGCACCTCCGCCTTGGTATGAAGGCGCGGCATCTTGTAGTTCACGACGGCGACGCCGATTGTGTCCTGACTTGAAGTGATATCACCGTGCAGCATCTTGCTCTCCTTGCATCCAACCCGTCATAAGCCCTGCCGTTCAAGTTCCGATGCGCTGGCCGACGCACCGCCCTCTGCCTCCACCCGCCGCCACCGTCACACCGCCATGTGCCGGTGAACCATCGCGTCGGTGAGTTCCGAAATGTCGCCCGCCGCGACGATGCGCCCCTTCTCCATCATGGCGAAACGGTGCGCCGCATTGCGGACGAACGAGACGTTCTGCTCGACCAGGATCACGGTCAGTCCGATCTCCCCGTTGAGCCGGACGATGACCTGCTCGATCTCCTCGACGATGGACGGCTGGATGCCTTCGTTCGGCTCGTCGAGCAGGATGATCTTGGGGTCGGCGGCAAGCGCGCGTGCGATCGCAAGCTGCTGCTGCTGGCCGCCGGACAGCACGCCGCCGTTGCGGTCGAGATTGTTCATCAGATAAGGAAACAGCTCGGCGACCAGCGGCGGAATCTCGCGTTTGCCGTCGATCCGCGCGAACGAGCCCATCAGGATGTTCTCGCGGACCGTGAAATCGGGAATGATATCCCGGCCCTGAGGCACATAGGCGATCCCTGCGCGCGCCCGCCTGAATGTCGGCTCACCGCCGATCTCTCGATCGGCCAACCTGATCTGCCCGTCCATGCGGTCGGTCAATCCCATCAGGGTCTTGAGCAGCGTCGTCTTGCCGGTGCCGTTGCGCCCCAAGACGGCCGTCACGCGCCTCTCAGGCACATCGAGCGAGATGTCGTGCAGGATGTGGCTGCGATCGTAGAAGCTGTCGACATGCGAGAGCGCCAGCATCAGGTGATCCCCTTCGAGCCAAGATAGGCCTGCTTGACCTTGGGATCGGTCTCAATCTCGGAGACGCTACCCTCCGCCAGCACCTGCCCGAGATGCAGGACGGTGATCCGTTCGGCGATCTCGCGCACGAACGCCATGTCATGCTCGACCACGATGATGGTGTGGCGCCCCTTGAGATTGTTGACGATCAGTGATGTCTTATGCGTCTCGGCCTGGGTCATGCCCGCGGTCGGCTCGTCGAGCAGAATGATCTTCGGGTCCTGCGTGATCAGGAGACCCAGCTCGAGCCATTGGGTCTGGCCATGGCTGAGATAGGCCGCAACGCGGTTGGCTTCTTCGGCGAGCCCGATCAGCTCCAGCACCTCGTCGACCTTCGCCTTCGCCGGAAAGCCGAAGCCAAGATTAGCGAACACGCTCGGGCTCGTGCAGCTGGCGACCTCCAGATTGCGGCGGACGGTCAGCTCCTTGAACACGCTCGGGATCTGGAATTTGCGCCCGATGCCGGCGCGCGCGATTCTGTGCTCTTCCCAGTTCGTGATGTCGGTATCGTGGAGAAACACGCGACCGCCGGTCGACCTGGTCTTGCCCGAGATCAGGTCCATGAGGGTGGTCTTGCCGGCGCCGTTGGCGCCGAGCAGGACGCGCAGCTCGCCGTCTTCGACGATCATCGACACGCCGTTGACGGCCTTGAAGCCCTCGAAGTCGACACTGAGCCCATCAATGGTCAATGCTGCCTGTGCCATCGGCCTACTCTGCAAGCTGTGAGGACGCGCCGTTGACACGCAACGCTGGCGTCCGGTCAGGCGTCCTGCGTGCGACGAAGCGGTCGATCAGATCGTGCGCGAGACCGGCGATGCCACGCGGCAGATAGAGCACGACCAGCACGAAGACGAGGCCGATGATCGCCTTCCACGCCTCCGCGAACCCTTCGGTCTCGCTGACGGTCGCCGAGATCATGTTGATCAGGATGGCGCCGATGCACGCCCCTAGGATCGAGGCGCGGCCGCCGACGGCAGCCCACACCACCATGGTGATCGAGAAACTCAGATCCATGAAGGTCGGCGAGGCGAACTCCGATACGATCACATAGAGCATGCCGGCGAAGCCGGCGATCAGCGCCGACACGGCGAAGAAGAAGGTCTGGTAGGCCGGAACGTCGAAGCCGAGATAACGCGCCCGATTCTGGTCGTCGCGGATCGCCTGCAGAATCACACCGGCCCGGGTCTCGACCAGCAGCCGCGCCAGCACCAGCACGACGCTCAGCGAGATCGCAATCAGGTAATAGCTCGGCACCACATAGGGGTCGAACTCGAATCCTCCCAGCTTGAACCAGCCGAGATCGGTGAGGCCGTTAAACCCGTTGGTAACCGGCTGGGCGTCGATCATGATGAGGCGGACCAGCAGCACCAGCGCCAGCGTGATGATCGAGACGAATACCCCGGAAATGCGCTTGCGGAACACGATCGAGCCGAGCACGAAGGCGATCAACACGGGCAGGATCAGGCCCATCGCGACGCCGAACCACTGGCTCTGGAACGGTAGCCAGAGGAACGAGGCCTTGTTGATGCAGCACAGCTCGGTCTTGGCGCCGGGCTCGGCATTCCACAGCATGAAGTCCGGCACCGGCTTGTCGGAGCCTTGCTGCAGGCTGGTGGTGCTGGCCAGCTTCAGCGACATCGCCAGCATGTAGGCGCCGGCCCCGAAGAACAGCCCCTGCCCGAGATTGAGGATGCCGGCGTAGCCCCACGACAGCGCGACGGCGATGCCGAGCATGCCGAACACGAGATATTTTGCGAGCCGGTTCAGCCAGAACGAATCCATGATCAACGGGAAGACCATGATCAGGACAATGAACGCGGCGTAGATCGCCCAGTCGATGCGGCGCCTGGACAGCATGGTCAGCGCCCCTTCAGGGCGAACAGGCCCTTCGGCTTGAGTACGATGATCGCAATCACGACGCCGAACACGACGGCACGGGCGAGAATGTCGTTGGTCGCGGCCGCCACCAAGCCGTTGATCTCGCCGAGAATGCCCGCAGAGAATACCGAGCCGAGCAGGCTGCCGACGCCACCCATCACGACGACCAGGAAGCCGTCGACCACCATCGGCGTCCCCATGTCCGGAAACACGGTCTTGAAGCCGGACATCATCACGCCGGCAACGCCGGCAAGACCGGAGCCGAATGCGAAGGTCAGCGCGTTGACGCGCGTGACATCGATGCCGCAGGCCGCCGCCATCTTCGGATTGCGGATGATGGCGCGAACCTGGGTGCCGGCCACGGTGCGGTAGATCACAAACCAAGTAGCGAGAGCGAGAATAGCGGTCACCACAATAATGAAGGCGCGGTAGCGATTGATGTCGGCGCCTGCGATACGGAGCGTGCCCTGCAGGATCTCCGGCACGCTGACGTTCTGCAGGCCCGGTCCGAGGCCCTGGATGTGAATGCCGAGGAACGACAGCCCGAATTCGAGTCTGACGGCCTGCTGAATCAGAATCGCGATGCCCCAGGTGGCAAGCAGCGTATCGAGCAGCCGGCCATAAAGCTTGCGAACGACGACCCGCTCGATCAAAAGTCCGAGTAACGCGGTGACGATGAAGGCGAGCGGGATCGCGACGAAGATGTTGGTGCCGAGCCACAGCCCGGACAGCACGGTCACATAGGCCCCCACCATCACCATCTCGCCATGGGCCATGTTGATGACGCCCATCGCGCCATAGGTAATGGCGAGGCCGAGCGCGACCAACAGCAGGATCGATCCCAGGCTGAGACCGATGAACAGGACCTCGAGCATGCCATATGCCTCCGCCGTCCACCGCGCGCGGGAGAACGCGCGGCGGACGAGATTTCCTTCAGGTCGGGTTTTTGACGTCAGGTTTTCAACTTGGCCGCATCCAACCCCTTCGAGGTGCAGAAGAGGTTGGTCGGGGTTTCGCCGTAGGCGACGTAAGGAAGCGGCATGACCGGCTCTTTGTAGGCGTCGATGATCTTGCCCTGCCCGTCCGGGAGCCACTGTGCGATACGCGGGGTGAGATAGGTGTGCAGGTTCTCCGGCTCGATCTTGACATGGCCGTTGGGCGCATCGAACTCCTGGCCCTTGACGGCCTCGCGGATCGCGGTCGGCGAGATCTCGGCCGCCTTCTCGACCGCCTGCTTCCACAGGAAGACCTGGAAATAGGACGACTCGAGCGCGTGATGGGTCACCGCCTTCGGATCCTTCACGAACGCACGATAGCGCTCGATGAACGCCTTGTTTCGATCGGTGTCGATGGCCTGGAAATACGGGAACGAGGTGAAGGAGCCCACCGCATATTCCGCGCCCATCGCCGCGATCTCGATCTCCGAGGTGACGGTTGCACAGATCGGCAGCTTGTCGTGGGTGAGACCCTGGTTCTTGTATTCGCGGTAGAATGCGACGACGGAGTCACCGACCACGTTCGACAAGACGACGTCACAGCCGGACGACTTGATCTTGTTGACCATCGACCCCCATTCGGAATGACCGAGCTCGAGATATTCGTCAGCGATCCATTCGCCACCGTTCTTCTCGATCAGAATCTTGGAAACCTTGGCCATCTCCCGCGGGTAAATGTAGTTCGACCCGACGATGAAGAATTTCTTCTTGCCCAGCGTCTTGATGATCCAGGGAATGAAGTTCGATAGCTGCTGGTTCGGAACGGCACCGGTATAGACGACGTTCTTCGAGCACTCGAAGCCTTCATAGTAGGTCGGATAGAAGTAGAGGTTGTTGCGCTTCTCAAACACCGGCAGCACAGCCTTGCGGCTGGCGGAGGTGTAGGAACCGAATACTGTCGGGACCCGATCCTGGATGACGAGCTTGGACGCCTTCTCGTTATAGGTCTTCGGATCGGAGGCGCCGTCCTCGGCAACAGCCGTGATCTTCATGCCTTTGACACCGCCGCCGGCGTTGATCTCGCTGATCGCCATCATCGTGGCATCGTGCAAGGATTTCTCGATGATCGAGAGACCGCCCGTGAGCGAGAACAGCACACCGACCTTGATCTCGCCCGCAGCCTTCGCACCGGTCGAAAACACCCATGGCGAGGTGATCAGCGCGCCACCCGCCAAAGCGCCGCTCTTCAAGAACTTGCGTCTATCAACTGCCATACCGCACACTCCCCGTTGTCCAGACACACGGCCTCGTTCGCGCCGAAGCGCGTTGCTTGCTGCCAGAAATTCGCCCAGATCGGATCGAGCCCCGACAACGTGGTGTGCGTCGGCGGCGAAACTCGGTCCAAAAACAAAAAGCCCGACGAACCCTTCACGGGTTCTTCGGGCTGCCTAGCCGGTGCCAGACCAGCATCATCGATGGTCCGGCGATGTCGAAAGGATGCTCTCCCCTCAACTAATAAAAGCTAATCACCTTTGGCGCGGTATTGCAAGAGCTCGTTTGCGTGAATGATAGCTGCGGCCATGTCGTCCATCGAGAGGCGCTTCGACATCGCCTGTCTGCGAATGCTCTCGTAGGCATCAGCCTCGCTCAGTCCCTGACCATCCATCAGGATCGCCTTGGCTTTCTGGATCCGCTGGATGCCGGCCAGCTTGCGTTCGAGCTTGCGCAGGCGCTTCTCGGATTCACGCCGCTCCAACCACAGGCTGCGGGCGATCGTCAGATTCGTCAGTAATCCAAATGGCCGGATGGGTCGTTCGATCACCGCAACGGCGCCGGCCTCAAGCACCAGTTGCAATGTCGACGGGTCTTCATAGGAAACGACTGCGATCAGGGTCGGCCGAAGGCCGGCATCAGATTTCAGCAAACGCTGAATCTCCAGGCGCATATCGTGCTCGATCGCCAGCAGGATGACATCGGCACCTTCTGCCCAGCATTCCGGCACCGGCCATTGCATCTCGACCATGCAGCCGATGCGGCGCAGGTGCTCGACGAGCTTGGTACGCTCACTGTCCGGCGGGTGCACCACGTGGACCCGCAAGCCGCGCAGATCACGAAGAATTTGGATGGCCACGTCCAGTTCTCCGTCCCGCGCCCCTGATCATCAGGAGCGAATGAGCTGCTGCTCGTCGACCGACCAGTCGTCGAGGCTCTGGACCACGCAGTACGGGTCAGGCTTCACCCGCACGCCCGGATTCCAGACGATCTGAAAGCGACCCATACCGTCGACGCGGGCGATGCGCGGCCACAGATAGGTGTGGTTGTTCTCCGGATCGACGCGTACCCGCCCCTGCGGCGCATCGAACTCGAAATCGCGCATGTTCCCGAGCACCTGTTCGGGATCGTCCGAGCCGCATTTGGCCACCGCGCGCATGGCCAAATGGACCTGGAAGTAGGCGGCTTCCGCGCAGGCGGTCACCGGTGCATCCTCGCCATATCGAGCCTTGAAGCTGGCGACGAAGCGCCGCGCCGCCTGCGACGACAATGTTTCGAAGAACGGCGCCGCCGTGATATGGCCCTCGGCCGCTTCCGCTCCCATCTCGGCGACCTCGGCCTCGCTGGTGGTCAGGCTCGCAATCGGCATCCGTATCGGATCGAAGCCGGCCGCGCGGTAGGCACGGTAGAAATCGGCCGTGCCGCTGCCGACCACGGTCGAGAAGATCACGTCCGGCGACGTCTTCTTGATCCGGGCGATGACCTTGTCGAAGTCCTTGGCCTGTGCGTGTAGCGGCACGTAGATCTCGTCCAGCACCTTGCCTTTGCCCTGCACGACGAAATCGGCCATCAGCCGGTTGGATTCATAGGGGTAGACGTAGTTCGAGCCAACGAACAGGAAGCGGTTGCCATAAGTCGACAGCAGGAAGCGCGCCAGTTGCAGCGAATTCTGGTTGGGGGCCGCGCCGGTGTAGATGCAGTTCCGCGAATATTCGAAGCCTTCATAGAGCGTCGGATAGAATAGCAGGCCCCGATGGCCCTCGACCGACGGCAGCACGGCTTTGCGCGTGCTCGACATGTAGCAGCCGAACAGCAGGCGGATGCGGTCGACCTGGAACAGCCGCTCGGCGAAGGCGCGGAACTTCTTCGGGTCCGACGCAGGATCGTAGATCACCGGCTCCACGGGCCGGCCGAGAATGCCGCCGGCGGCATTGATCTCCGAGATCGCCAACAGGGTGGCATTGAGCTGCGTCCGCTCGATGCCCGAGGTCACACCAGTCTGCGAGAACAGCACACCGACACGCCAGCCTGCCTCCCCAGCATCATTTGTCATGATCGGCCGAAGTCACCCCTGAAATCCCAAAAGCGTATCGCTCGCAGCGGATACGCCAAAATTTGCTTATGACCGAATCGACAATCAAGGAAAAGAGGATGCCGCGCCAGTATATTAGGCGACAACTGCGCGCAAAATGAGCAATTGATATATACTCGGGCCCGATCTGGGCAGAGACCGCATGAGCACCTCGGCTTGGTCTCGCTCTCGTCGTCGTGCTAGACGCCTGGGCGACACTGAAAACAAATGCAATGAGCATCACACGACAGTCGGGCAGACGTCCGTGTTGGTTGCAGAACGACCGAGCTCAAGGAGATGAGCGAATGAACAATGCTGCCGCTACCCGGCATCGTCCTGACGATCCCCGCGACCATTGGGACAGGCTGTCGCAGAGCGAGCGGGATGCCGCCTATGACAACAACCGCGCGGTCAAGAACAGCCCGGAGCTGATCGCCGAGCGCAATGCGGCCTCTGCCCGTGTGCGCGCGACGCTCAACTCGGCGCTCGACCTGCCTTACGGTCCGCGTGAGCGAAACAAGATCGATCTCTATCCGGCCCGTGATCCCAACGCCCCGTGCCTGGTCTTCATTCATGGTGGCTACTGGCAACGCAATTCGCGCGAGCTGTTCGCCATGCTGGTCGAAGGCGTCGCCTCGCATGGCTGGTCGGTGGCAATCCCCGGCTATTCGTTGGCTCCCGACGTCTCCCTGACGCAGATCGTCGATGAGATCCGTAGCGCCTTGGACTGGCTCGCCGAGAACGGCGCGGCGCACAGGATCGCAGGCCCCGTTGTCACCTCAGGCTGGTCCGCCGGCGGGCATCTGGTCGCGATGACGCTCGATCATCCGCGCGTTGCCGCGGGCCTCGCGATCTCCGGCGTGTACGAACTCGCGCCGATTCGCGATACCGGATTGAACACTGCGCTGAAGCTCACCGATAAGGAGATCGAGACGCTGTCGCCGCTGCGGCTGCCGGTGATCAACAAGCGCCTCGATATCGCCTATGGCACCAACGAGCTTCCGGCGCTGGTGCTCGATTCGATCAACTTCCATGAGCGGCGTAGCACAGTCGGCGCGCCGGGACGTTTGCTTCCGATCGATGGGGCCGACCACTTCACGATCCTTGCCGAGCTGCGCCAGCCCGATGGTGCATTGGTCAACGCTGCTCGGGAGCTTCTGCCTTGATGCAGGTTACCCCTCGCCTGCCGATTTCAGCACAGCGGCGTCGATGAGGACCTCGCCCCGCTCGACCCGCACCGGATACAGCCGCAACGGCCGTATCTGCCAGCCAAATGAGACCGCGCCGTCGCTGAGACAGAAAGATACGGCATGGCGCGGGCAGAACAACCGGCCGACGGAGACGCGGCCACCAGCGAGATCGGCCTGTTCGTGCGGACAAGCGCGTTCGCAGGCGAACGCATGGCCTTCACTCGCCATCAGCACCAGATCTAGTCCGGCGACGCGGAGCGGCACGATGCCGGCATCCACGAGCCGCTTGAAATCACAAACAGGAAGCCAAAGGCCACGCGACCCTGCGGAGTCCCCGGGCAGATGATCATCCACCAAGATAGGCCTTCCGGACGTGTTCGTTCGCGATCAACTCTGCGCCCGATCCCGACAACACGATCCGCCCGCTCTCCAATAGAAAGGCGTAGTCGCACATATCGAGCGCGGCGAACGCATTCTGTTCAACCAGCAGCACGGTCGTTCCGGAGTCTCTGATGCGGCGGATGATCGCAAAGGTCCGTTCGACGATATTCGGCGCCAACCCAAGCGACGGCTCGTCGAACATCACGAGCCGGGGTCGCGACATCAGCGCGCGGCCGATCGCCAGCATCTGCTGCTCGCCGCCCGACAGCGTGCCGGCGGCCTGCTTCCTGCGCTCCGCCAGCCGCGGAAATTCGCTGTAGATGCGATCGCGATCCGCCGCGACCTCGCTGCGGTCGCTGCGCAGATAGGCCCCCATATCGAGATTTTCCTCGACGCTCATATGCGGGAAGACGCGGCGGCCTTCCGGACAATGCGCAAGACCAGCGGCGAGGATGCGCGGCGGCCGGACGCCGCCAATGTCCTGGCCATGAAAGCGGATCGATCCCGCGCGCAATGGCACGAGGCCGGAGATTGCGCGCAAGGTCGTGCTCTTACCGGCCCCATTGGCGCCGATCAGCGCCACCAGCTGTCCCGCTTTGACCTTGAGCGAGATGCCGTGCAGCGCCGTGACACCGCCATAGCCGCAAACCATGTCACGCACTTCAAGCATGCTTCACGCCTTGGCCGAGATAAGCCTCGATCACGGCGGGATCGTTGCGGATCACGTCCGGAGGACCCTCGGCGATGATCCGGCCATAGTTCAAGACCACGATGCGGTCGGAGACGCTCATCACCATCGGCATGTCGTGCTCCACGAGCAGGATCGTGATGCCGCGATCCCGAAGCTTGCGGATCAACTGCACGAAGGTGTGCGTCTCCGACGCATTCATGCCTGACACCGGCTCGTCGAGCAGCAGCATCGAGGGTTCGGCCGCAAGCGCCACGGCCACTCCGACCAGCCGCTGCTCGCCGTAGGACAGCGATCCGGCCAGATCATGGGCGCGCCGCCCAAGCCCAATCCATTCGATGAGCTGGACCGCCTCCCGTCTCAATGCCGCCTCCGATTGGCGTGCCCCTGGCAAACCCAGAATGGAGGACAACAGCGTTGCCTTGCCGCGCCGGTGCAGCCCGATCAGCACATTCTGATAGACGGTGTCGTTTGGAAACACGCTGGTGCGCTGAAACGTCCTGACCAGCCCAAGACTCGCAATCTGCTGCGGCTTCAGCCCGGTCAGCACCTGGCCACGGTAGCTGACCTCGCCCTGCGTCGGCGTGAGAAAGCCGGTCACGACATTGAAGGCGGTGGTCTTGCCCGCGCCGTTCGGCCCGATCAGGCTGACGATCTCGCCCTCCCCCACCGCGAAAGTCATGTCGGAAATTGCGACCAGCCCGCCGAAATGCATCGCGACCTTGTCGACGCGCAGCGCCGCTTCCGCCATCACGCGCTCTCCTTCGCGTCGCGGTTCGCGAAGGCCTCCGGTGCAGCCGGGTTCGATCGCGGAAAGTGCCTCGCAAGAGCGGGCACGATGCCGCGCGGCATCACGAACAGGATGGCGATCAGGATCCCGCCATAGGCGATCCATTGCGCCTCCGGCGCCATCACCGGACGAAGCGCAACGGGCATCAACCCGAAGATCAAGCCACCGACGACCGGACCGGCCAATGATCCCTTGCCACCGGTGATGACCATGATCACCATCGTCACGGTATTAATGAAGGCAAACACTTCGGGATCAATGATCTTCATGTAATGCGCATAAAGGCTGCCGGCCGCTCCAGCGATGCCAGCCGAGACCATGGCGGCGATGGTCAGCGTCCTCGTCACATCGATACCGATCGAGACCGCCAGCGTCTCGTTCTCCATCAGGGCGCGCATGGCGCGACCGAACTGCGAGTCGACGAGTCGTGCGATCAGAAGATAACAGAGGGCAGCGGTGCCGAGCACAAGGTAGTAATTATGCAGCTTGGTCCTGAACACGAACTCGCCGAGGCCCGGCCAGCCGACCTGCATCGGTGGGATGCTGGTCAGCGCCAGAGGCCCCTGCGTCAGCTCGACCCAGTTCAACGCGACCAGCCGCACCACTTCCGCAAAGGAGATCGTGACGATCACAAAATAAGCGCCTCGCACCCGGAACGACAGCCGCCCGACCAGATACCCGCATAATGCGGCCGCGAGCACGGCGAGCGCAAAGCCCGCGAGCGGCGGCCAGGGCTCATGCACGATGCGAAAGCCGCCGGGAAGCCCGATATCGAAGCCGAGCGAGGTCAATGCGCTGACGTAGGCGCCGATGCCGAAGAAGGCGATGTGGCCGAGGCTGAGCTGACCAGTGAAGCCAAGCAAAAGGTTGAGGCTCATCGCGCCGACCACGAAGATGCCGGTCGTGATCAGCGCGTTCAGCAGATAGGGATCTCGCAGCCAGAGCGGCACTGAGGCGAGCGCTGCGACGGCCGCGATGGACACCGCCAGTTTCATCCGACTCGCTCCGCGCGGGGAAACAAGCCGGTCGGCCGGAAGATCAGCACCGCGATGATGATCAGGAAGCCCATCGCGTCGCGATAGCCCGACGAGACATAGCCGGCCCCGAACTCCTCGGCGAGAGCCAGGATGAAGCCGCCGATGACCGCGCCGGTGATGTTGCCGAGCCCACCGAGAATGACGATCGCGAAGGCTTTGACGGCGGCGAGATCCCCCATCTGCGGATAGATGACGTAGACGGGCCCGAGCAGCGCGCCGGCGGCGGCGGCAAGGCCGGAGCCGAGCGCGAAGGTCGAGTTATAGATCAGGTCGACGTTGACGCCCATCAGCGCCGCCGTGTCGTGATCCTGGAACGTCGCACGCATCGCGCAGCCGAGCCGGGTGCGATTGATCAGAGCATAGGTAAGCACGATCAGCAGCGCTGCGGCAGCGAGCACGAACAGCCGCAGCCAGGAAACCGAGACCGGGCCAAGCACAAGGGGGGCTTCCGGAAATGGCGTCGGCACTGATTTAGCCACCCCACCCAAGATCCAGAGCGTTGCCGACTGCATCGCGATCCAGGCACCGATCATCACCAGCATGGTGGTGTCGATGTCGGAACCGCGGAGCGGCCGCAACAGGGTCAGTTCGACCAGCGCGCCGAGCAGCCAGCCGCTGATGACCGCCACTGGCAGCGCCAGAAAGAAATTCAGCTCCAGCTTCTGCACCACGATGAACATGATGTAGGCGCCGAACGTGTAGAGAATGCCGTGGGTGAAATTCACGACATTCATGATGCCGAAGATCAGCGTGAGCCCGATGCCGAGCAGCGCATAGGTGCCGCCGAGCACGAGCGTGTTGAGAAGATGCTGGAGAAACTCGCTCAAATGCCGTCCTCACGCCGGTGTGGGCGAAGCGTTGGCGCTTCGCCCGTAGTCGCCACACCTCACAGGCTCTTCATACCGACTTTGCCGTCATCGATCTCGATGAGATAGACATTCGGCTGGCTCTGACCGCTCTCCTTGCCAGAGGGGCCGGACTTCTTGAACAGAATGTCGCCGTTCAGGCCCTTGACGTCGATATCCCACAGCGCGGCCTTGATCGCCGCAGGGTCGGCCTTGCCCGCCTTCTCGATCGCGGCGGCCGCGGTGCGGATGCCGTCATAGCCGCGGAAGCTCTCGGTGCAGCCGGCGAAATCAAAGCCGCGCTTCTTCCATTCGCTGATGAAATATTTGGTCGCTTCCGGATTCGGGGTCTGGTCGGGAAACCACGGCAGGAAGGTGGTCAGGTGCATGGTGCCGTTCGCGGCGGCGCCGGCCTGCGCGATGATCTGGTCCGGATTCTGCGAACCACCGGTGGTGATGATGCGCTTCTTCAGACCGAGTGCTGCCGCCTGTTTGAAGATCAGCGTCAGCTGATCCACCGCCGTCGTCACGATGATGGTCTCGGAATCGGTCCCTTTCAGCTTGGAAAGCTGGGCGCTCATGTCCTGCGCGCCCTGGTCCATCGTCTCGACGACGCCGATCTCGATGCCCTTCTCCTTCATCATCTTGCTGAAGTCTTCGGCCGTGCCGCGCCCCCAGTCATTGTTGATGACGAGGAAATCAACCCTCTTCAGCGCCAGCTTGTCGACGATCGTCTTGAACGCGGCCGCTTCGACCGATGAAGGCGGCGAGATGCGGAAGATGTAGGGATTTCCGGTGGTCGTGATCTTGGAGGAGGATGACGTCTCGACCACCATCGGGACCTCATATTCCATCAGCTTCGGCATCACGGCCAGCGTCAGGCTGGAGCCCCACGCGCCCATCATCACTGGCGTCTTGTCGCTGGTGATGAGCTTCTCCGCGACCGCTGCGGCCTCGGTCGGATTGCTCTTATTGTCTTCGATTACGAGCTCGACCTGTTTGCCGAGAAGGCCACCCTTGGCGTTGATCTCGTCGGCGGCGATCTTGGCGCCGTTCACGACATAGGTGCCGGAAGCCGCAAACGCGCCGGTCAGGGGCTCGTTCACGCCGATCTTGATGGTATCTGCCGCCAGGGCGCTGCCGCCGAGGCAGGCCGTCGCCAGCGCAATGAAGGAAACAGTCCGAAGGCTTCGCATCATGTCATCTCCGTCGCATACCAGTTACGCGCGATGCGGCCTGAGGCACCCCATCCCGCAACTCTCTGTTCGGCCGCTAATGGCGGCCGCCTCCTCCAAGCCAGCGGGGCACGCGCTCCCGCAAGATGTCGACCAACATCACCAGGGCGTTGATAGTCTCCCGCTGTCGGCTCTCGCCCGGTGCATCGCCCGAAAGTTTCCGATCGAGATTGTCTGCGAACGCGGCCACCAGGCGTCGCGCGACGTCACGCACCAGGGCGGCGCGGCCGACCTGGGCCAGCAAGCCGGTGAGCGTGTAGCCAATCGACAGATCGACCCGCGTTGCAGCGCCCTGACGGATCGGTGCCAGCACATAGCGGATCTCGCCTTGGGCCGACGAGCGGCTACGCCGATCACTGCCCGCTCCGACGATGCGACCGGACATGGTGGACGGATCTCGCTCGACCTGCGCGACGCCGACAAAGCTGGCCACGATCGGTCCGAGTTGGACACGAATTTTGCCGCGGATATGCTGCGGGTCGCTTGCGCTTTCGAGCGTCACGCCCGGCAGGCAGGAAGCCACCGCGGCGATATCGACGAACAGCGCGAACACCTTGTCGGGCGCATGAGCGACCTCGAACGATTGCGCGATGACCGAAGCGGGCTTGAAATCCGCAGCAGCATTGCTGGCAATTTTGGCTTCGGCAGTCGCAACCGACGTCGACCGTGTCGTGGCTTGTCGTTCGTCAAGTCCAAAGGAGCCATGGCCGGAGCCCGCCGGACCCAAAAGCTTGCGCCCACCATCCGGCTCGGGGGCGATGCCGCGCGCGCGGCGTTCCGCAATGACAAAGCCAACAGCCCTGATGATGCCGACATAGCCGGTGCAGCGGCAGAGATTGCCGCTCATGCCGATCCGGATCTGTCGCTCATCCGCTTCCGGCAGGCGCAACACGAGATCGCGCGCGGACACCAGCACTCCCGGCGTGCAATAGCCGCACTGGAGCGCATGCTCGCGGGTGAAAGCCGCCCGCAGCTCGATCGCGATCTCGTCGCCGTCGAGTCCCTCGATCGTCGTGACATCGGCGCCCACGCAGGCGGCTGCGTAGGTAATGCAGGATCGCACCGGCACACCGTCGAGCAGGATTGTGCAGGCACCGCAGACGCCATGCTCGCAGCCCAGATGTGTCCCGGTCAGGTCGAGCTTGTCGCGCACGATATCGGCGAGGTTCATCCGCGGCTCCGCGTGCAGCTCGACGTCGCGCCGGTTGACGGTGAGTGCAAGCGCGGTCATGCGGCCTCCCGGATCGCACGCTTAAGCACGGTCAGATGAATGTGCCGATGAGCCGGCTCGCTCACCCCTGCTGCGGACAGCAGACGATCGGCGACCTGCGCGTCAAACCGTTCCTTGTAATCCCCTTTGATGGGACCACCGAACATCTCCTCCGGGTGGAGCACCAGGATCGGCGCGGCGTCGATCGCCCCGATGACGATGCGCGCCGTGCCTGCGCCGGGATCGATCAGCACGGCACAGAGCCCGTGGGCGAATTCGCCGGTCTTGCGGCACGTCTTGACATAGGCCCACTGCGCCGAGCCGGATCGCTTCGGAACATGGACTGTGACAACCAGCTCACCGGGCTCGAGGCAGCTCTGCAGCGCTCCGGTCACGAATTCGGAGATCGACATCTTGCGCGTTCCGGCCTGGCTTCGGAGTGTGACGCTGGCACCGAGGGCCGACAACGCAGAGACCCAGTCCGCCGACGGATCGGCATGGCTGAGCGACCCACCGATGGTGCCGCGGTTGCGGACCGCGCGATAGGCGATGTTGGCGGCCACGGCACGCATCGCGCCGCCAGTGACATCAGGCACACGGCCATCTTCGATATCGGCGTGGGTCACGCAGGCGCCGAGCACGAGTTCGCCGCCATCGAGATCGGCCTGTTTCAGCTCGTCGACACCAGTAACGTCGACGATCAGCTCAGGAGCAACCAGCCGCAGATTGAGCATCGGCCCCAATGACTGGCCGCCAGCCATGATCTTGGCGGCGGGACCGCCGCCGGCGAGCGACGTCAACGCAGAGGAGAGATCGCGCGGACGCTCATAGGCAAAGGGCGCGGGCTTCATTCGGCCACCTTCCCCTCAGTCGGCGCCGCGAGCAGCGCCTCCACGATTCGATACGGCGTGATTGGCGAGCGCATGATCTCGGCACCGAACGGGCGCAGAGCATCGTTCACCGCGTTGGCGATCGCGGCCGGCGGCGCAATCGCGCCACCTTCGCCGATACCCTTGACCCCGAACTCGGTATAGGGCGACGGCGTTTCCATATGGTGCAGCCGTGGGGCCGGCACCTCGGTCGGCCCCGGCAGCAGATAATCCGCAAGCGTCGTGGCGAGCGGCTGCCCGGCGGCATCGAACGGCATCTCCTCATAGAGTGCCGTGCCAATGCCTTGCGCCAAGCCACCATAGATCTGGCCGTCGACGACCATCGGGTTGACCAGCACGCCGCCGTCCTCGACGATCACGTAGTCCAGGATTTCGACCGTGCCGAGATCGGGATCGACCGCGACGACGGCAGCATGGGCGGCGTAGCTGAAGGTGCCGCTATCGCGCTGCGGCTTGTAGCCGGACGTCACTTCCAGTCCGCCGGGATCAACATCACCTGGCAGATCCTGCGGCCGGCGATACCAGGTGTGGGCAATCTCCCGGAGGCTCACACTGCCGTTGGCGCCGCGCACCTCGCCATGGTCAAAGACCACCTGCGCAGCATCCTGCTGCAGCAGCTTGGCGCCGATTCGCGTGGCGCGCTCGGCCAAGGCGCGGCAGGCAGTCGCGACTGCGCCGCCCGCCATCACCATCGAACGCGAGCCCCAGGTGCCGGTCGAATATGGTGTCGTCGCAGTGTCGCCGAGCACGACGCGAACCTTGGCCGCGTCAACACCGAGTATTTCATGCGCGACCTGGGCGAGCGTCGTTTCCATGCTTTGGCCGTGCGAGTGCACGCCGACGCGCAGCTCGAGTCCGCCGTCCGGCGTCAGCCGCGCCGTTGCCTGCTCGTGACCGGGCACCATCGGAATGCCCCAGCCGGAATAGACCGAGGTGCCGTGCGCGGCCTGCTCGCAATAGATCGCAAGCCCGCCCCCGATGCGACGACCATCAGGCTCACCTCTGCGTTGTCGCGCGCGCACCGCCTCGATGCCGATCGACGCCAAGGCACGACGCACCGCTTCCGGATAGTCGCCGCTGTCGAAATGCTTCTTGGTGATGTTGTCGAACGGCATCTGCGCCGGCTGCACCAGATTGCGCAGCCGCACTTCGCCGGGCTCGAGCCCGGCTTCGGCCGCAACCAGGTCCAGCATCAGCTCCAGCGCGAAGCACACGCCGGTGCGGGCGACACCGCGATAGGGGAGGATCGGGCATTTGTTGGTGGCAACCGAGTACGTTCGGCAGCGATAGGCTGGCATCACGTAGGGGCCCGGCAGGATGCTCGCGACCTGCGCCGCCTCCAGGCAGGCCGAGAACGGATAGGACGAATAGGCACCGGAATCGACCGTCGCCTCGCAATCGATGCCGCGAAGGCGACCGTCGCGATCGGCGTAGACCGAGATCTTGTAATGATGTTCGCGGCAGTTGGCGCTCGCGGTTAGATGCTCGCGTCGGTCTTCGATCCAGCGCACCGGGTGACCACGCTGCATGGTCAGCCAGGCCAGGCAGACTTCTTCCGGGAGCAGAATTCCCTTATGGCCGAAGCCGCCACCGACATCCGGCGAGATGACGCGGATGCGCCCCTGTTCCATGCCGAGACATTCGGCGAGGCCGTTGCGGTTGATGTGCGGCATCTGCGCCGCAGAATAGAGAGTGAGCTGATCGAGGCGGTGATCGAAGGTCGCAACCACGCCGCGGCCTTCCAGCGGCGACATGCATTGGCGCGCCGTGGTGATCTCGCGACTGACCTTGATGGGGGCGTCGAGTGCCGAGGCGATATCCACCTCGTAGTTGGTCTCCAGGAAGATGTTGTCGCCCCAATGCTCATGGACCAGCGGCGCGCCGGGATCGCGTGCGCGCAGCATGTCATGGACCGCCGGCAGCTCCTGCAGATCGAGCACCACGGCTGCCGCGATGTCCTCCGCCTCGGCCCGTGTCGGCGCCACGCACATCGCGACGAGTTCGCCGACTTGGCGCACCTTGCCGGTCGCGAGCACCGGCTGCTCGGAGATCTTGAAGCCGGGAAGGCCCGATACTGCGCGGATCGGCTGGACGCCGACGAGATCCGCCGCCGTGAACACACTGTTGCGATAGGCTTGCGGAATCTGAATGCCGCGGATCCGTGCATGCGCGAGTGGGCTGCGCACGAAGGAGACATCCTGCAACCCTGGAAGTCGGATATCGGCAACGAACTGGCCGCGCCCGCGCATCAAGCGGTCGTCTTCCTTGCGCAGCAGGCGCGCACCGACGCCTTGGCTTGCGCCCGGCTCGTCCGCGGCAGAATGATCACCGTCGCGCACCGAATTCCTCCTACGAAAGCTATGCGGCGACTGCTTCGGGCAGGATCGATGCATCTGCATCGTAACGCACGCCTGCCCGCATGCAGAACGCTGGCTGCAGCAGACTGTCGGCGATCACCCGGTTGTCTTCGTTGTCGCGCAGGACAAAACGCCCGAGCCGCCTCGTCAGCACCGAGACATCGGCATCCATGCCGACCTTGAGCGCGCCAATCGCGCTTTCGCGTCCCAACAGCTTCGCCGGATTGGACGTCACCATCGGCACCACCTGCTCGAGCGAGAGCCCAAGCGCCATCATCGAACTCATCGCCTGCACAAGACTGAACTTGGCTTGCCCAGCGAACGGATGGTTCTCATCATCCTCGTGCTGATCAGGCGTTCCAGCCGGTGCTGGGACATGGGTGTTATAGCCGTGGATGTCGGCGCCGAGCGTCGTCGGCACAATTCCGGCGGCGACCGCCTTCTTTGCGAGCCGATAAGAGAAATGGCTGCCATGCCCGACATCGACCTTGAGGCCGCGATCGAGCGCGGCGCGGATCACGGGATGGACTTCGCCCTCGCGGTTGATAAAGCCGCCGGGATGGCGCGTGAACGGATGCGCGAGCACGTCGCCTTCCTTCAGCAGCGGAATGACGCGGGTCAGGATCGTATCGGCATCCTCGCCATTGGCGCCGCTGGCGGGCAGACCCCAGAGCTGACCGAAATGAACATAGACCGGCAGCTCAGCACGACGGCCGATCTCCGCCGCCATCTCGATGACGCGAATTCCCCAGCGCGCGAAGCCGCCGATCTCGGCATGGGCCTTGATCCCGCGCACGATGTCGGGATTGGCGCGCGCAGCCTTCACCGTCGCATCGATATCGACGCCGTCAGGACTATAGAGCTGCGGATAATAATGCCCCTCGAGACCGCCGACGAGATAGGCGGACAGGAACGCATAGACCCGCGACTTTGCGGGCTCCGCGATGAAATGCCGAAAGCCCGGCAAGGTCATGCAGGAAGGGCCGCCTTGATCGACCACGGCCGTAACACCGGAATGGACGCCGACCATATCGGGGTTCATGCCGAAGCGGCCGGACACATATTGATAGACGTGCGCGTGCGTATCGATCAGTCCGGGCAGCACCAGCTTGCCGGTGACATCGATCACCGCCTTCGCGCTGGCCGGCAGGATGTCGGGTTGAACCGCGGCAATTTTGCCGTTGCGAATGGCCACGTCTCTGATGCCGTCGATCCCTGAGGCCGGACAGATCACGCGCCCGCCGCGCAGGATGATGTCAAAGCTGGCGTTGACGGACATGGCACCTCCTCGACACGGAACCTGCAAATGAAAATACGAAGCATGCTTCGCAATTCACGAAGCAAGCTCCATGCCATCGGAATGTCGCCAGCGGCTCCGAATCGAGATAGTTGAGACATGAGCGGAGTTTCGCTCGAAGTTCGGAGAAGGTGCGTTGCGGCAAACGCAGTCACGAAAAACGCGGGGCGACCACCCGTGGCCACTGTCGGAGCGCCCGGGCTTCCTGATCCGGCGGCTGCATCAGATCCATGTGGCGCTGTTCCAGGAGGCATGCGGCCGGTTCGAGATCACGCCGCTGCAATACAGCCTGCTTTCGGCACTCGCAGTGCGAAAAACGGCTGATCAAACCACTTTGGCAGCCGACATTGCGCTCGACCGGACCACCACGACCGGTGCGCTGAAGCGGCTGGAAGCCCGCAATTTGGTCGAACGCCCGATCAATGCCGCCGACCGCCGCGCGCGCTTGTGCCGGCTGACCAAGTCCGGAGCCGCGCTTCTCGCAAAAATCGAACATGCCGCGCGTGCCGCCCATGACGCCACGCTGGACGAGTTGACCGAAAAGGAGCGCTCTCAATTCATCGCGATGATGCAGCGCATCGTAGCCGGCAACGCCGCACGCGATCACGTGGCGCCGCTGATTGATTAGGAATTCACCGCTGCTGCCGCGCTTTTGGCCTGGCCTGCTCAATTCCTGATCGCGACACGGCGGCGCTCGTGGATACATCGCGCGCGAAGGTCAGTGCCGCAAAGCCGTTTGTGAAGGTCCAGGCTGATGCCGCGCGTAAGGGCGCGGAGGCGAAGGCTCAACCATCGCGATCCGAGGTCTCATCTTTTCTCAGCGGCGCCGTTGATGCTTTGAGCGCACCGGTCTCAATCGCTCGACGTTCGTATTTGCCTTGCAACTGCCCTGAACCAAGTCCGCAATCAGAGCAGAATGCGCTCTGGACCGTCGTCGGCAGGCAGCCGGATCTGATGGTCACGCCGACGCGGCGCGCCACAGGCTCCAGCGGAATGTCGAGCACGGCGATGTCAGCCGCAGCGAAGTCGGCCGAAGCCTGCGAACGGAGCAAAAGACTGAGGCAGTCGCTTTCCGGGAGTGTCGCCATCATGGTGACGACGGGCGAGGTCTCCGGGACAATACACGGGCGGGCCGGATGAGATGATGTGATATATCTACTTAAACTAGAAAATGATCGTTGACCAATGAATGGAGAACAAATCTCCTAGCTGACCTTCCAACTGAAAGATCAGTTCTGAAGATATAGCGGCTAAGTCTTTGGAAGGCATGGTGGGCGCACTAGGGCTCGAACCTAGGACCCGCTGATTAAGAGTTCTAGCTCAGCTCTTAGCGGCACTTTCCGATTGCGCGCCAGGCTGCGATGCAGGTCAAGAAACTCTTTGTTTGTCGACACTTATCGCATAGCGTCGCGGTGCCTCGAAGACAAACCTTCGAACTCCTCAGTTTGCCAAAACCGTTTAAAAACCGTTTTAGCTTGCCTGGACGCTCCCTCATGGCCGACATCCGGATCCTGCTGACTGACAAAACGATCGCTCAATTGCCCGCCGCGGATGATGGTTGGTACTTGGCTCGTGACACCGAATTGAAGGGCTTCTTCGTGGTCGTCGGAAAGCGGAAGCGCACCTTTGCCGTTCAGGGCGATCTGAGAAAGGGAGGAAAGCGCGCGTCCTCCATCCGAGTGTCGATCGGCGACACGCGTGAAATGTCGACGCGGATGGCCCGCGCCACTGCGAAAGACTATCTATCCCAGATCAGTCTGGGGAGGCATCCGAAGGCGGCTCAGCAAGACGGACTGGGCGGTGCGAGCGACAACGCCGAGAGCACGGCAGCAACGTCAGCAGATGTGACACTCAGGCAGGCTTGGCAACGGTATGTAGCCGCCCATCTGGTGCGAAAAGGCCGGAGCGAAAAGACCATCAACAGCTACCGCGATCACGTGGAACGCATCTTTGTGGAATGGCTGGACGAGCCTTTGCGTGAACTCGCGACCGATCCAGCTCGCGTGGCGCAAAAGCACGACGACGTGACCAAGAAAAATGGGCCATATATCGCCAACGGTAGCATGCGGACTCTGCGGGCAATCTACAAACATGCGCGCAAGACAAACAAGAAACTGCCTTCTGATAATCCTGCAGACGCGGTCGATTGGAACGAGGAGAAGCGACGTGACACCGGGATGGGGGCTGGTGACCTAAAAGGTTGGTTCTCGCAGCTAGCAGCGCTTGAAAACCCCGTCCGTCGTGAATTTCATCTGTTCATGTTGTTATCAGGGTCGCGACCAACCGCTTTGCAGGAGATCAAGCCCAGCCACCTAGATTTTCGACGGCGCACATTGCACGTTCCTAAGCCGAAGGGCGGCAGCAAACGTGCATTTGACATCCCGCTCTCGCGAGAGATGGTTCGCTGTCTCGTGCGGGCAATTCGCTTTGGTAGAGAAATGTATCCGTCGCAGGCAACAGAGTGGGTGTTCCCAGCCGAGAGCGCATCGGGGCATCTCGCTGAACCAAAGGAAGATCGAGATGAGCTCTCAAAGTGGGGCAATGACCTTCGACAAACATTCCGAACGATCGCGACGATCGCCGGCGTGTCCGAGATCGATGCGAAGCTCCTGATGAATCACTCGATTCCCGGCGTTAACGCTGGCTACATCACTCGGCATAAGCTTCTCAAAGACCACCTGCGCCGGCAACAACAAGCTATTAGTAGCGCTGTGTTTGCGGCCGTGGGAAGATCGCTTATGGAAGATCAGGCTCTGCGAGGCTGGTTCGGCCCTGGCGCAGCCCGGCGAGCTTCGCTTGGCCACCAGATTGGCCTGGCCGCTCATGAGACGGAAGGAGCACCAATTCGACAGGCGGCTTGATCCAGAAATGCAACAGCCTGCGTAAGCGCCTTCTCCATCTTCCTCAGTTGAACGCGTTGGATCTGGCTGGCCACAGCCTTAGGCAGCCCACGCCCAGCAAAAGGCGCCTAAGTCATTGAAGAGGATGGTGGGCACTACATGGATCGAACTGGCGATCCCACTATGTCGAGGTAGTCCGAAACACGAAATCTCTCGTGAAATCAAAGCGAAAAGGTCGGTGGAGATGCAAACGGAGCGCGAACGGGACTGGAACGAAGCGCTATTTGCTGTTGACGTGCTGGGGAGACCAAGGCGACAAGAGGCCCGGTATGTTTTCACCAACCAAGTCCTAACATCCTGCGCCAAGTGCGGCTTCTGGCCGATGGCAGTTGCCGCCATCGACGGCAATCGAGTCCAATTTCGTTGTGCTCGCTGCCGCGACATAACGCCCGAACCTGTTTCTGCCCGCGTGAAGCTTGCTCCATTACGCCAGGCGGGCGAACAACAGAGCGCTAGCGATCTGTCTGGGCCCTCCGCGCCGCGCTCTCTTTAGCGAGCCACGACCAGGTGAATTCCGGCGCTGGCCTCACCGGCAAGGCTCCGCTCGACTTTCTTACGGCTATTGCCGAGTTTCTTGACAGCCTTTTTCACGTCACTTGCCGAACGCCCTGTCTTTTCGCCTTGTAGCGCACCTCGTGGTCCTGCCCACCAGCGACCCGAGCACGGTCCTGTTTGCGTCCACGCGACGTCTGCTTCTTCGCCTTCTTTGCCATGTGATCCTCCTTTTCGAGAACCAAACGCAGCAGATTCCGCAACAGTTCCGCACCGGTGCGGGCTCGCGCTCGTCGCAAAGGCGGAATACAGGCCGGGTTTGATCTGGCGATCGCACTTGGCCGGCTCCGCTGGACAAATGCCGTTTGCACCCAGGCCCGCGAAAAGCTCCAGGGCATCTTCGGGCCCAAGGCGCTAGGTGCAGCTCGTGTAGGACGATCGCATCACAGGGTTGTAGGTCGTTACGCAATTATGATGCTCGGGCAGCATGTTTGGCACCGGCGGCGGCGGATCGCCGTAGATCTTCACCTGCGGCGGGGGCTCGGCCGCTCTGGTTGCCCCCCGCTTCGTGGGCTCACGCACGGGTGGCCCGGCAATGGACATAGGCTGGCGATCCCGGCTGCGCGCCGTAACTCCGGCACTCCATGTCGTCCTTGGCGGCGATTTCGGCTTGGCGTTCCGCAGCGGACTGGAAACATCCGCCAAGCGGCAGAATCAAAAGAACAGCAAATAATGAGCGCATCAACCCCAGCCTCTCCGCGCTAACCAAGCGCAACCCTCAAGCGAGATCAAGGTATCATGTGCTGACGGCCTTGTGCCATTGTCCGGTTCCGATCCCCAGAAATAGCGGCTTCTCTTCCCGGCCTTGGTCGGGAATCAATAGGCGCATGGGCACGAAATCGCGCGAGAGGCTGTACGGCACCGAGATCCGGATGGCAGCGGAGCGTGCCGCACTCGCGCGGCAGGAAGCCGACTGCCTGGCCTGCGAGGCCTGGAATAAGCGCATGCTCGGCTACAAGGGGCCGGCCCAACCGTCGCCGACGCTCGGTGACGCATTGAATGCGGGTTATGGCTACCTGGAGGTCCGCTGCCTCGGCTGCGACACCAATCAGACCGTTGCGCTCGACGTTGTCCGCCGGCCAAGACAACGCCAATCCACGAGCTCGAGCGCTACATGCGCTGCAAGGATTGCTCGCAACTGCGCGGCTATCCGTATAAGCGGAGCGTGCTCGTCTGTCTCCGCGGGACCAAGATCTCGGCATCTGATCTACCCTCGATCTGGTGGCCGGGCGAACGTTAAGAGGCAAACAAATGAGCGGAGCAGACTCCGCCTTAGAGAGCTACGCTTTCCCTTCAACGAGGAGAGCCTTCGCGTCACCAAGGGAAACAATTCTCCCTGAGAAGATTGGAATGTGCGGCCACGCGCCGGCAAAGGCCACGGAGGACCCCAATGAGCAAGCGGAAATCAGGTAAGTCCCGTCATCCGGCTTCGGCGAAACCCAATGCGGCCGACTCCGCAGCGGCGCGCAGGCCCGCGATTCCTGCCGTCAATCTCGCAACCTCGGAAGGACATGAACTTCAGGCGGCTCCGACGACGGAAACGAAGCTGCCCAAGGTCTCCGGCCAGGAGACCGAACTGAAACTGCCGCCGGTCCCACCTGCCGAACTCGAAGCCCAGCCGCTGCTCCCTCCTCATCTCGCCAGGCCCGAGCCGGTCCTCGCTGCGCCTGTCGGAGTTCGTGCGGAAGCAGAGGAAGCAAAATGGACAGCGACGGACGAAGTAGGATCGGCCGTTCGCTCGCCGGCGATGGACACACTCCCGCAGGCGATCGTCGGCATGAAAGCCTGCCAGACGCTGTTGGTGGAGATGAGGCGGGACAACCTCGACCTGGTTGCCAACATCGCCGCGATGCGCTCGCCGCTTGAGATCCTCGACGTCTCGACGAAGTTCGCCAGCAACCTGATGGGCACATACGGCAGGTTCTGGAAAACCCTCGCCGACATCGCCGCGTCGGACGTCAGGGACCGATAACCTTGTCTCAATGGCTCGCCGGCCCGCATGGCCGCCGATCGGGTCCAGTTAGCACGCCCGACCCAAACCGTCTGGTAGAGCCGGAGGTCTTCCTCGGCGCTGATCTTGCACGGGCCCGGAGTTTGCGTTCGGCGTGCCTCTTCCAATCATGAGATGCGCAATTGCGGACCAGGAAATGGGTCGGCATTAAGCCGATGCCGCGCTAACCGGCGTCCAAGAGGTCCGGCGAAACGAGCTGTCATGTGCTGGTGTGGACGGCCTCTCATCTCCACGGTTTGATGGCGCTCTCGCGTCACGGAAGATGAGAGGAAAGTCTAATGAATATTCCCGTTCGTATCGGCATGGATACTTCGAAGTCGGTATTCCAGCTTCACGGTGTTGATGAGAATGAGGTGGTGGTCGTTCGGCGCCAGTTTCGGCGAGCCGAGATGATCCGCTACTTCGAGCGACTTCCGCCAGTTCTCGTTGCCATAGAGTCCTGCGGTAGCTCCCACCATTGGGGGCGCCTGTTGCAATCGTTTGGACATGAGGTAAAGCTAATCCCACCTCAGTATGTGAAGGCCTACGTGAAGCGCGGCAAGAACGACGCGGCCGACGCCGAGGCGCTGTGCGAGGCGGTCACCCGGCCCAGCATGCGGTTCGTACCGGTGAAATCGAAGGAGCGGCAAGCGGCCTGCATGTTGATGACCGTGCGAGAACGCTTGGTCAGCGTGAAGTCTCAGCTCTCCAATGCTTTCAGAAGCTATGCCGCTGAGTTTGGTATCGTCGGCCCCGCCGGCCGGCAGAACGTAGCCGCACTCATCAAACGCGTGCTGGAAGACGATAGCCTGCCGGAAATGGCGCGGGATCTCTTCCGCTTTCAGGCAGACGAGTATGCCGCGGTTGAAGCCCGCCTGGCTAAGATCGAGGCCAAGCTGATGAAGTGGCATCGCGAGGATGACATCAGCAGGCGTATTGCGACAATTCCCGGCATCGGTCCGATTGGGTCGTCGATGCTCAGCATGAAGGCACCGCCGCCGGAGACGTTCAGATCGGGTCGCGACTTTGCGGCATGGCTCGGACTGACACCCAAGGATCATTCAACTGGCGGCCGGCAAAGATTCGGCGGCATCACGAAGGCTGGAGATTCTGTACTGCGATCGACGTTGATTGTCGGTGCCACGGCGCTGCTGAGGCATATCCGAAAAGGGCGTCATAAGCCCACACCATGGCTCGCCTCACTGCTGGAGCGAAAGCCGCCGAAGTTGGTTGCGGTGGCATTGGCCAACAAGTTTGCCCGCATCGCTTGGCGCTTGATGATATCGGGCGGCGTGTACTACCACCCGGTAGCAGCCATGCCGACTTGATCTGAGATCGGACCGCGAGCGAGGTTGCTCGGCGGATTGCCCACGAACTTGCAGGACGCAGTAGATGGAAGAACCGATCGGTCGATACGCGCGAGCTTCCGAAGATTACACTGGCACCACGAGTGTCGCCTATGTGCTTGGAGCGTGCGTAGCGAACACCATCTTGGCCAGCGGACTTTGTCCGCGCAAACAGGCCGGACATCTGATAGCAAGCGATCTGGTCAGAAGTCTGCTACAATCCTGACAAGTGGGGGGCCGTCCACATCTGCAATCTCTATTCGATGACCAAGAACGCCGACGCGATCCGGCGGCTGTTCGGCGTGGATGCCGGCCAGGATCGCACCGGCAACCTCCCCTCCCTGCCCGGGATCTTTCCCGACTATTCAGCACCGATCGTCCGCAATGGCGAGAGCTCCCGCGAGCTGGTGATGGCCCGCTGGGGCATGCCCTCAACGCAGCAAGCGCTGTTCCAGGCGACGAAGAAGCGCGCCGAGAAGCTCGAGGCCAAAGGCAAGGCCGTCGACTTCAAGCAGCTCTTGCGCATGGAGCCGGACAGCGGCGTCACCAACATCCGCAATGTCAACAGCGCGCACTGGAAGCGCTGGCTGTCGCCTGCTAACCGCTGCCTGGTGCCGTTCACGTCGTTCAGCGAATACGACACGATTGACGGCAAGAAGGTGCCCGTCTGGTTCGCCCTCGACGAGAGCCGGCCCCTGCTCTGCTTCGCCGGCCTATGGACTACCTGGACTAGCGTGCGCAAGGCCAAGGAGGGCGAGATCGCCTGCGACCTGTACGGCTTTCTGACCTGCGAACCGAACGCCGAAGTCGGCCGCGTGCACCCGAAAGCTATGCCGGCGATCCTGACCACCGCGGACGAGCGCGATGCCTGGCTCCGCGCGCCATGGGACGAAGCCAAAGCGCTGCAACGCTCGCTGCCAAATAGCACCCTGATCATTGTCGCGCGCGGCGAAAAGGAAGATCCGGTGTCGAATTAGGATGCGATGTCCGCTTCGCGGTTAGAAAGAGACCTGGACGGATCCGTTAGGCACGTCAGCAAATGGACCCTGAGCTGACCTGGCGTCTATTGCCGCGCTCGCCTGCGCGATTAGATGGAGTCTGGGCGAAGGGCAAGATTTGATGCCCGCTGTCGGGCTTGCGAGATCTCGTTCGTCCTCTGGGTGCGCGCTGTCGAATTTGCTCAGATTCGGTTTCGCCGGCGGCGCTGGTCAAGCCCAATGACACGGAGGACGCCATGACTCACGGAATCTTCGTCTGGAATGAGCTCTATACGCGGAAAGTCGAGGCGGCCAAGGCGTTCTATGCCGCGACTGTCGGCTGGGCGTTCGAAGGCGTGCCGATGCCGAACCGGGACCGCACCTACTGGATCGCCAAGGCGGAGGGCAAGCCGGTGGCCGGCATCCTTGACATGCGCGGAATAGTTCCCGATGGCGATCCGCCGCACTGGCTGAGCTATCTCGAAGTCGACGATGTCGACCGGCGCGTTGCCGAGATCGAGCGAAATGGCGGCAGGATCGTCCGGCAGCCGTTCGACGTACCCGATTTCGGGCGCATTGCGATCGGGGCGGATGCGGCCGGTGCGTTCATGGGTTGGGTGACCACGAAGCGCTGACTGGCCGCATCGGTCTCCGGAGCCGCCCGTCAAGGCTTCGGTCCCCCGGCCCTGACGTCTGCAAGACGAATCTTGCAGCCTGCTCGATCGGCGCGCCGCTCTTGGCGGCGCGGTTCAGTAGATCTGCGCCTTCGAGCGACGACAGCCGATATCTGCGTTCATCGCTCGTGGCGGGCAATCACGCTCGAAGCTGCTAATTGAGGGCCTTCGGAAAGCGAGACTGCCCGAATGAGACCGGCGCGCCTTGTGCCCGACGACTGATCGAACACGCAGCAATTTGCTGCGATGCATGAGTCCGGAAGTGGCCCAACTCGGTCCTTCCGCGATGTTCGGTTCGTGCCGCTTTGTGGGGCGTAGCAGACGTCAGCGCGCCCAGTGCACTGTGCTAGCCTCACGATTGTGCGGCGCACTGATCTGACCGAGGCGACGATGCAAGGCTGGGCGCGGCTCAATGCGGCGCAGCGCCACCGGTTTTTCGAAATGTTCGTGGCGGCGGCGCTGCGGCTCGACAGGCTCGCGCTGCGGGCATGGCTTCGACGGCGGCTCAAAATCCACCGTTCGACGTGTTCGGTCCGGCCTGCTTGACATCTGGGGATGCAGACATTGCCCCCATTCTGAGGGCAGCGGGCGAAGCTGATCCAGTCGCCGACCGGTGACGACCCCTACGAGTACGAAGCCTGCCCGCTGTGGGCGCTCAAGCACCAGAGCAAGTAAGCCCCACCGTCGAAGGATCAGCGCGATTTTCGCTTGCGACGTGTTTGTTTGCGGCTGAGCCGTTTGGCGTTGGCCGCCACCTTCCTTCGATACTGCGCAACAATCTTGTCTCCGGATGCTCCAGCCATCAGGCTTTTACCGGCCTTCGCCGCCGCAAAGAGTTTCTCACTCACCATCAGTTGGGCTTCACGTTGAGCGGCTTTGCCGCCGCGCATCAGCTTCGCCATCCGCAGGCCGATCACGCGGTTGCTTTCCAGCCCAAGCATCATCCAGTTCCACATGCGGCGATATTCCTAGCCAAACAATAGCCTCGGATCACATGAACGACCCCGGTGTGCGCGGTGTCCAATCAAAGCCGCGTGGCCTATCACGACGGCAATCGCTGCGGATCATTCTCCGGTAACGCGCGTCCCCACGAGCTAAAGGGTTCCTTCACCTTGCTTTACGGAACACCCGAACTGGTAATGGCTCGTCCCAATTTCGCGATGAGTATCAGACCACCGCTGCTCGGGGCCAAACGGAGATGTCCGATGGGCGTGGCAGGCTGGCGCTTTGCGCATATGAAGAGAACTCTCGGCTTCCGGGCGGTCCTTCATCAGCGTGCTGGAAGAGTTGCCCTTTATCTGCCCGGTGGCGGTCGCAATCGGCCCGCTAATCATGATCGGCATCACTCTCTGCAAGGATTGGCCGCAGTGAGGCCTCAATCATCTACCGAATGATCTGCAATCTTCTCGTAGCCGTTAAGCGGAAATCTCTTCGTGCAGTCACGCCATTTCGCGCATCATCGCAACCTCGATGCGAATCGTGTCAGCATCGAAAGCCTGACGGGAAATTCCTCGTCATTTTCTTGAAGTCCTACCTTGTAATCCACCTCACACCTGCACCGAAGCGCAGTCCGATATAGTCTCATTTTGAGACGTCTTGGCGTCATTCGAGGAATTTACAGATCTCTGTCGGGTGGCTCAGTCGTTCTTGCGTGGTTGAGCACCGAAACGGGAGGCCGGGCATGCCAACGTCATCTGCCCTTTTGCGATGGTCGACCGAGATGCTGCCGGAGCGCGCTCGGTTCTCCACGTTCCGTGAGGAGTTTGCGCGGCTGAACCTTACCTTGGACGTGATAGATCACAGCGGTGGCCGCCCGCGTATCGACGTCACCTACTTGTCCCTCGGCGCGATTGGCGTTTGTAGCATTGTCACCACGCCGGTGGAGTTCATCCGTTACAGGCAGGATAGTCGTGACCAATTCGGGCTGAACATCGTCGAGGCTGGGCCGGTCCAATTTGCAAATGCTGGCCAGGAACATGTCTATGATGCCGGCTCCGCTTGTTTGATTGACCGGGGAAGGCCGCTGCGAGTATTTGGGCCGCGTGGTGGCAGCGTCAAATTCGTGACCGTGCAGGCTGCTGCCCTGAGGTCTCTGGTTGCGCAGCCGGAAGATCTTTCAGGTCGGCCGGTACATCGCGGACCGGCGCTTAGACTGCTCGGCCGCTACGCGCGGTCGCTCGCATTCTTCAAAGAACCTCCGTCATCAAAACTGGCCTCCACCATCGGCGTACATCTCCTCGATCTCGTGGCCGCGACGCTCGGGCCGACCGCCGAAGCTGCAAACATCGTTACGGAGCGGGGAGTGAAGGCAGCCAAGCTGCAGGCGATCCTGGCGGAGGTCGCGCAACGCTTCGGCGATCCCAAATTCGATCTGGACAATGTTGCCGGAACGCTCGGTATGTCGCGGCGATACGTGCAAAAATTGCTCGAAGGGACCGGAAAGTCGTTCACCGAGCACCTTGCAGGGTGTCGGCTTGAACGCGCCTTCGCGATGTTGGCTGACCCGCACTATCTGCATTTGGCTATCATTGATATCGCGTTTGCAGTTGGCTTTGGTGACCTTTCTCATTTCAATCGCTCGTTCCGCCGACGCTTCGGCGAGACGCCATCAGGCGTGCGCGCCGCATCAATCGTGCGGCAAAAGTCATCCAGCGCCCCCTCACAATACGCTGGCGACGGCCGCTGAAACGCGGATACGCACCGGGAGCGGCGGCGCAAGGCATCATGGGCGAGGCCGCAGGAAGGGCCGTAGAGCGCCAGCCAGAGGGCACCGCGACCGGCCCGCACGAGCGCCATGTGAAACTAGGGCCTATTAGGGCCCAGCAGGTTCGGACAGGCCTCTCGCCCGTCCGGCAGCAACAGGAATATGCTTTTATGCACCCATCGCATCCCGCTTCAACGTTCGTGACGATCGCGATGCGCGCCTCCTGGGAGAAGCGGGACACGCGGAGTATGCACGATTTCCGAAAACACGAAACAGGAATATTTTTTTGCGAGAGGGCTGGACAGGTGTTTGCGCGGCGCGCCTGTCGGGCAAATCGCCGAGCTGCGTCGATATCAAAAATGACGCAATGACGGCATCGTGGGACGAGCAGATACTGCTGCGCTGAAGCAGAGGGCATCTCATCCTCGTCGAAGCTTAACCCTGGTGCGAGCCGCACGTTGCTCAAATGCCATTGAGGACACGTCGGTCGTTCACCCGAGGAACGCCACGTTTCTTGTTCGGGGAGCACCGGCTTGATGGCAGTCCATTCGCGATCGGCAAGTTCGTCGCGAATAATTTGAGCCCCAGCTTGCGAGTTCAAATCACAGGGGTTTGGTCAACCGCACGCTCCCGGCCAGTCCCGGCGCGGCGCTTATGGGCAGAAGCGGACATCGACCTGCCGACAGGCCCTACTAAATCCGCCGAAAAATGACGCGAAGCCGACCTCGCGCCGATGCTGCCGGAGGCGCGGTGCGGGCTCGAAAATAAATTCGTAGAGCATGTCGTTTTGGCGGTCCGCCGTTCGACTGGGTGTCGGCGGAGCCACTTCGGTTGTCGCTGGAGCTCACAATGTGACTCATTAGCTATCAGATCAATGATCTTACGGAGGTTGGCGATGACGATGTCGCATCGATTTATCGAGACAAATGGCATTCGAATGCACCTGGCCGAAGCAGGGAGCGGCCCCACCGTGCTTCTCTGCCATGGCTTTCCGGAGTGCTGGTATTCGTGGCGGCACCAATTGGAAGCGCTCGCTGCCGCCGGATATCGCGCCATCGCGTCCGACATGCGTGGGTACGGGCAGACGGACAAACCGGATGCGATCGATCGATACACTCTATTGCATTTGACCGGAGACATGGTCGGATTGCTCGACGCGATCGACACGGATCAAGCAGTCGTTGTCGGACATGATTTGGGAGCGCTGGTCGCTTGGCGCTGCGCTCTGTTCAGACCGGATCGATTTAGGGCCGTCGTTGGCTTGAGCGTGCCATTTCAGGTGCGTGGTCCCAACCGACCAAGCACCGTCATGCCGAGGACCGAAAAGCAGCGCTTCTATCAACTGTATTTCCAGACGCCGGGCGTTGCCGAGGCAGAACTCGAAAAAGACGTCCACAACGCAATCAAGACAACGTTGTTTGCTCTGTCCGGCGATGCGCCGATTGAAGATCCTGCGTCGCTCGCGATGCTTCCTAGTGAGGGGGGGGTGGCTTGATGGGAAGCCTACAACCCAATCATTGCCGACGTGGCTCACGGACAACGACATCGAATTTTACGTCGAGGAGTTCAAGCGCACCGGCTTTGGGGGAGGTTTGAATTGGTATCGCAACGTTGATCGGAATTGGGAACTGCTCGCACCATGGTCTGGCGCAAAGGTTCAGGTCCCGGCACTCTATGTCGTTGGCGATCGAGACGGGGTTTACAGATCGCCGAGTTGGAGCCATCTCGTCCCTAGCCTGAAACAATTCGTGCCCTTGCTTCGCAAGACAATAGTCTTGAAAGGTGCGGTCATTGGACTCAGCAAGAGCGCGCCAAAGACGTGAACAATGCGCTCCTGGAATTCCTGAAACAGAACTGATGCACTGAGTCCGCTCATGGCTCAAATGCGAAGTGCGCGACGTCCGCAAATTTGGTCGCTGTTGGTAGAGAAGCGGACTTCGCGTTCAATCGATGTGAAAGTCACATGCGATGGGGGGCGCTGATAGAGCGGAGGAGCACGGCAGAGAAGTTTGGCGCGCCCCGCCCAGGTTTCGCGCGGTCGCTGTGAGCGGTATTTTTTCTCTCCCGCACACAATTCCGCGGTATTACTGCGTCAAGATTATATATCCGACGATCAACGCCACCATGCAGGCGAAAATCAGCAGTGCCGGTAGCGATTTTCGGATCATTGGACTCGTCGAGTGGCGCGCAGCCGAGAGACTGGGCTGAGGTTTAGGCCTTCTCCCGACTTTGCCCGCTGTCGTTACTGTGCGAGGCTTTGGCTCCGGCGCCGCGCCGACGGCTCCTATCTCGTTGTAATAAGCGCAGTAGACCTCGCGAACAGCAAGGGCCGTGGACTCGGCCTCGGTCATCGTCTCGAGGCGGGTTCGATAGTCAGTCAGAAAGCTCTGCGCGTTTGGTGGAAGGTCATCGAAACCACCGAGCTTGGCCATCATAAGCCAAGTGGCAAAATCCGCCTCGGCCCTCGTGCGAGCTTTCCTGGCGATACTGGCGTTAGAACTCGAGGACATGTTGGTCCGATTGGTTGGCCGCCCAGGCTTGCCGGCGTTCATCGCTATCGCTGGACAGTATCTCGGTTGACGTCAGCTGTCCCGTCTGGCCCCTGTCTTAGCGCGAGAAGTTGGCCTTGCCGCCGAGGCCGCCCAAGCCGGCGCTGGACCAAATTAGAGGCCGCCTGCTAGGCGACCAATCTGCCCTCATGGAAGTCGTCGATCTAGAGCGAGCCAAGAAGCTCGCTCACACGAAACCCTCGTCGAAAAGTTCGTGACCGCGATCCGCAGCAAAAATGACTCGCCAAGGGTAGCTATTGCAAGACCTCTACACTACGAACAAAGAAGACCAAACTTTCTTGCATCCCGCAATGCCATGGCCGATAGCGGCGCGGCTTTCGCAGGCTATTCGACTAGGATCAGACCGGGAGGGAGTGAATCGTCGTATAGACTGGCCCGGTCTGATCGGCCGATCGGAACGAACCCTTTGATTTTTGCGGTCTGCGACGGAGGAACGCCGGATTTCTCAAGCTTGCTGGCAATCAGGCCGCGCACAGTCACGGGTAGATCCAGGTTCCGATCGCCGACGACGCGCGCGGCGCGAAGGAACAGAATCTGCAGGTCGACCAACTCGGGCGTCCTCCAATCGAAGTGCTGGAAAGCCTGGTACGCCTGCTCGACGAGATCGGGCGATACGACAGTCTCCGGCCCTGCGTAGAGCGGAGTTCGGTTGAGCAGGAGCCCGAGCGCCGCGAGGTAAGGAACGCAGTGCCGCTTGGCCCGTGCAAGCGTCACCGCGATATCGCAGAAGCAACGCACCAGTTCCGCCTTGGTGTCGTGGTGGATCAGTTCCAGGGATCCAGCCAGGCGCACGAGTTCGTCGGGCGCCTTGCCGCTGCGGATCCTGTCGATCTCTCCGGCCATAAGCCTGATCTGGCGTTCGCGCGTGAGGCCGCCCGCCACCCGGCGCAAGAGGATGTATTCCTGGCTTTTGATGCGCCGACCGGGAAAACACGGGCCCTCATCGTGTACCCGCCACAGGGCATCGATACGAAGGTCGTCCCGGACAACGCCGAAGCCCGGGCGCAGCAGGAATCCAGCCATGATGAGCCATGCCTCTTCGTGGTCTGCCGAACGTCGTCGATCGTCCCGCCGCTCCTCGAGCGCAGGCCAAAGGGCGCGCAGCAGGGGCCCGTTCCATTCACCTCGCACAGACGCGAGGATGCTTTCCATACCCTTGAGGATCGTGGCAGCAGTAATCTTGTTCTTTTTGCTGTTATTAGCAGGCTGGGTGAACGCGACCCCGATCTGCCTGCGTGCCGTTTCCAACGCGTCCGGTGACGCATTCGGTTCAATCGAAACGTTTGCTTTCCGCGCCCGCCCCGCACTGGGCGCGCCCGCGACGCCTTGGACGTGCTGGCGCATGTTGAATTCCAGCGGCCAGGACTGCTGGACGGCGGGGTCGGCGCTGACACACGAGATGTGCAGCAGCCCCAGTGCGTTCATCTGCGCCGTCAGACCGACGGGCAACATCCCGCCCGCTTCCAGACCGGATAGCTCAGCCGTCTTGACGATGGTCTGGAGCGGGGGCAACGGGTGAAATTCGCCTTCCGACCAGGAAACGATCTCTCCGGCCCGGCTGACGCTCTTTCGGGTTGAGGAATAAGCCTGGAAGCGCACCAGCCGATCAGTGCGGAGCTTAAGCCCAAGGTCAGCGATCTCAAAAAGCTGAGACGGCGCTGCATCCTGAGGAAGAACGCATACGAGGGGCGGACGCACACTCTGGCGATTCGCTGCCTGTATCCCCTCCACTTCGAGAAAGATCGCAGCGGCGGCCCCAGCGGCGATGCGCCCCGAACGGTGGTGAAGAAGGGCACCAAACCGTGCGGCTCCGCGCGCCACCGCCAGATCCGGTTCCTCATTCTCCAGCACCTGCGGTACGAAGCCGTGCTGCCAGCGTCCGATTTGCTCGCGGAGTCTTTGGCGCAGGAGGGACGGTCGGACGGATCCTCCGTTGAACAGGACGGCATCAATGCGCGGGCGATCGTTGAGGAATTCGGCAAGGTGCCGGGTTATCGCGCTGTCGGCAGGATAAGGAAGACCCCATTCCCTCAGTGCCGCCTGCGTCCGGTATGGCCGCGCCGCCGCGTCGCACAAGGGGAAAAATCCGTCCAGCAATAGGTTCTCGATTTCCGCCCGCATGACCGTCGCCGTCTGCGAGCCGCCGACCATCCCCGACCCGCGACCGGCCAGTGCAACAACGAACCGCTCATCCGGTGGACCCGTAGCGGCCAGCGCGTGCTCTTTCAGATGACGGCAGGCGGCGACGAGCTGATCCCATTGTGGGCCGGAAAGCTGGCCGCCCGGCCCGGCAAGCCGCGGCTCGAGGGAATGAGCGAGGGCAAGGTCGATATTGTCGCCGCCGAGCAGCGTATGCTCGCTCACCGCGATACGCCTGATCTCAGGGTCCGGCATCTGCTCGAGCAGGCGAACTTCAAAAATGCTGAAATCCGAGGTGCCGCCGCCGATATCGATGACCAACACGTGTCGCAGCGCTGCATCGCCGTTGTCGGACTGCTGCCATAATTCGCGCGCTGGGTCGTGGCTTTCCAGCCAGCAATAGAATGCGGCCTGCGGCTCTTCGAGCAGTCGGACATCGCCGGGGAAGCCCGCTTCCTCGGCGGCGGCAATCGTCAGCCGCTGCGCCGCCGCATCGAAGGAAGCCGGGACCGTGACCGTGATGTCCTGATCATCGAACGCAAACCCGGCTTGGGCAAACCGGCTGTTCCAGATCGCCCGCAGGTAGTTCAGAATCAGTGCCGAGGCGCGTACCGGTGAGATTTTCTGCTCACGTGCCAGAACCGTCGATCCCCATGGCAGAAAGGGTGCCGACCGGTCGGCGGCGTGATGGCAAAGCCACGACTTCGCGGAATGGACGACCCGTCCGGCCGCTTCGCTTGCCTTCATGCGTGCTAAAAGGCCGACGATCCATTGCCCGGTCCCGACTACGTCACCGCGCAAGTGTGTTTCGACCGCTTCCTCCGGCAGGTACAGGAACGAAGGAAGCGTTGGCTTCTCGGTCAGACTCGCCAGGCCTTCCCATTGCGGGACGAGAAGGACCTTCGGCGTCCCCTCGCCGACCAGCGGCGCGAATGCGAGTGCGGAGTTGGTCGTGCCGAGATCAATACCAATGGCGAAGCGCGCGCGGTCTTTCGTCAAGAATTGTCTCCAGAGGCGATCCGGCCCCTATTCCGTGCGGACCTGGAACTCAACCTTCCATCGGCGATCGGAGTTCGTGTGCCTCATCCAAAGCTCGAGGATGCCAAGTTCGGTGACGACGGGGCTGACGCGGACCGGCACCACCTGCCCCATCGGGCCGTCCAGTGCTGGGATCGCGACTTCGAGCAGGCCAGCATCATCAAGCTCACGCTCGGCGTCGGGGAGTATCTGTCCCGGCGTATCGCCGCTTCGTACCGAGGAGGAGAAAAACCGAAACTCCGCCGTGCGGCCCGTGACAAGGCCGAACTCGCGTCCTTCGATCAGCAGTTCCGTCCCTTCCTGCATCCCCTGCGGGACAACGCACAATGCCTTCAGCGGCGGCTTGTAGCCCGGAATGGCGGGCATCGACGTTTCCAGGCCGATGTAATAGGATCGCGCCGCGCCGGCCTTGATGCGCATGCCCTTGCCCGTGGCGCGGAGACGTCCGTAGATCGCGCCGCCGCGTGCGACGGCCAGGTCTGGTTCGAAACCCTGCAATTCGCGGACCGGCTGGCCCCCATTCCAGGACGCAAGCAGATCCAGCACCCGGGTACGGATTGGCGCGGCTTTGAAAACACCACCATTGAACAAGACGGCGGTCGGCATCAGCACCTGCGTGCCAGCCGATGCTCCCACCAGAGCCGCAAGCTTTTCGCTTGCCTTCACGTTCTGCAGGCTCTGAGCGAGAAACCGGGCGATATGCTTGCTGACGACCGGATCGGAAGCATAGGGCAGACCGAATTCCTGCAGCCCTGCCATACGGCTCTCACGCGGCAGGTCGTCAAGGCCGGTTCTGGCGAAAAAACCGTCGACAACAACCTGCTTCAGCGTCTCGCGGTCGAGAGTCGTTGAGACAGTGTTGGCAAGCAGGCTGGAGCCGCGCGAGGGGACCACGATGGGCGCCTGCGTCAACCCGTCATCATCAAACAGAACGATCTTGGCTTTGGAGGCGGCATGCACGAGCGCCAGGAACTGCCAGGAGTCCAGCAGTTTGCCAGCAGCCTCGAGCTTGGCGTTGAGCGCATATGCGAGCGCCAAATCCATATTGTCGCCACCTAACAGAATGTGCTCGCCGACGCTGACACGCTCAAGTTCCAGGCGGCCTTCGACATCTGTGACCGCGATCAAGCTGAAATCGGCTGTCCCGCCACCAACATCGCAGACCAGCACGATGTCGCCATCAGCAATCAGGTTTCGCCATTCTCTGCGCATCTGCGCCATCCAGGCGTAGAATGCAGCCTGTGGCTCCTCGAGCAGTGTGACGTCCTCAAGCCCCGCAGCCTTGGCGGCCTCGGCGGTAAGGCTTCTTGCGATCTCATCGAACGAGGCAGGAACGGTTACAACGATCTCGCCTTCCGAGAGATCCCACTCCCGCCCCTGCCCCCGTTCGGCATGCAGGAACGCGTCCCTGAGATGTTGGAGGTAAAGCCGTGAGCATTCGAATGGCGAGAGCTTCTCTTCCGCGATGTCGGATCGCCAGGGCAGTATCGGCTGCTTCGGATCGATATGCGGGCTGGACAGCCAGGATTTGGCGGAGGTCACGAGGCGATCAGGCACGAGCGCCCCCCGCTCGCGCGCAAACTGGCCAATGATCGCGCGCTCCCCGGCATCGTTCCACGGCAGCGGAAACGAACTCGCCGGGAACTCCTCGGAGTGCGGAATATAGATGGCTGACGGCAGTGTCGGCATCTCGCCGATCTGATTTGGTCCTAGGGTCTGCGCGATTTCGATGATCCTGGTCTCACCACTCTCGAGATCGGCGATCGCGACTGCGCTATTGCTGGTGCCGAGATCGATAGCAAGGCTGAAACGAGCGCTCATGACCGAGGTTATCCTGGTTGTCGTGCTGTCAATTTGCGTCAATAGCCGCACGTGATGGAAAGCACCGGTTGTACGTGATCCGACCGGCAGCTGGCCGATGCGAGCCCGCTTATCTCAGCTCCACCTCCGCTGGAGCGATTGCTGGAAGTCGATGGGTCGAGCTCGGCAAAACGCGGGGTAGATTCACCGCATCCGTTTTCCAGCCGTGGTGGACAAGCACTCCCGAGAACGGCGCCGGGCCGCTGATCTTGCCCAGCAATCGGTACTCGTCCGGCGAATAGCCAGCGGCGACCTGCACGGTCGATCCCTCGCTCTCTGCGCGCACGGGGGAGATTCGGAAGTGCTCCAGCAGGGCGGTCTTGCATCCGGCATGGACCACGCGCGCGGCTGCCCCAACCTGTGCATCATTGTGCGCGTTGATGTCGTCCATCAGAAAATCGACCAGCCGGCCTCTTGCCTGCAGCATCGCCAAAAAGCTCACGATCTCGGCGTCTGCCTGGTTTGCACGAGTCGAAACGGGCATCGGTCGGGCGGCCTCAGCGGCCGCACTTCGATTATCCCGTGACCTGCCGCGCGCGACCAGGATTGCCATCAGCGCGATAAGGCTCAGCGCCACAGCTCCACCCGATAGATACGGTTGAAATGCGCTCGCTGCCGGCAGCAATTCCAGAGCGTTCACGACGGCCAGGAGCAGGACCACGATGATGGCGATCGCTTTCATCGCATGCATTTTAGCCGCAGCTCCCTTTTTGAGACGCAACAGCGTTGATTGACGCACGAAGAATACAGGATATCGGCGGCTGTGGAAACCTAACCGGGTTCAACTGCTCGGGTACCAGCTCTCTACGGTTATCGGGAACACGCCGATGGCGGCCGGTTGAGCTGCGGTGTCGATCTTCGCGAATGCTTTCGGCGAGGCGCGTACTATTTCGACAAAATCATCAAAGGCTCAGCGACGAGTGATCTGCCGGCAGATGTCCCCACCAAGTTCGAATTGGTGATCAATCTCGAGACCGCCAGGGCGCTCAGCCTCACCATCTCACCGCGACTGCGTGCTCGTCCAACAGGAGCATTGTTTGTTGCAGCGCATAAGTCTGCATCTGGCCCGCTTGAAAAATGTGAGTCAGGTCGAATGGCTGCTTTGCGCCAAACCAGCCGCTCCGGCAGGTGCCGGGTTCACGGGGGAACCGGCATAGCGAGTAACCGACCCAGAGCCATCCAAGGGCAACTTGCTTAGGCTCGCTTGCGCTCCCTTTCGCAACGGCGGTGCTGACGGAGTTACTCTGTGCCGGACTACTCGACCGCGATCACGCCGCAGACCGCCGGCCGATCTCCGCGTAAGTCTGGCGTGAGAACAGTTATGACCCGAGCACCAGAGAGAGCATGAAGTCCAAATCGCGCGGTACAGGCATTTGGAACGGACAATGACGGATCCGCTCGCGGCTTGAATGCTCCACGGGATCGTCGAAGAACTTGCAACCAATTTCGGTCCGGAGCTCAGCAGTCGACCGCAAAGCACGGCGAGGACGCGTAAGCTGGCGGGAGCCAAAGTGCCGCGGCGTCATTTGTCGTCTTTCCGCGCAAGTTGCGCATGAAGCCTGTCTCTCGTGAGCGGCTTCTTCCGCACCCAGATTCGATTAGTCCTGAGCCCGGTTCCGCGCCATGACAAATCCCCGCATTGCCAGATTTGAGCCGCATTGCGACCCAGATCTCAGCCAAACGTCATGCATGGGCGGGGCGTAACACCGGAGGTTTCCATGTCCGGTCATTTGCGATTTTGGTTCGCCGCTTTTCTCCTTCTTTTTGGTCTCTCGACCTCGCCTGCATCTTCGAATTCCTTCGCCGCCTTGTTCGATCAAGTTGCTCCCGCGGAAGCCTCCATCGCCCAGGCTCCCGCCGAGGAGGAGTGTTTGCCGCAACCCGGCAAGTCGACGCCCGATGGCCGGCACTGGGTTTATCGTTTCGATGGCCACCGCAAATGCTGGTTTCAAGCCGCAGAGGGCATCGCGACGGTGAGGACGACGGTTCATCATCACCCCGCGAAGCGGCATGTCGCCGCCGAAGAGAACGATGTCGCGCTGCGCAAGCGGAAGGCCGTCGTCGATGCGCGCGCGGAACTGCTGCGCTCCGCACGAACGGAAACGCCCCAGCCGACGCCACCCGCGCCCGAGCCCAGAGTGGCCGACGCCGCTTCCGTCCCCCCTATGCAGGCCGCGGCGGTCATGCCACCGATCGATCGGCTCACGCCAGACCGTCTCATGCCGCCCCAGGTCGATGTGGAGGCGCTTCTGGCTGGCGCGCCGGCCGCCAGCGACGCAGTCGCCGCCTCTTCACCACGGGCGACGCCGGTCGCTATTCCCATGCCCGAAGAGGACCAGCGGGGGCCGATGGCAAGCTGGCTCGGCGTGCTGCTGATGGCATTGGGGTTCGTCTCCCTCCTCAGTTCGAGCCGGACCGTCCGCGGGACTGTGCCGTTTGGGCGATTTCTTGATCGGACGATGGATTCGATTGCCGATGAGGGGACATCGCCATTCGCCTTCGGTCGGAAGGCGGTCGATTGGCCGGCGGCCGAACTGGAGCTGTCGCGCGCCGCCTAGCCGCTTGGGCCGTGACCGGGGATTGACCGGGTGCTTGAGCCGCGCTTGGCGAGATGACCGGCGGTCATTCCGTCTTTGTGGGCGGCGAAGGCTTCCAAGACCTCGGTCTTCTTGCGCTTCGGAAGCTTGATCCAGGCTCCGTCCGCGTTCCGCCGCGGCTCCGTCGAACGCTGCGGGGACTCCCGACGTTGCGTTGGGCCTCCTCAAGGCCAAGCGGCCTGGCGCTGGGCCTGGTAGTTGTGAAGTTGAAAGGCCCCACCCGAAACGTCGCAGACCCAAGCGTGCGCATGAACGGCGGCGTTTGACGGCGACGCGGTGTGCGCACTCGCGGCACAATTCTTGGCACTAGCGGAGAAACAAAAGGCGACGGTACCACGCATGTTCGGACATCGACGCATGGGCCGGTCGCTGCTGGGTAGTGAAAAGTGCGCGCGTGAAGGCTGCGCTATTCCAAGACAAGACGGAGCGTTGTCATAGACGGCGAGCCACCGCGCACCGCTTTCGACCGTGATTGCCGGTTGCGGAGCGTCGTCGTTCAATAGCTCGCAGACGCCTTTGGAACCGAAGTCGTTACGATGCGCTGGAAGTCTATCCGAATGCCAGGATGTTCCACGTTAGAGTCGTGACGCGCTGATCGATGTCGCGGAAGCCCTGAGGTAACGCTTACGGTAGCACTCGGTGCACTAGCCAAGCGCGCCCCGCGAAAACCGAATGAAAACAGCAGCAAATGGCGCGCCACGATCGATGAAGATGGGCACTATTGTTTGGCTGTGGCGCTATGATCCGCCGGCCTACTACGCGCTCCAATTGGTGATACTGCGACGGCCTGCGATCTTGCGCCACGCTTCATCGGCGACTGTCCTCCCGATTTCGTGGGTGTGGTCCTCCTATCCTTCGATCGCGGCCTGTCGCTCAATTTCGAGATCGACGCGATGTGCCAGAAACTGACGGGCAGCCTTGCGCGTTTTACACCGTAGGCGATGCAAGGAGTTCCACCCATGGGCGCAAAACGTGTGATCAACCGCGTGCATGTTGTCCCAATGGGGATGGCAAACGCCTTTCTGATCGAGGGCGACGACGGATTGGCACTGATCGACGCCGGGTTCCCGGCCAAGGAGGCAGCCGTTTTCGGAGCGATCGACGGGATCGGCCGTTCGGCAGACCAGCTCAGGCATCTGGTTTTCACTCACGGCCACCCTGATCATATCGGCAGCGCCGCCGCGATCGTGCGGAAAACCGGTGCGAGGACCTACATGCACCCGCTCGATATCCCCGTCGCCGAGAGTGGAGGCCCCTTTCGACCTATGAGGCCGGCACCTGGTCTGTTGGGGCAAGTGCTGTGCAGGCTTTTCTTCGATCCCGACGAGCGAATGGAGCCTGTTGCGATCGACCAGCCTTTGACTGACAGGGAAATACTGCCCATCGCCGGCGGCATCGAAGTTATTCACACCCCTGGGCATTGCGCGGGACACGTTGCACTGCTGTGGCATCCGGGACGCATGCTGTTTGCGGGCGATGTGTGCACGAACCTCATGGGCCTCGGCGATCCCGTCGGCTTCGAGAGTCTGGAGCAGGGTCGTGCGAGCCAGCGCAAACTTGCCAGTCTTTCTTTCGATGCTGCAGGGTTCGGCCACGGCAAACCTATCGCCCACGATGCGTCGGCGCAGTTCCGCTATAAGTGGGGCCAGAAATTGGCTGCCTGACGTGGGGAGCGGCTCGGTCATTTGCGTCGATGCGACCTGCTCGAGAAACAGCGTCGAAATGGCGCGCCACGGCTGAAGATGGGCACTATAGTTTCGCTGTGGCACTATGATTCCATAGCCGGCGATACGCTCCAATTGGCAAGTCTGGGATGCTCTGCGATCCAGCACTACGCCTCTTGGATCCCCGATGTCGTTGGGTGGTTCGGTTAATCCCTCAACAGCGAAAATCCCGAGTGGCCTCCGGGAAAGACGAGAAGGCACATAAGCGGGCGTAGCGAGAACATTCGTGATGAATTGGGATCACGGGGATTGCTCGCGCACCGTCAACGTCCAGGGACCCTTGTCGGACACCTCTGGCTCAAGCTCATTGCTCCTCCCGTAATGCAATCGCGAGCCTGCTTCGAGCCGAGCGCAAATCCGCACCACAAGCGGTTCTTGAGGCTCGACGCCATGGGCGGCAAGAGCTAACCGCAGTTCCCGCCACCGTTGCTCAGTGAAGACGCCGGTATGGCATAAGGCTTCGCAGCAGCAATACGTTCGACCAGCGCGAAACGTGACGTGCAGTTCGAATTCCTCGCCTTGGCCTCGGACGTTCTCGACGTTCAGGGCGTAATACTGATCGGGGTGCCCTTCGGCGCCTCGGTTCCATCGGAGTAAATCGATCCAAGCGGCACAGATGCGGGCTTGGACAGTCGTCTGTTCATCCATGAAAGTCGCGCTGACAGCGCGTTTTGGGCTGCAAATGATCGTAGCGATAGCTGATATTTCTTATCACGTTCTCTCTCTGATGTCTTCTCCGGGTCTTCTCGTCGATTTTGCGACCTCTGCTTTACGGTCCGTTATCCACGACACCAGACATTCTCACATCCAATCGGGACCGGTTTACTCGTCGCCTTTGCACCCGAATTGCAAATCATCCGCGTAACCACGGTGGCTCCGGACGATGGCATCGATCGACTCGGAGGCAGGTGCCATCACCAAAGAGCCTGCATATTGACTGCACGAAACCGGCACGCAATCTGCTCTCGTGATGCACTTCCCGATTTTTCCTGATCGCAACTTGTCGAAGAATTTCGCAGAACTGGCGAGGCGTGAGATATCGACCGCTTGATAGCAGGATAAAGCGCCCAAGGTGCGCCGCGGTCGATCGTGTGACAGCGCAGAGACTTATCGCAACTTTTCTGGCATGGACGTACCTTGCAAGAATTGGAGTTCTCCTTTGCGCTCAACATGTCAGCACAATGTGCTAGCGACGCGGCCCGATTTGGTCTCACCGCGCCGTTGGGTCTAGAAAGGCGCTGCCGGACCAGCCGACGCCGGTCAAGGCTCGCGCTGCGCGCGCCCGGCTCCGCCGGCTGGCGGCCTTGACCAGCGCCGGCCGGCCCGGCGTGTGTCGGCCATGCGCCGATGGCTCGGCGCGAGCGATATGCCGCTCCCGCTGCGGCGAACAAATTTGCGCCGTTCTCTGGATTGAGTCTGCGCTTCGCGAGGCGCCATGGCTCATAAAAAATCTCGACAGAGACGAACCCGGCAGCTTGGACCGTTGCCCGACGATCTCTACGATTATCTGCGGCCGTCAGTTCGACGAAGGGGGCGGCCGGCAAGGAGGGAGCGGTCGGAGTGGACCGTGACCGACGATTGGCCCGACGAGGTCCCGATCACCGAGGCCGAGATCGAAGTGTTCGAGGCCTGGTGCGGCGACCTGTTCGACGAATTGTTTTCGACCCGCCACTGACCCCCAAAGGTTTGGAGATCGCCATGACTAAGCCGATTCGTGCTGCTCTGTACCTGCGTGTCTCAACCGGAAGGCAGGCCGATAACGATCTCTCCATCCCGGATCAGCGCCGCCAGGCCAAGGGATACTGCGCATCCCGGGGTTGGGAAATTGTCGCCGACTATGTCGAGCCAGGCCTGTCCGCGACCGACGATCGGCGGCCGGAATTCCAGCGCATGATCGACGCGGCGACCATCAAGCCGCCGGCGTTCGATGTGATCCTGGTCCACAGCTTTAGTCGCTTCTTCCGCGACCAGTTCCAGCTCGAGTTCTACGTCCGCCGCCTCGCCAAGGCCGGCGTCCGGCTGGTGTCGATCACCCAGGAGCTCGGCGACGATCCCATGAGCAACATGATCCGGCAGATCATGGCGCTGTTCGACGAGTATCAGTCCAAGGAGAACGCCAAGCACACGCTGAGGGCCATGAAGGAGAACGCGCGGCAAGGCTTCTGGAATGGGGCCTTACCGCCGATCGGCTATCGGATCATCGAGGCATCTGAGCAACGCGGACACCGGACCAAGAAGACCTTGGAGATCGACCCGAGACCGTGCGCCTGATCTTCCGCCTGGCGCGCGAGGGCAGCGGAAGTTCGGGGCCGATGGGCGTCAAATCTATCGCCACGCACCTCAATGCCATCGGTATCCGCACCCGCGACGGCGGCTGTTGGGGTGTCGATGCCGTCCATAAGGTGCTGACCCGAACGACCTACATCGGCCGGCACCGTTTTCAATACCAAGTTCTGGAAGACCCGCGAGCGCAAGGCGGAGACTGAAATCGTGGAAATGGCGGTGCCGGCAATCGTCGACAAAGATGAATTTGAGGTCGTCCAGATGCTGCTCAAGAGCCGCAGTCCGGCGATGGTCGCGCCAAGGGTCGTCAGTGGCCCCACGCTCCTTACCGGCATCTGCTTTTGCGCTGCTTGCGGTGGAGCAATGACGCTGCGCACCGGCAAGAGCGGCCGTTACCGCTACTACACCTGCTGCACCAAAGCTCGCCAGGGCGAGACCGGCTGTCCGGGTCGCACCGTCCCGATGGAAAAACTCGATAACCTCGTCGCGGAGTACATCGAGCAACGTTTGTTACAGCCCAAGCGTCTTGAGCAGCTTTTGTCACACGTACTCGATCGCCGCAGCGAGCGCGCCGAGCGACGAAAGTCGCACATCGCCGAATTGCGCAAGCGGGCGGCCGAGGCAGACGCCAAACTCAAGCGGCTTTACGACGCCATCGAGAACGGTGTCGCCGATCTCTCCGACCCCATGCTGAAGGACCGCATCGCTGAACTGAAGGCCACGCGCGACCAGGCCCGCCTTGACGCAGAGAGGGCCGAGGATGCGATCGAACGAGCCGGACCGGCTATCACACCGCAGGGTCTCAAGACGTTTGCCAGGACAGCCCGCAAGCGCCTGCGGACCGATGGCGGCGGCTACCGCCGCGATCACCTTCGCGCGCTCGCCCAACGGGTCGAAGTCGATCAGAAAGAACTGCGCATCATGGGATCGAAAAGCGTACTGGTGCGCACGCTCGTCGCCGCTTCAAGCGCAAAAACGGCTGGTTTTGGCGTGCCCAGTTCTGTACCGAACTGGCGCGCCCGGAACGATTCGAACGTCCGAATCTCAGATTCGTAGTAAAGCCAAGGTTCTGTCGAGAGAAGGTCCATCCTTCACTCTCGATGAACGCCAACGATAGCGCTGCGCGCAGCCAAACCTGGGCCGTCGCGATCCCTGATTCCCGGAATCCGTCCCAGCGGTTAGACCGGGACGGCGAGTGAGTTATCTGCAACCATCTCAAATTGCTTTTTCAAGCCGTGGCTTAGTGCGCAAGGTCATACGACACTTTCTTCAATCGTCTGCTTAGACGCCGACTTGGTCACAGGACGGGTTCAAGTCCTAGAAAAGCAATACCGACATCATGAAGCGGTGGCCGTTTAGGCCAGATGCAGGTCATCTCCGAGCGAGAGGCTACTCTCTCCAGGGGTGCCTCTGATCCAGATTGGCTGATCGGCCTCCCAGGCCAGGGTGTCTTCCCGCCCTGGGCGCACCACCCGAGCTTCCGCATCCGGCTTCGTCCCGCGGAAGAGCCGATCATCTTGCACCGCGGCTATTCCGGCGGAAATGCCACGACGTCGTCGGAACTGACGATCAGCCCGACATCAGCTGCGACGGGGCAAGACGACAAGGCGGCGATACCGGGTGCACGCAGCAAAACGGGTTTGCGCGCGACGCCGGAGACCGCGACATAGAGATCGACATGGTCGCCCTGAAACACCTGCGTCGTGACGGTTCCTGGCAGCGACCCAGGCGCATCGCGCGAACTGACGAGAAGATGCTCAGGCCGGACAAAGACATCCACGACGTCGCCGACGGTCATTTGCGCAATAGGTGCGGCCGGCACGTCGAGGCGGACGTTGCCCACCGAAACTATGGCGGCATCGCCGCGCCGTGCGACGAGACGACCCGCGAGAATGTTGGCATCGCCGACGAAAGACGCGACGAAACGGTCCGCCGGACGGCGATAGATCTCGTCGGGCGGAGCGATCTGACGTATCCGTCCGGCGGACATCACGGCGATACGGTCCGACATGGATAGCGCCTCGCTTTGGTCGTGCGTCACGAAGATCGTGGTAACGCCCAGCTCGCGCTGGATCTGCTTCAGCTCGACCTGCATCGAGCCGCGGAGATTCTTGTCCAGCGCCGAGAACGGTTCATCGAGCAGCAGCACTTTGGGCCTGATCACCAGCGCACGCGCCAGCGCGACGCGCTGCTGCTGCCCGCCGGACAATTGCCGCGGCTTGCGGCTGCCAAGGCCGGTCAGCTTGACCAGGGCCAGCGCCTCGTCGACTCGGCGTGCGATCTCCTTCTTTCCGACGCCGCGGCTCTTCAGCCCGTAGGCGATGTTGTTGGCGACGCTCATATGAGGGAACAGCGCATAGTTCTGGAACACGATGCCGATCTCGCGCTGGTGCGCGGGCGTCTCGGTCACCAGCGCCCCCTCGATGAAGATCTCGCCATTGTCGGCTTCGAGAAAGCCGGCCACGAGGTTCAACAGCGTTGTCTTGCCGCAGCCAGACGGTCCGAGCAGCGTCATGAACTCGCTTCGGTCAATCTTGAGCCAGGCCTCGTGCAGCGCCACGGACTCGCCGAAGCGTTTCGTGACACCGTCTAGTTGTACCGCCGGCCGGCCCACGCCCCCTGTTATGCTCTGTGCGGCAGCGCCTTTGCGATCAGTGTGCATCAACATCGAGGATCTTCCCGAGCCCCAGACAGATATTGGCAACGCTCAGCAACAATGCGGTGACGGCGATATAGATCACCGACAGTGCGGCCAGCGTCGGATCCGCGAACTCCCGCACGTAGTTGTACATCGCCACCGGCAAGGTCTGCGTCGCTTGGCTGCTGACGAACAAGGTGGCGGTGAATTCGTTGAACGATAGGATCGCGGCGAACAGCCAACCGCTCAACAGGCCCGGCAGCAGCAGCGGGATGGTCACGGTGACGAGGATACGGCCCGGCGTGGCACCGAGACTAGAGGCCGCAAGCTCGAGACGGCTGTCGAGATTCTCCAGCGAGATAAAGGTGCTGCGCATCACGAAAGGCAGCACCAGAACCACATGGGTCAGGATGACAAGCGAGAAACCGCGCCCGGCGCCGGTTTGCGAGGCGAGAATCAGCACGCCGAGCCCGATCGTGTAGTGCGGGATGATCAGCGGCGACAGTAGGATGCCATTGAGCAAAGGCTTGAGGACGAAATTGTAACGATGGATCGCAAGGGCGAAGGCGGCTCCGACGACTAGCGCGATGCTCGATGCCCACGTGGTCACCGTCAGGCCGTTCCAGAAGCCCCGACCGAAATCGTCGTAGGACAGCGCTCGCCAGAACCAGCGCAGCGACCAAGCCTGCGGCGGGAAAGCCAGGATAGCGCGATCGTTGAAGGCCGTCACGGCCACCACGAGACCCGGCAACAGGACGAACAGGAGGATAGCTGCAACCAACAGACGCCCTGACCATCGCAACATGGTTGCAGCAGGAGAATCTTTCACGTCGCGCTCGCCAGCCGTTCGAGCGGCCGGATCGCCCGCTTCAGCAGCGCGATGACGGCCAGCGACAATGCAAGGCCGATGACGGACAGGCTCGCCGCGAACGGGAAGTTGAACGAGGCGAAGCCAAGCTGATAGATCAAGGTCGATACCGTGCTCACCCTCCCGCCGCCGATCAACTGCGGCGTCGCAAAGGCGCTGAACGTCCAGGCGAAGGCGGTGGAGAAACCGGCGATGATGCCGGGCATCGAGAGCGGCAGCGTAATCGTGAAAAAGGTCCGGACGGAGCCCGCCCCAAGACTCTCGGCGGCCTTCTCATAGCTCCGGTCAATATGCGACAGGCCGGCGGCCAACATGATGACCATGATGGGCATCGTCACGTGAACAAGCGCAGCGACCACACCTGCGGTCGAGAACATCATCTGCACCGGACGACTGGCGAGGCCGAGCTTCATGAGCAATGTATTCAGGAAGCCGTTGTTGCCGAGCACGATCATCCAGGAATAAGTCCGCACGACTTCGCCTAGGAACAGCGGTGTCACTGCCGTGATCAGGATGAAAGAGCGCAGCGCCCGGCGTTTCGTGCGGACCAGCGCGTAGGCCAACGGATAGGCCAGGATCAGCGCGAACGCCGCCGTCTCGAAGCACAGTAAGATCGTATTCCAGAACGCAAGCGCATAGAGTGGCCGCAGCATGGCGGCGAAGTTCTGCAGGGTAAACCCGCCGACCCCGAGCGAGCCCGGAATGTAGGCGCGAATACTGTACTGAAAGACGGCCGCCATCGCAGCCGCTAACCCCAGTGCGACCAACCCGGCGGGCGAGACGAACCACCCCAAGAATGGGCGTTTGTTCATGGCGAACTCGGCGTTCGGAAGCGCGGCCCGGTCGTTTTCCGGGCCGCTGAGGGTTGTCACGGAGTCATGATGTTCTCGGCGAACCATTTTCGCCATTCGGCGGTCTTCTCGGCGCGCAGCTTGCTGTCGATGATCAGGGTCTGGCGCGCCCACTGATCCGGGGTCGTGAACACACCCGGGAGCGCAGCGACTTCCGGCGCGAGCTTGGCGTTATCGACCACGGGGCTGCCTTTCTTGAGATCGGCGATCTGCGCCTGCACCGCCGGATCGAGGGCGATGTTCAGGAACTTGTAGGCGAGCTCCGTCTTGGTGGTTCCCTTCATGATTCCCATCGTGTCGACGCCGAGCACTGCGCCCTCCTTGGGGATCACGAGCTTGATCGGCACACCCTGGTCGCGCATGTAATAGGCGTTCATCGACAGCACGACCTGCACTGGGGTCTCCCCCGTGGCGAACATCTGCTGGCTGTTGGCATCGTTGGTATAGAACGCCTTGTAGTTCGGCTTCAGCGCCTTGAGCTTGTCCTCGCCTGCCTCCCAATGCGCGGCATCGGCGCCGGAGAGTCTGGCGGCGACGGCGATGATGTGGCTCGGATCGAAATCCGGCGACGAGATCATGCCTTTCAACGCTGGGTTCCAAAGCCCTTCCCAACTGTCGAAGCTGACGCCTTTGGGCAAATGATCGGGCAGATACCCGATCGTGTAGACGTAGGCCCAGACACCGACGTGATAGGGGCTGATCTTGGCCTGTTCGACCAGATGCGTCGCGTTCGCCATTTTCGTGAGATCGAGCTTCTCGAACAGATTGTCATTGGCGTAGAGCCAACCGACATGAGCGGTCGTGAACGTGATGTCACTTTCCGGCTTGCCGGCAGCAAGCTTGGCCTGATTGAGCCGGTCCATGGTGCCACCAGTGACATACTCGACTTTAACGCCGGTCTCCGCCGTGAATTTCTTTGCGATCGACTCGTCGATCAAATCGCGAAAGCTGCCGCCCCAGGTGCTGACGACGAGTTTCTCTTCAGCCGCGGCCGCAGGCATCATTTCGCCGATGGCCAGCATCGACAACAGCACCATCATGGAGTGCTTCAGGACGTGCTTCATCTCGACCCCTCACAACAATTTCGACATCGTCTTCAAAGCAAGCAACATGCCATCGCGACGCATAAACAATTGAAAGCAAAGAAGAATTGCGCGACCAGGCGCACTGCTCCTCCCACAGGAGGACCAATGCGCGCGCTGCGGTCGCAGCGACTTTCGATCAGTCAGGACGTCGTCAGCTTGAGCAGAATTCCTGGGGTGCTAGCTCTCTCCACCGGATATTCGCGGCATCGACTTATCGGCCCATAACAGGATGACGAACGCGCCACGCGCACATGTGCCTGTTCGAGCAGCAATGTGGCGTCTGCTGCGGCACGCCGATCATGATGTCTTTCCGTCGATACGATCGGACAGGCCGGCCGACTTCTTCACGAAATCCAGCGGACCGGAGAAGTCGAAGCTGTTGTAGACGGCCGCGAGGTGATTGAAGTGCGGTGCCTGGGCGAACTGCACGAAGGTCAGGCGATGGCCGGCATAGTCCGAGTTCAGAAGGTCGCGCGCGAAGGCGAGCAGCTTGCGACGGTCATCTGCCTGCCAGTGATCGTTGAGGGAATAGAACTTGTTCATCCACTCCCCGCTTCCCTTGGCATCGAACGCATTCACATTGGGCGTGATACAGATTTGGCCGCCGCACAGCTCGCGCGCGACATGCATCATCGTCGGCAATTGCGAACAAGCGAAGACACGCCCCGCATAAAGCATCGACTGCTGTGGCATCAGCAGGCCGCCGGGGCTCTTCTCGGCCATCGCGATCGATGCGGTGAGATGCGCGTTGATGCCTTCGCGGTAGCAGACGAGATCGGCGAGCTTCTCGCGCACGGACTGCAGCTTGTCGAGGCCGGTCTGTCTCGCATTCCACATCGCCGCGCCGATCATCATATCGGCGACGTACAGCAGGCGCAGCACATAGGGGAATGCCGAATAGCGATGCAAGGTCGAGCGCACGAACTGCGCGGCACGGGTGTGACGATAGAAGAATACATCTTCCCATGGGATCAAGACGTCGTCGAACACGACCAGCGCCTCGACCTCGTCGAACCGGTTGGCGAGCGGATAATCCTGCGGATTGCCGCGGCCAGCGAAGCCGCTCCGGCAGATATGCTTGACACCGGGCGCGCCCATCCTGACGATGCAGCCTACCGCATAATCGGACAGCTTCTCGGTGGACCAGGCACCCACCGTCGGCTTCAGATAGGCTTGGTCGGCATAGGCTGCCGCCGTCTCGTATTTGGCGCCGCGAATGATGATGCCGGCGTCAGTTTCCCGCGTGACATGGACCATCATGTCCGGGTCCTGCTGCTGCGGCGGCAGGGAACGGTCTCCTTTAGGATCGGTGTTGGCCGAGACGTGAAAGACGTCCTTCTCGACGACGGCACGTATGTGACGGTCGATATTGGGCGCGAATCGCGGATCGATCTCGGCGAGCACGTCACGGCCGTCGGTCAGCGACCACATCTCGCCGATGGTCTCGTCGCCGACCCGGGTGACGACGCCCCGAATGTCCTTCATGAAATGGTCGAGAGCCTTGATCTTGTCGTACCAGTCCCTCTGCGCCTGCGGTGGCCGATAGAAGATCGAATGCCGCTGATTGCCCTCGACATAGCTCAGATCGCCGCTGTAGCGCTCTTCGTGCGCCATGTCGTACATGCGGGCCTTGATGTCGATGATCGGTTTCAGGGCCGGATGGGTGGTGACGTCCTTGACCCGCTCGCCGTCGATCCAGACTTCGCGACCGTCGCGAATGCCCTGCTTGTACTCGTCGCCCGTGCGGATCATCGATCGGCTCCTGTTCCATTGCCAAAAATGATGCCGGAGCAGACGGCATAAGGAAAATATTTTTATCTTGGGAGATGGATAGGAAAACGCGAGGAGGGCGGCAGTCCCGCGTCGTTGACGAGCCGCCGCGTCCTGGATCGTGGTGCGCTCAATAGCCCCGACGCGGATCGACCTGGCCCAGCAGCGGCTCACCGGCGCGAAGCCGGCGGATATTCTCGCCGATCTGCCGTGCGGCCGATCCGGGCAGCGCGACCGAGGCCAGATGCGGCGTGATCAGCACATTTTCCATGCGCCAGAGCGGGCTCTCCGGCGGCAACGGCTCGGTCGCGAACACGTCCAGCGTCGCCTCGGCAATGTGGCCGCTTCGCAGGGCCTCGACCAGTGCGGGTTCATCGACGATGCTGCCGCGCGAGACGTTGACAAAGGCCGCGCCGCGCTTCATCTGCGCGAGCCGACCGGCGGCCAGCAACCCGCGCGTCGCTGCGGTCTGCGGCAGCATGCAGACGAGGATGTCACTCTGCTTCAGCACCGCTTCGAGCGCATCCGGCCCGGCCGAGGTCTCGATGCCGTCAATGCTTTTTTGCGAACTCGACCAGCCGTGCACGCGGAAGCCCTGCCGCGCGCATTCCGTCGCCGCTGCCAGGCCGAGTTCGCCGAGGCCGAGCACGCCGACGCTGATCGTCTCCGGATCGCGCGGATGGATGTAATGCCAGAGGCCTTCACGCTGCGCACGCTCGAAGGCAGGAATGTCGCGAGCATGACGCAGCACCGCGAACAGCACATAGCCGGCCATCATCCGCGCCATTTTCGGATCCGACAGCCGGGTGATCGGTACGTCAGGCAGGTCGTCGCGCCCGACCAGCGCGTCAACGCCGGCGCCAAGATTGACCACGAGCCCGAGATTGGGAAAGCGCGCGAAGAAGCCATGCGGCGGCTTCCACACCAGCGCCTGCCGGACATCGCCGACATCCTCGATGTCATCAGCCTGACGCAGCGCGACACCTTCTGCCGCTAACGCCGTGCGCCACGCCTCGAAGCTGTCGAGCGCGCTGTAGAACACCATCAATTCCGGCCTCATTGAGCTGGCTGCTCCGCGATCAGCCGCGCGATCGCGGTCAGCGCCAGTTCATAGCCGAGTGCACCAAGGCCGGCGACAACGCCGGTCGCAGCGCGCGACACATAGGAATGGTGCCGAAACGGCTCACGCTTCCAGATGTTGCTCATATGCGCCTCGATGACGGGTCCCTCGAATGCAAGCAGCGCGTCGAGAATCGCGACCGATGTATAGGTGAGGCCGGCGGCATTGATGATGAGGCCCGCGGCCTTCTCCCTCGCCTCCTGGATCCAGTCGACCAGTACGCCCTCATGGTTCGACTGACGGAACTCAAGTCTCAGGTTCAATGACGCGGCGTAATCTTCACAGCGCTGCCTGATCGAGGCGAAGCTTTCGCGGCCGTAGGTGCCGCTGCGGTCCAGCCCGTAGAGATTGGCATTCGGACCATTGAGGAAATAGACGATCGTCATGGATGCGTTCACCTCCGGCAGATGCGCCCGGCATCTCTCGACCGCTCGACATACCGGCCGATATGCAGGACGCATGCCGGCCGAGCGCGTGCAAACGAGCGCTCAGACCGTAGTGGACGGCGCAGGAGTTGCGAAATCGAAAAATGCGATGAGCATCCGCGGATTTCGATATGCGCCGCGCGACTAATAGCGCGCCGACAGTTCAGCCCGGGGCGCTCTCGTCCGGTCGGCTCTCGTCGCCCTCCACCAGCCCCCGGAAGGTGCGGCGCTCCATTACGGGCGCCACCATGCCCGGGATATACGCGTCCGAGACGAAACGTCGGCAATGCTGTTCGAACATGTCGACCAACCGGGATTTGCGGCCTTGCGCCAGCGTCAGCACGCCCATCACCATCGGCCTGTGATCGCCGGACAGCCGCACCCGAACGACGCGCCGTCCGTCTAGCGCGACCTCGCAGCGCGGCCGGACATTCGCTAGCGTGTAGCCATAGCCGTTGGCAACCATGGTCCGGATCACGTCCTGATGCGTGGAGCGCGAAACGATATTTGGTTCCAGGCCTTCCTTGATGAACATGCTGAGGAAATATTCACGGCTGATCGGCAGGTCCAACAGGATCAGCGGCTCGCGCGCCAGCTCCTGCAGGCTGACCGCGGAATGTCGCGCCAGCGGGCCGGCCTCGCTGACTACGACATGCGGCGGCAAGCTGGCCAACGGCAGAAACTCGAACTCGTCCGGGATCAGGAGATCATAGGTGATGGCGACGTCGAGCTCGGCGCGCAGCAGGCGCTCGAGCAATTGCTCATGGTCGGCAACCGTCTGGATGATGCGCGATTCCGGATAGGTCGAGGTGAATGAATGCGACAGTTCCGGCATCACCATCGGCGCCAGCGTCACCAGACTGCCGAGTGACAGTTGGCCGCGGACCCGCTCTCCCACCTCGGAGGCGACGGAATAGACATTCTCGGCCTGCTCGATCAGCCGCTTCGCTTCCACCAGCAGGACCCGTCCGGCCGATGTCAGCGACAGCCCTTGCGCGTGTCGGCGCACGAACAGCTGGGTTCCAAGCTCTTCCTCCAGATGGGCGATCGCGGTCGAGATCGACGGCTGCGAGATGTTGACCCGCTCCGACGCAAGGGTGATGCTTCCCGTCTCCGCTGTGGCGATGAAATATTCGATCTGGCGTAGCGTATATCGCATCTGCTCCTGCTCGCACCTTGCGTCGGACCGCGACGGTCATGCCGCGCGCCGCATCATAGCAGGATCAGGCTGATGGCAACGCGAGATCCGCCGGTCAGATCCGGTCATCGCCCGCGACGCCGAAGCCCGGTGCCCGGGCCGGATCTCTCGCCCGATCAACATAGGCTTCCAATTGCGGCTCGTAGACCGCCCAGAGCTCGCGCAGCGCCGCGATCGGCCGATCGCTCCAATCGACCCGAAGGTCCACGATCGGCCAGGATACGTCACGCACCACGCAGATGCCCGCCGAATGCACCGGCCCCGCCTCGCCGCCCTGCTCCAGCCCGGCCGCAAGGGCCGACAACAATCGCTCGGCAAACGGCTTGCCGGCGCCGGCCGCATAAGCCTGGATCATCGCGGCCGGAACACCCGTGTTGGCAAGCATATTTCCCGCGGCGATCGCGCCTTCACCCTCATGCGTTGCGTGAATGCCGAGCGTGTTGCTGCCGGAATACGCGGTCATCCGTCCGCGCGCATCCAACACCACGAGCTGTCGGTAGGCGATGAAGGGCGTCGAGGCGACCAGCGCGTCGCGGACCTCGGTCGCGCTCAAGCCGCGCGCCAGGAGATCGAGACCGATCTGCCCCAACACTGGATCAGTGATGTTCTGACTCGCCACCGCCCCGACCCTGGCCCGCAGATGGACGCAGCGCGCCGCGACGGCCGGAGACGAGGACGAGATCACCATGCCGAACATCCCGGTGTCCGGACACTTGGCCGTCAGGGAAAAAGTCATGCCGCCTCACCTGCCATCGGGGATGACCGCAGTCACGTCGACCTCGACCAGCCATTCCGGCCGCGCGAGCGCCGAGACAACGATGCCGGTCGAGACAGGGAACACGCCTTTGAGATGCTCACCGATCTTGCGATAGACCGCCTCGCGGTAACGCGGGTCGGTGATGTAAATGGTGATCTTGCAGATATCGCCGAGTTCTGCACCGGCCTCTTTCAGCAACGTGCGGATATTCTGCATCGCCTGCTCAGTCTGGCCGACGGGATCGCCGATCGCGACATTCTCTGCGGTGTCGAGCTTCTGGCCGATCTGGCCGCGCACGAACACCATGCTGCCCTTGGCAACCACGACCTGGCACAGATCATTATCGAGCTTCTGCTCGGGATAGGTGTCCCTGGTGTTGAATTTGCGAATGCGGGTATGGGTCATCGACGGGTCCTGATATCGTAAAAGATGCTCATTTGGGCGGCACGGCGATGGGATGGGCCCGGCCATAGGCCCGATCGGCATAGATCAAGGCCTGCCCCGACCCCATTGTGACTGCGCCGACCTCGCCGATGAAGATGTGATGGGTGCCGATGCGTTCGGACGACAGCACCCGGCAGTCGAAAGCGACCACGGCATCCGTCAGACGCGGCGCGCCGGTGTGCCCCTCGTCCCAGGCGCAATAGGCGAACTTGTCGCCGTCGCCGAATTTGCTGCGGCCGCCGAAATGGTCCGCCAGGTCGGATCGATCGTGGCGCAGGATGTTGATGCAGAACACGCCGTTCTCGACGATCGCCGCCGCCGTCTTGCTCTGGTGATGGATGCAGACCAGGACGGTCGGACTGGTGCCGTCGGCGGACACCGACGACATCGCCGAGACGGTGACGCCGGCGCGTCCTGCCCGCCCATTCGTCGTCACCACGTTGACGCAGAATGCGGCCCGGCTCATGCCTTCGAGAAATTGTCCCCGGATATCCGGCGCGGCTGCCGTTGGCATGGTGATAGCTGACACGCCAGGTCCCTCCCTTGCCCGCTATTCAGCGGCGTCCCGGATTTGTCCGAACCATTGGCTGACCGCGCGGTCGCCGGTCCGGCCTACCTTCTCTTTCAAGACCTTGTCCGACAGCCCCGCCGACTTGCGGACGAAATCCAGCGGACCATCCCAATCGAAATTGCGATAGACGGCAGCGAGATGGGCAAAAGGAGCGGATTGCGCGAACAGCTGGAAGGTCAGCCGGTGACCGCCATAATCCGAATTCAGGAGATCGCGCGCGAAGGCGAGCAGCCGCCGCCGATCATCGGCCACCCAATTCTCGTTGACAGTGTAGAACTTCTCGAGCCAAGGGCCCGTCTCTGCATCCTCGAAGGCCGCCTTGTCGGGTGTCACGCAAATCTGCCCGCCGCACAATTCGCGAGCGGTGTGCATCATCTCGTGAAGCTGCGAGCATGCCAGCACCCGTCCGGTATAGAGCAACGACTGGTTGGGCATCATCAGGCCGCCGGGACTCCGCTCGGGCAGCGCGATCGACGCTGTCAGATGCGCGTTGACGCCCTCGCGGTAGATCGCCAGCTTCGAAAGCTTGTCCTGTACCGCCTGCCGGCTTTCCAATCCCGTTTGCCGGACATTGAACAGCGCCGCACCGATCAGCATATCCGCGAGCTTCAGGTTGCGCTGCACGAATGCGAATGCCGAATAGCGGTGCAGAGTTGCGCGGATATAGGCGGCCGCCCTGGTATGCCGATAGAACAGCACGTTCTCCCAGGGGATCAGCACATCATCGAACACGACCAGCGTGTCGACCTCGTCGAACCGGTTCGACAGCGGATAATCGTCGGCCGACGCCCGGCCGGCGAAGCCGGTCCGGCAGATGAATTTGAGGTTTGGCGAATGCAGATCGCAGATGAAGCCGACCGCGTAGTCGGAATAGGCGTCGTCGCCCCAATTGGCGATGGTCGGTTTGGTGAAGGCCTGGTTGGCGTAGGCCGCCGCCGTCTCGTATTTGGCGCCGCGCACCACGATGCCGGCGTCGGTTTCCCGGACCACGTGCAGCAGCATGTCGGGATCCTGGTCCTGGGGTGGCTTAGAACGATCGCCCTTGGGATCCGTATTTGCCGACACATGGAACGGATCCGAATGCAGTACCTTCAGGATATGGCTGCGGATGTTCTTGGAGAATTGCGGATCGACCTCGTTGAGCACGTCCTGCCCATCGAACAGCGACCACATCTCACCGACCGTCTCGTCCCCGACGCGCGTGATGATACCACCGGCGTCCTCCAGGACCGTATCGGTGGCGCGGCGCTTGTCCCACCAGTCCTGCTGGTTGAAAGGAAGCTTGTTGTTGATCGCGTGGACCTCGCCATCCTCACGATATGTCATCAGGTGCCGCGTCGCCGGATCATGCTGCAGGTCGTAGATCCGGGCCCGAAGGTCGACCAGCGGCTTGAACGCGGCATGAACGGTGACGTCCTTGATCCTCTCACCATTCATGTAGACGGCGCGACTGTCGCGAATGGAGGCCTTATATTCTTCTCCGGTCCGTATCATGTTCGCTCCTGACTCGCCTGCCGACGGCGATGGGCCAGATCGCTTATCCCGCATCGAGCCGCAAAGAAAATAGAACTTTCCGGCGCCCTGCTTAGCGACAGCCGAAGCGTGACAGCGGCCACCCAAAGTCGGAGACGGCGCCGCGGCCAGGATCATTGCGCATAGGATGGATCCTCGGCGTCCAGACAGCGCTTCATCTCCTCGAAATGCGCGATCGAGAAATCCGTAATCTGCTCCCAGTCCTGGGCCGTGTGTTCGGCAATCGCGTCAGGCAGGACCTTGAGCGGCTGTCCGGTCGCGTACGCCTGCACCAGGATTTGGCAGGCGCGCTCCAGCGTATAGATGTCGTCGAACGCCTCTCCGACCGTGTTGGCGATCACCAGTACGCCATGATTGCCCATCATCAGCCGCGACTTGTCGCCGAGCAGCCCGGCCAGGCGCGCGCCTTCCTGTTCGCTGTCGGCCATGCCGGCATAGCTGTCGTCGATGGCCAGTCGGTTGAAATAGCGCGCGGTGTTCTGGTCGATCGGTTTGATCTGGGGATCTGCAAGGGCGGCGATCGTGGTGGCGAAGGGCGGATGGAGGTGCATCACGACCCGCGCCTGCGGTAGCTGCCGGTGCATCTGGCCGTGAATGGACCACGCGGTCGGATCGACATCGGCGCGATCCTTGATGCAGTCGCCCTCATCGAGATCAAACAGAACGAGATCGCTGGCCTTGATGCGGGAGAAGTGACGCCATTTCGGATTCATCAGGAAGCGCCGCCCGTCGGCAGAGACCGCAGCGCTGAAATGATTGGCGACGGCTTCGTGAATGCCGAGCTTGGCAATGATGCGGAACGCAGCCGCAAGATCAATGCGAAGCTGCTGCTCGTCCAACGACGCGGCGGAATTCATCATCTATCGCCCTCTAGATGCGGGGTCACGTGGGCGAGATTTATGGAATCCACGTCACGGGTAAAATAAGAAATTTATCGCCGCTGATTACTTCCAAGCTATGACGCGAGGAATCGCCGCTGGCGCAGGCGCAAAGATCAATCTCTGATCATCGGTCGCCCAATAATTCCTCACCGCGATCGATTAGGCCTCGTCTAAGCAAAGGACCCGGTTTTCGTAATTTACACTGCGCGGCGTCGGAAGGCTTACTTTGTCGACGTTGACTGACAGGATCTGTGATGGATGCGATCCGCGTATCCCCGCCCCTTCGAGGCCGCCACAGTGAGGTGTTTCGGATGTTGTGGCGATCGGCACGCTTCGAGAACGACGGAAGCATAGGCTCCCCTGCCTCGAACCGCAGTTCCATCCCGACATCCGGCGGTCAGCCCGAGCCCCAGGTCAAGCTCCACGTCCGTGGTGTCTCGAAAGCCTATGGCGCCGCCATGGTGCTCAAGCCGATCGAACTGAAAGTCGTTGCCGGCGAATTGCTCGCAATCCTCGGGCCATCAGGCTCCGGCAAGACAACGCTGCTTCAGCTCATCTGCGGCCTGGTCGAGCCGTCGGGCGGCCAGCTGATCATCGATGGCCGCGACGAGACCAGCAATCCCGCCAACAAGCGCGACATCGGCGTGGTATTCCAGAACTATGCGTTGTTTCCACATCTCACGGTCAAGGAGAACATCGCGTTCCCGCTGCAAATGCGCCGCACGCCGGCAGCCGAGATCAGCATCAAGACCGAGGCCGCGCTCGCTATGGTGGGTTTGTCAGGCTTCGCCAACCGCTTTCCCCGAGACCTGTCCGGCGGACAGCAGCAGCGGGTCGCGCTGGCGCGCTGCTTCGTCTACCGGCCGTCGCTGATCCTGATGGACGAGCCGCTGTCGGCGCTCGACAAGAAGCTCAGGGACAGCATGCGCATCGAGATCAAGCGGCTGCATCGGGAGACTGGCGCCACCATCATCTTCGTGACACATGACCAGGAGGAAGCGCTGGCGCTGGCCGATCGCATCTGCCTGATGAATGACGGCGAGATCGAGCAACTCGGCAAGCCTGACGATATCTACGAGCGGCCAGCCAACATCTTCGTCGCCGATTTCATCGGCACCTCCAATTTGATCCACGGCGTCATTACGGCGCAGGGATGCCTCGATACAGCCGATGGGAACCTGCCTTTGCCCGATGATTGTGAGGCGCAAGCCGGCCAGTCGGCTGCGCTGGTGGTCCGCCCCGAAAAGCTCATGCTTTGCAACAGGGACGATGCGTTGCTCGCCGGCTGCGTCGAGGAGAGCATCTATGCAGGGTCGGAGACGCGGCTGCTCGTCCGGCTCGGCAGCGACACAGTGATGACGGTACGTCGCGGTGCGGGGCTGCCGGCGGTCGCGATCGGTGAGGATGTCTTCATTCGGTGGGACCGTAATCACGCCCGTACCCTCGGCAGCAATTCATCAGCTTCGGCAACATGACGCCGCACCGACTCATCCCGTCCTTCGACACCGAGCAGTGCATCACGGAGAATGAAATGTCTGCCAGCACGCCCATCACGCGACGCAAGCTTCTGAAGGCCGCCGGCGCAACTGCCGCGGGCGCCGCGTTCCCATCGGTTTGGACCGGACGGGCAAACGCAGCCGAACAGATCACCGTCGCCGATGTCGGCGGCGCGCCAGGCGCGGCGTTGCGGACCGCCTTCTACGATCCGTTCGAAAAAGCCACCGGCATACGCGTCGAAGGCGTCGCCCACGAATCTGATCCGGTCACGCAATTCAAGGTCATTGTCGACACCGGCAGCAAGCTCTGGGACGTCTGCATGGTGACTCCAGACGACGTGCTCCGCCTGACCCAGGACAAGAATTATCTCGAACCGCTCGATATGACCAAGGGCCCTGACGATGAGCTGATTCCGGGCGCACTGATGCCGAACTGGTTTGGCTTCTCGGCCTATGGCATCGTCATGGCCTACCGCACCGACGTCTATAAGAAGGAGCAGCCTGCCGGCTGGTCCGACTTCTGGAACACGACCAAGTTTCCGGGCCGCCGCGGCCTGTACCGCAACCCCAAGGGCGTGCTGGAATCGGCGCTGCTCGCCGACGGCGTGGCGCCAAAGGACCTCTATCCGCTCGACATCGACCGCGCCTTCAAGATGCTGGACAAGATCCGCTCCGAGGTCGCGGTGTGGTGGACCGCCGGCGCGCAGAACACCCAGATCCTGCAAAGCGGCGAAGTCGACATGGCCGACACCTGGTCGGCGCGCGCCTTCGCCGCCATCGATGCCGGTGCGCCCGTCAACATCGTCTGGAAAGGTCTCTACTCGATCGACGGCTGGTCGATTCCGCGGGGCACGCCAAAGCTGAAACAGGCGCGCGAGTTCGTGAAGTTCTGCATGCAGCCCGAGCGCCAGGCCGCCTATTCGAGCATCGTCGCCAACGGCCCAAGCAATCTCAAGGCCTACAAGTTCATCACGCCGGAGCGCGCCAAAGTGCTTCCGACGTTGCCGGAGAACCTCGCCGGCCTCACCGTGCGGGACTATGCCTATTGGGGCAAGAACTACGCGGCCGTGTCCGAGCGCTTCCAGGAATGGCTGCTGATGGGCGGCAAGAACTGACGCACCGCGAGGCGATCACACGAACGAGGCTGTGAAGGACGATCATGAGCAAGAAGAAGCAGATGGCGATCGGCGCGCTGGTCCACGCCAACGGATCACATGCAGCGTCCTGGCTGATGGACGAAGCCCGGCCGCACGCCTCGACCGATATCGACTACTACCGCGAGATGGCGCAACTGGCCGAGCGCGGCAAGTTCGACTTCTTCTTCATTGCCGACACGCCTGCAGCGCGGACCGAAAACCTCAAGGTCTGGAGTCGGTCGCCGCTGTTCATGAACGTACTGGAGCCGATCACGCTGCTGTGTGCCGTGGCCGGCGCGACAACGCGCATCGGCCTCGGTGCGACCGCCTCCACCAGCTTCTACGAGCCCTACAACATCGCCCGGCTGTTCTCGTCTCTCGATCATATCTCGCACGGCCGCGCCGCCTGGAACGTGGTCACCTCCGCGAACGACTACGCGGCGCGCAATTTCGGCCTCGATCGGCTGCCACCGCATGCCGATCGCTACACCAAGGCCAAGGAGTTCCTTGAGGTCGTGGAAGCGTTGTGGGACAGCTGGGAAGACGGCGCCTTCGTCTATGACAAGGCGACCTGCCAGAGCTTCCTCCCGGAGAAGCAGCATCTGGTCGATCACAAGGGCAAGTATTTCACGGTCCATGGCGCCCTCAACATCGAGCGATCGCCGCAGGGGCGACCGGTCATCATCCAGGCCGGTGCGTCCGATACGGGCAGGGATTTCGCTGCCGAACATGCCGAGGTCGTCTTCGGATCAAGCGGGAATCTTGATGGTGCCAAGGGCTTCTATGCCGACCTCAAGGGGCGGATGGCCAAGTTCGGCCGGCGGCCGGAGGATCTGAAAATCTGTTCGGGCATCTCGGTGGTGATCGGCGAGAGCGAGCAGGAAGCGCGCGACAAGCTTGAAAGCTGGCAGGATCTGATCCACCCCGATGTCGGCGTGATGCGGCTCGGCCAGGATCTCGAAACCGATCTGTCCGACCTGCCCCTGGACGAGCCCGTGCCGGAGCACTGCATCCCGAAGACGTCCAACCATCACCAGGCCTATTTCAATGAGATCGCCGGCATGATCCGCCAGGGCCTGACCTTGCGCGATATCGCCAAACGCTACAATCGGAGCAAGGCCAATTTCTGCGGTACCGTGCAACAGATCGCCGACGACATGGAGCACTGGTTGGAAGTCGGCGCCTGCGACGGCTTCATGATCTCGTTCGTGGCGCTGCCGAGTACGATGACCGATTTCGTCGAGAAGGTGGTACCCGAGTTGCAGCGCCGCGGCCTGTTCCGCCATGACTACGAAGGGCGAACCCTGCGCGAGCACCTTGGGCTGGCGCGGCCGGAGAACCGCAACGTCGCCGCGGCCGCGCAAGGGCTAGCCAAACGCGCCTGACAATTCCCAACCGACGGACTGAACAAAGGCGCTGACCGATGGCCGAGCTCGCTTCGCCCGGAATCTCCGACCTGCCTGAGCGTCGCAAGCTGAGACTCGATCCGTTGTGGCTGGCTTTGCCCGCCCTTGCGTTCCTGGTGCTCATCCTCGTGCTACCGACCGCGCAGATCCTGTCATTGAGCTTCATCGACAGGATATCCGGCGCGCTGACGTTCTCGGCCTATATGCGGATCGCGAATGGCGGCCCCTATCTCGCCGTGCTCTCGACGACGTTTTCGGTCGCGCTCTGCACCACTCTCTTGTGCGTTGGGCTCGGCTATCCCCTAGCCTACTGGCTGTCGAAAAAGCCGCCGCGGCAACAACGCATCGCCGCGTTGTTCGTGCTGTTGCCGTTCTGGACCAGCGCGCTGATCAAGAATTTCTCCTGGCTCGTCCTACTCGGCCGCAACGGCATCATCGCCAAGACCATGGCCGCCGTCGGCATGAAGGGCGGCGACCAGCTTCTGTTCAGCCGGACGACGGTCATCTTCGCCATGGTGCATACGCTGCTGCCGCTCGCTGTGGTGACCATGCTGCCGGTGATGAACCAGATCGACCGGCGTCTGCTGTTGGCCGCATCGACCCTCGGAGCCAACAGCGCCCGCGCTTTCTGGCAGGTCTTCTTCCAGCTCTCGATGCGCGGCGTTGCTGCCGCCGGCCTGCTGGTTCTGGTCTCTTCGCTTGGCTTCTTCATCACGCCGGCGCTGGTCGGCGGTGCCAGGGACACGATGATCGGACAGCTGATCATCCTGCAGATCAACGAGCTGCAGAACTGGCAGCTCGGAAGCGCGCTCGCGACTATTCTGCTGGTGTCCACAGTCGCGACCTGCTTCGCGTATGATCGGATCTTCGGCCTGTCGACCGCGACCACGGGCGGCGAACGCCCGGTGCGGCCGGACGGCCTTGTGCGGCGCGCGGGCCTTGTCTTCGTCAACTTCGCCGGCTTGGTTTGTGGCGCGATCGAAGGGCTCTGGAAACGCAATATCCGCGGCCTGCCCGGCGGGGCGCTGTTGTCAGTCTATGCGGGGGTCATGATCGCCCTCTTGCTCGTGCCCATCATCGCCTTCATTCCGATGGCGTTTACGGGATCCACTTTCCTGTCGTTCCCGCCGCCGAGCTGGAGCATCCGCTGGTTCGCGCAATTCTTGGCATCGCCATTGTGGCTCGCGGCGACGGTGCGTTCGTTCTCGATTGGCTTTGCGACCGCCGCAATCACGCTTGTGATCGCATCGCTGGCCGCACTCGGCAGCGTCAGGACACGCACGCGGCTGGGCAGCGCCGTCTTCCTGCTGTGCCTGTCGCCGATGATGATCCCTTCGATCGTGATCGCGATCGCGCTGTTCTATTTGTTTGCCCGCGTCTCATTGGTGGCAAGCGACATGGGCATCATCATCGGCCACACAGTCATTGCCATCCCCGTCGTGTTCATGGTGATGCTGGCAACCTTCAAGGGCTATGACTGGAAGCTCGACGCCGCGGCATCAACGCTTGGCGCAGACCGGCTGCGCATCTTTTGGCGCGTCACCTTGCCGCTGGTCAGCGGCGGACTCGCGGTGGGGTTCGTGACCGGCTTCCTGCAATCCTTCGAGGAATTGACGGTGGTGCTGTTTGTCGGCGGCGGTATCAAGACCACCCTACCCAAGCAGATGTGGGACGGCATCCTGCTGCAGGTCAGCCCCGTCATCGCCGCGGCCTCGGTCGTTGTCCTGCTGGTGGTGATGACCATGTTTGCGATCATCGAAATCGTGCAGGCGCGACGGTCACGCTCATACGAGTCCGCGAACGCCAGTGCCTGACTGCAAATGGGATATCCGGTCCGAAGGAAATCGTCGAGCCTGCAAGGCGGAGCTGACCTCCCGACGCGCCGGCGGCACGGTCGCGGTCGGGATGGCGCTGCGGTACAGCGCGAAGTTCGGCAAGCTGGGCCTTTCCGACGTCGCTGCCGGTTGCTGGCGGACAAGATCCCGGGCGCGTCCTCTCGTGAATTGCCGGGATGCGGGCACTGCCCGCCGCTGGAGCAGCCGGAAGCTTTCATTCGGTCGATAAGATTTCCTGTCGTGACACGCCCGCGGCGGCGCCGTCCTATCCCGGCACCTGCGAGCGGTACCAATCGAGGATCTCGGCCCCGGTCCACATCACGACACCGTCGTGGCCGAGAATGTAGTCGTAGAGCATCTCGAGATATTTGATACGGTGCGGCACACCCGTCAGATAAGGGTGGATGGAAATGGCCATGACGCGCGGCGCCTTGGCGCCATCGAGATAGAGCCGGTCGAATTGATCCCGGCCGCGACGCAGGATCTCGTCCGACGGCTGCTGCTGTACCGCGCTGATGACGACGTCATTGATCTCGACCGTGTAGGGAACAGAGATGATGTCGCCGTGGCGCGTCTTCAGCGCGATCGGCTGCTCGTCCAGCACCCAATCGGCGACATATTCGATGCCGGCTTCAGCCAGCAGGTCCAGCGTCTCGTCGGTCTCGGTGAGGCCCGGGCTTTCCCAGCCGCGGGGCGGCCTCCCGGTGAATTTCGTGACCGCCGCGATCGTGTCGGCGATCGCTGCTTTCTGATCCTCGACCTTGTGCATCGGCCTCTGCACGAAGCCGTGGCCCATGAAATCCCATCCCGCGTCGCGCGCCGCCTCGCATGCTTCGCGATAAAGCTCGCAGACGGAGCCGTTCAGCGCGAACGTGGCCTTCAGATTCCGGCCGCCCAGCGCCTCCAGGAAGCGCCAGAAGCCGACGCGCATCCCATATTCGTGCCAGGCCCAGTTGGGAACGTCAGGGAGCAGCGGCTGTCCCATCGGCGGCGGCAGCACTGCGCGGGGCATCGCACCGTTCGGACTCCAGTTCTCGACATTGACGATGGTCCACACCGCCACCCGCGCATCGTTGGGCAGCTTGAGCGCCGGCCTGCGATGGATCGGGACATAAGGCAGCCGGTTGCGGAGACTGTTGCCGACGGGCTCGGACATCTCTTCCTCTCTTTCATTCAACCTTCGCACAGCAGCTTCAGCGCCGTGCCGCAGCAGATGCATTGACGCTCCAGCGGCGTGATCGCCGGCACCGCCTCAATCGTCGCACCGGGATCGGCATCAGCCATATCGAAGGGCGCATCGGTTCCGATGCAGACGTGATCGGCGCCGACGAGGTCGATGAGGTAACGCAGCGCCTGCGGCTCGAAAACGAGGCTGTCGAAATAGATCCGCTTGAGCAGGTCCTTGGGCGAGGATTTGCTGATGCCGTTGGCTTCGCTGCGGACCGCGTGTCCGTGGACGAGCCGCCCGATCTGGTAGGGCGCAAAGCCGCCGCCATGCGCCAGGACGAGTTTCAGGTCGGGCAGTTCATCGAGCCGGCCGGTGAACATGAGATTGGCCAGCATCACCGTCGTGTCCAGCGGATTGCCGATGAGATTGGTCAGATAGTAGTTTTCGAGCCCGCTCTTGGCCCCGACATAATAAGGATGGGCAAATACGAAGATGTTGAGCTCGCTGGCGCGGCGCAGCAGCGGACGAAAACGCTCCTCGGCGAGTTGCGCGCCTTCGATCGACGTGCCGATCTCCACGGCCTTGAAGCCGTAGGCGCGAACGACGCGCTCGAGTTCGGCGACGGCGGCATCCGGATGTTGCATCGGCACGGTCGCCATGCCGCGCAATCGGGCGGGCTTGACGCCGACCATGTCCGCCACGCCATCATTGACAAGTCTGGCGACTTCGAGCGCCAGATCGGCATCGGCCCAATAATAGAACATCGGCGGCGCCGGCGAGATCACGGAGACGTCGATGCCCTTGATATCCATGGCGGCAAGCTTGGCCTCTGTCTGGCGAAACTCATCGAACAAGGGATAGACATAGCCCTGGTCATGAATGATCTTGCGCGCAGATCCATGGCCTTCGATGCGCGCGCGGAAGCGCTTGGGATCCGCGGCGATGGCGCTGACGATGCGATCCGGGATGACGTGACTGTGGATATCGATCTTCATGCAGTCGGGCCTCAGTGCACGCCGAGGAAGCGTATGAGCGATTGGGGATTATCGACCAGAGCCGACGCATCCGCCTCGTGGACGATCTTGCCGGTCTCAATGACATAGACGCGGTCTGCGACCGCAAGCGCGCTATAGAGGTTCTGCTCGACCAGCAGGATCGCCAGACCCGCCTCCTTCAGCCGCGCGATGATGCCTTCCAGATGCTGGACCATGACGGGCGCCAGGCCTTCCGAGGGCTCGTCCATCAGGATGAGCTCAGGGTCGATCATCAGCGCGCGCGCCACAGCGAGCATCTGTCGCTCGCCGCCCGAGAGCTGGTTGCCGCGGTGATGGCACCGCTCGGCCAGCCGCGGAAACAGCTCCATGACGCGATCGACGGTCCAGCCGTCGCGAACTCTGACGGACTTGATCATGGTGAGATGTTCGGTGACGGTGAGCGAGGGAAACAGCCGCCGTCCTTGCGGCACCAGCGCGATCTTGCGCCCCGCGATCTCGTGCGACTTCATCCCGGTCAGGACTTCGCCCTTCCACTCCACGCTGCCCCGGCGCACCTGCGGCGCAGACAAGCCCATCACCGAGCGGATCAGGCTGGTCTTGCCCATGCCGTTGCGGCCCAGGAGCGCCACCACCTCGCGGTCACGCACCGTGAGCGAGGCGCCCTGCACCACGTGGGCCTCGCCATAAAAACTGTGAAGATCGCGGATCTCAAGCATGACGGTGTGCCTTGCCGAGATAAACGTCCTGGATCTCGGCGTTACCACGGATCTCTGCCGGTGCCCCCTCGGCCAGGAACCGGCCGTTGTTGAGGCAGGTCACCCAGTCCACCAGGGAGAGCACCAGGTCCATATCGTGCTCGATCAGAACGATGGTGATCTCCGCCGGGAGACTGCGGATGACGTCGGCGACGATGACGCGCTCGGCTGGCGAGAGGCCGGCGGCGGGCTCATCGAGCAGGAGCAGCCGGGGACTAGGCGCCAGCGCCAGCGCCATCTCGAGCTGGCGCTGCTCGCCATACGACAATTCGCTCACCAGCGATCTTGCACGTGGACCGAGCCGCGACAAACCGAGGGCGCGGTCAGCCTGACCGCGTTCGGTATCGGTCAGCCCGCCCGAACCAAGCAGCGAAAATTTGCGCGGCGTCAGGCCGCAAAGCGCGAGCTGCATGTTCTGCTCGACGGTCAGGCTCGGAAACAGGTTGGTGATCTGGAAGGTGCGGCTGATGCCGCAAGCGGCTCGGCGGTGCGGCGGCATCCTCGTAACGTCGCGTCCATCGAATTCGATGCGGCCGGACGTCGGCGGTACCACGCCCGTGATGGCGTTGAACAGCGTGGTCTTGCCGGCGCCGTTCGGGCCGATGATCGCTCGTCGCTCGCCACGCTTGACTCGCAGGGTCACATCGTCAACCGCCTTCAACGCATCGAAGGAGACGCCGACGTGGTCAAGCTTGAGGATGGTGTCCGGCACGCGCTTTCTCGTCAACAGACAGACCGTGGCGGTCGGCGAGCCGGCCGCCTTGATGATCTCAGGTCTTCTTGATGCCTTGGAAATCCCGCGAATAGGGCGGCTGCTTCATGTAGGTGGCGGGGTCGTACTTCCAGAACTGCGACACCTGCGGATAACCCCCGATCGGGACATTCCAGAATTTGCCGTCCTTGTTCTTCATGGTCTTGCGGATGACGACGTCGTAGACGGGATTGCCGTAATCATCGAAGCGAACCGGCTTGCCGAGTGGACTGTCCGGAAGGTCGGTCTTGAGCACGGTGCCGAGGAAGACATCGCGGTCTTCGACCTTGCCGTTGATCGCGTTGATCGCCTTGGCCACCCACATCGCGCCGACATAATGCGAAAAGGCGTAAAGCGAGGGGATCTTGCTGAACTTGTCGGAATAGGTCTTGACGAACGTCTGGGTCGCCGGCAGATCGGCGCCCTCGGCAAAATGGGCTGAGGTGACGATCCCCTCGCACTCGGCGCCCATCGTCCGGATGACGGACTGGTCGGTCGCGTTCTGCGACCCCAGCAGGGGTATCTGATCCTTCAGACCGAAGCTCGCATATTGCTGGATCAAGCGCGTGGCGTCTGCGCCGGTCTGCATCGCGAACACGACGTCGGCCTTCACACCCGCCAGCTGACCGAGATAGGGGCTGAAATCGGACGTGTTCAGCGGATGCCAGAACTGGCCGACCACCGTGCCGCCGCCTTCCGTGAAAGTCTGCGCGAAACCGCCGCACTGCTCGTGGCCAAACGTGTAGTCCTGGGAGATCATCGCAACCCTGCGGTAGCCCTGCTTCAGCGCCCAGTCCGCAAGAGGCCGCGAGAATTGGCTGGCGCTGTAACCGCCGGCGCGGATCACGTTCTTGATCCTGGCGCGCTGGGTGAGATTGTCGGCCGCGATCACCGGAATGAAGTACGGCGTCCCGTTGCCCTTGACGTAGTTGGCAACGGCAAGGCCGGTGTTGGCCAGAAGATTGCCGAAGAGCATGTCGACCTTGGCCTGCTCGACCAGGCGTCGCGCCTTCTGCAGCGCCGTGTCCGGATTGGAGGCGTCGTCTTCGACGATGATCTCGACCTTGCGGCCGCTCGCCTCGTTGCCTGCGCTCTCCCAAAACAGCGAAAAGCCGTCGATGATCTCGCGGCCGCCGGCCGCGACGACGCCGGTCTGCGGCGCCATCAGGCCGATACGGATCGGCGCCGCTTGGGCACGCGCCACGAAGGGGGCGGATAGAACGCCGGTACCGGCCGCGAGCGTAAGGCCGGTCGTTTTCAGGAAGCGTCTACGGTCCATCGTCTAACCTCCGGAATGATTTGGTTTCGAGGAACGGGAACGACGCCGTGCGAGCAGAAGGCGCGCACGGCCGACCACGCCTTCCGGCGCGAAGATCATGATGAGCACGAAGGCGATCCCGAGCACGCTCAGCCACCGCGCGGTGTAGGCGCTGATGGCGTTTTCCAGGACGATGATGGCGGCGGCTCCGACGAAGGAACCGAGCAACGTGCCGACGCCGCCGGTGATGGCCATCAGCAGCGCGGAGACCGACTGCGACAGCTGCACGGTCGAGGGACTGACGAAATTGTTGAACAGGACGTAGAGGCCGCCGGCGACGCCTGCGAAGAATCCGGACAATACGAACGCCACGAACAGGTGGAGCGGAACGTTGTAGCCGAGGCTCCGCATACGACTCTCGGAATCGCGGATTCCGCGCAAGGTCAGCCCGAACGGCGAGTGAACGAGCCGCCACATCAGCCAGGTCAGTGGCGCGACAATGATCAGCACGGCGTAATAGAAGCTGGCATGGTCTGCGATAAAAGCGGGACGACCGACACCGCGCAGCCCGTTTTCGCCGCCGGTGACCGCCGTCCAGCGCAAACAGACGCCCCACACGATCATGCCGAGCGCCAGCGTCAGCAACAGGAAATAGACGCCTGACGTGCGGATGGCCAGCGCAGCGAACACGCCGGCAAGCGCCGTTGCCGCCAGAATGCCGAGGGCGATGCCGATCCAAATGTCGCCGCCAAGCGTCGAGGTCCAGTAGATCGCGACATAGCTGGAGACGCCGAAAATTGCGCCATGACCGAGCGAGGTGCGTCCCGCGAAACCCGCGAGAATGTCGATCGACATCGCTAGGACGCTGAAGATCAGGACCTGCGTGACGACAGAGACCTGGTAGCTCGGCAAGACAGCAGGCAGGACGCCGAGGGCCAGCAGCACCATCGCGATCCAGCCGACGGCGCGGGGCCGGCGGAGCAAGGGAGCCGGCGACGATGCAGCCGGCGTCAACGGAGCCGACCTCACGCTGGCCTCCCGAACAGGCCGAGTGGCCGGAACGCCAGGAGCACCGCCATCGGTCCGAAAATGACGAAGTAGGCGAGTTCTGGAAACATCACCTGCCCGATCGCGTTCAAGAGTCCCACCAGCAACGCGCCGAGCGCAGCGCCCACGAGGCTGCCGCGTCCGCCAATGATGACGACCGCGAGCGAGAACACCAGGATCTCGGCGTCGGCACTCGGGTAAAGAGTCAGGAAGGCACCACCCACCACCCCGCCGAGGCCTGCCAGGGCCGCCCCGAGCATGAATGTACCCAGGAAGACCCGCCGGATGTTGATGCCCATGGCCTCGACCATCTCGGGATCGTCGACACCTGCGCGGATCAGCGCACCGAGCCGCGTCTTATTGAGGAGCAGCCACAGCGCGGCAAACACCAGCAGGCCGAGAACCAGAACGAAGATGCGATACTTCGGATACATCACGCCGTCGATCCACATGGCGCCTCTCAGGGCCTCCGGGACTGGCACCGAGAACGTGTCTCCGCCCCAGATCACGAGCGAGATGTCGTTGAGAACGAAGGCGACGCCGAGTGTGAGCAGCACTTCGCGCAATTCGACGCCGCGCACGAAGCTCAGCAGGCCGCGGTCGAGCACCGCCCCCAGCGCTGCGACCAGCGCCATTGCAGCCAACGCTCCCAGCACGAAACTTCCGCTGGCCTTTGCCGCCGAATAGCCGGCGAGACCTCCGACCAGATAGAGTGCTCCGTGAGCGAGGTTGACGATGCGCAGCAAGCCGAAAATCAAGGTGAAGCCGGACGCGACGATGAAGATCAGCGCCGCGAAGGTCAGGCCGTTCAGGATCTGAAAGAGGTTGATCCCCATCATACCGGAGCTTGATCCTTCAGTGCGTTCGGACGTTGCGACAGGTACCAGTCGTAAATCTGCTCTCCGGTCCAGAACGTCACATCGGGATGACGCTTGATATGCTCGATTGCGGCCGCGAAGTATTTGAGCCGATGCGGCGCTCCCATGATGTAAGGATGAACCACCAGCGCCATGATACGGGATGAGGTCTTTGCATCAGCATAGATCTGGTCGAACTGGTCGATGGCACGATCCCGGTATTCCGACGCCTTATGATGCTGGATCAGCATCATCGCCACGTCGTTGCATTCCTGGGTGTACGGCACATTCACGATCGGCTTCGTGCGGGTCTTCAGGACCACGGGCTCATCGTCGAGCACCCAGTCGCAGACGTAGTCGAACCCTTCCTCCACCAGGATATCTGGCGTCTCCCAGGTCTCGGTCAGCCCGGGACCCAGCCAGCCGCGCGGATTCTTGCTCGTGAAGGCGCGGATCGCATCGCGCGTCTTGCGGATATCCTCGCGCTCATCAGCGACCTTCTGCATGTTCTTCTGGCCAAAGCCGTGACCAATGAATTCCCAGCCGCGATCATGCGCCGCCTTCGCGATCGGCTCATACGCGCCGATCGCCTTGCCATTGATGGCAAGAGCAGCCTTGATACCGAAGCCGTCCAGCACATCGAGCATGCGCCAGAATCCGACGCGATTGCCGTATTCGTGCCAGGCCCAGTTCGGGATATCGGGCATCGGCGCGCCACCGGCCGGCGGGGTCAGCACCGTGCGTGGCATCGTTTCTTTCGGGTCCCATTCCTCCACATTGACGATCACCCAGACGGCGACGCGCGCAGCATCCGGAAGCACCAGCTGCGGGCGGTCCGCGATCGACGAATAGGCCAGACGGTCGGTTGGCAGCACGTTCACGTCTCGCGCGCTCCAATGGTGATGGCAATTCTGCCGACGTTCTCGACCGCTCCGGCGGCCTGATCGCCGGGCAATAGAGGCCCGACGCCTGCTGGGGTGCCCGTCATCACGAGGTCACCAGGCGCGAGGCGATAGGACGACGACAGGTTGGCGATGATCTCAGGCACGTTCCAGATCATCTGCGAAAGATCGCCGCGCTGCCGTTCGCGCCCGTTGACGTCGAGCGTAATAGCACCGCGCGCGGGATGCCCCACTTCAGCAACGCGATGAATGGCGCCGCAGGGTGCTGACGCGTCGAACGATTTCCCCCGTTCCCATGGCAGCATCTTCGCGCGCATCTCGCGCTGCCGGTCGCGGCGCGTGAGGTCGATGCCCACCGCGTAACCAAAAACGCTTTCCAGCGCACTGTTGCGCGACAGTTTGCAACCGCCGGCGCCGAGCGCAACCACGAGCTCGATTTCGAACTGAAAATCGTCCGTATCGGCCGGATAGGACACGACAGCTCCGTCTTCAACGAGTGCGTCCGCCGGCTTCTGAAAGAAAAAAGGCGGGTCGCGCTCGTCGCCTTCCTTCATTTCGCGGATATGCTCGACATAATTCCGGCCGACGCAATAGATCCGGCGTACCGGAAAGCGCTGCGGCGAGCCTGCGATTGGCAGCGAAGCCGCCGCTACGACGGGAACCGGAAGATCCGAAGCATACGCAGACGACGTCATCCCGGATTCCTAAGCGGCGCTTTTGACGACCGGGCCGAAGAGGCTGAGTTGCTGAATTTCACCGGTGTCGAGCACGAAACCAAACGCGGTGCGGATGCAGAGCAGGCCCGCCTCATGCAGCACCGGACCGTCCATGGTCTCAACGCAATCCTTAACTACGATTACTGCATAGTCGCGCACATTGGCCGCAGTCGTCGTCGCGAGCACGCAGGAGTTGGTATTGACGCCCGTGACCAGCAGCGTGTTGACGCCGTGCGCGCGCAGCGTGAAATCGAGATCGGTGCCGAGAAAGCAATCGTAGCGCTTCTTCGTGTCGACGACGAGGTCCCGTTCGGTGTCATAGAGGTCCGGGATGATGGCAACACCTGGCATCCCGGTGATATTGTGCCGCAGTACATTCTTGCGCGTCGCCTTGGGATCCTCAGCGCGAGTTCGCCAGAACGGATTGGAGGCGATTTCAGCGACATCGCGATACTGCGTCAGCAGGTGGATGACCGGGATCTTGGCGCTACGGGCCCAATCGAACAGGCGCTTATTGGCCGCGATCACCCGCTGTGCAACCTCCGGCGATGTTGGCATGGTCGCGACGTCCATATCCAGATGACCGCGGTGCAAATCGATCGCGACGATCGCAGCCTTGGGGTGGTCGACGCCGAGATTCATGTGCCGCTTCCTTGGCATCCGGATTGTTGGGCAGGAGACAAACTCGCGTGCCCCCAACTCTGCAATACATTCTGGCGGTGAGTCAAAGATAATGTATACATTTTATGCTTTGGTTTTGTGCGGAGCACGGTCAATCCATATTCAATCGGCTCAGAAATATGCCAATATGCACAAGATTGCCTTCACATGTAACGACAGACGCCGCTTGAAAGGCACTGACGTTTCGCTAGATTGTGTACAAACAAAGTTTCGGACCCTTTTCGTATGGCCGCCCTGCCAGCCCCAGAAACGTCATCCTCCACCCGGTTCGAATCCGTGCTCGAGGCAGTTCGCGCTGCCATCCTTGCCGGCGAGTTTGAACCGGGCGAACGCCTCCACGAAGTCAAGCTCACGACACTGCTGGGCGTCTCGCGCACACCCGTCCGCGCGGCGCTTCAGAAGCTCGCATCGGAGGGGTTGCTCGATTACACGCCAAACCGCGGCTACACCCTGCGGGAATTCTCAATCGACGAAGTGATCAGCGCCTATGAAGTTCGCGCCGTGCTCGAGGGCCTTGCGGCGCGACTCAGCGCCGAGCGCGGGCTTAACGTCAGCGAGATCGGGACCTTACAACAGGCGCTCCGGGACGGCGACGATTTGCTTCGGAATGGGCACATCAACGACGAGCATCGATCTGAGTACAGCCGGATCAATGCGTGTTTCCACGTCACGATCCACGCCTCCGCCGGCTCGCGACTCCTCAACGACATGGTCTATTTGTGCCAGCAGGTGCCGGTCTCATCGCCGCGGAACGTCGTGGCCTTTGAAGAAGTGGACGTTCGTCGCCGGCACGAGGATCACCATCGCATCTTCGAGGCGATCGTTGGGCGCGAGCCTTGGCGCGCCGAGGTGCTGATGCGAGACCATGTGGCCGGCGTCAAGTCGTCTCTAATAAGGTCTCTCGCCTCTCCGGCTGCGGCTCAAGCAGCCATGAAGACCGCGCGGCGACTCCGCCGCTAGCATCAGTACGGCGCCATCTCTTCGATTTTCGATCGCCGAACGACACCCCCGCTTTCCAAGAGACCCGCCGGCAAGAAGCTACCTCGTTTCGGCTAGCAAGGTGCTGACGCGCGTTTCAGAGTTGTCCAGATTCAACAGGTTCTGTTGTATCGGACGAAGCGGAGCGTGAGACAGCTCTCAAGCTATGCTTTCGCTCAGCCAAAGGGCACTCGCTATCTGCCCAACGGCCGAAACGCGTCCGTGCCGGGTATCGTTGTAACGACTTTCATAAGGTCCCACTCGCCCTTAGAATCGGAAGGATCTTTGGTCGCAAGAAGGTACATGTTCCTGATCACGCGCCCATCATTACGAATAGCTCGATCCCTCGTCATGAAATCGCTGATCGGTAGCTCTTTCATCTTGGTCATGGCGGCCTTTGCATCCTTCGTGCCTGCCGCCTTCACGGACTTCAGGAAATGCATGGCGGCGCTGTACGTACCAGCCTGCACCTCATCGCTGGTGAATACCAATGCGTCCACGGAGCTCTGGGGCTTCAGCAGGGACGATCCGTCCGAAGCTCCGGAAAACCGCCCGGCGGCGCCATCCGGAATATCAGACGGCAGCGGCGATGCGCCGCCGCTTGCAAGGAGGATTAGGCAGCCGGATGGAATCGAATTGACCATCTTGCTCTGGCTGGTCGTATGGTTGCGCGCAATATCCGCTTGTCGAATGCATCATATGGGCGGTCTTGGCATGATTTTTCAGCGGACCACCGCTCGAAAGGTGATCGGGATGGTCAGCGAGCCGCCGCGGCATTCAGTGAACGATGCGGAGATCCAGAGGCCCAGGCCGTTCGCAGCGGCGGATCGTCGAGCCGCCCTCGTCGAGGAGGCAGCATTATCCGGCCGTTGGTGACGAGGTCGCAGACGCCGGAATGGCGGCGCAGGACGTCGTCCATCGCCGTTTCGGGAGGGCGCGATGAATACACTCAAGCGAATCGGCTCATAAAGCTGGGGACTTCGGCCGGACGGCAGTGGCCTCACCGGCCTACCTGAAACGGTCCGGGACACCGCGAAAGGTGGCGAGCTCGATAGACATCGTCTAATCGGCTAAGCCGCTAATCCGGAAATGAACCGCTGTCCTCTCAAGAATTCAGGCAATGAAGCCGCCTACCACGTCCGCGGGTACAAGAGCAGCGACAACTGGGTCTTCCAAGAACAGGGTTGCCGAAATTCGGCATCGTTCGAACGGCTTTAGTGGAAGCGTTAAGCCTCACGGCATGTCAAAAGAACGGGCTTCAGCTTACGCCGGCTGCCAATCGCTTCCGCCATTCAACGAGTGGGTCGGCGCGGAATTATGCCGAGGCCGATCCCCGAAACGCGCAAATGGGACAGAAAGGCAATGCAGATGCCGTTCAAAGGCGTCAACAGCCTCACAAACACCCGGTGATGGTTCGGTCAAAACGTATGGTACGCTTGGAAAGGAGGTCCACGCATCGATGCAGACCGGGGCACGACAGACCTCGTTCGCCGCTACAGTGAGGCAGTCGCGGCGAAGCCGAAGAAAAGCGCGGAAACGCTCAGCTCACTCATCGATTACCTCAAGGATTAGAGCGAGTACACCAGCCTTGGTGACAAGAGCAAGCACGCCTACGATCGGTACCCTGCCTTGATCGAAGCCGAGTTCCTAGCAATGCCGATCGGCGCGATTGAGGACCGGCGTGCGCGCGGAAATCTCAAGGCGTTCCGCAACAGGTTCGCACCACACCGCGCAGGCAGACTACGTCTGGAGGCCCTGGGGGGCAATCGCGCGCGTGCTCTCGGCATACGGCAGCTGAGCGCGCCGATGTGCGCGGCATTGGGAGGGCCAGCGCCGCACGGCGCTACCGCGGCTTAAAAGGCAAGGTTTTGTTAACTTTAGGCACGATCCGGAAGAGACACCGTGTTGTGGACCGCTGAGGACATCCGTGCCGCGAACCGTCCAGAGCAGGGCTGGCGGGTCGCTTTGGCGCGGACGAACCAGCTCCTCAGTGGATAAACCAATAGCGCGGAACGCGTCGCAGGTAGACTTCGTAGGTCCCGCCAAACCGCTTTAGAAGATGCCGTTCCTCCGACCGGACAACCGCCAGGTTCAGCAGGATCAAGGTTGGCACGAGCAGGATCAGCAGCCAATCCAGCATCAGCATCAGCGCGAGGCCGAACAGTGCAACCAGCCAGCCGAGATAGCAGGGATTCCTAGTCCACGCGAAGATGCCATCGGTCACCAGGACAGTCACCGGCTGCCGTGGTTCAACCTCCGCGCGGTGTCGCCTCAGGGCCCGATATCCGGCAAAGCTGGTCGCGATGCCGGCCGCCGCAAGCAGGGCACCGAGGGAGAATAAACATACGACGCCGACGCCGTCGGGTGACGCAAAGTCAGTGAACAGACCGTACGGCAGCGGCAGCATCCACTGCAGCAGACCTGCGAGGAACACGACCAGAACCGACGTCGGGATCAGGCGCGGAAACATCACGCCATGCTCGTTTTCAACAATATCCACTCGAATCGCCTCCTGAATCTGGCGCACCGTCGACCACTTGTCTCCATTGGAGACTTTTCCCAAAACCTTGTGCCTTCGGAGCCTGCGATCTGGAGCAAAACGATCAGTCGCTTCTTTCCGTGAAGGCGCGGGGGCGGGTTTGATCTCCTCTTGGTTCAGCTAACAACGAGTTGACTATAAGTCTCCTATGGAGACATATAAGTATCACCAGGGACGAGTCAATACGGTTTCCATCGCATCTACGGCATTAGTCAATGAGCCGAATTCCCGCAGAAAAACGTCGGTTTGCGAATGCATTCTCTTGCTTGGCGGTAGCTAGCCACCGCAATTTGCTTGCGTCGCTGTACAATATTACTTAGTCTCCAATGGAGACTAGGAGTCGCGAGAAACCTTTAGATGCCCCGCAAAGCGGCAACAAAGAGAGCCACATTTCGCCACGGCAATCTGCCGGACGCGCTGATTAAAGCTGCGATCCGAAGGATCGAGGAGCATGGCGGCGGCTCGATAACCCTGCGCGATCTCGCGCAGGATACTGGCGTGAACCATCGCGCGATATATCGCCATTTCCCCGACAAGGAGGCGCTCCTTGCCGAAGTTGCGGAGAGAATTTGGCGGGATTTCATCCAGCACCTGCGCAAAGCCGTTGCCAACGAGGCTCCCGGCGAACCGATGCTGGTGGCTGCGGGGCTCGCGGTGTTTACGTTTGGGCGCAAGAACAGGAACGTATTTCTGTTCGCGACCGGCGCTTACCCCAGTCTCGGCGTCAGATTCCCCCGGCTCGAGGCCGCGATCACCGAGGCACTGCAGATATTTGTCGTGGGCTTCGCCGGCACGGGCATTGCGCCAAACCTGGTGGTCGCCAGGGCCGGCGTCTACATCGCATCAATGCAGGGCCTCACCGCACAGTATCTTTATGGGCGGCTACGCGTCGCTCCGGACAAGGCCAACGCATGGATGAGGGGCACCTGCCACCTGCTCATCAAAGGATTGGCCGAGCACAGCCTCGGCTGATGTGCCCCGTCACCACGCTTCCGCAGCCGGCCGCTGCCGAGATGCCAGCGCAAGCATTTTAGGTGGTCACAGTCTGCCAACCACGGCCGCGAGCGCGAGGGCGGCAGGAATCGAGCAATTGATCAGACCGCCGGGCTCCATGTCATTCCATGCGCAGCGAAGACCCGAGGCAATGACGCAGGCGAGCCCGAACACGGAAAAGGCCGATGCCACTTCTGGGCTGCGATCCAGCAGACCGATGCTCAGCGCTGCCACAAGAAATGCATGATAGCGACCATCGATGCGACTTGTGACAGCATTCCAGACCGAACCGATCACAAACGCCATCAGCCAGAACCAGGCGAAGCTTCTGGCGACCAGCGGATCCGGATAAAAGAAGGCGAGGATCAGCGCGGTCAGCAGAAAGACGTTGTAGAGGGTGTTGCTCGGCATCGCGTCCGCTAGCATTCCTTCGCTCAAACGCGCCATTCTGTTCTCGGGAGCCAACCACTCGAAAACCGTGCTCTGCAGGGCGAGATGGAAATGAGGAACAATCGTAAGCAAGACTAAAACTTTGGGAAGCATAGTATCACTCACACAACTATATGATACTAAAGCAACGCTCTAGAACTTCCCTATGGTGGAATTGAGGCCGGCCGCGCGGTGCTGATCGGACTAAATGGCGCAGCAAAATCGGGCAGCTTGGTGGCGAGCGAGCTCTACCGCCTTTCCCCGCACACCAATCAAACTACGATATCTCACAGGGGCCGCAGCGCGTTCAGCTCTTACGCTCCAACAGACAAAGGGCTACCGAACGCAAGAATGAGCGGAAATTCGAAAAGGAGTGCATATCCGATTGGTTTTGTTCTGACCTGCCACTGAAGTTTCATCCAGCGGCGTTTAGAGTCCGAGTGGGTTTTACGCCGATTGGCGCGGGTGGAGCAA
>NZ_JBNPTT010000016.1:0-160600 GCF_051167795.1 Bradyrhizobium sp. HKCCYLS1011 | reverse complement strand
GAAAATCTCGTTATCGCTCGAAGTCGCACCGCGCCGAGCCCACCCAGCCTTGTAACTCACATTCTTGCCCAGCCTCGACGTGTCAATGCTTGTTTTTGAACTAATCGGCATCGATCAGCTCCGCGCAATTTAGGCGCGGACGAAATAGGTAACGAACTAATTAAGCGCATTTTCGACCAGAGAACCAGGAAACAGAGCGACGCATATCCAAGAAGCCCGCGTGGTTCAAACATTTTCTGGCTCCCACGAGTGAGCCCTGAGACGTCCCTCGGCCCGCCGGATCACCTACGACAGGATTAGTAGCGCAGACGCGTGCTGAGATAACGAACCGGGGCAGACTGCCCGGGCGGCCAAGCCGGAGGCGGCTGCTCATCTGGGTTCACGCCCGCAAGCGTCTCTTTCACTGGAGAGATGCCACCTCCATCGCCAATTACGCTTGGACTATCGTCCACCTGCCCTAGATAGCCATAGCTGTTGAACGGAGCTGGCATCCGGCGCGCGGCCACACCAGCCGCGTAACCCTGGCCGATATTGGCCTCGTTAACCTTCGACAAGCCCCAATTTCCACTCGTATCAACATCAGGTTTAAAGATATTTTTGCTGAGACGGTTGTGCAGACCTCCTCCAAACTGGGCGAGTTCTTCAGGCAATCCCGCCGCCCCCGTAACATACCCAAAATGGTCAGAGGCGGCACTGATATAGGCACGGACGAATGAATTGTCAGGAATACCCCAACGCGGATTCCGCTGCAGCTCTTCGGGACCACCCGGCCAGAAATCCCGTGTCATGAGGCCGAGTGTCCCACCCGGAATACCTAGCCGGTGAACGGCGGGCGGCGGCATCTCGGGCCGATTGCTCAGTGTAATTCCCAGGCACAATGATATAGTTGTTCGGATTCGCTATTCTTCCATCGGTCTGATTGCTCCCATATGCATCGGAGTATAGATTTGCTCTTTGCGAAGCACCTGGCACCGGATCGACTACATACATGCCATTTCGAACGAGAAATCTTGAAGGCACATAACCCGTGATTTTTCTCGTCCCTTTTTGATCTTCAGCCGCCGCGTAAAAAATTCTATCCGACACTTCGAACTCCTACGGTGATACTTTAAGACTGGTCAAGAAATTGAACCTAGCAACTCACAATACTTTCCGCGGCGAGCGTGGAAGCTCGCCTCTCTCCTGCTCAGCCCTTCCCATCGAGAAGACCAACAACGACGGCATAGTAGTTTCCGAACAGATGATAGGCAGTCCGATCCCGATCCACCGTAACCTCCGTCGTCGCGGCGGACATTACCTTTTTCCACTCTGATGTGCGCTTCGATACAGGCAAGATGAATTCGCCGCTTGTATCGTAGACGATGTAGTCGAAATAGTCGCCACGATCGAATCCTTCGCAGGATCCGGCAGTCTGCGTGACGCCGTTCTCGGTGAATTCCGAAAGCCGGCACTGCGCCATGTAGTCCGAAGCCAGCTTGGTCCTCGCGTAGAAGCCGAGCGTCCTGAGCCATTCACGCGTCTCCGGAACGCCCGCGAAGGGAAGGACAAGCAGCAACCATGTCAGGGCAAAAACTGCGCTCCACTTCCTGTTTCTGCAGAAGAGCGCCTCGATCGATAAGCAAGCAAGCGGAACTACGAATACAAGACTGCCGAAGAACAGCCACACGAGGGTGGCCGGCGCAAAAAAGTAACAGAACATCCCGCCATAGACGTCGAGCAAGGGTACGGCGATCGAAACTAACCTGAACCAAATCATCTCGCCTTCCCCTGCACCGCGCAAAAACGTCTCCGGATGAGACGCGCTGGGCGAAACTGTGTACCCGGCTCAAGAACACGAGTTGCACGACGAGACATGCGCCCATCCGATACGCGAGTTGATCGACACATTCTTCGCACTCCACAGTAGAACAAAAAAGAACCCATCAAGACGCTCTTTTGAGCCTGCCCGCACTGTCAACAGCAAATCACAATCGATTCGTCAGCGATTTCGCAAACTCTCAATATCGCACAAGCCGACGGATAAGTCGTCGCACAGGGATAGAGCCTTCGGGCAGCTCCGCCCGATACTGGGCGTCGCGCCAGCCAAGAAACGGCATCTTCAGATCGCATACGAGTTAATTCCTCCCGCTTTGACAGAAAGTAGACCCTTCTCGCCGGAGCGACTTGAGTTCGCGCTCTTCGGAGTTGAGTGGTCCTGTCCCTAACGCCGGATGTGGTTCATGAGCAAATCGAGCACAGATAACTGAGACCTTTCGAGCCCATCGGACGGACGCGCAGGCCCACTTGTGGCACGAGGTGTTGGAGAAGAAGCCCACTCGTTCAAAGCGCGCCGGGGATCCGGCGCAAGCAAAGCTTCGAGCGGAAATCGCGGTCCAGGTGGCGAGCCCTTGGCGATCTCCGGCGGCCCAAACATCCATTGTGGGGGACGAGACGGCGGATCGACTTCAATCGGCGGACCTAAGAACTGCGGCACGGCCGGTACCGGCCCAAATGGATCCCGGCGGTTCGAGGGCGGCGGCACGACGGGCACTGACGGAATCCAAGAAGGAGGCGCACGCTCCATCAACTCCTTGATCGTAGGAGCCTTCAACTGACCTGGGATGGCCGGGTCAATATCGACAGAATGAGGGTTCTTTGCGATCCAGGGGGGAACCTGAGAACTTGCCCATCGACTCACGTTATACCTCCTACTAGTTTTACAGTATTGATCGATCAAACGACTGACTCGTTGGTGGCCAGTACCCTACCCACCTGCTGCCCAATCATCTGTTTAGGGATCATAGATCACTCTTCCAAGGTGCAGCCGCGCGGCTATCGCGTCGACTTCCTCCTGGCTCTTTGGATAAGCTTCATAAAAAATATTCGTCCTGAATGCCCCGTTATATCTGGGACTTAGGGTCCACGTGACCTTCGGATAAACACCGGTTTCACGATACAATTGAACAACCGACCTTCTGATATCGAAGCTAATTGGCGGCCGCTCAAATTTCGGATCAGCTACTCGCTCTGAATAGAAGCCGTCCACCGCTGACACCGCCGCCTCGTACTTGTGCAGCTCTGCTGAGGTCGCGTCTGGACAGGGAACACTCTCGACTCTTTTGGGCCCATCGTCGCGCGGTGTCTTCAACGACGTACAATCCGCCAGACCAGCTAGCGGATCGCGCCACGCCACCAGAGCGTCTGCGAGGACATATGACTGGTCTGACGCCACGAAGAGAAAATCTGCGCAGGCGGCCATGCAGTAATCGTAAACGACAACGGTGGCGTGGCGATCGCGAAGCAGGTTGGACAAGGTGATGGTGGTCTCAGCATGCCCTCCTAAGCTTCTGACAACAAAGAGACCATGGTCTTTCAGGCCGCGCACCGACGACAGATCCATACCATCATCGATCCATCCGTCGAAACATATGAGCATTTGGCCCGCACTCAGCGCCATTGGACGCGGGAGAGGTCCCCGGCAATAATCCACGGCGAGATGGTAGATCTCTTTGTCGGAAACTCGCTCTTGCGCGCGGCTCTCGTCCGAAACGAAAAGAACCAACGCCGTGACGGCGAATAGCCAGCACGTTGAAGAGGCCCACGCGCCGAGGCTACCAAGCATCCTCCGCCGCCTGAGAATAGATATGCTCACCGGCTTCTCGCCCGGCCAAGAATGGACTGCTCCCGACATCAATAGCCCTCAACATCGAGACCAGCCTGACTATAGAACATAACATGAACATTATCTACTACTCTTTTTGGGATCGCCCTAAAGTCGAACGCTTCACAAAATCCCGAACCGCTTCTTGCGCTCCGCTAGTTCGGCAAGCTCCTTCAGCTCGGCCTGCGCCAGCTTGCCGTTGGCGACTACTCCAGAAAGATGGTCGCGGACTTTCCCGACGACGTTGATGGCGAGGAAGAGTTTTTCGCGGCCCGCCACATCATCAATGATGGTCCGCCGCCAAGCGGAGGTGTAGCTCGCCTCAAGCGCCGAAAAGGCTTCCGACAGCAGCTCGTCTTCCAGTAAGGCTTGCGCGCGGACCGCCTTCGCTGCTGTCTGCTGCAGCTCCCACTCATCAGCCATTGGACTGCTCCGTCGTGGTGCGGGACTGCCGGTTCGCTGGGCCGCCCGTCTTGGCGGCTGCGCCGAGCGCAGACGCCGCGAGCGCCATCTCGTGTTCGGCCTGGGCGTGTTCGCGGCTTTGCGCCTCCGCAATGGACTTCAAATGCGCGTCGAGCAGCGCAATCTTGGCGTCGAGGCCGGCCTTGATCTTGGCGAGTTCGATCTCCGCCTGCATCTTGATCTGCTGGTGGATCATGTCGTTGTGCGCCTGCTGCTGTGCGAGCTGCGCCTTTTGCGCTGCGATCGCCTGCTCGGTCTGCAGCCTCGCCTGCGCCGCCAGGAGCTTTGGGTCAGGCGGCGGCTGTGGCGGTGCCGGTGGTGGATTCAAGAGCTGGCCGGTTTGCGGATTGACCGCAGTGGGATCGTTGAAGAAGCGATTGGGATTCTTGTGCCCCATGATGCGGGTCAACTCGGCTGCGGTGTTGTAGAGCTCGCGATCGCTGACCAGGTTGACTTTGCCGGCCATAGCCAGCTCCTTCTGCACGTTGGCGATGGCCATGGTCTGGGCGAATTGCTGTGCCTTTCCACCTGAGCCCAGGCCAACATTGATGGTCATGTCATCTCGCGTCTTCCAGCCGCGCGGATCGACGCTGATCCAGGCATTGCGGAGCCGCACTGTCTGCCGCTGCTGACCATGCTTGCGGATCGTGGCATGCAGCAGCCCAAAGACGTCGCGAACGCCTTCCGCCATGATCCGTGCGATCAGCTTGATCCGCATCTGCGAGGCGGAGAACACCTGTGCCACGGCGGTTGCCGACTGGTTCTGCAGCGCGTTCGCGTCAATGCCTTGGGCTTGCTTGGACAGGCCCGTGCGCGTCTCGAGCTCGGCATCGATATATTGCAGCATCGGGTAGATCGACGTGGTGATATCGGGCACCACCTGCCAGTTCAGCCCGCCCGCGGTCTTGGTGCGCACCACGCCGCCCGGCCGCGACACCAGGAGATCGTCGAGCGTGTTCGGCCCCGCATTGGCCTCCGCCACCTCGACGCGCGGATTGTTGTGCAGATAGAGGTTGTCGAGCGCCCCGCGTTTGAGCGCGGTTTTCTCCCGCTGCAGCGGCATCACGAGATCGGCGATCGAGCGACCGAAGAAGCGATGCGTCATCGGCACCGGCGTGGTTGCGGCGAACGGAATGGCGTCGAACGGGGTGATGCACTCCTTGCCGTCCTTGCGCAGGATCTCGCCCTGGTCGCCGCCGGTAATCACCTGATACAGGCACGGCCTGCCCTCGCCCTCGTAGTCCATCCGCAGGTAATGTTCGGTGATCCGCACGAGACGTGCCGCCGAGTTCGCGGCGCTCGACGACGAACGAAGATGCTCTTCGACTGTGTCGCGAGCGAGCGTCTCGATCTCGGTCGTTCCGGTGTATTCGCCGAGCGATCTGATCTGCCCGGCATCGAAGCCCTCGGCGATCAGCTGCGCCTCGGTCTTGGTCACGACCTCGTGGAAGCAATAGTTGCAATCGTGGATCGAGCGCGCGCCACGCTCGATCCCAAATTCCTCCGGCGGCACGCCCATCACCCGCGCCTGGGCGAATTTGCGGGTGGTGACGATGGTGACGTCGTGGGTGATCGGAGCCGGCGCCGGTTGAAGCGGCGCCGACGGCTGGGACATGGTCATGATGATGAACTCGTCAGAAGATGAAGAAAAGTATGCCGCGTGCGGCGATCAACGGCTTCCGCCTTCGACCGGATTGTTACGCATGTAGTCCTGAATGAGGCCGAGCAAACCACCTGCCGGCGGCTGGAATCGTGCGGGATCCGATGGATCGTTGCCAGTGACGGATGCGATCAGGCCGGGAAGCCCACCAGCGATCGTGTCCGAAGCCGACGAACGAGAGGGCGTTGGAGCCGGATAGGACAAATTGGACGGCGGCCAGGCGGGAAAACCCGAGGGCTGAGAAGGCGGCGGCCACTTAGGGCCGCTGGGAACGGCACCGGCGGATGGAGCAAGACCCGTCCCCGGTATCGGGCCAGCAGACGGAGCGAGTTGTGCAGTTGACCTGTTGGTCCGCGGCGTCGCGTCCGTCCGCGGCTGACTGGCGCCTGGTGCTGGAAAGCCGTACTCAAAAACATTGTTGCGGCTTGGGACACCTGCGGCCGCTGCAGAGTCGCGAACCAGTTCATCATTCCAGGCAGGCCTAGGCGGCGCACCGTAGTATTTCTCCCAGTACTTAGGGTCCGAACTATAGAGCGCCCACGCGTCCGCATAGTCGTTGAGATGGAAATCTCTCTTTATTCGGTCTGCATATACCTCGGGGCCATTTAGTTCGTTATGGAAGAATCCACCCGCAATCGACCGTCCGGCTTGCGCCAGGAGTTGCCTTAAAATGAGTTCCCACATCAATCACCTCCAGCATGCATAAATCTGACAATAAAATCTGACAAATGACGGTTGCGCTCTCGCCAGCCAGAGTCCTGCTGCTCGCAGCTTACAGTTCGCTAGCGGTTTCTGCTTTGAGCCGGCCGTCGTTGGATGAGTTCAGATGAAAGCCTGTATCAACAGGCCAAGGGTGAAGAACCCGATCAGAAAAATGAGAAATCCAATGAAGCCGGCCACAGTACATTCAATCTCGATGTGACCGGTCCCGTCGCTCCGGTAGCCAAGCACATTGAAGTTCTTCTGAGCAGAACTGAGCGGCTGCACATGTACTCTGCCGAACGAAACAAGCGGGAGAACAAGCCGCGCGATGGTATAACCGACCGCCTCGATCATAACGTCGAAGATGCCGATGGGATGTCCGACAAGGACCAAAACCGCGCCGACCCCCACGAATGCAAATCCGATCACGATCAGGGTGAACAAGAAACGTCCTCCGGACGGCTGACGGAGCTAACAACTAGAACAAAGCACGAATATGATCAAGACGCTGCTGGCAGCACACCTATCACTTGCGCTTGAAAGAACTTGAGCCTGCCCCAGCGTGCGCTCCTTCGGTCGCATCACTATGCATGTAGTCCTGGACTATGCCGAGCAGGCCGCCCGCCCGCGGCTGGAATTGCGACGGATCGCTCCCGGTGACCGATGCGATCAAGCCGGACAGATCGCCAATCGGTGCGCCGGGCGCGCCTGGATTCCAATAATAGGTCCCGCCCAGGCGGCCCAAGAGGCGACCGTCGCATGCACTGCCCACGCGAAGCAAAGCAGCAGCAAACTCCCGAAAACGAGGTTTTTTGCAACGAAGAAGCCAAGCGATATGCGAAGAAGCGCTGCGCACGAGCTGGCAGCCGCCTTCACATACTCGGCCTGCACCGGCAGCGGCGTCGACGAGTGCAACGCATGGGCAGGAAATGCATAGCGCGAGGTCAAACCATCTTGGAATTGCGGAGGTAACAGATCGATGATGGAGACGTAGACAAATGCGTCCTGACCGCCGCAACGAATATGAGCACTCCCCCCAGGACGAAGAATACAACGGCCACTCCTATTGGTACTGGAGCCGCCGACCGATCAGCGACTTCCGCTTCGGACTGCATGGCTACGCATGTAATCCTGGATCATTCCAAGTAGACCGCCGGCAGGCGGCTGGAATTGAGTAGGATCGGATGCTTCGCCGCCGGTGAGATCGGCGATCATACCGGGGATGCCGCCCGGCCGATTAGGGGGCGGCGCAGCAGCAGTCGGCACACCTGATAGCCCAGCAGGGCCGGAGCTCCTGGAGCCGGAGCTCCCAGATACGGTTGCGCCCACCACGGCGAGGCAGCAGTCGTGCTGGACGGCGCGGCCCAGGATGCCGAGCTGGATGGATCGCTCGACATCGAAGGTGTCGGCTGCGGTGCTCGTGACCCTTTCATATCAGGTGCGCTGGTATCCCCCCGATTCGACTCCACGGGCGATTGCCGCGTCACAGGCACGATCGCACCAGCTGCATCGACGGTCCAATCCTGGGGATTCGACAGGATGTCTCTGATCAGTTGCCCTTCACGATAGGCTCCGTGGGCCGCCCACCCGCCTGCGAGTGATCCGCCGGCTCCGAGCGCCGTTGAACCGACAACTGCTCCCGGCAGGCCGCCAACCGCCTGCCCACCAGCCCACCCGGCCGCTCCGCCGAGGATCCCGCCCCAAGTTTTCCCAGAACCGACCATCCCGTCGTGAAGAACGTCCCCGCGAGATGGCGGAGCATAGCGCGACAACAACTCCTTCTTTGTTTGACCCTGGGCGATGATGTTAATCAGTCTTGCAATAAGATTTTCGGCAACCATCTATTCCCTCCAGAAATCCTCCTCTCGGGCCGCCCCCGAAAGTGCAACAGATGCAGCAAGATCGCGGAAATCAGACTGAGCAAGGCTGCTTGAAGTCTTTGTTGGTGAACGCGCTTGTTCTGAGTTTTTTTTGCTGCGGGTGGTATTTGTTATACGGAGACAAGGGGATTCTTATCGGCATCATGGCGTTCATTGCCATGCATTCCGCCAGAATCTTCCTGAAGGTCTTTGGCAATCCGCCTCCTGTGCCCTCTCTCCACGAGCCAGATCGGGATAGCTCGGCCTGATTCATCTGTTCATTGATGCCTTGCAGCGACTTGAGTGATCAAACGCGCACGTCCGAGCATGTTCATAATCAGCCATCCATGCTGGATGGGGTCGCGGCAGATACGAGCTCGTCGGGGCTAGCCATCTGCGACAGCGGTGATCGACGCTGACCGCGGCCTTCATCGCATTTGCCCCGATGCCAGCACAGCTTCATCCGGCGGCTTTCGACTCCTGCTGCGACCGGCTATTCATCGTGTGAGCAACGATCTCCATTGCGCCGTCTGATTCAATCACCGCCTGCGCCAGCAAGGCGAACTGATCGTCAGTCAGATCGTAGTAGGTCTCGCGGCTTTCCTCTTCGCGCTCCTCCCACCACACCTTGACGATGCCGACCTTCGACAACAACGCGTCCTTGATGAACGAATAGAGGATCATGAAGCCCGGATTCTGCTGCATGAAGACGTGATTGACGAAGTCGGTCTCCTGCGCAGCCGCCGCTTCGTCCTCCGGGCCGACCGGCTCGAAACGGACCACTTCGTCGGAGCCCGCAAAGATATCCATCAGATGCGGCATCAGCCCTTCGATCGTGTCGGCCACGTCGGTCGAAACCGCGCGCGAGCGGCCGTCCTGCGCCGGCATGTCCTTGCGCATGTTGCCCAAATAATAATCCATTGCATCAGCCCGCTCCTCGGCAAGCCGTGCAGCGGAAATCGCAGCGAGCGCGTCGGCCTTCTCCGACGCCAGCATCGCTTTCAGATCGGAGATCGACATTTTTGACATATGAAGCTCATCTTTTATTGACCGGAAATGAGTTCGGCAGCTACCTGGACGGAAAGACCAGCCGAGTTGCAAGCCGTCGATACGTACTAGGCTCCTCACCCGCAGGCGCCTGACTGGAGGGCGTGTCCGAGATAGGACGCTCCTTAGTCGACTGATTCGAATACGGATAAGGGATCGGATATGGAACACCGAACCCGGGATCAACTTCCATGATGTTTTGGTCGCGTGTTGTCGGTGAGACATCCCGCGGTAGCTCGATCGCTTTGTCTCTTTCATCATGAGGGTCGCTCCATTTCGTCGCCGGAGCGAACGCGGCATTAAACTTTTGCAGTTCGTTCAGGACGTCTCCCATGATATTGCTCGGGTCGTTGAGCTGCCTCCCAAGCCCTTCAACAGAAGAATAAAAGCTGGTTAGGTCGTCCATCAGAGCATCTGGGCTCTTCTTGACTCCATCTGGATAATAGGAACCCGGTCCATTGAGGACATCCTGAAGCTGCTGTCCGATCAACCCGAAAATGCGTGAGCGATCCTTTTCACCGATGAGTGGAGCGTTAGGCGGCGGCAGCGGGGCTCGCTCGATGATGCCCTTTGTGCTGGCCATTTCTTAAATCCTTTCACTCGGGCGTCGGCCCGTTTCATCTACTGCAATTGAGAAAATGCGACATAGACCGTACCAAATCGCTCGTTTTGAACGAACTCGTTCCGCTTTCGCCGTACACCTCGATAGATTGGCAGGCGTACCAAACCAGGCTTGATGGCAACGTGAAATTGCTCGACAGCATCCGCGGTGTAGCAACAACCGGGCGGCCCAAGGACGTCCATATCCAAGGATGGAAGGTCTTCCTTGCGGGGGTGGACATAGATTCGGATATGCAAACCAACGGGTCGGATTTCGCACGGCTCCTCATAGCGACAGCTTTCGATCTTACCGGCGTCCGTATTTCCGTTTGCATCGATTGCGTAGTTGAGGACGAAGTCACCTGCCGCGCAGGCTTGCGTGACGGCAACGATCAGCACGCCGGCGATACATAGAGACCAGATCGCAGCCACCAGCTTCGCAGGAGCGCTCGATAGCTGCCTGGCAATGAGAATGCGTTGTTCGCTCATTCCGCTACACTGAAAATGTACCCACCGCGCCCGTGCGCCATTGGGCCTTCGGTCAACGAAGCTTGCTTGTTCCTCGAATAGCCATTAGCCATCTCTGAATGCTCCAACAATTCGTCGCACGACAATGAATACGAGATGGGTCAGCTGATGCGCCGCCCACAACAAAATGATGCCAAGGGACAGGACGCCGAGCAGGGCTGCCCCAAGATCTGCCAAGGTGAACTTGGCCAAGGCGCTCGACCCGTCCATCAAGACACGCAAGCTGTCGTCGATGCGCGAAACTAAGATCGCAAAGAGGAGAAATGCGTAAGGAAACGTCAGCAAGCGATAACGGCGAAAAATAAACAGAACAAAGATCGGAGCCTGCCAGATGAAATGCATGACAAGGTCTGGATAGCCGAACTCCTCCGGCCGAGACTCCATCGTGTAGCTCACAAGATCGGTCAGCACCAACCACATCAGCAGGCATGCGCAGCCGATGACGGAAGCCGTGGAAGAAATCCGGTCAGGGTTCGCGTTTGTGATCATCAGCCTCTCACTTCCGTGAGCAAACATCGTCCGCGTATAGCAACAGCCCGCAGCCCAGGATAGCCAGATCCAAGGATGAAAGGTCCGTCACGCGGGGATACACCTCAATCGGATGCGCAGGCCACCTCTCGAACGGCATACACTGTCTCGCGGCGGCAGCCTTCGATCTTCCGCGCATTCGTACGTCCGCCCGCATCGATTGCGCCGTTGGGGACGGAGTCGCCCGCCAAAGCAGCAGGGACAAGTCGTGGAAACGATCAGCACACAACAGCGAGACATGGAGCCAGATCGGACGCTCGATTGGCGACAACGCCCGATCATCGTTGGCCAAAGAGAATCCCGGTTCGCTGACTGCACGACGTTGGAAATGCATTCACCGCGCGGCCGCGCGAGAAGGGGTCTCGATGAACGAAGCGCGCTCATTCTTCACGAAAGTGCCTTGAATCATTAATTAGAACATACAGGGAACATAAAGAATGACGCTTGTCAACCACCTCTGGTGGTGGTGTGAGAGGTCGCGAGAAGGAGATGCCGAATGGCGACCACGACCTGCATGAAATGCGGCGGGCATGCGTTTGAGCTCACGTTGCTGACGCCGCTCGGCGAAAACCGCAAGCTGACGCTGGTCCAATGCGCAGGTTGCGGTACGCCGGTTGGCGCGCTCGATCCCATGACAGGACCTCAAATCGAAACTTTACGGCGAGAGGTGGCGGCCATCGAAGAGAGACTCAACCGGATCGCGCGCGCATTGCAGGAATAAGTGCCAGCCCGAGGTTCCGGCTCTTATGCATCCCCTCAAGGCACGTTCGGCAGAGCTCTCGTTCGACAAGACCGGCGCAACTTGACCGCTGCTTGCGCCAGGACACAGCCGCGAACTTCAACGTCGCGGATTCCAGTCGGCGGACTTGCGCCGTCGCGCAGCCCAATCCTCCAGCCCGGGTGTGGCGCCTCCAAAGATCGGCGGCGGAAATGGATAGTCGGGCATTGGCTCGCCCGGGACGATGCCAAGAGGCCTGGCGGACTGCGGCGGCGGCGATAGCGGCTGATAGGGAGACAGCGGCGCGTTCGCTCCGCCCGCCGACGCCCAGCTGCCAAAGCGGTCATCGAATGACGGAACACGATCCGATGGCGGCAGTTGATTGGGCATGGTCCCAGTGGCATCGACCTTCAGACCAGAAACAGCCGGCGAGTTCGCCGGACGCGAGCGCAGAATGCGGACCGCACTTCCTTCAAGCGGAGCAGGTGTTTGTCCCGGAACCGCGCCATTTGGCTGGTTGGCATCGACCAGTTGCGAGCCATAGCGCGGGCCGGCGTCCGGCGTGTTGCCGAAGTCACGATCGGCGGCCGCACCAAGCTCGCGTCGATATTGGAGATAGTCCTGGAGATAGGCCGGAGCGTAAGGAGTGGGATCGATGGGACCCTGGCTGTCCCAATAGTCGATCGGATTGACTCGGTTTCCGTGGGGATCCTTGATTTGGTAGTGGAGATGGAAATCCCCTCCTTCGAGCCCCGGATGATCTACACCAGTGTTGCCCATCGTTCCGATCAACTGCCCAGCCAGGACTGGATCGCCGATTGAAACGTGTCGACTATGGGTATGAAGAAGCTGATGCGAAAGCCCGTTCTTATCTTGAATCGCAATCGTGCCGTAATCTCCTTCTCCCGCTCTGGTCACAACCCCGGTCACCGGTGAACGGAGCGCCGGATAGCTCCTGTTCAGCGGGAGTGCCTGGCCGCCCTCATAGTTGGCGTCCGCCCCCGGATGATCTTCCCACTTCTGCTGACGTTCTCGCCATCGCAGGCCTGGAGGACTCGTCATGTGAGGTACGTGCGTGACCTTCGGGTCTCCTTCCGTTACAGGTTGGAGCATGCGGCGCATCGCTTCATTCCACGACATCGTCAATTTCCCTTCTATTGAACGCCAAGCGAACAGAGCGGCGCCATGTCACAAATGTCTATTGATGGAGCCAAGCACCGAAATTAGGGTTCGCCTAAGGGTCAACCAAAAACAGACGGCTGAAACTGACGTTCAACCCACGGCTTTTGTTGCTTATCGTCGGCATATGCAGCGTCAGCCATCACGCCCTTGGGCAAGACGGGACCAAGGCCTCGCAGACGAGATGGCGCCCAAAAGACGGCGTCAACGCGATTCCAGGCCCTCGCTTCAGCGCGCAGTGCGGCGACACGAACGGTGCGTTCGTTGAGCTGGCCGATAATTGGATCGGCGGCGACGAAGATCGGTGCAAGATTAGCAGGACGACGGATAGCGCACTTGGCGTCATCAGGTTCGAGGCGATCTGTGAGGGGGGTCGGATCTGAGAAGCCGACCAAAGAAGTGATGCTCTTCAAGCGCCTCGACGATAGCACCTTCCTGTGGCGACAGGTCACGCCCGGCAGCAAGGACAAAGGCATGAAGTTTTCCTACTGCCCGGAGGATATCCAACAATCATATCGAGAGAATGCCGCACGGGACAAAGCTGAGGCCGAACGAAAAGCGGCCGAGGAGCGGGCGCCGAGGCGATGAACGAGACTACCAGCGCTTGCTCAATGACAACTATCCAATTTTTGGCTAGCGGGTACCGACTACTTGAAGCACGCCGACTGGCGCCTTGGAGGTAAACTTGGGGTTGCATCACATATTGCTGCCTATCGCTTTGATGATCGGCACGGGCGGCGCGGCAGCTTATGCCCAGGACAGCTCAAAGCCTCCGCCACAGAAATGGCGCCCGAAGGATGGCATATACGCGGTCCCGGGTCCCGACCATGCAACCCGGTGCGGGGATCAGGCCGAAGCTTACGTCGAGCTCGGCGAGAACTTTATCGGGGGTAACGAATATGGCTGTGCCATACGGAAGATCACCGACCTCGCGCCTGGGCGCATGAAGCTCGAAGCGCAGTGTGATGATGCCCAGACCGAAAAGCCAAAGAATGAACTGATCCTACTGAAACGGATCGACGATAATAGTTTTTCGTGGAGCCAGATCACCCGCGGCGCCAGTACCCCCGGCGTAACGTTCGCTTACTGCTCCGAAGACGCACAGCGCACCTATCGAGAAACTCCGCGCGAGCCAAAGAGGAGAAAGCCAAGGAGTCGACGCAGAAGCAATGAACTCAAGCGGCTCTACTTTATACCTCGGCGCTACGCAGGACGGCCGCTTACCTGAGCCTCACTTTTGGAATTTGCTCGCGTCTAGACGAGCATAGTATTTGTGCACCAGGTCGATGTTGCCCGTGTATTTGATCTCCGGCAGCGTGCAGACTCGTTGCGCATTGAGAGATGCAATCTCCTCCTTCTTTTCCTTCTCCGACATGCGCCGGTCTGCCTTGGTGCGCGCCACGCGAAGTCTTATCAGTGGTTCTCTGCCAACATACTTTTTCGCCACCCAATCGTAGCCTGAGAAGACCAAGAGAACATTGGCGCGGATTGTCTTGTATTCATCGTATCCCGCAAGTCCGTGCTTCGTTGCAACGGCATCCAGCTTTGCCGTTGTCTCCGGACCGGTCTTGTAGAATCCGTCCTGACTGTTTTCTCTGATCTCGTCTATCTCGTCCGCGGAGTCGAGCAGACCCAGGATCCGCTTTTCAGTGAGCGGCACCTGCTCAAATTCGATACACGGCTTTCGCGCCTTGTCTTGGGTTGTGGCCAGTTCGTCTTGCTCAGGCAAGGTCTGGCCGCGCACAGCAAAACCAAGATTGAATGTGAAAATGCACACGGACAGTGCGAAGGTGGCTCGCCGGATTAATGATGTCATGGGAAAATCGGCATTGCGTTGGTCAGGGGCTCTGGTCCTACCTTACATGACTTCCGTTGACTGGCGCAATTCCCCTGCAAGATCGCGTCCGCGCTCGTCGGACTGTCATCGCCACCCTGCGTCCTGATAGCGGAGCGGCCGGTTGAAGCTGAGCGCGCGACCGGGCGCCTCATAACAGATCGCCATCAGGCCGAGCGCGTCAGCTGCGTGCGAGGACCAGTCGTGTTCAGGACCCAGACCGATGTTGCGCGCCTCGTCCTTGCGCTCGTGATAGAAGCCGAGCGCCTCCCGGCCGGCTTCAGACGTAGCCGCGTTGAACCAGAGCTGCGGCCCAAGGCGGCGCAACGCCTCGATCCGCATCGTCGCAGCGCCCCTGCCCTGGTTCTTGACCGGCGGCTCGACGGCAAAGCCCGCCTCGCGCAGATGATCCTCATAGCGTTTGCCGGTGATGCTGTTGGGGGTCACACCGTCATGCGGCAGATGCAGGATCGCATCCTGATAACCGCGCGAGCGCAGCCAGTTGACATGGAAGGCCAGCACCTGGCCCACCGCCTCATAGTAGTCGAGCACCCTGATCTCGCTGCCGACCCACTGAACAATCCACATTGTGAAAGCGTCGGCAGTGGCGCCGGCGCCGCCGATGTCGATAAAGCCGCGCAGCGGCAGCAGCGGATCTGCCGCGACTTTACCGATCCGACCCTCGCGCTTGGCCTGCGCGAGCAATTCCGCGAAATAGGCTCCTTCGAAGGCCCGCACGTAGTCGCCCTCCCAGATGTGATCGTAGCGCTCAGGATAGAGCGCAAGATCGAGCCGCCGCTCCTCTTCCAGAACGGCCGGAAACCACGGGTTGTCGCGCCAGCTCGCTTTGACGATGATCGCGCCGTCCGGCTTGCGCCCGCGCAGGAAATCATCAATGGCATCCGACTTCCGGCGCGGATTCCACGAGGCCCACAGCTCGGAGCCGGTCGCGCGAACGGTCGGTCGCAACAGCGACAGCGAGCGTGCGCTCAAGGTCTGCGCCTCGTCGATCCAGGCAATCCGAAACCCCTCCAAAGACTTGATGGAGTCCGCCGTATGATCCTGCATGTCCCGGAAGATGATGAGTCCGTCACCGGGCGTTGCGATCTTGTCGCTGTAGAGCTTGAAGCCGTGGCCGAGCCCGAGGCCAGCGATCTTGTTCTCGATCAGCCGTTTCGACGATTGCGCTAGCGTGCGCTGTGCCTCGCGGATGCAAACGGCGAGCGTGCCGCGCTGCGCCTGGCAAGTCTCGACCAGCAGTTCACCAAAGAAATGCGACTTGCCCGAGCCACGCCCCCCGAAGGCTGCCTTGTAGCGGGCCGGGGCGAGCAGCGGCTCGAACACTTTTGCGGTCGGGATGCGTAACGTGGACAAGGGCGCCTCGTTGCAAGTGCTCAGCGACGGCTAGGAGATCGCGCAGCAGGCACGTTTCCTCATGAGTGCTGACAAACGGCAAGTGCTCTTGCCCACACAATCATCTTTGCATCAGCGGCTTGATCCAGCGGGCGAACCAGTCGCTCATGTCATCTCCGGACGACGCCGAAGGATCGTTGCCGCCGAAGATCGGCGGCGCCGGGTAGAGCGGCAGCGGCTGCCTGCTGGAGGCGCCATCCGGACCAGACCATGAGTTGAACTCAGACTGAGCCTGCGACGGAGCCGTTGGCATCGCGCCTCGAGCAGGCGGAGCCCAGGTTCCAAAGCGCTGGTCGAATGCTGGCGATGTTGGCTGTGATAGCGCCGAGTTCGGCACGAACGGAACAGGCGTGCTACCTCTATCGAATACCGATGCACCCGACGGGCTGACCTGCCGGCTGCGCAGATAGCGCTCCGGCGGCCGACGCTCACCGGATCCGGCTGACTGCGGAAGACTGGACGATTCAGAAGTTTCAGGCGAATTCGACCATTTCCCAAACCGGTCTTCGAACGTGGGCGACGCCTCCTGATCGGAAATCGGTCCACTCGGAAGATGGCCATTCCGCTCCGAAGGCGTATCGTATCCGGCTCCAACGAATGCGTAGTCTTGCTGCACACCGCGAAGCGATTCAGGAATAGCGGCCGGCATCCCTGCCCCGTCGAATGCCACCTTGGCCTTGGGGTTGGCGGCCAGCGTCTGTTCTATGTTCGAAAGGTACTCACCATTGTAAGATGGAAGCACACGAGGGAGAACGTCTCTCCCTAGACCGGCAGCCTCGGCAATCCGGTTGACAATCGTGGTGCAGATATTTGAATCGAAGAAGTTGTAATTTCCGTTTGCATTATGAATGCGTTCAATCTCATGTAGGGCCCTCGTCGCCTGCTGTTCCGTGATTGGGACCGTAAAGGTCTTGTATTGTCCCTGGCCAATAACGCTTGAGAAATCGGGCGGCGGTATCTCACCAGGCGAAAGAGAGTGAATGTCAAACTTGCCGTAACTCCACGGTGAATAGTGGCGTTGAGGACCAAACCCCGCGTAGGTCTGTTTGGACGGCTCGTTCACAACGACTGCAGCGTGTCCCGGAAAATTAGGGTTGATCTGAACTGTTAAGGAATATCTGGATGCCATGATTTGCCTGCATATGAAATGGAAGCGAAACTTAATTTAGGGCGTTTGGGTCGACGCTGCCATTCTCCGATGAGGAGCCGCCCTCTCACCGCGAATACGACTACTGGATCTTTGCAGCTGACGTTCTGGCGCTCGCTGCCCAGCCAATGATGTATGAAATGATCAAGCTCTCAACGTAATAGGCCGGAATGCTGTTCAGCCAGGAGTCGATCGGAAATGGGAAAACATTCGATCCCAGCAGCATTCCCAACCCGGCCCAAAAAAAGCCCGCAGGGAAGACGGCGATAGAGGCGAAGAAAACGCTCGCCTTCAGATCGGAGAAGAAGGCCCAGCCGAAGAATATGGCAAAGTGCAGCGTATAGATCGCGCAGGCGATGAGACCGCCTCTATTAGGTCGTAGGGTCATTGTCGGCCTTCGGTTGTCATGAGTCCCTGTCGAGATATGTGGTCAAGCGCTCGTCCAGGCGCGCCAATCGCGGCCCGACCAGCCGGATCAGAACGTGCCAGAACAAATTGAGTCCCCAACCAAGGAGATATGAGACCAACAAGCTCACAGGATAATACAACAAGTCACTATTCATCCAGGAATCGGCTGCGAATGGCGGATCATGGAGACCAAGAAGAGACCAGACAAATCCGAGAAACAGGCCGCCGGGCAGGACGGCAAGCCCAGCAAGCACGATGCTAGACTTGAGACTCGCGAAGTGCGAAAGAGCGCTAAAAACTAAATAATGCACCGTGTAGAGGCCGGAGGCGGCAAGACCTCCCTTGTTCAGCCGCATGACAAGCTCCCGCCCCGGAAATACTAAGAATCGTTATTGAACAAAATAAGAACAAACACAAGCGCAATCTCGGATTGAAGCCTCCACGACGTCCATCGGCTCATCCGCCAAATGCCAACATGGTTCAGCCGACCTCCTCCGGATCCAAGTCACTTTCCTGTTGGTCAGGACGAACGATCACCCGTTCGATGCGATGGATGAGTTCGAGCGCGCCGTCCTCGCCGTTCTGGAGCGCCTGCGGCGGCTTGCCCCACCCCCGATCGAGAAGCGCGGTCGCGGCGGAGACGCGCGCGGCATGAGATGCGTCCTTCGATCGCATCACGCCGGCCAAGGCGAGGATCGCCGATCGCGTGTGGCTGCGAGCGAGGGAGCGAATATCGGTCAGCGTCTTAGGCATCGCTTTTCAATTCCGGCGGGAGAAGGCAAGACGAGAGACGGGCATCGGCTGACGTCAGAACAAGGCGTCGCAGATCGCAAGGACTACGAGGCCGACGATCGCAAGAGAGATCAGATAAGCGGTCATCGTGCTTCACTCCATCGAAACAAAGATGCGGCAGACCGCGTCGAGGGCGATCGTTTCGGGCGCGAACCCTATCCCTCAAGACTCGAGGGGCCGCAGCGGCGCTCGCCAGTGTCGGCGCGCCGCAAGCTGGTCCGTTCGCGCGGACCAGCCAATATTCTTCGACGTCGCGTCAGCAGTGATCGCTGCGCGACGAATAGTTAAGAGGTTCGGACGACGACGCGCGCGCGGCAAAAGTGTTCTCGGGCGTCCTGCTATGCGGCCGCCGTCCGATTCGAATGTCGGGACAATAAAAAACCCGCTGCCGAACTGCTCCGGATGCGGGTCATGATCATCTGAACGATGATCGGGTCGATGATGCCATCATGCAGGTGATTTGCCCGACATGTCAAACTTTAGCTAAATGCTGCAGGTCGGTTTCAACGGATCGAGACCGATCCAACAACTTTCGAGCAGGACAAGCAAAAGCCCGCTGCCACCCTCGCGGCGCGGGCTCTATGATGTTTTTCGATGATGTCAAAATGCTCCTGATTTGCCCGACGAGTCAAGCGCCGTTTTCAGCATCACATGGTCGTTGGCCCGACGGGCACTTAAAGCGACGAAAGCAGGAAGGAGGCCTCGAGATGTACGCTGTTGCGGCCATTCTGGCCACGCTCGCCGCGTTGTTCTATGCCGCCCGGCCATCATGAGCTCGGCTCGGTCGGCGCCGACGTGTGCCAATATGGAAGCCTGTTCTGCGACAAGCCGCATTACGTCTTCACCGGCGCGATGCTCGCTGCCGCCTGGGGCAAGTTCGTCAGCATACGTTAGCTTGCCTCACGCTCGACGCGCTGGTCTATTTGCTCGCGTAGATCGACATCCAATCCAGAGAGCTGGCCGGCACGAAGCGCAGCCTCATCGCGGGAAGCAAGCCGGCCTCGCTTCATCTTGAGCGATGAGCCGCGATCGCCTGGCGCAGCACGCGCGACAGCTCGTCGATCGAATACGGCTTTTGGATCAGCTCGAAACCATGCTCATTGTTTCTGGCAAGCACATGGCTATAGCCGCTGTTGAGCACGACCGGAATGGTCGGAAGTCGCCGGCGGATTTCATTGCCGAGTGTCACACCGTCCATGCCGGGCATCACCACATCGGTCAGCACGACGTCAAAGCCGGTCGGATTCTCGTCCAGGAGCCGCAGCGCCTCGGCGCCGTTCCGCGCAAGCACAGTGCAGTAGCCGAGATCCTGAAGCAGCTGCGTTGAGAATTCGCCGACTTCGGGATTGTCCTCGATCACCAGCACGTTCCACCGGTCATCGACATCGTCCGCGCTGCGTGCGACGTCCTGGCGCGCGTCAATTGGCTTGCTGCTCAATGGCAGGTGCAGCGTAATCGTCGTTCCACGTCCGACTTCACTTTCGACCTGCACCCGACCACCGGACTGATGGACGAAGCCGTAGACCTGGGACAACCCAAGGCCGGTGCCACGGCCGACGTCCTTGGTCGTGAAGAAGGGCTCGAAGATTCGGTCGGCATGGTCTGCCGGAATACCACACCCGGTATCGCGGACTGCGATCCTGACGAACGCTTCCGCCCCTTGCTGATCGATTGCACGATAGCGGTCGACGCGAATGCTCAGCGTTCCCTGCCCGTTCATCGCGTCGCGCGCGTTGGCGACCAGGTTCACGAGCGCGGTCTCAAACTGATTGAGATCGACATCGATCGGCAAGCGCCGGTCCGCGACATCGAGCTCGAATATTGCAGGCGAGCCGAGCACTGTCCGCAGCATGTCGGCAATCCGCTCGAGATGATCGGCGACGTCGAATACCTGCCGCTCAATTGGCTTGCGGCGGGCAAAGGTCAGCAGCTGGCTCGTGAGTTTTGCAGCACGGTCTGCAGTATCTGAGATCGCATCGACATAGCGTCGCATCCGCTCCGGCGGAATATCGCGTCGGCGGAGCAGGTCCGCCGACGACCTGATCACGGTCAGGAGATTGTTGAAGTCGTGCGCAACACCTCCAGTCAATTGCCCGATGGCCTCCATCTTCTGCGCCTCGCGGAATGCTTCCTCGGCCTTCCGCCGCTCCGTCAGCTCGACAGCCTCCGGCACGATCGCGACAACCCGGCCGGCTTCGTTGCGCACCGGGCGCATCTGAAAGTCGAACCAGCGCCAGCCGCCGACCGGTAGGTTGAGATGGATTTCCTGACGAACGGATTGTCCGCTAGCTACCGTCGAAACCGCGTCGCGGATCATCTCCGGCATGTTTGGCGTGCCGGCAAACCACGGCGTCATCCAGAATGCCGCATCCGCAATTTCATCCAGATGTCGTCCGATCGCGGAGAGCGAGGTGGCGTTGGCGTCGAGCACCGTCCCGTCGGGAGAGAGCAGCCCCTGGAATGTGTAGCTGGTCTCAAACACCGTCCGCAGGCGCGCCTCCTTGGCCTGCAACTCCGCCGTGCGTTCGGCGACCTGGGTCTCCAGCCGCTCATTCAGATCGCGCAGAGCCTTTTCCGCATGGCCTCGCACGCGGGCCAGGTCGATGTTGGCGCGCACGCGCGCCAACAGCTCACGGGCGCTGAACGGCTTGCTGAGATAATCGCTGGCGCCGGCATCAAGACCTTCGACCTTGGCCTCTTCGCCGGCACGCGCGGACAACATGATCGCGGGGATGTCGTGGATCAGGCTATCGCTTCGCAACGCCCTGAGCAGGCCGAAACCATCCAGCTTCGGCATCATGACGTCGGTCAGCAACAGATCCGGCCGACGCCGCCTCGCTGCCGCGAGCGCGGCTTCGCCGTCACCGACCGTTTCGACCTCATAGCTTTCGCCGAGCAGCCGCCGGACATAGTCGCGCATGTCCGGGTTGTCGTCGGCCAACAGAATCCGGTCCCGACTTTCCGCTCCCGAGAGGCTCACGCCGAGATCATCCGATGACGATGGATGAGGTGCGTCAAGCGGTGGATCGCCTTCCAGCCATCCAAGAGCCTCGTCGATATAGGCCTGAGCGCGGGTGTTGCTCGAAGCTGGTGCGCCGGAATTCACGAGCTGATGAGACGGAAGATGCGATGAGCCGAACGGAAGCACGACAGTGAATACAGAGCCGCGATCAAGCTCGCTGTCGGCGCGGATCGTTCCGCCATGCAGCTTGACCAGTTCCTGGACCAGCGCCAAGCCGATGCCGCTGCCTTCGTACGAGCGTCCGCGGGCCCCCTCGACGCGGCGGAATCGTTCGAACAGGTGCGGCAGCTCTGCGGACGGAATGCCTGTCCCGGTGTCCCGAACCTGGACCTCAGCGTGCTGCCCATCCTCTGCAACCCCGATCGAAACCACGATCTCGCCATCGAAGGTAAACTTGAACGCGTTCGAGATCAGGTTCAGGACAACCTTCTCCCACATGTCGCGGTCGACGAAAACCGGCCCAGGCAGAGGCCGGCTCTCGATGACGAGGCGCAAGCCGGCGCGGTCCGTTGCGGACCGGAAGTTGGAAGCAAGCTCCGCCGTCAACGCGGCCAAATCGAGGGGCTCGTAATTTGCCGTCAGCCGCCCCGCCTCGATCCGCGAAAAATCCAGCAGCGTGTTGACCAGTTTGAGCAGGCGGATGCCGTTGCGGTGGATGACCTGCAGGGTCGACCTCTCATCGGTGCCGAGCTCAGCCTGCTCGCGGGCGAGCATGTCTTCGAGCGGCCCCAACAGCAGCGTCAGCGGGGTTCGGAATTCGTGGCTCACATTGGAAAAGAACGTGGTCTTGGCGCGATCGATCTCAGCCAGGGCTTCGGCGCGCCGGCGCTCCGCTTCATAGGCCCCGCCATTGCCGACGGCCGCGGCGATCTGACTGGCCACCAGATCAAGAAAACCTGCATAACCCTCGCTATAAGGACGGAAAGGGTTGAGACCGGCAATCACAAAACCCCACGGTGCTGTTTCCCCGCTCGACAGGATAGGAAGCACCACCGCCTCGCTCGGCGACCGTCGCCAGCCGCCGCTCGGAAAGTCCAATCCAAATCGCCGGGACAGGTCGCCGACCGGCACGGGTGAAAGCTGCCGAAGCGCAGCCGCAACGGGCCATATGCCGTCACCTGCAAGAGACAACGACGACTGGACGGCCGGATGATCACGGTCGATGCCGCTGAGCGCCTTGAGGCTCGCGGACTCCCCGCTCGGCCCGATCATGTAGAGCATCGCAAACGGCAGGTCGCGGAGATCACGCGACAGCGCCTGCGCACTACGCGTGCAGGCGTCTTCGATGCTGCGGGCCTCGGCTGCGGCGCTCGCGAGTTCGCGCAACAACGATAGCCGACGCTCGCTGATCACGCGTTGAGTATCATCGGTGTTTGCACAAAAGATTCCTCCCGGCAAGCCGTCATCGTCGGGGATCGGACTGTAGGAGAACGTATAGTAGGTCTCTTCCGGAAAGCCGTTGCGCTCCATGATCAGGAGCTGCGCCTCGCTGTAGGTCCCCTCGTTGCCTCCGCTCGCCCTGGCCAGCAACGGGCTGATGTCGTCCCAGATTTCGCTCCACACGACCGAGGTCGGACGGCCAAGCGCCCAAGGATGCTTGCCGCCGATGATCGCCTTATAGGGATCGTTATAGAGATAGATCAGCTCCTGCCCCCAGCCGATCCAGATCGGCTGCTGCGACGTGAGCATGATCCGCACAGCAGTCTTCAGGCTCCGAGGCCAGTTTTCGGGTGGTCCGATCGAGGTGGCCTCCCAATCGAAATCCAGCATCAGCCGCGCGAGCTCGCTGCCACCGGAAAAGAGCCGCTCGCGTTCGGCCAGACGATGCCTCTCGTTTCGTGTCTCGAACCCTTGTCCTGGCAGCGGCATGTCCGGCAAGCACGTCCCCTTTCGCGCATAACTCTTGGCAACACGCAAACGCGAAGGCATCGGCTGAGGTTCCAGACGCCGGAACAAATCGATGACGACTGACTTGGCTGATAAGACATCCGCCGGGGTACACGACGTGGCCATCTCTCCAAGCTCGGAAGCAAGCAAGGAAACATCCGGCGGGGGCTTGTTGCGGCTCCTCGGGCCCGGCCTTGTGACCGGCGCTGCAGACGATGACCCCTCAGGCATCGCGACCTACTCGCAGGCCGGCGCGCAATTCGGTTTTGGCCTGCTCTGGACTGTCTTTCTCACGACCCCCTTCATGATCGCGATCCAATTGGTGAGTGCGCGGATCGGAAGGGTGACGGGCAAAGGGCTTGCCGCCAATGTCATGGAAGTCGCGCCGCGCTGGGCGGTCCTAGGCCTCGTATTTTTGCTGGTCAGCGCCAACACCTTCAATATCGCCGCCGACATTGCCGCAATGGCTGAGGCGCTGTCACTTGTCATCGGAGGGCTCAATCACGAGCACGCGCTGATCTTCGCGGCGACATCGACCCTGCTCCAGGTGTTCGTGCCGTATCGGCGATACGCACCGATATTGAAGTTCTTGACGCTCAGCCTGTTCGCCTATGTCGCGACGGCATTGATGGTCAATGTCCCCTGGGGCGAGGCCCTGCTCGCCGCCGTCTGGCCACAGGTGTCTCCGAATGCAGACTACTTTCTCATGGTTGTCGCCGTTCTCGGCACCACGATCAGCCCCTATCTCTTCTTCTGGCAGGCCTCGCAGGAGGTAGAGGAGATGAACCAGGGCAAAGTCGATCCGCCACTGCGCAATCAGCGGAAGAAAGACCATCCCGAGCTGCGCAGAATGCGGATCGATACCGCGGTCGGCATGATCTTCTCCAATGCAATCGCCTTTTTCATCATCCTGACGACGGCGACCGTGCTGCACGCGCATGGCGTCACGAACATCGATTCTGCGACCCAGGCCGCCGAAGCGCTGCGCCCGTTGGCCGGCGACTTCACCTTCGTGCTGTTTGCGCTTGGCATCATCGGCACCGGGATGCTTGCGATTCCGGTCCTGGCGGGCGCGGCCGCGTATGGAGTGGCAGAGGTGTTCGGCTGGCGTGCGAGCTTGGAGGCGAGAGCCCCGCAAGCGGCCGGCTTCTACACGATCATTGCTGCAGCAACCGTCATCGGCTTCGGGCTCGGCTTTACCGGCATCGATTCGATTCACATGCTGGTATGGAGCGCGGTCCTCAACGGTATCGTCGCCGTGCCGATCATGGCGATGATGATGCTGATCGTCTCGAACATCAAATTGATGGGGCACTTCAAGGCTCGGGGCTGGCTGATAGGCTTGGGGTGGATAGGCACCGCGAACATGGCCGTCGCCGTGCTGGCGCTATTTTGGTCATTTGGCCACGCTGCTCTATAGACCTCGCCGGCCAACGCAACGCACTTGCACAATCACATTGATGCACTGCGATAGCAGTTTTGTGATACAGGGCAGCGTCGTCGCTGCTCCTGCTGCGGTTGATTTCGGTCAACGCGGACGCGCTCCGGGATGGCGACGCTCCATGAGAACGTTTGGGAGAGAGCCTTGACACAACCACAACGCATGAGCGCACACAGCATTTCAACCTATTCGCCGCGCGGACTTGCGCTGTTGCGCGATCCCCTGCTCAACAAGGGTACGGGCTTCACGGAGCAGGAGCGCGATGCGCTGGGGTTGCGCGGCTTTCTTCCGGCAGGCGTGATGTCGATGCAGGCCCAAGTCGAGCGTATCCTGGCCAACCTGCGCAGCCTGCCGACGGACCTCGAGAAATATGTCGCGCTGAACGCGCTACATGATCGTAACGAGGCGCTGTTCTTCCGCGTCGTTTGCGACTATATCGACGAAGTCCAACCGCTGATCTATACGCCGACGGTCGGTCTGGCGTGCCAGAAATATGGGCTGATCTTCCAGCGCCCACGCGGGCTGTTCATCTCCGCCAATGATCGCGGCCGGATCGCAGAGATCCTCGCCAACTGGCCCTACCGGGCCAAGCTGATCGTCGTCACCGATGGCGAACGCATCCTCGGCCTGGGCGATCTCGGCGCCAATGGCATGGGCATTCCAGTCGGCAAATTGTCGCTCTATTCGGCCTGCGCCGGGATCCATCCCGAACTCTGCCTTCCCGTGATGCTCGACGTCGGCACCAACAACGAAGAGTTGTTGAACGATCCCTATTATATCGGCCTCCGCCAGAAGCGCATAAGTGGCGCGGCTTACGACGATTTCGTCGACGAGTTCATGGCCGCGGCCCGCGCGGCCTTCCCGGGCGTGTTGATCCAGTTCGAGGACTTCGCCAACCACTCCGCGTTCAAGCTCCTGCACAAATATCGCGACGACGCCTGCGTCTTCAACGACGATATCCAGGGCACGGCTGCGGTCGCGCTCGCTGGCCTGTTCTCAGCGCTGCGGATCACCGGCGGCAAGCTATGCGATCAGCGCGTGCTGTTTCTCGGCGCCGGCGAAGCGGCGACCGGCATCGCCGACCTCGCGGTCTCGGCCATGATGGCGGAGGGCCTGTCGGAGGCGGAGGCGCTGAAACGCAACTGGCTGGTGGACTCCAAGGGCCTCGTGGTGAAAGGGCGCGAGAATCTCGGCGGTCATAAGCTGCGTTACGCGCATGAGCACGCGCCGATCGGCGACTTCCTGGCCGCAGTCAAGGCGCTCAGGCCGACTGCAATCATCGGCGTCGCTGCAGTCGGCGGCGCCTTCACGCCGGAGGTGCTGCAGGCTATGGCGGAGCTCAATGAGCGCCCGATCATTTTTGCGCTCTCCAATCCGACATCGAAGGCTGAATGCTCAGCGGAAGCAGCCTATCGCCACACCGGCGGTCGCGCGCTGTTTGCTTGTGGCAGTCCCTACGATCCCGTCGGGCTCGACGGCCGGACCTTCGTGCCGCGGCAGGGCAACAATTCCTACATCTTCCCCGGTGTCGGCCTTGGCGCGATCGCCAGCGGCGCAAGACTCGTCACCGATGAGATGTTCATGGCGGCCGCGCATACGCTTGCCAACTGCGTGACCGGCGCGGACCTCGAGCAAGGCAGTCTGTATCCGGCCTTGCCACGGATCCGTGAGGTGTCGGCGCATATCGGAGCTGCGGTAGCACATGTCGCCTATCAGGCCGGCCTCACGCAGGGCCAGGCCCCGAACGATCTGCTCGGCTATGTCGAGACCCAGATGTACGATCCGCGCTATTGAGCGAAAATCTCGGTGATGCGGCGACGATGGTCCGGGCGCAGACGGTGCCCGGATCGTTCCGATCAGATCGCGATCTGACGCCCGATCTCGACCACGCAGTCGTGAGGCAGGCTGAAGAAATCGCTGACGTGGACTGCGTTGCGCTCCATGACCGCGAACAGCCGCTCCTGCCACGCCGGCAAGCCCATGCCGTCCTCGCGGCCGATCACGGTTTCATGGCCGACATAGTACGTCACGTCATTGAGATCGACGATGCATCCGAGCATCTTGCTTGCAACGACCAGTTCCGGAATGTGCGGGCGCTCCATGAAGCCGAAACGGGCGTCGGCGCGCCAGAAGTTCGGTGCAACTTCGGTGATCGTCAATCGGTCGCTTGATGCGACCCAGGGCACGGACAGGATTTCCACCCGCAACACGAACAGATGCTCGTGCAGTGCGCGGTTGTGTTTGACGTGCCAATGCATGACGGGCGGCGTATCGCGCTCGGTGCGTGTCAGAAACACGGCCGTCCCAGGGACCCGCGGTATCCGCTTGGCTTCGATATCCGCCATGAACTGCGCGACCGGAATCAGCGCCTCGTGCATGCGCGACGACACTGCGGCCGCGCCGCGATGCCAGACCCACATGATCCCATAGACGGCAGTCGCGAGCAGCAAGGGGACATAGCCGCCCTCCGCGATCTTGGTGAGATTGGCCAGGAAGAACGCGCCATCGATGATCAGGAAGACCGCAGCGACAGCACCCGCGGCAAGCAGGCTCCAATGCCAGATCTCCCGCATCGCGATGAACAGCAGGGCCGAGGTCATGAGCATGGTCAGCGAAACCGCAATGCCGTAAGCCGATGCGAGGTTATCGGATTTGCCGAAGCCGAGCGTCAGCCCGACCGTCACGATCATCAAGAGCCAGTTGACCACGCCGACGTAGATTTGGCCGTAGCCTTCGGAGGAGGTCTGCGTGATCCAAAGCCGCGGCATCCAGCCGAGCTGGATGGCCTGCCGCGTCATCGAAAACGCGCCGGTGATGATCGATTGACTCGCGATGATCGTGGCCACGGTCGCCAACGCGATCAGCGGCAGCAACAATGCGTCCGGGCAAAGCCGATAGAAAATGTTACCGTCGGTGGACGCTCCATCGAGCACCAGCGCAGCCTGACCTGCATAGTTCAGAATCAGGCTTGGGAAGACGATCGCAAACCAGGCCATCTTGATCGGGCCCGCGCCGAAATGCCCCATATCGGCATAGAGCGCCTCCGCTCCGGTGACGCACAGGAACACGGCGCCGAGCACCAGAAAGCCGGTCGCTCCGCTCGAAAACAGATAAGAGAGGCCGTAGACCGGATTGATCGCGGCAAGGACTCCGGGATGCCTCGCGACGCCGACGATTCCCAAGAGCGCGATGGTCGCAAACCACAGCAGCATCACAGGCCCGAAAAACCGGCCGATGCTCGCCGTCCCTCGCGACTGGATCGCGAACAGGCCGATCAGAATGAGGACGGCCGCCGGGACCACATAGGGTTGAAAGGCCGGGGTGGCCATGTTCAAGCCCTCGAGCGCGGAAAGCACCGAGATCGCCGGCGTAATCGCGCCATCACCATAGATCAGCGCCGCGCCAAACAGGCCCACCGCCACGATGGTCGGGCGGCGCTGCCGCTTGACCCCGAGCAGCGCCATCAAGGCGAGGATGCCACCCTCGCCGTCATTGTCGACGCGCATCGCAAATGTGACGTATTTGATCGTGGTGATGATGAAGAGCGTCCAGAGCACCAGGGACAAGGCGCCCAGCACGGCAGCGGCGTCAGGCGCCTGGCCAGCCGTGCCGAGAATTGTCTTGAACGTATAGAGCGGACTGGTCCCGATGTCGCCAAACACGACGCCCAAGGCGGAGAGTGCCAGCAGACCGAGGCGCCCCTGAGGGCCTTGATGGTCCGCAGGATATGATATTGCTGACTGGTTTTCGCTCACTGCCGAACCGAAGCTGGTGTTGCCGTCATGTGTCGTCGCGTCAGGCGTCATATCGCGGGATTGTATCGAGCGATACGTCGAGCCGGAAGAAACGATTGTCGATCCCGCGGGTTTGAACGAGAGGGCTAGACGAGTCCCAGTTCTGTCGGACGCACGCCGGGGAAGATCCGCGTCAGGGCAGCGGTGTCGAGACCATAGATGCGCTGGAACAGGTTCGCGAACATGGCCCGATGGTCGGTCAACACAGGCAGGTCACGATTCTGAAACAAAGCCGCCTGCTCCACCTTGACCTGCTCCCCCGCGATGCGGCCGCCATTGATGCCGCCGCCCAGGACCCAATAGACACTGCCGTGGCCATGGTCCGTACCGCGGTCGCCATTCTCCCGGAAGGTCCGCCCGAACTCGGAAATGACGATGACCACGGTGTCCCGCCATCCGTTAGGGCCGATTTCCTCGGAGAAACCGGCAAGGGCACGCCCGAGTTCGCCGAGACGGTCAGCGAGATAGCCCGTCGCTGCGCCTTGATTGACGTGGGTGTCCCAACCGCCGACGTCAACAAAGCCGAGATTGTACTGCTCGCGCATCAATCGGCCGATCCTTCGCGCCGAGAGCTCGAAGCCGCGTGGCGAAACCGCACCCCGATTGGCGGCCGCCATTTCCTCGGAGATTGACCGATAAACATCGTCACGCACCTTGAACCCTTCCGCGACCGCGGCCGCGAGGTTGGTGTGGAGGTACATCTCCCTGATCAGTTGCGCCTGGCGGTCATCGACACCGGGCCGGCCGACGCTGTTCAACGCAATATTCGGCACCTGGCCCTGGCCACGGAAGATCAGCGGCAGCTGATCCGTGAACGAGATTGGCCGGGCTCGCGTCAGTTCGGCTGCAAGCCGGCTCATGAAGCCTGAGCGATAGTCTCTCGACCCGGCCGCAGCTTGGCCCAGTTCGATCGTGTCCTGTGTCTCGAAGTGGCTTCGCGTCAGATCGTCGCTCGATCCCACGAACGGAATGAAGGCGATCTCGCGCTTGGCCCACATCGGGTAAACGCTGGTTCGCAGCGACGGATGCAGCCCCCAATCTGCCGAAAGCGGCAGCGCCGCGTTGGGATTTCCGACATCGGGTTTTGCAACGCTCAGAGTCGGCCGCGAATTGTAGTAGAAATCGCTCGAGACCGGCACGAGCACGTTGGCAGCGTCATACGCGCCCCGGAGAAAGACGACGAGCAGTCGCGCGTCGCTGGCGGGCGCCGCCCAGACGCGGCCCGCCATCGTCAGCGGCGTCAATGCGGCGAAAGTCTTGATCAGCTCACGACGGTTCATCACAACCTCCGGCGGGATCAGTTCAGCGCATGAACTCAGGTGACGACAGAAACAGCGTGTTCCAGTCTTGCGGCGAAATCGCCTGCTCCAAGGCCGCTTGCGTCGTCGGCGTAAGGGTCTGCTTGAGGCCCTCATAATAGAGCGCGTTCTGCAGCAGCGGAAAAGCCGGCCGTTCGACGGCGTTCGGGCCGTCCGGTTTGAACAGGCCGGCAGACCCCGAGCCGACCTGCCGGGCAATCTCGAAACGGACCATCATCTGTCCCGGCCCGTTCCATGACGCGGAGGTGAGCGCATAGCCGTCCGGCGTCTCGTGATTGAACAGGCCTTCGCCCAGGCGGTTGATCCAGCCCTGAATCGGCGCAGTATTGAGAACGATCTTGTCGTCATAGGCGAGCCTCACCGCCGACAGGACATATTGCACGGGATCCTTGAAGCGCGCGCCAGGCTTCAGCGATGCTGCAAACTCCGGCGAATGGACCATGGTGCCGAGAACGGCAGCAATATCTCCGTCGCTGGTCCTGAACGTCTGGGCCATCTTCTGCACCAGCGCTTCGGGCGGATTGTCCGCAACGAAATAGGTCGCGATCTGGCGCGACAGGTGCGTGGCCGTGGCGGGATGATGCACCAGGATGTCCAGTGCCTCATCGACTTCCGCAAGGCCGCGCCCCTTGATCACATGGCCGAGAAAGGTCTTGTCGCCATAGTCGTGACGCGCGGGATTGAACTCTAAAGCACCTTCCCGCACCAGCTGTGACTGCAACTCAGGCTTCAGCTTCGGATCTTCCGGTTTCAGGTCGATGCCGACGCCAGTCAAGATCCTTGCCAGCGCCTCAACATCCGCCTGCGTGTAACCGGAGCCGACACCCATCGTGTGCAGCTCCATGATCTCACGGGCATAGTTCTCGTTCAGATGGCCCGCGGCGTTATCGGCATTGTCGAGATAGCGCAGCATCGCGGGATGGCGAAGCGTGGCGGCCAGCAGGTCGCGAAATTTGCCGAGCGCGTGCGGCCGGATCGCACGATCCTCATAGTCGCCGACCAGGATCCTGATGTTGCCCTTGTATTGATGCACGTTGAAATGGTTGAACCAGAACCAAGTCATGCGCTCGCGCAGTTGGTCGGGCGCATAAAGCGCGCGCAGGATGGTCCGCGCCGTCGCCTGCTTGGCGCGGTCGTTCATCGCCTGCTGATAGACCTGTTGCGCGGCTTTCTTCTGCTCGGGATCCGCGACCTGATTGGCACTCTTGGCCTGCTGCTCGAAGGCGACCGCAATGTCGAACGGAAAGCTGTGCACGTCCGGCATCGCCTCGATCTGGGCCTTGGCAGCCGGCGGAAGCGACATATCTCCAGCCGGGTGCAACTGCTCCTGCAACCAGCGCTCTGTCCCGACGGCGCGGAAGTGCTCCGCGCTCGAGGCGTTCACGCCCCATGTCAGACGGTCGAGCAAGGCGAGGTCGGAAGCAGAAAAATTCGCGGCGGAGGCGGATCGACCTGTGTTCAGCAACGCGCCCGACGCGAGCGCGGCGGACACAACCATCGACCTCCACGCGCTCCGCCGGACGATCATGGATGATGTGCCGGGTGGTCGCATTCTCAGCCCCAATCGTGATTCGATCTCATTTTGGACAGAACGGCCTGAATATCGTCTGAATGCACTGTACAGAAACATCGCAAACCCGTGAGGAATGCCTGCGGGTTGTATTGCGTTGATTTGAAATACGGCCGTGCTCCTGGGAGCAATGGCCTTTGGGGGCATATGTGAGACCGACTTATCCGGGGCGTTCGGAGCCATTTATCCGGCGCGACTTCATCGCCATCCTGGCGGGGCTTCTTCTCCTCGTTGCCATTTCCGACGCCCGGGCCGAGACCTGCCCGACTTCGGCCGACGAACTCGCCACCGATCGGCCGGATGTGACGAATTCGAGCCTCGTCGTCCCGACGGGCAGCTTCCAAAGCGAGAACGGCGTGAACCTGACATCCCAGAACGGAGGTCGCACCCTTGACGGATCGAACACCCGCTGGCGGCTGGGCGTTGCGCCTTGCCTCGAGGTGTTTGTGGATCTGCCGAACTATGTCGGCAGTATCCGCGGTTCTGCAGCTTCGGGGTTCACCGACATTGCGCCTGCTGTCAAATGGCAGGTCAGCCCGCTCCCCGGAAAGGTTGATCTCTCGTTCGTTGTCGGCGCGGCGCTGCCGACCGGAGCCGCCGAGGTCGCCGGCCGCGGCACTCAGCCCTATCTGCAGATGCCCTGGTCGGTCGAGCTGCATGATGGCTGGGGCATCAGCGGCATGTTCACCGAGTTCTTCCGCCCGGCCGAGACTGATACCAAGCACGTCACTGAGGCCACCTTCGTGCTGGAAAAGAAGCTGAACGAGAAGCTCAGCCTCTTCACCGAATATGTCGGCGATTATCCCGAGCACGCTGGTCCTGTCCAACTGATCAATTCCGGCGGGCTCTACCATCTCAGCCCAAAAGAGCAGATCGACTTCCACGTGGCGTTTGGCCTCAACCACAACTCCCCCACCTACATCGTAGGCGTCGGCTATTCGTTCCGGATCGATGGATTGTTCGACGGCGCGCGAGATTTGCGTCGCGCAAGCCGGTGAGCACGCGCTATCCGCTGACGTGGTACAGCCGGGGCGTGACTGCATCGCCTTGCAAGTTCAGCTCTTGCAGTTCAGTTGATGTTCAGCATCGTCCATCTAAGCGATCGCGGGGGACTGTCTGCTAGAGAGGGTAAAGACCATGTTGCCAAGGCTTTCGATAATTGCGTGCGCGCTGACGGTCGGCCTATCGACCCTGGCCAGCCTGCAGCCGGCACGCGCTCAAGATGCCATGGAAGCGGAGATGATCGGCTATCACCAGCTTTGTCAGAAGGGCGATCGCCGCGCCTGCATCCGCTTCGGGATTCTGATCGGACGCAACGAGCAGCGTCATGCCGATTGGCGCCGGGCGCACGCAGACTGGTGGTGGTGGGAGCGCTGAACCGGCGATGCTGGGCCGCCGACCGGTGCGGCGGCCCCTTTAGCCGAGATGCCCGCCTAGTGCTCCGGGACGATCGCGTTGCTCGGCGTCGGCCTGTCGGTGATCTGCTGGCCGAACAAGCTCCCGATCAGCTCGACCGCGACCCGCGCGGTCTTGCCGCGCTCGTCGAGAAACGGGTTGAGCTCGACGATATCGACTGATCTTACCAGGCCCGAGTCGTGAAGCATCTCCATCACCAGATGCGCCTCGCGATACGTGGCTCCGCCTGGCACCGTGGTCCCCACGCCGGGCGCGACCTCGGGATCGAGAAAATCGACGTCGAAACTGACGTGCAAAACTCCATTCCGCGCGCGAACTCGCTCGATGACGCGCCTCATGAGCACGCCGACTCCAAATTCGTCGATCGCCCGCATGTCGGCGATCCTGACACTCCGAGCACGCAGCAACTCCTTTTCCAACCGGTCAATGGAACGCGTGCCGAACAGCTCCAATTGCTCGGGCGTAAGACATGCACGCGGGTCGTCGCCGAGCAGGCCGTCGAGTCCCGGCTCGCCACACAGAAAAGCGGCCGACATGCCGTGCATGTTGGCCGTGATTGTCGTCGCCGGCGTGTTGTAGTCGGCATGGGCATCCAGCCATAAGACGAACAGCTCGCGCCTGACGTCCTGCCAATGGCGCGCGACGCCGGTTACAGATCCCATCGACAATGAATGGTCGCCGCCCAGAAACACCGGAATCGCGCCGGTTTGCGCAAGCTCATAGCCGCGGTGCGCCAAGACCCGTGACCAGCGCTGGATCTCGCGATAGTACTTGGCGTTTGGCGGGGGTGTGTCGCTGGCATCAGCGATATCGGCGATGCCCAGATCGCCATAGTCGGTGACCTGGAGGCCGAGGCTTTCGAGCAGGGTGACCAGGCCGGCGGTGCGCAGCGCGGCCGGCCCCATCAGGGTGCCGCGAACCGACGCGCCGAGATCGATCGGCGCGCCAAGCACGGCGATGCGATGGGGCGAGCCCGTGTTGTTTGCATTGACCACCGCGCGACCCTCCGTCCGGTGCAATGAGCATATCGAGGCTTATCGAGATTCGTTCGCTCTACCAGCCCGATAATCACGGATTTATTCTGGCCTGCAGCTTTGGTGGAACCAAAATCGAGCGCAGGCATTTTCCCGTCGCCGCCATCGAGCTGAGCGGCTCGCTGACCGATGGCGCGGGCATAAGCTCAAGAGGCAAAGAAAGCATATCACGTGAGCACCGAACCATTCGAACCCAATCCGCAGCCGGGCGTAGCCGAGCGCGCGCTCGACACCGCGACCGACATGTCCCGCTCACTCGGCGAAATGGTCGGAACTTTGCGGGCAGCCGTCGACCGCCTCAGCCAGACCGTGGCAGAGGCGCGGCGGCCGGGGACTGCGCTCTCGACGGTCAGCGCCATTACGCGCGAAGCCCCATTGGCAAGCCTGTTCGTCGCCTTCCTGTTCGGCATTGCCGTGGCGCGACGGCGCTGACGCCGTCTGGCCTCATCAGAAAAGTTTCGGTCCGCGGCGGTCGAGTTGCGATTCCCGCGTCAGCAGCGTCGCCGCAAGGATCATCAGCGCAATACCGCCGAAGCTGACCGCGACCTGCATCGCGAAGCTGCCGGAGACTTCGGCCAACGCCACCTGCGCAAGAAACGCCAAGAGCACGCCGAAGCAATACATCGACAGCGAGTTCTCCCCGCAGCGGATCATCGCTGTCGTCAAGGGTGTGATCGCGCCATGCCATACCGGCGGCGCCAGCCTCGAAACGACAAGAACCAGCGACAGGAAGTGCAACAGCCGGACCGGCGCCAGATGGCTCTTGTAGATCGGGTAGATCAGATTCGTGATAGCTGAGGGGACAAGGCCTTCCAGGCTTTCGAATTGCCAGCTCAGCGCGACGATGAGACTGAACAGGAGGCAGGCGAACGCGAGCGACAGCAATAGCCGCGACTGCAGCATCGGACGCAGTCGCGGGACGCCTTCAAAGGCAAACCAGCCGCCGATCACGAATAGAAATTGCCAGGCGAACGGATTGAAATAGAGTTCTCCGCTCGGCCACGCCGGCACGTGCCAATCGAACAGCTGCACCATCATGTAGACGAGGAACGACAATAGCAGCGTTATCGTCGCGCTCTTCGTCATCAACCAGAGCAAAAAGGGAAAGCTCATGTGCAGCAGCGCGAAGGTCAAGAGAATGTCGGTATTGACGGGTGCAAACTGCAGCGTGGCGATATGGATGATCGTCGGACCAGGCTCGCGGAAGAAAAAGCCGGTATTGGTCTCGTCGAGATAGCGCGTCCCTCCCCCGACCACCCAGACCAGCGCGAAATAGGCGATCAGCAGCACCAGAAAGGCCGCGTAGATCTCCCAGGCCCGGCGCAGCGCACGGATCACGGTGGTGGCCCATCCATGCTCCCGCAGAGCGCCGCCGTAGGCGAGCATACAGGTGTAACCCGAAACGAAAACGAAGACCTCGGACGTATCGCTGAAGCCGTAGTTGCGCAGGGTCAGCCAGGACAGGGAATTATCCGGGACATGGTCGATGAAAATGAACCACAGTGCCAGTCCGCGGCAGGCATCGAGCCGCAGATCACGGCGGTCTTTGCTGGCACTGATGGCAGGCGCATGAGTCCCGACATGAAGACCGGCCACCATCGCACTCCCCACACCTCAAGTCCGCTGCACTGGCATTCTGCAGGATCTCCGAGCGTCTGCACGCGCTGCCTTCAAAAGCGTCCGACCATTTTGCACCAGCTCTCGTGCCGGAATAGCCATGCCGCACCGGGAACAAACAGAGCACGTCACCGCAGGGGCGCCACATCCGGCGCTTGTTCCCGCTCCGTATTTGCCCGGATTGATTGCGTGCCTCCAAGCAGCTGATTTGATCCAGACGATCGAAAGGAGTTTGTCGTGGTCCATCGCGGGGTCGAATACACGGTCGTTGCGACGTCGGAACCAGACATTTGGGAATGGCGCTACGAGCTCGACGGCCAGGTCAAAACCGGTCGAACGCAGACGAGGCTCGCAGCGCTCGCCGCACGCCGGGTGCAGTCCAAGATCGACGCCGCGCTGCGCGCTGGACGGGTAAGCTCGAACCACGATCGCTCCGACAGTTTATCCCAGCCTTCGCCCTGACCGGAGCCTATTCTCGGCGTCCGGACGCAACGTATCTCACAAAGCCAGCACGCAGGCCGGCTGTTCTCGTTGAGACAGATCAAGGTCCGCCCTCCGCAACCTGTCATGATTTCAATTGAAGATCATGTGCCTACCCCGGGCGCGAACGTTGCGCCCGCGGAATTGGCAAGGTGCCCTTGAAGCAGCGGAGAACCGTTGATGTCACACGCGGCCGGCCAGCTGAATTCGGCGCCGAACGGGCAACCGTTGCTCCGACGCCTTTGGTCGCTGTTGCGATCGGCCATAGCGCGGATTGATCTGTCGCATTTTCCACGGTCCTGCTGTAGCTGATGCGTAGCTCGTATCAGTATCTCCGCCCCGCTCCGGCCGGACATTCGCAACACCTGCCCTAACGCAACACCTGCCCTAACTATGTCGCCTCCGGCGCGCTTGTCGAACATCCCCCTGGTCGCGAGCTGCCCTTACGCCATGCGCGCCCCCGCGGGCTTCAAGCACACACAACCGATAGGATTATGCAGATGCCAGCCTTCCTGAGAACGATCCCGATCGTCGCCCTGACTGCCGTGGCACTCGGGCCGCTTCCGGGCTATGCCGCCGACGCCGACCACGGGGCCGATTTGGCCAGGCGTTGGTGCGCTTCCTGCCACCTGGTCGAAGGAACTCAGAAACAGGCGAGCGCCGACGTGCCGACATTTGCTCAGATCGCACAGCGGCCGGACTTTACAGCCGAGAAGGTCGCGTTCTTCCTGCTCGACCCGCACCCCAAGATGCCGAACTTTCCGTTGAGCCGGCTCGAAGCGGCCGACATCGCGGCCTATATCGGCACGCTTCGCAAATAAGCGCTGGCGGCCGCGCGCGCCGCGCCGGCCGCTTCCGTGCTGTTTCGCCGCGTGCGCGCCCGCGTTCTTTGACACCGAGCCTCAGGGTTGCTTTTCGGTCGCCTTGGTTGCGGCAGACATCATGCCGGCCGTGATCGTCCGCATGTGCTCGCCGGCGTTGGTGAACTGGCTGCGGAGAAATTCCGACTGGATCCGCATCGCCTCTTCCAGTTCGGTCGCGTGCACCAGTTTGCGCGCGTGCTCGAAGGCAGCTCTCATATTCTGCTCGGTGAGCGAGAGGGCTTGCCGAGACATGTCTGCAGCCGGGCCCGGCACCGTCGCGATCGATTTGCCGGCTGCGTCAAAGAACATTTGGAAGGCCTTCTCAGCCTGCTCGATCGTCTTCTCCGCGAGGTCGCGTAGTTCCGTAGGCACTTCCAGTTTCGGTTGGTTCATGGTCGTCTTCCTCCTCCAAGGAGATCCAATCAGCATATCTACCCCGGATCCAGGGCTCCGTTCCGAAAATCGCATCATGCCGCGGTGCACTCCGTCAGCCGGAAAAACGCCTGCGGTACTCCGACGGCGAAACGCCGAGATGGCGCAGAAAGGCCCTGCGCATGCGCTCGTCATCACCGAAGCCCGCCCGCTTGGCCACCTCGACCACGTTGCCGACCTGGCGGCTCTCGAGCAGCAGCCGCGCCGTTTCGACCCTGAGCGCCTCCACTCCGCTGGCGGGCGTCATCCCGGTACGGCTGACATAGGTCCGAGCGAAGGTTCGCGGCGTCATCCCCGCTTTTGCGGCGAGGGTTTCCACGCGCAGATCGCTGGCGATATTTTCGATGATCCAGGCATGGAGCGCGCTGAAGCGGCCCTCCACGTCGGAGGCTTGCGCCGCCAACACCGTCGAGAACTGGCTCTGTCCTCCCGGGCGCTTCAGGAACACGACCAGCCGCCGCGCGATATCCAGCGCGATCGTGTGGCCAAAATCCTCCTCGATCATCGCCAAGGCCAGGTCGATCCCGGCACTGACCCCGGCCGATGACCACACCCGACCGTCCTGGACGAAAATCGCGTCGGGTTCGACCTTGACCTCAGGGAAGCTGTCCTGAAGGCGAGGACAATAGCGCCAATGGGTCGCGGCCCGCTTGCCGTCCAAGGCGCCGGCCCAGGCCAGGGCGAAGGCACCCAGGCAGACCGATGCGATCCGGCGCGCCCTCGGCAACGTGCGCGCGATCCAGGGCATGACGACCTCGTCCTGCCGCAACTTCCAGATCCCCGGCCCGCCCGGGATCAGCAATGTATCGACCTGGTGCGGCTTCACGCTCGCGATCGGCATCGTGTCGATCATCAAGCCGACATCGGTCGGCACCAGCCCTCCCGATTTTGAGACGTATGTCAGCGTGTAATTCGGACTCGGCAGTTCGATCTCGCTGAGCTCGGCAAAGACCTGTGCCGGGCCCGATATGTCGAGCAGCGTGACGCCGGGGAAAGCGACAACCGCCACGCGCCTCATCGGGAGCTTCTGACGCGGCGACGACCGCCGGGATTTGGCAGAATTCGAGGGCATATTGTCCTTTAAGCCATCAGACCGCGGCCTGTATAGCTCGACGTGAGAGAGCTGGAGTTTCAGCCATGTCACGCAAACTGGACGGCCGATACCAGACGATCGCCTCCCCGTGGGACGATTACGCGGTCTACAGCTTTGCGAATGCCTCCGAGGTCGATCTCGCTGATCAGCAGCCGCTAATGGATGCGATGAATGCGATCATTGCCGTTAACTGGAAGGCAACCGAGCCGCATTGGACCGCAGCATCCTCACCGTTCGACGGCAAATTCGGTCTCATTCTGGTCTACGGTCAGCCGGGGCTGGTGGCATTTTCGGTCTATCGCACGATGTGCATCGCGAACCGTTTGGCCATCTACCGCAGTGGCACGGAAGTGCTTCCACAGCACCAGGGGCGCGGCCTGTATGGTTTCTTCACGTCGCAGATCCTGAGGAGCGCGGACGCCGCCGCGAGCGGCGAGGCTGGAATCCTCTATGGATGGCGCACGCGCAATCCGATCGTCTGGGCAGCCAACGCCAAGATCTGCGAAAAGGTCGCCCCCTCGCTGCTCGGCGATGCCCCAGACCCGGAGTTGCAGGCCGCCTGCATCGAAATGTGCGCCGCGCTCTACCCGGGTAAGCCGCTCGAGGTCCCCGGCATGATCATGCGCGGCGCCTACGGCCACATCAAGCATCATCGCCAGGACTATCACGGCACGGCATCGCTGATCGATGCGGCGATGACGCGCATGATTCCAAACTCCGCAGATGCGCTGTTTTCCGTCGGTTACGCGAGGGTGTGATGGCACTGTCAGGACAGCAAGCAGTTCTCGCGCCTTCCCTCCGGATCGTCGACCGCGCCTACTTTGCCTGGGCGACCGTCGCGGTTGCCTATGCGATCGCGTTCCTTCAGCGGGTGTCACCGCAGACGGTCGGCCTGAGCTTCATGCACGACTTCGGCACCGACGCCTCCGGCGTTGCGCTGCTCGCCTCCAGTTACTTCTGGGGCTACACCTTGATGCAAATTCCGGCAGGCCTCCTGGTCGACCGTTACGGCGTCAAGCGGGTTGTGCTCTGCAGCATGGCGGCTTCCGCGCTCGGCAGCGCGGCTTTCGCCCTTTCGCCAACCCTCCTTGACGTCTTCATGGCGCGATCGATCGTGGCCTGCGGCGATGCGCTGGTCTTCACGGCGCTGCTCAAATTGGTGGCGCAGAGCTTCGCCGACGAGCGCTTCGGGGTGATGTCCGGCATTTCTCAGGTGTCCGGCTACGTCGGTGGCGCCATCGCAACGGCACCGCTCGCTTCCGCGGTCAGCGGTTTCGGGTGGCGCGCCTGTTTCATCGTCATCGCCTGCATTGGCGCCGCCAACCTGGCCTGCGCGTCGGTGGCGCTGAAACCGGCCGCTGCGACGCACACCAACAAGACGTTCAAAAGCGTATTGCTCGCGAGTTGGCGCGCGCTCGGCGCAAGCGCCAATTGGGGTTGCGCGATGACCTTCGCGTCGCATTTCGCCGTGGTCACCACCCTGTCCGGCGTTTGGGGCATCCCCATGGTCGCGCACTACTTCAACATTTCTCCTTCGGCGGCAGGGGCACCGCTGCTTGCCTTCATGGTCGGGAATGCGCTCGGCTCGATCTTTCTCGGTCATGCCGCGGACAGGACCACGTCGCTGGACGGTTCGCTGATCTGGATTTGCGTATTGCGGATGCTGCTGATCGCGATGCTTCTGCCCGCGCTCGCCCACACATTCGGCCTCGTCTACGTCGGAACCGTGTTTGCGGTCCTCGGTCTGGTTGCCGGTGGCACCGTTCCGCTGGTCCTGAAATGCACGAAGCATCTCTATACGGCGGAGCTGATCGGGGTCGGCGCATCCGTCAATACGACGTCCGCGGGCATCTTCGCCGGTCTCGCCCAGCCGGTGATCGCGCTGGCGATGGTCACCGCGAGCGGCCTCGGTGCGACATCGATCCATACGACTCGTCCGGCGGCAAATGACGCCGGCTACATCGCGCTCATCGGAATCCTGCTCTTGATGTCACTGCCCGGCATCGTGGGACCGCTGCTGATCCGACGCAAACTGATACTTCGTGCGTAGTTAGAAAAGAGAGGGTCCGAATGTCGCGCTTGTACTTGAGTAAAGGCGAGGTCCGCTCCAACTACCAGGTTAGCAGCTGGCAGAGCGTGTTGTTTTCTGAGTTTGAAGCGCAAATGAGCAGCGAAGCGCGCCCTTTTCCCTGCGTGTTCGGCGTCGCCGGGTATCGCCAGGATCAGCTCCGCTACCTGTTTCTCGATCCGTTCGAGGTCGACATCCTGGGCGAACAGCTCGCGCTGTTCGTCTCCGAATGCCGCTCGCACGGACCGAACACGTCGCTCGTGCTGTTCACCCGGCCGCGGCCTGTTCAAACCATGGACGCCTATTATCGGAAGTTCTGGCTCACGCTGGATCAGCTCGCTCGCATCGACAAGAGCCCATGGCCAGCGGAGATCCCGGACATGGTCGACCATCCGATGTGGGAGTTCTCATTCGCCGGCGAGCCGATCTTCGTCGTGTGCAGCACGCCGGCTCATGTGATGCGACAGAGCCGGCGCTCCAGCGCGTTCATGATGACATTCCAGCCGCGCTGGGTGTTCGACAAGATTCTCGGAACTGAGAAAGCCGCCGGCGCGGCTTTTGGCGAAGTCCGCAAACGGCTGGTGCCGTTCGATACGACGAGCCCGTCCCCTCTGCTCGGTCGTTACGGCCATCCGGAGGGGCGGGAATACAAGCAGTACTTCCTCTACGACGACAATCAGGCGCCGCCCGCCTGTCCGTTTCACAAACTTGCCCAGACCAAGACTTCGACCATCGACGATACGGAGCAAGCAGCATGACGCAGATCATCGCAGGAACGAAGACGAATTTCTCGATCGACCCGGACATCCTGGCGCTGCTTCCGGAACAGGGCTGCATCGAGCTGCAGCACGACGCCGCAGGCAAGGTCCATGCGTTTCACACCCACCCGGTCGACGAGATTCTCATCGTGATCAGCGGCAGGCTGAATTTCAAATGGGAGGGAGGAGAGCGCGTGTGCAATCCCGGCGACAAGATATTGCTACCAGCCGGGACGCTTCATGAATCAGAGGCTTTGGAGGATGCGATCTACGCGATCGCGACACGTCCGCCGGCAAGTCTCGCTGCCGGAAACTGATCACCGTCAGGACAGGTGACGGTCGGACTCGGGCGACGGATCCGTCGAGAGACGTTCGACCATTTCGATGACCTCGAACCGCTGGCTGGGCGCCAGCTTCAGGAACGCTTTCAACAGCCGAAGGCTTTCCACCGCTTCGCTCGATGGAGCTCCGAGCTTTTTGTGCAGCTCCGCGATGATTGTGGGATTTTTCATCTCGCACCTTTGACAGGGAACGGTAATGGCAGTTCTTAGCAAACGTGAAGGCCTAGCGCGCAAAGTCGATACTGCAGCAATCGAAGCTGAAAGTCTCGGCCTGACAACGGCGACCTTGATCCTTCGCATGGCACGTTTGGAAATCGACCGCGCGGAACCCGATGAGGTTGAAAGTATGCCAGGGAACAACTCCAGCAGCAAGCCGAACTGACCGGCGGTCGGCTCTTATGGCAGCTTTTGAGTTGTCTGGCAGCTTCTGGCCTCCAAAGCCAGCAAAAATGGTCGATTGTTACGGCTATCGACCGGAATTTGGTACCGCCGAGCTTGTCCGGTATTTCCGGGAGCCTTAATCATTTCTGCAGGGTGACAATGGGTTGCTGGCACGATGGCGCCGCAGCCTGATTGTCCGAAATATGCGACTGCAGGAATTGCCATGCGGACATACTATTTTGATATGAAGGACACCATTCCAACCAGGGATAGAGGGGGCCTCGAATTCGCGACCCATGCCGGAGCGATCGAGCATAGCCGGGATCTAGCGCGCAGATTGCGTCACGATCCTCGAATCACCGATCGCAGGCTGTCGGTCATTGTGGTCGACGAGTCCGGCACCGAGATCCACTGCGAACCGGTTTACCCGATGGTAGCGAGCGTCAGCATCAGCGACAGCCAAGCGTCGCGATAGCGCAGCACTGTCATGGCACGGACGGCCGCCATCATGCCGCCGCGCAAGATCTCTTCAGTGGAGCCTGCGCGGTGCGACATAGGGCCCTGCCGGCCACGCGAGCTTCCCCACACTATTGCATTTGGATAGGTTGCGAGTTCCGGGTCAGTCCGTCTGCAAAGTGTAGTTTGGCCGGGCAGTTCGGGACCTCTCTGCTCGACCTACCAGATCCAGCGCACCAGGCGGTACCTCACTCTGCCCTGATAGGCCCGATAGCCGGGTAGATTCATTTCCAGCAGTCGTTCCTCGTCAAGCAGCCGCCAAATCAGGAGCGGCAAGATCGCGACAATGAGGAGCAGTCCCCACCAGGATCCGAGCGCGACGGGCATCCCGATGAGCATCACGAGTGCCGCCGCATACATCGGATGGCGCACCAGAGCGTACGGCCCGCTGGAAACAACTCTCTGATCACTCGCGACCTCGATCGTCGCGGCGGCAAAGCTGCTTTCCCTGAACACCAGAAACACGCCGGCGAAGCCGAGCAGGACAAGCACATTGCCGGCGATGACGACCGCTGGCGGCATGTGGGACAGAGCGAAGCGACGATCAAGCCCGGGAACAACGACGAGAGCGATGAAGCCCACCGAGACGAACGCCATGATCAACCGCTGTGCGGGTTCCTTTTCGGCAAAAGGCCCACCTCTCATACGACGCTCCAGGAGGGCCGGGTCTCGTCGCATCAGGTCCAGCGTGATCACGACCGACGCCGTGAAATAAACCAGGAGAAAGAGCCATCCCTGCCAGTAGTGCAGTGTTCCGGCTGCGGTGAAGAGCAAGATCGCCATCACGACGATCACAATCGCCAAGCTCGCAAATGCTCTTCGACCAAGGGCGGACATGGCCTGAGCTTATCATGAGGATGGCGCAAGTTCGGTCGATTTGTGCAGCGTCGAGGTCACTGCTGCTTCTCCCAGAACGACAACAGCCCCTGCGAGGCAGAGCCCCCGATCACGCAGGGAATCCCGATGGCCACCTGCCCGAGCGCCGCGGCCGACACGCAGCCAAGCGCAACGGCGCCGACGCCGAGTTGGCCCCAGAAATCGAGATTGCGGCGCGCATCGGAGCCCTTGGTCTTGAGCTCCTCGACCGCAGCGAGCGCGTCCCGACGCACCGCACCGAGCTGGACCGTATCAGCCGCCTGCACGACCTCGGTCAAGGGCGCCTTGATCGGATCCGACTGACGAGCGAGTTCGCTGCGCAAATAGTCGCGCAGCTCCCCGTCGCGCACCGCATAGCTTGCCAGCGTATAGCGCGCCATGCTGCCGATGGTCAGCTTGTCGACGGTGTCGCGGCTCTTGGACCACGGCAGCAACTGCATGATGCGCTGAATCGGGACGTGCGATCCGGTCGCGAAGTAGTAGCCCCACAGAGTGTCGAGCAGGTCCTGGTTGCTGGCAAAGCTCAGCGTGGTATCGATCTTGCGCTCCTCTTTGGCAAAGGGATTGCGCGTCAACGTACCGCGCAGCTTCTCAAGCATGCCTGGCTTCGTCTCTTCGAGTGGTATCTCGAGCAGTGTCGGTTGCGTTCCGTTGAGATAGCCTTCGATCATCACCCGCCGTGCCGGCAGTCGGGGCGCAATCTTGCGCATCAGATTGCGCCAGTCAGGCAGGCCGGAATAGGCGATCGCGCGGACGATGACCCATTCATCTTCAGGCGGCACCGGAAAGAAGCTGTTGACGAGTTGCTCGGCCTTGGCGGGATTCGAGCCTATCGCGCCAGCGATGAAGCCAAGATAGATTCCGGCGTTCTCCGGCTCCTTGAAGGTCTGCGAATGGAACAACACACGCACCGCAGCGGGCACATGGGCGTAGTCCGGTTTGGTACGATAGTTGTAGATCCACTGTTGCACGACGGCGAGCGAGGCGCGCGGATCGATCTCAGGCGTGACCGCAGCACCGGCTGGCTGGATAACGAGGCTGGCGAGGATCGCAAGAACAACGTAGCGCATGTGCTGCTCCGACGAGGACGTTTGGGCCCGTCGTGTCGGCGGCCCGAACGTTTGGGCGTTGTTGCAGCGAGGCGTTTGATCCCGCACTGCGACGATTCTGCGACGACAGGCCTCTCCATTGCGTCAAAATCGTGATGCCGTTCACAATTGCGCAACTTGCCCGTGTCGGACATCCTTTCGCCCCGCGCGGTGACTTGCATTTCCATCCGTTCAAGCTGGCACAGGCTGCACGTGATGATGCTTAGGAACTTGCCGACACATGGGCCGAAGCCGCGAGCGCTGGCTGCGCTGCTGCTGGTCACGGCGCTGGGCACATTGATCGCGTCGGCAGCAGCGATGGCGACCCAGAGCACGATCAGCGTCGAAGGCAATCGCCGCATCGAAGCCGATACGGTGCGCACCTATTTTCATCCTGATAGCAGCGGCCACTATGATGCCGCCGCGCTCGACGACGGCCTGAAGGCTTTGATCGCGAGCGGTCTGTTCGACAATGTCACCATCGAGCACGCAGGCGAGCAGATCATCGTCCATCTCACGGAAGCCAAGGTGCTCGACCGCGTTGCCTTCGAGGGCAACAAGAAGGTCAAGGACACGGATCTCACCGCCGTCGTCCAGTCCAAGCCGCGCGGCAGCCTGCAGCGGGCCACGGTGCAGGGTGACGTCGCCCGGATCCTCGAAACCTACCATCGGGCCGGGCGCGACGACGTCCGCGTGGTTCCGGAAATCATCGACCGAGGCAACGATCGGGTTGATCTCGTCTACACCATCACCGAGGGCAAGAAGACCACGGTGCAAAAGATCGATTTCGTCGGCAACAAGGCTTTCGGCGCGCGCCAGCTCCGTGCCATCATCAAGACCTCGCCGACCAACCTCCTGAGCTTCCTCACCGGCGGCGACGTCTACGACGCCGATCGGCTCAACGAGGACCGCGAACTGCTACGGCAGTACTACCGCAATCATGGCTATGCCGACGCCGCCGTGACCAAGGCAGGCGCCGAGTTCGATCCTGCGAGCAAGGGCTTCAACGTCACTTTCGTGATCGACGAGGGCCCGTCCTATCGATTCGGTGATATCGACCTCACCTGCAACGTTCCCGGGCTCGACTGCGATCGGCTGCGCAGTCAGCTGCTCGCTCGCCACGACACGACGTTCGATGCGAGCAAGCTCGACAAGACGACTGAGGCGCTCACCGCCGAAATGGCCAAACTTGGCTTTCCGTTCGCGCAGGCCGAGCCACGCATCACGCGCGACGTGCAGGCGCAGCGCGCCAAAGTCAGCTTCGTCATCGAGCAGGGCCAGCGCGCCTATGTCGAGCGGATCGAGATCCACGGCAACAGCCGCACCAGAGACTACGTGATCCGCCGGGAGTTCGATGTCGGCGAAGGCGACGCCTACAACAAGACGCTGATTGATCGCGCGGAACGGCGACTGAAGAACCTGAACTACTTCAAGACGGTCAAGATCACGACCAAGCCTGGTTCGGCGCCTGATCGGGTCGTGCTCGATGTCGAGACCGTCGATCAATCGACCGGCGACTTCAACATCTCCGGCGGCTATTCGACCACCGACGGGCTGCTCGCAGAGGTGAAGGTCGGCGACCGCAACGTGCTCGGCAGCGGCAACGCCGTCCAGGCCGCGGTGACCTATGGCCAATATGCGCGGAGCGCCGACCTCTCGGTGTCGGCCCCCTACAGCCTGGGCCGCGCGACGGCGGGCGCGGAGGTGTTCGATCGACAGACCACCCTCAGCCCTTATCAGTCCTACGGCAGCAACACGTACGGCGGCACCCTGACGCTCGGCACGCCGGTCACCGAGCAGACCAACATCCTCTGGCGCTACTCATTGTACGATCAGAACGTCACGCTGTCGCCGACCGCGTCCAACGCGACGGTCTCACTGCCGGTGCGGCAGGCCGCCGCGGCCGGGCGGCAGCTCGTCTCTTCCATTGGCGACACCGCGACCTTCAACACACTGGATAACAACACGACCCCGACCAGCGGCATACGGTCGCAACTCAGCCAGGACCTCGCCGGTCTCGGTGGCGACGTGCGCTTTCTGCGGACGACCGAGGATGTCCGCTACTATCATTCTCTATCGAATGATCTGACCGGGATGGTCCGAGCCCAGGGCGGTTACATCACCGGCTGGGGTGGCCAGCAGGCTCCGCTGTTGAACAGCTTTTTCGGTGGCCCGAACATCGTGCGGGGATTTGCGCCGAACGGATTCGGCCCTCGCGACCTGACGCCGGGCTCCACGATGGACAATGTCGGCGGCAGCCTATACTGGGCGACGACTGCGGAGTTGCAGAGCAACATCCCCGGCCTGCCTCAGGAGTATGGTCTCAAAGCGTCGGCCTTCGTCGACGCCGGGAGTGTATTTGGATATCGTGGCCCGACTCAGTCGGTCCAGGTCGCCAACAAGAACATCGTCCGGTCCTCAGTCGGGGCCGGGCTGACCTGGGCCTCGCCGTTCGGCCCTCTGACGGTCGACTACGCCGTGCCGCTGAGCAAAGCGGCCTATGACGTCGTGCAGCCGCTCCGCTTCAGCGCGGGAGGATTCTAGCCTCCCGCTCTTCTCTGCTCGCCTCACAGCGGACTTCGGTCCGCGCGCGGGTGCGAAGCAACAGGGCGAGCCTACCAACCATAGTAATGATAGACGCGCGGCCCATAATAATAAGGGCGGGGCGCGTAGTAGACCGGCGGCGGCCCGTAATAGTAGCCGGGTCCTGCATAATATCCCGGCCCATAATAATAATCGTCGTGCTGGCTGGCGGCGATCGCACCGATGGTGCCGATCATCGCCCCCATGATCGCGAGGCCGGCAGCAGGATTGCCCCGATAGTAGTGGCGATGACGCCGACGGGCGCTGAAATCTGTTGTGCTGCTGGGTGTGCTCGCCGCTAACGTCTGCTTGCCGACTGAACTCGGCTCGCGGGCGAAGACCATCGTCGGTTCGGAAAGCGTGAGCACCAAGGTTGCCGCCATCGCGACGGTTACATGGTGGCGGGTCGAAGAGAGCGGCTTGATGCGGCTGAACATGGTGTTTCCCTCGTCAGGCGGACAATAATCCGGCGGCCGCTCCTTCATACGTCAGGCCGAGGACAACGGCTTGACCGAGGTCAAGCGCACGATGTCGCACGGCCAACCTCTGCACCGTGTCCTGGCATTTCAGCCGGGAAATTGTCGACGATACCCGTTTCCTGCGGCTGCTTGCCGCAGGGTTCGATAGCACCGGCCCGATCCACTGGGTCCGAGATCGCGAACCGCCCAGCATGCTGCTGCGACCAATGCGGGTCGACGCAAACCCCCTCTGCCGCACCGACGTCCCGCATCACTGAACGTAAGGATCCGCCATGTTGTCCCGCGCCACTCTGATCTGCAGCCTCCTGACCATCTTGGCCATCGCCATAGCTCCGGCGAACGCCGAGGAGAGCAAGACAGCTCTGTTCAAGGTCGTTACGGTGAAGGATGAGATCGTGATCGGGCTCTCGGCGGACGAATTGAAAACGCTTGGCGGAGGCGACGCCAGCGCGATCGCGCATGCGCTGGCACAAAAGGGCGACCTGACGGTGTGGCAGTACAATGTCCATCGCGGCCAGAACGGCGAGCTGCAGATGGCGCCCACGGCCAAGATCGGCCTTTTGGCCAACGCGTCGCTGCGCGTCGAGCCCTATTCGACCTCTTACGTGATCCTATCGCATCCCTGATCAGCGTCCGGGGATGGTCGGCCGGCGGACCGCGTCGGCCGAGAGCGGCTTCTTGGGAACGCGTTCAGTCGCAAAGCCGTAGACCAGAGCCAAGCGGTCAAGGCATTCGCGGAAGCGACGCGCGAAATAGTCATTCCAACGCTGGCTGCACAGATCGCGTTTCAGTCCGACCTGCTCCATGGTCAACCCCTGCACCAATATGTCATGGACGATGGCCGCACCGTCTGCGCCGAGCTCGCGCTCGACCCGATTCAATCGCAAGACGGCTTGACGCTGCCCTTCTGTGACCGGCTCGCGTCCCTGCGCACCGTCGACATATTCGCGTGATGGGTCGATCGCTTGCGGACCGCGCTCGGCCCGCTCCCAATCGTTTTGAAAGGCGCGGCCGGCCCGATATTGCGCATCGTCGATCTGCCGGTGCGAGTGAAGCCGTCCCAATGGATCGTTCCGAATCGAGCGAAGCGCGACGATCTTCTCGCCCGGCTCCAGCGCCAGGGGATCGTCGACCTCGATGGTGGCAACCTCGGCGTTGAACGGCAGGTCATTGGGGCGTCGATCATGGACCTTCGAAATGCGGTGGGATTTGTGGCGTCTGGCGCGTGCCATCGCGAACCTCCGATGAACGATGTGATTGGATCAATGCGGACAGAACGGCGGTCGCTGGCCCACTACGCAGCTGCAACCAGCCGCAGCACCACCGCCGCCGGCGGCCGTTCCACCGAGCCTTCCGGATTGCGCGTAAGATGGAAGTGCGGCGTGCAGTACGGCGATCCCGGCTGACGCGGATGGCCGCAGAACGTGATCGGCTCATCGTCCCTGTCGCCCCCATAGGGATAGCGGCAATCCCCGGGTTCAAGATTGTCGAAAGAAATCAAGCGCGGGCTGATGCCGACACAACGCAGCTGCACCGGCTCGGTCCGCTCGGCTTTTGGCCGCGCCTGGATCACCGATTCCGTGTGGCAACCGACACGCCGCTGCTCGTTGCGGGTCTTGAATTTGGGTCCTCTGTCCTTGGGACGTTCGGGCCTGACCAGCCCCATCCGTTTTGCCCGGCCCAATACCGCGTTTCGCGTGTAGGCCATCTTAAACTTAAAATTGATTTCCTTCGCGATATCTCCATAAGATAGTCCCATGGCGTGAAGCTCCCGCAGCGTTTCGGAGTGTCGCGGCGGCCAGTCGCTCGATTGCATTCCTCGCCTCTTCTTCTCGCTCAAAAGTTGCTTGACGCACCACAGCCAAGCGTTGCTTGAATTTCCGATATTCCGAAACAAAAGTCAAGCTTGAATTCTGATAATCGGAAATGCTATGTTCCGGCGGGATTCGCAAGCGAGGACAAGACAATGCTGGACGTCACCATGATCGAGCGTGGGCTGGAAAAGCCGGGGAAGACAAAGGGCGGGCTTGCCCGCGCGATGGGCGTACGCCCGGGCGCCGTGTCCGAGATCCTCTCGGGGCAACGGCTGATCAAGGCGGCCGAGATCGGCCTGATCATCGATTATCTGGAACTGAATGCGGTGCCGATCATGGGGCGGGTCGGCGCGGGCGCTGTGATCGAGCCGGAATATGAGCAGGTCCCGGCAGAAGGGTTGGGCGAGGTCGCCGTGCCATTTCCAATCTCCGAAGAGACGATCGCCTTCGAGGTGACGGGCGATTCGATGCTGCCGAAATATGAGAACGGGGACGTCATCGTCGTCTATCGCGAACAGCGTCATCCGCTGTCGAGCTTCTACGGCGAAGAGGCGGTAGTGCGGCTGAAAACCGGTGAACGCTATCTGAAAACGATCGAGCGGGGAAAGTCGCCTTCCCTAGTGAACCTCATCAGTTTTAACGCCAAGCCGATCATCGGCGTGAAGCTTGAATGGATCGGCGAGATTTGTGTCACTCTTCCGCGCGGGCAGATTTCGCGGATGCGATCGAAAGCATCCCGCGGCCGCCAGGGGAAATCGGCCGGAGCCAAGGGAGCCGCCAGATAAGAGCAGTTCTCCGAGCCAGGCGATTGTGACGCTTCGCCACGTCCACTGGCGGCGGCCCTTCGCGCGATTTCGGATGTCGGAACTTTCGCTTGACAAAATTCCGATTTTCAGAAATTATGGACAGGCTCGCCTGTTGCGATGGCCGAAAGCGAATTGCCCTGCATGCAATATTTTGTTGTGATGATCGACTACGGACGGCGCGGACGCGAGGCCGTGGTCGATCCCGAGATGACGCGGCGCGACGTTGTTGCGCGCGTCGCATCCGGTGAATACGCCAATATCAGCTTCATCCACGAGATCGCCGATCGATCCGTCGAAGACCTGACGACCGACATCCTGGCAGAGGCGGCCCTACCCGAGATCGAAGACGACGGCCCGGATCTGCAGGCCGTGCGGTTTGACCATATTCACGATCTCCGCAAGCATGAGCGGGCCTGATCGCCTGGCGTGCTGACTCAGCCGGCGGCGCCGGACGAACCGGCGCCGCCGCTTGCTCGCCTCACAGTCAGACCAGAAGCACGGTCGATCCCGTTGTCTTGCGACCGGCCAGGTCGGCATGCGCTTTGGCGGCGTCCTTGAGCGGATAGGTCTGGTGAACTTCCACCTTCACCGCGCCGGACTGGACGACGTCGAACAGCTCCTTCGCCATTGCGACCAGACTTTCACGCTTGGCGGCATAGGTGAAGAGCGTCGGCCGCGTCACGAAGAGTGAGCCCTTCTGCGCGAGCAGGCCAAGATTGAGCGGCTCGACCGCGCCCGAGGATTGTCCGAACAGAACCGCAAAGCCGAGCGGCGCAAGGCAATCCAGCGACTTGAGAAAGGTGTCCTTGCCAACGGAATCGTAGACCACCGGGACTTTCCTGCCCGCCGTGATCTCGTTGACGCGCTTCACGAAGTCCTCGCGCGTGTAGACGATGGTGTGGTCGCAGCCATGCGCCTGCGCCAGCTTGGCCTTCTCGTCGCTCGAGACGGTGCCGATGACGGTCGCGCCGAGATGCTTGGCCCATTGGCCGAGGATCAAGCCGACTCCGCCGGCTGCGGCATGCAGGAGAATGGTGTCGCCAGCCGTCACACGATAGGTCTGCCGGATCAGGTACTGCACCGTGAGGCCCTTGAGCATCATGGCCGCGGCCGTCTGGTCATCAATCCCATCTGGCAGCTTGACCAGGGAAGCGGCTGGGATCAGGCGTGCTTCCGCGTAAGCCCCGAGCGGGGACGAACCATAGGCTACACGGTCGCCGGCCTTGAGGTCGGTGACGCCCTCCCCCACCTCCTCGACCACGCCGGCGGCCTCACTGCCCAGGCCGCTCGGCAATTGCGCCGGATAAAGCCCGGAGCGGTTGTAGATGTCGACGAAGTTGAGCCCGACCGCCGTGTGGCGAATGCGTGCCTCACCCCGGCCCGGCTTGCCGACATCGACCTTCTCCCATTTGAGCACCTCGGGTCCGCCGGGTTGATGAAAACGGATGGCGTAGGTCATTGCGTTACTCCCTTTCGTGACGATGAGATCTTTGCAGCGCGCCTGGAATCGACGCGATGTCTAGGAACCGAGCAGCGGCCCGAGCGTTCAGGCCCTATTAGTCGGGAGCTCAACTGATGCCTCCGAAAAGACGCGCTGCGTCGCTCGAGCTGACGATCTGGCATGAACTTGCGGGTCACGCCATCATGGGAACGGCGCTTGGGCTCTGTGCCGCCTTCGTCCTGGCGTTCGTCGACAAGTTCGGTATCGCCCGCCTGATCGCACATGACTTGGAACCACATCTGACGTTTGCAGTCTTCGTCGGCATCTTCACACTTGTCTTTGCCGTCGGCGCAACCCTGACCGGCTTTGTCTTCACTATGATGGACAAGCGCTGAGCCCGCGAAACGTCGCGTCATCAGTAGATGCCAACGTCGAGCGGCTGCTCCGACGCGATTGTCTTGAGACGGTCGGTGTAAGATGCCAACAGGGTCACCCGCTCGCTCTGCTCCAGCCGGACGGGCCCGTAAGCAATTTGCGGCGCAAGCACGTCAAAGCCGGTGAACTGGAGAATTCCGCGGTGAATGGGCCGCAGGATCGCTGTGATATCGCCATTGAAGCCGCCCTTCTCATAGGCGGTGCTCGGGCCGCCGGTTGTCAGTGACAGCATGGCACGTTTGCCTTTGAACACGCCGTCCGCATAGATCCTGCCGCCGCCATAGGTGCGGCCCATCGCAAACACGCGGTCGACCCAGCCCTTGAGGATTCCCGGCAAGCCAAACCACCACAGCGGAAACTGCCAGACCATCAGATCGCACCATTCAATCTTCTGGATTTCACGCTCGATATCCTCCGCAAAACCGTAGCTCTCGGACGCGTGCAGCTCCTCAATCTGTTGCTTGAAGTAGTCGGGATCCTTGACCGTGATGAAATTATGCCGGCTCGACACGGGATCAAACTGCATCGCATAGAGGTCCGACGTCTTGACCTCATGGCCTGCAGCGCTCAGCGCTTCGACCGCCGCCCGATACATCGCGCCATTGAAGCTCTGGTGCTCGGGATGCGCGAGCACGATGAACACCTTCATGATTTCCCCCGCATCAAGACCCCGCTGGAGTTCGAGCACTCCGCGCGCTGATTGGAACCGGCCTGCGGCCGAGATGTTACATGAAGGTCACAGCGGCGCACAATCAGCCGCCGTTCTCTGTCCGTTCGGCACAGTTGATGAGGACTCCAGAGCAGGCGCAGTAGAATGGGACTAGGTTGGGTGCGCTTTGCGAAGGAGAGCGAAAATGCCAGCCTATACGAGACCAAGCGAAGAGCAGGGATTGGCTCCGGTCGTGTGCCCCGGTTGTCTGGGGTTCTTGCCGATGCATGTTCGGGAAGTCGAGCCGCATTGGAACTCGGCCAGGATCGACCTGGTCTTCGAATGCGCAGATTGTGGCGCCGAGGTCAGACACAGCGTGCACAGGCCCGCTCTGCGCCACTAGCGCTTCGCTTCCGAAGTTCGCCGCCAAGTGCGTGATGATATACGCGAAGGCCGGAAACGGAGCACAGCCACGTTCACGTCGCCGCTGTTCAAGGCCTCGTGCTTCGCTTAATGCGTCACTTGGCGAACCTCACTCCAATTCAGATGGCACTCGCGAAAGTGGTGCGCGATCTCGTCCAGAGCTCGCCTCTCCCACTCCTCCGCCTGCGCCAGCCAAAACGCCCGCCGTTGCACATCCACCGCGGCACGTTCCCGGCACAAATATTCCTGACTGCGGATTTCCACGAGTCTGATCATGCTCACTCCCGAGATACAAACCCAAGCAGGCATCGCACTCTAGCAAGTCCAGTGGGAATTGGCGTCACGGCATCGTGCTCAGGCCGCGTTTTCTGTCCGCAACATCTATTGCAGCGCAACAGGACGTTTCAGCGAGATGAGCGCGGTCACGCGCGCCTGACGTAGCAATGAAAACCGCCATAGATCCCGGAGCGGTCCAGTTCGGCGCCGATGGCGCTGCGCTCTTCGTCGCGCTGCCAGCGGCCGCGGAGTCCAGAAAGCGTGACGGCCTCCAGCGGGGAGGCGCTGCCCGTCGTACGACATACGACGCGGATGCGTTCGCTCCCGGCGCGATCAATCGCGGTCCACAGCTTGCGGATATCGTCGACGCTCATCGAGTCCTGCACGTCCAATAATGCGACGGCGTCGACTTCGCGCGCCGGCAGGCTGTCCAGGAATTGGGCGAGATTGGCTTGGACGGGAATGATCACGCCAACGCCGTTGCGCATTCGAGGGAAATGACGGCGCTGCAAATAGGGCGGCAAGCAGCGATCATCAGGACCGGAATAGGCGCAACGCAGAGCCTGCCAGGCAAAGTAGTTGCTGTCGCCGGGATGACCGTCGATCAGACGTAGCAGTCGCCGGTAGAGAACCACATCGAGAGGAGCTTCGGCCTGCAAGACAGCCCGCTGTTGCGGTGAAATTCCGAGGCTGAACAAGAGCGCCTGGGCGCGTGCCACGAGCCGCAACGGCGTCGAATGAAACAGACGACCAAGACGCGCCATCGCTTCCAGCCGGGCCGGAGAATCAACCGCCTCCATCAACAAGACGTCAAGGTCGATCCCAAGAACACGCGCGATCTGGTGGGAAAAGCCGATCGCCCGACCGAGCAGTCCATGCCGGTAGAGCCCATCGGTGAAATAGGTGTAGCGGCGGCGCCCGAGGACGTTGTGTCCATCCCAATAACTTCGTGTCGGCGCATCGAGCAGAGGACGCAGCTTCTGAAGGTAACGTTCGGCATTTGCTGGCGACGCCGCCTCGCCGAAAAATTCCCAGAACTCGTCGTAGCTGTCAAACGCACGGACACCCGCGAGCCGCAGTTTGAGCAACGCCAACTGGGACTCGCTGCGATCGACGGCAAAAATCTGCGCCGGCTGTGCGGTCAGGTAAGAGAGAGCGTTGCAACCACCAGACGAGACCGTCACGATTGTGGAACCGAGCGGCAATTGCAGGGCTGCGAGATCCGCTTCCGGATCGTCCCAGCTCTGGGTGTGGATCAACCGTCGCACCGAAAACGCGACCGCCCTATCCCAGAGCGTCATCCCGTTCTCAAGCCCGCTGCCGCGCGTGGCTCCAGCAATCAGTTGCGTCGTCATCCGTGCCTCGGCTCACCGATTCGACAAGGATAGCGCCGACGCAATGCAATTATGCGACAGGGAGACCCGCGTGACTTGTTACAAGTCTGTTGCACTTGCCTCGAAGATCAAGCGCTTAGTCGCCCGATCCTGGAGCGGCTGAATGATTACGGCGCAGCGTTCGCCATGCTTCGACGCTGCCGAACAGCGCAAGCGCGATCACAAACGGCAACAGATGGTAAAGAATCCGGAAGATAAGGAGTGCGGCGAGGACAGGATCCTTGTCGTCACTTCCCAGACCGAGCAGGATCGTTGCATCGAACATCCCTATTCCAGCCGGCGCATGGCTGGCAAAGCCCAGCAGAGTGGCCGCAATGAACACGGCCATCAGGCGCGAGAGCTCAACGTCGAGTTCTGCTGGAATCAGCACGTACATCGCAAGCGCTGCGGCGCTCAGATCAAACAAGCCGATCAGGATCTGGACGAGCACCAACGGACCCGACGGAAGCCGCACCGGCCAGCGCTTGCTGCGCCGTCCAGGCCAGCTCCAGACCACGAAACCGAGCACCCCGGCCAGCAGCGCGGTCGCCACCAGCCGATTGAGCGTAGGCGGCCAATACTCGACCCAACCAAAGGCATCGGGATCGATCATGAGGCTTAGCCCAAGGGCAGTCAGATTGCCGAGCCAGAAAGTGAGACCGGTCAGGAAGCTGACATTCGCGATGTCGATCGCGCCCAATTTGTAGCGGGAGTAGACTCGATAGCGAATCACCGGGGCGATCAAAGCGACGGCCCCGATGCCATGGGCGATGGGATAGCTCGTGAAGCTCGCAAGGGCCACCATGCGAAACGGAACATCGCGTCGGCCGATGGTCCGAAGCGCAAGCAAGTCGTAGAGCGTCAGGCTGGCGTAGGACATGATGATCAGCAGCAGCGCCAGCGCGATTAACCGCGTATCCGTGTCTTCCGCGATCGCCAACGCGTGAGCTATATCCAGCTTCTTGATCGCACGCGTCAGCGCGTAAATCGCCGCGCCGGCAATCATCATGCTGACCGCAAGGCCGCCGAGACCTCGGAGCCACGTCCTGCGGCTCAATGTTGCCTGCGGCTTTTCCTCGGTCAGGGTGGCGAATCCATGGGAGCCTTGCGGCGCGGACGCGCCAGCCGATTCGGGTCGATTCATGGCGCCGTTTGACACGGGGATGTGACAGCTAAGTTACCGTTGTAGTCTCTCTCAGACATGCGAGTCCTTCCATTCAAGATATTAACCATCGGCGTTCGCGTATCGACCTGTTTGCCACACATCCCGCATTGCGGTGCGACCGATCATGAGAATTTGAATTAAGCTCTGCGGCATCAACGCATATTGAAGAAGCCTGCGCAAATACCGATGCATGATGGTCGCATCTTCGTCATGCGGCGTAGGTAAGAGGCCCGCAACGCAGCACGCATTCGAGGCAGCATGAACGCGGAAACCGATCACGACTTAACGCAGGATCAGTGGGAGACGCTCAAGGCGCTCCGGCTTCCTGTGCGCGAACGCCGCAGGCTCAGCGGCCTGATGGTTGATCAGCTCGTAGCTGCAGGACTTGTGGCGATGATCGAGGGCACGCCTGCGCTGACGCAGGCGGGCCGAAAGGTCCTGATCAGAGGCTCGTCGCGGCTTCTGGACGTAGCCGCCTGATATAGTTTCCGATCTTGGAATTCACACGGAACCAACGCCGTCACCACAAGGTTTGTTGGGCGCGCTCCGGCCACTCGCGATCATACTGCTCCGCATCGACCTGCTTTGCGCTCATATCGGCCAGGATCTGACCTGGCGTCGGCAGGTCCTTAGGGTCGACGCGGTTATCAGGGTTCCACAAATCGGAACGCACAATGGCGCGTGCACATTGAAAGTAGACCTCGTCGACGGTCATGACGAGAACACTGCGCGGGGTCTTGCCGTCGATCTTGAACGAGGCAAGCAGCTCGGGATCAGCTGACAACTGTGCCTGTCCATTCACACGCAAGGTGTTGCCGGATCCTGGAATCAGGAACAGCAGCGCGATGCGCGGATCACGTACGATGTTGCGCAGCGAATCGATGCGGTTGTTGCCGCGGCGATCCGGCATCATCAACGTCTTGTCATCGTGAATACGGACGAAACCGGGCAGATCGCCGCGCGGCGAGCAGTCCAGTCCCTCGGGTCCAGAGGTCGCGAGCGCCACGAAAGGCGATTTCTCGATCATGACACGGTAGTGCGGCGTTACCCGATCGGCGACTTTCACAGTCGATGTCAGGCCTGTCTTGCCGTAGATGGCTTCGAGCTGCTCGATCGTGGTGATGGTGGACATTGCATCCCTTCCGCTCAAGCTGGCCCTGCTCCGCCAAACCCTGGTGTAATCATCGCTAGCAGCGTGGTGGCGTGCAGCTTCGCATCGCCGACATTGCAGATCGTGAGATCTGCGACGAACGGATCTTCCAAGACGGCCCGATGAAGTCGCGCGTCAAGATCACCATCGCTCGGACGATGCCGCTGCGCCAGCCGTTCGGCGAGGACGTCCGATGGTGCTGTGACAGCGACGACCACCACATGCGCGTAGGCGCGGCGAAATGCCGCGACCACGCGGCGCGAGACGTTGACGACGACGGTTCGGCCGGCGCGGATATCGCCGTCAATGTCACGCCGTAGACCATACAAGTGTCCATGCGCTTCCCAATGGACAGCGAACTGATCCCGCGCCAAAGCCAGCCGGAACGCCGTCTCATCCAATTCGTCGTTGTCTTCAGACGTCGACGCCTGCCGCGTGACGACGCGTCGCGGGAAAACGACGCGGTCATCGCCGGCACATTCGGCACGCGCCAGATTGATCAGCGTATCCTTGCCAGCCCCACTCGGTCCGACCACCAGCACGATCCGGCCGGGCCCAAGCTTGAGCGGAATGTCGGTCGAGGGGGCTGACGTCTCGCTCATGCGACACGAATTCCTTCGCGCCACACGCTGCGAACAACCGGAACGGCGCCGGCAATATGCACCCGGATCAAGTCCGCGCGTTTGCCGGGTGCGATCTCGCCGCGATCCGCAAGACCGACGGCTTCCGCCGGCGCTTTGGTCACCGTGCGAACAGCGGCAGCGAGGTCGATCGAAGGCACGCGCTGCGGCAGTTGCAGCGCGCCCAACAACAGGCTCGAGGGCACGTAGTCGGACGAGAGGATATCAAGCAGGCCATCGCGGGCGAGATCGAGCGCGGCAATGTTGCCGGAATGCGAGCCGCCACGCACGACATTCGGCGCGCCCATGAGGATGCAGATGCCAGCCTGATGCAGCCCGCGCGCAGCTTCGATCGTCGTAGGGAACTCCGCCACCGAAATGCGATCCTTGATCGCATCGGCGACGTTCTCCTCCGTCGTATCATCGTGACTGGCGAGCGGAACATTGTGCTTCCGCGCCAGCGCGATGATCTCGCGCAGATTGTCGGACGCATAGGCTTTCTGATAGGCGAACCGGCGCTCGAACAGAATGTCGAGCTCGGCATCGGTCCTGCCGCCGCCTTTGCCGCGATAGTAGTCGCGCAGCTTGCCTTGGTCGCGGAACTGCCGTTGCCCCGGCGTGTGGTCCATCAGTGACATCAACCGCACGTCCGGACGGCCGGCGAGCTCCGAGGCTTCACGGACCACGGTCGGCATCGGGATCTCGCAGCGCAAATGCAGAAAATGGTCCGCCCGCAACAGGCCGCCATCGCGAGCTGATCCGATCGCGTCGGCCAGCATGGCGGCCCGGCCTTCGACGTCGCTGGTGCCTTCCTCACTCCAGACCCGCAGAGAATCCAGAACCGTGGTGATGCCGGCCGTCGCGAGCTGCCCATCATAAGAGATCACCGCGGCGATCGGGTCCCAGAACACCTTCGGTCGCGGGACGAAATGTGCTTCCAGATGATCGGTGTGCAGTTCAATGAGCCCGGGCATGATCAGGTCTCCCGCGGCGTCTTCGCTTCCCGCAGGGCTCACGCCCTCACCGATCGCGGCAATCTGGCCGTTGACGACTGCCACCCAGCCTTGCTCGATGACGCGGTCGGCCAGGACAACCCTGGCATTGCCGATCACGTTCTCGGAATTGCTTAAGGCCATGCTATGTCTGTCCTGTTCATGCTGCTGCCGCAAATGCCGTGACGTCCACGGTGCTATCAGCGATCTGCCGGCGAATGTCATCATCATGGACAATCGCGATCATCGCGACGCCCGCCTTCTTCTTGGCCTCGATCAGCTCCACAACGACTGACCGATTGGCGGCATCGAGCGATGCGGTCGGCTCGTCCAGGAGGAGGATCGGCAGGTCGGAAATGAAGCCGCGCGCGATGTTGATGCGTTGCTGTTCGCCGCCGGAGAAAGTCGATGGCGGCAGGCTCCAGAGAGGTTCGGGGATGTTGAGACGACGCAGCAGCTTTGCGGCTTGTTCGCGCGCGATCTCTCGCGGCGCGCCGGTCGCGATCAAGGGCTCGGCGACGACGTTGAGCGCCGGCACACGCGGCACCGCACGCAGGAACTGGCTGACATAGCCGATCGTATGGCGGCGGACATTCAAGATCGCACGCGGCTCGGCCCGCGCGAGGTCCAGGACGACACCCTGGTGCCGAACCCCGATACGACCGCCATCGCAGCGGTAGTTGCCGAAGATCATCTTCAGGATCGACGACTTGCCGGCGCCGGAGGGACCGGACAGCACCATGCACTCGCCGGCATGGACCTGGAATGACACGCCGCGCACCACGGGCAGCCGGATGCCGCCCTGCAGGTGCATGGTGAAGGTCTTTTCCGCGCTCTCGATGGCAATCATCACGGACATCAGCGTCGACCTCATGGCGGCAGGATCGAAGACACAAGTAACTGGGTGTAGGGCTCGCGTGGATCGTCGAGCACCTGGTCGGTCAGGCCGGTCTCGATCACGCGGCCTTCCTTCATCACGATCACGCGGTGTGACAGCAGCCGCGCGACCGCGAGGTCGTGCGTGACGACAACGGCCGCAAGTCCCAGCTCATTGACCAGACTGCGCATCAGATCGAGCAGACGCGCCTGCACCGAGACGTCGAGCCCACCGGTCGGCTCGTCCATGAAGACAAGCCGCGGCTCGGTGACCAGATTGCGCGCGATCTGCAGTCGCTGGCGCATGCCGCCGGAATAGGTCCGCGGAGCATCGTCGATGCGGGCGACATCGATCTCGACCCGGTCGAGCCACGAAGACGCCGTCTGGCGTATCCGGCCATAATTGTTCCAGCCGACCGCCATCAACCGCTCGCCGACATTGGCACCTGCCGAGACGGCCATGCGCAGGCCTTGCGCTGGGTCCTGGTGGACATAGCCCCAATCGGTCCGGAACAGGAAGCGGCGCTCGGCCTCGCCCAGCGCCGCAAGGTCGCGCAGCACGCCATCGCGCATGCGGTAGGACACGCGGCCGGCACTCGGCGCAAGCTGCGCCGACAGCATCTGCAGCAGGGTCGACTTGCCCGAGCCGGACTCGCCGACGATTGCGAGCACCTCGCCTGGATACAGCGTGAAAGAAATATCTCGACAGGCGACGAGCCGCCCATAGGTTTTTGCAAGCCCCTCCGCAACGAGCAGCGGCTGATCTGACATGCCGGACGCCTCAACCATGGGCGGCCTCCTCGTGCGGAGCGGCGGCCTGGCTGCCACGATGCCCGGCCGCCTGGCGGCCTTCGCAGTAATCCGTATCAGAGCAGACGAACATTCGGCTGCCCTTGTCGTCGGTGACAATCTCGTCGAGATAAGAATCCGCCGCACCGCAGAGTGCACAAGGCGCGTCGAACTTGTAGCGCGTGAACGGATGGTCCTCGAAGTCGAGCGACACCACCGACGTATAAGGCGGAATCGCGTAGATCCGCTTCTCGCGCCCCGCACCGAACAGCTGCAGCGCCGGACAATTGTCCATCTTGGGATTGTCGAATTTCGGCGTCGGCGACGGATCCATCACGTAGCGCGCATTGACCTTGACCGGATAGGCGTAGGCCGTCGCGATGTGACCGAAGCGCGCGATGTCCTCATAGAGCTTCACATGCATCAGGCCATATTCGGCCAGCGCATGCATGCGCCGCGTCTCGGTCTCGCGCGGCTCCAAATAGCGCAGCGGCTCCGGGATCGGCACCTGATACACCAGCACCTGTCCGGCCCGCAGCGGTGCCTCCGGAATGCGATGCCGGGTCTGGATCACGGTTGCAGCCTCGGTCAAGGTCGTCGTGGTGACGCCGGCGGTCTTGGCAAAGAACTTGCGGATCGAGATCGCATTGGTGGTGTCGTCCGAGCCCTGGTCGATCACTTTCAGCACATCGGCAGGCCCGAGAATCGCGGCGGTCACCTGGACGCCGCCGGTGCCCCAGCCATAAGGCATCGGCATCTCGCGACTCGCGAACGGAACCTGATAGCCGGGAATCGCGATCGCCTTCAGGATCGCGCGGCGGATCATCCGCTTGGTCTGCTCGTCGAGATAGGCGAAATTATAGGTTGGGGCGTTCATTCCGCTGCCTCCTGCAACGAGGGCGCCGCATTCGCCTCCTCGAACTCCTTGCGCAGCTTGCGCAACAGCCCAAGCTCCGACTGGAAATCGACATAGTGCGGCAGCTTCAAGTGCTCGACGAAGCCGGTCGCCTGGACGTTATCGGAATGCGACATCACGAATTCCTCGTCCTGCGCAGGCGCGATGACGTCCTCGCCGAGTTCGCGTGCGCGCAGAGCGCGATCGACCAGCGCCATCGACATCGTCTTGCGCTCGCTCTGCCCGAAGGCGAGGCCATAGCCACGGGTGAAGCACGGCGCTTCGGTGGCCGAGCCCTTGAACTGGTTCACCATCTGACATTCGGTCAGTTCGATCGAGCCGAGCGGCACCGCGAAGCCGACCTCCTCCGCCAGGAACTCGACTTCAACCTCGCCGAAGCGGATCTCGCCGGCGAAGGGATGATTGCGGCCGTAGCCCCGCTGGGTCGAATAGCCGAGCGCCAACAGGAAGCCCTCATCGCCGCGCGCCAGATTCTGCAGCCGCAGATCGCGTTCGGCAGGAAAGCCGAGCGGCTCGCGCGTGAGATCGCCGACATCAGCATCGGCTTGCGCCTGCGGCGACGGCTCGATCAGCCCGTCGCGCCCGAGGATATCGGTCACCCGCGGCGTCGACGCGTCCGATGCTTCGCCGACGGCCGGCGGCGCGGGCTCGATGCCATGAGCAAGCTGCGGATCGAGCAACCGATGCGTATAGTCGAACGTCGGCCCGAGCACCTGGCCACCGGGAATATCCTTGAATGTCGAGGAAACACGACGCTGCACCCGCATCTGACCGGTATCGACCGGCTCGGTCACACCGAACCGCGGCAGCGTGGCACGGAAAGCGCGCACCAGGAAGATCGCCTCGATCAGGTCGCCACGCGCCTGCTTGATCGCCAGCGCCGCGAGCTCACGATCATACAGCGAGCCTTCACCCATCACGCGATCGACCGCCAGCCCCAACTGCTCGGCAATCTGCGCCAGCGAGATCTCCGGAACGTCGCGATCGCCGCGCCGCTCATGCGCAAGCAGCCGGTGCGCATTTTCGATCGCGCGCTCGCCACCCTTGACTGCGACATACATGATCAGCCTCCCGCCACGACGAGCCGCGTCGTGCGCGGGATCGCAACCATACCGTCGTCATGAACCAGCACGACATCGATGCCGCGCGGAAACAGCTCTTCGTTGATCGCAAGCCGATCAAACAGATCGTCCGGCGCAATCGCAGCACGCAGCGTTGCCGTGCCGTCGATGCCGGGGCCGCGCAACTCATATGAGCGTCCTTCGCCCAGGCGCGCAACCTGCAGAATCAGCGTCGTCGAACGATCGGGATATTCGCCGCTGCCGAGCGCAAATGATTCCAGATCAGGCAACAAAGCGCCGTCTCGGATCAGCGCAAAGCTCGCCTTCGCCGTCCCGGCCACGACCGGCGCGCCGGTGTGGAATTTGAGCCATGTCGCAACCTCGGATCCAGCCGCCAAAGCTGGATCCAGCCAGATCGGGGTATCGTGATCGAACAAGGTCAGCGCCAGCGCTGCCGCGGCGCGCGTCAGGCCGGACGGCACACCGACACTGGCGGCGACACGCTGAATGGTGCCGGGCCGCGCCATGGCCTCCATGACGGCGCGGAAGGTCGATTGCGCCGAGAGCACCGTATCGGGAAAACCCGCCGGGAGATCTGAGATCATCGCCTCCATTCAGCCCTCCCCGCGCACCATGGTGTAGAATTCCACCTTCGTTGCCGCCGCTTCGCGCGCCTTCTGCTCACGCGACGACAGCATGCGCTGGCGCAACGGCAACACGACCTGCATCTCGACCGCATCGCCATGACTGTCGGCCTGGATCAGCGCGTCACACAGCGCGATCAGCCGCGCCTTCTCGCTGTCGCGCCCCAGCACATAACCGAAGCCGACCTCGCCGCTGGCCAAGCGCACCGCCGCCCGCGACACCGTCGCCTCGCCGAGATTGAACGGCGCCCCATCGCCGCCGATCCGGCCGCGGACCATCACCAGCCCGTTCTCGGGCGCGCGCAGCTCCTCGTGCGCCGGCAGCGCCATCGGCTGCAATCGTGCGGCGATATCGACCGCCGGCGCATGCGCCAGGACACTCATCGCGGCCTTGCGCCTGTCCTTTATCGCCTCTGCCTTCATCGCCATTTTCCGATCTTGCCGGCCTCAAGTTGTCTATGATACTAGACAACTTGATAAGCCCGCGCAATGACGGTCTGATGACATGGGCGTGATTTTCACCACCTCCGACGAGACGCGGCGATGAGCATGCAGGATGCAGTTTCTGGAGTGGCCCTGTGGCGTCAGGTCGCCGATGGAATCGAACGCGACATCGCCGAGGGCCGCTTTGCGGCCGGCGCACGGCTGCCGGGCGAAACCGAAATTGCCGAGATCTATCGCGTGAACCGCCATACCGTGCGGCGGGCGCTGGCAGCGCTCGCCGAACGCGGGCTGGTGCGCGCCGCGCGCGGCAGCGGCACTTATGTCGAAACGCCGCGCCTGGCCTACCCGCTCAGCTCGCGGACGCGGTTTTCCGAGATCGTCGGCGCTGAGGGCCGCGAGCCGCGCGGCCAGCTGATTGCGGAATCGCAGGAGCCGGCATCACGGGAACTTGCGCGGGAGCTCGGACTGAAGACCGGCGCACCTCTGGTGCGAATCGAGGGGCTGCGTTTCGCCGACAAGATCCCGATTTGCGTCAGCACATCCTGGCTGTCGGCGGAGCGGTTTCCGGATGCGGGCCGCATCTTTGCCTCGACCCGCTCGATGACTGCGCTGCTCGCGCATTACGGCATCCGCGATTATCGTCGCGGCGCGACCAGGATCACCGCCGCCATCGCTGAGGCCACGGACGCTGCGCGGCTCGACCTGGCACTTGGGCGGCCCGTGCTGGTCGTCGACAGCACCGACGTCGATGCCGACGGCAAGCCGCTGGTCACCAAGCGCTCGCGCTTCGCCGCCGAGCGCGTCACGTTCGAGATCGCAGGTTCATAGGCTACGCGACGGCGCGGCGGCCGATGATGGCAAAGCGCAGCTTGCCGGAGATCCAGTCGGTCGCCGCAACCGCCACCAGGATCATCAGGATGAGGAACGACACGGTCTGCCATTCGAGCACGCGGATCTGCTCCGCAAGCTGCAGGCCGATGCCGCCAGCGCCGACGATGCCAATGATTGTCGCCGAACGGGTGTTGGACTCGATGAAATAGAGCACCTGCCCCGCGATCACGGGCAGAACCTGCGGAATCAGGCCGAAGCGGACTTCGTGCAACCTGCTGCCGCCGGCGGCGCAAATGCCTTCCACCTGCTTCCGGTCCGCGGCTTCGATCGCCTCCGAGAACAGCTTGCCGAGCGCGCCGAAGTCGGAGATCGCGATGGCCAGCACGCCGGCAAACGGGCCGAGCCCGACCACATTGATCCAGACCAGTGCCCAGATCAGCTGGTCGACGCCGCGGATGGTGTCGAATATCCGCCGCACCGGAAAACGGAAGATCGCGGACGGCACGACGTTGCGTGCGGCAAGCAGGCTGATGGGCAGCGCTGCGAGTGCCGCGAGCGTCGTCCCCAACAGGGCGATCGAGAGCGTCTCGCCCAGCGCCTTGAGATAAAGCGGCAGCGATGAACCGGGATCCGGCGGCAGCATCATCCGTGCGATCCAGCCGAGCTGGCTAAGTCCCGAGAGCATCCGGCTCGGGGAAAATTCCAGATCGACCAGACCGAACCCGAAGATCGCAAGCGCGAGCACCAGCATCAGCGGCGTTGCGAGGCGCGCGGCCATGGGCCGGTCAAAGACGTGAGGATAGCGGCCGCGCAGCTGCTGTGGATCCGGCCGTTCCAGCTGGCTCATGTGCGCGCCTCCGCGCCGAACAGCCTCGCGCGCAGCCAACCGGTGCTGATATCGATCAGGAAAACCGTGACCACGATCATCACCAGGATCGCACTGACATCGGAATAATAGAACTTGCGGATTGCAACCACGAGCTCCTGCCCGATGCCGCCGGCGCCGACGAAACCCATCACCGAGGCCTCGCGGACGTTGATCTCGAAGCGCAACAGCGTGTAGCTGACGAAGCCGGCGATGACCTGCGGCAAGACCGCAAACCGCATCGAGGACAACCAGCTCGCCCCGGTCGAACGGATGCCTTCGACCGGCTTCATGTCGGCATTCTCAACCACTTCCGAGAACAGCTTGCCAAGCGCGCCAGTCGAATGAACTGCGATCGCGAGCACGCCGGCCATTGGCCCGAGGCCGAACGCGATGACGAAGATCAGCGCGAACACGATACCCGGAACGGTTCGGGCGAACTCCAAAAGACGTCGGACCAAAAAGCGCAGCCAGGGAGCTGGTGAGGTGTTTTCAGCAGCCAGAAAGTTGAGGCAGAACGCAAACACCATCCCGGTCAAGGTGCCGACATAGCTGATCAGGAGCGTCTCGCCGAGCAGCTTGAGCCACTTTTTCAAGCCCCAGAACCACTCTGGAATATTGGTCCAGACCCGGCTGCCGTCATCGAGCTTCAGGATACGATCGAAATAGCTGACGAAATTGCCGAAATAGGTAAAGAAGGTCCGGAAGTTCACTTCGGCGCCGATGCCGGCCAGCACAAGCAGCGCAATGAAGAGGATGGTTGCGACGTAGAACCGGAGCCGCTTGCGCGCGATAGCGCCGCGATACTCCGCGTTGAGCGCGTCCAGTTGCTGGCTGGGAAGAATGGAGACAGCGGATGTCATTGCGGGCCCGCGCGGCAGCAAAGGAAAAAGGCCGGGTCCGATCGACCCGGCCCTGGAACGCCTATGACCCGTCAGGACGCCTTCTTGCGCAGGCTGTCGACGAATTTGATCAGCTCGATCGTCTTGTTGTAGTCCTCGTTCGTGATCGGCTCCCAAGGACGGTTCTTGCCGTCGGACAGCTTCTTGTAGGCTTCCGGATCCTTCTGCGCGGCATCCAGGAACGCCTGCTTGATCGCAGCCTTCATGTCATCCGGCAGGTCGGACAGATAAGCGTAAGGCGAGTTGATGATCATGTCGGACTTGACGATGATGCGGAAGTCATCCTTCGTCATCGGCTTGCCGTCCGCCGTCTTCACCATGTTCTTGGTGAGCATACGGGTCAGGTTGGAATCGTCTTCGCTGTTCCACCAATTGGCGGCAACCTCGACCGTACCCTGGGCGAGAGCCAGCACCGCGTTCTCATGGCTGCCGGTGAAGACCACCTTGGAGAAATAGGTCTCGGGGTCAAGGCCGAGCTGGTTCAGCTTGAACCGCGGCATGTTATTGCCGGACGTCGAGTTCGGATCGACGAGGCCGAGGTTCTTGCCCTTGAGGTCCTCGACCTTGTGATAGGGGCTGTTCGCAAGAACGTAGAATACCGAGTAATAGCCCTTCGAACCGTCGGAATTAACGTCGATCACGAAGGCATCGGTCTTGACACCGGTGAGACGGGCGCGAGCAAACGACGCTGGGCCATAATAGCCGATATGGATGTTGCCGGCGCGCTGGCCTTCGATCACCGCAGCGTAGTCGTTGGCGACTCGGAGCGTCACCTTGATACCGAGCTCCTTGGAGAGATAGTTGACGAACGGCGTATAGCGCTCGACGACGCCGGAACCGTTCTCGGAGGGGATCGCCGCGAACGTGATTTCGGGATATTTCGCACGCCAATCTTCCGCGGAAGCGGACGCAGTGAATGCGATGGACGCCATGCCGGCCAGAACGACTCGACGGTTGATCATGATGTATCCTCTGGGATCAGGTGGGACTCGATTTTTCCTAAAACGGCCGCTCGTCATGAACGGCCACTTTGGAAACACGGACAATCAGGCCACGGCCGCTTGGCCGAGGGCCGGAACGGTTTCGGCTGGCGAAGGAAGCGTCGCATCCATCACTTCGTCGGCTTCAAGGTCGTAAAGCTCGCGAGCGATCTGAGGCGTCAGCGCCACAGGCACATCGTCGAAGACGACGCGGCCGGTGGCCATGCCGATCAGGCGGTCGCAATAGCCGCGCGCCAGATCGAGCGAATGCAGGTTGCAGATCACCGTGATGCCGAAATGCTTGTTGATGCGTAGAAGCGCATCCATCACGATCTTGGTATTGCGCGGATCGAGCGAGGCGATCGGCTCGTCGGCGAGAATGAGCTCAGGCTCCTGCACCAGGGCGCGCGCGATGGCAACGCGCTGCTGCTGACCGCCGGAGAGCTGGTCAGCGCGCTGAGCCGCCAGCGCGGCCATATCGAACTGCTCGAGCGCCGAGAGGGCGACCGCAACGTCCTGCCCAGGCCAGAGCTGCGCCAGCGAGCGCCAGGATGGGATATGCGCCAGCCGTCCCATCAGAACATTGGTCAGAACATCGAGTCGGCCGACCAGGTTGAATTGCTGAAAGATCATCGCCGAGCGGGCGCGCCATTGCCGCAACTCACGACCACGCAGCGCGGTGACATCGACATCCTTGAACAGGATCCGACCGCCACTGACGGGGCTCAGCCGATTGATCGACCGCAAGAGAGTTGATTTACCGGCGCCGGAGCGCCCGATGACGCCGACGAAGCTGCCCGGCATGATGGAGAAGGATGCGTTGTCAACTGCGGCTTTCGCGCCGAAACGGCACGTCAGACCATCTACCACCAGCATTGGGTTCTCCGGACCGGTTCGCTTCCGGACTCCGCTAGCGCCGGGATTCTACAGTTATGTGACAGTCCCACTGCGTCGCAGGACGATCCACACGCCGCGAGCACACGTCACGGACTTGTCACCTCACCGTCATTACCGTGATAGAAGACGGGATCCGCAGCAGGTAAAGAGGTAATAGAGATCGAGATGGCCGGCAAAATGCTTGGGATAGCCCCTACCATCGATTCCAGCGCCAGCGTTCAGGGCTCGACGCTTGGCGCTTATTGCGAAGTCGGCGCACGCACGATGCTACTCGACGTCACGATGGGCGACTACTCCTACGTGGTGAACGACGCCCAGATCACCTATACGAGCATCGGCAAATTCTGCTCGATCGCGGCGATGACGCGGATCAATCCCGGCAACCATCCGATGCATCGGGCGACGCAAGCCCACTTCACCTATCGCGCCAGCGCCTATTTTCCTGGCGAAAGCGACGACGCCGAGTTCTTTGCCTGGCGCAAGCAACATCACGTGAAGATCGGTCACGATGTCTGGATCGGCCATGGCGCGATCGTGCTGCCCGGCCGCAGCATCGGGACTGGCGCGGTGGTTGCGGCCGGAGCCGTCGTCACCAAGGACGTGCCGGCCTATACGATCGTCGCCGGCAATCCCGCCCGCCCAATCAAACGTCGCTTTCCGGAAGAGATCGCCGAACGGCTTGTCCGGCTGGCGTGGTGGGATTGGGATCACGAGGCGCTGCGCGCGGCATTGCCGGACTTCCGGCAGTTGGCGATCGGTGATTTTCTGAGCAAATATGAGTCAGCACTCGACGTCAGAGACCGGGTGCGGCAAAGTGCCTCTCATGACTGATTTCATTGTCTCAGGTGGCCGGGCACTGCTCGGCGACGAATTCGTCGAAACATCTCTCTTAATTGCCCAAGGTAAGGTCGCCGGAATCGGCACAATCCGCCGCGGGTCTGATCTCGAACTCGACGCGCGCGAGCTTCTCGTTCTTCCCGGCATCGTCGATCTGCATGGCGACGCGTTCGAGCGCCAGATGGAGCCGCGTCCCGGCGTCGGCTTCCCGGTCGACGTGGCGCTGATCGACAGCGACCGCCAGGCGATCACGAACGGCATCACCACAGTATTTCACGCGACGACCTGGTCGTGGGAGCCCGGCCTCCGCAGCGGCGACAATGCACGCCGCCTGCTCGAAGCGATCGAAGCCTTGCGGCCGCAGCTTGCCGCCGACACGCGTTTCCATCTGCGTCACGAAACCTACAATCTCGATGCCGAGGCGGAGATCGGACAGTGGCTGGCAGCGGGGCGGATAGACGTCTTCGCCTTCAACGATCACATGGATTCGACGCTCGCCTCCCTCGATAAGCCGCAGAAGCGCCAGCGCATGGTCGACCGGACCGGGCTATCCGGCGAGGCCTTCGATCGGTTGGTGGCCGAAATCGTCTCGCGCGCCGATGAGGTGCCTGCGTCGATTGCGCGCCTGGCCACCATCGCTCGCGACGCCGGCGTGCGGATGCTCTCGCATGACGACGATACGCCGGCTATGCGCAAGGCCTACCGCGCGCAGGGCGTGACCATTGCTGAGTTCCCGGTCAATGAGGAGACGGCGCGGGCAGCAGCAGCGGGCGGCGATGCGATCGTCTATGGCGCCCCGAATGTCGTGCGCGGTGGCAGCCACACGGGCTGGACCAAGGCGAGCGACATGATCGCAAAAGGCCTCTGCTCGGTGCTGGCCTCCGACTATTACTATCCGGCGCCGCTGCTTGCCGCCTTTCGCCTCGCCGCCGACGGCGTGCTGCCATTGGCTCGCGCATGGGACCTTGTCTCGGGCGGACCAGCACGCGCGGCGGGCCTGTCCGACCGCGGCACGATTGCCGATGGTCGCCGCGCGGACATCATCCTGGTCGACGATCGATTGCCGATGCGGCCGCGCATCGTCGCCGCGATCTCTAACGGCCGTCTGACTTACCTGACTGAAGCAGACCGGCTCACAGCGTCACGATACGCTCGCGCGGCGGCCGCGGAGTAAGTCGACGACAATGGCCCAATTTCCACGTTATGCGATCTATTATGCGCCCACAGCGAGCCCGCTCGATGGCTTCGGCAACGCTCTGCTCGGTTATGACGCAAGAAGCGGTCGTGACGTGGCATTTGCCGATCGGATTGTGAAAGCCGTCCCCGACTGGCGCGACCTGACCGAAGACGCGCGCAAATATGGCTTCCATGCGACGTTGAAAGCGCCGTTCGGACTCGCCATGGGAAAGAGCGAAGCTGACCTGATCGCAGCGTGCGCGGCCTTCGCAGCAAGGCCGCGCACGATCCCGATCATCCGACCGGTGGTGGCGGCGATCAGCGGCTTTATTGCGGTCGTGCCAGGCGATCGATCTGACGCGCTTCAGGCACTCGCAGCGGATTGCGTCCGCGCCTTCGACGCCTTCCGCGCGCCGATCACGTCAGAGGATCGCGCGCGCAGACGACCGGAGGCGCTGCCGCCGCGCCAGCTTGAATATCTCGATGCCTGGGGCTACCCGTACGTCATGGAGGAATTCCGCTTCCATATGACATTGACGTGCCGGCTCGAGGCCGCGCGTCGCGAGTCGATCCTGTCGATGCTGCAGGCACGCTTTGCGGAGATCGGCCTCGCGCGGCTCGCCGTCGATTCGATCGCCCTGTTCCGTCAATCCGATCCGGCCACGCGCTTCCGCATCATCGGCGCCTGGCCGCTCGCGAGCAGCGCTGCCCGATAACGCGCGTTCAGTGCGATGCGCCGGTGTAACGCGTCGGCGCCTGATCCTCGTACACGGCAAGCGGTGGCGAGATGTCGGCGCGGTCGCGCGGCAGCGCGTCGCGCATCTCCTTCTGCAGGAAGGCGATGAGCTTCTCCCGGACTTCGCAGCGCAGATCCCAGGCCTGAGGCGCGTTGCGGGCGCTGACCAGCGCACGCAATTCCATGGTGCGCGAGTCGGTGTCGGTGACCTGCAGATTGACCACCGCGCCATCCCACAATTTGGATTGCTTCACGATCTCCTCGAGCCGCTTGCGGATCCTGGGCACGTCGGCCGCATAATCGACATGCAACATCACCGAACCGATCAAGGAGGCTGCATCGCGCGTCCAGTTCTGGAACGGGCGCTCGATGAAATAGGACAGCGGCACCACCATCCGCCGCCAGTCCCACAGCCGGATCACAACGTAGGTAGAGGCGATGTCCTCGACCCAGCCCCACTCGTTTTCGATAATCACGGCGTCCTCGATCCGGATCGGCTGGGTGACAGCGATCTGCACGCCGGCAATCAGATTGCTGAGCAGCGGCCGCGCTGCGAGACCGACGATGACACCGGCGGCACCGGCCGAGGCGAACAGGCTGACCCCATATTGCCTGACCGAATCGAACGTCATCAGCGCAGTCGATACTGCGACGACGATGATCAGGGTATCGGTGACGCGCTTGAACACCCGGACCTGGGTGACATGCTTGCGCGCCAGGAAGTTCTCGGCAATGTCGTTGCGGAAGCGCTGCAAATAGCGCGTCGCGGCGAGATCGACGACGCGGATCGTGATCCAGCCGATCAGCGCGATGGTCGCGACCGCGAAAACATGCGTCAGCGCCGGTCGCCAGCCGTCGCTCAGCGGCGCCAGCGGCAGGACCAACGCAACGGCAATCAGACAGAGAGCAAGGCGAGCAGGTCCGGCGGTTCGCTGCAGGATCGGCAGCAGGATCGAGTTCCGTGCACCGATGGTCCGTCTCACCAGCGCGCGGATGACCTTGTAGATCAAGAGTGCGCCGATGATGGCGCCCGCAATCAAACCAGGTCCGACCACCCATTGTGGTGCCAGGCCGGAGATCCGCTCGACCAATTCCTGCATGCCCGCTCTCTCCCTTCGAGTTTCGGGAGCGAGACCAACTCATCAGCGCGTCGTCGGATCACCCGGCAGCTGCACTGCAGCATGCGCTTGATGCATGGCCGAGGTGCCTGGAACGGTGTGCCCTCTCCAGGTCTACACGCCAACAATACGCAGTGGCAGCATAACGCTGCCGATTGTTGTTTTCCTGACAATCCACTGATGTTGCAAGTGAATGGCATATCGCTTGCAATGCACAATACGCCTCGCTATTGCAGCGCAGTAATTTCTTGGAGTGCACCATGCTCGGAATTGGAAGTAAGTTACCATCGTTCGAAATCGTCGGCGTGAAGCCCGGTTTTCACTTCCAGGAGGAGAAGGGCGAGAGCGCCTTCGAAACCCTGACGGAAAGCAGCTTTCCCGGTAAGTGGAAGATCATCTTCTTCTATCCCAAGGACTTCACCTTCGTCTGCCCGACCGAGATCGCGGAATTCGCGCGTCTGTCGAAGGACTTCGCGGATCGCGATGCCGTCGTGCTCGGCGGTTCGACCGACAACGAGTTCTGCAAGCTGGCCTGGCGGCGCGACCACAAGGACCTGCACCAGCTGCCGATCTGGCAGTTTGCCGACACCAAGGGCACTCTGGTCGATGGTCTCGGCGTGCGTTCGCCGGACGGGGTCGCCTATCGGTACACATTCATCGTCGATCCCGACAATACGATCCAGCACGTCTATGCGACCAACCTCAACGTCGGCCGCGCCCCGAAGGACACGCTCCGCGTGCTCGATGCGCTGCAGACCGACGAGCTCTGCCCCTGCAACCGTGAAGTGGGCGGTGCGACGCTGAAGGTCGCCTGATCATGTCGATCGACCAGCTGAAGGACCAGATCCCGGACTTCGCCAAGGACGTCAGGTTGAACCTGTCGTCGATGGCGTCGGACGAGACCCTGTCGCCGCAGGCGAAATACGGCCTGTTCGTGGCTTGCGCGATCGCGACCCGCAATCCGGTTGTCGTGGCTGCGTTGGAAGCGGCTGCCGTCGAGCACTTGTCGCCGGCTGCACTTGCGGCAGCAAAGTCTGCGGCCGCGATCATGGCCATGAACAACGTGTATTACCGCTTCGTGCACCTTGCCTCGAACAAGGACTACGCCACGATGCCGGCGCGGCTGCGCATGAACGTGATCGCCAACCCGGGCGTCGACAAGGCCGATTTCGAGCTGTGGTCGCTGGCGGTCTCCGCCATCAGCGGCTGCGGCACCTGCATCGATGCGCATGAGAAGGCGCTGAACGATGCCGGAGTAAGCGCCGCCACGATCCAGACCGCGGTCCGTTTCGCCGCAATCATCCAGTCGGTCGCGGTGGCGATCGAAGCGGCCGCGCTTCCCCTCGTTCAGGCAGCCGAGTAGCCGCAAGCGTCTCAAAAGCCCGCGGCCTGACATTGTTGGCCGCGGGCTTTTCACGGAGATCGAGCAATACCGCCGCGGCCCGGGAATCGGCGCATCAGTTGCATAAGCATCGATTGCGCACGCCATCAGTTGCAGACCTGCGACGGGTCGCGTAGCGTCGTCGTGACGATCACATCTCCGGGCTCGCCGAGCCGGCAAAGCGTATGACGCCAAAGCAAGCGGAGGCGACGCCATGATCCAAGATCCTGCTGACCTCGATCTCGGTCCCCTCGCGGCCGTGCTTTATGGACCGACCGACGATGCCGACAGCCTACTCTCGGATTTCGCGCAAGCACTGCTGCGCCAGGGTGTTCGCGTCGGCGGTGTCGTCCAGAACAATGTCCGCGATGCCGTCGGCAAGAAAACCGGCATGGAAGTAATCGATCTGGCGGACGGTCATGCGATCTCCATCTGTCAGCCGCTCGGCAGCGGCGCCATGGCGTGCACGCTCGACGCCGGCGGTCTTGCCGAGGCCGCAGTGGCCGTTCAGCGGGCGATTGACGCCCGGGTCGACCTGATTGTGGTCAACAAATTCGCCAAGCAGGAAGCGGCCGGTGGCGGGCTGCGCGATGAACTCGCCCAAGCGATTGTATCGGGAATACCGGTCCTGACAGCCGTTCCTGAGAAATGCGTCGCAGAATGGCAGGCATTCACGGCCAATTGCGGAACGACCTTGCAGCCGTCGCGAGACGCGCTCGACGCCTGGTGGCGCGAGATGTCGTCGGGGCTGCACCGCGCACGCGAGACCTCCGCATGAGATCTTGCAAGGCGCATTCGCGATCATACAGCGTGCGCTCATCGAGCACGTTTCGCAACGCGCGAAGCCTTCAACGAGCTTGAGGGCTCCTGATCTCAAGCTGCACAAGCAATCCAACAGCACTCAGCGTTCAAATGAACGGCTTGCCCCCGGTCACGGCGACCGTGGTCCCCGACATATAACTGGAGAGCGGGTCGGCAAGCATCATATAGGCGGTCGCAAGCTCGGCCGGCTGTCCGGCGCGCTTCATCGGCACCTGCTGGCCGAAGCTCTTCACCTTCTCTTCCGGCATGGTGGAAGGGATCAAGGGCGTCCAGATCGGACCGGGCGCGACCGCATTGGCGCGGATGCCTTTCTCCGCCAACATCTGCGCCAGGCCTCCGGTGAAATTCTGGATCGCGCCTTTGGTGGTTGCATAGGCGAGCAGACTGGGATTGGGCATGTCCGAATTGACCGACGCGGTATTCACGATCGCGCTGCCCGGCTTCATGTGCGGCACAGCAGCCTTGGTCAGGTAGAACATCGCGTGGATGTTGGTGCGGAAGGTCGCCTCCCGTTCTTCGTCAGAGATATCGCCGATGTCCGCAAACGTCGCCTGATGCGCGGCGTTGTTGACGAGAATGTCGATGCCGCCGAGCTCTTCGACTGCACGCTTGATCACCGCGCGACAATGGGCAGGATCCTGCAAGTCGCCCGCGACGAGGACGACCTTTCGTCCTTCCTTCTCGATCAACGCCTTCACTTCCTTGGCATCCTCATGCTCGTTGAGATAGGCGATCAGGATGTCGGCACCTTCGCGGGCATAGGCGATCGCGACGGCGCGCCCGATCCCACTATCCCGCCGGTGATGACGGCCTTCTTGCCCTGCAGGCGGCCACAGCCCTTGTAGCTGCTTTCGCCGCAATCGGGACGCGGCTGCATCGCCGCGCTCGTCCCCGGCATGTCCTGCGACTGCGGCGGAAATGGCGGGCGAGGATAATCGGACATCAGGCGCTCCTGCTGACAACGCTGGATCGATGTGGTCGCGCGGCGAATCAAAGTGCTTGCGAATGCTGGCCGCCCGGCCGCGAAATCTGATTGAGAGAGGCAGCCGTCGCATCGCCGTCACGCGTGCGCGCGATATCGCCGAGCGAGATGATGCCCACCAGCCGCTTGTCGCGATTGAGCACCGGCAATCGCCGCACCTGGATATCGCCCATATTCCAGGATACGTCCTCGAGCTCCTGATCGTCGAAGCAGTATTTGACCTCGGGCGTCATGATCTCACGGATCTTGGTTTCCGGGCCACGGCCGGCGGCGACAGCGCGCACGGCAATATCGCGGTCGGAGATCATACCGACCAGACGGTCATGATCGGTGACCGGCAACAGTCCGATATCGAGCGCCGCCATCGCCTCGGCGGCATCCTTCAACGTGTCGTCGGGGGTGCAAAGCTGAACGTCAGTGGTCATCACGTCAGAGACCTTCATGGGATTCTCCTCGACATGGTTCCGCACGGGCATCGATCTCCGTGGCTCTCGGCACTGCAGACGCAGAGCAGGATCGGCCGTTCCAAATGTCCTGTGCTTCGGCGCTTCGGAACACGCAGCCCAGCGGCGCATTGCTCCTGACATCCACCGGGAAGGACCATCGGCATGATCAGACCAGTTGAGCCCAACGGCCGCGAACCCGAACGTTCGGAAGACGATATTCAGCGTGACCAGCTCGGCCCGCGCGGCGTTCCCGGCGGACCCGATCCGGCGAAGATGACACCGCAACGCAATAAGAAGACGCCTGACCACGTCGATCCTGGCCACACCGCCTGATCGCGGAGGAGCCTGGCCACGTCGGAAATGACGTTCGATTACAGGAGCTCAACCGGGCAGGATGGTCGGCGGCGGCGCCTCGGCCTGCTCGCGCAGCCGCTCCATCTCCCGCAGCTCCTGCTCGGCCTGATACCAGAACTCATCCTGTCGGCCTTCGGGCCGGCCGGCCTGTTCCCAGAGCTGATGAGCCCGCTCACTCAGCTTTTCGTCCGTCGGCTGGTCCATGAACACGATCTCACCCGAGAGGCGGTGCACGGCCCGCCCCTCCGGGGCTGGCGCAGCGAGGCTAGGCCGTGCAGGCACGTCCTGTAGACGCGACCCGAGACAGCAATGTCCAGCACGGGATGTAGTTCCAAGCAAGTTAGCGCCGATTCAGCCCGCCGTTGCAGAGGCCGGCCATCGCTAACGCTTGCGGCTGTCGTTCGGCGCAGCCTGCCCCGGCATGGTCGGCGCCGGACCGGTCGGCCCGCCCGCGCCTTGGCCGATGGTCGACGTGTAGCTGTTGGCGCTGTCGCTCGCGGTCTGGTTGCGCCACGGCGCGAGCCAGAACAGGGCCGCGACGATGACGAGGGCTGCAATCACCGCGATCAGCATGGTGGCCCCGATCCCGCGCCGTTGCCCGCGAGGACTCAGCTCCTTGTTCCGATCGAGGTCGGTCATCGCGCGGGCAGTCCCGCTCGTTCAACTGAGATTCCCCGGCATAAAACAGCGGATCGAGGTGCCGAGCGAGCCCTTGATCGGCCACACCATTGTGCGGCCCGAGCGATTGGGCTCCGTGATGACGGCATCGTCCGGTACGACGATCCACTCCCCATCGAGGTGCACCCGATAATGCGTGCCTTGCATGTCCCAGTCGGGATCGGACACAGCAAGACCGTCGGCGTCCGAACAACACGGTCCGCGTCCGCTTTTCAAACTATCGAACCAGGCCTTCAGGGGCGAGTTGGCATAGCGGCCATCGTCGCGCGCCAGCGCGTGATGGAGAGGCCACGCCGCCAGCAAGACGGGGAGGCCTAACGCGATCAACCTCTTCATCATCTGATCACCGCAAAGCAAAGGCAGTCACTGGCCCGGGAATACGGGTCACGCCTGCCGCGTCTTGCTCGTCAAATTCGCTGATCCAATGATGGTTCCTGCGCGGACGTTTGGGATCGCTCGCCAGGAAAGGTCGGCATCAGGCCGCGTCCGCAGGAACGATGGCTTCGACAACAACCCCGCGCTCGACCGACGCGACAGTCAGGTTGCCGCCGAGCGCAAGCAAGCGCTCGCGCATGCCGGTCAAGCCGAAGCCGAGCTTGTGATCGGGCGACAATCCGCGGCCGTCGTCGCGAATGCAAACACGCGTGTAGCTGCGGCCGCCACGTAGGTAGCTCTCCGGCGTCGCCGGCTCGATGGCGACATCGACGGCGGTCGCCTCAGCGTGGCGAAACACGTTGGTGAGCGATTCCTGCACCACGCGATAAATCGTCAGATCGCCGGTTTCGCCATGCGCGCCGAGCGCATCCGAAATCCGGGTCTTGATCGCAACCTCAGGCCGCGCCTCTCGCCATAGCCGGACGAGCGCCCCCAAGGCCTCGCGCAAACCCAACTCAGCGAGCCCGATCGGCCGCAACCGCTCCAGAATACGGCGGTTGAACTGCTGAACGGCGTTCACCTGGTCGAGGATCGCCTGCCCGTGCCTGCGCATCGCCGCGACATCGACCGCGCCGGCTTCGGCGAGCCGCATCAGGGCGCTGGCATGCGCGCGCAGCGCGAACAGGTGTGGCCCGAATTCGTCATGCAATTCGCGGGCGATCTCCTTGCGTTCGTGATCCTGCAACGACACCGTACGTTCCGCGAGGCGCCGCTTCTCGTCCACCGCCTCCCCCAAAGTTGCAGCGAGATGATTGAGCTTCTGACAGATTGCGGCGAGCTCCGGCGATCCACCCGGCTTCACCCGGGCGTCATAGGCGCCGCCCTCGATCTCGGCCATTGCCCGCGACAGGTCGGCAAGTGGCGACAGCGCGCGATCGACGACGCGCATGGTGATCAGGAACAAAACGGTCGCGATGACCGATCCCACCACAAGCTGGGTCAGAATGCCGTCCCAGATCTCGGCAATCTCATCGTCGGGATGCGACGTGATCACCAACCTGTCCGGCTGTCCTGCAATCATAACGGGAACGACGACGGATGTTTTCGCCGGATGCACCAACGCGACGAACCAATCCGGCGCCGCCCGCATGTCTTCACCCGAGCGATCGGTGCTCTGTACCAGCGAAGCATTCTGCCTGGTGACGCTGACGTGACGAAGCTGGCTCAGATCGCCGACGATGCGCTTCAGTTGTGCGTCCGGATCCTGTGCTTCGTTCAGCCCCGTGACGATGGTCTCGACGAAGCCGCGCGCCAGCCGGATCACGCTCTGATCCTCCGCGCGCACGCGCGGACCGGCCTCCCAAACCAGCCTGCCGATGTTGACCGCAAGTCCAAGCGTCAGCACCAGTGCAAGCAGCAGGTTGATCCGCGCGCGCAAGGACAAATTGTGCCACATTTGTTGATCCGCGATGCGTCTGGTTTCACTTAGCCCGCCGACATTGACAGACAAATCGGCGGGCGATCTAATCCAAGCACGACATTGCACGCGATGCACCTTTGATGCACTGCAACAAGCGATGCAACACTGTGGGAACCCAAGGCATGCGCGTTCTGATCGTCGATGATCATCCCATTGTCGCATCTGGCTGCCGCGCCGTGCTCTCGGGCGAGGCGGATGTGGTGCTGCTCGAAGCCTCGGACGCCGAAAGCGGTGAGCAGGCCTTCCTTGCCGAGCGCCCGGAGGTTTCCGTCATCGACATCAACCTGCCGACCGTCTCGGGCTTCGAACTCGCACGCCGCATCCTCGCGCACGAGGCGGGTGCGCGGCTGATCATGTTCAGCATGAACGACGATCCGGCTTTCGCGGCACGTGCCATCGACGTCGGCGCCAAGGGGTATGTCTCGAAGAGCGGCGATCCCAACGATCTGGTCGAGGCGATCCGCCAGGTCGGGCGCGGAGAGACCTATCTGCCGCCCGCGATCGCGCGCAGCATCGCCTTTGCCGGCCCGACCTTTGCGCAGAGTCCGCTTGCGAAGCTCAATCCGCGCGAGATGGAGATCCTGCGGCTGCTCAGCGCCGGCAAGAGCCTGTCGGAGATCGCCTGGCTCATTCAGTCCTCCTACAAGACCGTCGCCAACACCGCCTCGATCATTCGTCACAAGCTCGGGGTGAAAACCTCCGGCGAGCTGGTCCGTCTCGCGATCGCGCATGGCGTCGGCTGATCCACGCGGCCGCCCTCCCCTCACAGGATATCAACGATGACGCTTACGACGGTTTCCACCAACAAATCCCACGGCGGCACGCAGGGCGTCTACCGGCACGCCAGCGCCGAAACCAAGACCGAGATGACCTTCTCGGTGTTCGTGCCGCCGCATGCCGAAGGCGCCAAGCTTCCCGTGGTCTGGTATCTGTCCGGCCTGACCTGCACGCACGCCAACGTCACCGAGAAGGGTGAATTCCGCGCCGCCTGCGCCGAGCTCGGCCTCGTCTTCGTCGCGCCCGACACCAGCCCGCGAGGCGAAGGCGTGCCGGGCGACGCAAACAACGCCTATGATTTTGGTCTTGGCGCCGGCTTCTATGTCGATGCGACGAAGGAGCCCTATGCGCGCAATTATCGCATGTGGAGCTACGTGACCGAGGAACTGCCGAGCGTGATCGCAACGCATTTCCCCATCGATTCCCGCCGTCAATCGATCATGGGCCACTCGATGGGTGGACACGGTGCGCTGACCGTGGCGTTGCGCAATCCCGATCGCTATCGCGCGGCCAGCGCGTTTGCGCCGATCGTCGCACCCTCCCAGGTGCCGTGGGGCAACAAGGCGCTCGGTGGCTATCTCGGCGATGACAAGCAGGCCTGGCGCAAGCACGACGCCGTCGCGCTGATTGAAGACGGCGCGCGCTTCTCCGATCTCCTGGTTGATTATGGCGATGCCGACCAGTTCCTCAACGAGCAGCTCCGGCCGCAGCTTTTGCAGGCCGCCTGCGAAAAGGCCAACATTCCGCTGCTGCTGCGCCGGCAGGAAGGCTACGACCACAGCTACTACTTCATCTCCACCTTCATGTGCGATCATCTGCGCTGGCACGCAGCACGGCTCGGCAGCTGAAGGCGTCTCGCGGCCGGCCAAAAAGCGGTGATCACCCGCGCCCTGATCACCATTCGCCAGCTCCTGATTCACTGCGCCTGCGGCGCACCGTAGTTCGGCGCCAGCACCCGATTGCGGACCAGCCAATCCATCGTGCGGGACCAGGACTCGTCGGTATTGCCGCGCATGTCGGCACTCATCGCCGCAACCGGCGAGCCGGTGTGAACGTCACGCAGATAGATGTTCATGTTGAGGATGAGGTTGGAGACCTTCTGCACGACGCCGGTGATCTCGAGATCGGCCCCTAACTGCGCGGCCAGCTTGACGTCGCAGCCGCCGCAGGCCTGGAGATTGCTGTTGTGCGCCGCATCCCTGACCGGGCCGAGATCGACCACGCGATATCGGCCGGACTGCTCCAACGCCTGGCGCAGCTGCTCCGCTGCCCGGGCCATGCGCGCCGCCTCGTCCTGCCGGGGTCCCTGCACCTCGCCCTGCAGGCTGGTATCGATCAGTTCGAAGTCGAAGACCACGACCTTCGGCGGTTCGGCGCGCAGCGGGGCCGCAACGAGCAGCATCAACAAAGTCGATAAGGCGGCCAATTTCACGGTCGTGATCCGAAATAGCGTCGTGCAAACGAAAGTGGGGTTGCAAGCTAGGCCAATTCGTTCATCTTGCAAGGAGAAACGCTCCAGGAGAAGCGAGGGAACATTGGGAGGACCTGCAATCCGGTTGCTGATCGGCGCGATCGGCCTTGCCGCCTTTGCAACATCTGCCGTGGCGGCGGAGCCGGTCGACATTGCGATCGGTTACCTGGGTCGCGCAACCGTGCCGCAAACCTTGTCACCGGTCGACCAGCCGGCCGCGGACGACGGAGTCGCCGGCGCAAGGCTCGCGATTGAGGACAACAACACCACTGGCAAGTTTCTCAACCAGCGCTTCACGCTGCTCGATCGCCGTGTGAAGGATGAAGAAGATCCTGCGCAAGCTGCCAACGATCTTGCCACCAAGGCCAGCTTCATCCTGGCCGACCTGCCCGCCGATGCCTTGTTGAAGGTTGCGGACGCATTGCGCGCGCGCGGTGTCACGCTGCTCAATGTCGGTGCCACCGACGACCGCCTGCGCGAGCAGGACTGCCGCGCCAACGTGATTCATGTCGCGCCAACTCGCTCCATGCTCGCCGACGGTCTCGCGCAATATCTGGTGTGGAAGCAGTGGAAGCGCTGGCTGCTGGTGACCGGCTCACACGACAACGACAAGTTGTTCGCCGATGCGTTGCGCCGCGCCGCCACCCGTTTCGGCGCCAAGATCGTCGAGGAGCGCACCTTCGAGGACACCGGCGGCGCACGCCGCACAGATAGCGGCGTCACCCTGATCCAGCGGCAGATGCCGGTGTTCACGCAGCGGGCTCCGAGCTATGACGTGCTGGTCGCGGCCGACGAAAGCGAGGTCTTTGCCTCCTATTTGCCCTATCGGACCTGGGATCCGCGCCCGGTGGCCGGCTCGGCCGGACTGAAGCCAACCAGCTGGGACCCTGCGCAGGACCAGTGGGGCGCAACGCAGCTGCAGAACCGCTTCGTGAAGCTGGCGTCGCGTCGCATGAACGCGCTGGACATGCAGGCCTGGACGGCCGTGCGGATGATCGGCGAAGCGGCCTCGCGCACCAACTCAGGCGATGCCAAGGCGCTGAGCGACTTCATCAAGGGACCGAATTTCTCGATCGCCGCCTTCAAGGGCACCAGGCTGACCCTGCGCGACTGGAACCTGCAGCTTCGCCAGCCCATTCTCTTGGCCGACGGGCGCATGATCGTCTCGGTCTCGCCGCAGGAGGGCTTCCTGCACCAGTTCTCCGAGCTCGACACGCTCGGCGTCGATCGCCCCGAAACGAAATGTAAATTGCAGTGAGGCGTATTCCGAAGATGTCGGCCAACAAGTTCGTTGCAACATGCATCTCGACCTCACTGGCTGGCGCGCTGTGGCTCGCGCCAACCGCGCCCGTGTCCGCTTTCGTCGCCTATATCTCCAACGAGAAGGGCAATACGGTCTCCGTGATCGACACCGACAGTTGGACCGTCACCAAGACCATCAAGGTCGGGCAGCGGCCGCGCGGCATCGAGTTTACCCGCGACGGCAAGTTCGTCATGGTCGCGGTCGGCGACGACGACACGATCCAACTGATCGATACCAAGACGCAGGAGGTGACGGACACCCTGCCCTCCGGTCCGGATCCCGAGCTGTTCACCCAGGATGCCGCCGGCAAGACCCTCTACGTCGCCAATGAGAACGACAACACCGTCACCATCATCGACCTGCAGAAGCGCGCGCGCATCGGCGACGTCCAGGTCGGGGTGGAGCCCGAGGGCATGACCGTCAGCCCTGACGGCAAGTTCCTGATCTGTACGTCAGAGACCACCAACATGGCGCATTTTATCGACACCGGAACGCGCCAGATCGTCGCCAACGTGCTGGTGGATGCGCGGCCGCGCTTCGCCGAGTTCAAGCAGGATGGGTCTGAGCTTTGGGTCTCCGCCGAGATCGGCGGGACGGTCTCGATCATCGATCCGGCCAAACGCGAGGTGACCGGCAAGATCAAATTCGCCATTCCCGGCCTGCGCAGCGAGGCCATCCAGCCAGTCGGGATCAGCATCACCAAGGATGGCAAGACCGGCTTCGTCGCGCTCGGCCCGGCCAACCGCGTCGCGGTCGTCGACGCCACCAGCCATGAGGTCAAGAAATATCTGCTGGTCGGTCAGCGCGTCTGGCACTTGGCGTTCACCCCCGACGAAAAATATCTCATGGTGACCAACGGCGTCTCCAACGACGTTTCCGTCATCGACGTCGCCGCGCAGAAGGTGATCAAGACCATCCAGGTCGGCGAATTGCCCTGGGGCATCACGATTGCACAGCCATGACAACGCGCGACGCTTCAGCCCTTGACCAAAGATCCAATGCTGGGGAGCAGCCCGCGCAAGGCGCTGTTGCTGCGCTCTCGATTGCCGGCGTCAGCCATTCATACGGGGCACGCAAGGCGCTGAACGACGTCAGCTTTGATGTGCAGCCCGCAAGCTTCACGGCACTTCTCGGGCTCAACGGCGCCGGCAAGAGCACGCTGTTCTCGCTGATCACGCGGCTGTTCGCCGTTCAAAGCGGACACATCAGCATTTTCGGTCATGACATCGGCAAGGCACCGAGCGAGGCCTTGCGGCTGCTCGGGGTCGTGTTCCAGCCGCGCACGCTCGATCTCGACCTGTCGCTGATGCAGAACCTGCTCTATCACGCCGCCCTGCACGGCATCTCGCGCCGTGACGCACGCGTGCGTGCGGACGAGCTGTTGGCCCGGATCGGGCTTTCCGACCGGACCGGCAACAAGGCGCGTGATCTTTCCGGCGGGCAGATGCGGCGGCTCGAGATCGCCCGGGCGCTATTGCACCGGCCACGGCTCTTGCTGCTCGATGAGCCGACCGTCGGCCTCGACGTCAAGGCACGCTCCGACATCGTCGGCCATGTCCGGCAGCTGGTCGCAGACCAAGGCATCGGCGTGCTCTGGGCCACGCATCTGTTCGACGAGATTGCACCAAACGATGATCTCGTCGTGCTGCATCAGGGACGCGTGCTGGCGCAAGGGCCTGTACAGCGCGTCGTCTCCGAATCCGGCGCCTCGGACCTCAACGCCGCGTTTGCGCGCCTGACCACGGCAGGCGAGCCCGGCACGGAGTTCTGAACCATGAGCGTCACTGCCATTAATCCGTCGCGGAGCGGCTTTTCGGCCGGCGAATACGTCACCTGCCTGACCGGGATCGTCTGGCGCGAGGGCCTGCGCTTCTTGCATCAGCGCGAGCGCTTCGTCTCCGCGCTGGTGCGGCCGCTGGTCTGGCTGTTCATCTTTGCCGCCGGCTTCCGGCAGGTGCTCGGCATTTCCATCATCCCGCCCTACGAGACCTACATCCTCTACGAGGTCTATATCGCGCCCGGCCTGATGGCGATGATCCAGCTGTTCAACGGCATGCAGTCCTCGCTGTCGATGGTGTACGATCGCGAGATGGGCAACATGCGCACGCTGCTGGTGAGCCCGCTGCCGCGCTGGTATCTTCTCTTCTGCAAGCTGCTTGCGGGCACCGCCGTCTCGGTGCTGCAGGTCTACGCGTTCCTGCTGATCGCCTGGTTCTGGGACATTACGCCGCCGCCGATCGGTTACTTGACCGTGCTGCCGGCGCTGATCCTGTCCGGCCTGATGCTCGGCGCGCTGGGCATGCTGATCTCCTCGGGCATCAAGCAACTCGAGAACTTCGCCGGGGTCATGAACTTCGTGATCTTTCCGATGTTCTTTGCATCCTCCGCGCTCTATCCGCTCTGGCGAGTCGAGGAAGGCAGCCCGTGGCTCGCCTATGTCTGCGAGGCCAATCCGTTCACGCACGCGGTCGAACTCATCCGCTTCGCGCTCTACGGCAAGATCAACTGGATCTCGCTTGCCGTGGTCGCCGGCTGCACGGCTGCCTTTATGATCGGGGCGATCCTTGCCTACGATCCGTCGCGCGGCTTCGTCCGGCGCGCACCAGGAGGCGAAACATGAGCCGGCGGTTTCTGATTGCAGTGGCATTTGCATCCCTCGCCTCGACGGGAGCGGCGGTCGCTGCCGACCCGCGCTATCCGGACTGGCCCTGCCAGCAGGCCAAGGTGCCGGAGATTTCCGTCGCCGCCGTCTGGACCGGGCCGTCGCTCGACGATGTCGGCACCAGCTGGAAAGACGACCCGAAGGTTTCCGCATTGGTAAGCAAGCTGGCGGCACGACGCACCCCGATGGAAGAGGCCCAGAAGGACATCGCGGATTTCCTCACCGGCTCGCCCGATGAGAAGACCCGCAAAGGCAAGCTGCTGTTCGCCGGGCTGTTCGACACGCTGAATGCGCAACGGACCTCGGTCATGAACGGGCTCGAGCGCACGATGCGCAGGCAGCGCGAGGCGGTCGACAAAGTCAGAGCCGATACGACCACGCTGCAGGAGCTGCAGAGTTCGGCCTCGCCTGATCAGGCGAAGGTCGATGAGCTCAGCAATCAGCTGACCTGGGAGACGCGCATTTTCGAGGATCGCCGGCGCGTGATGAAATTCGTCTGCGAAGTGCCGACCGCGATCGACCAGCGCCTGTTCGCGCTCGCGCGCGAGATCCAGCAGGATATGGAGTAGTTGGCTGGTGCCCGCCGATGCGACCAGCGGAAATGCACTAGCTGTCGCAGCTGCCTCGCCGCACCGTTCTCTCGCACCGTTAGGGCATGCACACATTTTTTGCCGATCAAGCCGCGCACTTTCTTACCTCGCCCCGCTTGCGCGGAGAGGTCGGATTGCATCGCCAGATGCAATCCGGGTGAGGGGGTACGGGTCTAACTACTTGCACCACTGCTGCGTCTGCCCCTCACCCCAACCCTCTCCCCGTAAGAACGGGGAGAGAGGGAGCACACGGAGACCGCCGCGCCAGCCTCCGCTCACTCCTCCGGCCGCGGCTCGGGCTGCACGTCGGCGAGCGGCAGATCAGCGGCGGCCCAGCCGTCTGTGCCTTCGGGATACCAGGCAACGTTCGTATAGCCATAAGACAGCGCGCGCTTGGCCGCATTCCACGACATCCAGCAATCGGCCAGGCAGTAGAACACCAGAAACCTGCCCCGGTCGCCGCCGGACATCCGCTCGAGCCCGCGCTTCAAATAGTCCTCGGTTGCGGCTGCGAGAATGCCGTAGCCGGTATCGGGCAGCCAGATGCTGCCGGGAATGTCGCGCCGCGGCTGGTCGCGCCAGACCGTGCCTGCAGGCAGGCTCTTCGGCTTGGGCGGACGCGGCAGCACGTCGACGAAGGCACCCGATTTCGCGCGCCAGATCGCTTCGGCTTCCTCCGTCGAGAGCACGCGCGCGCCGGCCAGCGTCGCTGGCACCGGCGCACGATAGTTTTCCGTGCGATAGCCCTCGGGCTCGCGCGCGCGATCGTCTGCATGTGCCTGCGCACTCAGCAGTAGGACCGCGAACGCGATGTAAAGCCGCCGGTCGCTCATGGCGACTTGGTCGCCGCCTCCGCGGTGATCTGATGATTGCTCTCATCCAAGAGCGGTACGCCGTAAGCGAGCAGGATCTGGTTGATCTCCGGCTGGCTCTCCTGGATCAGCTTGTTGAGCTGCCGCCGCCAGTTCTGATCCGCGGCGCGCACACCCATGGCTATACGATAGACCAGCTTCGGTCCCGAGGTCTCGTTGACCAGCGGCGTCACATGCAAAGGCGGGTTCGCCTGCCTGGCGTAATAGCCGGCCATCGGGCCCCACAGCACGCCGGCATCAATATTGCCGGATTTCAGATCGTTGATCATGGCTTCCGCCGAGGAATCGACGCGGGTGTCGATCATCAGCGGATAGGGCTTTGCTGTCGTCATCAGGCCGGCCAAGGCCATATTGGTCGCCGGCGGCGTCCCCGCGACGATCCCGATATGCTTGCCTTTCAGCTTGGCGTCTTCCAGCGTGGCGACGTCATCCAGATCGGAGCCCTGCCGGGTCACGATGGCATAGGAGGTTCGATAATAGGGACTGGTGCTCTGGACCAGATCGTCGCCTTGGGGAAATCCCATGATGACGTCGCAGCGATGCGAGCCGAGCGTCATCCGCACGAACCCCGTGGCCTGCGGAAAAAACGTATAATCGAGCTTCTTCTGCAGCTTCGCCGCGAACAGCTCCGCCAGCTTGTTCTCAAATCCCTCGCCCTTCTCGTCGGAGAACGGCATGTTGCGCGGATCGGCACAGACCCTCAGCACCTTGGGATCGACCAGTTCGATCGACAGATCGGTGCCATCGCTGCTTTGTGCCCGCGCCGCATATGGCGCGAGCAAAGTGACGATGGCCGCGACAGCCGGTAGAAAGCGGACATAGTTTTGACGTCTGATCATTCTTGTTTCCATCCCCGGTGAGGCGCATCCGAATATTTTGGAAAATGCTAGGCTGAGCGCCGTTGCTACGCAACAGCCACTGTTATCGCGAAGATGTGACCACTTGCTGCGCCGCAAACATCGCCAACTGGCCGCACACCTATCACGGCATGGGAAGACAACGACGGGAACGGGATGATGGCTCGCCTCTCCGCCTGCTTGGCCGCCCTGCTCGCCGTCGCGCTGACCGCCGGAGCACGCGCGGAACAGCGGAAAATCGAAGTCAACGAGATCGCGCCGGGCGTGTACGTTCACATCGGCCAGATTGCGCTGATGACGGCCGAAAACCAGGGCGGCATCGCCAATGTCGGCTTCATCGTCGGCGATCAGGCGGTTGCCGTGATCGACACCGGCGGCAGCGTTCGCGAAGGACAAGAACTCCTCGCCGCGATCCGCGCCCGCACCAACAAGCCGATCCGCTACGTCATCAACACCCACGCCCATCCGGATCATGTGTTCGGCAATGCCGCCTTCGCGCAGGATGGAACGACGTTCGTCGGCGCCAAGAACCTGCCACGCGCCTTGGCCGCGCGCGGGCCTCATTATATTGAGGCCTTCAGGCGGATCATGGGCGCGGCGTTGATCGATGACGTCCGCCTCATTCCTCCCACGACACTGGTCGATGACAGCCTCTCTCTTGATCTCGGCGGTCGGACTATCACGCTGAAGGCCTGGAATACCGCACATAGCGACAGCGACCTTACTGTCTACGACGAGCAAAGCCGGACCTTGTTTGCCGGCGATCTGGTTTTCCTGCACCATATTCCGGTTGTCGATGGCAGCCTCCGCGGGTGGCTTGGCGATATGGCAAGGCTGTCCGCGCTGCCGGCGCAGCGCGTCGTCCCTGGACACGGGCCGATCAGCCCATGGCCGGCGGCGCTGGTGGATGAGCGCCGTTACCTCGACACATTGGCCGCCGACATTCGGGGATTGATCGCGCGCGGCCGGCCGATCGCCGAGGCCGCCACGGCGGCCGTGTCGGAACGGCCGAATTGGGCGTTGTTCGACGACTATCACGCGCGTAACGCCACGGCGGCATTTTCGGAACTTGAATGGGAATGAACGCGATACCACGCTATATTGTGAGTTCACGTCACGACCTCCGGAGGAACGCGACATGACAGGCCTCAGTCTCTTTCGTGCCGCGCTGCTCGGCGCTCTTCTCACGATCGCCTTCGCACCTGCAAAAGCCGACGAAACGCGCGACCAGAGCTATGATCCCTGGCCGGGTCTGGTGCAGGACATCTTTGCCAACCGGCCCATGAATGACGGCAGCGATGTGCTGGCGATCGAGATGCCGGCACGGGCGGAAGATGCCTCGCTTGTTCCCGTCACCCTGCGCAGCAAGCTTGGTCCGGTCGACAGCCGCCGCATCAAGACGATCACTTTGGTGATCGACCAGAACCCGGCGCCGATGGCCGCGAAGTTCACGCTCGGCTCCGACGCCAATGTGACGGCGATCTCTACGCGGGTGCGTGTCAATAACTATACCAACGTGCACGCGGTCGCCGAGCTGAGCGACGGCCAGCTTTATGTGATCAAGACTTTTGTGAAGGCGTCCGGCGGCTGCTCGGCACCGGCTGCGAAGAATCCCGACGAAGCCAAGGCCCATATCGGCCAGATGCGCTATCGCCAGTTCGCACAGGCCGCGGACGGCGCATCGAGCGGCATTCGCGAAGCGCAGATCATGATCGGGCACCCCAACAATTCCGGGCTCCAGATGGACCAGCTGACCCAGCTGTACATCCCGGCCTTCTTCATCGATCAGCTGCAGCTGTCAGAGGATGGCAATCTCGTGCTCGCGATGGAGGGAGGCATCTCGATCTCGGAAGATCCGAACATCCGCTTCACTTACGTGTCGAATGGTGCCAAGCGGTTCCGCGCCGAGGCCAGGGATACCCAGGGCCACGTGTTCGAGCACGACTGGCCGGTCGACGGCTCAGGCAGCTGAGGGATGCACGAACGTCAGAAACACCTGACTTCCGCTTCGGCCTGCGCCCGCCTGAGATCGTTGAGCGCGCTCGCCGCCTGTTCGGAGGTCCGGAACTCCGAGCCAAGCGTGCTGCGCACCTGCGACATGCTCAGCACGGTTTCGGCGGTGACATAGCGCTCGTAAGGAAGGATCGAGGCGATCACATCGATCGAGCAAGAGCATTGCTCGATCGACTGGCGGGTTTCGCCGTTGGCCTTCATGCAGCCGAAGACATATTCGGCCCGCGCCGAGGTCGGATAGTCGTTGAGATCCTCGGCACGCGCGGCCGCAACCATCCCGATCACGACGGCCAATGCAGCGACAATCGGTCGTAGTGAGATAGTCGACATCAGGATGATCCTCCGCGGCACTTGCGTGAAGCTATGCTATGAGTGGTGATCTGAAAAGACGATCTCCAAGGAAACGGCTCACGGCCTCATGAAGCAAGTTCTTCGTCTATTGGTTGGCATTTTCATCTGCGCGATCGCCCCGATCTCGGCATGCTGCGCCGCCGACACGATCAAGGTTGCAGTGCAAAAGACCGGGACGTTCGCCTGGGAATTGGCCGTCATCCGCGCCCACGGTCTCGACAAGGAGGCAGACCTCACAATCGACGCCGTCGAACTCGCAAGCCCCGAAGCAGGCAAGATCGCTCTGCGCGCGGGCAATGCCGACCTCATGGTCTCGGACTGGCTCTGGGTCTCGCGCGAACGTGCGCTGGGTGCGAAGCTGCAATTCTATCCCTATTCCAGCGCGCTCGGCGCCGTCATGATCCCGCCGTCCTCGCCGATCCGAACACTGGCGGATTTGAAAGGCCGCAAGCTTGCGGTGGCCGGCGGGCCGCTCGACAAAAGCTGGCTGTTGCTGCAAGCCGCCGCCAAGCGGGGCGGATTGGATCTGAAGTCGCAGGCGACGATCACCTATGGCGCGCCGCCTTTGCTCGCGGCGAAATTGTCCGAGGGCGAAATGGACGCCGGCATCAACTACTGGAATTTCTGTGCCGCGCTTGAAGCCAAGGGTTTTCGCCGCCTGATCGGTATCGAAGACCTGCTGCCGCAATTCGGCGCCAGGGGACGGGTCGCGATGGTCGGCTATGTCTTCGACGAGGACTGGGCCAAGGCGCATCGGGAGCTTGTGGCCCGCTTCCTGGAGGTAACCGCAAAGGCCAAGGACATCCTCGCCAGCTCCGACGCCGAATGGGACGCGATCGCACCGCTCACCGGTGCGGCTGACGCGGCGACCCTGCACGCCTATCGCGATCGTTACCGCGACGGTATTCCGCGGCGGACAATCGTCGACGAAGAAGCGGATGGCCGCGTGCTCTATCGCGTCTTGGCCGAGATCGGCGGGCGCGATCTGGTCGGACCCGCAGAGCAGCTCAGCCCCGGCACCTACTACAATCCTGATCCGAGGGACTGAGGTGCTGCGGCTGGCATCCATTGCGCTGTTGCTCGCCATTTGGTGGATTGCAGCCGCACTCGGCGGTAGCGGCAAGCTGCCGCCGCCTCCGAGCGTGCTCGCGGTCATGATCACAGAAGCCAGGTCCGGCGCGTTGTTTCTGCATCTTGGCGCGACGCTCGCCCGTGTCATGCTCGCCTTCACGCTCGCAATGGCCCTGGGCTCTGTGATCGGATATCTGATGGGCCGGGTCAGGCTCGCCGATCGCCTCGGCGATCCCTGGCTGATCCTGCTGCTCAACCTTCCGGCGCTGGTGGTAATCGTGCTCGCTTACATCTGGGCAGGACTGACCGAGGTCGCAGCCATCAGCGCCATTGCCATCAACAAATTGCCGACCGCCGTCGTGACCTTGCGCGAAGGCGCGCGTGCGCTCGACCCGGCGCTGGATGAGATGGCGAAATTGTTCGTGTTTTCGCGCTGGCGCAGCTTTCGCCACTTGCTGCTGCCGCAGCTGGCGCCCTACATCGCGGCCGCGGCTCGGTCGGGCCTGTCCTTGGTCTGGAAGATCGTACTGGTTGCAGAACTGCTGGGGCGGCCGAACGGCGTCGGCTTCGAGATCGGTGTCGCCTTCCAGCTGTTCGATATTCCGCTGCTGCTGGCCTATTCCTTGAGCTTTGCGGCGGTCGTGCTCGTGATCGAGACCTTACTCGTGCAGCCATTTGAGCGGCGCGCATCCCGGTGGCGGCTTCGTGCGGCTTGAGGTCGATATCATCAGCAAGAGCTTCACGAGCGCCGCCGGCAAACGGCATGAGGTGCTCGCGGCCATCGAATTCGTGCTTGATTCCGGCGAAGTCGGCGTCGTGGTCGGACCATCCGGCTGCGGCAAGAGCACGATGCTGCGGATCCTTGCCGGGCTCGACCATGATTTCGCAGGCCATATTTCCCGCCCCGAGGGTGCCCGGCTCGCGATGGTGTTTCAGGAGCCGCGGCTGTTGCCCTGGCGATCGGTCGAACAAAACGTCCGGCTGGCAGCGCCCGACATCGAAGCGGCGAAACTCGACGCCATCTTGGCCGTGCTCGAATTGAGCGCGCATCGCGAGCATTACCCGGGCGAGCTGTCGCTCGGCCTTGCCCGGCGGGTGGCCATCGCACGCGCCTTCGCGGTCGAGCCCGACTTTCTGATCCTGGACGAACCGCTGGCGTCGCTCGACGACGCCTTGGCCGCGCGCCTGCGCGAGGAGATCGCCTCCCTCGTCGGCAGTCGACCGATGATCACCTTGCTCGTCACGCATAGCCTCGACGACGCGGCGCGGCTCGGCGACCGGCTGTTCTTTCTGTCCTCGCGCCCGGCCCGGCTGCTCCATACGGTCCCGATCGAGACGCCGCGTGCAGTCCGAACGGACGCGGTGATCATGGCGATCAAGGCCGATCTGGCGCGCTTGAATGTTGCGGGATCGTGACGCGCATTGATCATGAGAGGCCAACAAGAACGAGAGCTCGGAGGACGTGATGCCAAGGACACTGATAGTCGCTGCAGCCTTATGTTTGACGGTGCCCTGCGCCCTGCTCGCGCAGGGCAAGGGCATTCGGCTGTGGAATCTGACCACAGCAACCATCACCGGGTTTCAGCTGTCGCCGGCGGGTCAGAATAATTGGGGTCCCAACCAGACACTCAACGATAAGGACAAGGAGGTGGACCACGACGAGCGGCTGCGACTCACCGGCATCGAGCCCGGGCGTTACGACGCCAAGGTCAGCTATGCCGGGTCGAAACAGTGCGTTGTACGCGATATCGAGATCAAGGCCGATGCGGTCGTCTCGATCGCCGACAAGGATCTGAAGGACTGCACGAACTGAGATCGAATGCGCCCGACACGGCTCGTCGCTTACGCCTTGTCATTGCTGTGCGGATATTCGCAGCGCCACTTCACCGCGGTCCATTTCGGGTGTTCGCCGATCCATTGCGCGATATAGGGCGGTGCCTGCATTGCGCATTGGCGCAGCGAGCCGCCGTCGGTGAACACGAGGTGCGTCTCTTCGCAGGTGGTCGGCGAAAGAACGGCGCAGATGGTGATGACGAGATCGATCGGGCTCATGTCTGCAATCCTTGGAACCAACCATATTCTATACTGGAATACGATTTGGAGGCGATCGGGTTTCTAACTGCTCACGGAATCAGGACTCAAAGACCGGACGCAACCTGAAATCAGAAACCAAGGCCAAAGATACTCCGCGCTCGGCGGCACTCAAGACTGGTGAGATCAGAGCCGCCGGAGCGACAACGGGACGCCCCCAGGCCTGCCCTGCCCCAGGCCAATGTCAGGCGTGACCGCTCAAAGAGCTGAACATTGGCGGTCAGGCTCGACGAATAGGCCTGAGCTCGTGCCGATCGATAATTTCTGCATTGAAGTCGGCAGCCGCAACGTATCACAGATCCGCGATCCACGGCCAGCGCGCGGGCGCTTGATCCATACGGCGAGGACTGCGAAGGTAGCAACCATTACAACCGAAAATCAAATGGGAGGATGAACGGATGGCGAAGGTTCTCGTGCTGTATAAAACACCAAAAAGCGCCGAAGCGTTCGACAAGCACTATGCGGATGTCCACATCCCGCTAGCCAAGAAAATCCCGGGTCTCAAGGCCTATGACATCAGCCGCGGCGCGGTTGCCGCACCGGGGGGCTCGAGCAACCTGCATCTCGTTGCGACGCTGACGTTCGATACGATGGACGCGTTGAAAGCCGGCATGGGATCGGCAGAGGGCAAAGCTGCCGCGGCAGATCTTTCGAATTTCGCCGATGGCGGCGTCGATCTCTATTTCTTCGACAACCAGAACGCCTGACACTCGAGCGCGGGATAGCCAAACGAAATCTGCCAAGCCGTCTTGAACCGGTCAGGTTCGATCAGGCTTGGCAGACCCGCTTAGACGCTATTTGCAGGTATTACTTGCGCGCTGCGCAGGCATACATGTTGATTTCCATGCCCACCGGCACTTCGACAATTTTCGGAGTTCTCCAGGCCATTTCAAGCTCCCAAGTTCACGCTGTCATTGCTGGCGCGATGCTCACGCCGGGCTTGAAGCTAGGGCCGCATTTGGGCGAACGCAAGTCTGGCACCCTCACGATGATTGATAGTTCGAATCGGAGAGCCGCATTATCGTAACAACTGCAAGAGCTTGCGGCCCGCTGGCGTCGCCAATTCCTTGGCATCAAGGGTTCCGTCGTTGTCGGTGTTGGCCGCGTTGAACCGCTCCGTCACCACGGCGAGGTACTCGTCCAGGGTAAGCGTGCCGTCATGGTCGGGGTCGCCCGCTTTCAGATCCTTGCCGCCCAACCTGCCGCGCAGCTCGCGGGCGTCGAGCGTCCCCTCGTGGTCCACGTCCAGCTTTGCGAATGCGGCCGCGGCGGCCTTCTTGGCTTCCTGAAGGTCAAGGGTTCCGTCATTATCAGTATCAAATAGCTTGACCGGGTCCGCCTTGTGTGGCGCCGCCTGCACCGGCAAACCTGCACACATCAAAACGATCGCGGACGACGCAAGCGCGTGGCGCAACATCATAGCTCATCTCCATTAGTTTCCGCGCGTCGGTGTTGTCACGAACGCAGGATTTCATGTCGCAGCATCTGCTATGATCGTGTCAGCGCGAGGGAGGCGCCGTCAAGGGCCACGGCGGGCCCGCACCTTCGCAACCGCGAGCTGCAATACAGCTCGACAAACCTTCGGCTCCGCCGTTGAAGCTCCGGCCCTCGCGAAGCGGAGCTCGCAGAGCGCGCTCCTCCTACGCACCGCCCGGCTGCACGTAGCAGAAGACATACCGGTTGCGGCTGAGGAAGACGATGCCGTGGCCGGTGGGATTGCCTTTGTCCCATTTCATTTTGTTGATCGGGATCTCGATCTCGGTCCCGATGGCGATGTGCGGTCGGCCGCGCGGCTCGTCGGGCCGATCATCCGTGATGACCGCATAGGTTTTGCCCTGCCGGACATGAATCTCGTCGGCGAAATAGGCATCGGCCTCGCCGCAGCATGACGCGGTCGGGACATCTGGCTGCATCAAGGCCTGATACCATTCGCGCAGCGCCGGATCGACTGCACCCCATTGGCCGAGATCACGCGCACTCGCAACTCCACCGAGGCAACCGACCACACCGAGCCAAAGGATCGTCTGTCTCATCCACTTTCTCCTCTGCTTCTCCGGCAGATTCTGAGAAAGCAAGCTTCATGCCGCACTGCAGCATACAAATGGTATTATCAATACCATGGCGTTCTCTCATAAACGCAACGAGTTAGAGCCGCGGGCAGAGTTGGAGCCGCAGGCAGAAGCGAATCAGAACATCGCTGGCGGCCGCGAAAATTGCTGCCTGCGTTTTCGTGTTGACGCGTTTTTGGTTTTGGGCAGAGTGTTGCCCATGCAGCGTCAGAATAGGCGCGCAGAAAAAAACTCGGGAGGAAATGAATGAAACGGATTGCGCTGGCCGCTGGCCTCGCGATGTGTGCATCGTTTGGCGCAAACGCACAGACCGCCGATCAGTTGGTCAAGGGTGCGACAGATACCTCAAACGTTCTCAACTACGGAATGGGCTACAACCTGCAACGGTTCAGCCCGCTCACGCAGATCAACAAGGACAGCGCCAAGAATCTCGTCCCGGTCTGGAATTACAGCTTCGCCGACGATCGCAGCGAGGAGTCGCAGCCGCTGGTGTACCAGGGCGTCATCTACGTCACGACGCATAACGCGACGATGGCGATCGATGCCAAGACCGGCAAGCAGATCTGGAAAAGCAAAATCGAATATCCCGCCGAGACTGCGCGCATCGTCTGTTGCGGCATCATCAATCGCGGCGCCGCCCTGTTCGATGGTAAGGTGTTCCGCACGACCCTCGATGCCAATGTGATCGCGCTCGACGCCAAGACCGGCAAGGAGCTGTGGCGGCAGAAGGCGGCCGATATCAAGGAAGGCTATTCGATGACGGTGGCGCCGCTGGTTGCCGACGGCGTCGTGCTGACCGGCATTTCGGGGGCGGAGTTCGGCACCCGCGGCTTCATCGACGGCTGGGATCCCGCCACGGGCAAGCATTTGTGGCGCACCCACACCGTGCCCTCACCGGACGAGCCCGGCGGCGATACCTGGAAAGGCGACACCTGGAAGCTCGGCGGCGGCTCGACCTGGATCACAGGGTCGTATGATCCTGAGCTGAACACCGTCTATTGGGGCATCGGCAATCCCGGCCCGTTCAACGCGGCCGTGCGTCCTGGCGACAACCTCTACACCTGTTCGGTGCTGGCGCTCGATCCGAAGACCGGCAAGATCAAGTGGCACTACCAGTTCTCACCGAACAACCCGTTCGACTACGACTCGGTCGCCGAGATGGTGCTCGCCGACATCAATGTCGAAGGCAAGCCCACCAAGGTGCTGATGGACGCCAACCGCAACGGCTTCTTCTATGTGCTCGATCGCACCAACGGCAAGCTGCTGGCGGCCAATCCTTACGTGAAGGTCAACTGGGCCTCCGGCATCGACATGACAACCGGAAAGCCGATCGAGACCGATGTCACGCGGGATGCGCGCGAGGGCAAGAAGGTGGTGGTCTTTCCGTCGATCCTTGGCGGCAAGAACTGGGAGCCGATGTCGTTCAATCCGCAGACCGGATTGGCCTACGCCAACACGCTGGTGTTCGGCGGCCACTACAAGACGGAGCCCGCGACCTACAAGGCCGGCGAATGGTATCTCGGCATGGACCTGACCGACCTCTGGGAATGGGGCAATGGTCCGCGTGGCCAACTCAAGGCGATCGATCCCCTGACCGGCAAGACCAAGTGGGAGCAGCCGAGCGATATTCCGCGCTTCTCCGGCGTGTTGTCGACCGCCGGCGGCGTCGTCTTCTCCGGCCAGCTGACCGGCGAGTTCGAAGCCTTCGACGCCGACAGCGGCAGGAAGCTTTGGCAATTCCAGACCGGCTCCGGCATCGAAGGCCAGCCGGTGACGTGGCAGCAGGACGGCGTGCAGTACGTCGCTGTGACCTCGGGCTACGGCGGCGTCTACTCGCTGTTCTCCGGCGACGAGCGCCTGGCCAATGTCCCGGCGGGTGGCTCGCTCTGGGTCTTTGCGGTCAAGAACTAAGCGTGGAATGCTCGTGAAGACGAATGCGTTCATGTGGGCGGCGGCGCAATGCGCCGCCGTCGCGGTACTCGTGGCCTCGCTATCGACGGTCGCGATCGCCCAGCAACAGGATGGCGGCGACGCGCACGCCAAGATCGACCAGGGCAAGATGACCTTTGCCCAGAAATGTTCGCACTGCCATGGCCCCAACATGGTCAATGCGGGCACCATCACACCTGACCTGCGCCGATTTCCGGATGATGAGCCACGCTTCGTCACGACGGTGAAGCAGGGCAAGAACGGCCGTATGCCGCCCTGGGGCGATATTCTCAGCGACGACGATATCGCAGCACTCTGGGCCTACGTGTCGAGCCGGAGGGCGCAATGAAGCCATGGCGCGCGGCTTGTGCGGCCGCCCTGGTCCTCGCGACGACGGCGGCGCATGCGGCTGACCCGGCGTTACGCGTATGCCTGGACGAGGATCTGCCCCCGCTCTCGGTTCATCACCGCGGCAAGCCCGGAAGCGGCTTCGACCTCGCGCTGGCGCAGGCTGTCGCCGATCGCTTGGGCCGTCCGTTGGAGATCCAGTGGTTCGAGAGCAAGCTTGACGAGGACTCGAGCCCTGCGCTCGAAGCCAATGCGTTGCTATCCGACGGCCGTTGCGGGCTGGTCGGCAGTTACGCCTTGACGCAGGACGCGTTGGTCGTGCCCGGTGTGAAGACCGCCAAGCTGCCCGACTTCGATGGCGCTACCCGCGAGGATCGGCGGCGACGGGTGGCACTCGGCGTGCTCAGGCCGAGCAAGCCCTACATGTTCTCGTCCCTGACCGTGGTGCTGGGTCCCGATGCGAAGCAGCGGCCGATTGCCGGGATCGGCGATCTCGCTGGCCTGCGCATCGCGATCGAGAGCGGGACGCTTGCCGACGCAATCCTGATGACCTTCGACAAGGGCCGCCTGATCGACAACATCACCCATCTCGTGCCCGGCCGCGACGATCTGCTCGGCGAGTTGGAGCAAGGCAGGTTCGACGCCACCCTGCTCGACATCAGGCGTTTCGACGCCTATCGCGCCGCTCACGCGGACACCAGACTGATGGGCTCCGGCTATCTCTATCCGATCGGCGCCAACCGCGGCTATGTCGGGCTCGCCGGCAATCCGGAGCTGCTGGCAGCGGTCGACGGTGCGCTCACAGAGCTGCAGGCGTCGGGCACATTGGCCGAGCTCGGCCGCGCGGCCGGCCTCACCTATCTGCCGCCGCGCGAGCCCGCGATTCTGGGCGACGCATTCCAGAAGGTGCTTCAGAGCGGCGCGCAATAGCGCCCCCTTCGCGGGCCTGTGCAGACGATCGGGAGACGGGCAGGCTCGGCGGCGAACGCGCCAGTGATCACCGTGCTGCGGCTCTATGGACAGCAGACGGGACGACGCCGAAATATTTTCGGAACACGCGGCTGAAATGGGATGAGCTCGAAAAGCCCCATGAGAACGCCACGTCCGTGATTGTCTTTCCCGACTGCGTCTCGAGTTCCTGGCGGCAGTGCTGCAACCGCGCCCGCCAGATATAATCGCTGACCGTCATGCCGCGGTCGCTGAACACCATGTGCAGGTAACGCTTTGTACAACCGAGGGCTGCAGATATCTGGTCAATAGTTAGATCAGGATCGCGCAGATGCTCGCGGATGAACGCCTGGGCGCGGATATAGATCGCTTCGGGGCCGCCGCGATCGAACATCGCGTCGGCTTCGCGCAGCGGCAACAGCAGCAGATCGATCAGCGATTCGGCCACGCCGACGGCGCTGTGCGGCGAGAGCTTGGTGGCCTCGTCAAACGCGGCATGCGCCACGTCGTGCGCGATCCGCCCGGTTCCGCTGCGGGCCGACAGCTTGCATGCCACCATCTTGTCGAGGCGAAAGCCGCGCTCCTGCAGCAGCTCCTTGGGTACGATCACGACCTCATGACGGGTCAGAGCCGGGCTGACGATCGTATGCGGCATCGACACGTCATAGGCCAGGCAGTCGCCAGGTCCGATTTCGATGTGCCGGCCGTCCTGCTCGAAATAGGAGGTGCCGTAGGTCTGGAACAGGATCTTGATATAGGGATGCTCGGTGGAGCGAGACCGTGCGAGCGTGTGCGCGATCCGATGTTGACTCGCCTCGATCTGGCACAGCTTCAGTCGAGACATCAGGGTGTAGTTGATGCGCCCGTCGAATGATGTTCCCTCTAGCGGGTCAACATCAAATCGGCCGCACAAATCGGTCAGTGCGTCTGACCAACGCTGGATCTGGCTCTTGGGCGTCAGGCCCGTGGTGCTGAGCGAGCGGATCGTATCGGGCATGTCCATCCACCGATTTGAAGATCGAACGCAACGGCCCGCCGCAGAGAAGGCGGGTGACAAAAGTGAAGCCAAAATATTCCCTTTTTTTGGCAGCCTCTTCGTCTGGCCGGCTGGTTGAGCCCGTTCGCGCCTGTTGTGCCGCAACGCAAGTCCCTGAACAATCCTCCGCCTTCATTTCCAAGCCGTCAAGAAGAACGATCAACCTTCGGGCGAAGGCTGAGCATGGACGTTCATTGATGCTCCGCACAATAGAAATGCAGCCCTATGTTGCGGTCCAGCAAAGTAAAATCGTTCCCAAAAACTTCGTTTCGGTTCACTCTTGAGCAAAGCGGCTTCGCTCTTGGGCAAGTTTCCCGATTTCGAACTGGATAAGGATTGCCGCTGAAGAAGAGACTGGGCCGCGTCGTGCGGACCTGTGTTCAAAATGGGAGGATGGACGATGCGAAAAGTACTGCTCGCAACCTGTCTGACGTCGGTCGCGGCACTTGCCGCGGGTGGCGCATGGGCCAGTGATGAACTGGTCAAAATGTCGCAGAACCCGAAAGATTGGGTGATGCCGGCAGGCGACTACGCCAACACCCGCTACTCGAAGCTCAACCAGATCAACGCCCAGAACGTCGGCAAGATGCAGGTCGCCTGGACCTTCTCGACCGGCGTGCTGCGCGGTCACGAGGGCGGCCCGCTCATCATCGGCAACCTGATGTATGTGCATACGCCGTTCCCGAACAAGGTGTACGCGCTCGACCTGTCGCAGGACAACAAGATCGTCTGGCGCTATGAGCCCAAGCAGGATCCGAACGTCATTCCGGTGATGTGCTGCGATACGGTCAATCGCGGTCTCGCCTACGGCGACGGCAAGATCTTCCTGCATCAGGCCGACGACAAGCTGATCGCGCTCGATGCCAAGACCGGCAATCTGGTCTGGAGCGCAGTCAATGGCGATCCCTCCAAGGGCCAGACCGGCACCTCCGCTCCGCTGGTGGTGAAGGACAAGGTCCTGGTCGGCACGTCCGGCGGCGAGTTCGGCGTCCAGTGCAGCATGACAGCCTACGACATCAAGTCCGGCAAGCAGGCCTGGAAGGCCTATTCGGAAGGGCCTGATGACCAGATCCTGTTCGACGCCAGCACGACTGCGCTCGGCAAGCCGGTCGGCAAGGACTCGAGCCTGAAGACCTGGCAGGGCGATCAGTGGAAGATCGGCGGCGGCTGCACCTGGGGCTGGGCGTCGTATGATCCGCAGCTCGATCTCGTCTATTACGGTTCGGGCAATCCTTCGACCTGGAATCCGAAGCAGCGTCCCGGTGACAACAAGTGGTCGATGACGATCTTCGCGCGCAACCCGGACACGGGTGTCGCGAAGTGGGTCTATCAGATGACGCCCCACGACGAATGGGACTATGACGGCGTCAACGAGATGATCCTGTCCGATCAGCAGGTCAACGGACAGGCGCGCAAGCTGCTGACGCATTTCGATCGTAACGGCCTCGGCTATACGCTCGATCGTGCGACCGGCGAGCTCATGGTCGCCGAGAAGTACGACCCGAAGGTCAACTGGACCACCGGCGTCGACATGGACAAGAACTCGCCGACCTACGGCCGTCCCAAGGTGGTCGCGCAATATTCGACCGACCAGAACGGCGAGGATCACAACACCAAGGGGGTCTGTCCGGCGGCGCTCGGCAGCAAGGACGAACAGCCTGCAGCCTACTCTCCTGACACGCAGCTGTTCTACGTGCCGACCAACCATGTCTGCATGGATTACGAGCCGTTCAAGGTGAGCTACACCGCGGGGCAGCCCTATGTCGGCGCCACCCTGTCGATGTATCCGCCTCAGGGCGACACCAACATGGGCAACTTCATTGCCTGGGACGGCAAGACCGGCAAGATCGTCTGGTCGAACAAGGAGCCGTTCTCGGTGTGGTCGGGTGCACTCGCGACCGCTGGTGGCGTGGTGTTCTACGGCACGCTCGAAGGCTACCTCAAGGCGGTCGACGCCAAGACCGGCAAGGAGCTCTACAAGTTCAAGACTCCGTCCGGCATCATCGGCAACGTCACGACCTATGAGCACAACGGCAAGCAATATGTCGCCGTCTTGTCGGGTGTCGGTGGCTGGGCCGGTATCGGCCTCGCGGCTGGCCTGACCGATCCGACCGCAGGTCTCGGTGCAGTCGGTGGCTATGCTGCGCTCTCGAACTACACCGCGCTCGGTGGCACGCTGACCGTGTTCTCCCTGCCGCAGTAAACTGAGGATGGCTGCTTCCGGCGCATGGACCTGGTCCATGCGCCGGTCTGCCTTGCCCCGAAATTCGAGGACCAAGCTTTGCGTAATATCTTTATCGCGGTGGCCGCTATATGCGTGGCAGCCGGTGGAATGGCCTTGACGGAACGCGCCTTTGCCGATGGGTCCGGTGATCCGGCTGCCGTGAAGTCCGAGGACGGGAAGTACTTCGACAAGGACGGAAACCCGACCTACAAGATCGCCGCTGATGGGGCCGTCGATTGGTACACCTATTCGGGCTACCGCCGTTACCATTCGGAATGTCACGTCTGCCACGGGCCGGACGGAATGGGGTCGACTTACGCGCCGGCGCTGAAGGATTCGCTGAAGACCATGAGCTATGGCGATTTTCTTGGAGTCGTTGCCAGCGGTCGCAAGAACATCAGCACCGCGCAGGAGAATGTCATGCCGGCGTTTGGCGATAACCCAAATGTCGCCTGCTACATGGACGACATCTATGTGTACTTGCGCGCCCGCGCTAATGATGCGTGGGGACGTGCACGTCCTGCCAGTCACGAAGAGAAGCCTGAGGCCTATACTCAGGCTGAAAATTCCTGCATGGGCAAACATTGATGGGGGATCGCGGCCTCGAACGGCTGTCGGCGGTCCCAGCAAAGAATAGGAGTTGAAGAGATGAAAACGCGCGCCGCGGTTGCTTTCGAAGCCAAGAAGCCGCTGGAGATCGTCGAGCTCGACCTCGAAGGTCCGAAGGCCGGCGAAGTGCTGGTGGAGATCAAGGCCACCGGCATCTGCCACACCGATGCCTATACCCTGGACGGCTTCGACAGCGAAGGCATCTTCCCATCGATTCTCGGACATGAGGGCGCCGGCATCGTGCGCGAGGTCGGCGCAGGTGTCATGTCGGTCAAGCCCGGCGACCACGTGATTCCGCTCTACACGCCGGAATGCCGCCAGTGCAAAAGCTGTCTGAGCCAGAAAACCAACCTCTGCACCGCGATCCGCGCCACTCAGGGCAAGGGCGTGATGCCGGACGGCACCTCGCGATTTTCCTACAAGGGCCAGACCATCTACCACTATATGGGCTGCTCGACCTTCTCGAACTTCACCGTGCTGCCGGAGATCGCGGTCGCGAAGATCCGTGAGGACGCGCCGTTCGACAAGAGCTGCTATATCGGCTGCGGCGTGACCACCGGCGTCGGCGCGGTCGTCAACACTGCAAAGGTCACCCCCGGCTCCAACGTGGTGGTGTTCGGCCTCGGCGGCATCGGGCTCAACGTGATCCAGGGCGCCAAGATGGTCGGTGCCGACAAGATCATCGGCGTGGACCTCAACGACAGCAAGGAGGAATGGGGCCGCCGTTTCGGCATGACCCATTTCGTCAATCCGAAGAAGATCTCGGGCGACATCGTCCAGCATCTGACCGCACTTACGGACGGCGGCGCCGACTACACCTTCGACTGCACCGGCAACACCACGGTCATGCGGCAGGCGCTGGAAGCCTGTCACCGCGGCTGGGGCGTCTCCATCATCATCGGTGTCGCCGAGGCGGGCAAGGAGATCGCCACCCGTCCGTTCCAGCTCGTCACCGGCCGTGTCTGGAAGGGCACCGCGTTCGGCGGGGCGCGCGGCCGCACCGACGTTCCCAAGATCGTCGACTGGTACATGAACGGAAAGATCGCGATCGATCCGATGATCACCCACACGCTCAAGCTCGAAGACATCAACAAAGGCTTCGACCTGATGCATGAGGGCAAGTCGATCCGCTCCGTCGTCGTCTTCTAAATCACCAACGGCAAGCACTAGGAGGATTGCGTCATGACTGTTCACATCCATCCATCGGTCGACAACGGTGTCAGACAGGGCTCGGGGCACTTTGCCGGCGGCACCTTGGTCTGCAAGTGCCACGACAGGCCGGTGAAGGTCGGCATCAAGGGCGATGTCGCCCATAACCACGCCTGCGGCTGCACCAAGTGCTGGAAACCGCAAGGCGCCACTTTCTCCGTGGTCGCGGTGGTGCCGCGGCAGAACGTGACCGTGCTTGAGAACGGCGACAAGCTGCAGATCGTCGATCCCTCAGCGGTGATCCAGCGTTACGCCTGCCGGGAATGCGGCACGCATATGTACGGCCGGATCGAGAACACGGGCCACCCGTTCTACGGCCTCGACTTCATTCATCCGGAGCTGTTCCAGGAAGAAGGTTCGGCTGCGCCTGGCTTCGCTGCGTTCGTCTCCTCGGTCATCGAGTCCGGTGTCAAGCCGGAGCAGATGGGTGCGATCAGGGCGCGGCTCAAGGAGCTCGGGCTCGAACCTTATGACTGCCTGTCGCCGGCTCTGATGGATGCGATCGCCACCCACGTGGCGAAAGCGAAAGCAGCGTAGCCACCGCTGCTCAATACGAAGGGTCGCCGGTCGGCGGCCCTTTCTGAAGCGTTCCTTCCTGACGACTTGGGCCCCGCTTGCTCTTCCAGCAAGCGGGGCGTTTTTTGTCGGCAGCTCCGATGGACACTCCAAATGCGAGCCTAGACGATCTTGATCGACATGTCCGGCAGGCCCTCGAGCTTGCACAACAGCACGTCGCCTTTCACGACGGGGCCGACATTCTCTGGCGTGCCGGAATAGATGATGTCGCCGGCCTTCAGCTCGAAGGCTTCAGACAGTTTGGAGATCTGCTCGGCGACGCTCCAGATCATCTTCTCCAGGTCCGAGTTCTGACGCACCGTGCCGTTTACCGCGAGCGAGATCGCGCCCTTGGCCAGATGTCCGACCTTCGCGACCGGATGGATCGGGCCGAGCACCGCGGCATGATCGAAGCTCTTGCCGATCTCCCAGGGCTTCTTCTCCGCCGCCATGCCGTTCTGCAGGTCGCGCCGGGTCATATCGAGGCCGAGCGCATAGCCATAGACATGGTCGAGCGCCTTCTCAGGCGGGATGTTGGTGCCGCCCGATTTCAACGCCGCGACCAGCTCGACCTCATGGTGATAGTTCTTGGTCAGGGACGGATACGGGTGGTCGGCGACCTCGCCGATCGCGACGTTCTGGATGGCGTCCGTCGGCTTCTGAAAGAAGAAGGGCGGCTGCCGGTTCGGATCGGAGCCGCGCTCGATCGCATGCGCCGCATAGTTGCGGCCGATGCAATAGATGCGGCGAACCGGGAACACGCCCTCTTCGCCCACGATCGGAATCGTGGTCGCCGGCACCGCAAAGATCGGCTTCGCACCGGCCTGCGCCACCGCAGGCCGCACTTCCGACGCAAGCGCCGCAGCTGCCGCCGCGCCTGTCGCTGCCGTGAGAAGATCGCGTCGAGATGTATTTGTCATCAATAACTCCATCTGAATGGTCAGAGATCAATGGGCGAGCGGATCAGGTCGCATCTGGACCTTGAACACTTTCGGATAGGCTTCCTTCCCACCCTCGCCGTGGAAGTTGGCGCGGGTGCCCGAGGTGGTCCAGATGCCCCGCCCCTTCCAGCCGGCTGCGGGATCGTCGATCCGGCCATCGACATTCTTGGTGAAGAAGCCGAGCGGATACGGCACGCGCAAGGTGACGAATTCGCCGTTCACGAGGGCAAGCAGCGACTCGCCGCCATTGGCAGTTGCGATCGGCACGTTGGCGCCGAGGCCGAGAATGTTGAATCGATCGACCCAGAGATAATAGGCGTGATTGGCGCTGCCCCTGGGGTCCAGGCCTTTGAACTGCGGGCCGGGCATCCGATACAATTTCCAGCCTTCCGGACATTGCTTGCCCTCGGCCGTGGTCGGCCCGTTCAATGGCCCCTTGCACAGGCTACGGTCGAAGCTTGCGAGGTGTCCGCTGGAGAGCGCCGTCCAGACCAGACCGTCCAGTCCGATGTCGATGCCGCGCGGACCGAACGTGCCCTCCGGCGGCTGATAGATTTCGGCAAGCGCGGTCCTGGCCGGATCCGGCCCCGGCACCACGCGAATGATGTAGCCCGGCTGGTCGATCCGCGAGAAGCCCCGATCCATCGACTGGCCCCAGATCGAATCGTCCACCGGACTTGGCATCACGCCGTAGAAGGAGGCGACGACACGTTTGTCCTTGGCCGGATCCAGCGGATCCTTAGCCCCGACAAAGGCATCCCGCTTGCCATTGCCATTGGTGTCGATCACCAGCGGCGTCCAGCCTTGCGAAGCCACGCCATCACGGGTCTCGCGGAATTGTTTGACATTCAGCCAGCCGACGACACCGCCGCCGAGCCCGGGGCCGCCCGCGCTCATCCACAGCGTGTCGTTCGGGTCATGGCCGAAATAGAGATGATGCGTCGAGAAGCAGGTGTTGATCAGATCCCATTGTCCGGTGGCGGGATCGACGCGCGACAGCTGGCGTACCGAGGTGGCCTGCGGGTCGACCTGCGCCGACGGATGGCTGGAGCCCTGCTTGCAGTAGTCAGGATTCTGCGGCGGCCGCAGCCGCGCGGTGAACCAGACCTTGCCCTGCTCATCCATGATGACGTTATGGATGCTGGTGTGGCCGTCCCAGATCGGCTCGTCGCCCCAATAGGCCGAGGTGCCGCGCGGTGCATCCGCCGATGACGGCGTGTTGGGATCGAGATAGGGCTCGGTGATGGTCGAAGCGACGTTCTTGACCGGATCGAGCGTCGGGATCAGGTCGGTGCTCTCCTCCGGCGAGCCGTAGATCAATCCGTTGGCGTTTACGGTCGGATTGCGCTTGTCGGTCGAGATCGCATCGTGCTGATAGTGAGTCGGCGAGGCCCAGTCCCACATCGTGTAGACGACGTTGCGCTCGACGCCCTTCGGCCGTTCCGGCTTGTCGAACGGCAGCTCACCCTCGGCAATGCGGTCGGTCCAGTTCGCGAACATCGCATAGGTTCTGTCGGGCCCCATGCTGCCGAGCACTGTGGCCATGTATTCCATGGCCTGGCCGGCCTGCGTTCGGATCGCCCAGGCGTCCTGTGAGTTGTGCCCTTCCAGGAACGTCTTGGGCACCTCGCGGATGCCGCGAGACCCCAACGCGTGGCAGGATTGGCAGGCGTTCTTGACCGTATCCACCCACTGCGCCTGGGACTTCATCGTCTCCACGATCTTGTTGCCCTTGTCGCCGGTGCCGGGAAATTCCTCCGGCTTCGGGATATCGAGCATCGAATACCAGTACATGCCGGGATAAAGCTGCGCGGCTGCCGCAGCAGATGCTGCCGGCTGCGCCTTGAAATCGATCGTCCTGCCAGGTCGCGCGTCGACCTGCGCGGTGTCCGAAAGTCCATAGCCTCGCGCCCAGACCTTGTAGCTCGCATCGGGAAGCTCGGGGATGACGTAGCGCCCCTGGTCGTCGGTGACGACGACCTTGGCATATTTGGTCGGCAGATCCTTGGTCTCGGCGATCACCCAGACGCCGGCTTCAGGGCCATTGGTGCCGGTCACCTGACCGCCAATGTCGTGCGCGGAAATGTCGATGTCGGCCGCCGATACGAGGTCGCTCTGCATCAGAGATGACGCAGCAACGCAGCCCATCACGATGGTCTTGAGCTTCATGTCTCTTCCTCCGGGTCGCCGCCATTTGATGCGGCTTGTTCTTGGCAACTGACGTGCGCTCCCGACTCTTCGCACGAGTTGCGCAGCCGGATCAACTAAGCCGAAAATCATAAGGCATTGCACTGCACGACGATGATGAACGCGTGATCGGGACGGCAGCCGTTCGCGACCTCGCCGCGCAACGCGCCCGAGCCTTTGACAGACGGAACCCTCTTGAAAGCGAGAGGGCGCAGGGAAGGCCGGGCGCTGACCGCGCCCGTGGCCCGCCTGCGAAAGAAAATGCAGGCGGCAGGAACCACAGGTTTGGCCGAGGCATCCCGACCTTCCCTGCGCGATGGCTTTAACGGCTGCTTCGCGTTCTCCCCGGTGCGCCGGGCTTTCTGGACACCGTTGCCTGCACGACGCGTGAACGTCGTCGCAAACGTGATACTAGCGTCGGAGTATCAGGACCGCGCGACTTGACCGTGCATGCCGAATTGTTCGTCCGCGCGAGAGACGCGCTGCAATCCGACACACCCACCGCTCCCCGCCTCCACGTTCGTGACGACCGCGATACGCCCCTCCGCGACGAGGCGGGATGCAAGCAGTAAAACACGATTTCTGAAAAAACGAAAGAGAAATCTTCAGACGCTTTCACCAGAGGCCCGTTCACAAGCGACCTGGACGGACTGATCGAATTGATAGGTCTCGCCAATCCTGCCTTATGGCGAATCCGCTCCGGTCTTCCTGACTTCCACAAAACAAGCGCGGCTGCGATGGACGGCAAGCGGCCGAGAACGAATGAGAGCAAACAAAAAGAAAGGCCGCCTGAAGTGCAGGCGGCCCAAGTCCAGGGAGGAAACGCCCAAGAGGGCTACATCATGTCTAGCGCATGATGACCATCATGGGTATCCGGATGTTACCGGAGGTTGCCAACAACCTCAAGTTTACTTTTTTCTATTCTGACATCCGCTCCCGTGGCTTGTGTGAGCCGCATTTGCAACCGCCTGGGAACCGCCTCTGCAGCTGTCGGCGCCAAAGAACCGTCCGCTAACGTTTTGATACCAGTGGAACTTTGGCCCTGATGCTAAGTTCCGATGTTCCGGCGGCCAGATCGCCAAGGCCAGGTCCATTGCGCCAGATCGGCTATGCGTGCGGGTCCGAGGGCCGGAGTCGCCGGCACCACCCCGAATCAAGTCAGCGCATTCCTCCTCGGTTCCTGATTCATCTGCTCGCGCTGAGCCGCACTGACGTGCGGCCCAAGATTCGGAACCGATTCGGAACCCCGCCCCGCCGCTCGAACCCGGGACGCATGGTAAACTGCCCGTTACCATGGAGCGACGGACCTTCGCAGTAGCGCCCGGCTTCAGGCGGCGCGCCATTCCGCGCGTTCCCATGAACATGTAGGCAAACTCCGTCGCTTGCTTGCTGCGATCGAAGCTGTTCGGAATCGGACGCTGATTGGCCCCACCGAGATCCTCGATGATGGCAAGCCACTGCTGCTGATGCATGGTGTCGCGCGCGATCAGATAGCTCAGCATGTCCTGCATGCCGCGATCAGCCGTCGAATTGTACAGGCCGCACCGCGAGCGTGCGTCCGGTCGCCTCCGCCGCGACATTGCAAGACAGGTCGGCAAGACATGTCGGCCTACCGAAGTCGTCCATGCGGAGGCTCTCTTGTCGAGGTGGGCTCGCGCCAATGAAATCCGCGCTCCGCCGTTCCTTGCGCTGGACGCCAAGCTAATGAGAACAGTTCTACCGCCGACCGGTGCTGATTTGAGTCAGGTGCGAGCCGCACCCTGGAAACAAAAGACGATCTGCGCAATACTCGCGTCGGACGTCACGCGCGACGCCTGCACCCGCACACCCGTTTGGAACATGGGCTCTTCGGAGCAGTTCTGCACCGTGGCGGCTGTCAGCTCAAGGATCGTCGTGCTGTCGCCATTCGGCAGTTGCCTACCTGCTTCATTCAGGCGCTCCGGGTGCGATCTGCTTACGTCGCGCTCGCACCGTCCGGATCGGATCAGCTACGGAGTCGAAACAGGAGGGACCGTGCAAGACAATGTCGCGTCCCGACTTGCCGCGAGCGCCAAGCGCTGGATAACGGCGCGTGAACATAGCGAGATGCGCGCTCTTGGATTCGGCCAGATCCTGTTCACGCTCGGCTGGTCGTCGATGTGGGCGGCCTCGCTCGGCCTCCTGCCGTTCGTCCCGATCGGCCTTTGCCTTGTCTTGATGATCGCGGGAGTGAGCTTGCCGGCATTGCGCAGCCGTCGCCTGCGCGCATCGACCTCCGCCCCGGTGCAAGGACCAGATCCGGGCCACGGGTCTGCGGAACAGACACCGGCCCGGATCGGCTGAGCTCAGCAGGATAGGATCACGCTTGATAATCAGGCCGGCTGTCGATCAGGTCGCCTGACGCTCTTCATGAACGAGATATTCGCGGGTGACCTGCTCGACATGCGAATCGACCCACTCCGCCATCCGCACCTCTTCCTTCAGGGATTGTTCGAGCGGGGCACGTGCTTCCGCCATCCCGGCAGCCTGGCATAGTGTGAGCAGCGACTTGTAGGCAGCGATCTCGAAATTCTCGAACGCCTTGTTGGCGAAGGTGTTCTTCAGGATCTCGTCGCCGGCCATCGAATGGGCCGATCGCCTGAAGATTCGCCCTGGCGGACTGCGTGGTATCCTTCAGACTGGACGTGCTTTCGCCGCAAGCGCTCAGACATTGTTCGAGCCGCTTGAGCTGCTCGTTGGTCGCCTAAAGATGCGCCTGCACTTTGGCTCTCATGTCCGGACGAAACCTACTGCAAATGAACCACGTTGGCGGATGGCCGAAGGGCAGAGACTGTCCCTGATCAGCGCCACATCGTCGGCACGACGCGCGGCGCATTGTCGCCATCTGCCGTGTCATCCGAATCGGCGCCGTCGGCATCCGCCGTCGCGTCGTTCGCGACAGCGCCCGATGGATCGATTGATGGATCGGTTGGCTGAGGCGACAGCTGATTCGGCTGCAGCGCCGGTGACGTCGGAAGCTGCCGCGACCCTTGCAAAGGCATAGCCGCAGGACGCTGATCCGCGTCTTGATCGCCGCCGTCTGTGCCAAGGATTTCGTCCGGGTCGTGCATGGTCAGCTCCGTACCCAAGCCACCGCAAATTAATCCGGGTCGGACACGCGCAATATCAACTGTGTTAATGCCGGTGCGGCTGCCGCTCTCAAGCCGGAGGCTTAGCGACGCGACGGCCGATGGGCGGCCTGATGCCATGATTTTGTGGCCCCCTCGTGACAGGCGACGTGTGCAAAGCATGTGGCCGCCGCGCAGATACGCAGACGCGCATCAGCAGCGAGATATTGCTTGCTTTGCCAGCCCCGGCGAACAATCGAAGCGCGTCGTCGCATATCGAGCGGTGCATCGCAAGAGAGCATCGGTCCAATCCGGACACCGTTTGCTTGTCTCGCGCGAATCAGACCAACTCCGATCAGCTCCACGCCGCCACCGCCTCGACGGCTGAACATGACGTCCCCCGGGCTCGCTCCAGATTGCATCTTCCGAGGGTTATTGCGTATGCAGGTCCTGCAGGCGTGGATAGGAGCCGGGATCGCGCTCGGGTTCAGCTCAAAACGGGGGTCTTGATGAAGAACAAGCAAGTGGCCGCCTTGCCGTTCCGGATCGAGGAGATGGAGCTCAGCATCCTGCTGATCACGACTCGCGGCAAGCGCCGTTGGTCGGTGCCGAAAGGCTGGCCGATCTGGCGCAAGCGCCCGCACCGGACGGCTGCCATCGAAGCCTATGAAGAGGCCGGGCTACGCGGCAAAGTCAGCCGCCGGCCCGTCGGGCAGTTCAAGCATCGCAAGCGCAAGGGCAAGCGCAAGATCACCTGCGAGGTCCAGCTGTTTCCGCTCGAGGTGAAGAAGCAGCACGCGCGGTGGCCGGAGCGCGGCCAACGCAAGGTGGTCTGGCTGCCGGCGGCCAAGGCGGCCCGCCGCATCCGCCAGGCCAAACTGCGTGAGCTGATCGAGAGCTTCGCACGCAAGCGGGGAAAGCGGCATTGAACCGGTTGCTCCGCGAGCGTCCCTTCGTCTTCGAATTGTCGGTCGCCGCTGCGGCAAAATGACGTAGCCGTTCGGAGAGATGAAGATCGCGCTTCTTCGCCGGCCCCGCGTACGGAACACCGCTGATCCTATCCCCGTGGCGGCACGAAATGGTCGTGGGTGCTGGCCGACGTTCCGGTGGCAGGATCGGTGATCCTGATCTCGATATCGAGCGGCGCCGGCGGAATGTCGGCGCTCGCAGCCTCCACCGACATGCGGATCTCGCGGGTCTGGTCCTGGCCGATTTCCAGGAGCATGCGGCCGTCGGCGTTGCGCGTGACACCTGCAACAGTCACCTTGGCGTTGGCCACGCCGGTCACATCGAGCACGACCTCGCGCGCAGCGCGCTTGTTGAGCAGCCGCACCGTATAGTCGTTGCGCACGCCGCCATCGGAGAGCTGCACGAACAGCGGATTGCGCTCATGCAGCACGTTGAGGCTCAAGGTGCCGCGTGTCGCCAGGCTGTACAGCATGATGCTGCCGACGATGGCGATGAAGCTCGCATAGATGATGGTGCGCGGCCGGATCAGCCGGTAGATTTCCGGCTTGCCTTCCCTGCGCCGCTGCACGTTGATGTCGGTGTCATAGGCGATCAGGCCGGTTGGCCGTCCGATCTCCTTCATCACCGTATCGCAGGCGTCGATGCACAGGCTGCACTGAACGCAGCCGAGTTGGAGGCCATTTCGGATATCAACGCCGGTCGGACAGACGTTGACGCATTGATGGCAGTCGACGCAGTCGCCGGCCGGCTGCCCCTGCTCGCGCGCGTGCTCCGCCTTCTTGACCGACATGCGCGGCTCGCCGCGGTCGCCGCGATAGGTGACGTTGAGCGCCCATTCATCGGTCAGCGCCGCCTGGATGCGCGGCCACGGGCACATATAGATGCACATCTGCTCGCGGGCATGGCCGGCGAAGGTGTAGGTGGTGGCGGTGAGAATGCCGATCCAGAGATAGGCCACAAACGGCGCCTGGAAGGTCGCGAGATCCTTTACCAGCGTCGGCGCGTCAGCGAAGTAGAGCACCCAGGCGCCGCCCGTCCACCACGCGATCATCAGCCACAGAAAATGCTTGGTGGCGACCCGGCGCGCATGGGTGAAGGTCCAGCCGCGCTTGTCGCTCAGGATCCGCTCGCGGCGGTCGCCCTCGACCCAGCGCTCCACCGCATAGAACAGATCGGTCCAGACCGTCTGCGGGCAGAGATAGCCGCACCACAGCCGGCCCGCCACCGCATTCATCAGGAACAGCGTCACCGCCGCGAGGATCAGGAGGCCGGTGAAGTAATAGACCTCCTGCGGCCACAGCTCGATGAAGAAGAAGTAGAAGCGGCGGTGCGGGAAGTCGATCAGGACTGCCTGGTTGGGCAGGCCGGGACCGCGATCCCAGCGCACGAACGGCAGCAGGTAGTAGATGCCGAGCGCGATGCACAGGATCGTCCACTTGATGCGGCGAAAGCGGCCGTGAACGGCCTGCGGATAGACTTTCGTACGCGCCTTATAGAGCGGGCCGACGATAACGGTATCGTCTGAATCAGCCATTTTGATCCTCGTGATCGCCTCGTCCCACCGGCCAGCTCGACAATCAAGAGAACGCGTGACCGCTCTTCAAGCCGAGCTTCTTGAACACGATCGCCGCAGGGCAGAAGCCGGTGAAAGATGCCTGGATCATGTTCAACCCTGCGAAAGCCGTCAGCAGATACCAATAGGGATTGATCGTCCAGCCGAGCGCGAGGCCGAGCAGGACGACGAACCCTGCGAAGGTGAGAACTGCTTTGTCGATGTTCATGGCATGCTCCTTTGTGGTTCGGTTTGAGCGTGATCAAAGTCGGCCTAGGCCGGACAAAGTCCACGCGACGATTCTTTGCGAATCCATCGCACCTGAGATGCGCGACAGCTCCCGGCCGCCTTTCACAGGAAGCAGCGTCGGGATGCCCGAAATGCCGAAACGGGCCGAGACGTCCGGCGCATTGTCGGAGTTGAGCTTGAGCGTCCGCACGCGCGGCTCGAGCTCTGCCGTCGCCCGCTCGAACATCGGTGCCATCGCGCGGCAGGGACCGCACCACGGCGCCCAGACGTCGATCAGGAGCGGCAGGTCGCTATGGGCGAGATGGCGCTTGAACGCCGCCTCGTCGACCTCAATCGGATGGCCGTCGAAGATGGGCGTATGACATTTGCCGCATTTGGCGGCTGCCGGCGTGCGCGCTGCGGGCAGCCGATTGATCTGCCCGCAATGACCGCACACCACCTGAAACGTGTCGCTCATGTCCCGGTTCTGAGCTCCTTGACCTTGGCGATGTTGAGCCGGTCGAGCAGGAAGCGCTCATAGAACGGCTCCGGCGCACCGCGCCGCATCTTGCGCAGGAAGTATTTTTCGAACGCGACCTTGGCGTAGTGCACCCATTCCCCTTTTGACGACCAGTTGACGTTGCGCGGCGGGATCTGCGGCTGCGCCAGGAACGCGACGCCGGAGTCGCCGAAATCGGCGAGACAGATCGCATTCCAGGTCGGCTGCGCTGCCGGCTCCCGTCCGCGCAGCAGCGCGCCGATGTTCATCGCCGTCGCCGTGACCATCGATTCGATCATGAAGCCGGTCTTCGGCACGCCAACCGGGACCGGCGTCGGGCCGATCGGCGGAATGGCGACGCAAACCCCGACCGCGAACACGTTGGGGAAATCAGGATTGCGCTGATGCTTGTCGACGATGATGAAGCCGCGCGGATTGGTCAGCTTCTCGATGCCGCGCACCGCGGCAACGCCGCGAAAGGCCGGCAGCATCATCGAATAGGCAAAGGGCAGCTCATGGGTCTTGCGCAGCGCACCGTCCTCGGTCAGCTCCTCCACCATCATGCGTCCCGCTTCGACCGAGGTGACGCGCGCATTGGTGATCCACTTGACGTGCTTCTCGCGCAGCTCGCTCTCGAGCAGGCCCTTGGTGTCGCCGACGCCATCGAGACCGAGATGTCCGATATAGGGCTCCGAGGTCACGAACGTCATCGGCACGCGGTCGCGCAGTTTGCGGCGACGCAGCTCGGTCTCCAGGATGAACAGGAATTCGTAGGCCGGGCCGAAGCAGGACGCCCCCTGCACCGCGCCGATCACCACCGGGCCCGGGTTCTCGGCGAGCTTGTCGAACGCAGCCTTGGCGTGGGCAGCATGGTCGACATGACAGACCGACTGGGTATGGCCCTGCGGGCCGAGCCCCGGAATTTCGTCGAAGGCGAGCTCCGGCCCCGTGGCAATGACGAGATAGTCATAGTCCACGATCGCACCGTCATTCAGCTCGATCTGCTTGTCGGACGCATGCACGCGCTTGGCGCCTTGGGTGAGCAGGCGGATCCCCTTGCGCTTCATGATGTCGACCAGATCGATCTCGATCTCGTCGCGCTTGCGCCAGCCAACCGCGACCCAGGGGTTCGACGGCACGAAATGATAGGCCGGCCCCTCGGATATGACCGTCAGGCGATCCTCGCGTCTCACCTGCGCCAGCAATTCATAGGCCATCAGCGTCCCGCTCAGGCCGGCTCCGATTACGACAATCTCTGCCATGGTGCTCTCCTTGGTTCCCTTTTTCGCCGCCACGTGCTCCGTGGCTTATCGATCTTGCTTGACTATATATTCGAATATCTGTATATACGCAACTATGAAAATTGATGCTGACGTCATGGAAGTTGCGGCGGATCAGGCGAGCGATCTCCTCAAGGCGCTCTCGAACCGTCACCGGCTTCTGATCATCTGCCAACTGATCGACGGCGAGCGTTCCGTCGGCGATCTCGCCACGTACCTGAATCTGCGCGATTCCACCGTCTCGCAACATCTGGCGCTCCTGCGCAGGGACGGGCTGGTGTCGGCACGGCGCGACGGGCAGACGATCTACTACGCGATCGCAAGCGATCCGGCGCGCGAGGTGCTGAAGACGCTCTATCAGGTCTATTGCGCGCCGAAGTCTGCAAGATCCGGGCGGAAAGCAACATAGAGGCGCGGATCGTGCCTTGAGGCAAATCAACGGTTGAGGACGGCCGTCATGGCATGCGTACGGAAGCTTCGCGGCTGCCGGACGATCCTGCGGAATTCAGCAAAACGGAACGGGCTGATGCGAAGACTATTGCTCCTGTGCTTGATCGCCATTGCGACTTGGCCAGCGCTGGCCAGGGCGGAAACCTTGACGGTGTCCTCGCGCGAGGTTGCCGACGAGAAGGCGGTGTTCGCCACGGTGGAGAGCGTCAGCGTGGTGCCGGCGCGTGCGCGGATTGGCGGCACAGTAGCTCAGCTTCATGTCCGGGAAGGTGATGCCGTGACGCGCGGCCAGGCCATCGCAGTGGTCGGCGACGAGAAGCTGGTGCTGCAGATGAAGTCGCTGGATGCCCAGATCCTGGCCCTGCAGGCCCAGGCGGATCAGACGCAGATCGACTTCGACCGCATCCAGGGGCTGGTCGAGCGCGGGACGCTGCCGCGCACCAATCTGGATCAGGCGCGGACGGCGCTCAACGTCGCACAGAACAATTTGCGATCGAAGACCGCCGAGCGCGGCGTTGTGCAGCAGCAGCTGACCGAAGGACAGGTGCTGGCGCCCGACGACGGCCGGGTGCTGAAGAAGCTCGTGACGGTGGGATCAGTGGTGCTGCAAGGCGATCCGATCGTCACCATCGCGCAGCAGAACTTCAAGCTGCGGCTGCGCGTGCCGGAGCGCCACGCGCTGTTCCTGAAGGCCGGGGACAAGGTTCGCGTCGACGGCGCCGAATTGGGCGAGCAAGGCGACAAATGGGGCGTGATCGATCTGGTCTATCCGCAGATCGAGGAAGGCCGGGTCGTCGCGGACGCGATCGTCACAGGCCTCGGCCAGTATTTCGTCGGCGACCGGCTGCGGGTGTGGATCTCCGGCGGCACGCGCAACGCTTTCGTGATCCCGGCACGCTATGTCACCACCCGCTTCGGGATCGACTATGTCCAGTTGCGGCAACGCGATCAGACCGTCGTCGTCCCGGTGCAACGCGGCCGCGAGCTGCCGAGCGCCGATCTTCCCGATGGCCTTGAGATCCTGTCCGGCCTGCGCGCGGGCGACCAGCTGGTGCTGCCGTGAAGCTGGGATTATCAGGCAAGCTCACTCAGGCGACGATCGGCTCGCCGCTGACGCCGCTGTTCCTGCTGGCAGCTCTGGTGGTCGGCTTGATCGCGGTCATCGTGATCCCGCGCGAGGAGGAGCCGCAGATCAGCGTGCCGATGGTCGACATCCGCATCAATGCGGACGGATTGCGCGGGCCGGATGCGGTCGAGCTCGTCACCAAGCCGCTCGAGACCATCGTCAAGGCGATCGACGGCGTCGAGCATGTCTACAGCCAGACCGAAGACGACCGGGTGATGGTCACCGCGCGCTTCCTGGTCGGCACCAAGTTCGAAGACGCGATCCTGCGCGTACATGAGAAGATCCGCGCCAATCTCGATCGCATTCCGGTCGGCATCGCCGAGCCCCTGATCGTGGGACGCGGCATCAACGATGTCGCCGTCACCGTGCTGACGCTGTCGCCCAAGCCGGAGGCTGCCGACCATTGGACCGACAAGGATCTGTATGAGCTTGCGGACAAGCTCCGCGCCGAGCTCACCAAGGTCGACAATGTCGGCCTCACCTATATCTCCGGGGGCGGCGCGCAGCAGATCCGGGTCGAGCCCAATCCGGAAAAGCTCTCGTTGTTCGGCATCACGTTGCAGCAGCTCGTCGCCAAGGTGAAGGATGCCAACCGCTCCTTCCTGGCCGGCGACGTCAGAGACGGCGGCATCGTCCGCAATGTCGCGGCCGGGCAAACGCTTGCGGGAATTCCGGATATCGGCCTGCTCCTGATCACCACCCGCGACGGCCGCCCGGTCTACGTTCGCGATGTCGCGACCGTCGTGATCGGACCTGGCCTCGCCGAACACCGGGTCTGGAACGATGCGCGCCACGACAATGGCGCCTGGAATCGCGTGCCTGCGGTCAGCGTGGCGATCGCCAAACGTGCCGGCGCCAACGCCGTGATCGTGTCGCATGACATCGCCCAGCGGCTGGAAGGTCTCAAAGGGCGACTGATCCCGGATGACGTCACGGTCACGGTCACGCGGGACTATGGCGAAACCGCCAACGAGAAGGCCAACGAGCTCCTGTTCCATCTCGGGCTTGCGACTCTCTCGATCGTGGTCCTGATCGCGATTGCGATCGGCTGGCGCGAGGCGATCGTGACCCTCGTCGTGATCCCGACCACGATCCTGCTGACCTTATTCGCCGCCAACCTGATGGGCTACACGATCAACCGGGTCAGCCTGTTCGCCCTGATCTTCTCGATCGGCATCCTGGTCGACGACGCGATCGTGGTGGTCGAGAACATCGCGCGACACTGGGGGATGCGCGACGGCCGCCCGCGCCTGCAGGCCACGATCGAAGCGGTCGCCGAGGTCGGCAATCCCACCGTCGTGGCAACGCTCACCGTGGTCGCGGCCTTGCTGCCGATGTTGTTCGTGTCGGGCCTGATGGGCCCGTATATGGCGCCGATTCCGGCCAACGCCTCGGCCGCCATGCTGTTCTCGTTCTTCGTCGCGATGGTGGTCGCGCCGTGGCTGATGCTGCGGCTGGCGCCGAAAAAGGACTTCGACAAGGCCGACGAAGGCGGCGCGGCCGTGCCCGCTACGCATGACGAAGGCAGGCTCGGCCGGCTTTACCGCCGCGTGGCGCGCCCGATCGTCGCAAGCAGGCGCTCGGCGTGGATCTTCCTGCTCGGGGTCGGCATCGCGACGCTGTTGTCGATGACGTTGTTTGCGACCAAGTCGGTCACGGTGAAGCTCTTGCCGTTCGACAACAAGTCGGAGATCGCCGTCATCGCCGATCTGCCCGAAGGCGCGAGCCTGGAGGACACCGAGCGGCTGCTGTTCGCCGCAGCCGACATCGCCCGTCAGCTGCCGGAGATCACCACCGTCCAGAGCTACGCCGGAACGCCGGCGCCGTTCAATTTCAACGGTCTGGTCCGCCACTACTACTTGCGCGAACGACCCGAGCTCGGCGAATTGCAGGTCAACCTGACGGCGCGAGGAGACCGCGTACGCAGCAGCCACGAGATCGCGCTCGACCTGCGCCAGCGACTCAAGGCGGTGCCGCTACCGGCGGGCACCAGCGTCAAGGTCGTTGAAGTGCCGCCGGGACCGCCGGTGCTCGCCACCCTGCTCGCCGAGATCTATGGTCCGGACGCAGCGACGCGGCGCGCCGTCGCAAACGAGGTGAAGACAATCTTCGGCGAGGTGCCGTTCATCGTCGATGTCGACGACTCCATCGGCGAGAAGCGCCCGCGGCTGCGGCTCTCGATCGACCAGGACAGCCTCGAATATTTCGGGGTCGAGCAGCGCGACGTCTACGACACGATCCAGACCCTGTTCGGCGGCGTGTCGATCGGCTACTCCCATCGCGGCGAGGACCGCAATCCGATCGAGATCGCAGTCAAGCTGCCGAAGCGGGACAAGACCTGGACCGAGGCGCTGGCGTCGACGCCGGTGCCGGCGAACACCGTGCCCGGCAGCAAGACCGTCGTCGAGCTCGGCCAAGTCGTGAAGGCCACCGTCGAACAGGGCTCGCCCGTGATCTTCCGCCGCGACGGCCGTTTCGCCGACATGGTGACCGCCGAGCTGGCCGGACGTTTCGAGGCCCCGCTCTACGGCATGATGGCGGTGGCCGACCGGATCGACGCGCATGACTGGGGCAAGCTGCCGAAGCCGGTCATCGCCTTCCACGGTCAGCCCGCGGACGAGTCGCACCCGACGCTGCTGTGGGACGGCGAATGGGAAATCACCTACGTGACCTTCCGCGACATGGGGGCTGCGTTCGGCGCGGCGATCCTCGGCATCTACGTGCTGGTCGTGGCGCAATTCGGCAGCTTCCGCCTGCCGCTGGTGATCCTGACGCCGATCCCGCTCACTTTGATCGGCATCCTGCTCGGCCATTGGCTGCTGGGTGCGCCGTTCACCGCAACCTCGATGATCGGCTTCATCGCGCTCGCCGGCATCATCGTGCGCAACTCGATCCTTCTGGTCGACTTCATCCGCCACAGCGGCGGCGAGGGCAAGAGCCTGCGCGACGTCGTGCTCGAGGCCGGCGCGGTGCGCTTCAAGCCGATCCTGCTGACTGCACTCGCTGCGATGATCGGTGCGGCCACCATCCTGCTCGATCCGATCTTCCAGGGGCTCGCGATCTCACTCCTGTTCGGCCTGGCCTCATCGACGCTTCTGACCGTGCTCGTGATCCCCGCGATCTACATCGCGCTCCGCGGGCCGCGCCAATCCGTCGCCAAACCAAAATAGGAGAGGACATCGTGGACAGCAAATTTACCGAACTCTGCAGGGATCTCTCCGGCAATCTCAAGACGCTGCGCAAGGACATCCCAGACGTCATGCAGGGCTTCTCTGCGCTGGCGCAGGCGGCCACCCGCGACGGCGCGCTGGACAAGAAGACCAAGGAGCTGATCGCGCTCGCGATCGGCGTCGCCGTCCGTTGCGACGGCTGCATCGGCTTTCATACCGAGACCCTGGTCCGGCTTGGCGCGACGCGTCAGGAGATCGAGGAGACCCTCGGCATGGCCATCTATATGGGCGGCGGTCCCGCGCTGATGTATGCGGCCGAGGCGATCGGCGCGTTCGAGGAATTCGAGCGCAGGGCGAAAGCTGCCTGAAATCGAGCTGCGGACAAAATCTCGATCGGCGTGGTCGCGAGAAGAGCCGGTCTTTCGCTTCACGTCCTGTTCATTCCGGGGCCCGAGCGCAGCGAGGGAGCCCGGAATGACGGACGAGCAGGTCAAGATATCTGCTAGCGGATATTTGAATTGCCTGTCGGCGGCTTATGAGCCAAGGCTCGATCGTTCATGCAAGAGCTTAGGATGGCATCTGACCCGACCAGCATAGCAGCCTTTGCCCGCCGCATTACCGCGGCGCTGATGGTGCTTGTCCTGGCGACGGTTTCGATCGCCAGCAGCGTAGCCGCCTCTCCCGCCATTGCAGCGACCAGAGTGTCTGCGGCCGCGTGGTCCGGCCCGTATCAGAGCGTTCCAAAGCCCTGCCAGAAGGCGGTGTTGCCCGGAGCCATCAACACCTGCCCGCTCGCAGCATTCAGCGTCAACGGGCTGCCGTCGAATGATCCCGGCGCCGCGGCGCCGAGTCCAGTCGTTCATGCGTTGCATTGGCGGACTGCTCATTTGCGTCTGCCGCCACAATGCGGTGCTTCCTCGCCCTACCGCCCTCCCCGTCGCCTCGCGTAACAGCGCGAGCGGACCGCTCATGCCCCGTTTTGCGACGGGATGAGACGAATGCAGGCGTCCGCTCTGCCAAATGTGTTTGTTCTCTTTGTCGCAGCGTAACGCCGCGGCTGGAGAAATCGAACATCTATCGGCAATCGCAGAGCACCTGGCCGGTCCGGGGCGGAAACGCTCCATTCCGAGCGGGGGAATCCGGAGGCTCGTCACGCCGTGACGCCTCCGGCTGCGATGAGCCTTTTGCGAGGGAGAGTTTCATGTTCGTTCGGCTCACGGCCGTTGTCGCACTGCTGGCAGCTTTGGCGCTCGCGCCTGCCGCGGCGCAGACAGCCGGCTTTCATCCCAAGGCCGATGTGTCGACCCGACTGCTTGTTGGCGATGCCGACGACGCCGGGTCAGCCGCCTGGCTTGGACTCGACGTCAGGCTCGGGCCGGAATGGCACACCTATTGGCGCTCCGCAGGCGATGCCGGGGCCCCGCCCGAGTTCGACTGGTCGGGCTCGCAGAACGTGGCCGACGTGACGGTCGAGTGGCCGGCACCCCGCCGCTTCACCGAGGCGGATATTGATACCTATGGCTATGAAAACCATGTGCTGTTTCCGCTGCACGTCCGCCTCAAGGATGCTTCGGCGCCGGCGCATCTGTCGCTGAAGGCGGTCCTTTACGTCTGCTCCGTCATCTGCACCCAGAACGAGGCGCAGCTTGAGGCGGAGATCGCGCCAGGATCACATCAGAACGCGGCCCAGACGCAAATCGATGAATGGCGCCACAAGGTCCCACGCAACTCGTCGCCGACGCTCTCCATCCAATCGCTGCGGCTGGAGCGACAGCCCAAGCCGCATCTGGTGATCGAAGCGCATGCGCAGCCAGAACTCACTGCACCTGACGTTTTCGTCGATGGCGACCTCGCGGTCGCGGCCGGCCGGCCACACGTGGAGCCGCGCGCTGAGGGCGATGCACTGATCTCAATTCCGGTCAACGGCCTCGACCAGACCGGCTTGCAGCGACCGCTTCGGGTCACGCTCGTCGATGGCGAGCGTGCGCTCGAAGCCGCGCTCCCGCAGGTGGCCGCCGCTCCATCCTCATCGGTCTCCAAGACCGCCGCTGCGACGAGTTCGATCTGGGTCATTCTCGGGATCGCTCTGCTTGGCGGCTTCATTCTCAACCTGATGCCCTGCGTATTCCCGGTGCTGTCGCTCAAGGTGGTCTCGCTGATCGACCACCGCACGACGGACGCCCCTCCGCTCCGGGCGGCCCTCCTGGCAACGGCCGCCGGTATTCTGGCTTCCTTCGCGGCGCTTGCCGTGACGCTGTCAACGCTCAAGGCCGCGGGCGCACAGATTGGCTGGGGTCTGCAATTCCAGCAGCCTGCATTTCTGATCGCGATGAGCGTGGTGCTGGTCGCCTTCGCGGCCAACCTGCTTGGCCTGTTCGAGATCGGTCTGCCGTGGTGGCTCGGGAGTCGCATTGGTCAGGCGGGGCATGGACGATCGCTTGCGGGCCACGTCTTCAACGGCTTCGTCATGACCTTGCTGGCAACGCCATGCTCGGCGCCCTTCGTCGGCACAGCAGTCGCTTTCGCGTTGTCGCAGCAGGCACCGCAGATCCTGCTGGTCTTCGCCGGTCTCGGCCTCGGTATGGCGTCACCCTATCTGGCACTCGCGGCAGTGCCGCGGCTCGCGGCCCTGTTGCCGCGGCCTGGCCGCTGGATGATTGCCGTTCGCGCGCTGGCCGCAGCCGCGATGATCGCGACCACGCTGTGGCTCATCATCATCCTCGCCGAGATCAGCGGCATCGCAACGGCGGGCGTCACCGGTGCGCTCCTTCTTGCGTTTGTTCTGGCCCTCGCCGCATCCCGCATCCGCCTGAGGCACGCCATCCCGGCTGCGCTGGCCACTGCGGCCATCGCGCTGGTCGTGGTTGCCGCGACGCGACCTCCTGCCACGGAGACAAAGGGACAGGAGATCTTATGGCAGCCGCTCGTGCCGGCGGAGATCGCAGACCAGGTCCGCACCGGACACACGGTCTTCGTCGACATCGGCGCGTCGTGGTGCGTCACCTGCAAGGTCAACGAGACGCTCGTCCTCGACGGCGCCGCCGTCCACCGGCGCCTCGCCTCGGATGTCATTCCGGTCAAGGCGGACTGGACCAAGCCGAACGACACCATCGCCGCCTACCTCAAATCCTTCGATCGCTATGGGCTGCCGTTCAACGTCGTGTTCGGACCTGGCGCGCCGAACGGCATCGTCCTTCCCGAACTGCTCACCCAAGAGATCGTGCTGGACGCGATCGATACCGCCTCCCGCCCCGTCACCGCTCACTAGAAGAGAAATCCCAGATGACCAAGACAATGACCGTATGGATCGCGGCCCTCGCCGTGCTGGCTGCAGCATCGCTGTCGTCTCACGCCCGCGCCGATGATGCTGATCCGTTGAGCCAAGCCCGCATCCTGCGCGATCCGGAGATTCCGGTGGCCGGCAATGACAAGGGCGACATCACGATCGTCGAGTATTTCGACTTCCAATGTCCCTATTGTCGCAAGGTCAGTCCCGAGCTTGCACAGGTCGTGCGCGAGGACGGGCACGTGCGCCTGGTGTTCAAGGACTGGCCGATCTTCGGCGGCCCGTCGATCTATGCCGCGCGGCTCACGCTTGCGGCGAAATACCAGGGCAAGTTCCTGGAGGCGCATGAAGCGCTGATCTCCTTGAATGAGAAACTGTCGGAAGAGAAGGTCGACGCGACGCTCGACGCCGCCGGCATTGATCTCGCGCGCGCCAAGAACGATCTCCAAGCCAATCGCGCGGCCATCGACGCCATCCTTGCCCGCAATCACGAACAGGCGGTCGGTCTCGGCTTCCAAGGCACGCCGGCCTTCATCATCGGTCATTTCCGGGTGCCCGGCGCACCGAATGCAAAAGCGTTCAAGCAGGCGATCGCCGACGCACGAGCAGCGGGACACGGGAAATAGCGCGGCAGGAGGCCGCCTCTCCCCGCACGAGGCTTAGTCTGACTGCACCACAAGCAGGAAACATGGCCTGCTTGACCGTCATTCCGGGGCGATGCGGCAGCGTCGAACTATGATGCGCAATTGCGCACCTGAGAATCTCGAGATTCCGGGTTCAGCCCTCCGCGCAAAATGGCTTTGCCATTTTGTCGCGCGGGCTGTCCCGGAATGGCGGCGCTCGTGACGCAGCCAGTCAGACCGGCGCGATATGCACCTGCACGTCGCGGGGACGGGCGACATAGGGGGCCGAAGTGACCAATACGTCGGCGCCGGCCCTCGCGTAATCAGCAGCATTAGCGGCATTGACGCCGCCTGCGGCAGCAATGATGGGACGCGCCCCCATCGCGGCCACCGCATTCATCCGCGCCACCAGCGCAGCAATCTGATCGGGCGAGAACTTCTCGGCCTGGATCACGTCGAACCCGGCCACGGCGCCGGCAACCGCCTGCTCCAGCGTCGCAACCTCGATGACCAGCCGTTTCTCGGGTGCGGCACGCCGCAGCTGCGCCACCACGTCTGTCAACGGTGTGCCGCCAAGAAACGCGCAATGTTCGGGAAACACCAGGACCGTCTCGGACAGGCCGAGCCGATGCATCGCCGCCCCGCCCGCCCGTACCGCGGCCACTGCGAAGCGCTTGACGCCTGGAACGTTCTTGCGCGTGCACGCGACAGCGATGCCGGGAGCAACGGCTTGCGCCGCCACGACGATCGCATGGGCCTCGGTTGCCACCCCCGACCAGATCTCGATCAGGGTTTGCGCCACCTTCCAGCTTCGCAACAGCGCACTGGCCGGTCCGCGCGCCGTGAGAATGGCAGCGCCTTTCTCAAGCCGCGCGCCGCTTGGTGCGGTCAATTCGACCCGGCATCCGGCGAGCTCGATCAGCGCGGCGGCATCTTCCGCGAGCGCGAGGACCATCTGATCCCGAGCGCTGAACTGCATCGCGCCCGCCATCGCGCCAATGCCGAGCGCGTCGGTGGTCAGGTCCCCATAGGGCACATCGTCGTCGAGCAAGGCCTCCAGTTCGCTTCGCGACGCAACTCTCGGCATGCCACACCTTTCATCCGCCCGCCCGATTCCCGCAGATTGCGGTATCTTGCCACGGCTCGCAGTCTTCCGCCACGCCGTGCGTTCCGAAGCGAAACGTCGAAACCGAACGTCTCAACCGAACTTGAACAGCACGCCGTAGCCGCCCCGCGGATAGCTCCACTCGATGTCGCCGCTGGCCTCGCCGATCACCCGGCAGGTACCGCATTCGACGCAGCCATCGGCCGTGATCTCGACCTGGCCCTTGTCGTTGAGCTCGTAGCAACGCGCCGGGCAGGCCTTCAACAGCGACAGCAATTGTGGCGTGGGCGTCGTGTGCGGGCGCACTTTGATATGGGCCCGCCCGGCATCGACGAGATAACGATTGTAGAACAGCTTGTCTTCGACCCGGACTGCGACTTCGGTGGTCATGGCTGATCTCCCTTCATCAAATGTCTCACGTCAGTTTCATCGCCACGCCCGCGCGAAGCGGAAGGCGTCGCCGAACAGGCCGGTCCACGACCGGGCATTCACGAACGAGCGCAACGTGCTGCTTTCCTTCTCTTTCTTCGGCGTGCCATCGACCCGCACGAAGTTCTGCATCGCCTTCGAGACGAGCTGCGGATAGGTCAGGAAGAAGTTCTGCGACTGGTTGTGCAGAAGCGCCGGCATGTCCTTGTATTTCTTCAGATCCTTGATGACGAAGGAGTCCTCCAGCATTTTCTTATAGAGCGCGAGGTTCTCCTTGGTCATCGGATCGCGCCGCGACTTCACCTGGAAGATCGCTTCCGCCGCAATCCGCCCCGAGGTCATCGCGAGGTTGGAGCCCTCGCGATGAACAGCGTTGTTGAGCTGGGCGGCATCGCCGACCACGACCCAGCCGTCGCCGCAGAGCTGCGGGATCGCGTTGTAGCCGCCTTCGGGAATCAGATGCGCGGCATATTCCTTGACCTCGGAGCCCTCGATCAGCGGCGCCACCGACGGATGCTGCTTGAAGCGCTCCAACAGGCCGTATGGCGTCTCGCCGGTCTTCTGGAAGTCGGCGACCAGACAGCCGATGCCGAGCGAGATGCATTCCTTGTTGGAGTAGATGAAGCCCATCCCGGTCATGCCACGGGAGATGGTGCCGACGGCCTCGATGACGGCGCCCTCGTCGCCTTTCAGATTGAAGCGCGCCTCGATGGTCTCGCGCGGCAGGAAATGCATCTCCTTGACCGCGAGCGCGACGTTCTCCGGCTTCGGCCGCTCGCGCAGGCCTGCGCGCGTCCCCAAGAGGCCATTGACGCCCTCGGCGAGCACGACGACATCAGCATGGATCTCGCCGTCGCGACGATCGGTCTTCACCCCGATCACCTTGCCATAGGCGTCCTGCGCCAGCTCCGTCACCGTGGTCTCGCACAACACCGTGGCGCCGGCTTCCTTCACCTTGGATGAGAACCACTTATCAAACTGCGCGCGGATGATGGTGTAGCGGTTCGGCTTCTCCTCGTTGAAGTCATCGGAGCGGTAATGCAGTCCGACATGCGACTTGTCGTCGAGCATCCAGAAGCGCTGCTCGACCAGATGCCGCTCCAGCGGCGCTTCCTCGCGGAAATCCGGAATCAGCTTCTCCAGCATGTCGGCGTAGAGGATGGCGCCCTGCACGTTCTTCGAGCCGGAATACTCGCCGCGCTCCAGCTGCAGCACCTTCATGCCGCGCTTGGCCATGGTCAGCGCGGCGGCATTGCCGGCCATGCCGGCGCCGACGACGATCGCGTCGAACCTTTCCTCGATCATTGCCCTGCTCCTCTAGCTTGCGATGCGGTCGCGGGAATGCGGCGACAGCCGCGCCCGGAAGGCTTCCGTCAGCGCCGGCAGCAGCCGGATCGCGTCGGTGACGATGCCGATATGGGCGAAGTCGAAGATCGGCGCGTTCTTGTCGGTGTTGATCGCGACGATCAGATCGGCGCCTTCGACGCCCACCCGGTGCTGGATCGCGCCGGAGATGCCGGCGGCGATGTAAAGCTTGGGACGGATGGTCTTGCCGGTCTGGCCGATCTGGCGATCGGAGGTGACCCAGCCCTTCTGCACCAACGGCCGCGAGCAGCCATATTCGGCGCCGAGCACGGCGGCGAGCCCGCGCACCAGCTGGAAGTTTTCCGGCGAAGCAAGGCCGAGGCCGCCGGCCACCACGATATCGGCATAGGCGAGATTCGACTTGGCCGAGTCGCGGTCGGGAATGAAGGAGAGGATCTTGGTGACGATGTCGTCTTCCACCAGGCCGAGCTTGTGCACGATGATGCGCCCCGCAGGCTTCTCCACCCGTTCCGGCATTGGCATCACGCGCGGGCGCACGGTCGCCATCTGCGGGCGGTAGTTCAACGTATAGATCGTGCAGAGCAGCGAGCCGCCGAAGGTCGGACGCGTGGCCGCGAGCGAGCCGTCAGCATCGACATCGAGATCGGTGCAATCGGCGGTGAGGCCGGTCAGCAGGGTGGTGGCGACCGAGCCGGCGAGATCGCGGCCCAGGGTGGTGGCGCCGAGCAGCAGGATCTCGGGCTTGAAGGTGTTGACGGTGTCGGTCAGCGCCTTGGTGTAGGCCTCGTTGCGGTAATCGGCCAGCACCTCGTCGGCGACGATATAAGCGAGATCGGCGCCGTAGCAAAACGCCTCGGCCGCGGCATGCTGAACGGCGTCGCCGGGCGGGCCGATGACGACGGCCGCAAGGTCGACCTTGAGCTTGTCGGCGAGCTTGCGCCCGGCGCCCATCAGCTCCCAGGACACTGGATGCACCTGGCCGCGCTCCTGCTCGATGAACACCCAGACGTGCTTATAGTCCCTGAAATGCTCGGGCAGCTCTTTCTTGGTTGCGGCGCGCCCTGCGGGAGCCGGTGCTTTGGTCGGTTCGCTCATGATCTGGGTTCCCGTCTGTCCGTCAGAAGCCACGCGCCGAAACAACCAGCTCGGCTTCGAGCTTCGGTTGCCGCTTGAACATCTCCTCGATCAGTGCCTCGGCTGGCGCGCGGTTGGCAAAATCGACAAAGGCCGCCTTCTCGGCGCGCGCCGATGGCGCGAACACGCGCTTGACGATGGTCGGCGATCCCTTCAGCCCGCACTTCGAGATGTCCTCGACGCCGGCGTCCTTGGCGCTCCAGGTCACGATGTCAGCGCGTGCCGCGCGCAAGGCATCGACCATCGCGCCGCGACGGATCTCGTTGGTGGCCTCCAGCATCGTGACCAGGCATGGCAGCTTGGTCTTGAGCACCTGGACACCGCCCTCTGAGCGGCGCTCGGCCTCGATGGTGCGTGCGACGGGATCGACCTCGCAGATCTTGGCGACGTAAGTCAGCTGCAACAGCCCGAGCCGCTTGGCGATGCCAGGCCCGACCTGCGCGGTGTCGCCGTCGATGGTCTGCTTACCGGTGAAGACGATATCCGGCGCGCCAAAGGTCTCGCTGATCTTGCGGATCGCGGTCGCTAGCGCGTAGGTCGTCGCCAGCGTATCGGCGCCGGCGAAGAAGCGATCGGTCAGCAGCACGGCCCGGTCGGCGCCGAAGGTCAGCGCCTTGCGTAGGGAATCCGCGGCTGATGGCGGGCCCATGGTCAGCACCGTGACTTCGCCGCCGAACTTGTCGCGCAGCTGCAGCGCCGCCTCTAACGCGAACAGGTCGTAGGGGTTTATGATGGTCGGCACACCCTGACGCATGATCGTGTTGGTCACCGGATGAACCCGGATCTGAGCGGAGTCCGGAACCTGCTTGATGCAAACCACGATATGCATGCGATCACTCCCGAGCGTGGGGCCTACTGGGGAGGACAGCAATTGTCGTACCAGTTTTCATCACGCCGAATATCGATGCTGATTCAAGACCTTCGAGAACGCACCTGATTTGTTGCTCAGCCTTTTTGCAGAGGTCCGACAGGTCGGATGCAGCACGCGTCGGGAATGCGACAGAGGCGAGAAAGAACAAAGCCGCCGACGCTCAAGGCGTGGCGGCTTCTCGCGTCGATCCGTGGTCTATTCAGAAACTACTTCAAGGTCGTGAGCGCAACAAAGGGCTTCGGTGCCGGCTTCGGCGGCGCCACGGCTTCCTTCAGCACCTTGAATACCCGCTGGTCGAGCGGCGTAGAGGTCACGAAGTCCTGATAGGCCTGTTCGAGGAATGATTTGCAACGCGCTGCGGCATCCTCATTGGAGACGCCGGCGAAATCCTCGCTGACGAGATATTGTCCCATGCGGCGCAGGATATGCAGCCGGCAGACGTTCAGAACCTTGGGATCGTAGTCGACTCCCAGGAGCTTGAAGAAGTCCTCGGCCGTCGAAGTCTTGTTCAACTGCTCCAGCACATCAGGCGTTCCGGTCATGGCTTGGCTCCTTGCGTCAAGACGGGGTCCGCCTCGCAGGCCCCGGTGGGCGCCGGCGCGGGCGGGCCATGGCGCAGCCGCTGTTTGACGTGAGCGAGCTGCGCTTCGAGAAATTCGATTCGGTCCAGCATCACCGAAAGCGCTTCGCCCACGGGGTCCGGCATCAGATGATGGTCGAGGTCGATACGGCCGACGGTGCGGCGATGGGTGAACTCCGGGCGCACCACCTTGGCGGGGATGCCGACCACGGTGACATCCGGCGGCGTGCCCTGGATCACGACGGAATTGGCGCCGACCCGGGTGCGCGGGCCGATCGTGATCGGCCCCAGGATCTTGGCGCCGGCGCCGACGATCACGCCGTCTTCCAAGGTCGGATGCCGCTTGCCGGGTGACCATGACGTGCCGCCCAACGTCACCCCGTGATAGAGCGTCACGTCATCGCCGACCTCGGCGGTTTCGCCGATCACGACGCAGGCGCCGTGATCGATGAAGAAGCGGCGTCCGATGGTCGCTCCCGGATGGATGTCGACATTGGAGAAGAAGCGCCCAAGCCAGGACAACAGCCGCGCCGGGAAACGCCAGCCGCCGATCCAGAGCCGGTGCGCCAGCCGATACCAGATCAGGGCGTGGATGCCGGGATAGGTCAGCAAGGTCTCGAGCTCGCTGCGCGCAGCCGGATCGCGGGAGCGGACGCAGCCGATGTCCTCGCGGATCAGCCGCAACAGCGAGGGCGCCTTCTCGACGATGACAACAGATTTGGCGGCGTCGGCTTGGCTGATATCGCTCATGGCTAGACCAGGCTCGCTACCGGGTGATCACAGACCTCGCGCCAGATCGCAGCCACGGCTTCGCTCGGCACCGGTCCCTTGATGGCGACCGCGTGCTTGCGCACGCGCGCGAGAATCCGTTGCGCCTCGTCTGCACTCGCCTGCAGCCGCAGATCCGACAGCAGCGCCGTGATCGCCGACAGCCCGGAATGCTTGCCGATCACGATGCGATTGGCGCGGCCGAACAGTTTTGGATCGAGCGCCTGATAGGTCCGCTGATCCTTCAGCAGGCCATCGACATGGATGCCCGATTCATGCGTGAAGACGTGCTCGCCGACGATGGCCTTGTTCAGCGGAATGGTCCGGGCCGCGGCGGCAGCGACCACCTTGGCGACGTTGTCGAGCTCGGCCAGATCGACACCGGTGTCGCGGCCGTAGAGCTGACGCAGCGCCACGGCAACCTCTTCCAGCGGCGCGTTGCCCGCCCGCTCGCCGAGGCCGATCACGGTCACCGATGCATGCGTCGCACCCGCCTTGATCGCGGCCAACGTGTTGGCGGTAGCGAGGCCGAGATCATCGTGGCCATGGAATTCAAGCTCGAGATCGGTGGTGGCACGCAACGCGGCGACCAGGGCATAGGTCGCGTCGGGGTCGAGCACGCTGAGCGTATCGGCAATCCGAAACCGCCGCGCGCCGAGCGATCGTGCGGTCGCGATCGCCTTAGCGAGAAATGCGACATCGGCGCGCGAGGAATCCTCGCCGCCGACCGCGACCTCCAGCCCGCGACCGCGCGCATAGCCGACCACCCGCTTCAGGAGCTCCAGCGCGACCTCGCGTCCACCGCCGAGCTTGGCTCCGATCTGCACGTCCGATGTCGGGATCGACACATTGACCATCGACACGCCTGCGGCGATGGCGGCATCGACATCCGCCTCGCGCATCCGGCACCAGCCGATGATGGTTGCGGGTAGCTCGGCCTCGACGATCGCCCGGATCGCGGCGACCTCATCGGCCCCCATGGCCGGCGTGCCGGCCTCGATCTCCGGCACCCCCGCACGCGCCAGCGCGCGCGCAATCGCAAGCTTCTCATTGAGGGCGAAGGCGACACCTGGCGCCTGTTCGCCATCGCGCAACGTCGTGTCATTGAGGATGACCGGCGGCACCGGGTTCATCGTGGCAGAACCGGCATCTTGGACAGGTTTTGCTCCGCGCTGTCCGGGAACGTCAGGCATTCACGTGGCTCCTCGCAACCTGCATCCGCGTGTCGGGCAAAGCCCACGCGCGCGGCTGCTTGGTTCAAAGAGCAACGCCCATGCCAGCCTTCCAAGCCCAGGCTAGATAGCTGATATGAAACGATATTTCAGATCGGTGCCAAATGTCGGATTCGCGACAGGGTCGTGAATGCAACGGGACCGGAAACGACGACGTCGTCGACCGGACAAGCGCGGAGATCTCGGCGCCGGTCGCCCCAAGGGCAGATTTCAGCCGTGCTGCCTGCGACGCAGATGGATGACGACGTCCACCCGCTCCATGGCGTAGCCGGGCAGCGGCTCAGGCAGATGATCGAACGCCACGGTCTCCGGCACATCGACCAGCACGCCCTCATCCTCATAAAAGAAATGCGGGTGAACCGTCGTGTTGGTGTCGAAGAACGATTTCGAGCCGTCGATGCCGATCTGGCGCAACAGGCCGAGCTGGGTGAACTGGTTGAGCGTGTTGTAGACGGTGGCCTGCGAGATCTTCATGCCGCTGGCGACGGCCGCCGCATAGAGCGCATCCGCGGTCACGTGACAATCGCCGTTGCCGAACAGAAGCTGGCTGAGCTGCTGCCGTTGCTGGGTGGGCCGCAATCCCGCCCGCCGGAGCGCCTCCTCGCAGCGGCGCATCAAGATATCGCCCGCGGCGCAGACGTCCCGCTCGGCGCACCCGACCGCGTCGGCGCCGCAGGAAAATCCGAGCTGCGTCTCCGTGAACATCTCCAAATACCCTAGGCTATGACGGCGGCGCTTTCGGCCGCCTCCTGCAGCGCGACCTGACGGCGGCGTTCCGCCATGCGACTTTCACCGCTTTCGTCGCCGAAGCATTGATCGAAATCATTGCATTGGGTGCAAACCGGCGTCGTACACATGACAAAGCCGTCGTCTTCGCACAGCATCCGGTAGAAAAAGCGCTTCCAGCGCATGTTTCTGGTATTGCGGCTGGCGAGCGGGGCGAAATGCCGCATCAGGAGCCGGGTGAGCTCGGAGCGCTCGCGCAGGCCCAGATCCTCCCAGAGATGGTTGGGCTCCATCGCACGTCGCGCAACCATCGCGGCCAGCCAGCGGCTGATGTCACCTTTGGTCGAACGCTGTGCCAGCAGGAGATCGCGCACCATCGCGACCTCGTCATCATCGGGCGCGGCTGCAGCTCCAGTGACCGGCAGCCACGAGGAATCGAGGGCGGCGGAGGGAAAGAACTGCGCCACGAGCGCGATCAGCTCGACCGTCGACAGGCCGACCCGCTCGGCGAGCATGCCCTGCTCCATCGCCGACACCGCGAGGATCGCGGCGATCACATGACGATCAAAACTGTGGTCGGTGTCAATATTGGCATCGGCCGGATCCGATCCAGTGAGCAGCCGGTAGATCTCGCGCCCATAGCGGCGCGCATTGTCTGAGGTGATGAGCTCGTCATGCCCGTGCGACGGCACCGGCGGGGCGAGTGGAGTGGCGGCCTGCATCGATGTTGCCATGGAAAACTCCAAGCTCTCCTTCACATCGCCCGGATGTCGTGCCGATGAGGTGCCGGCCTTCCGACGGGTGGAAGGCCGGCACCAAGACTGCTTAAGCCGTTGCGGCGAGTTCGGCGGCAGTCTTACCGATCTGGGTTTCGTCGACGCTCTTCATGATGCCGTGCTCCATCAGCATGTCTTCGAGCTCGTCCATCGTGATCGGGGTCGGAATGATGCCCTTGCCGGCGTTGTTGTGGATCCTGGTCGCCAGTTCCCGGTAGTGGCCGGCCTGAACCGAATCCGGCGCATATTCCAGCACCGTCATGCGGCGCAGCTCGGCGTGCTGCACGATGTTGTCGCGCGGCACGAAGTAGATCAGTTTGGTGCCGAGCTTCTTGGCCAAGGCTTCCGCAAGCTCCAGCTCCTTGTCGGTCTGGCGCTCGTTGCAGACCAGGCCGCCCAGACGCACGCCGCCCGAATTGGCATATTTCAGAATGCCCTTCGAGATGTTGTTGGCGGCATACATCGCCATCATCTCGCCGGACATCACGATGTAGATTTCCTGCGCCTTGTTCTCGCGGATCGGCATCGCGAAGCCGCCGCACACCACGTCGCCCAGCACGTCGTAGGACACGTAGTCGATGTCCTCATAGGCGCCGTTCTCTTCCAGGAAGTTGATCGAGGTGATCACGCCGCGGCCGGCGCAGCCCACGCCCGGCTCCGGACCGCCGGACTCCACGCAACGGATGTTCTGATACCCGACCTTCATGACCTCTTCGATCTCGAGGTCCTCGACGCTGCCCGCGGCTGCCGCCAGGCTCAGGATCGTGTCCTGCGCCTTGGCGTGCAGGATCAGGCGGGTCGAATCCGCCTTCGGGTCGCAGCCGACGATCAGGATCCGATGACCCATCTGAGCCAGCGCCGCCAAGGTGTTTTGCGACGTCGTCGACTTGCCGATGCCGCCTTTGCCGTAGAATGCGATTTGTCGCAGTGACATTCTGCTCTCCATCAACCGATTGCCAATGTCCCCCATGCCCCTGGCATGACGAGACCGTGTCCTCTCTGTTCGAACCGGCAGACGGGTTATTGGGAAGGAGAGCATCGCTCGTCCGAAGCGTCGGCGTGCACTCAGCCCTCAACCTTTGCCTGGCAACCAGTTTTGCAACCCCCATGCCAGACCTTTAGAATCGTTAAATCAGACGTCTTTCTAATAAGATGCAGAAATGACCGTGACCGGCGACCGGTTGTTGCAAACCCGACATCGGAATGCCTCGCAAGTGCCGCCGAGGCATCTCGCTGTTGCAAACGACACAACGGACGCAACATTCGCGGCGGCGCGACGGGCGGAACAGAACTTGCTAGAAAGCAACTGCACGTAGTTGCGGGCGTGCGCGCGGCACATCGAGGAGGATGCAATGCAGATCGGCGTTGAAACGGCAAAGGCGGTCGACCAGCGACGGGTGTTCGTGATCGATGACGACGAGATCACGCGCGCGGCCCTGCAGTTCATGCTCCACGACGAGATCGAGACCCATGAGCTCGCCACGCCCGAGGAGGCCTATGAGAAGGGCGTCGACTGGTTGATGCCTCATGTCGTGATGCTCGGCGCATCGTTCCTCAAGCAGCGCGGCCCGGAGCTGGTGCGCGAGATCCTCGCGAAATTCCCAGGCGTCCGGATTCTGATCGTGACTGCCAAGGCCGATGAGGCGGCCGCGATCGAGGGACTGAAGGCCGGCGCGCATGGCGCGGTGGTCAAGCCGCTGACGATCGAAACCGTGCGCAAGAAGGTCGACACCATTCTTGGCCGCGCCGGCGGTGCCACGCTGGTTCAGCTCGGCAGCCTCTGACATGACGACCGTGGTCTTCTATGAGAAGCCGGGCTGCGGGACCAATGCGCGCCAGAAGCTGATGCTGGAGCGCGCCGGCCATACGGTCACGGCAAAGAGCCTGCTCTCCGAGCCCTGGACCGGCGAGCGGCTGCGGACCTTCTTCGCTGACATGCCGGTGCCGGCCTGGTTCAACCCAGCCTCGCCGCGGGTCAAATCCGGCGAGATCAAGCCCGAGACGATCGGCGCGGTGGCCGCGATCGACCTGATGCTCGAAGACCCGCTGTTGATCCGAAGGCCGCTGATCGAAGCCGATGGCCAGCGTTGTGCCGGCTTCGAGCGCGAGCCGGTGCCCTCTTTGCTTGGACGTCGTGATCTCGATGACGTGCAGGGCTGTACGCGTCCCGATAGCGCTACGCCTTGCCCGGAGCCGCGCTAACAGCTCCGGATCGATCGTCACCGCTTCAACACCATGACTAGGCGATCGACGCGCTTGCCCTGCTTGAAATGGGACTCGACGATCTCGTCGATGTCCTCCGGGCTGGTCGGCCGATACCAGATGCCGTCCGGATAGACCACCATCATCGGCCCGGCGCTGCAGAAGCCGAAGCAGCCGGCGGCCGTCACGCCGATATCAGTCAGGCGCTGCGCCTCGATGGTCTTGGTGAGACGATCCCACAGTGGCTGCACCCCAAGCGCGCCGCAGCTGCCGCGCGGATGCTGCGGCGGCCGCTGGGTCAGACAGACGAAGGCGTGATACTTGTAGAGCTGCGGGATCTCGAAGTCGTCATCGGCCTCGATCGTGGTCTCACTCATGATGCTGGTGCCTTGATGCCTTTCTCGGCCAGCAGCGTTGCGAGCTCGCCTGCCTGGAACATCTCGCGCACGATATCGCAGCCGCCGACGAACTCGCCCTTGATGTAGAGCTGCGGAATGGTCGGCCAGTTGGAGAATTCCTTGATGCCTTCGCGGATGAAGGGATCGGCCAGCACGTTGACGCTCTCATAGGGCACGTCGAGCTTGGCCAGGATCTGCGCCACGGCCGCGGAGAAGCCGCATTGCGGCGCCGCCGGCACGCCCTTCATGAAGAGAACGATATCATTGCTGTCGATCAGCTTTTGAATGCGTTCGGATGTCGACATTGATCAGATCCTTTCACCCCTGAATGCGGCCGTTCATTTCGGCAGCGACGTCTCAAGCGCCAGCGCGTGCAGCACGCCGCCCATCTGCCCTTTCAACGCCGAATAGACCATCTGATGCTGCTGCACCCGGCTCTTGCCGGCGAACGCTACGGAGGTGATGCGCGCCGAATAATGATCGCCATCGCCTGCGAGATCTTCGATCACGACCACCGCATCCGGGAACGCCTCCTTGATCATGCGTTCGATATCCGCTGCCGCCATCGCCATCGCAACACCTCCCGTTGGACCGACGACGATTATGCAAGGTCCGAACCAGTCGAAAAACCGCCGCAGAGCCTGCCGCAACTATGCTTTTTCAAAGGGGGCGGCTGGAACCGGCGTCGCATTTGCGACAGGAGCGCGGCTGAGATCGCGGCACAACGTTCCAAATGCAACAGGCTGCACCGGTTTGGCGTGTTTCGATCTGCAGACCCTGCACTATTGACCGCGCAAAAGCGGTCCATCTCTTGCAATGCATTGATCGAGGTCAATGCAATGCTCGAATTGGCGTCCGAACCCGACACGATCAACTTCGGCGATTTGCCCGACGAAATCGACGCGTTGCTACAGCAGGGCGTCGCCGCCTATCGGCGCGATCATGCGCGTGCCGATCGCCTGTTCCGGCAGGCGCTCGCGGCCGCGCCGGACGAGCTTCCGACCTATTTCTGTCTCTACAAGATCCACACCTATCAAGGCAATCTCGACGAGGCCAAGGCGGTCGCCGAGCTCGGACTGCAAGAAGCGGCGCGTCAGGCCGGCTGGCCCCGGGACTGGCGTCGGTGGACACCACACGTTCCAATCCCTGATGGCGCCGGCCGCTTCGCTCTCTACACGCTGAAGGCGCTCGCCTTCATTCACCTGCGCAAGGACGAGCGCGACAGCGCGGAGCAGATGCTCGGCGCGCTACGACAGCTCGATCCTAGCGGCGCTGTCGGATGGCCGGTCGTCGCAGCGCTCGCGGACGGCATCGGCTGAGCGGAGGGATTGGCATGGCACCTCGCTTGCACAATCGGAACGACGGGCTGCCCAATACCATCGTGGCTGCCGGGCGAACCCGGCTCGACCACAGCGCAGATCAGAGAGGACCTCACGCATGAACAGCATGCAAGCCGTCACCGCCCCACCCGCAATGTCGACGACGATGGCGACAGGCTCGCAGGATGCGGCCGAAAGCATCATCGCGGCGCTGCGTACGGTCTATGATCCAGAGATCCCGGTCAACATCTACGATCTCGGTCTGGTCTATCGTGTCGCGCATCAGGGCGGCGGCGCGGTCGAGATCGACATGACGCTGACCGCACCGGGCTGCCCGGTGGCCAGCGAGATCGTACGCATGGTGGAAGATGCGGTGCAGGCGGTCGACGGCGTTCACACCGTGAAAGTGACGTTGGTGTTCGAGCCGCCGTGGGACAAGTCGCGGATGTCCGAAGACGTCGCGCTGGAGCTTGGATTGTTGTAGTTCGCGGCCTGCGCGACGCAGGCCGCAATTGATGAGGGAGCTTCGCATGCTTAAGGAAAGCACGGTCAAGCTGACCGCCAATGATGGACATACGTTCACGGCCTTTCGCGCCGATCCGGCTGATGCGCCCAAGGGCGCCGTTGTCGTGCTGCTCGACAATGCAAAGGCCGAAAGCAGGGTCCGTAAGCTGGCCGAGACCTTCGCTGCGGGTGGTTACCTCGTGATCGCGCCCGCTCTGTCCGAGCCGGCGCCGCCGGCCGAAGCCGATGGCGATGACAGCGCAAAGGAGGTCGCGCCGGATCCGGCAGCGCCGCTGTTCGCGGAAATCCAGTCGGCCATCGACAGCGTCAACGACTGCGGCAAGGTCGCGCTGATCGGCTACGGTGCCGGCGGCGGCCTTGCCTACACCGCGGCCAATCGCGTCACCGGGCTTGCCTGTACCGTGTCCTATTACGGCATCGGAATCATCGAGAACGCCGGCGCGAAACGCAAAATTCCGACCCTGCTGCATTTCGGCGAAGCCGATCCGGTCGTTCCCTTCATCGAGGTCGACCAATTCAGAGCCTACCATCCCGAGGTCAGCGCGTTTTCGTACCCCGGCGCCAAGCATGATTTCGACGACGACGGCGAAAGCCATGACGAGACCGCAACCAAGCTCGCGCATGACCGGACCGCGGCCTGGATCTCGCAATATGTCGTCGGCCAACCGCCGGTGACCTTGAAAAACGCCGGCGCCTACGCGCTGGCCAAGACCGACAAGAAAAAGAAGAAAAAGGACGACGATATGGGGCCGCCGGCGGATTGAGGAGGAGCGGCGATGCTGCCAACCACGATCCTGATCGACGAACGGCCGCGTTGCGTGGTGCGGCCGAACGACACCAAGGATCTGAACCGCTTCATCCGCAACGGCAAGACCTTTCTGCTCGCTGAAAAGCCGGACGGCAAGATCACCCATCGCGGCGCCAGCGACGACGAGATGTCACAATGGCAAAACGCGCTGGCGCTGCATCGCGCCTGGGGCGGGGATGATGAGAGCTTCTTTGGTGTGCCGTTGTATTAGTTAGGCTCCCTCGCATGAGCAAAGGCGCCGACGGCTAGAAAAACGTGCATCGAGCTGCGCGATGCAGCGCCCTCTCCCCTTGCGGGAGAGGGCATCTCCGATTCATCCAAGTGCTCGGTTGGGTGAGGGGTATGTCTCCGCGAACTGCGCTCGTCGAAGCATACCCCTCACCCAAGCGAGCTTGCTGCTCCGTCCTACATGCCCTCTCCCGCAAGGGGAGAGGGCGCATCCATGTGCACCGTCATTCTTGAACCCTCCCGGGCCGTCGCGAAAAGTCCGAGGACGGCTGGTCAAAAGATCAGCTCACGGCCGCGCGGCCCGCGCATCGTGCGGATTGCCGGCCTGGTTGCGCATCCAGTCGGCGAGCTTGGTCATGGCGGCATCGACGTCCTGGCGCGCCTCGGCATCCGCCACGGTCTCCTCGAGCGCGCCGCGCATGCACAGCAGCCAGGCGTCGCGCTCGGCGGCACCGATGCTAAATCCCATGTGACGCTGGCGCAGCCGCGGATGGCCCTTCTCCGGCGAATAGAGTTTTGGGCCGCCGAGCCATTCCGAGAGATAGCGCTTCAGAGTCCGCTTCACCGGTTCAAGGTTGGACGCATGCATGTCGCGGATCAGCTTGGCTTCCGGCAGACTGTCCATCCGCCGATAGAACGCCTCGACCAGGCGGTCGACAACCACCGCACCGCCGATCCGCTCATAGGGTGTCACGACCGCTTCCGTCTCGGACATCTGCACCTTTCCGCTTTCCTGCTACTCATCCATGCTCGGCTGCAGGATCACCTCGGCCGGCGCGCCCGGCCCCTGCCCGTCGACAAGTTCAAGCGCGTCGACGCGCGAGAGTCCGGCGCCGCTGTCCATCAGCACGATAGCGTCCTTCGGCATGCCCGCAAGGACCTCGATCAGCTTGGCAACCGTCACGATCGAGCCTCTCCTGACGCGCTGGTTGCCCCGGTGATCGGCGCTCCGCTCTCGTCGAAATGCAACGTCACCGGGTCCTCGTCCAGCATCACGATCTCCGCGCGGCGCAGTGCGCCGCTGGGATGATAGGCGTAGCTGTGCGTAAGCTCGATCTCGCCATAGACCACCTTCTCGAACCCCGTCAATGCGCCGGCCCGATCGAAAAAACCCCGGATGAAGGTATTGCGGTTCGAGAGCTGGTCCGGCTCGATCGCATTGACGAGCCGCAGCGGCAGCTTGACTCCGGTATACGACACGAAGAAGCGACAGTCGTGCTCCGCGTCACCTGTCATGCTGACCGCCTTGGCCACCTGGAGTTGACTGCGCTCGCCCGGCTCTCGCTCATCAAGCGACGGCGGTCTTCAGAGCCTCGACCTGGTCACGCGCCACCTTGAACACGCCGCGACCACCGGCAAAGGTCTGATAGGCCTTCATCCCGATCGCCTCGCTCAGACGGTTGAACCATTGCTGCGGCGTCAATCCAGCAGGCCGTTCACTTATCTCGGCAACTGTTCCGTCAGAGGCGAAACGAACGTGAAGCGTGACGTTTTCCATGTGACCCTCCATCAAAGCCCAGAGGCAAAGCCCAGAAGCTCGATCTTGACGTTCTCGGTGCCGAGGATCGTTGCCTGGCAGGCCAGACGCGATTTCGATCCGACGCCGACGATGGTATCGAGCTTCTCGTTCTCGAGCTTGCTGACCTTTGATACGCCCTTGCGGCCCTCCTGCAGGAAGATGTGGCAGGAGCCGCACTTCGCCTGACCCTCGCATTTGTGCTGGATCTCGATATTGGCGCCGAGCAATGCCGCGAGGATGGTGGTTCCCTCGCCGACTTCGATGGTCTGGCCCGAGGGCATTATCGTCAAGGTCGTCATGGATGTCTCCTTCTCCAGTTTGATAACAATGAGCTCTAGTAGATCGCCGCCCCTGCCCCGACATTGACCGAGGCATCCTTCATGGTCGCAACGATGAAGGCGATCTGATCCGTGGTGAGATGGACGTGAAAAGGCAGCGCGACCACGCGGTCTGCGACCTTTTCCGTCACCAGATAGTCGCCGCGCCGATATCCAAGATCGAAATAGTGCCGCTGCAGATGCAGCGGATTCGAATAGACAACCGCCTCGACCTGCTCCACCCGCAGATCCTCGACGATCGAATCGCGGCTCGATCGCGAAAAGCGGGTTCCGAGATGCACCTGATAGAGAAACCAGTTCACATCCGTGACATCGGGCCCGACATAGGGATCCTTGATGCCTTCGAACGACTGCACCTGGCTGTAATAGATCTGCTCGATCAGCCTGCGGCGCTCGAGGATCTCCTCGATCCGCTTCAGCTGGGCCAGACCGAGCGCCGCCGTCAGATCGCTCATGACAGCGTGGTGCGATGGCGTGCCGCTGACCACCACCGACGCACGTTCATCCAGGCGATGCGACCGATTCCGCCGCATGGCGACGGCGATATCGACGTCATCGGTGACCACCATGCCGCCCTCGCCGCAGGTCATCGCGAAGGGCTGGGCGAAGTCGAAGATGGCGACGTCGCCGAAGCTGCCGACCAACGACCCCTTGTACTTCGAGCCGATCGCCTCGGTTGAATCCTCCAGCAGCGGCAGCCGGTGCCTGGTCGCGATCTCGCGCAGCTCCGTCCATCGCGCCGGATGACCGTTGGTGTTGCCGGCGACGATCGCCTTGGTCTTGTCGGTGATCCGCGCCTCGACCTTGGCCGGTGCCAGCGTGCCTGAGTAATAGTCGATGTCCGCAAAGACGGGCCGCGCGCCGACGATGCTGATCGCATGCGCAATCTCGCGGAACGAATAGGACGACGCGATGACCTCGTCGCCCGGGCCGATCCCATACGCCTTCAGCGCCATCAGCAGCCCAAGCGTACCGCTGGGCACCGCGATCGCATATTTGCGGCCGAGATAAGCGGCAAAGGCCGCCTCGAACTCCTCGACGAGCGGCCCGTTCGACAGCCGCGGCGAGCGCAACGTGCCTTCCACCGCTTCGATCTCGGCCAACGTGATATCGGGGTCGGACAGCGGAATGAAGCCGGAGCTCACAGGCGTAAGGACGGTCTCCTCATCCTCAAGCCTGTCGGCGTCGTGAACCAGCACCGGCTTGCTCATGATTGGCTCCGCTTGGCCAGGATCAGCCCGGTGGCCCGCGCCGGATCGGCAGTGACCTGAGCGCAATGGTCGCCGGCATCGAGCAGATGCAGGTCGAATGCCGGATAGCTGCGAAACGGCTCTTCGGTCACGTCCGACGCATCGCATCGGGTCAATGCGAGACCGGGAAACCGCTTGCGGAGCTCGCCGAAGGCAGCGCCGCTCGCGTCCGGTCCGGTAAGGACCTGCTCGATCTCGATCAATTCCTGCTCGGCCAATGCCATGACCCGTCCTTCTCTACTGCCAGAATATGCGTTCCGGATCGGCGTTGAGCTCTTCCAGAACAGCGGTCAGCCGCTGATGTACGCTGTGCAACTCCCAAACGCGCTTGTCGTGATCCTTCCAGAACAACTTCCACATCCCATTCGCTGCATCGTGGCAGAGCAAAGCGACGTCAACGATGCCGCCGTCCTTGTCGATATTGCGCGAGCAGCACGGGCTCTGGATATGGTAGCCGTCGTTGACCGGCAGCACGCAAGGTTCGACGTAGCGGTAGCGCTTGCGCGCCTTCAACGCGCGCTCGATCCGCTTGCGATCCAGATCGTTCGGATGCGCAGGGATGAGAAGCTTTGGTTTGAGCGCGACAGCTGCCATGGCCTACTGATCTCCCTAGACCGGGACGATCTCCTCCTCGAGGCAGCCGACAACCAGGCGCTCACCGAACTCGACCAAATAGATCGGCATATTGGCTTCGGTGTGCGTTCCGACCTGCACGATCTCGCCCATGTCACCGATGCCGACCAGGAGCCCTTCCGGCGGCGCATCGGGAAAAGAGCCGTCGTTGCGCAGATCGATCAGCGCCTTCACGCGCTGACCCCATTGATATTTCGGCTGGCGTGGTTCGATCATGGCGACATGGCTCCCGGCGGCGGCAGTTCGTCCTCGAGCTCTGCACGCGGCACGGCGAGCTCGAGCTCCTTGCGTTTCATCCCGACGCGGTTGCCGCTTTCCAGGAACTCGACGCCGTAGATGTAGAACTGCTGCAGGAAGGTGCCGATCGAGACCACGTAACCGATCTCGCCCTTCTTAGCGAGGATCTCGCCGATTTCCTTGCCGGCATAGGTGCCGTCGTTACGGATGGTCCGCTTCGCCTTCACCTTCTCGCCGAAGCTGAAAAAGGGCGGCGCGGACAGTTCGACGACCTCGCTGTCCCTAACGATATTGCTCATGCCGGCTTCTCCATCGGCAGTCCCGACCGGTTCTGCAGCCTGTTGCGGGCCATCTCCTGCACCAGCGGGTCCTCATCGTCGGCCAGCAACGGGAGCTCGCTCACCGCGATCCGGCTCGCGACCTCGTAGCGCACCCGCCAGTCGAGATCATTGCGCAGCACCGTCAGGAGATCGGAGGAGAGGCGCTCGGCGATCTCCAGCCGCACGCGCGCGTCCGGATCGCTCACCATGCCGAGCAGCCAGTCGGAGGGAATGCGCCGCGCCACCACGCGCCGCACCTCGGCTTCCGGGTCGCCCATCATGCGCCCCAGCACCGACGGCACGATCCGCCGCGCGACGACGAGGCGGACGTAGTAATCCTCGTCCATCATCATCGGCAGCAGGTCTTCAGGGTCGATCACCGTCGCGATGCGGATGCGCACCTCGCGATGCGGATCGTTGCGCAGTCGCAGCACCAGGCGTTTCGGTAGCCGGCGCGCGGCATTCCAGCGCACGGTCTCCTCGGGATCGTCGAGCAGCGGCGGCAGATGGAACAGGCTCGCATGCTTGGCGGCGATGGCGCGCACCTCGAAATGCGGGTGCTTGACGTAGTCGTTGGCAAGCGCTGAATTCCAGTTGAAGAAGCGATCGATCCGGCGTGCATAACGGTCGTGGACGCAGGCATGCTTCAGCCTGCAGCCACCAGAAGCGCCCAGCGCCTCATGGGCGCAACCGGCGCAGCTGATCTCGTTACCCTGCCAATCGATGGCTTCGTCGATGTCGTCAGTCATCGTCCAGCCCCACACGGTCGACGACCTCGAGCAGCACGCGTGCGCCGATCTTGTCGCTCGGATCGAGCTCGAGCAGCTTCTGCACCGCCAGCCGCCCCTCCACCAGATTGCCGAGGCGCATCTGCAAGTACGCATAGCCCTTCAAGGTGAAGAGGAAGAAGCGCGGCAGGATGTTGCCGTAATCGCCGAAATCCGCGTGGCTGGCGCGAACATCGCGCCAATGCGGCGGCAAGCGGTTTTCGACGGCCGCCTTGGCCAGACACTGCTTCGCGATCTGCAACGCCTCGGTAAGCCGTCCCTTGTAGAAGTAGAAGCGGTAGAAGCCGATCAGGACAGCAGCGTGCCCAGGCGCGACTACCTGGGCATCGCGAAGGTGCTTCTCGGCCACGTCATTGAGATGGTAGCTCTGGCCCGCCTGCCACAAATGATACTCGGCCTCTTCCGGCAGGCCGCCGCCGAGCAGCGCATCGGCGAGCAACGCGTCGTCGGCGGCAGACTGCGAGATGGGCCTGGCATCCGTGGGCATTCGAGCCTTCCCCGTTATTGCAGCGCCTTTTCGGCGTGGCTTGAACAGGTCACCTGCTTCGGATCGTGGAACACGAGACCGGTCTGCGTCGCCGTATCCGCAAAGTCGATGGTCACGCCATCGAGCAGCAGCCGGCTCTCCACGGGCAGAAACAGGCGGACGCCGTCGCGCTCGACCACGGCGTCGCCGGGCAGCGGCGCACCGAGCACGCTAATATCAGCCGCAAGACCGGAGCAGCCGCCCGGAGAGACTGCGAGCCTGAAGCCGCTGCCCGCCTTTCCATCGGCCCGCAGCATCATCCGCATGAACTTCTGCGCCGCTTGTGTCATCGTGAAGTTCATCGATCTCTCCTCACGCCGGCGCCTGGTAACGCGGATAGGACGTGTCGATCACGCAGGTGTTGTCGACCGGGCAGACCGCCGCGCATTGCGGCTCGTCGAAATGACCGATGCACTCGGTGCACTTCTTGGGGTCGATCACGAAGGTGCCGTTCTTCTCCGAGATCGCCACATTCGGACATTCGGGCTCGCAGGCCGAGCAGCTCGTGCACTGCGAGGCAATGATCTTCAAAGTCATCGATTGCTCCTGTAAGGGCTCGGCGGCGCCTCGACACCGCCGAGATCAGATTTCACGCCGCCGAGATCAGGGCGCCCTGGCGGATCTCAGCGTCGCCGCGCACGACGTGCGCCATCTCGCCGCTGTTGACCTTCTCGAGATAGTCCTTGAACCATGCGATCGCGGACTTCTCGATGAACTCATGCGCGTACTGGTCGACAGGCTCGATCCCGGCCGCAAGCAGATCGCTCTTCGGGCAGCCGCCGATCTTGGCGACGAACACCGCGTGGCAGTCGTTGATGGCGCGGATCACCGTCTCCAGGCTGTCCTCGTCGCCATAGCCGCCTTGGCAGTAGAGATCCACGCGGCGGTGACCGACGAACTTCGCACCAGCCGTGGAGAGCTCGTAGACCTGGAACTCCTTGGCGTGACCGAAATGCTCGTTGATGAGGCCCGAGCCCTTGGTCGCGACCGCCACCAGCAGCTTGATGTCGCTGGACTGGCCGGCGAGCGACGCCAGCTCTTCCTGCTTGGCGACGACCTTGGCGACGCGCTCCTCCTCGACCGCGGCCTGATAGGCCTTGCGTGAGTCGATGTCGTAGTTCACCTCCATGGCCATGATCTTGTCGGTGGTGAACTCGGCCGAGCGGTCCTCGCCGAGCAGGCCGACGGCGTCCGCACGGCACTGGCGGCAGTGCCGCATCATATTCATCTCGCCTTCGCACTCGTCCTGCAGCGCCTTCAGCTCCTGCGCGGTTGGGCCGCGTTGGCCGGTGAGACCGAACACCGTGCCGTGCTCGGGCGAGGAGATCAGCGGCATGATGTTGTGCAGGAAGGCGCCACGCGACTTCACCGCCTTGTTGACCTCGACCAAATGCTTGTCGTTGACGCCGGGAATCATCACCGAGTTGACCTTGCAGAGGATGCCGCGCTCGGTCAGCATCTCCAGGCCCTGCAGCTGACGATCGGTCAGGAGCTTGGCGGCCTCCACGCCTGTGTAGCGCTTGTGCTTCCAGAACACCCAGGGATAGATCTTGGCGCCGATCTCGGGATCGACCATGTTGATGGTGATGGTGACGTGATCGACATTGAAGCCGGCGATGGTATCGACATGGTCGGGCAGCGCGAGACCATTGGTCGACAGGCACAGCTTGATGTCGGGCGCGGTCTTCGCTATCAGCTCAAAGGTCTTGAAGGTCTTCTCAGGATTGGCGAGCGGATCGCCCGGGCCGGCGATGCCTAGCACTGTCATTTGCGGGATGGTGGAAGCGACCGCAAGCACCTTCTTGGCCGCCTGCTCCGGCGACAGCTTCTCGCTGACCACGCCCGGACGCGACTCGTTGGCGCAGTCATATTTGCGATTGCAGTAGTTGCACTGGATGTTGCAGGCCGGCGCCACTGCCACATGCATGCGGGCGTAGTGATGATGCGCTTCCTCGCTGTAGCAGGGATGGTTCTTGACCTTCTCCCAGATGTCCGGCGGCAGGTCGTTCTGCCCCGCCCCCGATCCGCAGCTCGCCTTGCCGCTGCCACCCGAGGTGCCACAACCCTTGTGTTCTGCAATGGTCTGCATCACTGCGCTGAGCTTCTCGCCGTCGGGTATCGTCGCCTGTTCGTGCTGAACTGATGCGTCCATGTCCGCTCCTTACGTTGCCGGCGAGCCGCAAACCGCCTTGCCAGATGTTCAGCAACTCGCGTGCCATTGCGCAGCCATGCTCATTTTGTCGTGCGATCAATATGTTAGTAGGACGACGGCAACTGTCGGCTTGCCAACATGCGAGCGGGACGCGATCGCGGCCATGTTAGAAACGTTACAGACTGGCCGATCAGGCCTGGACAAACAAAAACAGCGCGGTCCGCGACCGCGCCGGGGAGATGCTCTGTCACGCTGCGCTTAGCCGCCGAGAATGATCTCGGTCGCGCGTGCAAGCGGGATCGCGATCGGCGTCAGCCGCTCGGCGATGAAGAATTTCAGCTCGTTCCTGGACAGCGTGTCGGGCTCGACCAGAACATAATGCTCGGAGCCGGAGCGCTTGATTACTTGGCGCCCATAGGTACGCAGCAGCTGGTCGTTGAAGCGACAGCCGATGAAGAGGAAGCTGCGATGGGTACGGCGATCCTTCACGGTGTCCGGAATCGGGGTCTGGATGTCGATGTCGGTCAGGACCTCGACGTAGTCGGCGTCGGTGATCAGGAAGTTCTTCGCCGGCGCAATGCCGCCATGCGGCTTGTAGAGCAGCGTGGTCCAGTTTGCGGCTCTTTCGCGATCGGCCTCCGCGCCATCGCCATCATAGAAGCGGTACCAGCGGTCCTCACCGATGCCGGCGCGGGTGATGCCCTGCACCTCACCCCATCCGGTGCGGCCGGCCAGCGCGGCGCGCATCACGCCATCATACCAGCTGTCGACGATCATCGGCAGCGGCAGCGAGGCGAGGTGCTGATGCAGCGGCGTCGGCGCGACCGGGGTCGCAAACGCTTCCGCCATCAGCGCCGTGACGGTGGAACGATGACGCGTGCTCTCGATGTGCTGCGCGGAGGCCCAGGCATTGCCCTTGGCTCGCCGCGGCAATGCAACCTTGGTGCCGAAGAACGCCGCCAGGGCCTCCGGATTCATCGGCACCGGCGCGCCCGATTGCTCCGACACCGCCGGTCCGAGATAGGGCACGACCTCCCCGACCTTCAGTCGCTGCACGACGTCCTTGAGCAGCGCTTCGGCGTCGGCCTGCCTGATGATGTCGATATGAGGGAGCGGCGCGTTCATCACTCATCCCCTTCGTCGCCGCGCTTGCGCGCATTGATCGTGATCGGCAGCCGCGTGTCCTTGGCCATGTCAGGCAGATCGAGCACCCAGCCATTGGCGATACGGATCCAACCGCCCCACAGCGTTTCGTGCTCAGTCTCGACGATCGGCTCCTCCAGATCCTTTTTCGGCACGTAGATCGAGAGGCCGGTTTCCGGCGAGCGGCGGATCATGACTTTCATTGGGTAAGCTCCGTGGGTCGTAGTGTTTCCGCCGATTGCGAGGATCGATGCTGCAGCCAGGAGGGCGACGTCTCGCGCAGCCTGCCGACGATCTCGGGCAGCACCTGCAGCACGCGCTCGACGTCGTCGATCGTATTGTCGCGCGACAATGAAAAACGGACAGCGCCGCGCAACAGGTCGGGAGGCACGTTCATCGCGCGCAGCACATGCGAGGGCTCTATCGAGCCGGACGCGCAGGCCGAGCCGAGCGAGGCGGCGATGCCAGCCTGGTTCAGGCGCATCACGATCGGCTCGCCCTCGAGATGCTGGAAGGCAATGTTGGACGTATTCGGCAGCCGGTGATCGAGATCGCCGAGCACGGCGCAATGGCCGATCGTCTCGATGATGCCCTGCTCCAGATGGTCGCGCAGCGCGCGGACGCGGGTCTGCTCGTCGGCAAGATGGACTGCGGCAAGCTCGGCCGCCTTACCGAGCCCGACGATCCCCGTGACATTCTCGGTGCCGCCACGACGGCGCCGCTCCTGCGGGCCGCCCCGCACCAGCGGCGCGAACGGCGTGCCCTTCCGTACATACAGCGCGCCGATGCCCTTAGGCCCGTGCAGCTTGTGGCCGGACAACGACAGCATATCCACGCTGATCGCCTTGAGATCGATTGGCAGCTTGCCGACCGCCTGCACCGCGTCGGTGTGAAACAGCGCACCACACTCATGCGCGAGCTGGGCGAGTTCGGCGATCGGAAACAGGGTGCCGGTCTCGTTGTTGGCCCACATCACGGAGGCGATCGCGGTGCGAGGGCCGATCGCACGCTTGTAGGCGTCCAGGTCGAGGCAGCCGGCAGCATCGACTCCGATCAGATGCACCTTTATGCCGCGCCGGTCGCGCAGATATTCGACGAGCGACAGGATGGCCGGATGCTCGACCGCCGCGGTGACGATTTCGTCGCGCTCGCTCTGGGTCTCCAGCGCCGACAGGATCGCCGCATTGTCTGATTCCGTCCCACCCGAGGTGAAGACGATCTCGTGGTCGAACGCCGCACCCAGCAGCGCCTGCAGGCTCTTGCGCGCAGCCCGCAGCGCGCCTGCCACCTCGCTGCCGAAGGCATGCGAGGACGAGGCATTGCCGAACTGGTCCGAGAAGAACGGCAACATCGCCGCGACGACCGCAGGATCGGCGCGCGTCGTGGCGTTGTTGTCGAGATAGACCGGGCGCACGACCGCTCCTTAATGCCGCGCCTTCGCTGGGCCGGCCACCGGAACGAGACGGACGAATTCGCCGAGCTTCTCGATCATCCGCGCCTGGATGCCTTCCAAGGTCGCGCTGGCGAGCTTGCAGAAGATGCAGGCACCGGCAAGCTTCACCATGACCTTGTTGCCGTCGATCTCGACCAGCTCGCAGTCACCGCCGTCCCGCTTCAGGTTGGGGCGGACCTCCTCGATGACGGCGCGGATGATGCGTTCGCGCTCGCTCATCGGCGCCGGCGCTTCGGTAATGCCCTGGGATTCGACCAGCATGATTTCACTTCTCTCGATGATGCTTGATGATCAGGCGAAGGACTTTAAGCGAATGACTTGCCGCAGCCGCAGCTCGACTTCGCGTTGGGATTGTCGAAGGTGAAGCCGGAGCCTTCCAGCGCCACCACGAAATCGATCGTGGTGCCCTCGAGATATTCGAGGCTCTTGTGATCGACGAGAACGCGCACGCCTTCGCGCTCGATCACGGTATCCTCGGGCTCGGTGCCGCTGACGAGGCCCATATTGTATTTCAGCCCGGCGCAGCCGCCGGCTTCCACCATGATCCGCAAGCCGTCGACCGGCTTGTCCGAAGTGGAGATCGCGTTACGCACCGCGCTGATTGCGCTGTCGGTCAGATTGATCATCATCATTGCTGAGCCCTCGTTGCTTTCGGCCGTTGGTGAAGGGTTTGGCAAGTCTCGTGCCATGCAGCAATTATTTGATCTGCCTCAATTTCTAAGGCTCAGCGGCTGTGGCGTTTCCGACGCGTGTCGGGTTTCCGACAGGGCGGGTTCATGCCGGCCGGCCCTGCCAGGATCTGGCTGTTCGGCACAAAACCGACAAAGCCACGCCGGAAACAGCGAAAGCTCAAGGAAATCAGCACGCAATGAACAACGGCAGACAATTTGCATCGTCTTGGCTCGACCGCGCCGTACGGCGAGACGGCTCATGACATCAGGACATGCGAGGGATTGTTGATGACAACGATGGAAAAGACGGTCGCGATCGAGGCCACGGCACTGGCGCGCCTCGACGCTGAAGGGCGACTCCTCAACGCGGTGCTGAAGGGGCCGACCACGAAGCCCGGCCGGTTCGGCTTCCGCGGCGATATTGCGCTGAAATTCCAGGCCCAGGTCGCCGACGAGAAGCGGCCACCGGACTTTTCCGTCGAACAAGTCCTGACCGTGGTGCAGGACGGCGAGAGCACCATTCCCGTGCTCGCCGGCTATATTCATTCACTTGCCTATCTCGAGACTGCCGCTGAGGTTTTAAGCGGCCTGCTGCGTCCCGACGGTAGCTACTTCATGTTCTGCAACAACATCGATCTGTTGGCGAAATACCGCATCAAGATCGGCGACATCACCTTCTATGTGCTGCCCTGCGACGAATCCACGGTGTGGAAGGAGATGCTCGATCTGCTGTCGATCGACAAGAACGACATCAAGAAACTCGATACCGCCGGCAAGCTTGATTATGTGCTGGATGCCGCGAAAAGCTTCAGCGAGCCCTACGATCTCGTCGCCTACGCCGACGCGCTAGCCAAGATGGAGCCGGTCAAGAACCGCAACGAGAACCGCCCGGTGTAAGCCGGGCGCTCGCTCTAGTTTTCCTCGCGCTCCTCGTCGGGGAGGACCTCATCGTCCTCGACGAGGGTCACGCCGGTGACGCAGATATCATCGTCGAGCAAGGTCAGCGCCACCGGCGTCAGGCTGTCGCCCTTGCAGGGCCCGTCGACGCAGACGCCGGTGCCAATCTCGAACAACGATCCATGCTTGCCGCACATGATACGCAGGCCGTTCGGATCGAGGAACTGATTGCGTTCCCAATCGAGATTGACCTTGTCGTGCGGGCATTGGTTGACATAGCCGAACACCTGCTTGCCCCAGCGCACGACGATGATCGGCCACGGCCGCTTGGTGCCGTACTCATCGACGATCATCAGATTGAAGCCCATGGCGCGCCGGCTGGGAATGTCGTTGATGCTGCAGATCGCGTAGGCGATGTTTGTCGTCATGTCGGCCCTCGTCTTTCGGAGTACTCCCGACATCGGCCGACGCTGACCTCGCGCCGTCCAATCGGGCCACCTACCATCGACATTGCAAGATTCGCGCAACTCGAGGCCCCGGGCCGTCCGCCTTCGCGCCCGCGGCAAACTGGCACAAAACTTGAAAAATTTCGATCTCAACACCGTTGTGTAAGGAGATCGACATGAACGTCGCGCTGGATTTCGTCGAAAGCTCGCTGGATGACATCAAGGCCGGCTTGGATGGTGGGACGTTGACCGTCTATTCGGTCGCGCGTCCGATCACAGCCGAGAAGGCGGTCGATCGCAGCGGCGTGCTCGCTATCTTCACTTTCGGCTCACCCGCGTTCGGCCCGGCCAAAGACGGACTGGAGCAGCCCAATTTCGTCGCCGCCTCCGTCCCCGCCTCGACCGTGGGCACACCCGGCTTCGCTCGCGCACGCAAGGCGGATGGCAGCACCGTGGCGGACTTCTCGGCCGGCCCGGGCGATCGCGAGATCAAGTTCACGGAGGTGTCGTGCTCGCCGGGCGCACCGGTGACCGTGGCAAGCTTCAAGATCATCGCCGAGGGCGGCTGGCCGGAGCGGCCGGAATACTACGACACGCATCCGCGTCCCGGCTTCCCGATGCCGAAATCGCTCTGAACAGAGCTCGGCAAGCCACGCTGTCCGCCCTCATTGTCATGTTCCGGATACGAGCCACCCCATGAGCACCGAAGCCTGTGACGCCCTGGTCAGCACGGAATGGCTGGCAGCGCATCTGACGGATCCCAGCGTCAAGATTCTCGACTGCACCTGGCATCATCCGAGCACCAATCTCGACGGCCGCACGCAATATCGCGGCCGGCATCTGCCGGGCTCGGTGCATTTCGACATCGACCAGGTCGCCGACAAATCGACCGCACTGCCGCATATGCTGCCTTCTTCCGAGGACTTCGCCCACAAGGTCGGGCTGCTCGGCATCGGCAATGCGCACCGTGTGGTCGTCTACGATCGGCTCTATGGCGGAGCCGCGGCGGCGCGGGTGTGGTGGATGTTCCGCGTGTTCGGCCACGACAATATCGCGATGCTCGACGGTGGCTTCGGCAAATGGACCAAGGAGAAGCTGCCGGCGGAAATGACACCGGTGCGCCCCGCGCCTGATAGCTTCAAGGCAAGCTTCAACGGCCATCTGGTCGAGACGCTCGACGATATCAGAGCGAAGCTGCAGAGCGGCGCCGCGCAGCTGATCGATGCGCGCGGCCCCGGCAAGTTTGACGGCAGCCAGGCCGATGTCTTCGCCTTCCGCCGGCAGGGGCACATTCCGGGCGCGATCAATCTGCCCTGGGCCGACCTGGTCGACGCGGACACAGGTGTGCTGCTCGGGCGTGATGCGCTTGCGGCGCGTTTCGCGGCAGCTGGGATCGACTTGAAGAAGCCCATCGTAACGAGCTGCGCTTCCGGCATCACCTCGTGCATGGTGGCGCTGGCGCTTTACCGGATCGGCGTTCCGACCGCGGCCGTCTATGACGGCTCATGGGCGGAATGGAGCTTGACGGACGACACGCCGGCGGCGGCGTAACGAGCACACCACGACGGGAGCAGCACACATGGCAAGGACCCTGGTCAAGACCACCGAAGACGGCCGCAAGCTCGAAGTCGTTGGACTGGCGATCTGTCTCGATGGCGAACTCGAGGCGTTCGAGCTGGTCGAGGTGAAGATGCACCCCAATCGCCGCAAGATCTGGCAGGCGGCGCCGGATGCGACCCATATGGCCGGGCGCGTCACCTTGACCAGGGAGCAGGCCGAGATCGTAAACGAGGCCTTTGCTGCCGCGCAGACCGAGATCCTGGCCAATCCGACCGCTATCAACGAACGTTTCCGGATCGCGGCGATGTGGAAAGCGCGCGAACAGGGGATTGAGTAGGCTGCATCAGCTATCCTGCCTCATGGTTCGCCCGGCGATGCGTCAGCATCGTCCGGACGGCGCAAGCGGCGCTCCTCACCATGAGGTGCGAGATCTCGCCCGGATTTAAAGCCTCGTCCTGAGGAGCCCGCCGGAGGCGGGCGTCTCGAAGGACGGCAGCTGACGAACCGTCCCCACAGCCGCCGCTCTGCCCGCGCTGCGAGCTCCAAACGTTTTACTGAAATATCCGGCCGCGGTACCGATAGCTTCCCTGATCGTCCCGATCGAACAGCTCCCCGATGTCAGGATGCCGCACGGGATCGCCGGAGACGTCCTCCACTAGGTTCTGCTCTGGAACGTAGGCGATATAGCTGTTCTCGCCGCATTCAGCGAGCAGGTAGTAGAACGGCTGGTCTTTCGCGAGGCGCGCGTCCATGGTGATCGCACGCCATCCCTCGTCGCTCGAGAATGAGGGGTCGACATCGAACACCACGCCGCGCAGATCATAGACGCGGTGCCGCGCCACCTGCCCGATCGTGAATTTGGCCTCCATGGTGTTCATGGCAGCACTCGCTGATATCAAGGCGCCGGTGTATGGGTCTGGCAATTGGTCGGACAGACGCGGGCGCAGGCACCACAGCCGATGCAGGCGCCAGTGTCGTTCATGACCATGATCTTCTTCTCGACCTCGTCATCCTCATCGTCGTCGAGCTCGACGAACTCGCCCTCGTCGTTGATGCCCTTCAAGGTCATGACCTCGCGGCCGCAGACCTTGTAGCAGCGGCCGCAACCGATGCATTTGTGGGCATCGATCGCGACCAGATAGTCCGGCTGCCAGTCGCGGCCGTCGCGGGTTGCATTCGACATGACAGTCGGTCCTTCCTCGGCTACGCGGCCTCGAGCTTCTTCAGCTCGGCGCGCTTCTTCTCCAGTTCGGCGAACGCCTCATGGGTCTTCTGCGCAGTCGAGAGGATCTGCTGCCAGTTCACGGGCAGCTCTTCCGACAGGTCATGCAGGTCCATCTTGGCCTGCATCGCACGTGCGGAAAGCTTCTTGATCTCGGCTTTCAGCGCTTCCAGGTCGCTCATCTCGTCTCCTCGCCGTTCTCAGTAGTTTGCGACGTCCTTGAACTTCTCGATCATCTCGACACCGGACTTGACGAACTTGTCGCCTTCGTCGGCGAGCTTGCCGAGATTGTCGAAACCGAAGCGATGCACGTCGCGCAGCTGCTTGTTGACCACGATCAGCCGGCCGCCGATCAAGACCATCCGGCCAAAGCCCTCGTGATGCATCTTGAGCATCGGCGAGATCATCACGCCGGTCGCCCTCTCGATCGAGAGCGCGACGGCGTTGTAGAACAGCTCCAGCCGCCAGATCGTCTCGGGATCGGGATCGCCGACGATCGGCAGCGCCCGGCGCTTCTCCTTGTCGAGGAGGTAGGGTTCGAGCAGATCCATGTCGCTCTTGCCTTCCCAGGCGCCGTGGGTGTCCTGAGCCCGCCAGATCTTGATGAGCTCCTTGACAAAAGGCCGTTCCTGGTCGGGCACGGCTTCGATTGCGACCGCAATATCAGACATGATTGATCCTCATTCCTCGAAATCGAGCGCGCGCTCCTGGCCCTTGGCCAGCGCCTTGCGCAGCCAGGGCGGCGGGGTTCCTTTCAGCACGTCCTGCAGCTTGTCGAGCAGACCCGTGATCTCCTCGGGCTGGTTGACCTTCATCGGGTGGATGTTGTTGGCCACGACGCGCGCGGCACCGGAGCCGCCGATCGCGGCGACATAAAGGATGGCACAGTCCTTGATCGCGTCGATCTTGGGCGCGAGCTTGTCCTCGTTGCCGTCTTCCTTCAGGTCGCCGTCGAACTCGACCGCCTCGACGAAGCGATGACCTTCGGGGTTCACATCGTAGATCGCGATGTTCTTGGCCCAGCCGAAATGCGCATCGACCCTCTTCAAGTCCTGCGTTGCGAATGCCACCTTCATGCAAGCGTCCTTTCTCTCGAACTTAGGCGATCAGTGCAGCGGCGCCACGACGGCGGACTCCAGCGGAGTGCCGGTCGTCTCGCGTAAGGAATCGTGCCAGGCGTCCCGCCACGTATCCGGGGTCGGCTGGCGATTGTCTTCGCGATCGGCGATCACGAGATTGGCCAAGGTGAAGATCAGGTCGCGGGTGCCGCGATAGCCGATCGACATCAGGTGCCCGGCGCCGAGCCGATCGAACATCGGAAAACCAATGCGGTAGAACGGAATGTTCAGGCGCGATGCCGCCTGGCGGCCGTGTGAGTGCGTCATCATCAGATCGCAGCCGCGCTCCTTGGCCAGGTTCTCGAGATCCTCGAGATCACCGATCAGCACCTCCTCGCACGGCATGCGCTCGAGCACCGGCGACTGCGTCGTCGTCACGGCGACGCTCAACTTGGCGCCCATCTCCTGCAGCATGCTGGAAACGTCGAATAGCAGGTCCGGCTCGGCGCCGACCGCAAGCTTGCGGCCCCCGATGTGGAAATGTGCGTCCAGCATCGCGTCCGCCAGCTGGCCGCGCTGGCGGCGATATTTCGCCGGCACCGGACGCCCTGAGATCTCGCTCAGGAACATCATGAACTCGTCGTTCGGCAACAGCCCGCACAGCCGCTCGAACAGGCGGTACGGCACACCGGTCTTGGCCTGCATGGCCTCGGCGGCGCGCTTCATCTGGGCGCCGATCGCGATGGTCCAGGCGGCCCGGCCCATGGTCGCAATCTCCTCGAGCCCGATGCCGCCGATCGTCGTCGGCACGAACTCATCGGGAATATGCCCGTCGAGCGATCCGCCGAGATCGGGCAGGAAGGACGGCTCGAGGCCAAAATCCTCGAATATGGTGCGAAGCTCCTCGATGTCGCCGGGCGTCAAGTGACAGCCTGGCAGCACGTTGACGCGCGCCGGGTCGCGCCGGGTGGATTTCGGGGTCTCGACCAGCACCTCGACCATCTTGGCCACCGTCTTGTCCCAGCCGTCCTGGAACGCATCCTTGAAGTCAGGCGTCGAGACATAGACCAGCGGATAGTCGGCCAACTGCGGATGTTTCTCGCGGATCAGCTTGATATAGCCGTCGACGTCATCGCCCTTGGTCTCGGTGACACCGGTCGAGCAGATGCCGATGATCTCCGGCTTCTGCCGCTTATGGATATTGAGGATCGCCTGCTCGACGTTCTCATAGCCGCCGAGCACGGTCGCAACCTCGCTCATCGCGGTCGTCTGCATCGGCACCGCTTCCTTGAAATGGCGCACGAACAGGGTCAGTCCGAACGAGGTGCAGCCTTGCGAGCCGTGCAACAGCGGCATTGCCCCGCGCAAGCCGAGAAAGGCGAAGGCACCGCCGATCGGCTGGCTCATCTTGAGCGGATTGACCGCGCAGGCTTTCTTTCCGGTAATGACCTTGGCCATGGCGCCTGCCCTACTCGGCTGCCTGCAGCAGGTTCGCCGGCGCGTTTGACTGGGCCAGGACGTCCTCGACCCGGACCGCGCAGGCGCCGCAGCCGCCGGAGGCGTTGGTGTGCTGCCTGACACCGGCGACGTCGGTCAGGCCATGGGCCTTGATCGCATCCTCGATGGTGCCGAGATCGACCGACTTGCAGAAGCAGATTTTCTTGGCACGGCGCGCGGCCTCGGCAGCGACCGGATCAGCGGCGAGCGCGGCCGCTTCGGCCTCGGCCTGCGCGATCGCCCTGGCCTGCCAGTTGTTACCAGCGGTCTCCCACGGAGCCCGTTTGCGCAGCTGCTCCCACATCGGGTTATAAACCGCCTTGTCGATCTCCTCGACCAGCTTCACCATGCCGATATAGCCCATATAGGCGTGGGCGCGTTCCTGGTTGATGTCGAGCCAGGGCATCGCCGCCTTCAGCGCGACGAATTGCGACTTGCCGCCGGAGAGCATGATGTCGGCCTTGGCGTCCTTGAGCATCTTGTACATCTCGCGGGGCGCCATATCGTCGATCATATGCGCATCCTGGCCCATCAGCTCCTTGATGCGCTCCTTGTCCTCCTTGGTGGACTTCTTGACGGATGTGCCGACCAGCTCCATGCCGGCCTCCTGCAGCGCCGCGACCACCGACCACGACTTCACGCCGCCAGTGATCAACAGCACCTTCTTGCCGGTGAGCCGCTGCTTGAACGGCTCGATCGCAGCCCAGGCCTTGGCCTCCTCGCGCGCGATCACGGCCTCGGTGCGCTCCAGCAGATCGGCCGGCGCACCGCGCTCGACCAAGAGCCGCGCGATCTCGCGCAACGAGTCCGAGGAATCCTGGATGCCGTAGAACGAACCCTCGAAGAACGGGATGCCGTAGCGCTCCTCCATCTTGCGGGCGACGTTGATCATGGCCTTGGAGCAGACCATCATCGCCGCACGGGCGCGATGCGAGGACGCGACTTCGTTGTAGCGGCCATCGCCGGAGATGCAGGCCGAGATGCGGATGCCGAGCTCGTCGAACAGCGGCTTCACCTGCCAGAGCTCGCCGGAGAGGTTGTATTCGCCGATGATGTTGAGATCGTAGGGCGTGGTGAATTCCGGCTCGACCGTGCCGATCACATGCTCCAGCAGCGCTTCGCCGGCGAGCTTGTTGCCGAGGTTCTTCGGGCCGACGAAGCCCGGCGAATTGACGGGGATGCAGGGCTTGCCGAACTTGGCCGATGCCGCCTTGCAGACGGCGTTGATATCGTCACCGGTCATCGCGGGCACGCAGGTCTGATAGACGAAGACCGCCGGCGGATCGTACTTCTCGATGATTTCCTTGATCGCCTTGTAGAGGCGCTTCTCGCCGCCGAACACCACGTCGGTCTCGTTGATGTCGGTGGTGAAGCCGGTGCGCCAGATCGAGGGGCCAGACGACGCCGCGCCGCGATTATCCCAGGAATTGCCTTCGCAGGCGATCGGGCCATGCACCAGGTGCGCAACGTCAGTGAGCGGTTGTAGCGCGATCTTGGCGCCGTCGAAGGCGCAGCCACCCGCCGCACCGCCCGGCTGCAGCTGCTTGGTGCAGCCCTTCTTGCGTTCCGCTTCGGACTTGTTGGCGTTCTTGCCGCACCCCGGCTCGTTGAAGACGTCCTGAATGGTGGCCGAAAGCGAGCTCATTGGCTTCTCCTGTTGACGGACCGTTTGCGCCTTTCGAGCACGGCTCAGACAGCTGTTGTCTTCCCCAAGAGCCCTGCTCGTGTCAGAGCCGAAGCGCGGCGGCCACTAAGGACCACCGCGCTCCGTCGCGTCTTAACGGATGATGTCGAAGCTGTAGTCCGACTTGGCCGGCACGTTGGTGTTGCGGTCGATCTCGTCGAAGATCTTGTCGAGGATCGTGACCAGCACGTTCAGGCCGCCCTGATAACCCCACACCGGGTAGCGATGCTTGTGGTGGCGATCGAAGATCGGGAAGCCGATGCGGATCAGCGGCGTGCCAGTGTCGCGCTCCAGGTACTTGCCGTAGGTGTTACCGATCAGGAAGTCGACCGGCTCGGTGAACAGCAGCGAGCGCATGTGCCAGAGATCCTTGCCCGGATACACGTGGCAGTTCTTGCCGAACGGCGACGCGTCAAACACCTCCTGCACCTTTTCAGCCCACTGCTTGCTGCCATTGGTGGCAAGCACATGGGTCGGCTCGGCGCCGAGCTCGAGCAGGAACGAGGCGAGCCCGAGGCAGAGGTCCGGATCGCCATAGATGGCGAACTTCTTGCCATGGATATGCGCGCTGGAGTCGGCGATCGCATCCACCAGGCGGCCACGCTCGAGCGCCAGCTCCTCCGGGATCTCCTTGCCGGTGATGCGGGACAGCGCCATAATGAAGGCATCGGTGCCGGTCACGCCGACCGGATGATTGAATGCGACCACTTCCTGGCCATGATTGCCGATCACGGGCAGCGTCTTCTCGGTGCAATATTGCTGCATCGAGATGGTGGCCTTGGCGTGGATCGCGTTGGCGGCGTCTTCGAGCGTAGTGCCGCCGGCATACATGCGGAACTCGCCGTCGGTCGGGGTGTCGAACACATTCTCGTTGTCACCGAGGATCGTGTAGTCGATCCCCATCATCTTGAAGATGCGCTTGATCTCCCGGAGGTTGCCGACGGTGTAGCCGTCGAAGCCGCCGATGAAGTTGATCTTCTCGTTCGGCTGGCGCTCCAGCTTCGGCGCCGTGCCGGCTTTGCCATCCCAGAAGTGCTCGATGATGCCCTTGAGCGCATTGTCGTAGCCGGTGATATGGCTGCCGACGAAGGCGGGCGTGTGGGCGAACGGCACGTCGTACTCGGCCGGAACCGAGCCCTTCTCCTTCGAGGTCTTGATGAACGCGTTCAGGTCGTCGCCGATCACCTCCGCCATGCAGGTGGTGGAGACCGCGATCATCTTCGGCTTGTACATGTTGTAGGTGTTGGCGAGGCCGTCGATCATGTTGTTGAGGCCGCCGAACACGGCCGCGTCCTCGGTCATCGACGACGACACGCAGGAGCTCGGCTCCTTGAAGTGGCGCGACAGATGGCTGCGATAATAAGCGACGCAGCCCTGCGAGCCGTGGACGAACGGCATCGTGCCTTCGAAACCGACAGCGACGAACACGGCGCCGAGCGGCTGACAGGCCTTGGCCGGATTGACCGTCAGCGCCTCACGGGCGAAATTCTTCTCGCGATATTCGGGCGTCTTGGCCCATTCGCGCACGCGCTCCACCTCGGCGGGATCGCGCGGGTTTTCGAACATCTTCTTCTTGTTGGCCAGCATCTGCTGGTATTCGGGACCACGGAAAAGCTCGAAGTGATCGAGCACATGTTCGGCACTTTGTGTCATAGGACAACCCTCTCAATTTCCTGTGTCGATCGGGAGCACCGGCCCTCCGCCGAAGGAGGGCCGGGCCGTGGAGCTAGTTACGGTTACTCGGCGGCCTGCAGGAACGGCTTCGGCGCCTGCTTCCAGGGAGCCTTGGCCATCTTCCAGATCGGCGAGTTGATGGCCATGTCCATGTCACGCGCGAAGATCGCGAACCCGTCATAGCCGTGATAGGGACCGGAGTAGTCCCAGGAGTGCATCTGGCGGAACGGCACGCCCATCTTCTGGAACACGTACTTTTCCTTGATGCCCGAGCCGACCAGATCCGGCTGGATCTTCTCGACGAACTTCTCGAACTCGTAGCCGGTGACGTCGTCATAGATCAGCGTGCCGTCCTTGACGTAATGCTGGGCCGTGCGCTGATAGTCGTCATTGTGGCCGAACTCGTAGCCGGTGCCGACCACCTCCATGCCGAGGTCTTCATAGGCGCCGATCACGTGACGGGGGCGTAGGCCGCCGACGAACAGCATGACGGTCTTGCCTTCGAGGCGCGGCCGGTACTTGGCGATCACGGCATCCATGAGCGGCTGATACTTGGCGATGACGCGCTCAGCACCTTCCTTGATCTTGTCGTCGAAATAGCTGGCGATCTTGCGCAGCGATTCCGCGATCTTGCTCGGCCCGAAGAAGTTGTACTCGCACCACGGAATACCGTACTTCTCTTCCATGTGACGCGAGATGTAATTCATCGAGCGGTAGCAGTGCAGCACGTTGAGCTTCGCCTTCGGCGTCGCTTCGAGCTCGGCGAGCGAGCCGTCGCCGGACCATTGGGCGATCACACGCAGGCCCATTTCCTCGAGCAGGATGCGCGACGACCAGGCGTCGCCTCCGATGTTGTAGTCGCCGATGATCGCGACGTCATAGGGCGTGGATTCGAAGCGCGCCGGCGTGTCCGGGTTGATCTTGTCGAACACCCAGTCGCGGATCGCGTCGTTGGCGATGTGGTGGCCGAGCGACTGGGACACACCACGGAAGCCTTCGCAGCGGACCGGCACGATGGTCTTGCCATCATATTCCTTCGACTTGGTCTTGGAGACCGCCTCGATGTCGTCGCCGATCAGGCCGATCGGGCATTCCGACTGCACGGTGATGCCGTTGTTCAGCGGGAACAGCTCCTGGATCTCGTCCATGATCTTGGCGAGCTTCTTGTCGCCGCCGAAGACGATGTCCTTCTCCTGGAAATCGGAAGTGAACTGCATGGTCACGAAGGTGTCGATTCCGGTCGTGCCGATGTAGTAGTTGCGGCGAGCCGCCCAGGAGTACTGACCGCAGCCGACCGGGCCGTGGCTGATGTGGATCATGTCCTTGATCGGACCCCATACCACGCCCTTCGAGCCGGCATAGGCGCAGCCGCGGATGGTCATGACACCCGGGATCGACTTGATGTTCGACTTGACACCACAGTCGGACTTGCCGGATTCATGCACGTTGAGGTGCTTGGCACGACGCTTTGCGGTCTTTTCCGGATAGACCTGCAGAACCTCTGCAATCAGTTCCTTGTTGCGCGCCTTGATCTCGGCAACGCTTTGTTTCTCGGTGACGCTCATCTGGCTTTCCTCGATGATACGATTTGCGGACATCCATCCGGCCCTCTCGCGAAGGGCCGGATGGCCGGTTTGGATTTAAGCCGTCGCGGCGAGATCGGCGGCAGTCTTACCGATCTGGGACTCGTCGACGGCCTTCATGATGCCGTGCTCCATGAGCATGTCTTCGAGCTCGTCCATCGTGATCGGGGTCGGGATGATCCCCTTGCCCGCGTTGTTGTGGATCCTGGTCGCCAGTTCCCGGTAGTGGCCGGCCTGAACCGAATCCGGCGCATATTCCAGCACCGTCATGCGGCGCAGCTCGGCGTGCTGCACGATGTTGTCGCGCGGCACGAAGTAGATCAGCTTGGTGCCCAGCTTCTTGGCCAAGGCTTCCGCAAGCTCCAGCTCCTTGTCGGTCTGACGCTCGTTGCAGACCAGGCCGCCGAGACGCACGCCGCCCGAATTCGCATACTTCAGAATGCCCTTCGAGATGTTGTTGGCGGCATACATCGCCATCATCTCGCCGGACATCACGATGTAGATCTCCTGCGCCTTGTTCTCGCGGATCGGCATCGCGAAGCCGCCGCACACCACGTCGCCCAGCACGTCGTAGGACACGTAGTCGATGTCCTCATAGGCGCCGTTCTCTTCCAGGAAGTTGATCGAGGTGATCACGCCGCGGCCGGCGCAGCCCACGCCCGGCTCCGGACCGCCGGACTCCACGCAACGGATGTTCTGATACCCGACCTTCATGACCTCTTCGATCTCGAGGTCCTCGACGCTGCCCGCGGCTGCCGCCAGGCTCAGGATCGTGTCCTGCGCCTTGGCGTGCAGGATCAGGCGGGTCGAATCCGCCTTCGGGTCGCAGCC
>NZ_JBNPTT010000015.1:0-205266 GCF_051167795.1 Bradyrhizobium sp. HKCCYLS1011 | reverse complement strand
TGCTCCACCCGCGCCAATCGGCGTAAAACCCACTCGGACTCTAAACGCCGCTGGATGAAACTTCAGTGGCAGGTCACTCTTTCATCAAACCGGAGCACCGTTTGCGGGCTACCCTTTGCAGTCATATCCGCCTCCCGCAGATCCGTTGCCGCTGCCAAAAAGGTTTGGTACGTCGCCGCTCCCGTCTGGCAGAGCCGCTGTGATCCGGAATATCGGGCTGCCACGCCGGCCCGCTTTCAATCGCGAGCCTCGGCGACGGCTCGCGCCATGCGGTTCACAGATTTCGCTTTGCGGACCTGCTGCTCCAGGCGAGCCGCATCCTCCCGATCCGTCGACGACTCCTTGATCATCTGGATGACGAGGGTCTTGGCTTCGTCGAGGGTCAGGGTCCGCGAATTCGACAGCCGTAACCGCGCCAGTAGCGGAATCGACAGGGTCAGCCATCCCAGCACGAGAAGTAGGACATGCGAGAAAATAGGAGCCCCGAGAGTACGTGGTCCCGCGATTCCAACCAGCCCGACTCCTTCGATCTCAGACAAACTCCAAAGATGGATGCAGAAGCAGCGCGCCCCGCAGCCTACGCATCAACAACTCACCGAGCGAAATGAGGCAGTGTCCCGGCTTGGTCTCGATGAATCGCTCGAGCCTTGGGTCGCGCAGCCCTTCCCGTAAAATGAGCAGCTCGTCGGGGTCATTGGCACCCACATTGTCCTCCACCCAGACCCGTTATACCACCACCGATGCCAGTGCCTTGCGCCCAGCCCGGAGCCCCCAACATCTTGCGCAATACTGGACTATGCGGGTGCAAGAAGTCGTGCCACTCATTGTTAGGCACCGGATTCAGGTTCAGGGCGGGTTCTTGATCCAATTTGGCACCATCTTGCCACTTCTCTGCTCGATGAGCACGATGGTGCACTTCCTGGCCTTTCTCGAGATCCCAAACATGTTTTCCGAGCCAGCTCCGCGTCGCCTTTGGACCCCGACTTCCACGCTGGCGAGTCTCGCAGACGTTCTGACTGCGCAAGATCAGCCTTATCTACGTATCGTTGTGAATATTCCATTCATCTAATTGAAGGTGTCATATGATTGTGGTCTGCTCGGAAGAGCCGGCGGACTGCGGGGCAGAGGCGAAAGGAATGCAACTTAGAATAGCAATTAGTAATTACGATTCAATATAGTTGTGATCTCAAAGCGCTCCAGCCGGCGCAGTTGCGCGAACTAGGGAGCCGCAAACAGTCTGCGGAATGCCGTTCTGTTGCCGAGGTCCCTCTTGCGGCGAACCAGGCTGACAGGGGAGTAACAACTGTGCGCTCAGTCGCGGCGCGCTAGCCGATGAAGTGAGCAACTCGTCGGAAAAATTTGGTGAATGGAAAGCTGCTGAGGAGAGATAGATATGCGTAGGTTGTTGCTCATGATTGCAGTGATTGGGATGGTTGCGCTCTGCCGCGCACAAGCTGCAAACTCAACTATAGATCTTCAGCAACCCATTGCGGGCGTGTGTAGTGGAGCGACGGCCACCGGATCTGTCGATGACACGACGGCGATCAACTGTCAGCTTATGTGGCTCGAACAAACGTATGGGGGCGGCCAAGCTCTCCTGCATTGCGGCTCCTATCTCATCTCGGGCGCAGGCGTCGTGATCCCTCCCAAGGTGAGGGTCGTTGGTGACGCAGATTGTGCTGTCTTGTTCACGAATACCGATAGCACTGTCGTCAGCTTCCAAAGCCAGAGCGATGGAACCTGTCCGCAGGGAAATCATTTCGGTGCGATGGAAAGTGTCCGGGTATATGGCTTCAATGGGTCCGGAGCCTCAAGGGGGACTGTCTACATCGGTCAAAACTGCAACGTAACCCTCCGGGACGTTAACAGCTTCTATGGAGCGTACGGTCTGTGGAACGACGGCGTTGATAGTCACATCTGGGGAGGCTTCATCTGGGGCTATCAGGCGGCACTAAATAGTGGGGGAGCGAACTGGTATACTCGGGTGAAGTTCGATCAGCCCGGGTCCCAATCAGGGCAAGTCGGATATCGGCAGCACTACAACATTGTCGGTTTAACGCAGCCCGAGAATCACTTTGTAGAGTGTGATTTTACGGGCTCGTATCCAAGCGGTGCGATCGTGATATCGGATACTGGAAATTCTTCGGTTACGACAATCACAAATTCGGTTATTACCGGCAACATCAACCTGTACTACAACAAAGTGCTTATGCTTAGCGACGATGAGATAGGAGGGAATATCTATGTTGGAAACGGAAATCTTATTCTCTCAAATTCATGGGCCCCGTTTGCGATAACAGTGTCAGGACCAGCCTCAAAGACCTGCTCCAACAAAATAAATATCAATGGTTGTTGAGACATCGGACGCTGTGGCTTTGGGGGGGGCTTCTGTTTCACCTCCGACTCCTTCTGCCTCACCTTGATGCGGCGAGAATGCTCCGGCGGTCGCTAATCGAATCTCCCGATCTGTTGGTAATGCGCTGGAGCGTACGTCATCACAGAAGTAACGAATGTCGCTCCAAGCACGACCCCCATAAGAAGGAGCGGCGCTTCTGACGAACAGCTGCCGCGCTCTAATCGATGGCGAATGCTATCGTAGCGCTGACCTGACACCGAAGTTTCATCCATCAGAATGGAGTCCGGTTGGGCGTTCGCCGATTGCGCAGGTGGAGCAACAGGCGATAGCCGGAGCTGGTCGGGGTTGCGCATCCGATCGCCTGTTGCGGTGAGGGTGACAGCACAGGCGAGTCGGCAGTGATTTCGGCGTTGGGGATACGCAAAACGTTTTGCGCGCGGGAGTCCGGTGAACCGCGCTCGGAATTTAGGTGACTTGTGAGTAGCGCTTTTCCCGCACAGACGAATTCTGCGCGTTCCGGGGACTGCAATCGCCGGAATGTTGTTCGCCGAGCTGGGTTTGTCTGTTCGAACTCTTCGATGGTAGTACTATTGGTAGCAAGTTCAGCCAAGTAAGCGGAGTAGATCGAGGTCGGACCAGCAAAATGGGACTATGTCCAGCTCGGAGGGCGGAGGCGTATTTGACATTTGAGCTTATACCTATAGCTGTTTCGGGGGATAGCCGTACGACGATAGTATCGCGTGTGCTTAAACGACCCGTTGGTCCGGGTGAAGCGGATATCAATTTAGTTGCGATGTAATAACGAGGCGCTGGCCAGGTCTCTTCAGCCTGGCATTTTTATTCCTCGAGCGACTGAGCCGCTTGGCGTCAGAGATGCCATGCTACCAATTTTGGACTTCGAGCTATCGAGTGCCGCCTCCGAGGAGAGGCTATAAACCATTTATCCCACCCGATGAACCCGGCCGCGACATCAAACGAACTCCTGCCGTGCGCGAATTGGTCAATGGTGCCGGGAGCCGCTCATCGAAGACCGTCAGTCAGCAAAGAACATGCAGGACCACATCGTGTGAGCCGGGTTCGGATCGATCGTCACCGTTCCTGTTGGCGGGGATGCCGATTGCACATAGTTCGACACCTTCCATGTGTCGCCAGCATCGACATGGACCAGAGCTGTCAACTGGCTTTGGGCCGTGTTGGGATAGCTGCCCAGGGTGCCGACAGCTGCTATATCCTCGCTTACACCACCATAGCTCTTGTTATTGCCCAAATAATCGGTGCCAATTAACTTGGCCGTGATGCCATACGATTGGCTATTGTAGACGCCGGCTTGATCCCAAACCTGCCAGGTACACAATGCGGTGCCACTGGCCTGAGGCTTCCAGACGTGGTTGACGGTGTCGAACCAACCCGTGGTATCCCATGCCACAGCGTTGAACAGCACCTGTGTATAATTCAACGGTGTCGGCGGCGTGAACACCTGGGCCGCAGTGAGATAGGCGCGAAACGCTGGCGGTGCAGCACCATTAGCCGCCGAACACATCATGCAGAACACGACAACAACTAAAAGTCGTAAATCTATCATCTTCAATCCTTGTTTGGACAACCAACTTAGAGGCACTGTCAACGTCGAAAGAGTCGGCGTTCGTTCCGTCGTTTTGCTCGTTCGCACCGGTTAACACGAACCCGAGCTGAGCTAATTAGTACAATAAGACTGAAGACGAGTGAACAACAACTTGCTGCTTGAGCGACGGAATCCGTCTTGGAGAAGCCATCGCCAGGGCGATTCTGCAGATCGGCCTCCTCATCCTGCTTGAGGGGAGGCTTCCCGCGGTCGGTCGCACTGGACGAGTATTTTCCTCGATCGAATCTGAACGCCGCTGTCCATACTTGTCACTGTTAGGCGATGCGCGAGATAGCTCTTCGACCGTCATCGATGACTGCGAGCGCTTCGTTGGCGAGCCGACAACCTGCTCAACCTCCGGCACCTCCGACCATGCCGCCAATAGCTTGACGGTCAACCCTGTCAAATCCATCATGGAGCCGATCGCATCCTTTGACGTTGCGCGAGAGGCGTCTTTTGGCCTTCGTCAATACCTCGCAGCCGGGCGCGCGCTAGCCGCGTCGTTCAGCTTGGACCTTCTCGCAGAGCGCATAATCTGCAGCAACACGCCGCTCTGGCCCGCGGCTGAGCTCGGTCGGTTGTTTGGGTAGCGTTCTTGAAAATGAGTAGCGGCTCGAAAGCCTCTGCAGAACAAACGATGCCGATCTCCCAAAACGGTCTATTAGTCCGTTGATTCGCGGGCTTTTCCCGTTTTCCCAGTTGTCTGCGGTCTTGGGTTGCTATGTCAGTTCACAACCTCCAGGAATGTTGGTGTCGGTAGTTGCGCCTCCGCGCAACCAGAACTCTATTGCAACGCCTTCAATGAAGCTCGTCGGATTGCCCGGCCTGTTCTGATGTGCCTCCTTCTGCATGGTTCGGCGGGACATTCATGCCGCGCGGCAGATCTTGGCGCGCGATTTGCGGCGTCTTCGGCTAGCCCAGGGCTTGACTCAAGAGGGATTGACTAACCTGGCTGGCCTGCGGCAGATCGCTGATCTGCGAGCTGGAGGCAAGTAAGCTCGACGTTCGGCTTGACACCTTGAGCCGCATCGCGATCGCGCTCAATATGACATTGGCTGGCTTGTTTCACGACAGCAAACGAGGCTGATGTGGGGGATGCGGCTCATGCAGTCCTCACCATTGGAGCACTCAAAGAAAGCAATAAATCATCTCCGTGGCTTTCGATTGGGAGCTCAGGAATTGCTATTCCGACTAAGCCAGCTGCCGGCGAAGTTCGCATCTTCGCGTGTTCCTGTTGCCCGACACGGGAGGCGCTGGGCTGGCCGAACCCCTCCAGTATGAGGCAATATGACGCCTTGCGGAGTTCGTTCTTGGTCAGGGAGCTCGCAACGAAATCTTGGGTGAAATGACGATGAACAAAACGGGATGGAAACCATGGCCAGATAAGAAAGATCAATAACTTAGAATTTGCGCACTGCGTTCGGGACGCAGGGTGGCAGGTTCGAATCCTGCCGCTCCGACCATTTCCACTGCTTCGAGGCCGGCCGATGTCGCCGGTCCGATGTCGGGCCCATTTTCGGGTAGGCGCTGGTCTGTAGTCGACGCGCCTGTGGTGCGCCTCGTGGCTTTCTCGAACTCCAAGAGCTCGTTTCCGTCGCCCCGGGCAGTTAAGCCGGCGTTCCTCTCGGAGATCACTGCCTAGACGGCTGATCTACGGATTGACCGTGGCGAGAGCTTCGGCAGGGCGTCGATACGACTGTGCCGCTTGCAACAGCCTGACAGCCTGAGTAGTCGGAGCTTTATCGAAGTCATGCCGATATCGGCTCCTGATGGCGCCTGCCAGCCGCTTCTTGAACTCGGGCAGCGACAGTCTCGTTTCGTTCATCAACACTGGAGCAGCGAACACTGAACCCAGCAACCTTGGCCCAATTCTCCTGATGCCACCGAATGGACGAATACGGGTCCGGCCTACAACCTCGAAGCGCCTGCCCTCAGCATCGAGCAAATGCCATTCGCCGGCACGCGCGCGCCGAACAGTGTCCTCGAACAAAGACCGCGGATGCGCACAAAGCTCCAGGGATGTCGCAGCCAAGTAGGTATATCCCTGGCGCGAGAGAAGTCCCGGATATGAGAGCGGAGGCAACTCGGCGCTCATTTGCTGCAGGTGCAATCGTTGTTGATCACTGAATTGGGGCCTTGAGCAGCACTGCCTGCCGCTGAGTCACCCAACCAACCTGCGCCTTGCCAGCGAGCGCTACCGGTTTTGGACAACGGCTCCCGCAGCGCCGCCGCATCAAGCATTTGCTTGGCCAGGACCTTCTTCGGGCTTCGCGCTTGACCGGTTCGCTAGCGGCCGGCGCTAAGCGAGTCTAGACAATTGAAAGGTTCCGGCACCCCTAGAGCATCAAACAATTCCGGACAGGTTGATGACGAGGCCGCTTGATTTAGAGCCTCTTCAGGAGCCGTCTTGTCGAAATACTGTTCAACGAGCTCAGGATGTTTCCTGATATACGCTAGCGCACGCTGGCGCATTTCATTAAAGCCCATTCCATCCAGCCGACTCATGATTACTGATATTTGACGAGTGCCTCCGTTCATAAAGCTGAACATTCTGCGCCAGATATTTGCTCCCCAAAGATGCTCAAAGTGAATCTCGTCAATCCGGCAAACCGTCCCGTCGCGATCTAATACCATCACACCCAGATAACGCTGGCGTACCCGCTCCTTCAGACCGGTGGATACGTTGAACGCATCGCTGCTATAGGGCAGGACCGTTTCCGCCCTCTCATCGAAGAGAAGTACAGTGTGCGGGCCATTATTTGCAGTCACATCCACCTCCCGCAGAACTGGTTCCCTTTAAGATGGCACCAACGGTCAAACTCCTAGCCCATCCAGGAGCCGCCAACCAGGCCAACCCAGGATATTGCCCGAGCTTGGAATTCAAGGATTTAGAAATGGGATTTGTGTTCCAAGGCTGGTTCTTGATCCAGTCTGGCACGATCCGCCCTATGCCTTGGTTCCGTTCCAACAACCAATGATGCCTCGCCTGCCCATCTTCTAATAGCTGAATGCCCTCCGTGTTCATCCACTTGCGTGTCGCGTCCCAGGTGTGACTTCCGAAATCCTTGAATCTAAACGCTCCTTTCTCCAAGCCACCTGCGAGGCCCCCGCCTATAAGGCTCAGCCCAACTTCTGCTACGTTAATGCACCGCCAATTTCCGTCGTTCTCGTAGAGTTGCAGTCCAATGTCTAATGCAGCAAACGCAAGCCCCCATGGAAACTCTCCCGCAGGATCTGTATAGGACACTGGGTTGCCGCCCGCATAAAGATAAAGGCTCGGTCCAGCTGCCAGCCCGAGCGGATCGGCTTGGGCATATCTCCCGATCGACGCATCGTAGTGACGATGCCAGTTGTAGTGCAATCCTGACTCGACCAAGAAATACTGTCCGGGGAACCGGATATTGTTGGTTGCACTTCCAGTGATTGACCGGACTTCGCCATAGGGCCAGTACCAGGCATCCCAGACGACGCTCTGGTTCGCGTCCGTCATTTTGCTCGGACGATCGAGGTGATCGGGATGGACGTAAAACTGCTTGGGCGCCGCTGTATCGAGATCGGCAAACAGCGCCAGCGGCATGTCGTCGAGCCAGACATATTCCCGCTGTGTCGTTCCGGCCGCGCTGGCCTCGGCCAGCAGTCGCCCGGACGCGTCATAGATGTAGTGCGTGGTCGCCGATGGCGTCATGTTCTGGGTCGTGCGAACCGCCATGCGTTCCAGCCCGTCATACGCATAGCTCGCAGTTGGCGTCGAGCCGATCGTCAGCTGGTCGAGCCGGTTGCGGTTGTTGTAGTGATAATTATAGGTTGTGGTGCCCCTGACATCGGTGATGATGTTGCCGGCGCCGTCATTGGTCACGCTGCGCAGCGTTGTCGATCCCTCCGTGGTGCCGACATAGAGATTGCTGTTGTAGGGATAGCCCAGCACCTTGGTTGTCGTCGTGCTGCCAACGGTGAAGACGTCGCCCGTCCGGTTGCCGACCGCATCCTGCCAATAGGTTTGCGTTCCCCAGTCGCCATAGACATTTTGCAGGCGGTGGCTCGGCGTGAAGACATAATTGTCGGTCCGAGCGGTAACGTTGTTATCCCACACGTTGGTGATATCGAAATCATTGTACCAGTAGGTGTAGGCGCGGTTGATGATCGAGTTCGAGCCCTGCTCGACGACGAATGTGCTGAGATTATAGTCCTGCGTGAATGTCTTCCACAGAATCAGCCCGTTGCCATACGACAGGGACTGCAGCGGTCCGAAAGGCTGGTAGGTGACCCATTTCGCCAGCAGGGTTTCGGTGCTCGCCGCATTCGACTGCTGGGTGACGGTCGTAACGAGTCCGGCCGCGCCACGATAGTAATTGACGATGCGGCCCGAAGGGTAGGTGATCCTGGTAACCTTGCCGTCTAGATCGTAGCCGTAACCGACGGTATAGACGACACCCGCTGTCGTCTTCTTCTCCTGGATGACCTGGCCGAGCGAGTTGTAGGTCCACTCGATGCTGCCGGAGGAGTCGTCGATCCGTGTCACCCGATCGATGCCACGATTGCCGCCGGCGGTTGAGTCCCAGGTGTATGTGATGTTTTCGCCCGGCGAGGCCGGATATTGCTTGGTCAGCAGCCGCCCGGCAGCGTCATAGGTCAGGTTGGTGACGATGCCACGCCCGTCGGTCGTCTGGGTCGGCTTGCCCTGCGCGTTGTAGACATAGACGGTCGTGCCCGTATCGGGACTGGTGCGCTGGATCACATCGCCAAAGCCGTTCCGCACAAACCCGGTGTTGAGTGAACGCGGATCACTGTAGTTGCTGACATCGTCCTGCCCATTGAGCTGCACCGTTTCGGCGTTGGATTCCTCATCGGTCGTCTTGATCAGCCGGTTCAAGGCATCGAAGCTCCAGCCGAAGACGTTTGATCGGGGATCGGTGACTGAAATCCGGTTGTCGGTCCTGTCGTACGCATGTGCCCAGGTCTGGTTCGACGCGCCAATGAATTTGAGCCGCCGGCCAAGCTGATCGAACGCAGCTGTCTGGGATAGTTGCACGGTCCCGCTCGAATCCTTGATCTGGCGAGCGGTGGCGTTGCCCATGCTGTCACGGGTGTAGACGATGGTCGCCCCGGTGTCGTCCTGCACCTGCGTGAGGCGACGGGCGCCGTCATAGGTGAGTTTGAGGTACGCGCCGTTTGGACGCGTGATCTGGGTGATCTCGCCCGTGCCGTCAAATGCGAGGCTAGTGGTCGCCGAAAGGCCGGACGGATCGATCGTTATACTCGTCAGTCGACCGTCGCCGTCATAGGTCAAGGCATAGACCACGCCATTGGGATCCGTAATGGAGGTCGGTTGGCCTCGACCGTTCCACGCCGTAAGGGTGGTCACATGCCCGACTTCGTCGGTGATCGATTGAATGAAACCGGTCGAATTGTAAGTGAAGCTCACGGTCTGGTTCGCCAACGGGCCCGACACGCTCGAAACCAACCCATTTGCGCCGTAAGCGTAGGTTATCGTTCGCGTCTGCCCTGCCGTGGAATATGGAGCGGTGGTCGTGGTCGTGTCAGTCCGCGTATAGGACGTGAGTTGTCCGGAATCGCTCCAGGTGAACGAGCTGGTAAGACCGGGCTCGACGATTTGGGTCGGGACGCGCCAGTTGGTGTTCCAAGTGTAGGTCGTCGTGGCCGCGCTCGACGAGCCGGAGCCGCGGGTGATCGAGGTCGGCAGGCCTGTGGAGGGATCGTTGACATAGGCGGTCACGCGCCCCTCGGCATCCGTGATTTTGGACAGGAACTGGTTCGAATCATAGGAATAGGTTGTTGTCGCAGCCGGGAGAGAGCTGGTCGCCTGCCGCTGACGTTGCGTTAACAGCAGATTGCTTCCAAATCCAAACGGCGCACCTTGAGGGTTGCCAGATGCGCTGATGGCGTAGGTCGCCACTTCAGTCGCGCCAAGTGGATTTGTTATGGTCGTTGTAATCGTCTGGGTGCTGTAACCGGCGGCAGGCGTAAAGGCGAGGTTGGCGGGGGAGTAGCTGAGAGCGGTATTTCCCACGTTTCCCGCCAGCGAGTTCGATACGACACGAGAAGACGAGTCGACGCTCCAGGTCGAGTAGGTCACGCCACGTGGATCCGTATGGCTCGACAGGATCATGCTGTTCGGGTCATTCGGGTTGTTGACGTATGAATAGGTCGTCGTCTCGTTGGTGGCGGCAAGGGTCACACTGCCGAGAGCTCCCGATGCTTGTCCTGCAGCGGCCGGCACGCCCATCGGAGCGATCTGTGAATAGATCTGTGAATAGATCGTCGCCTGCGTGGGGTTGGCGATATAAGAGTAGGTCGCAACGGTCGATCCGCCTGCGATCAGTGCCACCAGGTGTCCGTAGCCGTCGTATTGGAAGGCAATGCTTCTGCCCAAGCTGTCGGTCACTGACGACAAGTGGGTTGTCGCGGCGTCATAGTTCAGGGTCTGCGAATAACCTCCCGGATACTGAATGGCGATCAGGGAGCCGCGCGTTGCCGGACCTGCAAGGCTGTTCGTGAAGACGTAATGAGTGCCGTCCAGGTCCGTCAGGGTGACCTGCGAGCCGTCCGAATTGAGCGATACGGCTTGGCCGACGCCGCGCCCGCCCGGCACCGAAACCGCCTGATTGACGATGTTCACGTAGTACATGCCCGGGACGTAGCCGCCGGAACCGGTCGAGTCGACAAAGAACAGAGTCTTGCCGTTAGGCAGCGTGAAGTAAAGTGCGTGTGGGTATCGTGAGCCGAAATACGGGTTGTACATTGCTGCGTCGAAATTGGATCGCCACGCGCCAGTGACGGACTCCAGCATCGATTTCCGCAGCCAATTCGATGCTGAGAATCTTGGCTTGTCGTTGTTGGCGTAGTAGCGCTCGAACTTGAGGGGATATGGCCCGGCGGTCTGATAGTCGACGTAGTGCTGAACTGGAAATCCTGTTGCGGTATCTATAGGGTCTCCCACGCAGTGTCCGCAGTTCGGATCGTCCCGATGCGGATCATCGGGCTGCAGGGTCCCGCACCCTTCGCCTTCGATATACTGGTATCCGGGATCGCAACTGACCCAGAATGCCGATGCGTCGCTCACAGAGAGGCTGGGTAAAATGGGGCAATTCGGATGCGTATCATCTATGGCGTGGCAGCTGTAGGTGGCGACCACAATGCCGCCTGGTCCCGATTTCCCGTAGAAGCAACCGGTGAAGTATTTGTAGTAATTTGGGTCGGGATTGGTAGGATTGACAAACGTCACAAAATCCCGCTGCGCGACGAGGCAGCCGTCCGAGCTCCTGAATTGGCCAGACGCATCACTAAATCCCTGCCACACATCTGCCACCGCGGGCGTGCTGGCCGTGGCTATTGCCACTATCCCAGCGAGGCAGATCGCGAGGGGAGCGAGAATACCGATGGCCAGCCAATGGCTGATGGAGCTGAGACAGCGCACCAGACGTCCGGTAGGAAAGCTTTGGTCATCCTCGCCTCTGGCGACCGAGCCGGCAGACGCTCCTAAGCCACGCAGGCTCTCAACGAGAAACGTTGCTAGGCGAGCGACCATTAATCTAAGGTTGTACAGTTGCCGCGCAACTTGCGGAAGTATCATCCTTGCCCCCGAAAACCCAGCCTCAATTACGCAAACTAAGGTTGTGTAATTCCCCTAATACCGCAAGTTCATTTTGGTGAACTTCACGGTCTTATCCACACGGATTGTTTATTGCTGAGCAGAGTTGGCAGCCAACGGTCTGTTCGCCAACGGATTGCATCTCCTGAAGAGCATCCTGCTATGAGGAGAAAAGCTTGTTTGTCACTACCGCGTCAGATTCTCTCGATACGTTGAACGCTCGGAGCCGCTGTTATGGCGGATAAGCATGGTGTTCATCATCCGCGCATGAATCAGCTCTTCCGAGATCGTTAGGACACTATTGATTTGGTGCGGGCAATCCGCTTCGCATCCGTGCAGTATAGGTGAGGGCTGCTATTGTAGGTCTTCAGGGTATCGATACGCTGGGACAATGAACGTTAGCGCCGTTAGCCAACAAGCCCTACGCGCTGACCGAATGGATTCCGGCCAAGAGGCTGTTCTACAGACGTCAGCTCGCTGATGGGTCGGTGGCACAGAGCTTACTTCGTCTTCCAGCTCAAAAGAAAATAAGGACGTGCCGGATTATCGGTCATTCGAACCACGGCCTGATATCGAGAAACCTGACCTGATTTTTCGATCTCGATGCGGATCGTAAAGGCGCGGCCGCGCAAGGACGAGCTCTGGCCGTCGTTCCCACCGATCGGAAAAGCATGCGGGCCATCTGAGGCTGTCCCTGGCTTCCTGATCACCTCCGGCAACGCCGCCAAGGCCTCAGGCGTCGCATGTCGTGGGTCAACAAACTGGCTTCCCGAATACACGGTTAGGGCAGGCTCGATCCGCCGAAAGAGAGCCGGCGTCATGTCCATGACCAGGAGGAGTTCGTCGATGCTCTGGAACGGACCGTTGCGCGGGCGATGGGGACTATTGGCCGCGCGATAGTCGAATTCCTTGGCCCCGTTGAGATGCTTCAGCTCGGTGGTTGTTCGCCAGTCGACGATCTTGTCGGCAAGGCCGGCCGCCGCGTCGGCGTCCATCCCGGTCGATTGCAGCAAACTGCTCAACAAGGCGGGATCGGCCTTGTTGATGTCAATCTTCCCGAGCTCATCCTGGGCCATGATGCGGATTTCGGCTCCCCCAAGCTGGAGCAGGTGCACCTCGTCTTGCTGCCAAAGGTGATCAGATTGCTGATCAAACAATCCGGACACGGCATAGTCCACGGCGCCGTCCGCAATCGCGTTCAGGATCGCAGCGTCGCAATCGTTGTGGACTAGGCGATATGATACATTGCTGTCCCAGAGCAGCGACAGTGAGACCGTCGTCAATAGTCCCAGGACCCAAAGAACCGTGATGAGCGGCAAATTCGTGGCCTCTGCGATGGCTGCGGCTTGGCGACCAAAATGGAAGTCTCCGCTGCCGTATCGACGGACAATGCGATGAGCTTGGACTCGCAAAGCATACGGCCAGCCCCGAGCTGAGCCAAGACGGATTCTGATGGCACCTAGAGTCCCGCGAGGGTCTCTCTGCATCTGCCTGCGAACACCATCAGATATTCGCCGATCTCCTTGGCAAGGCCGTCGCTGGGGTCGACGTCCTGCAGGCTCATGTTGAGCGCGTAGACCGGCAGCCCCTCCAGGACGATCGGGGTGGCGACGGCAAGCACGCCGGGTTGCCAGGACACCGCGCAATAGCCGTCACGCCTGACGGCGCGAATGGATTTCTGCACGTCGGCGATCAGCGCGCGGGTCGCGGCGGCATTCCGCCGTTTGAACCGGGCCATCAGCCTGTCCCGCGCGGTGTCCGGCAGCGCCGCAAGATAGGCGCGGCCGAGCGACGTCAATTCCATCGGCACCTGCTGGCCGGCGACGACGCTGCGCAGCGTCGCGCGCGGGTTGTAGCGAATGGACTCCAGATAGACCATCATCGTCCGGTCGGCGGTCGCCAGACCGACGTTCAGCCGCCGTCGCGTTGACTCCGCGCGCATCAGCGGTGCGAGAACCTGCAGCACCGGCGATCCCATGCGAACCGCGTGGCCAAGGCTGAGAACGGCCGCGGCCAGCCGGTAGTTTCGGCTGGCCCGGATCTCGTCGAGCATGCCGTAGTCGACCAGCGTCTTCGTCAGCCGGCTCACCGTCGACCGCGGCAGCCCGGTGCGCTCGGCGATCTCGCCATTGCCCAAGGTGTCGACGCCGGGCCGGAAGGCGCGCAGGATCTCGATGCCTCGCTCCAGCGAGCGATTGCCGTTCGCGCCCCCGGAATAGTGCCGCGGTGATGCCATGACCCCCGTCTCCTCTCGCTTCCACCTAGTGGAATTGCAGGGTACCCCTGTCTATGACCGTCCGGTAAAGAAGCAAGAAACAAAACAAGCGCAGCGCGCGCCGGGAGGACGAAACCCAATGTCAGACAATTCTCTCGCGTGAAATCGGGCCTCGCCGCTTCTGCAGTGACGAGCGGCGGCTTGCCATGATCCGTCCATTGTTGTCCGTCGGCGCTGGCGCATCCGGATGGGTGTCAGTCGAGCGGCAGGACTGGCGCATTCTCGAACGAACGCGCGCGCGCAACGCTCACCACCAACAGGCTCGCACATGACCTATCAGATGATCGAATTCTCAGTCGAAGCCGGTGTCGCGACCATCGCGCTGAACCGGCCGGACCGTCGCAATGCCATGAGCGACGAGATGCGCGGGGAATTCGTCAGCGCCCTGCAGATCGTCGCCGGCGACAAGGCGATCAGGGCGCTGGTGCTGACGGGACGCGGCAGCGCGTTCTGTGCCGGCGGCGACATCAGCGGCATGAAGCGGCGCCTGGACGCACCGCCCGGCGAGGTCGCCTTCAACGGCTGGAGCCGGCAGCAGGGCGTGCACCACGCGCAGTCCCTGCTGCTCAATCTGCCCAAGCCGACCATCGCCGCGGTGAACGGCGCCGCCGCCGGTCTCGGCGCCGACACCGCGCTCGCCTGCGACTTCGTGATCGGCTCGGAGCATGCGAAGTTCACTTGGTCCTACATCAAGCGCGGCCTCATCCCGGATGGCGGCGGGCTGTATTTCCTGCCGCGCCGGGTCGGACTGGCGCGCGCCAAGGAGCTGATCTTCAGCGGCCGCATGGTCGAGGCCGGCGAGGCGCTCGCGCTCGGCATTCTCGACCGCACGGCGCCGTCGGGCGAACTGTTGTCCGCAGCACAAGCGTGGGCCGTCGAGGTGGCGCAGGGCTCAGCGACGGCGCTGGCCCTGGGCAAGAAGATCCTCAACGAGAGCTTCGAGCGCTCGGCGCATGAGATCTTCGATCTCGGCAGCCAGGCGCAGGCAATCTGCTACACCAGCGCCGAGCATCGTGAGGCGGTGCTGGCGTTCCTCGCAAAATCCTCCGCGAAGGAGTGATCGCGTGAACGCCATCGCACGCCTCATCCGCCCGCGTAGCGTCGCCGTCATCGGCGCCTCGGCCGATCCGAGCAAGACCTCGGGACGGCCGGTGGCGTTCCTGCAGAAGCACGGTTTTGGCGGCGAGATCTATCCGGTGAATCCGAAGGTCGGGCGCATCGGTGGGCTCACCTGTTACCCGGATGTCGCGGCGCTGCCGGCCGTGCCGGATGTCGGCATCGTTCTGCTCGGCGCGGAGCGCGCGTATCTGGCGGTGCGCGAGCTCGCCGCACGGGGCGCGGCCGCTGCGATCGTGCTGGCCAGTGGCTATACCGAAACCGGCGAGGAGGGGGCCTTACGTCAGCGCCAGCTCATGCAGGCTGCGGGCGCCATGCGGATCCTCGGACCCAATACGATCGGGCTGGTCAATCTGACCGACGACATCGTGCTGTCGGCCTCGGGCGCGCTGGCGATGGATCATTTCACGGCTGGTTCGATTGGGCTGGTCTCGCAGAGCGGCGGCATTCTCGGCGCGCTGCTGTCGCGCGCGGCGGCGCGCGGCATCGGGCTCTCCAAGCTCGTGTCGACCAGCAACGAAGCCGATCTCGAGCTGTCGGACTTCATCGAATTCCTGGCCAAGGACAAGGCGACCAAGGTGGTCGCCTTGTATGTGGAAGCGATCCGCCGTCCGGACCGCTTCCGCGCCGCGGTGCATACGGCGCGCCAGGCCGGCAAGCCGGTGGTGGCGTTCAAGATCGGCCGCTCCGAGGCCGGAGCGAAAGCGGCTGTCTCGCATACCGGCGCGCTCGCCGGTTCGGACCGCATGTATGACGCGCTGTTCCGGCAGCTCGGCGTCATCAGGGCAAGGACGTTCGAGGATCTGCTCGACATTCCAGCGGTGCTCGCCGCCGGACGCAAGCTCAATGGCAGGCGCGTCGCCATTCTCACCTCGACCGGAGGAGCCGGGACGATCGTCTCCGACAGTCTCGGCGTCGCCGGGTTCGAGACGCCCGCGCCTGATGCCGAGACCGCAGCACGGTTGAAGTCGCTGCAATCGGGCGCGCACGCCAATCTCGACCGCAACCCGGTCGACCTCACCTTGGCCGGCCTGCAGCCGGACATCCTGCGTGGCGCGATCAGCGCCTTGCTCGCGAGCCCGTCCTATGATGCGCTCACCATCATCGCGGGCTCCTCGGCGGTCGGTTCGCCGGCGTTGCTGGCCGACGCCGTCCAAGACTGCCTGTCGATGTCCGACAAGCCTGTCATCGCCTATGTGAGCCCTTACGCGCCGAACGTCGGCCTCACTCTCACCCAGCAGGGCGTGCCGGCCTATACCTCGGCCGAGAGCTGCGCGTCCGCGCTGTCGAGCCTGCTTCATGCCGCGCAGCCGGTGCCGAGTGGACACGCAGCGCCGCTCGGAGCGCGCGTCGATATCAGCGATTTTCGCTCAGGCTCGCTCGACGAGGCCGAGGCCAAGGCGCTGTTCGGCCGGTTTGGCATTCGCGGCGTCGCCGAGCGCGTCGTGACGACGAGGGCCGAGGCGGTTGCGGCCGCGCGTGAGCTTGGCGGCCGCGTCGTGCTGAAGATCCTGTGCGGCGAGATCACGCACAAGAGCGACGTCGGCGGCGTCGCCGTCAACCTGACGCCGGACACGATCGGCGAGCGGCTGACGGCCATGACGGCCGAGGTGGAGGCGGCGACCGGCCGGCGGCCGCAGCGCTTCCTGGTGCAGGAGATGGTGTCTGGCGGCACCGAGCTGATCCTGGGGCTGCATCGCGATTCGCTCGGCACCGCGGTTCTGCTCGGCATGGGCGGCGTCACGGCCGAACTGTTCAAGGACACCACGATGCGCCTGCTGCCACCGGGGAGTGGGCTGAGCCGCGACGAGGCGCGCGCCATGCTGCATGACCTGGTCGCCTGGCCGCTGCTGGACGGATTCCGCGGACGGCCGAAGGCTGATGTCGAGGCGCTGGTGTCGGCGATCGTCGCCTTCTCGGTGATGGCGGCTCAGCTTGGTGACCGCTTGATCGAGGCCGAGATCAACCCGGTCTTCGTCCTGCCGGCCGGCGAAGGTGTGCGCGCTGCTGATGGCGTGGTGGTGCTCGGAGCAGCCACTGGCTGAGTTGAAGGCCGCGGCTACCAACACAAAAAACGTCGGCATGCAGCCGGTGCACAATCAACAAGATGGAGGATACGCATGTCGACGCTGGTTCATGCTGCGTCCGCAACGACGACGGAGGTCAGCAGCCGGAAATTGATCACGATCCTGATCGGACTCGCGATCATGGCCGCCATCGTCATGGCGCCGACACCGGAAGGGCTCTCGCTCGCCGGCCAGCGTGTCATCGCTGTCATGGCCCTCGTGGTGCTGATGTGGATCACCGAGGCCATCCCTTATGGCGTCAGCGCGGTCGCGCTGGTGTTCCTGCTGATCCTCGCGCTCGGCTTCTCGCCGCCGGCCGGCAACTCGGGCGCAATTCTTGGCACCGCCAAGGCCACGCCGCTGGCGCTCAGCGGCTTCTCCAACAGCGGCTGGCTGTTCGTCGCGGCGGGGCTGGCCATGGCCGCGGCGATCACCAGCACGGGGCTGGAGAAGCGCGTTGCCTATCTGATCCTGAAGCTAGTCGGCGCAAGAACGCACGCGATCATGCTCGGCATCATTCTGACCGCGTTCGCGCTCACCTTCTTCATCCCCTCGGTGATCGCGCGGGCCGCGACGCTGGTGCCGATCGTGATCGGGCTGATCGAGGCGTTCGGTCTGCCGCGCGACAGCCAGATCGGCAAGGCCATGCTGCTGCTCGCGGGCATCCTGCCGTCGGTGACCGGCGTCGGTGTTCTCACTGGTGCGGCGCCCAATCCGGTGATGGTGAATTTCCTCACCAGCGCCGGCCAAGTCCAGGTCGGGTATCTCGATTGGCTGATCTATCTGTTGCCTTTCACGATCGTCTTTTCCATCGGGCTCTATTTCCTCGCCACCCGGCTTTTCCGCTTCGAGTTCACCGAGCTGCCCGGCGGAAGCGACTACATCTCCGCGCGTCTGGCTGAGCTGGGACCGATGTCCGCGGCCGAGAAGAAGGCCTCCGCCATCATGGCGTTGACCATCCTGCTCTGGGCCACCGACAAGCTGCACCACATCGAAGCCTCCGCCATTTCGGTGCTCTGCGTGCTGCTGCTCGTGTTGCCCGGCGTGGGCGTCACCACCTGCAACGATCTTTACAAGCGGATCGACTGGAACTCGATCCTGCTGTTCGGCGCCGGCATTTCGATGGCGGAGATGTTGACCAAGAGCGGCGGCGCGGCGTGGCTGTCGAAGGTGGCTTTCGTCGAGTCCGGCATGGGGCGCCTGTCGGTCACGGCATTGGCGATCATGATCTTCGTGGTCGTCTTCTTCGTCCGCTTCTGCTTCACCAGCATCACCTCGTGCCTGACCGCGATCACGCCGGCGATCATCGGCTTCCTGATCTCCTTGAACAATCCGGCGGTGCCGATTGTCGGCATCGTGCTCGGCGTCGCGCTGATCGCGCAATGCCTCGCGATTCTTCCCGTGACGTCTGCGCCGGCGATGATCGCCTATGGTGCCGGCGGCTTCACGACGCGCGACATGATCCGGCTCGGCTTGCCGCTGGCTGCGGTCATGTACGGCATGATCTTGCTGTTCATGTTTTCATACTGGCCGCTGGTCGGGCTCTGGATGTGAGCCGAGGAAAAAGGTGCGTCGAGCTCTTTGATAGATAAGGGGAAGTATACCTTTACCGCTGCTCGAAGGATCGTGTATAGGTTGTGTCCGGAAATTGATTCGTGGCAGACGAATGTTTCGTCAGATCGACCATGCCGCCGCCGAACAAGACGAACTGAGCTTGAATTCGGGGGAGGGTGACATTGCGACGGTCTGCATCGCAGCCGTTGACGAAATGAGGGTAGGGAAGCTCCTTGAGGCTCAGCTCCGCTGTCGGCGCGCCCTCGAAATCCACGCTGAAGAGCCCGAACTCCTGCACTTGATGGCGTTGATTTTCTTGCAAGCCGCCGAATTCGATCGCGTGGTCGAATGGGCATCGCGTGCGATCAGGAAGGCTCCGAGGCCTTCGTACCTGAATACGCTCGGCACTGCCTTACTAAGGCTCGGAAGACAAGAGGACGCTATCCTGGTCTTCGACAAGGCGGTGCAGCTCCAGCCGGATGATGCCGACCTCTGGCAGCACCTCGGCAACACACTTCTCCAAGCCAGGCGTTTGGGTGAAGCACTTCTTTGCTTTCAGCATGCGGTCAACCTCAATCCCGCCGACGCTGATACGGCCTACAAGGCCGGCCTCCTTCTCAAGGAGGAGGGGCGCTTTGACGAAGCTCTTGCGTATCTCGACCGGAGCGCGGAGGCGCGACCGGATCACGCTCCGACATTTGCCTTGCGGGGATTTGTTCGTGCAAGTCTGAAGCGATACGAGCAGGCCATCGGTGATTTTGAACTGGCCATCCGACTGGACCCGGAACATGCGCAAGCCTGCTCGAACCTCGGCAACGCTCTCAAAGCTCTCGGACATCCGGAAAGGGCGCTGGTTTGGTATGACCGATCGCTGGCCCTCAAGCCGGACATCGCGAACGCGACCAACCGAGCGCTCACACTGACGGAGCTCGGACGCTTTCTTGAGGCAGAGGCGGCGTACCAGTATGCGATGAGAATCGATGCTCAAAATCCATCGCTGGTATGGAATCATGCTTTGTTGCAGTTGTTCCGCGGTGACTTCGAAGCCGGGTGGCGGGGGCGTGAGGCGCGCTGGAGTGTTCCGGAGTTCGCGAAAGATTATCCAATGCTCGTCACCCCGATGTGGGCCGGGGAAGAGGCCGTCGCCGGCAAGACGGTTGTCATCTGCCAGACCGAGGGTGTGGGGGACGCGATTCAGTTCGCGCGTTACATCCCGATGCTTGCGGCGCGCGGCGCAAGCATCATTCTCGTCGTCGATCAGGGGCTTTGCCCCCTGCTGTCGGGCTTGGCCGGAGTTTCGCATTGCCTGCCCAAGACGCAGAGGACCGTTATCCCACCTTTCGATTTGCACATCGCGATCGACAGCCTGCCGTTCGCGTTCGGCACCCAATTGGACTCCATTCCCCTGGGGAAGAATTACCTGCCGCCTCCAGAGCCGCACCTTGTGCAGGCCTGGGAAGACCGTCTCGGCCTCCACGAAAAGATGCGGGTCGGCCTTGTCTCGTCGGGTAACCCGAAGCACAGCAACGATCGCAACCGCTCCGTGCCGCTCCGCGTGCTGTCCGGGCTCCTGAATGTCGATGCGCTGTTCGTCAGCTTGCAGAAGAACCCGAGGCCAGAGGATGCCGAGACGCTCCGCGAGCGCGAGGAGATCGTCGATCATACCGCCTTGTTGACGGATTTCGCAGAGACAGCGGCCCTGGTGTCATGCCTGGACCTCGTCGTCACCGTCGATACCAGCGTGGCCCATGTTGCCGGAGCGCTGGGCCGTCCGACCTGGATCCTCCTTCCCTATGCACCGGACTGGCGCTGGCTCCTCGGCCGCGAGGACAGTCCCTGGTATCCGACGGTCCGCCTGTTCAGGCAGACCGAGGCGCGCGAATACGACAGCGTCATCGAATGTGTGCGCCGGGAATTGTCGGCAATGGCCGAAAAATGGAAGCGCACTGCGGACCAATGCAAATGAAGATTGCATGTCTTGGAAAGTGCGCATCGGTTCACATCATTTGAGCTTAGTGAACAACATGTCGCGTCGCATTTGCGAGCTGTTTGAGAGCTCATGCCGCTATGCGCGGATCGCGCCGACAAAAGAAAGCGCTCGACAGCAAACGCTGCGAGCGCTCTGGAGGTGAGCGTCGTCGACCGCTTCTGCCCGGTCGACGAGATTGATCGCGACCTATCTACCGTTCCGGCTGCGTCTCCAATTAGGTTTCCAATTGCTTGCCGATCGGCAACGAGCGGATGCGCTTGCCGGTCGCGGCGAAGATCGCGTTGATCAGCGCCGGCGCGAACGGCGGCACGCCGGGCTCACCGACGCCGCTCGGCGGCGTATCGGGGCCGGGCGGCACGATATGGACGTTGGTCACCAAGGGGGCTTCGTCGATCCGGACCACCGGGAAGTCGTCGAAATTGTTCTGCTGAACCTTGCCGTTCTTGAAGGTGATCTCGCCATATTTGGCGAGGCTCAGCCCCATGATGGCCGCGCCCTCGATCTGCGACTGGATGCGCTCGGGATTGACGTAGGTGCCGCAGTCGATGGCGGTATCAACCCGCGGGACCGTCAGCTTGCCCTTGTCGTCGACGGCGACCTCGACGACAGTCGCGATATAGCTGACGAAGCTGCGGTGCACGGCGATGCCGAGGCCGTGCCCCTTCGGCAGCTGGCGCCCCCATTCGCCTTTGTCGGCGACCACCTCGACAACCTTGCGCAGACGCCCGGTGTCGATCGGATAGCTGTCATAGGGCTCGCCATAGTTCCAGAGGTCCTTGACCGAGCTGAGTTCGACGATCCGCGGGCTTCCGATCAGCGCGAGCAGCATCTCCTTCTGGTCGCGGCCCGTGGCATGGGCGAGCTCGCCGACCATCGACTGCACCGCGAAGGCGTGCGGAATGTTCGACACCGAGCGGAACCAGCCGATGCGGGTATGGGCCACCGCTTCGGGATTCTCGCAGGTGACGTTAGCGATCTCGAACGGCATGTCGACAAAGCCCATGCCCAGCTCGAACGGAGCCTGGTGCACGGTGCCGGCGGCAAAGGTGGAAGCGATGCTCGGAGCCACGCTGCGGTGGCGCCAGGCGATCACCTTGCCGTTCTTGTCGAGGCCGGCCTCGATCCGCTCGGCCGAGACCGTGTGCAGGAAGCCGTGGTGGACGTCGTCCTCGCGGGTCCATTGCACCTTCACCGGCGCGCCGAGCTCCTTCGAGAGCAGCGCGGCCTCGAGCGCGAAGTCGCATTTCGACTTGCGGCCGAAACCGCCGCCCAGCAGCGTCACGTTGACCGTGACGTTCTCCTCGGGGATGTCGAGCGTCTTGGCGGCGTCCTCGCGGGTGCCGCCGGGGCTCTGCACCGGCGCCCAGATCTCGGCCTTGTCGCCTTTGACATCGGCGACGGCGGCCGGCGGCTCCATGCTGACATGGGCAAGATGCGGGATGTAGTACTCGCCGACGATCACCTTGTCGGCGCTCTTCAACGCGGCGTCGGCGTCGCCATCCTGGCGCACGACAAGACCCGGCTTGCGCGAGGCGTCCTCCAGCTCCTTTCTGAAGGCGACCGACTCATATTGGCCGTTCGGTCCATCGTCCCAGACGATCTTCAATGCGTCGCGGCCCTTGATCGCGGCGCCCGTGTTGCGCGCGATCACGGCGACGCCGCCGAGCGGCTGGAATTTCGAGGGCCACGGCCAGCCGCGCACTTCCATCACCTTCTCGACGCCGGAGATCTTCAACGCCTCTGCGGAATCGAACGACACCAGCTTGCCGCCGGTGACCGGCGGGCGTGCAATGACGGCATATTTCATGCCGGGCAGGCGCACGTCGGCGCCGTAGCGCGCCTTGCCGGTCGTGATGTCGTGAAGGTCGACGATGCTGATCTGGCCCTTGGTCAGATAACGGAAATCCTTCGGGTCCTTCAGCTTGAGGCTCTCGATGCTCGGGACCTGTTCCTTGGCCGCATCGGCTGCAAGCGCGCCGAAGCCGAGCTTGCGGCCACTGGCGTCATGGACCACCTCGTGATTGACGGCCTTCACCTCGCTTGCCGGCACGCCCCAGCGCTTCGCCGCGGCCTGCTCCAGCATGATGCGGGCCGAGGCCCCGATCTGTCGCATCGGCATCAGATAATGCCGCGTGCTGCGGGAGCCGTCGGTGTCCTGATTGCCGAACTTGACCTCGTCGCCATGGGCCTGCTGAACCCTCACCTTGGACCAGTCGGCCTCCATTTCCTCGGCCACGATCAGTGGCAGGCTGGTGCGCACGCCGGTGCCCATTTCGGAACGGTGGGCGAGGATGGTCACGACGCCATCGGGCGCGATCGCGACGAAGACGCGCGGATCGACCACCACGCCATGCGGCATCTTGCCGGCGCCAGTTTCATAAGCAAACGCCTGGCGCGACATCAGAGGTGCAGCGAGGACGAAGCCGCCGCTGATGCCGAGACCCTTCAGCACACTGCGACGCGAAACCTTCTCGACTCGGATGCTGCGCTGGAAGCCGCGAAGCTTGCTCGGATTGTCGATGAAATTCATGGTCACACCCCCGTCGATGCGAGATGGACGGCGTTCTCGATCCGCTGATAGCAGCCGCAGCGGCAGATGTTGCCCGACATCGCTTCGCGGATCTGGTCGTGCGACGGTTTGGGATTGTCCATCAGCAGCGCGGCGGCCTGCATGATCTGCCCGGCCTGACAGAAGCCGCATTGAGGAACGTTGACCTGGCGCCAGGCTTTCTGCACGGGATGATCGCCGGTCGGGTGCAGGCCCTCGATGGTCGTGATCTTGCGCCCTGCGACGTCGGCGACCGAGGTGATGCAGGAACGCACGGCGTCCTTGTCGACAAGCACGGTACAGGCACCGCACAGCGCCTGGCCACAGCCGAACTTGGTGCCGGTCAGCCCGGCCTCGTCGCGCAAGTACCAGAGCAGCGGAAGTTCCGGATCACCATCCCAGGTCTGTTCCTGGCCGTTGATTGTTATTTTGATCATGATCGTTTCCCCGAATTCTTTTGTCTTGCGCCGATAATGAACCTTCGCGCAGAGATAGCAACATGGAACTCCCGCAAGCCGACAAGGCCCGGGGTGATGACTGAGTTGTGAGGCTCTGCGATCAAACAGTCAGGATCGTTTTGATCGCGCGCCGCTCGTCCATGGCGCGATAGCCTTCCGCGACGTCTGACAGCGGCAGCTTGAGATCGAAGACCTTGCCGGGCTTGATCTTGCCGCTGAGAACGCGGTCGATCAGGTCGGGAAGGAAGCGCCGGACCGGGGCCGGGCCGCCGAGCATGCGTCGTTGCGCGAAGAACATCGCCTGGCCATCGAACGTCACGCCGTGCGGCACACCGACATAGCCGATGGTCCCGCCCGGACGCGTGCATTCGATCGCCTGCGTCATCGATTGCTGCGTGCCGACGCATTCGAGAACGGAATCGGCGCCGACACCGCGCGTCATATCCTTAATGCGGGCCACGCCGTCCGCGCCGCGTTCGGAGACGATATCGGTCGCCCCGAACTCGCGCGCGAGCCGTTGCCGCGTCTCGTGGCGGCTCATGGCGATGATCCGCTCCGCGCCCAGCTGTCTGGCTGCCAGAACGCCCATCAGGCCGACAGCTCCGTCGCCGACCACGACAGCGGTCGATCCTTCACGCACGTTCGCGGCGTCGGCGGCATACCATCCCGTACCCAGCACGTCGGAAGCGGCGAGCAGATCGGAGATGAGATCATCCGATGGCAGCTCCGCGGTCGCAACGAGCGTGCCGTCCGCCAAGGGAACGCGGGCGTAGGGCGCCTGCGCACCCGACATGAATTCGCGCTGCTCGCATGACGACTGGAAGCCGAAGCGGCAATGCGGGCAGGTGTTGTCCGAAATGCAGAACGAGCCGACGACGAACTGGCCGGGCCGCACCGTCTTCACCTCGCGGCCGACCTCGACGACGACGCCGCAATATTCGTGGCCCATGTGCGCGGGGCCGTCGATCGGCTGCAGACCGCGATAGGGCCAAAGGTCGGAGCCGCAGATGCAGGTGGCGGACAGCTTGATGATGGCGTCGGTCGGTTTGAGGATCTTCGGGTCGTCGACCTGTTCGAATCGAACGTCGCGAGGACCGTGCATGACAGTTGCAAGCATGGGGTAACTCCAATCAGCAGGCTCACGGGAGATGCGCAATCCACGAAGGGATCTCCCCGCGTGGCGGGAGGCCGGCCGACTGAGGAGCAGGCGGCCGGAATGGCCAAGCTAGAGCTTGCGGAGGATCGCGATTAGCCGAAATAGTTCGCTTGAATTAATCGACTGGGAGCATAAATGGGGAACCGCATGGCGGCGCAAATTCATGTCCAACCCAGATTTTAACGATCTCCTGTGGTTTCTGGCGGTTGCCAAGGAGCGCAGCTTCACCAAGGCGGCCGCCAGGCTTGGGATCGCGCAGTCCACGCTGAGTCACACCATCAAGCGCCTGGAGGATCAGATGGGCATCCAGCTCCTGATGCGGACGACGCGGAGCGTCGGGCTGACCGAAGCGGGCGAGCGCTTGCGCCAGTCGCTGGCGCCCCGCATCACGGAAATCGAAGCCGACATCGCGGATCTCATGGCATTCCGCGACAAGCCTTCCGGGCGGATCAGGCTGACGCTGTCGGACCACGCGCTCCGGAGCGTCGTATGGCCGAAACTCAGGCGTGTCCTGGAGAACTATCCTGACATCAAGCTGGAGCTGAATCTGGACAGCGGCTTCCGCAACATTGTCGAGGAGGGCTTCGATGCCGGCGTTCGGCTCGGAGAGAGCGTCGAGAAAGACATGATCGCGGTGCGGATCGGGCCGGATTGGCGACTGGTCGCGGTCGCCTCGCCCCGATACTTCGCTGCGCACGGCGTCCCGGATCATCCCCACGATCTGGTCCGGCACAACTGCATCGGCAGGCGACAGGAAAGGTCCGGCGGTCTCTACGCCTGGGAATTCGGAAAGGGTGGACAGGAGCTTCGCGTCAAGGTCGACGGACAGCTCACCCTGAACAACTCCTACGAAATGATCGATGCAGCCTTGGACGGCTACGGTATCGCCTACCTGCCGGAGAACATCGTCCAGCAGCACATCGCCTCGGGGCAGTTGATCCTGACGCTCGACGAATGGTCGCCGACGTTCGACGGGTACTACATCTATTATCCGAGCCGGCGGCAGAACTCGCCGGCATTCAGGATCATTGTCGATGCACTCCGGCACAAGGCTGGTTGACTGCCGCATGGAGAGCCAGGCCTGAGCAAAGCCGAGATCCGGCGCCGCTTCGGCGCAGCGTGACCGCTGCGCCGCTCGTCAACCGCCATGCCCTGTAGGCGGAGCATCCCCATGCGAGGCCTGGGTGTCGCTCCTGGCGCCCTCAGGGGCAGCCTGCGGCGCAGCGTTCGGGTCGGGTGCCTTGTCCTGTTGTGCCTTGGTCTCTTGTGCCCTGGCCTCCGGCGCCTGGGTCTGCTGGGCTTGGGGCGCGGTCTCCGGCTTGGTTTCGGGCTTCGGCTTCGGGGCTTCGATCAGCGCCGCACGCTTGGCCTCCACGACCGGCTTGATCTTGTCATCGGCGACGCGGAACAAATAGTCCTGCGCCGAGCTTGCAAACAGATAGGAGCCGGCATCCTTTTTGTAGCGATAGGTGACGGAGCTTCCGTCCGCCCGCTTCACAGTGGCCGTGACGTCCGGATCGTCGACCTTGGCCAGCGCGTCCTTGCCCTTGCCTTGAACTGCGTCGAACGGCGGATGCGCGAGCGCGCCCACCAGCGAGTCGATCTTGTCAGCAAGTGGCTTGTCGTCCTGCGTCAAGCCGGCGAGCGTGAACTTGCCGTCCTTGCCGTCGAGCGTGACGTCGCCGACGGCGATGCTGGCGATCTTGTTCCGCGGCGTGTCGAGAAGGCCATGGTTCATCCACGCACCAGCATCGCTCTCGGCATCATAGGCGGCGAAATCCACGACATAGATCGCCGGCGCATCACTGACGCGGGCATGCACCTGGCGATAGGTTGGCGACGTCCCGATCAGGAGTTCGCCGACTTTCGTGCCGCCGCTTGTCAGCACCACGCGGCGGTCATGGACCTTTTCGGTCAGCTTGAAGCGCTCGGCTGCACCTACCGTCTCCGCCACCGGCAAGCCTCTCTTCAAAGCGGCAAGCTGGCTGAGGAAGCTCTCGACCCGGCCCTGGTCGGCCGGGAAGCCGGCAGAGGCGGGGATCACCCATTGGCCGTTCTGCTTGTCCAGCATCACCGCGTGGCCGGCATCATCGTCGATCGCGATCTGATCGATCTTCGCCGGCTCGAATGCAAGCAGCGGGTCCTTGGCGCTGAAGGCGGCGTGATCGGAGCCGGTCCGCGCGATGACGAGCGCCAGTGCGAGCTGTCCGCCCAACAGGGCTGTCAGAAGGAGAACGGTCGGCCGCCTCATGTCGTGGCTCCCTCGATGCCGAGCATATTGAGATATCTGCGCCTGGCGCCGAGGCGCAGCGAGCGGTGCAGGATGTAGACGATGCCGAGCCCCGCCAGGGCCAGCGCGTAGTTGAGATATTCCCAGAACATCTGGCCGCTGCTCTTCATCGGCGCCAGCGTGCGCGAGAACTGGCCGCCGCGGCTGCGCAGCGCGAGCAGCCCGCGATCCTCGAGCGACCAGTCGACCAGGTTCTGGGCGAAATCGACCGGCGCGAGATATTGCGTGCGGTCGACGCTGGAGGCGAGCTGCAGCACGTCATCCGAAAGGAAGGTGCCGGAGCCGATCAGGATCAGGCGCGCGCTCTCGGGCGAGCGGCCGATCACGCCGGTAATGCTGGGCTTGTCGTTCTTGGGCTCGTCCTTGGGCGCGGCCGCGGGCTTCGTTGCCTGCGCGGCGTCGTCTTTGCCCGGCTTCTGCTCCGGTGCGTCCTTGGCCAGTGGCGACGGCTTGCCGGCGAAGAACGAGGTGAACTCGCCCTCCACCATGGCGCCGAGCAGCTGCCGTCCCTCCTTTTCGGGCTCGGGGAAGCCGGTCGCGGGATGCTCGCGGAAATCAGGCACCACATCGGTCGTATCAGCGCTCCATGATTGCGGCGAGCTCTCGATCAGCCGCACCACCTTGCGCTTGCCGGACTTGTCGGGCGTGATCGTCAAAGGCGAGGCCCAGGACAGGGTGAGCTGCTGGATGCCGGCCGAGGGCGCCGCCCCCTGCGCCAGCCCATCGCTGCGGACATCGGCGAAGAACGGATAATCCATCAGCTGGATCTGCCGCACCTTGAGGCCGTCGCCGATGTCACGCTCGGTCGGAATCGGGAACGGTGCGCTCTGCTTGTCGAGCACCATCTTGTCCTCGACCTGCAGGCCCTGGAATTTCAGCCAGTCCTCCAGGCCCGACGGTGTCTTGGTGACCTTGAGATCACCATGCAGCGACGGCTGGTAGGGCGAGGTGGCGACGATCACGGTGCCGCCCTTCATCAGGAACTGATCGACCGCGAACACCTGCTTCTGATCGAGCTGCTCAGGTGAAGCCACGAACAGGATGTCGGCGCGATCCGGCACGCGGCCGTCCTTGAGGTCCGCCGCATCCACCAGCTCGTCTTCCTGCAGCTTCTGCTGCAACAGCTCGAAGGAGGGGCCCCCGGAGCCGCCGGCCATGCCGAGCTGCGGCATAGCTTGAGGTGGCGTGTAGAGCGCCACCGTGCGCAGCGCGCCGGGCGTGAAGCGTTTCAACTCGGCGTCGATATTGCGCTTCAGCCCGTCCTTGTCGAGCGATTCCGGCAGCTGAATTTGCTCCGCCTTGTCGCCGCTCTTCAGGATCAGGTGAAACCAGAAGCGCTTGGGATCGAGTAGCCCGGCGGCCAGCGGCTCCAGGCCGTAATTGTCCTGCAGCATCTTGGCGGTCTGCCCGCCATCGGCGTCGGGATCGATGATCTCCGTCTTCAGCTTGCCGGGCGCCTTGGCCTGATAGTCCTTGATCAGCTCCTCGAGACCGGTCTTCAGCGCCGGCAGCGGATCAGGCAGCTTGTCTTTCGAGATATAGGCTTCCAGCGTCACCGGCTGCGGAATGCTGGCGAGCACGTCGCCGGAGCCGCGATAGCTGTTCAGCACCTTCTTGACGGCGCGCGTGATCGTGTATTCCGGATTGCGCAGGTCGACATTGAGGTCGCCTTCGCCCTCGCCGCGGTCCTTGACCTCGATGAGATCGCGGAAGCCGAGCGTGGTGTATTCGTCGCCATACTTGACCAGGATGTTGAAGTACGAATTCGTCACCGACGCCTGATACTTGCTCGACGTCTGGAACGGCACCGGCTGGATGCCGTAGTGCTTGTTGGCCTCGGCCTCGAGCGCCTGGTTCTGTTGGGGATCGACGAACTCGACCCGCACCTTGCCGTGGCCTGCGATCTCGTACTCTTTCAGGAGATCGCGCAGGCGCGGCACCAGTGGTGCCAGCAGTGGATGGGTCTGGGCGCTGAAATAGCCGCGGATCAGGAGCGGCTCCTGCAGCTGGCGCAGATAGCCGCGGGTCTCGTCCGAAATCGAGTAGATGTGGCCTGAGGTCAGGTCGGCGCGTGCGGCCGTAAGCTGTCCGAGCCACAGATTGCCGGCGACGAGATTGGCGACCGTGAGCGCCGCGACGACACGCCAGCGTCGGTGCTGCGGCTCGCGTCCTTGCGCCGACCAGCGCAGGCTCTCCAGCACATAGAGATTGAGCACAAGGAAGACGCCGAAGATGCTCAGGTAGTAGTAGAGGTCGCGCAGGTCGATGACCCCGCGCGCGATCGACTCGAAGCGCGAGCCGGCGCCGAGCAGTCGCAACAATTCGCCGCCCTCATTGCCCGTCAGCGATGTCAGCGTGCTGGAGCCGAGCAAATAGAACACGCCGCAGATCAGGACCGAGACGATCAGGCTGATCACCTGGTTGTCGGTGCGCGCGCTGACGAACAGGCCGATCGAAATGTAGGCCGAGGCGAGCGCGAGGGCCGCGAGATAGCCGCCCAGCACCGGTCCCCAATCGAGCGGGCCGATCAGCGAGACCGTGATCGGCAAGGGCAGGGTCAGCGCGAGCGCGATCGCCACCAGCGCTAGACAGGCCAGGTACTTGCCGAGCACGAGCTGGAGCGGAGCGACCGGCGAGGTCAGCAGGAATTCCAGCGTGCCGGCGCGCCGCTCCTCGCTCCACATCCGCATGGTCACGGCGGAGACGAAGAAGATCATCAGCACCGGCATCCACTCGAACAGCGGCCGCACGTCGGCGATATCGCGGGCGAAGAAGCGGTCGACCCAGAAGAACAGGAACAGGGAGATCGCGAGGAACGCAGCCATGAAGATGAAGGCGGCGGGCGAGGCGAAGAAGGCGCCCAGTTCCTTGCGGGCGATACGGAGCACATTATGCATTCTGGGTCTCTCGGCTTGCTGCATCAATCGCGGTGATCTCGGCAAACACCGCTTCCAGGTCGCGTTGTTCGGGATGAAGCGCATAGAGGTCGAGGCCGCTGCTCGTGATGGCGCGCGCCACCGCGGGCGCGACCACCTCGGCGCCGTGGCCATTCAGGCGCAGCCCATAGGCGTGCGCGGCGCCCTCCGGCGTCAGCCGGTCCACGCTCTTGACGAGATTGAGCCCGGCGATCAGCGGCTCGACCTTGTCCGGAGGTCCGCTGGTGACGAGGCGCAAGCGGCCGGCGCTGCCGAGTTTGTCCATCCGGGCGTCGAGCGCTAGCCGGCCGCGATTGATCACCAGCACCCGTTCGCAGACGGCACGCACCTCCTGAAGGATGTGGGTGGAGAGAATGACGGTGGCGGTTTCGGCCAGCTGCTTGATCAGGCCGCGCATCTGCGCGATCTGCGCGGGATCGAGGCCGTTGGTTGGCTCGTCGAGGATGACGATCTTCGGCCTGTGCAGGATGGCCTGCGCCACGCCGGTGCGCTGGCGGTAGCCGCGCGACAGGCTGGCGATTGGCTCCGCGGCCTTTTCGGCAAGACCCGTGGCTGCGATGGCGTCCCGCAACGCGCGCGGCCGCTCGCCCGGCGCAATGCCCTTCAGCTCGGCGGCGTAGTCGAGGAACTCGACAACGGTCATCTCCGGATAGAGCGGACAGTTTTCCGGCAGGTAGCCGATCAGCGCCTGCGCCTCGCGCCGCTGCTCGCTGATATCATAGCCGTTGATCGTGGCGGTTCCGGCGGTCGGCTCCAGATAGCCGGTCAACATCTTCATGATCGTGGTCTTGCCCGCGCCGTTATGGCCGAGGAGACCTACGATCTCGCCGTCCCCAACACGGAAGCTGACGTCGTCGACGGCGGTGAATGATCCGTACTTCCGTGTCAGGTTCTGCGCGGAGATCATGGTCGGCATCGCTCCTGAAGTTTGTTGTTGCGGCCTGTTGCGGCTGGCGCGCGCAGGACTCGCGAACATGAGCGTCCGCGAGCCGTCGAGCAGATGGCTCGATCCCGAGCGGAATCGATCCTGCGAACAGGGACTTCGTTGTCACTGAGGGGAGTGCGAGAGCGCGGGGCATGTTGCCGTTGCTGCGCGCTCGGCGGGTCTTCGCGGTTATCCAGAAGAGCACATGGCGGGACAAAGCCTCACGCAAAGCTTCAATTGGCCGGACGAGATCGATGACTGACAAACTCAATCTCGCCCGAGCAGTAATCAAAGGATGGCGGATGAATCAAGCGGCAGGAGATATCTCCGCGCGTTCACATTTGGTCAATTGCGTGTGAGCAGGGTGACCGCGGCGATCGGGATGAGCGCGCCACGTGCCTCGCGGGCGCAACAGTCCGGCGCCGCTGCTCGCGTGTTGCAACGCGACTGCAAGGCTATTCGACAAGCCTATCCGATCAGGCTATCCGACAAGTCACGGCAGCTGCGCTGCGAGGTCGGATCCCGGATGCCGTCCCGGCCTTTGCGGCAGGATCACGATCAGCACAATGATTGCCGCCAGCATCACTCCGGACGCCAAGGGTCGGCTCAGGGCCAGGCCGCCTTGGCTGGTCGGCTTGTCGAGGAAGTCTCCAACCGTCGCGCCGAGCGGTCGCGTCAAGATGAAGGCGGCCCAGAACAGGAACACGCGCGAGACCGTCGTCCAACAAAACAGAGCTGCAAGCAGGACGAGGCCAGCACCGAACACGAGGGCACCGCCGTCATAGCCCAATCCGGTGCCATCAGCGGTCCAATCTCCGAGCGCGGTCCCCAGCGTCTGCGAAAACGTGATCGTCACCCAATAGAAGATCTCCGCACTCGGCGTTGCCACCGTCCGGACATCGATCGATCCGAGCGTCAGGTACCAGGCTGCGAGCGAGCACAGGACCAGGCCGAGCAGGACAGACGAGCCGCCCAAATAGCCGATGCCCAATGATCGATCGAAGAGATCAGCCATAGCCGTGCCCACCGTGGTCGAGGCCACGATGGCCAGCCAGTAGATCCAAGCATTGAAGCGTCGTGTCGCGATCTGGGCGATCACCGCCGCAACGAACACCGCAAGAAAGATGCCGGTGCCGATCAGATAGCCGCCATTTTGAGGATCTTGGTCGGCGTGAAGCCAGGTCATCGTCACCGAGTCGCCGCCGGTTTCACCCAGCGTCGTGGCCAGGATCTTGATCACCCAGAAGCCGAGCGTCACCTCGGGAATTTTGCTCAGGATCGCGTCTTCGCTTGGCATGGTTCCTCCCGCAACGTGCCGAGCGGCGTGAGTGCCGCCGACTCCATCGAAAGCTTCTCGCGCCTTCAACGCAGAAGGCGCGAGAAAGTCACGGCGATGCGGCGCGCTTTGCAGCGTCTCCGGGCGACGGCGGTCGTGCTCGATCAGGGCGCCGCGCTCACATCTTCCCAAGATGACATGCATCGGGCGGCGCTGTTAAGAATGCCCCGAGCTGACGCAAGCATCCGCAATACGACTTCGGAGCGACATTCCAAAATATATCTTTCGTTTTTTCAGAAATAATGCTATCTCTCGCCCGTCCCGCCTCATCGAAGAGGGGCGTACGCGTCGTCACGATACGTGGAGGCGGGATGCGGTGACCGCGATGAGTTGCGAAAGACGAACGCAGCTCTCGTGGACGGTCAAGTCGTGTGGTCCTGGCATCCCGGTGCTGATGTCTGCGCAACGCCTTAGCGTTGTCGCTGCGCAACGCGCCTGGCGCATTGTCGTTACGGGGGCAAGAAAGCCGGTCCCCGGGGAGAGCGCGAAATACGCCGTAAACTCATCGCGCAGGGAAGGCCGGATCATCCGGCTAGACCTGTGGTAACTGCCGCCTGCTTTTTTTCTGCAGGCGGGCCACGGGCCTCAGCCGAGGTCCGGCCTTCCCTGTGCCCTCTCATTTCAAGAGGGCGAGCCTGCCGCAAAGCTCGGGCGCGCATGCGTTGCGAGAATATATCAGCACGCCGATTTGCATTGTACGATGGTGCGCGGGCAAGTAGATCGGAACCGCCTGCCGCGGACGGATTTGATATCGCTTCACGCGTGTGCGGCGAACGTCCAAGGCGTGTGCCGAAGGGAATGGAGATTCGACATTGGCGTTGGCAATCGCAGACGAGCCACAGATCAGCGTCCAACGCGCCGCATTTGCCGCCACCATCGGCAATATGCTCGAATTCTACGACTTCATCACCTATAGCTTCTTCGCCGTCGAGATCGGCCGCACCTTCTTTCCGGCGCAGAGCGCCTATGGCAGCCTGATGCTGTCGCTCGCCACCTTCGGTGCCGGCTTCGTGACCCGGCCGATCGGCGGCATCGTGCTCGGCATTTATTCGGATCGGGTCGGCCGGCGGCCTGCGATGCTGCTCAGCTTTGCGCTGATGGGCGTGGCGATCCTGACCATTGCGCTGACGCCGTCCTATGCCACGATCGGGTTGGCGGCGCCGGTCATCGTGATCCTCGCGCGCATGGTGCAGGGCTTTGCGCTCGGCGGCGAGGTCGGGCCGACCACGGCCTATCTGTTGGAGATCGCTTCGCCCGAAAATCGCGCGCTGGTGGTGGCGTGGCAGCCGACCAGCCAGGAGATCGCCGCCACCGCCGGCGCCCTGGTCGGCGTCGTCCTGAGCAGGGCGATGGCGCCGGAGGCGCTCGACGCCTATGGCTGGCGGATTGCATTCCTGATCGGCGCGGCCTGCTTGCCCGTCGGGCTCTGGATGCGCAGCAGCTTGCCGGAGACCGTCATTCCTGACGCCACCAAAGAGGACGCGCGCACAAACCATCTCCTGCTCGCCGGCCGGCATATCCGCCTGATCGTGCTGGCGCTGATGATCCTGGCGAGCGGCACGATTTCAACCTACGTCACCCAGTACATGACGACCTATGCCAAGACCACGCTGCACGTCGCGGCGGACCTCGCCTTCACCGTGTCGGTCGTGAGCAATGGCCTGCAGATCGCAGGCGCGATTTTGGGCGGCTGGCTGGCCGACCGCTATGGGCGCAAGCCCGTCATGGTCTGGCCGCAACTGGCTGTGCTTGTGCTGACCTATCCAGCCTTCCTGTGGATCGTGAATGCGCCCGGCGCGTGGTCATTGCTGTTCGGCTTCGGCCTGCTGTCGGCGATCGGATCGCTGCCTTACACGGCGTTCTATGCCGCCTTCACCGAAGCTTTGCCGCAGGAGATCCGCGGCGGGGTGTTCGCCACCATCTACGCGGTTGCGATCGCAAGCTTCGGCGGGACCGCCCAGCTCGTGGTGACCTGGCTGCTCCATGTCTCCGGCGATCCGCTGGCGCCGTCCTGGTATCTCCTGCTGGCGGCGGCCGCCGGCCTGGTGGCGATGGCCCTGCTCCCCGAGACTGCGCCGGCCAAGATCGGCCGGGTCGAACTGAATAAGAGGACCGCATGAAGCCGCACGTGATCTGTCTGATGGTCGCAAGCGTCGATGGGCGCACGCTGCACAGCCGCTGGCGTCCGAAGGGGTCGGCTGGCGATCTGTTCGAGCGTGTGCACGATCAGCTCGACGGTGACGGCTGGCTGGTCGGCCGCGTCACCGGCCAGGAGTTCGCCAAGGGCAAATCCTATCCGGCCACGACGGACGCGACTTTCCCGCGAACGCCCTGGTTCGCAAGGCGCGATGCCGACGCCTATGGCGTCGTGCTCGACCCCCACGGCAAGATCGCGTGGGGTCGCTCGGACATCGGTGGTGATCCGATCGTGGTCGTGCTCACCGAGGCGGTGCCGGACGCGCATCTTGCCGGCCTGCGCAGCGAAGGCGTGTCCTACATCTTTGCCGGGCGCACCCAGATCGATCTCGCGTTGACGCTCGACATCCTCAATCGTGACCTCGGTGTGAACAGGCTGCTGCTTGAAGGCGGCGGCGGTGCCAACGGCGCCTTCCTGCGCGCCGGCCTGGTCGATGAGCTCAACCTGATCATCTGTCCGGCGGTCGACGGTGCCAAGGGGGCGCCCAGCGTGTTCGATTCCACCGAGGCGGAAGCTGATCAGCGCGCGCCTGTCGCTGCGATGACGCTCGAAAGCAGCCAGCTCCTGGACGGCGGCGCCATCTTGCTGCGATATAGGCTCGAGAATGAGGCCTCACGATAGCTTCCGGTATGACTCGACCACAATCAGACACCATCATCGTCATCGGAGCTGGGGCTGCCGGCCTGATGGCCGCCCGCGAACTGGCCCGCGCGGGCAGGCGGGTGACCATCGTGGAAGCACAACACAGGTGCGGAGGGCGTATCCATACACTTGCTGAGGCAAGCTTCGGATACAGCGCGGCAGCCGGTGCCGAATTCGTGCACGGCGAGGCCTCGGTCACGCACGGCCTGCTGCGCGAGGCCGGGCTCGCCTTGCGTCCTGTCGACGGCCGGAGATGGACGGCCCACGACGGGCAGTTCCTGTTGCAGGAATCCTGGGACGTTGATCAGGCCGCGCTGCAGGATGCGTTGCGGCAATTGACTGACGACTTGCCGATAGCCGAGTTTCTGCGGCGGCATTTTGCCGGCGCGCAATATGACCGGTTGCGGCACAGCGTGCAGCGCATGGTCGAAAGCTACGACGCGGCCGAGCCGGAACGAGCCAGCACCTTCGCGCTGCGTGAGGAGTGGATGGGGGGCGGACAAAGCCGGCAGGCCGGCCGCATCGTCAGCGGCTATGGGGCGCTGATCGATTTCCTCGTCGCGGAGTGCCGCAAGCATGGGGTTGCGCTCCATCTCGGCTGTCCGGTGGCGGGAATCGAAGCGGATGACAGGGGCGTCCGGGTTCGCTGCGAAAATGGCGATCATCACGAGGGCGATGCTGTCATCGTCACCGTTCCGATCCCGCTGCTGACGAGCATCGCGATGCCGGCGCCGGAACGCGACAGGATCTCGGCTGCCGCCGATATCGGCTTCGGCAACGTCATCAAGATCCTGTTGCGCTTCGAAAGGCGCTGGTGGCTCGAGCAGCGAAAGGATCTCGCCGATCTGATGTTTCTGCTGTCGGAGGCTCGGATCCCGGTGTGGTGGACACAGTATCCGACCGATCGTTCGGTGCTCACCGGCTGGTTCGCCGGTCCCAAGACTGCCGCTCTGGCTGATCTCGATGCGGATGATCTGGTCGACGTCGGGCTTGCCTCGCTCGCTGGGATCTTCGATCGCGAGCCTGAGCAGCTGAGGCAGATGCTGACAGCTGCCTACGCGATCAACTGGGCGCGCGATCCGTTCGCGCGTGGCGCCTATTCCTACGCGACACCCGGCACGCGTGCGGCGCAGGCGAGGCTCTCGGAGGCGGATGGCCGGCCGATCCATTTTTCCGGCGAGGCGCTCTACCGCGGAGCGGAGATGGGGACGGTCGAGGCTGCGCTGGCGAGCGGCCTGGGGACGGCGCGGAGCATTCTTCAAGCGGGAGATCGAGGTGACTGAACTGGAAAAGGCCGAGCATTTCCTGAGTGTGTTGACATCAGCGCAAGCGGCTGCACCGCAGACCGCGTTGCAGCTCCTGAACGGCGTGATCGGTCTGGCGAAGAGCGCAGGCGGCACTGAGTCGATGGAGGTCGATGAAGCGCGTGCCAGCGCGTTGCTCGCGATCTGCGAGGTCGGCAAGGCGCTGCATCGCGGGCAGCCGACCGAGGCGCTGTTTGCGAAGGCCTTTACCGCGACCGAAGGCTGGGTGAGCTTGGTCCGATGAGCGGCTTTTATCAGAGACAAAGAGAGCTGGTCGCCCGGCTGCTGTGCCCCGGGCGACCAACTATGCCGTTACGAGGTCATGTCGCCTAGTAGGCCGCGGCGCCGGCCGAAGCGATGATTGGCGTGCAGCATCCAGCCGGAGACCGGCAGGCCATCGCGATGCCTGCCGCCACTTTCCGCGCCGGCCCAGGCGGCGACCGCTCCGAGCAGCAGCGCCGTCGCGACCGAGAACGCAAGGATGACGGTCCCCGCCCGCGCATGAGAGAGCGCGGTCTTGGATGCCGCGATGACGCTGTCGACCCGACGTTCGGCATCGGGCCCGGCGAGCCCGGTGACGCCCGTCACCAGCTGCACGAGGTAGGCCCGATCATCCGAACTGACGCCCGAATGGCTCGAGGACGTCAGCAGCACGCGCCCGGCTTCCGCACGCGCAGGTGCGAGCTCGGCCGTCGGCGGATGCCGTGGCGAGCGGAATAAGTGGTCCAGCTCGTAACTGAGAACCGACGGTTCGTTGGCCGAAGCCGGTCGGGTCCAATCATTCGGATGATTGATCGCGGAAGCGATCAATCCCGAAAGAGCTGCGCCCAGCACGACCGCAAGCGCCCAGGCGGCGATGCCATGAAGGCCGTCACGCCGCTCGGTGTCGTCACCGCGTGGCGCTTCATAGGGCGTGCGAATCCGGCCGGCCATGTAGCCGCCGCAGCCGAAGCTGACCAGCGATTGCAGCACCAGATAGAGGCCCGACAGCAGCCAGAGCGCAACCGATGCGTCGCGCCAGGTGGGGGCGGCCGAGCTCACGCCGAGGCCGACCGTTGCGGCGAAGGTAATGAGAATGAAAGTGACCGCTGCCGCGGTGAGAGCTCCCGCCACGACGGGCGTCCATTGCAGCGTCCAACTATCCAGCGCGGGCCGGGACGCTGCAGTCACGTCCGGCGCAGTTGCTTCGATCGTCATGCCGATGCCTCAGCGGAGACCGAAGAAAGACAGGATGGCCATGATGACCACGATGAGGCCTATCAAATAAATCAGTCCGTCCATGTTGTCCTCCTCAAGACCGTTTCGGTCCCTATAAGCAATGTCGGACTGCAATGTTCCCAACGACGGCGGCTTTCATCTCCAGTGTGCATTGCAAGACGAAGCGATGCGATCCAACAAACATCAGCTGCACGGCAGGAGCGGAAATCATTCCTTCTTGCCGTGCTGCGCCATATAGGCCTTGGTGTGATGGTGTACCGTGCCGTCGCTGTCGCGGTAGTCCCGTTGTTTCAGCGACGCATCGCCGCTGGATGCTTTGGTCTGCGCGCGAGTTTTGCTCTGGCTCCCGTTTCATTCATGCGAATGCCGGGCCGCACGATGGTCACCATGCTCGCGACGTTCCGCCGTGTCGCGCCCGACAATCTTGCTGAACAGTCCATCGGGGTCGTAAACCAGCGCCAGGTTTCGCTCCTCGAATTCTCTGAAGAACTCTTCCCACGAAATCTCGACAAGGTTGCCGTGCTCGGAGTTCGGCGCCTTCGGGAACATGATGCGGATGATTCCGACATCGTCGCCCTTATGCGTCCGATCCACCGCCGCCGGCTTGCCGCCTTGCTGCTCAGCCCATTGGCGGATCGCTTTGTGGTCGGTTGTGACTTCAGACATGAGATCCTCCGCCTATTTGCCTCATGGATGAATGTCCTGTGCGGCATGCGGTTCCTGCGGGCGCAGGGCATGCGAAGAAAATGCGCGGCGACTGGTCAGTTGCTGGATCGCTGGCCCAATCGAACCGATCCAAACTGGAGCTTGTCGGGGGACTGCGCCGGCGGCCGGCCGCGCCTCGTGCGAGAGTTCTGCCGCATCCGCGAGGGGCACCGATCGCATGTCGGATCGTGCGGCCATCAACAGGTAGTGATCACCACGCTCCCGGGCTGCTTGGCGCGCCCGGACGGCCTCGACTTATCCGTTGCCACCGCATCGCCGACGCGCGGTTTCCGCGGGATCTGCGTCGAAATTGGTTTCGGAGTTCCCCGGACAGGCCGAGAATAGCAATGCTCACAAGCGCCGGGACCCCCAGGTTCCAGGCCGGCTTCCGATTTACCTTTGTTTTTTCCTGCATCATACTGCTGACCCATGACTTGGCTTGGACTTGGCTTTGGGGGCCATGGGGGTTTCGTATGAATGCAGATCTGGCGACGGTCGAGCGCAGCCTCGCTGATGAACTCACCGATCACGCTGTCGCGAGCATTCGCGCTGCAGATCATTCCGCGGATCCGTTTCCGCATATCGTTTTTCGCGACTTCTTTCCCGCCTCGCTCTACCGCGAGCTGGTTGGCGCGTTTCCGACCACGGGGTACGACCCGATCACCGAGAGCCGCGTAGCGCTTCGGCTCTATGGCGATCATCTGGAAAAGATCTCGCCTGATCTGCGCGCGCTATGGACCGCAGTCTCGCACATGCTGACGTCCGAGGAGCTCGCGGAGGCGATTGCGCTCAAGCTCCGCGACGGGCTCGAGATTCGCGCGCGAGGCGACAAGATTCCGCTCGATGAGCTCAAGCTGTTCGCAAAGCCGGTCATCTATCGCGACAATGATGGCTACCGCATCAAGCCGCACCCGGATACGCGCAAGAAGGTCGTGACGATGCAGCTGTATTGTCCGACCGATGCCAGCCAGGAAGCTCTCGGCACCACGCTGTACCGGTCATCGCTGAAGGGCCTGTTGCATGTCGGCTCGTATTGTCTGGAGCCGGTGAAGACGATTCCGTTCCTGCCGAACACGGGGTACGCGTTCGTCGTGTTGAAGGCCTATCACTCGCTGCTTGGGATGAGCTGGCACGGGCGGCCGCCGATCGCGACCACCAAGCCGCGGATGTCGATCCTGAACACGTTCTACCGAAGTCAGGCCGAAGGGTTCTGAGCGACCGGAAGCGCCACCTTCTCGGGCGCGATTCCGGGCGTCCCTAACTTCTCGGCAGCTCGAATGGCGCAGTCGTGCGTTGGGCTTGAAGCGCTCGCGGGCCACGTGCTCCCTTGTGCCGGGCGATTAAGCCGGCATGTGGCCGATGCGAGTGCCGGCTGGCCTTCGGCGGCTTCGAGCGATCAGGTGGGACGAATTGCGCGAACGTTTCACGCACATTTGAGCCTTGTATTGACGACGTAGATCCTTCGTTTGTCGGCGGTTCGTCGGGCGCGCGCACGCCACCTGACAGTTGCTCTGATCGAGGCGTCGGAGAGCCTGGCTCTGAGGTGGCCGCCTCGTCATTCGGCTGCGCGGGCAGGTGTGCTGCGTGGCCGGTGTCGATCACCACCGCCTCCGGCCCCTTGACCTCGGAGCGGATACGGATCGGCGGGAGGTTCGTCGCCGCACTAAGGGCTGCGCTCGAGGCCGTTTCTGGCAGCAGACCATCCGCGGCAAACAGCAGCAGCAAGGCGCCGCCGACCCAGAGCAGATAGCTGCGCAAGGGCATCACAGGCCCATCCAGCGCGGCACTGCGTATTAATCGAAAAGGACTGCGCCTCACCTTCATCTCCTTGTCGGCTGTCTCAGCGGGCATTCGCCCGGGCGCTCCGGCCGGCTCAGACTTTGACGCCGCGCCGCCGAAGCTCTGTCTCGATCGCGTCGAAGGTAAATTCGACCGGCAGCAGCGAGACGTTGACCCAGTAGATGATGAAATCGCGCGCGATGAGCAGGGCGGGCGTCATTCAGGCACCCTCCGGGGGATGCGAATCTGGACGGCGTGCCGGGGCTGGGTCACCAGGGCAGGCAGGCCGATCAGCAGCGATACGGCCATGCCCAACGCCAGGCTGGTGACGATCAACCCAAGCCCCACCATCAGGTTGACGCCGACGATCGCAAGGCCTGCGACCGGCCCCTCTGCGAAAAATGAAACGAATGTTGACATCCGTCGCTCCTTGTATAAACTAAACCGTATAGTTTGAATTAGACCCGACCGGCGGCATTGTCAATGGCCGGGTGATGCGAGCAGGCGTGAACTCGGCGGTGCGAGGCGACGGCCTAGGTGCCGGACAACCGACGGGTTCGGCGTGCTGCCGCAGGTCGCAATGCAGAGTGCTCATCAGGAGATCGCCAACATGCATGGAAACATTGCTGGTCAAACCAAATCGTCGCGCACGCGACGCCGTATCCTGCAAGCCACCACCCAGCTTTACCGGGACATCGGCTACAACAAGACCAATGTCGTCGACATCGCGCTCAGTGCCGCGATGTCGCCGGCCAACATCTACCGCTTCTTCCGTTCAAAGAAGGACATCGAGGAGACAGTCGTCGCGGAGCTGCTGGACGAGGTGTTTCAGGCCGCGGCGAATGCCGCTCGTGCCGGCGGCTCGGCCGTTCATCGTCTCGGGGCCGTGTTCCGGACCATCGCGGAGCTGCACGAAGGTCGAAGGACGAACGACAGAAAACTCCATGAGCTCGTCGCCGCGGCAACGCGCGCGAACCGGCCGATGGTCCGCCACTACATCGATCGTATCGACGGCCTGGTGACGCCGATCATCGCCGCCGGGCAGGCTCGCGGCGAGATTCGCGGCGGCAATTCCGCCACGCTGGCCCGGTGCCTGCTTGAGGCGATGGATGATCATGTGATCGTGCGCGACGCCGGCGATGGGCGGGGCCGGCCGACCTTCAATGCGATGCTTGATTTCTGCGTCGATGCGTTGTGCCTGCCGATATCGGGCCGAGACGTCGACAGCCGCGCCGAGCTGCGTCGGAGTTCGTTCGGCCAAAGCTAATGCGTGCATTGGCGTTCAGCCGGTGGTGAGTTACTTATGAACTCGTTTGTGGTCCTCTGAGGCTGGAATTTACATCGAACCGTCAGGGCAGGGCAGCCGTTCCGGTCTTTCCTGCGCTCCGAGCGACTCGCAAGCAGCAAGAAAAAAGCGCACGCGTTCATCCAGGAACGACGGCAGCTCTCTTTTGAGGTCCTTCAACTCCGCGCCGAGCAGCGATCTCATCAGCATCGGAAGCAGGATGATATCCACGAACAGCTGCGCGATTGCGAGCTTGTGGCTGCCGTTGAGCCGCGCTTTTGCCGCGCATGCCGTTGCGTGGGTCGCGTCGTCCAGGAATTCCGAAACCGCAGTGGCGACGCGCCTTTGCGCGGCATCGTGGAGGTCTCGGCTCAATCCGGGGAAGCGCTGCGCCTCGGCGATCATGGCGCGAATGAGGTCCAGCGTGTCGGCAAAAAAACGCTCCACGACCTCCGTGCCGAGTGCGGCGAGCTTGTCCTCGGTCGATCGGCCCTGGGGCACAAAGCCCTCGAAATCCGTCAGTTCGGCGATCGCGCGGCCAACGACCGCAGTGAAGAGTGCTTCCTTGCCGGGGAAATGCGCGTAGATGGTGGGTTTGCTCGCGGGAGCCCGCTCCGCGATCTCGTCGATGCTGGTGCTTCGAAAGCCTCTTTCAAGAAACAGTTGCTCGGCGGCATCGAGAATCCGCTCCCGAACCTTGCCGGCCAGATCCTTGGGCGGCCGTCCGAGCTTGGGCTCGTTGGTCTTCGCCATTCTCCGATCTCCTCCTTGCGCATGTTCTGCGTGAGGCGCACGCCGAAATTCACTTGACACGGCCTCGCTTCAATGAAAAGAAAATAAACAGTGTAGTTTGATAATTCAAGTGCGAACCTCCAATGGGAAGTGCAGGAGGGCGCCGTCCGCCTGCCGAAGGCAGTGAGGAGATTAAGGTGGTTCTGTTCAGCCAGGCTTTGCCGGTGTCTGGGGATAGGAGTTGGCCGTGCGAGCCTGCGCGGCGCCTCGGCGACGCGTTTGCCAGCACTCCGATCAGCGGGTCGGCCCTGGGGCGGGCCGCCATCGGCAGGCTCGCCAAAACTTGCTGCTCTCGCGGTGCCGGAGGCGCCGCATCGTCCCGGTGTCACTCCATGGATCTGTCATGACATACCGCTTTCCTTCCATCGTGAGGCGGCTGGGTGGGGTCGTCGTCGTGTTGTCGACGGCAACACTGAGCGCCTGCGATAATCACACGCCGGCGCCGACCACCCGCGCTGCCTTCGTTCGCACGGCTGTCGTGCAGCCGCGCGTGCAGCAGGACTCGCTCACATTGACCGGCGAAGTGCAGGCCCGTTTCCGCGCCGATCTCTCGTTCCGCGTCAGCGGGCGAGTGATCTCACGACTGGTGGAGGTCGGCAGCCATGTCGAGGCCGGGCAGGTGCTGGCTTTGCTCGATCCTGCCGAGCAACAGGCCGATGTCGATGCCGCGACGGCGGCACTGGCCGCAGCGGAGTCCCAGTTGCGGGTGGCGAAAGCGACTTTCGAACGTCAGAAGGCGCTGATCACCAGTGGCTTCACCACCCGGCCGAGCTACGATCAGGCGCAGGAGGGATTGCGAACCGCCGAAGGGGTTCTTGAGTCTGCGAAGGCGCAGCTCGGATCGGCAAAGGACGCGCTCGGCTACACCAGCCTGCGTGCCGAAGCGCCCGGCGTGATCACCGCGCGCAATCTGGAAGTGGGGCAGGTGGTCCAGGCTGCCCAACCCGTCTTCACACTGGCCCAAGACGGGGCGCGCGATGCGGTGTTCGACGTCTATGAATCGATTTTCTTCGGCGACCTCGACGGCAATCGCGTGTCTCTGGCACTGATCTCCGATCCCGCCGTGACCGCGACCGGCTATGTCAGGGAGGTCTCGCCCGCGATCGATGCGAAGCGCGCGACGATCCGCGTCAAGGTGACCATCCAAGATCCGCCGCCGGCGATGACATTGGGAAGCCCGGTTGCCGGGACCGGAAAAGGCAAGCCGCAGCAGCAGATCGCATTGCCCTGGACCGCCTTGATGGCGGCGGGGGCAAAGCCTGCGGTCTGGACCGTCGATCCCGCCACCATGACCGCGTCGCTGAAGCCGGTCACGGTGGCCGGCTATGAGGCCGGTGAGGTGTTGATCAAGGCCGGGCTTCAGCCCGGTGACCGCATCGTGGTCGACGGGGGCAAGCTTCTGAGCGCAGGCCAGCGCGTGACTTATGAAGGGGACCGCTCATGAAGAGGCGCGCGATATATGCAGCCGGCCTGCTTGTGTCGGCGCTGGCGCTGGCTGGTTGTCAGCAGGAGACGAAAGCTCCAGAACCGGTGCGGCCCGTGCTGTCGATGGCGCTTGAGCCGAGCTCCTCGGATGCTACGCTCGCTGTGGGCATCATCGAGCCACGGTTCAAGACCAACCTTGCCTTCCGCGTGCTCGGGCGCCTGACCTCGCGTCCGATCAATGTCGGGGACCTCGTCACGGAAGGACAGACCGTCGGCACCATCGATGCCACGGCGCTCGAGCTTGCCGTGCGCGCGGCCAAGGCCGAGCTCGCCAAGGCGGAAGCGCAACTTGCAAGCGCACGCGCCACGGAAGAGCGGCAGCGGACGCTGATCACCAGCGACGCCACCACCAAGCAGACCGTCGACAACGCCGAGCAGGCACGGGCGGGCGCCGAGGCCTCGGTCGCGCGCGCCCGGGCCAGTTTGACCAAGGCGATCGAGCAGCTTGGCTATGCGCAGCTCAAGGCGGACTTCGCCGGCGTCGTCACCGCGGTCGGCGCAGAGGTCGGACAGGTGGTCTCCCCCGGACAGAGCGTAGTCACGGTCGCAAGGCCAGACGTGAGAGAAGCCGTTGTCGATATCGGTGCGGATTTTCCGCTTCCCTTGGTGGCCGGGTTGCCGTTCACGGTGAGCCTGCAGCTGCTTCCCTCGGTTCAGGTCGAAGGCAAGATCCGCGAGATCGCGCCGCAGGCCGATCCGGTGACGCGCACCTGGCGGGTCCGCATCGCGCTCGACAATCCGCCGTCGAGCTTTCATCTCGGCACCACCATCACGGCCAAGTTCAGCGAGCAGCAAGGCCCGATCCTTCGCGTGCCTGAAACCGCCGTGCTGGCCAAAGACGGTGCCAATTTCGTCTGGGTGGTCGACATCGCCGCCAGCACCGTGTCGCTGCACAAGGTCGATATCGCCACTGATGAAGGTGGCATCCGGATCACCGGCGGAATCGCGCCGGGCGCTCGCATCGTGAGCGCCGGCGTGCACAGTCTCAAGGAAGGACAGCAAGTCCGCATCCAACAGGATCAGAACTCATGAAGTCGTTCAATCTGTCCGACTGGGCGCTCGGACATCGTTCGCTCGTCTGGTATTTCATGATCGCCTTCATGGCGGCAGGTCTGTTTGCCTATTTCCAGCTTGGGCGGCAGGAAGATCCTGATTTCACCATCAAGACCATGGTGATCCAGGCGCAGTGGCCCGGCGCATCGCCCGAGGAGATGACGCGTCAGGTCACCGACCGGATCGAGAAGAAGCTCGAGGAGCTGGAATCGCTCGATTACACCAAGAGCGTGACGGTTGCCGGCCAGACCACCGTGTTCGTCTATCTGCGCGACACGACCAAAGCGGCTGACGTCGCTCCGACCTGGGCGCGGGTCCGCAACATGATTGCGGACATCAAGGGTGACTTTCCGCAAGGCGTCGTCGGGCCGGGATTCAACGACCGCTTCGGCGACGTGTTCGGCAATGTCTATGCCTTCACCGCCGATGGCTTGACCCAGCGCCAGCTGCGCGACCAGGTCGAGGACATCCGCGCCAAGGTCCTGACCGTGCCTGATGTGGGCAAGGTCGACATTCTGGGCGCGCAGGACGAGGTGATCTATCTTGAATTCTCGACCCGGAAGGTCGCAGCCCTGGGCCTCGACGTTCAATCGATCATGGCCTCCTTGCAAGGGCAGAATGCGGTGACGCCATCCGGCATGTTCCAGGCCGGACCGGAGCGGATCAGTGTCCGCGTCAATGGCGCGTTCACGTCGGAGGCGAGCCTGAAGGCGGTCAATCTGCGGGTCAACGACCGCTTCTTTCCGCTGACCGATGTCGCGACCATCACGCGCGGCTATGTCGATCCGGCGAAGACGCTGTTCAGGTTCAACGGCCAGCCCGCGATCGCGCTCGCGATCGGCATGAAGTCCGGCGCCAACCTGCTGCATTTCGGCGAGGCACTGCAGGCGGAGATGTCGAAGCTCACCGCGGACCTTCCGATCGGCGTCGGCGTCCATCAGGTCGCCGATCAGCCGGTCGTCGTCGAGCATGCAGTCTCGGGCTTCACCGAGGCGCTGTTCGAGGCCGTGGTCATCGTCCTCGGCATCAGCTTTCTCAGCCTGGGCTTGCGCGCAGGGCTGGTGGTCGCCATCGCCATTCCGCTCGTGCTCGCCATCACCTTCGTCGTCATGGCCTATGACGGCATCTCGCTGCAGCGGATCTCGCTGGGGGCGCTGATCATCGCGCTCGGCCTGCTGGTCGACGACGCCATGATCGCGGTCGAGATGATGGTGGCGCGGCTCGAGATCGGCGATCCCCTGGAGAAGGCGGCGACCCACGTCTATACGTCGACGGCGTTTCCGATGCTGACGGGCACGCTGGTCACCGTGGCCGGCTTCATCCCGATCGGGCTTAACAGCAGCAACGCCGGCGAGTTCACGTTCACCCTGTTCGTGGTGATCGCGGTTTCGCTGATCGTGTCGTGGATCGTCGCGGTGCTGTTCACGCCGCTGCTCGGCGTCACCATCCTGCCCGCCAAGATGCAAGGCCATCATGAGGGGAAGGGCCGGGTGGCGCAGATGTTCTCGCGCCTGCTGCTGTTCTGCATGCGCCATCGCTGGAGCACCGTTGCCGTGACGGTCGGTGCCTTCCTCCTGGCGCTGGTCGGATTGCAGTTCGTGCAGCAGCAGTTCTTCCCGTCGTCGGACCGCGACGAACTCGTGATCGACTGGAACCTGCCGCAGAATGCCTCGATCGCCGACACGAATGCGCAGATGGCGCGCTTCGAGCGCGAGCAGCTGCAGGGCAATGACTCGGTCGAGCATTGGTCCACCTATGTCGGCACCGGCGCGCCGCGCTTCGTGCTGTCGTTCGACGTGCAGACGGCGAACACCTGGTTCGGCCAGATGGTCGTCGTGACCAAGGGCGGCATCAAGGCGCGCGACCGCGCCAAGGCGCAGTTCGAGGACTATCTGAAGACGACTTTCCCGGGCACCGACACCTACGTCAAGCTGCTCGAGGTCGGCCCGCCGGTCGGGCGTCCGGTGCAGTACCGCGTCAGCGGACCGGATATCGCGAAGGTCAGGGAGCTCTCGCAGAAGCTTGCCGGCATCGTCCGCGGCAATCCGCATCTCGGCAACGTCGTCTTCGACTGGATGGAGCCGGCGCGCGTCGTCAAGGTTGACGTGCTGCAGGACAAGGCCCGTCAGCTCGGCGTGACCTCGCAGGATATCGCTACCACCCTGAACGGGGTGCTGGAGGGCTCGCCGGTGACCCAGGTGCGCGACAGCATCTATCTCGTCAACGTGACGGGGCGGGCGACCGCGCCGGAGCGCGCCTCGATCGACACCCTGCGGGGGCTGCAATTGAGCGGGCTGAATGGCCAGTCGGTGCCGCTCGGTGCCGTCGCCAATTTGCGCTACGAAATCGAGCAGCCGACGATCTGGCGGCGCGCGCGGATTCCGACCATCACGCTGAAGGCGGGCGTCGTCGACAATGTGCAGCCGAAGACAATCGTCGATCAGCTGGCGCCGCAGGTGGCGGCCTTCGCCAAGGACTTGCCGGCCGGCTATCGGGTGAAGATCGGCGGCTCGGTCGAGGAGAGCGCCAAGAGCCAGGCGCCGATCATCGTTGTCGTGCCCTTAATGCTGTTCGTCATGGCGACCGTGCTGATGATTCAACTGCAGAGCTTCCAGCGGTTGTTCCTGGTGTTTGCGGTCGCCCCGCTCGCCCTGATCGGCGTCGTCATGGCGATGCTGCCGAGCGGTGCGCCGCTGGGCTTCGTCGCCATTCTCGGCGTATTGGCGCTGATCGGCATTCTGGTTCGCAACTCGGTGATCCTGATTGTCCAGATCGAGGACCTGAAGAAGGAGGGGCGGCGAGCCTGGGACGCAGTGGTGGAGGCGACCGAGCACCGGATGCGGCCGATTTTGTTGACCGCAGCCGCGGCCAGCCTCGCGCTGATCCCGATCGCGCGGGAAATCTTCTGGGGGCCGATGGCCTATGCGATGATGGGCGGCATCATCGTCGGCACGCTGCTCACGCTCTTGTTCCTGCCGGCGCTCTATGTGGCGTGGTTCCGGATCAAGGAGGAGCCGCATGATGAAGCGGCGACCGGGCCCGTCGTCGCGGCCGTCCATGCCGCGCCGGCTGCGGCCTGATCCGTCGGGGCTGACATGGCGATGGATCTCGTCGACGCGCTGGCATCATTGGTCCGGGTCACGGAGACCGGCTCGTTTTCGGCCGTGGCGCGCGAGCGTGACGTCAGCAAGGCGGCGGTGGCCCGCCAGATCTCCTACCTGGAACAGCATTTCGGCGTTCGCCTGCTGCATCGAACGACGCGCAAGCTCAGCCTGACCGACGACGGGCAGATGCTGCTTGGTCTCGCCAAGCCGGTGTTGCAAGGCATCGAGACCATCGAGGCTGTGCTCGGGCAACAGAGTGCTTCCCCGGTCGGGCTGGTGCGGGTCGGGCTGATGGTGGCCGCCAGTCATTTCATCGCGCCGCGGCTGCCGGATCTGTTGGCGGCCCATCCCGGGCTCAAGGTCGAGCTCGTGGTCAGCGACCGGTTTGGCGACATGATCGAAGACCGGCTCGATCTGGCGATGCGGGTCGGCGAGATCACTGATATTTCGGTGATTGCGCGCCGGGTCGGGATCGCGGCCCGCGTGGCTGTCGCCGCGCCGAGCTACATCGCGCGGCATGGGCAGCCTGCAAACCCGCAGGAGCTCGGACGCCACACCTGCATCGTCCACGACGTCGGCCCCGATTCGGATACCTGGACCTTTGCCGGGCCGCATGGCGTACAGGATGTCCGAGTGTCCGGCGCGATCCTCGCGAACGATACCGTCGCGGTCCATCTTGCCGCACGCACCGGCTACGGCATCGCCTTCCTGCCGCTCGTCCAGGTCGTCGACGACCTCCGCAAGGGCGAGCTGGTGCGTGTCCTGAGCGACCATCCAGCGCCGGGGGTGCCGTTCAGCCTGGTCTACTCGTCGCGCCGGCATCTGGCGCCGCGCACCCGCCTCGTCATGGACTTCGTCATCGAACAAGTGCGCCAGATGCGTACGACGCTGTCGGCGTCTTCCGAAGAGGTGATCATATAGTTCGTGTAGCACGCGACTGACCGTCAGGACATGGCAGATTGGCTCGTATCACGCGACAGTCTTTCGCGCCGCGCCTGGTTTTTCAGCTCAGGAGATCGCGCTAGCTCTCCACCCGTCTCCTTCACCAGAGACCAGCATCACGGAGAGCAATATGAGCAAGATGATCACCTTCAGCGCGATTGCCGCCGCGCTGGCTGCCGCAACCATTTTTGCGCAACCGGCCGCGGCCAAGGACTACGAGTACTGCCGCCAGGACTATTCGGGCGGCACGCGGGTCTGCAGCTTCGACACCGCAGAGCAGTGTCTCTCGACCGTCGCCGGCCGCGGCGGCAGCTGCTTCCGCAACCCGTTCCTCGGGGATACCAGCGCTGTCCGCACGGTCCTGGCTTACGCGCCGAAGGCCCGCGTCCGTTCGCACCGTCATCACGCCGACTGACGGCAAAATCTTGCGGGTACTGGCGCGCGGCGCGCCGCCAGAACCCTCAGCCGACTGCAGTTTGAGTTTCGTTTCATTCAGCCGAGTTCAGCTTACTGATCAATCATGTCATTTCGCACCAACAGGGTCGCAATCTTCATCGACGGCCCCAATCTCTACGCAACCTCCAGAGCCCTCGGCTTTGATATCGACTACAGCCGGCTGCTTCGGGAATTCGAGGGTCGCGGGCAGCTCATGCGCGCCTGCTACTACACGACCGTGATCGAGGATCAGGAATATTCGTCGATCCGGCCCCTGGTCGACTGGTTGGACTACAACGGCTATACGGTCGTGACCAAGCCGACCAAGGAATATATCGACGCCAACGGGCGGCGCAGGGTGAAGTCCAACATGGACATCGAGCTTGCGGTCAATGCCATGGAGCTCGCGCCACATATTGACGAGATGGTGCTGTTCTCCGGCGATGGCGACTTTCGCTCGCTGATCGAAGCGGTGCAGCGTCGCGGCGTCCGCGTGACCGTCGTCTCGTCGATCGCCTGCCAGCCAGCGATGGTGGCGGACGAGCTGCGCCGCCAGGCCGACGAATTCCTCGACCTCAAGCAGCTGCAACCGAGAATCGGCCGTAGCCCTGTGGAGCGTATCCGGACCGCGGTCGGCGAAGCCTGACGGGATCCCCACAGCAGACCGGGCGAACGCCACGCGGGTCCGGGGCGCCTGGCAGGAGATCACGAAAGCCGCGCAAGCTTACCACACAAGCAAAAGCCGGGATGCGTCCCACCCCGGCTTTCGCCATGCTCAGAAGGGCAGGCGGACGCCTAGTCCGAGCCCGCGAGCTGCAATTCGCGCCGGCAGGCGTCGCTGAAGTCACGCAGCGGATCGACCTCCCTGACAAAGCCCGGCACGTCGGCGAAGGATCGGTTGGGCGAGACATAGGTCGCGATGATCAGGGTAGCGACCTTCTCGGCGGCGGCGATCACTTCGTCACTCGACAGAATCTTCATCTGTCCGATCAGCGCATACATGTCGACCAGTGTCGAAATCTCATAGCCGTCGCTGACCAGCGCGTCGGCATAGAGCCGCGAAGTTTCCGCGATGAAGCTCTTGTACAGCTTTTCGCGCTTGGCGGCTGACCGCGAATGGCGGCGGACGCGGTTCTTGCGGCGCTCGGCCGCCCAATTGGTGATGATGCTCGAGATCGCACCGAAGGCCGATCCTCCGAAGGCCGCCAGGGCTGGGACGTAGATGGTGTTCATGCTCGTTCTCCTCCGCTCTTCCGGCGCCTGTCAGGCGAGAGCACCGTGCCGGAATGGCCCGCGCCTGCGGCAGCCCTGACTGTCGCAGGTAATGATTCGCGCACGCTATCTGCGCTCATGTCCTCTGATCGAGGCCGTCGCCGCACGTCCGTCGAATACCGACCTGCAGGCATTGCTCAGAGCCGCCTTGTGCTGCCGCAGGCAGGCTTCGACCCGGCCGGCATCGGGAATGTCATAGCTGCAGAGCCGGAATGCGTCCGGCGTGCACGCCGCTTGCTGCTCCGGCGTGCCGCGATTCTCGCCATCATCCTCCTGGGCCATGGCCGGCTGTCCGCAGATGCAGGCCGCAGCCAGTATGATTCCCGCAAGGCTGTATTTTGATATGGTCATCACGTCCTCGTCGTCTTCAATGTCAAACTATACGGTATAGTTTAATAATTGAGCAGATACGGCCTGTCAACCTGCAGAGTGCCGGGCAGCTATTCGTTTGCGCGGGAGCATTGTTTGATGCTGCGCATGGATAAATGCGCGCAAGGCTGCCTCCATGGCCGGTGGCGCCCAATCATCCTAGGGATCGGGCGCGACCCGCAGGCCGCGCGGGCGGCTAGAGACACGGCTGGGCAGCTTGGGCAAGGATGCGGGGCCGGTGGCCGAGCGGGCTCAGATTATCGGATCAGCGAGGTCTGGTCCGTCCGAGCGTAGTTGTCCCGCCAGCGCGCGCTCATTCGCCGGGAACGAGGCTCGGCCGCGGCGCTGTTCGCACCAGGCGCCGGTGGCGCCGGCGTGACAGATAGAGCAGGAGGCCGGTGACGACGAACAGCGGCATCACGGCCGCAGCCAGCATGAACAGGAGCTTGCCCGGCCAGCCGAGCACGCTGCCGCGGTGAATGTCGAGCACGCGGGCCAGGATGCGCTCGCCGGTGGTCTTGTCCGCATAGAGCTCCGAGGCGAGGATCTGACCGGTCGCGGCATCGATGCGAAATTCATCGCGCGCGCCGTCAGCAGCGCCATGTGGCCATGATCTGATGCGGACCACCGTGCCGGCCCCTTGCGGCGGGATCAGTTGCGCGCTTGCGTAGCGGTCGCCTTGCGCGTGGAGAAACGCCTCCCACGCACGATCGAGGCTGATCGGCGCGCCCTCCGGCCTCTCCTCGCTCTTGATACCAGCCCTGCCGTCGCTCGTGCGTGTGGTGCGCGGCGGCTGCCGCGCCATCGTCGCAGTGGCTGCGCCGGGCCGCGAGAGCAGCCATGTCGCGCCGCTCTTGTACCAGTCGAACGAATACCACAGGCCAGTCAGCGCCATCACCAGATAGATCGGCAGCACCCAGGTGCCGATGACCGTGTGGAGCGAGCGATGCAGGCCGCGTCCGCTCAAGGCCAGATTGGGCTTCAGCCACAGCTTGATGCTGGTGGCGCGGTGCGGCCAGCGCAGCACCAGCCCCGAGATCATCAGCGCGACCAGGCCGAGCACCGCGATCCCGGTGATCTGCCGGCCATAGCCGTTGCCATCGCCGGGGATCAGCAGCCACCGATGCAGCCGGCGCACCGTGGCGAAGAACTCTTCGCCGTGTGGCGTGCCGAGCAGGCGCGCATCATAGGGGTCGACATAGACCGAGAACGGCCGGGCACGATCCGCGCTGCGGGCAAAGCGGATGCGCACCGCGGCGGCCGGATCGCTCGACATCGTCATCCCCGACAGCTTGCCGAAGCCGTGCTCCGCCTGCAGCCGCGTCACGAGCTCGTCCGGCGCCAGCCTCAGTGTCGCGCGGGCCTCGACCTGGGTCATCGCGGCATTCAGGTTGGCCTGGATCTCATCCTCGAAACTCATGATCGCGCCGGTGATCCCGATCACCGCCAGCACGAGCGAGAGGAGGAGACCAATGATGGAGTGGAGTTCCAACAATACGGATTTGAGGGCGGACTTGATCATGAACCGGGAGGATTGAAGGCAGTGGAGATATCGGCATTGCGAGTTTCGCAGCGCTGATGACCGAGCAGCGCGGCGCACCATAACGGCGTGACGTTCGGGTCGCCACCCGATCCGACGCTGTCCAGTTTGTAATAGCTCCAGTTTTGCGCGCGTCTTTCGTCGCGCGTCAAAACTTCACCGTTGCCGACAGCGACAGGCGACGCGCCTCGCCGAGCGCCACGTTCAGGACGCTGTTGGCGGACGGGTAATAAACCTTGTCGAACAGGTTCTTGACGTTGAACTGATAGACCACCGGCAGGTTGTCGTATTTGGTCTCATAAGTCGCAAAGATATCCGCAACCGTATAGGCCGGCAGCACGAAGCTGTTGGCGGCATCGCCGGCCCGGTCGCCGACATAATGCGCGCCACCACCGAGCCGGAGACGGCCGGGCAGACTGGTACCGAAATCATAGACGAGATAGAGCGAGGCCGTGTTCATCGCCGCGTTCTGCAGCTTGTTGCCGGCAAGTGTCGGGTCGTCGACCACGCGCGCATCGGTGTAGCCATAGCTGCCGATCACGCTCCACTGGTCGGACAGTCGGCCGGTCACGTCGAGTTCGACGCCGCGTGAGCGGACCTTGCCGGCGGCGTGGGCCTCGTTGAGGCCGGTCGCGGTGTTGAGCTGCGTCACCAGCACGTTCTTCTTGTCGATGTCGTAGAACGCCAAGGTGCCGGACAGCCGCTTGTCGAGATCGAATTTCAGGCCGGTCTCCCACTGCGTCCCTTCTTCGGGGGCGATGGCCGAGGTCACCACGAAATTCGTCAGCGCGGAATTGAACGCTGCGATGGTCGACGTCGGTTTCAGCGATTGCGTATAGCTCACGTAGTAGGAGAGCTCGTCGCTCAGCTTGACGATCACACCGCCGAGCGGCAGCAGCTTGTCGCCGGAGAGATTGGTGTTGGCGACGAAGGGGCGGCCCTTGCCGGCGAGCTGCTCATATTGCATCCAGCGGACGCCGCCGACGAGCGCAAACCAGTTGGTCAGGTGCACCGTGTCCTGGTAGAAAAATGAGCGGGTGCCGAGCTTGTCGGTCTGATCGCTGTCGGCGGCCGACACCGTCGTGCCCGGCTGGACCAGCCCATACACCGGGTTGTAGACATTGAAGCTGGGCGTTGCCTGCCGGATCAGGTCCTGGCGATAGATCGTGCGATATTGCGCGTCGCCGCCGAACAGCACTTCGTTGCGCAGACCGCCGAGCCAGACGTCACCCTGCAGGTAGGACGTGCCGTAGCTGACATTGCTGAGCGAGTTGTGCGTGCCGTCGTCGCTGCGGGTCTCGACACCCGTCTTGGCGTTCACGCCGGTGATACGGAGCTGATTGGCACTGAAGGTCTCGGTGTTGTAGCCGTAGGCGGCCGTGACCTTCCAGACGTCGTCGAGCTTCTGCTCGACCGAAGCCTGCATCAGGTCGGAATTGCCCCACATGTTGTTGAACGGCTCGTCGAGCCGCCGCGTCGCCGGGATCGCCAGCGGCGCGCCGTTGACGAAGGCGGTACCGCGGTCGAACGGAGTAATGAACTCGCGATGCTCGTAACTGAGCTGGACCGTCGTCGTATTGCCGTACCAGGCCAGCGACGGCGCCACCAGCATTTCGCGGTGACGTCCAAAATTGCGCCAGTAATCCTCGCTGACGCCATAACCGATGAAGCGATAGGCGAGGCCGCCATCGCCGATCGGGCCGGTGATGTCCAGCGTGCCGTCAGAGCCGGTGCGATTGTTGGCATAGGCCGAGCCGAGCAGCGTGATCGAGCCGTGCTGATAGAGCTCCGGGCGCTTGCTGATGGTGTTGACGATGCCGCCGGGATCCATGATGCCATAGAGCAGCGAGGCCGGTCCCTTCAGCACCTCGACGCTCTCGACCGCCGCGGTCAGGCTGCGGCCCTGCACCAGCGGCATGCCATTGCGCATGATCGAGCCGTCGCGGTTGTCGCCGAAGCCACGCCGGAGCACGGCATCCTGAGTGCCGGCAAGCGTATTGGTCTGGGTGATGCCGCTGACGTTGACGAGCGCATCGTCGAGATTGCGCGGCATCTGATCCTTCAGCACCTGCGCGGGCACGACATTGACCGATTGCGAGCTGTCCAGCGGTGAGGTGCTGCCGCGGAGCGTGGTTGCACTCGGCATCGCCCGATAGCCGAGCTTGGCCTCCGTCAGGGCAGCGGCCGCAGCGGCTGCGCGCTCGGACGGCGTCGGCTGCGGTGCCGGCATGGTGCGACCTTGCTGACGCTGCGCCGATACGCGCGCTTGGCGCGTTGGCGAATCAGTTGGGCGCGGCGGCTTCCGCTTCGGAGCCGGCGCTTCCACCGTCACCGGCGGCAATGCTGCTTGCGCGCTTGCGCTCGTTGTGGAGGAGAGGACATCAGCCAACAGCACCACGGTGCCGGCCAGAACATTCAGGCGGTGCTTGCCGGCTCGAGCGCGTCGTACGCCGCGCCGGCAATTCTTCTTCGTCGTCACTTCAAGTCACTTCCAAGTCCAGCGAAACCACGCGCTGCCTCTATCAGCCATCGCTGCTGATGAGAACGTCACCCGGACTTGAATCCCTCTAACAGCGCCGGGGATCGCCGATCGTGCCCGCATCGATGCCGCGCAGGCCGGCCGCGCGTTGCAAGCGTCACGGGAACTTCACTTGCCTGCGCGTGCAATTGCCGTCAGCTTCAAGTCCTCAACAGGAGAGCGATCATGCGTCTACCGATTGTCAGCCCGGCCGAACTCAACGACGAGCAGAAGCCCCTCTATGAAGACATGAAGAAGGGCATGCAGGATCACTTCAGAGGTTTCGTCAACCTGCGCGACGACGGCGCGCTGCTTGGGCCCTGGAATCCGTGGCTGCGCGAGCCGAAATTCGGAAAGCCCGTCTGGGAGCTGGTGAAGGCGGTAGCCTCGGCGCCATCCTTGCCGGCCGCGGTGCGCGAAGTCGCGATCCTGGTGACCGGTTCGCATTTCCGCTCAGCCTATGAGCTTTACGCCCATGTCCTGGTCGCCGAGCAGCGCGGATTGACCGACGAGAAACTGTCCACGATCGTTGCCGGCCAGCGGCCGGTCGACCTTACCAAGCAGGAGGCCGTCGCCTACGATGTCGCCTCGGCCCTGGTCAATGGCGGCGTGCTGCCCGAACTGACCTACCGCGCGGCGGTCGAACAGTTCGGCGTCCATGGCGCGGCCGAACTGTCCTATCTCGTCGGGGTCTATTGCATGGTCTCGGTCACATTGAACACGTTCGACGTGCCTGTGCCGGATTGATACCGGCCATGCCGCGCTATCAGCGGTAATAGCCGCGGGGATAGCCGTAGTAGCCGCGCTGGCGCGCATAGGCGTAGGCCGGATTGATGCCGCAACCGGCCTCGGTTCCCGAAGCGGATGCCAGGCACTGTCGGTAGGTCGAGAATTGACAGTTGCCGGGGTAGCCCCAGATGCGCCCTTGCAGGCAGTAACGATCCTGCGCGGCGTCGGCAGGCGAGAGCGAGGCAAAGCCGGCAACGAGGGTGACGGCGGAGAGGGTAGCAAGTAACAGGCGGCGCATGGGGTGTCTCCAGTCGGTATGGCGATGCTTCAACGCAGGATGCCGCGACGCCGTTCCTGGCGCGCGGTCTCTCGCGATGGTGGCTCATTGTAGTGTCGGCCAAGCCGAGCTGCGTTCAAAGCTGCGACACCGTTGCGGTCTGGTTTGCGCGCAAAATCGGGTCCGTTGCATCGCATAACATGACTGCTTTGCGGGGTCGGAACATTCCGGGACTCCTCCGGTTGCTTGATGCATCAAGACGGACCTGTCCCATGTTCGGCGGATCGAAACAGCCTGGCGCCGGCGGCGGCGCGAACGTGCCCGCGCAATCGACGCAATCCATCCGCCTGCCGGGCGTCGGCAGTGTGCTGGCGCTGCTCGGTATCGCGGTCCTGGTCCAATATATCGATCGGCGGCCCGCCGATCGCGATGGCCAAGGCAGCCGCGAAGAGAGGCGCTCGGGCGGCGGACTCGAGCCCGGGCGCGGGCGTCTGGCCAGCACGCCATCCGAGATCCCGGCGCGCGGCTGGAAGGACATTATGGTCCGGCTCTACGAGGACCTCAGCGAGCACCGCATCCTCGCCTTTGCCGCCGGAATGACGTTCTACAGTCTTCTGGCGATATTCCCGGCGCTGGCCGCGCTGGTCGCGATCTACGGATTATTCGCAGATCCCGCCAGCATCTCGGCCCATCTGGAGCAACTGAATGGGCTGATGCCGGGTGGTGCGATCGATATCGCGCGCGACCAGCTCACGCGCGTCTCCTCGAAGGGCTCGCAGGCGCTCAGCCTCACATTCGTTGTGAGTCTTGTGATCTCCTTGTGGAGTGCCAATGCGGCGATGAAGTCGCTGTTCGACAGCCTCAACGTCGTCTATGGCGAACGCGAGCACCGCAGCTTCATCAGGCTGAACGCGATCTCGCTGCTGTTCACGGTCGGCGCGATCGTGTTCGCGGTTCTGGCGCTCGGCGCGATCGTGGTGGTCCCGATCGTTCTGAACTATGTCGGGCTGTCGGGCGCGGCCGACACCCTGCTGCGGCTCGGACGCTGGCCCGCGATTTTTGTCTGCATCGCGCTGGCGCTGGCGCTGATCTACCGTTACGGCCCCGATCGGGAACAGCCGAAATGGCGTTGGATCAGCTGGGGCAGTGCGCTCGCGGCGGCGCTGTGGCTTATCGCCTCGCTCCTGTTCTCCTGGTACACCGCCAATTTCGGCAGCTATAACGCGACATATGGCTCGCTGGGCGCCGTCGTCGGCTTCATGACCTGGCTCTGGATCTCGGCAACTGTCATTCTGATCGGCGCCGAGCTGGATGCGGAATTGGAGCATCAGACCGCGCGAGACACCACCACCGGCGCCGCCAAACCGCTCGGCACGCGCGGTGCCGCCGTGGCCGATACCGTTGGGCATGCGAGTTGACCGGCGCAGTCACTCGCACGGGTGCTGTCCACTGCGCGCCGACCGGCTGATTTCCCCTGCGCGTTCAGCGCGATCGCGACGATGCCGCCGAATTTCAGAATTTTTCTCTTTCGTTTTTTCGGAAATCATGCTTATTATGCGCCGTCCTGCCTCATCGAGAGGGGCGTACGCGTCGTCACGATACGTGGAGTGCGGGATGCGGTGGCTGCGATGGATTGCGCGATGACGAGCGCAGTTTGTTGCGGACGTGAAAGCGTGTGGTCCTGGTGCCCCGGTGCTGGCGCCAAGTTGGCGACGATGCAACTCGACATCGCTTTGCGTTGCGAGGGCATCGCGCTGATGATGGGGGCAAGAAAGCCGGTCCCCAGGGAGAGCGCGTATAAGCGTTAAACCTGCCGCGCGGGGAAGGCCGGGATGTTTCGGCCGAACCTGTGGTGACTGCCGCCTGCTTTTCTTGTTGCAGGCGGGCCATGGGGGCGGCGAGCTCCCGGTCTTCCCTGCGCCCTCGTTGCGGAGGGTCTCAAGATAGGTGCAAAGCTCGGACGCCCGATGCGCCGCGAGATCGCTGCGGTGCGTGCGGCCGTCGTTCAGACCTTCGCTTTTGGTGTCTGACAGATAGAAGATCGAGACGTTGCATGCGCAGGCGCGACGTTGCGCGCTCAAAGACAAGCGCCGCCTTGGAAGGCGGCGCCAGGTTGGACTCTCGCTCTTGGTCGCTACATCGAGGCCGGCGGCACGTCACAGCCGTTGAGGTCGGAGAGGCCGCCTTCGTTGTCGAACGTGTGGCCGCTGGCCGGCGCGGCGGGATTGAGCGGCGTCAGCGTGACGGCATTGCAGGTCAGCCCAGTGATGTTGCGCAGCCGCATGAAAATGCCACTCGCGTTGGCCGAGGTGATGCTCACTCGGTTCAGCGCGATCTTCAGCACCGGCGATTCCGGCAGGCCGATAATGAGGCCGCCGGTGGTGACGACATTGCGCGCCGTCTTCGGATTGGTGGCGGTGAGATCGGAGATCGTGATGTCATGCACATGCGGCTGCGTCGCCGGAATGTGCGGCTGGCTCAGATCGCCCTGGGTTGCGGTGGGGATGGTCGGATAATATTCGCTGATCGAGATCGGCGTCGTCACGTCGGTCATGGTCAGCCGCTCGATCTTCATGTCGGAGATATCGTTGCCGCGGTCGCGTCCGGTCTTGATGCGGAAGCCGTTATCGGTGCCGAGGAAGGTGATGTCATGGGCGTGAATATGGCTGACGCCGTTGACGGTTTCGCTGCCGACCGACATGCCATGCCCGCGCTTGAAGGTCGAATTCGCGATGTGGACGTGGGTCAGCGGGAGCTTCGGCAGATTATAGGGTGGCTTGTAGTAGGCGAAGGTCGGGACGCCGGGAACGGCAGGATCGATGCCGGGCAGGCCGGACTTCATCGCGACGTCGTCGTCGCCGGTGTCGATGTCGAGATGAGTAAGCCGCACGTCGGTCGAGCCGACCAGGTCGACGCCGTCGGTGTTGGGCGCGCCGGTCGTATCATTGGCGTTGTTGTAGACGCGCAAGCCCTCAACCATCACGTCGGTGTCGTAGCGCAGGCCGAGGTCCCACATCGGCGAGTTGGTCAGCAGCACGCCCTCGATGCGGATGTGCTTGGAATTGTAGAACTCGACCAGCCAGGGGCGTGGCAGGCCGTTCGAGGTCGGGATATCAGGAAAGCCGGGATAGGAGGTCAGCGTCTTGGCGTTGGCGGCGAGCTGCCACCAGCTCAGCGCGCTCGGATTGTCGCTGGTCGCGGCCGCCGCCGGGTCGGCGCCGGAGCCGTCGATGGTGCCGTCGCCAATGATGCCGGATTCGACGACGTCGACGGCCGATATCATCGCCTCGGGCTTGCCCGGCAGGGTCGGGCCGGTGCCGCTCACAGTGGGATCATTGGCGAAGCGGAAGGGATAGCCGATGAAGGCCGGCTGGTAGCGGCTGTGGTCGGTGGTGTTCTTCAGCACGGTCGGCGCATCGATGCGCAGATAGACCCGGCTCTTCAGCTCGATCGGCCCGGTGATATAGGTGCCGCCGCCGCTGATCCGGACGATGCCGCCGCCGGAGCGGGCGCAGCGATCGATCGCGGTCTGGATCGCGGTGGTGTTGTCGGTCTTGCCGTCACCCACGGCGCCATAGCTGCGCGGATCGCACTGCCGGAAGCGATCATCGCGGTCGCCGTAGTCGCGACCGCCGCGATCGTTCATGATGTCGTTGGCACGTGCGGCCCCCACCGCCGCGAGAGATGCGACGCATCCGAACACCAGGATCCATTTCAGACGCTGCTTGCCCATGACTCCTCCCGTTGTGAATAGTTATTTATGGTTGTGCCAAAAATTATCGGAAACGAATGGTGGGGTAAATCGGCCGGGCGGGATCACCAACGATGTTGTTTCGGCATCGAAGCGGTGCGATGTCAGCATTGATCTGGTTCCCGCAGCGCATCGTCTGCTGGGTCTTATGCTTGGAGGTCTGTCATGTCGGAAACGTCAGCCCGATCTTTGGTCCCCGATCTCGCGCGCGAGGCGGCGGGCATCCTGACTGTGCTCGGCGTCGCGCCCCAGTCCATCGTGGGCGGCACCTTGGCGGCGCATTCACCGATCACGGGCGAGGTGCTGGGGCATGTGCACGAGAGCGGCGCCGCGGAGGCGCGCGCCGCGATCGAACAGGCGCACGCGGCCTTTCTGCGCTGGCGGCTGGTGCCGGCGCCACAGCGCGGCGAGCTGGTGCGCCTGCTCGGCGAGGAGCTGCGCGCCAACAAGGCCGATCTCGGCCGGCTGGTCTCGATCGAGGCCGGCAAGATCGTCTCGGAGGGGCTCGGCGAGGTCCAGGAAATGATCGACATCTGCGACTTCGCGGTCGGGCTGTCGCGTCAGCTCTATGGTCTCACCATCGCGACCGAGCGTGCCGAACATCGCATGATGGAGACCTGGCATCCGCTCGGCGTGACCGGCATCATCTCGGCGTTCAATTTTCCGGTCGCGGTATGGGCCTGGAACGCGGCGCTGGCGCTGGTCTGCGGCAACAGCATTGTCTGGAAGCCATCCGAGAAGACGCCGCTGACGGCGCTCGCGACCGATGCCTTGCTGGCGCGCGCGATTGTCCGCTATCGGGATCAGGGCGGCCAGGCGCCGGAGGGGCTATCGGCACTGCTGCTTGGCGGCCGCGACGCCGGCGAGGTGCTGGTCGATCACGCCAGCGTGCCGCTGGTCTCCGCGACTGGTTCGACCGCGATGGGGCGCGCGGTCGGCGCGCGTCTCGCGGGCCGCTTTGCCCGCGCCATCCTCGAACTCGGCGGCAACAACGCCGCGATCGTCGCGCCGTCCGCCGATCTCGATCTGACCCTGCGCGCGGTCGCCTTCGCCGCGATGGGCACGGCCGGCCAGCGCTGCACGACCTTGCGTCGCCTGTTCCTGCACGAGGACATCTATCAAGGCTTCATGCCGCGGCTCAAGCAGGCCTATGCCTCGGTCGCGGTTGGCAATCCCTTGGAGAACGGCACGCTGGTCGGACCGCTGATCGATGGGCGGGCCCATCAGGCGATGCAGGCCGCGCTGGCCGCGGCGCGCGGCGAGGGCGGCGTGGTGTCCGGTGGCGAACGCATCATGGTCGGCGGTTGTGAGCAGGCCTATTATGTGCGGCCGGCATTGGTGGAGCTCGCAACGCAGGCCGGGCCGGTGGCGCAGGAGACCTTTGCGCCCATTCTCTATGTGATTCCCTATCGCGATCTCGACTCCGCGATCGAGCTGCACAACGCGGTGCCGCAGGGCCTGTCGTCGTCGATCTTCACCAACGATCTGCGCGAGGCGGAGATCTTCCTGTCGGCGCGCGGCTCCGATTGCGGCATCGCCAACGTCAATATCGGCCCGTCGGGTGCCGAGATCGGCGGTGCCTTCGGCGGTGAGAAGGAGACCGGGGGTGGCCGCGAGTCCGGCTCGGATGCGTGGAAGGCCTATATGCGCCGCGCCACCAATACGGTGAATTACGGCCGAACGCTGCCGCTGGCGCAAGGTGTGAGGTTCGACATCGCGTGAGTTCGGAGCGGGCTCGGATGGGGAGGGTGCCACGCGGTGCGGAGCAGGGGAGCGTAAGAGCTGCGGGGCTAGTCATTCCGGCCGCTTCGGCGGCTGCAGCGAGCTCTTGGTCCAGCCGATCGCCTTTGGCGAGTGCAGCGGATCGGGGCCATCGCAGGTCGGACAGGTCAGCTCCTTCCGTCCATCTGTCCGCTCGCGCACGGCAAGCGGCTTGCCGCAGGTCGGGCATAGCTTGCGTTGTGGCAGTTCGAACGGCTTGGCCAAGGCTCCATCTCCCGCTCGGTCTTGGAGGGTAAGGGAGAGCGATTGGCTTGTGGAATCACTTATGTGAGTATTGCGGATTACCGCGAGTTCGAAGCTTCTCGGCGATTGCACCGCAGGGCGGGACGGCCGCGACCGTGTTGCGTCTGTCCCCCTTCAGAGCGGCTGAACGATCCTCCGCTAGGACGCGAAGGCGAGGCCGGCCATCATCAGCCCGATCGCGGCAATCCAGCCGCCCAGCGCGCGCAAGGCGATGCCGCGCCAATCCTTCGAACTATCCTTGGAAATATCTTTGGAGCTGTCGGATGGCCCACCGAAGGCGAGCGTCAGCGCCATGATCAGGGTGATCGCAGCGTAGCCGGCACAGGCGAGGCCGCCCGCGAACAGCAGACGGTCGGTGTTGGGGGCAAGATCGCTGGCGTTGGCGGCGCCCCGCAATGCGGCCAGCGCGAAAGCCATTACGCACAGCAAAGCGGTCGGCACGCGCGCACCGGCGGCCAGCAGCAGGCCGAGCACGACCGCGATCACAGCATCGACCGCGGGATTGGCCGCAATGGCCCCAACTTTTGCGCCGAGCGCCAGGCCGGCCAGCAGCCCGAGCGGAAACAGCGCGACCAGCCAGCGGCCCCTCATTGCGCCCAGCGATCCCGCAAGCAGGCCCATGGCCAGCCAGAGCAGGACGTCCTGGAGATCGGTGAACGGGTGCAGCGCCCCGGCATAGAAGTCGCCAAGCCGGATCGCGACGATGTGGGCCTCGGCCGCAGGCGCCTGCGCGAGCAGCAACGCGGTGGCGATCAGGCCGTGCTTGAGCGTGCGCCTCATGCGGAGGGTCCCAAACTATGAAGCAGGAAATAACCGCCGAGCAATGCGATGATGGCGCCGAGTCCCTGGACGATGCGCTCACCGGCCGGCCAGCGCGTCAGCGTGCCGATCACGATGCCACAGAGGTGCAACAGGCCGGTGGCGACGACGAAGCCGATGCCATAGGCGAGCGGATTGGCGGAGCGGGGCAACTCGGCGCCGTGGGCGTGACCGTGAAAGATGGCGAATACCGCGACGATCGCGGCAGCGGCGGCAAAGGGCAGCTTCAGCCGCAGCGCGACCGCGCCGCCAAGCACCAGCGCCGACAGCGCGATCACGACCTCTGGCATCGGCAGCGGCACGTGCAGGATGCCGAGCACGCCGCCGAACGCCATCACCAGCGGGAACGTGATCGGCAATACCCAGATCGCAGGCGCGCCGAGCTGCGCGCCCCAGATGCCGACCGCGACCATCGCGATCAGATGATCGGCGCCGGTCAGCGGGTGCAAGAGCCCGGCAGCAAGGCCACCGCCGACATCGGCCTGTTCATGGGCAAGCGCCGGTTGCGCGAGCAGAATCGCGGCTGCGGCGAGCGGCAGGGTGCGGAGGGAGCGCAATGACATGGTTCGATCGCGGGTCATGTGGACAGAACGATGAGGAGGCGGCCGATGAACCAGAACATAGCCACCGAGCCGATGGCGTAGGCCGGCAGCGCCTCGCCCCAGCGCGGCAGGACCGCGTCGAGCCGGCGATGCGCCCAGATCAATGCGAGGACCAGGAGCACGAAGGCGAGCTGACCGATCTCGACGCCGACGTTGAAGAACAGAAGGGCCGGCGGCAGCAGGCGGCGCTCCAGCCCGAGGCCGGCGAGTGCGCTCGCAAAGCCGATGCCATGCACAAGGCCGAAGGTAAGAGCGACGGCCCAGGGATAGCGCGCAGTCAATCCGATCTCGCCGCGCTGCTGCTTCACGATCTCGACGCCGACGAAGACGATGCTGAGCGCGATGCAGGCATTGAGCGGGCGTTCCGGCACGCCGATCAGGCCGAAGGCCGTCGCAGCGAGCGAGGCCGAGTGGCCGACCGTGAAAGCCGTGATCGTCTTCACCAGCCGCCAGCCGCCGTTCACGATCCAGATCAGGCCCAGTACGAACAACAGATGATCGGCGCCGAGCAGGATGTGGTCGATGCCGTAGTTGATATAGGTCTTGGCCAGCTCGAGCCAGGTATCGAGCGTCGGCGCATCGGTGCCGAGCACCGTGACGACCGGGTTGGCGGTCGAGATCGTGTAGCTGCGCGGCTCGCCTTTGAGCGGAATGATCTTGATCAGCGCCGCCGACATGTCGGCGCCGAGATTGCCGATGGTGATCTGGCCGACCAGGCCCTTCTCACCGCAGTTCAGCTCCGGCAGACGCAAAAAACAATGCGGCGGGACCTTGAGGTCGACGCGATCGGCCCCAACCGTGGGCTCCATGGTCCAGAGCCCGATGAAGGCGCCGGGCCGCACTTCACGGAATTCGAGCACCCCCAGCGTCGCTTCATGAGCGAACAGGGCGCGAGGAAGGATCAGCGCCGTCACAAGCAGCAGCGCGATCCGCAGATAACGGAGGTCGATCACTGCTCGTACCGCACTTTGTAGTTGGCCTTGAGCCGCGTCACGGCGTCCCACGCCTGTTTGCGGGTCTCTTCGGTGTGCCACATCTTGGCGACGTCGTCGCGCACGTCCTCGAATTTCGCGGGCGTGCCCGCCTCGCGGGAATCGAGCCGCACCACGTGCCAGCCGTCCTTCGACTGCAACAGGCTCCATTCGCCGAGCGGCAGCTTCAACAGCCCGTCGCTGAAGCTCTGGCCGAAAGCACCGGCGAGGCTTGCGACCGGGCGGCCGAGAATGGCGCGGGTCTGGTCGCGCAGATCCTCGGCTTCGCGCTGCGCGCGGATGTCTTCGAGCTGCTGTTGCGCAGTCGCCTGATCGGTGGCGGGCGTCAGAAAGAAGCCAACACGCTCCGGCGCGTCGAAACGGGCATGATTCTCTGCAAACCAGGTCTGGAGCTGCTCGTCGGTCGGCTGCGGCACACGAACCTGGTCGAAGATCAGGAGTTGCAGCTTGAACGCCACGCGATCACGGATCATCTCATCGCCGCGATCGACGCCGAGCGCCTTGCCCTCGCGATACAGAATTTCGCTCGCCACCCAGGCCTCGATCATCTTCTGGATGTCGGCCTCGGTCGGCTTGCGCTCCTTGTCCTCGTCGAAATTGTCGATGAAGGATTGCCGCATCGCCTTGGTGACCACGATCACCTTGTCGTCTTTCGCCGGCGGATGAAGAATCCGGTCTCCCGCGAAGATCAGGCCGCCCAGCACAGCGAAATGCAGGAGCGGCTCGCGAGCGAGCTTCCGCAGCGCGGAAAGCGGCGAGCGTGCATTGCTCGCGTCGCGCTCGCTCGGCTTGCTGCTGCCGTGGTCGGAAGGAATTGCGGAGGCAATATCAAGAGTGTGTGTCGCGTTCGACATCGCGGGCGAAGCCATACTTCTTACAATTCTGCGGGACAGCAAGTGCGGCGCGTATATGCAACGGCCAACTTACTGTTGTCACCCGGCAATCCGTGCTGTCACAAAAATTTCGCACGCCGATGCGGCAGTGCATTTTTCCCCAAAGCAGTGATCCCTAATAAAACCTTCAACAAACTGTCTCCGAGATTTGATTTGGTCCGAGCTGCGAAGAAATTGGCGTGCCGCGTCAGCGGTGGGCATTTTCGTATTTTTGCACTCGTGAAAATTCTGTAGGGGCAACTACATGGTTCCGTCTTCCAAGAAGATCCTGCTGACAGCGGCCTCGGTGTCGCTGGCATTGACGCAGGGCGCCACCGCCGACGAGCGGTTCGGCGAAAAGCATAGGGGCAATCCCTATGTCGCTGGCGATATGCACAATCACAATACCTGCACCGACGGCTCGGTTGCCGCGGGCTACTCGATCGATCGTTCGGTCGGTACCGGCACGGCGGCTGCGGGCGGTAACAACTTCAATCTCGACTGGTTCACGCTTGGCAACCACGGCGGTTCCGGCAACCGCGACTGCCGCTTCAGCGATACCAGCGCGAATATTCCGGGCGACACCACGACCACCTGGAATCAGACGCTCGGCCAGACCATCGACGGCATCACCATCACCAGCCTGAAGGGCACGCCCAACGGCACCGGCAGCAGCGCCGCGATGTGGCGCTGGCAGTCGATCAAGGAAGTAGAATACCCGATCATCGTCAACCGCACCTCGATGTACGACAAGGTGCTGGTCGAAGGTCTGGAGTGGATCGTCCCCGGTCACGAGCACACCGACGTGGCCGTGATCTCGGGCCAGAATCCGCGCGGCTACGGCAATGCCGACAAGATGGCCGAATATGAATTCCGCTTCGACCGCGCCGACACCGACGCGATCGGCCCTGTCGACGCCAGCAATAACCAGATCTGGACCGGCAAGGACAACGTCAACAACTCCGGTACCGCCGGACACGGCAAGGCTGTCGCCGGTATCCAGTGGCTGCAAGCGAACTATCCGCTGACCTCCTACGCGATTCCGACGCACACCGAGCGCCAGGGTCCGTTCAATGCCAGCGGCACCGCCGGCTACAACATCGAGCACTTCCGCGACTTCAACAATGCCGGCCCGACCGTGGCGTTCGGCATCGAATCGCCCGGCCACATGGCCCAGGGTTCGAAGAGCGGCGGTTCGGGATCTTACGGCTCGGGCGCTGTCGGTGGCGGCACCTACGGCATGGCCGGCATCTACACCGCCAAGGTCGGCGGTCTGTGGGACGGCATGCTCGGCGAAGGCCGCAACACCTTCGTCTATGTCAGCTCCGACTGGCATAACCGCGGTGCGTTCGGTGCGCGCGACGCTGCGACCACCGGTGACTTCATCCCTGGCGAGTACACCAAGCTCTACGTGCCGAACAAGGATGATTTCCGCGCGCAGTCGATCATCGACGGCATGCGTTCGGGCAACTCCTACTCGGTCAACGGCGACATCATCGGACCCGACCTGAAGTTCCGCGCCAAGGGCGAGTGGGATTTCGACTGGAAGACCATGGGCGAAACGCTCGAAGTCTATCCGGGCGAGAAGATCGTGGTCGAGATGCAGCTGACGATCCCAGCCAAGAACAACAGCCCCTACAGCTTCAACAACCCGCTGTTGGCGCAGGTCGGCATCAATCAGCCGCTGAACAAGCCGTCGCTTGACCACGTCGACCTGATCACCAGCGACATCACCGGCGTGATCCAGCCGGGCGCTCCGGGCTACGCGGTGGCGAACGCCGCCGGCACTGCCGGTGCGGCGATCGTCTACAACACGTCGGCCAAGATCGCCAAGCAGATCAACGCCACCAAGATGAAGAGCGAGAAGCAGAAGGACGGGTCCGTCCGGCTGAGCTTCACGACCACCTTCACTGCAACCAGGACGCCGTTCTACATCCGCGCGCGCGGCACCAATATTCCTGTTGCCACGCCGAACGTGACGGATAGCGCCGGCAACCCGCTGCTGGACCTCAACAACGCCAACGTCAGCTGCACCGATGCGGCATGCCCGGCACATCTCGATGTGGTCAATGGCGTCAAGAAGGTGACCTACGACGTCCAGGCCTACTCGAACCTCTGGTTCTACGCGAACCCGATCTTTGTGCGGCCTTTCGGCACGCCGAAACTTTTGGTCGAGAAGAATGCGGAGCTCGCTCGCAAGCTGGCGTTCGAGCACAATCACTGGAACAACTGGGATCACTGGGGCCATTGGGGCCACTGGGGTCACTGGGCCTGGAACGACTGATTGAGTCGCATCCTCAATGCAGGGCACCGTGTTCGGTGTCCCGCCAAGACAACGATTATGAAGCACCGGTTCTAAAACCGGTGCTTCTCTCTTGGAGGTATGTCTTGCGTCGATATGATCGTCTTGGCTTTCGCCTCCTCTTCGGCGGTGTTTGCAGTATGGTCCTAATTGGCGGTGCGCTGCCGGCATCGGCCGAAGAGCCGACGCGCGAGGCTTGCGAGGCCGCTGTTGCTGAGGCCAGGGGGCTGGCCGCAACCTTTCCTGCGGATGACGCCTCGCGCTATTTCGCCGAGCGCCACCTGCATCAGGCGCTGGTCGAAGCGGGGAACGGCGAGTTCGACGATTGTCTGGAGGCGGTCGAGCGTGCCACGCTGGAACTACGCGAGCACCGCCATGTCCTGAAGCCGGGCGAGCGTCTCAACGTGCTGCAGGCCGACGAGCTGCCGCCGCGCTGACCACGTACCGACGGGCGCCAGCGCCGTGTTGTCATTCGCCTGTCATGCTCCTGGGCACATTGTCCGCCGGATTTCAGACACGCTGGATGCCTTGAGCCATGGATACGATCGAGCCGCTTTTCCCGATTCCGCTGATGCGGTCCCCTGGTCTCTTGAACACGGAGTTGAAGGACGCGGTCGTCGCGGCGATCCGCAGCGCAAAGATCGAGACCAATCTCCGCTCGGGCCAGCTATTCCACACCCAGGTCGCCGATCCCCGCAACAACAACCTGTTTCAAGCGATCGCGGAGCTCGCGGTGCCGAAGCTGGCGGACTTCGGCGAGCTGCTGTTCGGCGAGAAGCTGCAATGGACCGTCAAGGAGATGTGGACCAACATGCTGGAGACCGGCGGCAACCAGACTTTGCACGCCCATGCCAACAGCTTCATCTCCGGCGTGTTCTATTTGACGCCGTCGCATCCGGCGAGCAACACCGTGTTCGTGCGCCCGCCGGGCGGCTATGACTTCTCGTTCCGCCACCATACGCGTGGCGCTGCCGTCGGTCCGTATAACGCCGGCAAGTACATGTTGCCGGAGGCCGAGCCGGGCGACCTCGTGCTGTTCCCGAGCTATCTCTATCATGAGGTACCGCGAAACCAGGGCGAGCAGCGGATCACGATCGCCTTCAACGCGATCCCGGATCATCTCGATTGCTGGGGCTATCGGGTCACCTTCGCTCCCTAGGCGCGAAGGGATTTAGCGGCCGAATTCACGGGCCAGCAGCTCGCTGGCTTCACGACGCGCTGGCGCTGCCGCCGCGATCGCCTGCAGCAACTGTTGTGCTGCAGCCCGGTCGGAGCCAAGCAGTGATTTCGCCATGCCCATCAGCGGCACATAGGCAGGATCGAATTCAGGGCTCGCGCGCAGCGCCTCGAGCAGGCCGGGCGAGGCCGCCTCGATCAGCGCCTTGCCGCGGGGATCACCCGGCAGCGCGGCGCCGGCCTCGAGAAATCGGTCGCGGGCGCGCCAGTAAGCAGGTAGCCGTTCGGAGAGAGCGTCAGGTTGGGTCAGCAGTTCGGCTGGATCCGGCTGCATGGTTCTGATCACCGACAGCAGCAGCGACCAGGGCGGCGCGGTCAGCGCGACGACATTGCGGCGCGCGTCGAAGCTCACAAATGGATAGTCGTCGGTGTTGCGCGGACCTTCGCCGGCGAAGGCGGCGAGAGCATGCGGACCACCGACATACTGCCCGAGCAGGTCGATCGGAGCCTCGAATCCCAGCGGTTCCACGACGGCGCGCGTGGTGGGATCGCGCAACCGCGCGGCAAGCGCATTCAGATCGAGATCGCTCGCATCGCCAGGGCCGATCAGAGCCAGCATCGGGGTGCGGACGCTGTAGTGATTGAGCCAAGCCGATCCGTTCGGATAAATCGCCAGGAAGCTCCGGATGATCGCGCGCAAGGACGGCAGATCGAGCTGATACAGCGGCAGCCATTGGCAGAAGATGCCCCCGGGCGCGAGCCGCCGTTTCACGGCCGCGAAATGCTCGGTCGTATAGAGCGCGCCGCTGCCGTCGAGCGCCGGATGAAACAGGTCGGCGACGATGACGTCGTAAGAGGCCTGATCCGCAACCACATAGCGCCGCGCATCCGCGACCGTGATCGGTGGCATGCGGTCGTTGGCGGCCGGATTGGCGAAGTAGGGCAACAGCGCGACCACCTCGCGCGACAGCTCGACGCCGTGGACGCTGACGTTAGGCACGTGCGCGGCCCCGATCACGGTGGCGCCGGTGCCGATGCCGAGAAACAGCGCGCGCTTCGGGGCCGGGTGCAGCAGCAGCGGCAGTGTCGCCTGGCGATAGTCGGAGCGAGCCGAACTGGTGCCGCCCATCCGGAAGTGGCCGTTGATCTCCAGATAGCGCGTGCCGGCGACATCATCGACGACGCTTGCGGTGGCCATGGGTCCTTCGCGCATTGCGAGCAGCGAGCCGCCGCCGGGAACGCGGGTCAGCTGCGGAGTCGGGCGGAGCCAGAGCACGAGTGCCGCAAGCAAGGGGGCGGCAGACCACACCAATGCGGTCCGGCGTACCGGCACAAGCAGCAGGTAGGCGAGCGCGACAGGCAACAGAGCGGTCCAGGCGCCGAAGCCAGGGATCAGGATTTGCGCTGTGACCAACGGCGCCAGCGCGGCACCCGCGCCGTTGATGCCGACCGCCCAGCCCAGCGAGCCGCGCTGATCGCGGACGCGCTGAGCCAGCTGACCGAACAGCGCGCCCATCGCCGCTGACGGCACCAGGAACAGCGCCATCGCCACCGCAAGTTCACCGATGATGCCGGACTCCCGCGCGAACTCGGCAATGTCAGGGATTGCGGGCACGAGGAATGCCGTGGCCAGACAGGCCAACGCCGTCCCGCCCAGCAGCCAGCCTTCTCCGCTCTCGCGCGCGCGGCTGGGCATCCGTTGCCAGATCAGACCGCCTGCAGCGGTGCCCAGCAGGTAGGCCGCAAGCAGGCCGGCGAAGGTGAAGACCGTATCCTCGAGCACCTGGGCTGCGAGGCGCACCACCAGCATCTCGAAGGCAATACCGAGAAAGCCGGTGGCAAACAGCGTGAGCGTAAGCCGCGGGCTATCGATCGTGCGCGGCAAATTCTCGACGTCTGGCTTGGTCGACCGCATGGTCCGACCGAGCGCAAGCGCGCCGAGCGCGCAGAGCAGATTGACGCAGGCGAGCGCGAGCAGGGTGCCGGAGAAGCCGAGCGCAGGGATCAGCAGGAAGGTGGAGGCCAGCGTACCCGCAACTGCGCCCGCGGTATTGGCGCCGTAGACGCCCGCACTGACGCGGCTCGCACCGCGCCATTCGCGCGTGATCCGCTCCAGCGCGGCAAGCGTGCCACCCATCGCGATGGTCGCAGGCAGCAGCGCCAGCGTCGGCAGTGCGAAGCTCGCGGCCCACAGCAGCACCGGCGCCGGCTCAGTGCCGAGCAGCGGGGCGAGGGTGCGGCCTGCGGCCGGCAACAGCCAGACCGCGAACACGCCCCATAGCCCGATGACGGTTTCCAGCGCGGCATAGACCCGTGCAGGCGAGCGGGTACGGCGGATCAGTCCATCGAGCGCGAAGGCGCCGAGCGCAAGTCCGGCGAAAAAGCCTGCGACGGAGCCGAGCACGGCCATCATCTCGGTGCCAAGCGCAAGGCTGAGCTGCCGCGTCCACACGATCTCATAGCCGAGCCCGGCAAAGCCCGAGGCGGTGACGATCGGGATCAGCGCCCAGCTTGCCGGACTTGTGTGTCGCGCCGATGCCTCAGTGGCGAGCCCAGTCGCTGTGATGCTCTGCGGCGCTGCCGAGTTGCGGTCGGTATCAGAGGAGATGGTGGTCATAGCGATGCTTTGGTGAGCTCACAGCGGCACGCTGCGGCCTGCGGCGCATCCCGTGTCGTGCAGCAGTGTCTTATGACCGCCACTTGACAGAAATATTAAGCGGTCCCGCTTGAGATCAGGCCAGCAGGACGCCATGCTACCAGCCGGATGTCGGGCAACGCGGACATTGGACTTGATGCAGATACAGCTGAGCGAAGACCTGCTGCTCATTATCGATGTGCAGAATGATTTCTGCGCCGGGGGCGCGCTCGCCGTCGGCGATGGCGATGCGGTGGTGCCCGTCGTCAACGGGTTTGCTGCGAAATTCGACCAGGTGGCGCTGACGCAGGACTGGCATCCTGCCGGCCATAGCTCGTTTGCCTCGAGCCATCCGGATGCCGAGCCATTCCAGACGGTGACCATGCCGTATGGCCCGCAGACCCTTTGGCCGGACCACTGCGTGCAGGGCACGCCGGGTGCGGCGTTCCATTCCGGCCTAAAGACCGACAAGGCGCAGCTGATCATCCGCAAAGGCTTTCGCCGGGCGATCGACTCCTATTCCGCATTCTTCGAGAACGACAAAACGACGCCGACGGGGCTTGCCGGCTATTTGCGCGAGCGTGGTCTGACGCGTGTGTTCCTTGTCGGGCTCGCCACGGATTTCTGCGTCCACTATTCGGCAATGGATGCGCGGCGGCTCGGCTTCGAAGCCGTCGTGATCGACGCCGGCTGCCGGGCGATCGATCTCGGAGGTTCGCTGGCGCGCGCTTATGCCGAGATGGCGGAGGCCGGCGTGCAGCGGATTGCGGATCTCCCGTAAGCGGGGGACGTTCGGAGATCAGCAATCGCGCCGGCAATGCGGACCCGTGCCTGGCTGCGCATCGCTTGGACGGCGCACACAGAAGAAAGCGCGGCGCAATGACGCAGTCCGGTCCCAGCTTGCGAGGCCGCATCAGGGTAGTGGAGCGCTTTCTACCTCAAGTCGCAAATGAAAATGCAATGGGCTTTGCACAACCCACATCTGGGTGTTGTTGGCTGACAGGGACAAATACGCCGAACTTGTGAAGCTGTTCATAGGACAACCTTGAGTGGTCTGTTTATTGGAGCATCCGCGAGAGCGTCGCTGTCGGACTCCAATCGCTTCCGACATCGATAGGACTTCAAGGTTCTCTCGGTCGCCTGACGTTTGGGAATCCCGTCAGCGAGGCCCGTCGCGCCAATGCACGATGCGAATCCAAATCCACGGAGGGAGACCAAAATGTGTCCACGTGATCTGATGTGGGACTCAGTCAAGGTCCTTGGAATGATTTCGGCCGTTGCTACGACCGTCGTCCCGGCTTCCGCGCAGCAAGTGCCCGCAAGCCCGCTGGCAGCGGCGCCCGCCGACAATCGCTATCCCGATGGAAGCAGGTTGCAGGCGCAGTATGCGTCGGTCAATCAGTCGGTCAATCAGTCGGTCGCGCTGCCGGCGGCGTCGGCCGCGGTGCGCGCCGCGGCTGCAGGATTTGCGTCTGCCGCCGCGGTGCAGACGGATCTTCCGGACGGGTATTCACTGTTGCCGGCGACGGCGAGCCATATCGGCGCCACCGAGCGGCAGGCTAGCGTGGCGCCTGGGGCGAACCCGACCGCCGCTGCCGCGGCTGCAACGGAAAAATTTATCACGGTGTTTCCGTTGGCTTACCATGGCGTGCCCTTGTCGAAAGGAAGCGACTATCTCACTGTCGTCGCGGGTGATGGCCGTATTCTGGTGACGCGCAAGCGCGGCATGCCGAACACATTCGACGCCACGCAGCCGACGGTCGCACCAGCTGCTGCGGTCCAGGCGGCACGCCGTGATGCCGGCGCTGCCTTCGCGGGTCCCGATCCGAGGCCCGAACTGCAGATTTGGGTCGACGATCAGCAGAAGGGCAATCTGAGCTGGACATTCACACTCAGCTCCGGCGCGCCCGGCGACGCCAATGTGCGCAAATACTGGGTCGCTGCGGTTGGTGAACCGCGTGTCCTGAACTGGGAGAGCGAGGTCTATCACACGCACAGCGGCATCGTGACCGGCAACATCTGGGCGACGAGCCCATCGCAGCCGACCGCCAATCGGCCGATGTCGGAGGTTGAGGTCACACGTCAATCCGACAATGCCAAGCAGATCACGGGAGCCGACGGGCGCTACGGATTCACCACGGCTGCCGGCAGTACCGAAATTCGCGACAAGCTGCGTGGTCCATTCTTCGTCATCAACAATCAGTCCGGCCCCAGCATGGAGACGGCGCAGACCGGACCGTCTTCGCCGCCGATCAATCTAAATTTCGGTGCCGGCGGAGATGACCAGCTTGCTCAGACATCCGCATTCTACTGGGCGAATTTCGCGCGCGATCTCGCCCACAACATCCTTGCTCCGACCGATCTCGCCAATCTGCCGGTGCTCACCAACATCAACAATAGTTGCAATGCCTTCTGGAACGGGTCATCGCTCAACTTCTTCAAGGCCGGCAACAACTGCCCGAACACGGCGTATTCAGACGTCGTGATGCACGAGTATGGTCATGGAATCGATGCCGCAAAGGGCGGGATCGTGCACGCCGGCTACAGCGAAGGCTTCGGCGATTCCATGGCGGTCCTTGCGACGCGTCAACCCTGCGTCGGCCGCGACTTCTTCGGACCGGGCACCTGCCTCAGGCCGGCGAGCGACGTCGTGCTGTGGCCTGCCGCAAGTCCTGACCCGCACGTGGTCGGCCGGCCCTATGCGGGCTTCACCTGGGAGCTCGTGCAGCAACTCAAGCAGACGTTTTCGGATGACGAGGCCTATGCCATCGCAGCACGCCTCGTGCTCGGCGCAGCTGCCGCCAATCCGGCTGATGTCGCCGACGCCGTTCGCCTGAGCTTTATCGTCGACGACAACGACGGCAACCTCGCGAATGGAACGCCGCATTTCCGTGCGCTCGCGAACGCGGCCGACTCCCGCAAGATTCCGCGGCCGGCCGATCCCCCTGTCGGTGGACCATCGGTTGGCGCATCGGCTTCGTTCCCATGGACGCCGGTGAAGACCGTCAATGCGAACAGCAATATCCTGCAGGCGACCATTCATTTGGACAAGCCGGGTCAGGTCCACATCTCGGCTGATACCAGCGCCAGCAGCACCGGACCGGTTCAGTTCGAGAGCGGCGTCTACAACGGCGCGCAGCCGAATGTCGTCTGGACCGACTCCTATCGCAGCTTCAGCCTGCCAGCTGCCAATCAGTGGGCAGCGATGGAGACCAAGTTCGCGATCGATCTCCCGGCTGGCGACCACACGATCTACTGGAAAGTGTGGATTGCCGGAGGATCGCTCTCCCTCAGCTCTGGCGTGATGACGATCGAGGCTTTCGAGGCGGCCGGCGGGCCGGCAGCGCTCACGACGGTCGCGCTCGGACAAACCCAAGAGTCCGGCGTGACGGTCGGCATTTCCGCGACGAACCCGACGCGCAGTCCACCCCTGCCCAACATCTCGCTGTCGCGAGACGATGGAGGACGAGCAATCACGGTCTTGCAATAGAGCGCGCCAAAGGGGCGGACGGTTCGTCCGCCCCTTCCGCAAACGATCTTGGTCACTATGTTCAAGTCATGAGACGGCAGAACACCAGCATCAGGCCTCTGGCTGCAGCACGTGTCGTGTTGCTGGCGTTGGCGGCCATCATGATGCAGCCCGTTCCGTCGGGCGCCGCCAACTGCGCGGGTGGTCCCATGCTTACGGTCAAGGATTCGCAGGACGGATTTGCAGGGAAGACCGGGACGATCTGGACCATCAATGGGGACTGCAGCTATGAAGTCGCGCAGTTCCGTGGTGCAGAGATCAACGCGCCACATCGGCGCGGCCAATTGACGCCAGAGCAGCAGGCCGAACTTGCAAAGGTGCTCGCCGCCGCGGGCCTCAACAGCCTTCCGTCCCAGATCGGCGACATTCCGCCGGTCAATGCTCATCAGCTCTCGATCGAATATCAGGGCAGAACGATCGTCCTCAGCCTGGGCATGGGCAATGAGGCGCCCGATGCAAAATCGGGCCCCGCACAGCGCGTGATTGAGGTCAGCAACGCGGTGAGGGCTGTGACCGGGGATCAGTGACGAGGAACGGCGACCCGCTCCTCCTCTGCGTCGTGAATGGAAATCCGACGAGGCATCTCAGGCCGCCGCATCGATGTTCGGATCGGCGATCGCGCCGGCGACACGGACGCGCACCCGCAATGCATTGCCCGGCAGGTAGGCGATCGGCATGTCCTCGACATCGACCGTCTTCAGGCTCTCGCGCTCGGCGCCGGCCTGCACGGCGCGATCCTCGGCGATGGCACGTGCGGCCGCAATCGCCTCGTCGCGGGTAAGATCGCGGAACACTTGGTCGGCCTCGCCGCTGACCTGCGCGATGGCCGCGCCGACCGCATTGGCGCAGTCACCATGGGGCACGCGGACGATCTCGGAAATGCCGGGCAGCCGATCGGGCACCAGGAACGCGCCGCCGCCGACAGCGAGCAATGGCACGTCTCCGGCCTCGGTCTTCATGCGGTCGATGTCGTCGGCCAGCTTGCGATGGGCATCGGCCAGCGCCGCCTCGATCAGGCTCTTGCCCAGATGCGCCACACGCGAGCGGTTGCCGATGTCGACGAGGCCTGCTGCGACAGCGATATCGGTTGCGGTCAGTCTGCTGCCGCCGAACACCAGCGCGTCCTCCGTTAAGCGATAGCCGACGCTGAGCGGGCCGACGCGGACCGGATTCTCGTCCACATGGCTGCCGCCACCGAGCCCGATCGAGAGCAGGTCGGGCATCCGGAACAGCGTTCGGACCCCGCCGACCTCGACCACCGCATTAGCCTCGCGCGGAAAACCGTGGCGCAGCTGGCCGATGTCGCTGGTGGTGCCGCCGACATCGACCACCATCGCATCGTCGAGACCGGAGAGATAGGCTGCGCCGCGCATCGAATTGGTCGCGCCCGAGGCGAAGCTCATCACCGGAAATGCGGTCGCGATCTCCGCCTGCATCACGGTGCCGTCGTTCTGGGTCAGGAACAGCGGCGCATCGATGCCGGAATCGGCAATCGCCTTGCGGAAGGCGGCGACCGTCGTCACCGCTAGATCATGGAGTGCCGCATTCAAGAGCGCGGCATTCTCGCGCTCGAGCAGACCGATGCGGCCGAGGTCGTGCGACAAGGTGACCGCAACGTCCGGGCAGATCTCGGCAAAGATGTCGCGCGCGATGATCTCGCAACTCGGGTCGAGCGGCGAGAAGGACGAACTCACGGCCACCGAGCGCAAGCCCTTGTCCTTGACGCTGCGCGCCGCCGCTTTCAGTCCTGCGAGGTCGAGCGGCATGAACGGACGGCCGTCGTAGTCGTGGCCGCCCTCCAGCATGACCACCTCGCCACTGACCAGCGCGGCGAGATCGGCCGGCCAGTCGCAGAACGGCGGCAGTGTAGCGGAGGCCGGCATGCCGATCCGGACGGCACCGATCTTCTGCACATGACGGCGTTGCACGACCGCATTGATGAAATGCGTGGTGCCGATCACGACTGCATCGACCGGTACGGCCGCCGCCGGCTTGGTGCGCAACGCCTTCAACGCCTGAAGAATGCCGGAGGTGACGTCGGCCGTGGTCGGGCACTTGACGGAATGAACCACCTTGTCGTCCGCAATCAGGACGGCGTCGGTGTTGGTGCCACCGACATCGATACCAATACGCTTCATCAATCAAACTCCTACGGGCGCGAAAAGCGACCGGAAATCGAGATCGTAACCAAATGCACGAGGGCCGACGAATTCGAGGCCGCGGGGGCTGGTCAGCACCGCCGGCGCGGGCAGCGCCACGACGGTGACCCGCTGACCGTAACGCACTGTCTCAGTGCCGATGCCGTGGCCGTTGACGCTGTCGAGCACGCAGATCAGGTCCGGCGACATCGCGATCGCCTCGCCGTCGCGCCAGGCCACGATCCATTCGTTCTGGAACGAGAGCTTCAGCTTGGTGCCGCGATCGGCGTCGCTGCCTTCGATGACTGCACTGCCGCGCAAGAACCCCTCGGTGGTGCGGCGCTCGACATCGACGATCTTGCCGGTGAAGAGCCTTTGGCCGCCCTCGCAGGCGAGGATGGCCGCGATCGGATCTTCATGGCGGCGATTGGCCTCTTGCACCGCGCGGCCGATGCTGATCGCCTTCGTGGTGGTGAAATGAATGCCCCAGTCCTTGACCTCGCGTCCGGTGCGCGGCGCCTTGCTGGTCGAGGCGATCGAACCCATCTCGACGCAGATCTTGCGGCTGGCCCGCTCCATCCATTTCCAGCTCGGCACCTTGGTGACCACAGCCTCGATACCGCGAGGATCGTAGAGTGTGCAGGGGTAGGGGCGCAGGTCGCCGATCGCGACCGACGTCATTTGCGCTTCGGGGAAGGCGCGGCCCATGCAGTCGGCATCGACGACGGGAATGCCGAGATGCGCGGCTGCCATCAGCGCCTGTACGCCATTGCCGCCGCCGATCTCAACCGACATCACCGCGCGGAATTTGATGTTGTTGATCTCCTCCTGCATGCGCACGGCGCGCGCGATGCTGCGGCTGTCGGCGAGCCGCTCCTGGCCCACCAACGGCGCGCCCATGTTGGAGACCACGGCGACCCAATCGTCGTCGTCGAGGTCGAGCGGCGACATCAGCTGCACGCGATGGCCCTCGGCGTAGAGCCTGCGCAGATTGAGTAGTCCGAGATACGGGCTGCCGCCGCCGCCGGTGCCGAGGATCCAGGCGCCGACCGCCAGCGCCTCGATATCGTCGAGGCTGATCGTCTTCAACTCGGTCGCGCTCACGAGACCAGCTCCTCGACCACGCGTGCAGCGGCCGCAATCGACAGGATCACCGGCCCGGAATAATGCTGACGCAGGCGAGCCTTGTTGGCGCTGGTGTAGCTCATGCAGTCGAGCACAACGAGATCGGGTTGCTTGCTTGCCATCTCGCGCGCGGCCGCATCGACCGTGGCATCGTCTGAGCCCGGCTGCAGCGTGACGCCGATGACCTCGACACCCTCGCGCTGCCACTTGGTGGCGATCAGCGCGGTCTGCTCGGGTAGCGGCGAGAACACGCCGAGCCGGCCCTTCGGCAACACGGCCTCGACCATCCGATGCAGCACCGCCGAGGGCAGGATAACCAGGCCATCGGCTGCGAGGTTGGGGAATTTGCCGGTGCAGGCCAGCATCGCCACGTCGATGCCCTCCTGCTTGAAGCGGGCGAGCTGCGCATTGGCGCGGCCTTCGACCGCCTTCTTGCTGATGCGGACATTGTCGCCATTGGGCAGCAGCGTGAACAGCGCGTCGGCGCCGTCGAGAGGCGGAATCGCATCGATCTCATTACGGCTCATGCCGTCGAGCGCACCGCGCAGCTCGATTGTAACGGCAGGCGACAGCACCGCCGCGATCTCGGCCTGCATCGAGGGCCGGGGACTTTGCCCGATCACCACGACGCCCATGCGTCGGTGTTGGAGTGGCTTGTTCATATCAGTTACTAATCCTTGAGGATGACGAGATCGGCAGGCGTCCAGCCGAGCATGACCGGAGCGCCCGGTGCATAGAGTTGGCCAGCGCCCGCATTGGGCTGCTGCGCCAGCACGCGATGGCCGCTATCGAGCGCAATGCGATACAGCACGGCGCCACCAAGGAAGTTGGTGCTCTCGACCGTGCCGTTGGCTGACGCGTGCTTCGGATGCAGTGTATCGACCTTGGGTGCGAGTCGGATCTTCTCCGGACGCAGCGCCACCGAAAGCACCGCGCCGTCGGCGGCAGCAGGCGGGCCGGGCAATTCCAGCACCAGGCCGTTGCCGGCCGCAATCCCGGTGCCGTTGTTGTCGACCGTGACGCGCTGGCCGCGAAAGATGTTGGTGTCGCCGATGAAGTCGGCGACGAAGCGCGTCTGCGGCCGGTCGTAGATCTCGACCGGCGTGCCGACCTGCTCGACGCGGCCTGCATTCATCACCGCGATGCGGTCCGACATTGCCAGCGCCTCCTCCTGGTCGTGCGTCACGAACACGAGTGTGAGGCCCAAGTTCTTCTGGAGCTGCTTCAGCTCGAACTGCATCTGCTGGCGCAGCTTCTTGTCGAGTGCGCCGAGCGGCTCGTCGCAGAGCAGCACACGCGGCTCGATCACGATGGCGCGGGCCAGTGCCACGCGCTGCTGCTGGCCGCCGGACAGTTGGGCCGGCCGGCGATCGTCCATGCCCGACAGCTCGACCATGGCCAATGCCGCCTTCACCTTGGCTGCGATCGTCGCCTTGTCGAGCTTGCGCATGCGCAGGCCGAAGCCGACATTCTCGGCGACGGTCCGGTGCGGAAACAGCGCGTAGTTCTGGAACACCATCGCCATGTCGCGCTTGTGCGCGGGCACATGAGTGATGTCGGCGCCGTCGATGCGGATCTCGCCCGAGCTCGGGGTATCGAAACCTGCGATCATCCGCAAGGTGGTCGTCTTGCCGCAGCCGGAGGGGCCGAGCAGGGAGAAGAATTCGCCGGCCTTGATCTCCATCGCCACCGAGTCCACCGCGCGGACGCCGCCATCATAGACCTTGCTGACCTCGGCGATCTCAATGCCCGCGCTCATGCCCGGAAGATCCGGTTGATGCGGCTGTCGATCGCATCCTTCTGCGCATTGTACCACTTCCAATCGACCTGGATGAGCTTCGAGACCTTCTCCGGCGTGGTCAGGAGCTTGGCGTCGTATTTGGCCTCGAGCTTAACTTTCTCGTTCGCCGGCGAGTACCAGACGGTTTCGGCCAGCCGCTTCTGCACCTCGGGGCGCAGCATGTAGTTGACGTAGGCGTTGGCGAGCTCCTTCATCTTGCTGCCAGGCGTGATCGTCAGCACCTGCTCCAGCGACAGCACGCCCTCGCTCGGGGTGACAAAGTCGATCGGCTGATTTTGGCCGTCATAGCGGTAGATGCCGGAATCGTGGATGACGCCGAGGCCGACCTCGCCCGAGAGGAACAGCTTCTCCATCGCGCCGGTGAAGTCGACCAGCTTGATCGGCTTCAGCTTCTCGAGCGCCGCATAGGCCGCATCGAGGTCGGTCTGTCCCTTGCCGAACAGCGTGCCACACATCATCACGAAGGCTTGGCCGAGGCTGTTGACCGGGATCACATAGCCACCGCGCACGCCATTGTATTTCGCGTCCCACAGCTCCTTCCAGGAGGTGATGGGGCCATAGCCCTTGTCGGTCCGCATGCCGAGCCCGATCGCGCTGGTGAAGATCGAGATGCCGACGATCTTGTCGCTCGCAGCGTACGGATAGAGGTCGGCGATGTTCGGCACCAGCTTGGGATCAACCTTGGGCTCGACCAGGCCCATCTCGGCCGCAGCCCATTGTTCGTTGGAGTTGGTATGCAGGACGTCATAGATCGGCGCCGAGCGCGAGCTCGCCTGCAGCTTCGGCAGGAACGGCAGGGCGGTATCGGTCCTGAGCTTGCACTTGAACTCCTTCTCGAACGCCGGTCCGATCTCGGCGCTCATCACGTCGCCCCATTTGCCGCCCCAACCGGTGATGTTGAGCACCGGCTCCTCGGCACGTGCGACATAGGGGGCAGCGACCGCGCCGAGGCCGAGCGAGGCACCGGCGGCCAGCAGCCGGCGGCGGGTCAGATGCGCGCGCGATGCGGATGTCATGGTGGGATCTCCGTTAGAGTTTGACAGTGGAGCGCAGGCCCATGGTGCGGTCGAGCGCGATGACGACGAGGACGGCGAGCAGGATCGAAATCACGGAGGCGGCGCCGATGGTGCCATCGAGATCGAATTTGAGATAGTTGAACAGCGTGATCGGCAGGGTCTCGTTGCCGGGCGAGACCAGGAACAGCGATACCGGAAATTGGTCGAAGGAGACGATGAAGGCGAAGATCGCGCCGGCGAGCACGCCGGGCTTGACCAGCGGCAGGGTCACCTCAAAGAAGGTTCGCGCCGGACTGGCACCGAGATTTTGCGCAGCTTCCTCCAGTCTGACGTCGAAATTTTGTAGGACGGCGAGTGTGGTGCGAACCACATAGGGAATGGTGACCAGCGTGTGGCCGGCAACCAAGCCCCAGACCGGGCGGCCAACGTCGAGCAGCACATAGGCCTGGAACAGCGCAAGCCCGGTCAGGATCGCCGGCAGCATCAAAGGCGACAGCATGGTCGCGACGATGATCCGCGATCCCGGAATATTGCCGCGCGCGATCGCAAGCGCGGCGGAGGCGCCGAGCACGGTGGCCGCCACCGTCGTCAATGCGGCCACTTCCAGGCTGAAGACCAGCGCATGCATGAAGTCGCGCGCCGAGAAGAACTTTTCGAACCAGCGCAGCGACACGCCGACGGGCGGAAACTGGATGAACGGCGTCGGATTGAGAGCGAACACGAATACGATCGCAATCGGTGCCAGCAGGAATACCAGGATGGCGATATTGGCCGTGAGGTAGATGGCGCGGCCGGTGCGGCCGGGCGCCGAGCGATGTGCTATCACTTGAGCCGTGCTATGGCTTGCGCCCGCGAGCTCCGGCCGCGCCAGGGTTGGTGAGGGCGTGACTGACGTCGCCATCGATGCCCCCTTCACTGCAACTCGCGCTGCCCGGAAACCAGGCCGAGCATATGATTGTAGGCGACCACGAGCATGAACGAGATCACGAGCAGCACCATGCCGAGTGCCGCGGCGAAGCCGATATTGAAGTTCGCCGAGATCTGCTGATAGATCAGGATCGGCAATGTCATGATCTGGAAGCCGCCGAGCAGGATCGGCGTGACATAGGCGCTGATCGCGAGCGCAAACACCAGCAGCGAGCCGGCGAGAATGCCCGGCAGGCTCAGTGGCAACGTCACCTCGAAGAACGCGCGCAAGGGACTCGCGCCGAGATTTTCCGCGGCCTGCTCCAGCCGCTCGTCGATGCGGCCGATCACGCCGGTCAGAGTCAGCACCATGAACGGCACATAGATGTGGACGAGGCTGATGATGATACCGGTCTCATTGTACATCAGCTGCAATGGCTTTTCGATCAACCCCAGCGACAGCAGGATCTGATTGATGACGCCCTTGTCCGACAGCAGCGTCATCCAGGCAAAGGTGCGCACCACGATGCCGGTCAGCATCGGCGCCAGCACCGCCATCAATAACAGCGCGTGGCCGGCCCGGCTCTTGATCCGCGCCATCCAATGCGCCAGCGGATAGCCTATCAGGAGCGCGATCAACGTGGTCCAGAGTCCGATTCGGATCGTGGTCCAGATCACCTCGAGATAATAGCTGTCGTCGGCCAACCTCTGATAGTGCTTGGTCGTGAAGGCGACGTGCGGCATGACCACCGGATTGCCGGTGAGCAGGCTCATCACCGCCATCAGGCCGATCGGCAGGAAGAAGAACAACGCGAACAGCAGCGCGCTGGGCAGGATGAGTAGCGCGAGCCCATTGATATGAGACCCGGCGGGCCGGCCCATCAGGATGCCAATCCGGCGCGGAGCTCGACCGGCTGCCCGAGCGGATCGCCGGTCATGCGCCGAAGCTTCTCGGCCATGGCGCCGAGCTCGCGACGGACGATGGCGCGCTCGATTTCGGTCGTCGCCTGCACCGAATAGGAGATCGCGATGCCGATCAGCTCGCCGGTCTCGCCGTTCGCCAGCGCAAAGCCTTGCGAGCCGACGCCCTCGATCGCTTCGTCGGCGGCATCCGAGACGCCGGTGCGGCGAATCTCGTTCAGGCGCGCGATCAGCTGCTCGAAATTCTGCGGCGAGTTCGCCGGCACCTTCGGGTAGTCGAGCGGCACCCGGGCGCGGATCTCCGCGTCGGACAAGCGCGCCAGCATGGCGCGGCCGTTCGAGGTGATGATTGCCGGCGTGCGCTGACCCGGCGGATTGACGACGCGCAGCGGATTGGACCCCGGCACGATGCGCAGCACGACCTGTTGATAGCCGTCGAGCACCGCGATGTAGCCGGTGTGACCGGTGCGCGTGCAGACCTCGCGCAGCTCGCGCTCCGCGGTGGCGATCAGGTCGTCATGGGCGCGGTGCAGCCGGCCAAGTTCGAACGTGAGCAGGCCAGGGCGGTAGCGGCGGCTGTTCGGGTCCTGCTCCAACAATCCACAGTCGCGCAACGAGCGAAGCAGCCGCGAGGTCGAGCTCTTGGGCTTGCCAGTCAGCGCCTGGACGTCGGCGAAGGAGAGGTCCGGCCGGGTCGTGGAAAAGCAGCGCAGGATGTCGATAGCGGAGGTCAGGGCGCTCATGGCTGGGTCCTCTAGTTCCAAATTTCGGAACATGGTACCAAATTCTAAGATCGGCCCACGCCCTCCGCAAGACGAAATATCCAGCATCAACTGATGCGCGATTGCGCAACGCTAGCGATCAACGTGCGGGCGAGGAGGGCTCAGTGCTGTCCGGCGGTGCGAAGCCGGCTGACCGCGGAATCGATGCCGTGCCAGGCCGGCTTATCGGGCGCGAATTGGCCGCGGAGATAAGAGACGAGTTCGACGACCTGCGCGTCGCTGAGGTGTTCGGCAAATGCCGGCATATAGCCGAGGTCAGGTGACGCCGGCCTGGCGATGCCGTGCAGGATCACCTGGATCAGATTGTCGGGCATCGCGCTGTGGATGTTGCTGTTCAGCGACAGCGAGGGACGGCTGCCGAACAGCGGCAGGCCGCCGACCTCATGGCAGACCGCGCAGGCGCCGAGATAGAGCCGTGCCGCCGGGGACGAAGCGGACGTGACCTTGGTGCTGGTCTCGAGCTGCTGCGCTTTTGCTTCCAGCGTGGCGGCGTCGGGCAGCGCGTCCCGGAACGAGGCGAGATAGATCGCCATCGCTCTGATATCAGCGTCAGGCAAACGGCCGAGGTCATTCACGATCGGCGCCATCGGGCCGGCCGCCACGCCATGGAAGCGCGACTGGCCTGTGCGCAGATACGTAAAGAGCTCGTCTTCCGTCCAGGGAATCGGCGCCGATGACAGTGAGGTGAGGGCGGGCGCCTCCCAGCCTTCGGCGAGGCCGCCGGCGAGATAAGCCTGGCGTTGCTCGGCGCCGAGCGCGTTGCGCGGCGAGTGGCAGGCGCTGCAATGGCCGAGGCTCTCGACCAGGTAGAAGCCGCGATTCCATTGTTCGGACTTGGCCGGATCTGGCTTGAACGCGCCGGCGTTGTGGAAGAGCGCGTTCCAGCCGGCGACCACTGGGCGCAGGTTGAACGGAAAGCGCAGCTCGTTCTCGGGCGCCTGCTGACGCACCGGTGCCTGTGCCATGAGATAGGCATAGAGCGCCTGCAGGTCGGCATCGCGGGTTCGCGCGAAATGCGGGTACGGAAAGGCTGGATAGAGCTGCCGGCCATCGCGGTGGATGCCCTCGCGCATGGCGCGCTCGAAGGCAGGGTATGACCACCCTCCGATGCCGGTCTCGACATCAGGCGTGATGTTGGTGCTGAAGATGGTGCCGAACGGCGTCTCCAGGGCGCGGCCGCCGGCATTGACGATGCCGCCGTCGGCGGTGTGGCAGACCGCGCAATTGCCGAGCGCCGCGAGCTGTTCGCCGCGCGCGATCGTCGCGGTGGAATAGACGGAAGCATCGGGACGTGAAATCGGGGCGATGGCCCGTCCGGGTAGCAGGGCTGCGGCGACGCCGATGGCGGCGGTACATGCGGCCGCGACGCTTGCGACAAGCCCGGTGCGCTTGGCGAACGGCTTGATCCAGGCGGTGCGAGACTTGTCCGCAACGGGAGGCGCGAGCGGCTTAGGCGGCGGCGCCTCCGCCTGCGCGCCGCGCAAGCCCTGCAGGACGCGCTCGGGCGTGAAGGGCGGCTCACGGAAACGGACCCCGGTCGCGTCATAGATCGCGTTCGCAATTGCAGCCGCGCTCGGCACCGAGGCGGATTCGCCGACCCCGAGCGGCGGCTGATCCGGCCGCGGCAGCATCAAGACGTCGATCTTGGGCACGTCGGGGAAGGTGATGATGGGGTAGGCGCCCCATTCCCGCGCCGCCACCTTGCCGCGCGCGAACGGGACCTCCTCCATGAGCGCGCGGCTGGTCGACTGGATGACATTGCCTTCGATCTGATGCCGCACGCCATCCGGGTTGATCATCAGGCCGGAATCCTGCCCGGCGACCACGCGCGTGACGCTGACATCGCCGGTTGCGGTGTTGACCGCGACATCGGCGATCCAGGCCGACCAGGCCGCGCCATAGCCGGGAAACTTGCTGTGCACGTACAGCGCATAGGCAAAGCCGCGGCCGCGCACGACGTCGTTTTGGGGCGTCTTCTCCTGCCTGACGGACCGCGGCACCCAGCCGGCGCGCTCGGCGACCGCATTGACCAGGTCTCTGGCGCGCTCATCCTTCAGATAGCGCAGGCGATATGCGATCGGATCGACGCCGGCCTCCGCGGCAAGCTCGTCGATATAGGATTCATGAGCGAACGTATTCGGCAGCGCCGAGACGCCGCGCAGCCAGGAGGCGCGGACGATCGGCGGCATGTCATGTGCGGTGACGCGCATATGGTCGTAATCATAGGGCGGGATCGCGGTGCGGTCGCCCATCTCCCACACGATCGCCTCCGGGGCGATGCGGCCGGTCAACAGCAGCGCCAGCGTCGGCGCACCGTTCGATGGATAGCGTGTGGCAAAGTCGTAGGCCGCCACCGAACCGTCCGCGTTGAGGCCGCCATTGACGTCCATCAGCTGTGCGGTGCCCTTGGGCTCCCAGAGATGCTCCTGCTCGCGGGTGAGCTGGACGCGCACGGGACGGCCGACCGCGCGTGACAGCAGCAGCGCATCCGCAGTCACGTCGTCGGCACAGTTGCGGCCGTAGCAGCCGGCCGCTTCCAGCCGGATCACCTCGATCTCATGCTCGGGACGGTCGATCAGCAGCGCCAGATCACTGCGCAGAATGTGCGGGTTCTGCGTGCCGGAATAGATCCGGACGTGGCTGGGCTGGTAGTCGGCGACGGCGCAGGAGGGACCGATCGAGCCGTGCATCTGGTAGGGCCAGAGATAGCTGCGCTGCATCGGTTTCGCGGCGGTGCCGATTGCAGCCTCGACGTCGCCCTTGTCGAGCAGCTTGCGCGGGCGCGATGGATTGGCGCGCAGCGCGTTCTCGACGTCGTCGAGATTGCGCAAGGACGGCATCGGCTTCCAGTCGATCTTCAGCCGTTCGGCGGCAGCCGCTGCATGCTCCTCGCGCTCGGCGACGACGCCGACGAAGTCGCCGATCACGACGACATCGACGAGGCCCGGAATGTCTCGGACCGAATCCCTGTCGATTCCGAGCAGGCTGGTGCCGATGAACGGACCGGCATCGACGCCGGCGTAAGGCGGGCGGATCACGCGGCCATGCAGCATGCCGGGCACACGGACATCATGCACATAGGTCAGCTCGCCGGTGGCTTTCGCCGGCAGGTCGACCCGCGGCACCGAGGTGCCGACGAGTGTGTAGCTGCTTGCGGCCTTGACCGGGGCGTCATCCGCAAGCTCGAGCCGGATCGTCTCGTCCTCGATTAGTTCGCCATAGCTGAGCGTGCGGTTGTCGGGGCCACGGATCAGGCCGTCTTCGATACTGAGCTCAGCGCATGCGATGCCAAGCCGCTCCGCGGCGCGCGCCAGCAGGAATTGCCGCGCCTGCGCCGCCGCCTTCCGCAGCGGCACCGCCGTGATCTGGATGGTTTCGCTGGCAATGGTCGCGCCCTGATTGGGCACCCGAGCGGTGTCGCCGAGCACGACGACCACGCGCGCAAAGGAGACGTCGAGCTCCTCCGCCACGATCTGTCCGAGCGCAGTGCGGATGCCGGTGCCGAGATCGACGTGTCCGTTGTAGGCCGTGACCTCGCCGGCGGCCGTGATCCGGATGAAGGTCTCAGCGTTCGCGGCCGCCAGCCGTACCACCGAGAGGCAGCCGCGAGGCGGTTTGCTGGCTCCCAGGGTTCCGTCCGTCATCAGTCCAGCGCCTCGAGCGTGTGGCCGGCCGCCCGCATCGCAGCGCGCACGATCTCGACATGGGCGCCGCAGCGACACAGATTATAGCGCAACGCTTCGCGGATCTCCTCCTCCGACGGGTGCGGATTGATGGCGAGCAGCGCCTTGGTGGTCATGATCATGCCGTTGAGGCAATAGCCGCATTGCGCCGCCTGTTCCATGATGAAGGCCTGCTGCACGGCATCAGGCTGCTCCCGCGAGCCGAGACCTTCGAGCGTGGTGATGTCGTGGCCTAGGCAGCCTCCGACCGGAAACACGCAGGAGCGCGCCGCTTGGCCGTCGACCAGCACGGTGCAGGCGCCGCATTGGCCGAGACCGCAGCCATATTTCGGCCCGTTGAGCCCGAGGTCGTTGCGCAACACATAGAGCAGGGGCGTGTCGGGCCCGACCGCCACATCATGCGCTTGGCCGTTGACGGTCAGGCGGAGCGTTGCTGGGGTCATCCCTGCGGTCTCGATATCTGCTATCGTTAACAAAGGTTGCGGCGCGAACCGGCGCCGGAAGCGTATCGTTTGTATACTAACATGCAAGTGCCACGTTTCGCGCTGCAGCGCGTGCATGATTTCTCGTCATTGTGCGAGGCAAACTGATCGTTTATCCGGCAGTGCAGCTTTTCCTGCGTGCCGGCGCTTGACAGTTCCGAGCGACGGACAGCATCATTCGTGTACGAATGAATTGCAAGAGCCGCTTCGTTCGAGGCCTTGGGAAGCGATTTCGGATTTGATTGAGCGACCGCATGACGACTGATACGGCGAGCGAGAGTGCCGGCGACAAGATCCGCTGCGATGCCTGTCCGGTGATGTGCTACATCAAGCCGGGCGCCGCCGGCGCCTGTGACCGCTACGCCAATCAGGATGGCGTGCTGGTGCGCGTCGACCCGCATATCCTGCTGGAGCGCACCGTCTCGCATGGCGGCAGGCTGGTGCCGTTCCAGGCGAGCGGCGATTGGGATGGCAAGATCGTGCAGCAGCCCGATCTGTTCGTCACCGCGATCGGGGCCGGCACCACCTATCCCGACTACAAACCGGCGCCGTTCATCGTCTCGTCCGAGGTGGACGGCGTGGACATGGTCACGGTCGTGACCGAGGGCATCTTCAGCTATTGCGGCGTCAAGGTGAAGATCGATACCGACCGTTTTCTCGGCCCGGAGACCGCAACCGTCCGCGTCGACGGCGAGGCCGTCGGCCATGTCACAACCAGCGAATATGGCTCGCAGATGCTCTCCCTCGGCGGGGTGCATCATCTGACCGGCGGCTCGAAGAAGGAGGGCCGTGTCACCTGCGACGCGCTGATGGATCTCAGCAACCGCAAGCCGGTCGAGCTCGTCATCGATGGCGGCGCCAGCGTGATCGTGCAGGCGGGTGCGCCGCCGATCGTCAACGGCGTCAAGGAAGAACGGATGCGGGTCGGCTGCGGCTCGGCAACGATCGGCATGTTCGCCAAGCAATGGCAGGGCAAGGTCGACGAGGTCGTCGTTGTCGACGACCACATCACCGGCGTCCTGTCCGAGCATCAGGCCGGCAAGCTGCTCGACATCCCCGCAACCGGCATCAAGATGAAGGGACGGCGCTCGACACCCGGCCGCTACTTCCAGGTGGCGCAGCCCGGCACCGGCTGGGGCGGGACCGACATCTCCGACCCGCTTGCGATTCTTGGGCCGTTCGATCCGAAGACCGCGCGTCCGGGCACGACGATCTTGATGGTTTCCACCACTGGTGAGCATGCCGGCTATTACGTGCTCGATGAGGCCCTGCAGCCGGTCGAGCACGACATGCCGCCGGACCTGAAATTCTCGGTCGAGCGCATCCAGGAGAATTGCGAGCCGGCGCTGTGCACGGTGTTGTTCATGGCGGGTGCCGGCGGATCGCTGCGCGCGGGCGTCACCGACAATCCGGTGCGGCTGACGCGCTCGGTCAAGGATGCGCTGACGCGCGTGACATCAGGCGGAGCGCCGGTTTATGTCTGGCCGGGCGGCGGCATCACCTTCATGGTCGATGTGACGCAGATGCCCGCTGGCGCCTTCGGCTATGTGCCGACGCCGGCGATCGTGGCGCCGATCGAATTCACGCTGAGGCTGTCCGACTATGCGGCGCTCGGCGGCCATATGGATTACGTGCAGCCGCTTGGCTCGCTGAAAGATGTGTCCAAGGACATCCGTCAATTGCCGTGGCCGGCGCGGAGCGCGGGATGAGACGCCCGGAGATCGCATTGCTCTCTGACAGTCGACGCCTGCATCTGCAGGACGGGCCGATCGATCTGATCATCGGAGCAGATGGGGCGGATGGTGAGATTCGCGCTGCCTACCAGGCGGCGGTGCAGCGCTTCACCGGCCTGCTCGACGAGCTCTGTGCCGAGCTGCCGGAGCTGCGCCAGGCAGCTGCGCCCGATCATTGCGGATTGCGGGGCATCGTGGCCCGCCGCATGTACGGCGCGGTCGCGCCTTATGCTGCGGACACTTTCATTACCCCCATGGCGGCCGTTGCAGGTTCCGTCGCCGAGGAAATCCTCGGCGCGATGCGCGGTGCCGCCAAGCTCACGCGCGCCTATGTCAACAATGGCGGCGACATCGCGCTGCATCTGTCCGATCGTTCGCGCTTCAGTGTCGGCCTGATGGACCGTCCGGATGGAACAGGCGTGATGCGCAGCATCACTGTTCGCGCCGAGCACACCGTCCGCGGCGTCGCGACCTCCGGCCGCCACGGCCGCAGCTTCTCGCTCGGCATTGCCGATGCCGTCACCGTGCTGGCGCGCACGGCGTCGCAGGCCGACGCCGCCGCAACCATCATTGCCAATGCGGTCGATCTGCCCGGCCATCCCGCGGTCGTCCGTCGGCCCGCCAACGAATTGCAGCCGGATTCCGATCTCGGTCACCGCCTTGTCACCTGCGAGGTCGGCGCACTGAGCGGCGATGAGGTTGCCGAGGCGTTGGCGCAGGGCGCTCCGCGGGCGAGGCAGTTGCTCGAGGGCGAGCTGATCGAGGGGGCGGTGCTGCAGCTTTGTGGCGAAATCCGCCTGATCTGTGCGAAGCCGCTCGAGATCAATCGTCCGCAACAGTTGCAGGCGAGCGCGGCGTAAGGTTTGATGCAGCCGGGCTCAAGGACAGGGTAACGAACGATGGGCGCCATCATCCGCAAGATCGTCACCGTGGTCGAGGAGACCCATCGCGAAATGGGGCAGGCGGTGGCGCCGCCGACCCGCCGCGCCGCAGCCGTTGCCGTGATCGAAAATCCCTTCGCCGGGCGCTATGTCGAGGATCTCTCGCCGCTGATCGCGATCGGCGAGGAACTCGGCGAGCTGTTGGCGAAAAAGGCCGTCGCGGCGCTCGGCATTGAGGGGCCCTCAGCGCATAGCTACGGCAAGGCGGCCGCAGTCGGCGCCGACGGCGAATTGGAGCATGCGGCAGCGATCTTGCATCCCAAGATGGGCGCGCCGGTGCGGAACGTGCTCGGCAAGGGCGCGGCCCTGATCCCGTCGTCAAAGAAGCGCGGCGGGGTCGGCTGCACGCTCGATATTCCGCTCGGGCACAAGGATGCCGCCTTCGTGCGCAGCCATTTCGACGGCATGGAGGTGCAGATCAACGATGCGCCGCGTGCCAACGAGATCGTGGTGGCGCTGGCGGTGACCGACAGCGGCCGGCCGCTGCCGCGGGTTGGCGGTCTCACGGTCGGCGAGATCAAGGGCGACGATGGTTTGCGCTAAGTGAGAGCATGCTCCGGAAAAGCGGACACCGGTTTTCCGAACAGAGCGTGTTCAAAAGAATAATCGTTCAACATTTGGAGGCTGAAGGGATGCGACGGAGATTTCTGCTTGCGGCGGGCCTGGCCATCGCCGCGGCCGGCATGGCAAGGACGGCCGCCGCCGAGGACGTGATCAAGATCGGCGAGATCAACAGCTACTCGCTGTTGCCGGCCTTCACCGAGCCCTATCGCAAGGGCTGGCAGCTTGCGGTCGAAGAGATCAACGCGGCCGGCGGCATCAACGGCAAGAAGCTCGTCGTTGTCTCCAAGGATGACGGCGGCAAGCCGGCGGATGCGCAGACCGCGGCTAACGAACTGGTGTCGAGCGAGAATGTCGCGATGCTCGCGGGCACCTTCCTCTCCAATATCGGCCTCGCCGTCAGCGACTTCGCCAACCAGAAGAAGGTCTTCTTCCTGGCCGCTGAACCCCTGACCGACGCCGTCACCTGGTCGAAGGGCAATCGCTATACGTTCCGCCTGCGTCCTTCGAACTACATGCAGGCGGCGATGCTGGTGGAGGAGGCCGCCAAGCTGCCGGCCAAGCGCTGGGCCACGATCGCGCCCAACTACGAGTATGGCCAGTCGGCGGTGGCCGTGTTCAAGAAGCTCCTGTCCGAGAAGCGGCCCGACATCCAGTGGGTCGACGAGCAGTGGCCGCCGCAGGGCAAGATCGACGCGGGTCCGGTGGTGCAGGCGGTGGCCGCCGCCAATCCGGAGGCAATCCTCAACGTCACCTTCGGCGCCGACCTCGTCAAGCTGGTCCGCGAGGGCAACACCCGCGGCCTGTTCAAGGGACGCAACGTGGTCAGCTTCCTGACCGGCGAGCCCGAATATCTCGATCCGCTGAAGGACGAGACCCCGGAGGGCTGGATCGTTACCGGCTATCCCTGGTACTCGATCAAGACGCCGGAGCATGATGCGTTCCTGAAGGCCTATCAGGCCAAGTACAACGACTATCCGCGGCTCGGCTCGATCGTCGGCTACCAGACCATCAAGTCCGCGGCCGCGATCCTGGCCAAGGCTGGCTCGACCGATGCCGACAAGCTGATCGCGGCGGCCGAAGGCCTCTCGGTACCCTCGCCATTCGGCGAGATCACCTTCCGCAAGATCGATCACCAGTCGACGCTCGGCGCCTTCGTCGGCAAGACCGCGGTGAAGGACGGCAAGGGCGTGATGGTCGATGCCGCCTATCGCAAGGGTTCGGACTACCTGCCCAGCGATGCCGAGGTCGAAAAGCTCCGGCCGAAGGAGTGAAGCACGCTGCTTCTTCTCCCTCTCACCGCTTGCGGGGAGAGGGTCGGGGTGAGGGGAGTCTCCGCAACGACTGCGCTCGCGGAGAGCCCCCCTCACCGGATTGCCTCTGACGATGCAATCCGACCTCTCCCCGCAGGCGGGGAGAGGTAAGGAAAAAGTTCGAACCGATTCACTTGCTCTGACGACTCGTCACCCGGACCGCTCATGGCCTTCTACATCGTCCAGTTCCTGACCGGCCTTGCCAGCGCGGCCTCGCTGTTTCTGGTGGCGTCGGGGTTGTCGATCATCTTCGGCGTGACGCGCATCGTGAACTTTGCCCATGGCGCGTTCTATATGCTGGGCGCCTATGTTGCGTTCACCTTGACCGAGCAGTGGTCGGGGGCGCTCGGCTTCTGGGGCGGCATCGTCGCTGCTGCGCTCGTGGTCGCGGCGGTCGGCGTGATCGTCGAGATCCTCTTGCTGCGCCGGATCTATCACGCCCCGGAACTGTTCCAGCTGCTCGCGACCTTCGGGTTGACACTAATGGTCGAGGATCTCGTGGTCCTGATCTGGGGGCCGGACGATCTGCTCGGTCGCCGCGCGCCGGGTTTCAAAGGCGCGGTCGATTTCTTCGGCCAGAACATCCCGAGCTATGACCTGTTCCTGATCGTGCTCGGCCCGGTCGTGCTCGGGGCGCTCTGGCTTCTGTTCCAGCGCACCCGCTGGGGCATCCTGGTGCGCGCGGCGACGCAGGACCGCGACATGGTCGCGGCGCTCGGCGTCAATCAGAAATGGCTGTTCACCAGCGTGTTCGCGGTCGGTGTCTTCCTCGCCGCACTCGGCGGCGCGCTGCAGATCCCGCGCGACGCCGTGCATCACGCGATGGACCTGCGGATCATCGTCGAAGTCTTCGTCGTGGTCGTGATCGGCGGGCTCGGCAGCATCCTCGGCGCCTTTGTTGCGGCCGTGCTGGTGTCCGAGCTCAACGCCTTCGGCATTCTGATCTTCCCGACCATCTCGCTGATCCTGGTGTTCCTGGTCATGGCGGTGGTTCTGGTCGTGCGTCCCTGGGGCCTGTTCGGCAAGAAGGAGGCGCCCGTGCGCCGCACGCCGGGCCTGACCGTCATTCCCTGGCGCGCACTAACCTCACTCGAGCGGCTTGCCGCGCTGGGCGCGCTTGCGCTTGCGGCGATGCTGCCCTTCGTCGGCGGCAACTATGCGCTGACGGTGGGCGCGGAGATTGCGATCTTCGTGATCTTTGCCGCCAGCCTGCATTTCCTGATGGCGGTCGGCGGACTGGCCTCGTTCGGTCATGCCGCTTATTTCGGGCTCGGTGCCTATGGCGTTGCCTTCCTGGCCAAGCTGGCGGGACTGCCGATGATCGCCTGTCTCTTGCTTGGACCGCTGCTCGGCACACTCGGCGCGCTCGTGTTCGGCGCGTTCGCGGTGCAGCTCTCGGGCGTCTATTTCGCGATGCTGACTTTGGCCTTTGCACAGATCGTGTGGTCGATCGCGTTCCAATGGGTGGCGGTGACCGGCGGCGACAACGGCATCCTCGGTGTCTGGCCGGAGAAGTGGGCAGCCTCGCCCTCGCATTTCTACTGGCTCTCGCTCGGCGTTACCGCGCTGGTGGTGAGCGTGTTGCGCCTGATCACCTTCTCGCCGTTCGGCTATGCGCTACGCGCCATGCGTGACTCGCCGCTGCGCAGTGAAGCTATCGGCATCAACGGCAAGCTGATCCAATGGACCGCCTTCGTGGTCGCGGGCACGACCGCCGGAATCGGCGGCGCGCTGTTCGCCTATCTCAAGGGCAGCGTCTTTCCCGACAACATGGGCATCTCGCTGTCGGTCGATGCGCTGGTGATGGTGCTGCTCGGCGGGGTGGAGACCGTGGCCGGTCCGATCTTCGGGGCCATCGTCTATAAGGCGCTCAACATCTGGCTGGTCAGCCAGACGGATCTGTCCAAGCTCGTGCTCGGCATCTTCATCGTGCTGATCGTCGTCGTGTTCCCCAAGGGCATCGTCGGCATGTTCGAAAGCATCACGTATCGGCGCCGTGCAGCGCCGCCGAAATCGCCGGTGCTCGCCGCCAAGATGGAGGGCGCGCAATGAGTCTCGGGGTTGCACTGCTCTCGGTCGAGGGACTCACCAAGTCCTATGGCGGCATTCATGCCGTGCGCGGCGTCTCCTTCATGCTGCAGGCCGGCGAGATCCTGGCGCTGATCGGTCCGAACGGCGCGGGCAAGAGCACCTGCTTCGACATGCTCAATGGCCAGAACATCCCGGACTCCGGGCTCATCTCGGTGATGGGCGAGAACACCACCGGCCGCAAGCCGCGCGAGGTCTGGCGACTGGGTGTGGGGCGCACCTTCCAGATCACCTCGACCTATCCGACCATGACGGTCCGCGAGAACATCCAGGTCGCGCTGGTGTCCTATTATCGCCGCCTGTTCGATGTCTGGAGTCCGATGGCGTCCATCGAGCGCGGCGAGGCCGACCGGCTGCTCGATCTCGTCGGCATGGCCGGCTATGCCGAGCGTCCCTGCGGCGAGCTCGCCTATGGCGATCTCAAACGGCTCGAGCTTGCGATCGCGCTTGCCAATCACCCGAAGCTGCTGCTGATGGACGAGCCGACCGCCGGCATGGCGCCGCGCGAGCGGGTCGAACTGATGCGGCTGACCGCCAAAATCGCGCGTGAGCAGTCGATCGGCGTCCTCTTCACCGAGCATGACATGGATGTCGTGTTCGAGCATGCCGACCGCATCCTGGTGCTCAACCGCGGCACCCTGATCGCGCAGGGTTCGCCGGCGGAGGTCCGCGGCAATCGCGAGGTTCAGGCGATCTATCTCGGCGAAGGTCTGCTCTATGACAGCAGGCACCGCGAGGGAGCCTCGGCATGAAGCTCAACGTCTCCAACCTCAACAGCCATTACGGCCCGGCGCATATCCTGTTCGACATCGGCCTCGAGGTCGGCGAGGGCGAGGTGGTGGCGCTGCTCGGCCGCAACGGCGCCGGCAAGTCGACCACCTTCCGCTCGATCGTCGGCCTGGTCGAATTGCGGGAAGGCCAGATCATGTTCGAGGGCAGGGATATCTCGAAGGCCCCGACGCATGAGATCGTGCGCTCCGGTCTCGGCTACGTGCCGGAGGAGCGGCGCATCTTCACCGAGCTTTCGGTCGAGGAGAACCTCGAGGTCGGCCGCCAGCCGCAACGCCCGAACGCGCCGCATTGGACCCGGGAAAAGCTCTATCAGCTGTTTCCCAATCTCGGCGAGATGAAGAACCGCCCGGGCGGACGGATGAGCGGCGGCGAGCAGCAGATGCTGACCATCGCGCGTACGCTGATGGGCAATCCCTCGCTGGTGCTGCTGGACGAGCCGTCGGAGGGCTTGTCCCCCAAGATCGTGGAGCAGATGGTTGACGCGATCCTCACCATGAAGAAAGCTGGCGTTTCCATGGTCGTCTCCGAGCAGAACCTGCATTTCGCCAGGCTGATCTCCGATCGCGCCTATATCATCGAGCGCGGCCGCATCTGTTTTTCCGGCACCATGGCCGAGCTTGACGCGCGGCCCGACATCCGCGACGCGCATCTGTCGATCTGAGGTCAAATACGATGACAAAAAGTGTCGCGCTGAAACGATCGGTCAAAGCTCCGACCAAGGCTCAATCTAAGGCTGCGTTGAAGTCTCAGCGCACGCCCTATATACTGGACGAACAGATCGGCTTCATCCTGCGCCAGGTCTGGCAGCGCCACACCATGATCTTCGCGCGCGATATCGGCACCAACCTGACCCCGACGCAGTGGGCGGCGCTGTCCAAGCTGGCGGAGACCGGGCCCTGTTCGCAGAATCAGCTCGGGCGACTGACCGCGATGGATGTCGCGACCATCAAGGGCGTCATCGACCGGCTGACCGCGCGCGGCCTCACCGAGACCGGCCCGGATCCGCAGGACGGCCGCCGGCTTCTGGTCAGCCTGACGCGCGCAGGTCAGCAATTGGCGGACAAGACCGCGCCGCACGCGCTGGCGATCTCCAAGGAAACGCTGGCCCCGCTCGAGGCCAAGGAGCGCGAGACTTTGCTTGCGCTGTTGAACAGGCTGCGCTGACCCCCACACTTCGTCATTCCGGGACATCGCGACAGCGATGGGCCCGGAATCCATAACCACCATCGTGAGTATAGATTCCGGGCTCGTGCTTCGCACGCCCCGGAATGACGGTGGTGGTGAGAGTGGCCTACTTCGCCACGATCTCCGGCACCTTCTCGGCCGGTGGGGTGTTGCGGCTGCGCTGGGTACGCACGATGCCGTCGATGATGGTCATGCCGACGCCCGGCAGGTCACCGAGCTGCACGCTGTCGAGCAGCGTCTTGGCCGGCGAGTGCTGCGCCTTGTCGAGGATGACGAAATCGGCTGAACGGCCGACCTCGATCAGGCCGCAATCGAGCGCGCGCATCCGCGCGGTGTTGCCGGTCGCAAAACAGAACGCGATCTCCGCCGGCACCTCGCCGAGCGACGACAGCATCGAGATCATTCTGAGAATGCCGAGCGGCTGTACGCCGGAGCCGGCCGGCGCATCGGTACCGAGGATGACGCGGTTGAGCTCGCCCATCTCGCGCGCGGTGCGCAGGGTGAACAGGGCCGAGCGCTCATTGCCGTTGTGCACCAGCTCGAGCCCGCGCTTGCAGCCCTCGCAGATGCAGCGGATCTGATCGTCGGGGAGCGCCGTGTGGCCGCCATTGATATGGCCGACCACGTCGGTGTCGGCTTCGAGCACGACATCCTTGTCGATCAGGCCGGAGCCTGGGATCGAAGGGCCGCCGGTGTGGATCGTGCTCTGGATGCCGTATTTGCGGGCCCAGCCCACCATCTTGCGCGCGGTCGGGCCGTCCTTGACGCCGCCCAAGCCGACCTCGCCGAGCAGCTTGACGCCGGCGGCGGCCAGCTCCTTGAAATCGTCCTCGACCATCTCGCATTCGATCACCGGCGCGCCCGCATGGACCTTCACGCCGCCGGGACGCAACGTCCAGAACGCGCGCTGCGCGAACACGGCCATGGCCTTCAGCCCGATCACGTCGCGCGGCCGGCCCGGCATGTGCACCTCGCCCGCCGAGATCATGGTGGTGACGCCGCCATGGAGATAGGAATCGATCCAGTTGATCTGGTTCTGTCGCGGCGTCCAGTCGCCGGCCACGGGGTGCACGTGGCTGTCGATCAGGCCCGGTGCTACCGTGGTGCCGTGCGCATCGACGATGGTGGTCGCGCCGGACGTATCGACATCCTTGAAGCGGCCGATCGCGGTGATCTTGCCGTTCTCGGCAACGATGGTGTCGGCATCCAGGATCGGCCGCTCCAGCGCACCCGACAGCATCAAGCCGATATTGCGGATCACCAGCTTGCTGGGGCCGGTGGCTTGCGGCGCGTCATGGGCCATGGAACGGTTCCTTCTGTCTTCGCGAAGCGGCTTGGTGCCCGAGTTTGCGCCGGGCTGCGGCGCAGCATCAAGCTGCTTATTCATTCGTACACGAATGAGTGCATGCGGCAAGCGGCGGCATTGCACGAAGATTCGGCGCGCGCTGCCGTTCTTGCGGGCCGCGAACCGAACTGCTGTCAACGCAGCGTCGGGATGTAGAACGCCTGGCGGAAATAGGAGCGGAACACCTCCATCGACGGGGTGAAGTCGACATTGCGGCGCCAGGCCAGGCCGACATCCATGGCCGGCACCGGATCGCTCAGCACGATGGTCTCGATGCGCTTACCTTCCAGCGACCACGGCCGCAGCACCATGTCGGAAAGGATGGCGACGCCCTGGCCGTTGGCGACCATCGAGCGCACCGCTTCGACCGAGGATGTGCGCAGCACCACCGAGGGCTGATAGGGTGTCTTGCTCCAATATTTCAGCGAAGTGTGCGCGGCCTCGTCGACCGTCAGCATGATGTAGGGCTCGGCAGCGACCTCCTTGAGCCCGACGGCCTCCTTCTGCAGAAGCGGGTGCTTCGAAGGCACCCACAGCCGCCGGCGCGAGCCGATCAAGGTCTCCATGGTGAGATCCGGGTTCTGCACGTTCGAGGTGAGCAGCACCGCGATGTCATAGCGGTTCGACAGCAGGCCTTCCTCGATCGCCTCGCGCGTCAATTCGAACAGCTGGATATTGAGCCTGGGATAATGGCGCTTCAGCCGCTCCAGATGATTGGGCAGGAAATAGCCGATCACGGTGTAGGTCGCAGCGACCGTCAGGCTGCCCTGCACGTCGTCTGCCGGCACCCGGAGACTGGTAGCTTCCTCGACCTTGTTCAGGATGTCGTAGGCGTGAAACAGGAATTGCCGGCCGACGGCGGTCAGCTCCATGCCCTGCGGGGAACGGCTGAACAGCTCGGCACCAACCGTCTCTTCCAGCTCCTTGATCGAGGTGGTGATCGCCGATTGCGAGATCGACAGCGCGGCGGCGGCCTGTGTGATCTGACCCTGCTCGGCGGTGGCGACGAAATAGCGGATCTGCCGCAGGCTGATCGACACGCAAAACTCCATCAAAAGATCAGATAGTATAGGCCACAGGATTCAAAAAAGACAAATCGCGTATTCCTTGTGCACGCTGCATGGCAAAAGGGCGGCACAAATACATGTGTAGATTCAATGAAATGGTTCGTTGCCCCGCACAAGGGCTGATCATTTTCATATCTGAAAAGCAGAAAATGAAATTCCAACAATAATAATTTTCAATGATGGCCGACGCCCCTAACGTTCCCGCCTGCGTCTCCAAGCTTCGGCTTCCGAACGCACCATGTGAAGGGGAAGCATCCGTGCCGGTCAAAGTCGTCGATATCAATTGCGACCTGGGCGAAGCGTTCGGCCAATGGCGGCTGAGCGACGCCGAGGACGCCAGGCTGATGGAGCTGATCAGCTCGGCCAATATCGCTGCCGGCTTCCATGCCGGTGACCCCAATCTGATGGACGCGACCGTTCGGCTCGCCACACAGCACGGCGTTGGCATCGGCGCGCATCCCGCTTATCGCGACCTGCAAGGGTTCGGCCGTCGCCGGATCGACGGCTCCAGCGACGAGATCGTCAATGACATCGTCTACCAGATCGGCGCCTTGCGCGAATTCGCGCGCCGCCATGGTGGCACGCTGCAGCACGTCAAGCCGCACGGCGCCCTCTACATGGAGCTTGCCGCCAACGAGCAACTGTCGCGCTCTTTCATCAAGCTGATGCGGACGGTCGCACCGAATTCGTTCGTATTCTGCATGGACATCTCGGTGACCTACCGCGTCGCGGTCGAAGCCGGCCAGCCGGTGATCCGCGAGTTCTATGCCGACCGCGATTACGACCGCTCAGGCGCGATCGTGTTCACGCGTCACGGCATGAAGCTCGATCCGCAGGCGGTGGCCGACCGGGCGTTGCGCGCCTGCCAGACCGGCAAGGTCCGCACCATCGAGGGTGAGGATATCGACATCGCCTTTGAATCCATCTGCTTCCATTCGGATACGCCGGGGTCTTACGAGATCGCCAGCGTGATGCGGCAGACGCTGATCAAGAACGGCGTTCGGATCGCACCCGTCTCGGAGATAGTCCCTCAGAAACAGCAAAGCGAATAGTGGCCTATGAGCAAGACAGAGATCAAATCGCCGCTGCCGGGCGTGTTCTACCGCAAGCCTTCGCCGGAGAGCGCACCGTTCAAGAACGATGGCGACACCGTATCTGCCGATGACGTGATCGGTCTGGTCGAGGTGATGAAATCGTTCCACGAGGTGAAGGCGGGCCTGTCCGGCAAAGCGATCCGCTTCATCGTCGATGATGCCGATGCCGTGATGGCCGGGCAGCCGATCGCCGAGGTCGAGGCATGACCTTGCGCTCGGTCCTGATCGCAAACCGGGGCGAGATCGCAGTTCGGATCATCCGTGCGGCGAAGGCGCTGGGCCTGCGCACCGTCCTGGCGCACAGTGTCGCCGATGCGGGATCGCTGGCCGCGCAGCTCGCCGATGAGACGGTCGAGATCGGGCCGCCGGCGGCGAAGAAATCCTATCTCAACATTGACGCGGTGGTGAATGCAGCGAAGGCGGCCAAGGTCGACGCGGTGCATCCCGGCTACGGCTTCCTGGCTGAGAACGCCGATTTCGCTGATGCCGTCGTTGCCGCAGGGATCCGCTTCGTCGGACCGAGCGGAGCTGCGATCAGGCTTCTAGGCGACAAGGTGATGGCGCGGCAGGTGGCGGCGAAAGCGGGCGTGCCGACCGTGCCGGGCTCCGAGGGCCGTGTCGCCGATCTCGACGAGGCAAGCGCAATTGCGGCGCGCATCGGTTTTCCCGTGATGGTGAAGGCGGCGGCCGGCGGCGGTGGCCGCGGCATCCGCATCGTGCAGAACGCGGACGAGTTCGCGCGGCAGTTTCCGCAGGCCTCCAGCGAAGCGGCAGCCGCGTTTGGCGACGGCGGCCTCTATATCGAGAAGGTGATCGAGCGCGCCCGCCACGTCGAGGTGCAGATCCTCGGCGACGGCGACGACGTCGTGCACTGTTTCGAGCGCGAATGCTCGCTGCAACGTCGCCGACAGAAGGTGTGGGAGGAGGCGCCTGCGATCGGCCTGCCCGAAGGCGTCCGCGCGCGGCTGTGCGACAGCGCCGTCGCGCTGGCGCGCTCCGTCGGTTACAGCGGCGCGGGCACGGTCGAATATCTCTATGACGACGCGACACAGCAGTTCTATTTCATCGAGGTCAACACCCGCATTCAGGTCGAGCATCCCGTCACCGAGATGATCACCGGGATCGACCTGGTGCAGGAGATGTTGCGTATCGCCGCCGGCGACAGGCTCTCGGTGACCCAGGACCAGATCAGCATCCAGGGCCACGCGATCGAGTGCCGGATCAATGCCGAGGACCCGCACAAGGCCTTCATGCCGGCGCCGGGCACGATCGAAACGCTCGAGGTGCCGAACGGAGCGGGCATTCGCTTCGATACGATGCTGTTCGAAGGCTATGCCGTGCCGCCGTTCTACGACTCGCTGCTCGGCAAGCTGATCGTACACGGCCAGGATCGCGCCGATTGCCTGGCGCGGCTGCGCAGCGCGCTCGATCAGCTCGTGATCTCAGGCATTCCAACCACCATCCCGCTGCACGCGGCACTGGCGCGCGATCCAAGCGTGAAGGACGGCCGCACCCACACCCGCTTTCTCGAGCCATGGCTCGAGACCGACTTTGCGCAGCTTGCCCGCGCCAGGGAGAACGCCTGATGACGACCCGCTACTCCTTCGGGGGCGATGAGCATCTCTTCGTCGAATGTGACGAGGCGATGTCGCTCGACGCCTTCTTCAAGAGCCTGTCGATGACGAATGCGATCCGCGACGCCGATATCAAGGGCGTCACGGAGATCTGTCCCGCCAACGCCTCATTCCAGATCAAATTCGACCCTGACGTGATCAAGCCGAACGATATTCTGAAAGAGGTGCAGGCGATCGAGAGCGCGGCAGCGAACACCGAGCCGGTCATCAAGACCCGCATCATCGAGATCCCGGTGTTCTATCAGGATCCCTGGACGCATGAGACCTTGATGCGCTTTCGCGAGCGCCATCAGGACCCGACAGCCACCGATCTCGAATATGCCGCTCGCATCAACGGCCTCGCCGACGTCGATGCCTTCGTCAAGGCGCATAGCGGCTCGCCCTGGTTCGTCTCGATGGTCGGCTTCGTCGCCGGCCTGCCGTTCATGTACCAGATGGTCGAGCGCGCCAAGCAGCTCGAGGTGCCGAAATATCTGCGTCCGCGCACCGACACGCCGAAGCTCACCATCGGCCACGGCGGCTGCTTCTCCTGTATCTATTCGGTGCGCGGCGCCGGCGGCTATCAGATGTTCGGCATCACCCCGATGCCGATCTTCGATCCCGAGCAGAAGATCGGATATTTGCGCGACTTCATGGTGTTCTTCCGGCCGGGCGACATCGTCAAGTTCAAGCCGATCGACAAGGCCGCCTATGAGCAGGCGGTGGCGGATGTCGACGCCGGACGGTTCGCGCCCTTGATGCGCGACGTCACCTTCGACTTCCGCGAATTCCAAAAGGACATGACCGGCTACAACGCCAGGCTGGAGGGGGCGCTGTCATGACCATCAAGGTGCTTCATCCGGGCCTGTCGACCACGGTGCAGGATCTCGGCCGCCCCGGCTATTTCCATCTGGGCATTCCGATCGGTGGTGCCATGGATCGCCTGGCGCTGCGCGCAGCGAACATGCTTGTCGGCAATGACGAGGGCGCGGCCTGCCTGGAGGCCGTGTTCATCGGCCCGCAGCTGGAATTCACCCAAGCGACGCGCATCGCGATCACCGGCGCCGAGATGCCGATCAAGCTCGATGGCGAGGAGCAGCCGGGCTGGACCTCGCTCGAGGTGAAAGCGGGGCAGGTGCTCAGCTTCGATTATCTCAAGAGCGGCGCGCGCATCTACATTGCGGTCGCCGGCGGCATCGACGTGCCATCAGCGCTCGGCAGCCGCTCGACCTATCCGATCGGCGCGCTCGGCGGCCTCAAGGGGCGCGCTATCGCCGCCGGCGACGAATTGCCCGTCGGCCAAGCGGCGGACGGCAAAGTGGGCGCGAGCGTGCCGGAGACCCTGCGCCGCAAGCCCGGCCACCCCGCCGAGTTGCGGGTGCTGCCCGGGCTCTATTGGCATCGCATCCTCCCGGAATCGCAGCAGAGCTTCTTCGCCGACCAATGGAAAGTCGCGCCGGAAGCCGATCGCATGGGCTACCGTTTCCGCGGCGGCCAGGCGCTCAAATTCGTCGAGCGCGAGCAGCCGTTCGGCGCCGGCTCCGATCCGTCCAACATCGTCGACAGCTGTTATCCCTATGGCTCGATCCAGGTGCCTGGCGGCAAGGAGCCGATCATCCTGCATCGCGATGCGGTGTCCGGCGGCGGCTACTTCATGGTCGGCACCGTCATCTCCGCGGATATGGACCTGATCGGCCAGCTGCAGCCGAACATGCCGACGCGTTTCATCGAGATCGACATGGATGGCGCGCTTGCCGCGCGCGCCGAGCGCAAGAGCCTTCTGCAGAAGATCCGGGCGGCCTTGACCTGACCGCAACAGACGCGGGCAGGTGAGGGCCGATGTTTTCATGACTGAGATGATAAGGGGAAAATCGATGACGAGTTTTGTGCGAGTGCTGCTGGCGTCGACAGCACTGGTGATGACTGGAGCGGCCCATGCCGCCGAGTGGTATCCATACGATGCGGCCAAGATCGATCCGCCGTTCGCGGCGGACGGCAAATCCTCCGATGTGAGCTATGTGCCGCTGGAGAAAGCCTCCAAGCCGTGGAAGCTGTGCATCTCCTTCCCGCATATGAAGGACGCCTATTGGCTGGGCGTCGATTACGGCGTGGCGGACGAGGCCAAGCGCCTTGGCGTCAAGATGAACCTGGTGGAAGCCGGCGGCTACACCGAGCTCAACAAGCAGATCTCCCAGATCGAGGATTGCGTCGCCAGCGGCTCGGACGCGGTGATCATCGGCGCCATCTCGGCGGACGGCTTGAACAAGGTGATCGGCGAGATCGCCAAGAAGAAGATTCCGGTGATCGATCTCGTCAACGGCATCTCCTCGCCGGACATTTCGGCAAAGTCGCTGGTGTCGTTCTACACGATGGGTGCCGAGACCGGGGCCTATCTCGCCAAGAAGCATCCCGCGGGTTCGGCCGAGGTCGTGGTTGGCTGGTTCCCGGGCCCGGCCGGCGCCGGGTGGGTCGAGGCCGCCAACAAGGGTTTCATGGACGCAGTGAAGGGCTCGGCGATCAAGGTGCTGGAGCCGAAATATGGCGATACCGGCAAGGAGGTGCAAGCCAAGCTGGTCGAGGATGCGCTGCAGGCAGCACCCAACATCCGCTATGTCGCGGGCACGGCCGTAACCGCGGAGGCGGCGCAGGGCCTGATCCGCGAGCGCGGCTTGAAGGGCAAGGTGGACCTGCTCGCCTTCTACATGACGCCCGGCGTCTATGAAGGCATCAAGCGGGGTCTCATCATGGCGGCGCCCGCGGACTCGATGGTGATCCAGGGCCGCATCGCGGTCGACCAGGCGGTGCGTATCCTCGAAGGCAAGGACTATGTGAAGCACGTCGGTCCCAAGATCTTCGTGGTGGATTCCACCAACATCGCCACCGTGCCGCAGGCGAACATTCTTCCCCCTGACGGCTTCAAGCCCGTCTTCAACTAAGCGAGGGGTGGATGCGGCTCTGCTCCTGTTCCCTGACGGGGCAGGGCCGCATCGAAGGGGCAGGGCCATGCACAGCAGAGCTGCACCGCTGGTCGAGATGACCGGGATCTCCAAGGAGTTTCCGGGCGTCAAGGCGCTCAGCGGCGTCCATCTCAAGGTCGAGCGTGGCGAGGTCCATGTGCTGTTCGGCGAGAACGGCGCCGGCAAGTCGACGCTGATCTCCATCCTCTCCGGCGTGTTCCGGCCGACCGCCGGCTCCATCCACATCGACGGCGCCGAGGTGAACTTCCACTCCGTCCATGACGCGACCGAAGCCGGCATCGGTACCGTGTTCCAGGAGTTCTCGCTGGTTCCGACCTTGCCGGTGTTCGAGAATCTCTATCTTGGCCGCGAGCTCCAGCGTGGTCCGTTCCTCGATCGAGGTGCGATGATCAGAGGTGCGCAAGGTCTCTTTGCCGAGCTGGATTTCGATATCGACGTCACGCGTCCGGCCTCCAGCCTGTCGCGGGCGCAGCAGCAGATGGTCGAGATCGCGAAGGCCTTTCTTGCCAATGCGCGCGTGCTGATCCTGGACGAGCCGACGGCCTCGCTGACCGAGCGCGAGACCGAGCGGCTGTTCGCCTTCATCGGCAAGGCTGCGAGCACGGGCGTCGGGATCATCTACATCTCCCATCGCATCCAGGAATTCGCAGAGATCGCTGACCGCATCTCGATCCTGCGCGATGGCCGGCTGATTGCGACGGTCCCGGCGCGCGCAACCTCCGAGCGCGAGCTGATCGAGCTGATGACCGGCCGCGCCGTCGATCAGATCTATCCGAAGATCGCCCGCCGCGCGGACGCTCCGGTCGTGATGACCCTTGAAGAGATCCGCACCGCCGGCGTGCTTGGCGCGAGCCTTGAGGTTCGTGCCGGCGAGGTGCTCGGGTGCGCTGGCCTGGTCGGCAGCGGCAAATCGCGGATCTGGCGCGCGGCGATGGGATTGCAGCCCTTGCGTGCCGGCAAGGTCACTTTGAAGGGGCGCGACGTCACCGGCGCAACCACGCGGGCGCTGTTGAAGGCGGGCGTGTTCTTCCTGCCGTCCGATCGCAAGAGCGAGGGCTTGCAGATGACCGCAAGCGCGCGGGGCAATATCGAGCTCAGCCTGCTCGATCGCGCCGATGTCACGGGACTGTTCGGCTCCATTGCTCCGCGGCGCAGCCGCGCGTTGATGGACGTGATCGGCGACAAGGTCGGCATCGCCCAAGGTGCAATGGACCGTGCGGTGTCGAAGCTGTCCGGCGGCAACCAGCAGAAGGTGCTGTTCGGCAAGGGCTTTGGCAATGACCGCGACGTTTACATCTTCGACGAGCCGACGGTCGGTGTCGACATGGGCACGCGCATCGCGCTGTACCAGCTGATCAAGCAGATCGCCGAGGCCGGCAAGGCCGTCGTGGTGATTTCATCCGACCTGCCTGAGGTGATGAATCTCTCCCACCGCTTGCTGGTATTCGCCAAGGGCCGCATCTCGGCCGAACTCTCAGGCGAGGCGATCACGGAAGAGAACGTGCTGAAACACTTTTTTGCTGATACGGAGAAGGCGGCGTGAGCATGCCAACAACAACCGCCGTCGAGGACGATACGGCGTTGCGCCGCCCGAATGCCGCGCTTTCGGCGTTGCGCTCGGTCTTCCTGCGGGTCGGGGTGCTGCCCTTCTTCCTGGTCGCCACCATCATTGCATTCTCGCTGGTGTCGCGTGAATTCCTGGCGTTGCAGAACCTCACCAACGTGGCGCGGCAATCGGTCTATCTGATCCTGGTGTCGCTCGGGCAGATGCTAGCGCTGGTCACCGGCGGGTTCGATCTGTCGGTTGGTACCGCGATCGCTCTCACCTCGGTGGTTTCGGCGATCGTCATGGTGGCGCTGTCGCATATGCTGTCGCCCGACCTGGTCTGGCTCGTGATCGTGCTGGGCTGTTGCGCAGGTTTCGTCGCGGCGCTCGTGGTCGGCTGCCTGAACGGGCTTGGCATCGCTGTGTTCGGCGTGTCGCCCTTCATCATGACGCTCGGGGTTCAGTCAGTGGGCGCCGGCATCGCGCTCTTCCTCACCGGCGGCGTGCCGGTCTCGGGCGTGCCATATGAGTTCGGCGATCTGCTTGGCTTCGGCCGCATCCTGGATGTTCCCGTGCCGGTGCTGATCGCCATCGTTGCGGCGGCCGTGATCTGGCTGGTCATGAACCGCACCCGTTTTGGCAAGCACGTCCAGGCGGTCGGCGGCAACATCAAGGCGGCGCGGCTCTCGGGCGTGAACACCACCAAGGTTCTGTTCACCGCCTATGCACTGTGTGCGCTGTTAGCCTCGATCGCCGGCCTGCTACTGACCGCGCGGGTCGGCTCCGGCGAGACCAATCTCGGCGGCACGATCGCGCTGGAGTCGATTGCGGCCTGTGTCATCGCTGGCGTCTCCCTGCATGGCGGGATTGGCCGGGTTGAGAACGTCGTGCTCGGCGGCTTCTTCATCGTGCTCCTGCAGAACGGCATGAACATCGCGCAGATCGGCTCCTACATGCAGATGGTGCTGTTGGGATCGCTGCTGGTGCTGGCGGTCATTCTCGATCAGGTCCGCTACCGGCTGCTGGTCGGAGAGCGCTAGGTCCTCAAGCCGACCAGGCCCCGCAAAGCGTGCTGTCTTTGCGCTGTGTGATCAGGTCGGGCCTGCCGCCCGGTTCGAAAACCATCCTCAGCCGTGCCGAATTGATGCAGGCGGCCGCCGCACCGGCTTGCAGGTGGTGGACGGCGTTGCCATGATCCGGCATCAACGGCCGCTGCAGACGGCATTCTGGCGCGGAGAGGCATGATGGACGACAGGCACACGATCTCTGCCGGCGGCATTTCCGCCACCATCAAGGCAGAGGGCGCCGAGCTGTGCTCGCTGACAACAGCTGGCGGTCTCGAACTGCTCTGGCAGGCCGGCCCGGAATGGCCGCGCCATTCGCCCTGGCTGTTTCCGATCGTCGGTCGCCTCAAGAACGATCAGTTGCGCCATCGGGGCAAGACCTATCCACTGACGCAGCACGGCTTTGCCCGCGATCTCCGCTTCGCGTGGCTGGAGCGCACGACGCGATCCTGCACACTGCAGCTCACCGACAGCGAGGCCACGCGGGCGCGCTATCCCTTCGCCTTTCGCCTGACAATCGCCTTCAGGGTCGATGCGGCGAGCCTGGAGGCCAAGATCGAGATCGAAAATCCCGGTGAGGAGGTTTTGCCGGCGTCGTTCGGCGCGCATCCGGCGTTCAACTGGCCGCTCGCGCCCGGTGCGTCGAAGCAGGAGTCGGTCTTGATCTTCACCGAGAATGAAACCGCGCCAATCCGGCGACTGTCCGGCGGGCTGATGCGACCGGAAGGCGAGCGGTCGCCGATCCAGGGCACCAGGCTGACGCTGTCGGAGCGCCTGTTCGACCAGGACGCCATCATTCTCGATGCGCCGCGCAGTACGGCGGTCAGCTACATCGGGCCCGGCGGACCGGGGCTCACCGTCGGCTGGGACGGGTTTCGCGAGCTCGGCATCTGGTCGAAGCCATCAGGTGCGCCGTTCCTGTGCATCGAGCCGTGGCGCGGCTATGCCAGCCCGCTCGAGTTTGATGGCGAGTTCATCGACAAGCCGGGGCTGATGCATATCGCGCCGGGGGCCGCGGAGACTCTGATGCTCCGCATCAAAGCTCATGAGGCCATTTGAGCTGACGGGATGACGGCATCTCCTTCACGATCCGCAAGCTCGCTGCGACCGAAGTCCACAGAACCTCGTCAGCAGCGCGTTCCCGCGCCGGTTAACCTTGATTTTTAATTGATGTCTGGAAATGGCGCGGCCGTCACCTAGATCAAGCGGCAGAGCCGTGGGGTGCTGATAGACTGTCGAAAACAGGCTGACCGTTCTCGGGTAACGAACCGAGACCTGGATAACAGCACCGGCGACTTTGATCTCGCAAGGCAGGGGGCGCGTATGGGGTTACGCGCATTCAGGAGGACGCGATGGTCCTGAAAAGTCTGTTTACACTGCTGACGGGTGCTGCGCTGCTGACTGGGGCGGCGGCGCTGGCGGACCAGTACCGTCCGGACGATTTCTTGCAGCTCGATCTATCCAAGGCGCTGCTGTCGCCGACCCCGCTCGGACCGGAGACGCATTTCGCGCCGGTTCCGGCGCAGGCGAAGGCCGATCACGCGGCGATGGCGCAGCCCGACAGCGAGGCTGATGTGCCGCGCGCGGTGGCGACACGTCGCATTCACGTGGCCAAGTCGGATGCCAAGGCTCATGACGAGTCTCATGAGGTGTCACGTGCCAAGTCGCATGAGGTGTCGCAGGCCAGGTCGCGCGTCGCGTCAGCCGACCCGGCTATGACGCTGCGGCCGCGTGGGGCGGCCCGCACCAAGCTCGCACACCGCCGCAGCAACCCGCTGGATGCGCAGGCGATGGACACGCGGATCCAGACCTGGCCGTGCAAACCCGGCAATGGCGCGATCTGCAACTGGAAATGAGGCGCAGCGTCTATCAAACCGGCTGTCACGGGCCTTGGAACTTCATGCCACGATCATAGTTAACGTTGGTTGTGGCCGGGTTCGGATCTGTCGAGCCCGTTCGCAGGCAGGTTGAAACCCGTCCCGCCAAGGGTTTGATCTTCAAAGGGCATTGATCTATCCGCCGTCGCCATGGTTCGTCCCGCTCTTCACGCCGGTGGCGCGAGCCTCTCTTCCAAGGAACTCCCATGGACACCATCGAGACCCAGGGCATCAGCCTGCCGCGGCTGGGGCTGGGCACGTACCGCATGCAGGGCACCGTCTGCCGCGAGGCGGTCGAGAGCGCGCTTGCGCTCGGCTACCGCCATATCGACACCGCCGAGATGTATGCCAATGAGGATGCGGTTGGGGCGGCGCTTGCCGCAGCCGGCGTGCCGCGCCAGGAATTGCATGTCACGACAAAGGTCTGGCCGGAGAACCTCGCACCCGATGCGATCCGCCGTGCGTTCGATACCAGCCTGAGGAAGCTGCGCCTCGACTTCGTCGACCTCTATCTCGTCCATTGGCCGGTCAAGGGCATGAATCTTCCGGCTGCACTCGAGACGCTGATGGCGCTGAAGGAGCAGGGGCGCACCCGCGCGATCGGCGTGGCCAATTTTACGGTGGCCTTGCTCAAACAGGCGGTCGAGGAGATCAAGGCGCCGATCGCCTGCAACCAGATCGAATATCATGTGATGCTGGATCAGAGCGAGGTCATGCGCTACATGGCCGCGCGCGCGATCCCGCTGGTGGCCTATTGCCCGCTCGCTCAGGGCCGCGCCGCTTCCGACGAGACCCTGATCGCCATCGGCAGGAAGCACAACGCGGGCGCGGCGCAGGTCGCGCTGAAATGGCTGTTGGATCAGAAGGGGGTAGCGGCCATTCCGAAGGCTGCGCGCAAGGAGAGCCAGCAGGCCAATCTCGACGCGCTCAAGCTTCAACTGGATGATGAAGACCGAAAGCTCATCGCCGCGCTGCCCAAGGACAAGCGCTTCGTCAATCCCGGCTTTGCGCCGGATTGGGACTGATCAGCCTCTGGCCGAACAAGGCGAGCAGCGCGCAAAGGAATGGCCCCGTGTGGGGCCATTCTTGTCTAGCGCTTGTGATCAGTACTCGTGGCGGTGCTTGATGATCACGGTGCGGTCGTGGTCGCGGTGGAACGGCCGATAGTCGCGATGCCAATCGCGATGCATGCGGTATTCGGCGCGAGCGCCGCGCCAGTCGTGATGATGGCCACGCTTGATGACCACGGTCTCGGCGCTGGCGATGGTCGGCGCCGCGATCACGATCGCACCCAGGGCCGCAACAGCAAAACCAAGCTTCTTCATGATGTCCTCCTCCTCAAGCTTTGGTGGACAATAAACTTGGCGTGTGGCCGAACGTTCCGCTGGAACTAACAGCGGAATCCTGAACGTCCGTTCAGGCTGGCGTTGCTACAAATCGACGGTAGCTCGATCCGTTGACGCGCGAGGATCTAACTAATTGCACTTCCGCAAGGCGGGCGTCGGCCTGTCGTTGGCGATAAAGCGGCCATCGCGAATGGTGTAGCTGCCGTCGGCGCCGCGATTGAAGAGCGAGCGGATGCTGCCGTCCGCCCCCTTAGTGATCCCGTTCTCGCGGGTCTGCTTGTAGTGCGGCATCACGATCGAGAGCACCAGCGTATCACCGGTCTCGATCCGGGCGTCCGTGACCTCGTTGGTATCGGAGGAATCGAAGTCGCGCCGGTAGATCAAGCGCCCGTCTGCTGTGACTTCGTAGGAGATCGTATTGCCCTGGCCTCGTTTCGCCGGCTTCGCGCAGTCGACCGCCCAGGTCCCGAGCAGTCCCCATTCCTGCGCGATCTCAGTAGCCGCCGATCCGGCGGAGGCGGGTGAGCCGAAGCAAAGCAGGAGCAGGGCGACGGGGAGCGGGCGGAACGACATCACGGGATCAGCTCTGGGAGAAGGGAGCATTCCGAACATAAGCTGCTGCGTCAGCCTTGCAACGCCTGCGCCCCTCTGCAGGTGAGGCTTCGGTGGGCGGCGATTGCGCGCAATCCCTTGCGCAACCGGAACAGCAGGCGCATGCTCGCCGCAAATAAAAAATATCATCGGGGGAGCCCAAGCATGTCCGCAGTGTCGCGCCGCGAATTCCTCGTGCAGTCGACCGGAGCCGCAGCGGCGGCCGCGTTCGGCGGACCCGCCCATGCAGCGATGGGCCCGTCCGACAAGTTCGATCTCGTCATCAAGGGTGGCGACGTCATCGATCCCAGCCAGTCGCTGCGGGGCAGGCGCGACATCGGCATCCGCTGGGGCACGATCGAGGCGATAGAGCCGGAGATCCCGGCGGAACGCGCCCTGAAGACGATCGATGCCGCGGGCCGCCTGGTGATGCCAGGGTTGGTCGACCTGCACTGTCACATCTATGCCTATGGTTCGGCGATCGGCATTCCGCCGGATGAGCTGGTACAGTTCCAGGGCACGACCACCGTGGTCTCGGCCGGAGATGCCGGTGTCAACAATCTCGCCGGCCTGCGCCGTTATATCGCGGGGCAGTCGCGGGCCCGGATCTACGCCTTCGTCCACATCGCCAATAACGGCCTGTCGTCGTTCCCGGTCGCCGAGCTCTACAATCTCGACAATGCTCAGGTCGACGCCTGCGCCATGGCGCTGGCCGAGAACCCCGACTTCCTGATCGGCGTCAAGGTGCGGATGTCGGAGAACGTGATCTTCAAGCACGGGCTCGAGCCGTTGAAGCGCGGCATCAAGGCCTGCGAGCTGTGTGGCTGGCCGGCGCGGATGATGGTGCATATCGGTGGTGTCGAGACCAAGGAGCTGATGTCCGAGATTCTCGACCTGCTGCGGCCCGGCGACGTGTTGACGCACGCCTATTCTGGTGCGCCGAACATGTCGGGCGTCTTCACCAACATCGTGCAGGACGGCAGGCTGCTGCCGGCGGCGCTCGCCGCCAAGCAGCGTGGCGTCCTGTTCGACGTCGGCCATGGCGGCGGCAGCTTCGATTTCACGGTGGCGGAGGTCGCAATTCCCGCCGGCTGTACGCCGGACACGATCTCGTCCGATATTCACGTGTTTTCCGGCAACTCTCCCGGCGTGCCGTTCCTGCCGAACGTGATGGGCAAGTTTCTCGCCATGGGCTTCCCGCTGGAGCAGGTCGTGACGATGGCGACCTCGGCGCCGGCCAAGATCATCAACCGTACGCCGAAGATCGGCACGCTTCAGATCGGTGCGCCCGGCGATGTCGCGATCATGGACCTGGTGGAGGGGCCGGTGACCTTCGTCGACACCCGCGACAACAAGCGCGACGGCAAGCTGCAGCTGAAACCGGTGCAGACTGTGATCAACGGCGTGCCCTTTGGCCGGCCGTACCAGGCACCGTTCTCGGTGCGGTGAACTGGCGCCCGGCGAGGTCGGCCTCACAGGTGCGTCTGGGTCCCGGCTCTGCGGTGCGTCGCTTCGCGCCGCACCCTGTCCGGGACAAGAGATCCGCCGCCTGGCTGATTTCGTGCGCCGCGTGTTCGTCACGCCGCCCTCGTGTCCCGGACGCGGTGCAGCACGAAGTGCTACTCCGCAGAGCCAAGACCTAAATTAGTCGCAGGCAGTTCGCAGTCCGTTACGGGCTGGCTAGCCCGCCGCGCTGGTTCGCTCGACATTCGCCGACCGCACCGGCACGCCAAAATCTTGGCGGCAGATCTCGGCGAGGATGGCGATGCCTTCCCTGATCTGCTGGTGCGAGGGGCTGGCGAAGCACAGGCGTAGCCGGCTTCTGGCGTGAACGGCATCCGTCGACCATTCCGGTCCCGGATTGATCGCGACACCGGCCTTCAGCGCCGCCTGGGCGAGCTTGATCGCATCCACCTGGTCCGGCAGCTTGACCCAGAGAAAGATCCCGCCCTTTGGTGCTGCGAATTCGGCTGCCGTCCCGAACTCCGCATTCAGCGCCTCCATCAGCGTGTCCAGCTTGGCCCGCAGGCCGCGGACGAGCTGCGGCACGTGGCTTTCGAAATGCGCCTTGCAGTACTCCGCGAGCAGCATCTGCTCCAGCGCGCCCGAGCCGGCATCGGTCTTCAGGGCCAGCATGATCGACATAATCTGCCAAGGCGCCACCACGAAGCCGACCCGCAGCGCCGGCGCGACCGACTTGGAGAACGATCCGATATGGATCACGCCACCATGCTCGGCCATGGCATGGATCGCCCGCGGGCGGCTCCCGTCCCAGGTGAGATCGGCGTAGCAGTCGTCCTCGAAGATCGGCACGCCATGGTCTTCCGAGAGCCGCAGCAGCTCGCGTCTGCGCGCTTCCGGCAACACGGTGCCGGTCGGATTCTGCACGGTCGGAATGGTATAGATATATTTCGGCCTAATACCGCGCGCCTTGAGATCGGATAGTGCGGCGGCCAGCGCGTCGATCCGCATCCCGTCCTGGTCGAGTGGAATGCCGACCGCGTTGACGCCGAGCCTGGCGAGCCGGGTCAAGGTGCCCTGATAATTGTCCTGCTCGACGATCACGGTGTCGCCGCGCGCAAGTAGCGCCTGGTTGACCAGATCGAGCGCCTGCAGCGAGCCTGACACCAGCATGATATCGTCGGCACTGCAGGACAGACCGGCATCGCGCCCAAGCTTCCGGGCGAGAAAGTCGCGCAGCGGCCGATAGCCCTGCGGTCCATGGCCGAGCCCGTAGGTCGCAAGCGAGCGGCCTTCGCGCGTGAGGACGGCATCGGCCGCCCTGCGCAGGTCCTCGACCGGGACGCCGTCGGGATCGTTGTTGCCGCCGACGAAGCTGTATTTGGCAAGGCCGGTCCAGCGCGCCACGGGAGCCGGCAGGCCCGCCGGCAGCAGGGGCGAAAAATCGAATGAGGCCATGTGCGGCGCCTCCCTTGTTCTTGTTTGCCGTCGATCCTAAACAAATCCGCAAGGATTGTCCTGACATGGACGCGTGCCGATTGAGGCGCGTTTCGCGCGGCGGAAGAACTGTCGCGGGGTACTGGCGCCGCCCCGGGAACCCGGCTAAAGCACCGGCAAAACCAGTGAGATTGTTGATGGCCGATTCAATCCAGGAAGTTCTGCAGGCGTTCGCCAAGGGCGAGCTCGTGGTGGTGACCGATGACGACGATCGCGAGGGCGAGGGCGATCTGATCGTCGCGGCCTCGCTTTGCACGGCGGAGAAGATGGCCTTCATCATCCGCCACACATCCGGCATTGTCTGCGCTCCGATCACGAGCGAAGATGCGCGCAGGCTGCGCCTCGATCCGATGGTGGCGTACAACGATTCCAATCATACGACCGCCTTTACCGTGTCGATCGACTACAAGCCGGATGGTGGTACCGGCATCTCGGCCGAGGAGCGGGCGTCCTGCTGCCGGGCGCTGGCCAATCCCAACGCGGGCGCCAACGATTTCGCGCGGCCGGGGCACATCTTTCCGCTGATCGCGCGCGACGGCGGCGTGCTGCTGCGCTCCGGCCATACCGAGGCCGCCGTCGACCTCTGCAAGCTCTCCGGACTGCCGCCGGTCGGCGTCATCTCCGAGCTGATGAATGACGACGGCACCGTGATGAAGGGCGACCAGGTCACCCGCTTTGCTGCCGCCAACAATCTCAAGCACGTCACCATTGCCGATCTGATCGCCTATCGACAGGCACGCGAGAAGCTGATCGAGCGGGTTTCGACCTTCACCACCGACAGCCCGATCGGGCCCCTGCAGGGCTATGCCTACCGCTCGCCCTTCGATCCGATCATGCACGCGGCTTTCGTGTATAACGGGATCGGTGACGGCAAGAACGTGCTGACGCGGCTACACAAGCCGAACATCGTCAAGGACCTCATCACCGGCCCGCAACGGGTGCAGGCGGTGCTGCAGCACTTCAAGAGGGCCGGGCGGGGCGTGCTGGTGTATTTGCGCGATGGCGCGGCGGGCGTTCCGGTCGAGCCGATGGGCGAACAGCAGACGGCTGAGGCCGATCGCCATCGGCAATGGCGTGAAGTCGGTGTTGGCGCGCAGATTTTGCGCGATCTCGGCATTACCTCGATCCGGAACCTGACCTCCTCGGTGCATGACTACAAAGGCCTGTCGGGATTTGGCATCGAGATCGTCGCCAACGAACGCCTTGAAGGCTGAAACCCGACGATTTAACTTCCATAGCAGCCAAGATACGCAGTCAGGACGCGAAAGGATTTTTCATGAGCGTGCGCCCTCAGGCGAAGGACAAGCCGTCCCAGGCAAGCTTCCAATGGGATGATCCGTTCTTGCTGGACGATCAGCTCACCGAAGACGAGCGCATGGTCCGCGACACCGCGCGCGCTTATGCGCAGGACAAGCTCCTGCCGCGCATCACCAAGGCCTATCTTGAAGAGAAGACCGATCGCGAGATCTTCAACGAGATGGGCGAGCTCGGCCTGATCGGCATCACCCTGCCGGAGGAATATGGCTGCGCCAATGCGAGCTATGTCGCTTACGGGCTTGTCGCGCGCGAGATCGAACGGGTCGATTCCGGCTATCGCTCGATGAATTCGGTGCAGTCCTCGCTAGTGATGTATCCGATCTATGCCTATGGCGACGAGAACCAGCGCAAGACATACCTGCCGAAGCTCGCGAGCGGCGAATGGGTCGGCTGTTTCGGCCTGACCGAGCCGGATGCCGGTTCCGACCCTGGCGGCATGAAGACCCGGGCCGAGAAGGTCGCCGACGGCTATCGCCTGACCGGCAGCAAGATGTGGATCTCGAACGCGCCGATCGCCGACGTGTTCGTGGTCTGGGCCAAATCGGCCGCGCATGACGACCAGATCCGCGGCTTCATTCTCGAAAAGGGCATGAAGGGCCTCTCGGCGCCGAAGATCGGCGGCAAGCTGTCGCTGCGCGCCTCGATCACCGGCGAGATCGTGATGGACGGCGTGGTCGTGCCGGAGAGCGCGCTGCTGCCGAACGTCTCCGGGCTGAAGGGGCCGTTCGGCTGCCTCAACCGCGCCCGTTACGGCATCTCCTGGGGCGTGCTCGGTGCGGCGGAGGACTGCATGCAGCGTGCCCGGCAATATACGCTGGACCGCAAGCAGTTCGGTCGGCCACTCGCTGCCACCCAGCTGGTGCAGAAGAAGCTTGCGGACATGGAGACCGAGATCGCGCTGGGTCTGCAGGCGTCACTGCGCGTCGGCCGGCTGATGGATGAAGGCAAGATGGCGCCGGAGATGATCTCGATCGTCAAGCGCAACAATTGCGGCAAGGCGCTGGACATTGCGCGCGTGGCGCGCGACATGCACGGCGGCAACGGCATCCAGATCGAGTATCACGTGATGCGCCACACCGCGAACCTCGAGACGGTAAACACCTACGAGGGCACCCACGACGTGCACGCGCTGATCCTGGGCCGCGCCATCACCGGCATCCAGGCGTTCGGTTGAGTCTGACGCCGTCATTCCGGGGCGCGCGTCGTCGCCCCCACTGTCATCGCCCGGCTTGACCGGGCGATCCAGTAATCGCCGGCCTATCGAGTCTCACGAAGGTCGCGGCGTACTGGATACCCCGCTTTCGCGGGGTATGACGGCAAAAAATGAGACGCGGACTTGCCCGTTGCGTAGAAGAGGCATCCATGGCCGAGGACGACGTTCCATTCAACCGCAACTTCCCGCTCAAGCCCGGCGTGGTGGAGGAGGTTCGGCCCGGCATTCGTCGCGTCCTCTGCAACAATCCGAGCCCGTTCACCTTCACCGGCACGGTCAGCTACATTGTCGGCCGCGGCAAAGTCGCGATCATCGATCCCGGCCCGGACAATGAGGCGCATGCGGCGGCGCTGCTGGATGCTGTCAGCGGCGAGACCGTCACGCACATCTTCGTCACCCACACCCATCGCGACCATTCGCCGAATACCGGCCGGCTGAAAGCGGCGACCGGTGCGACGGTGTACGCCGAGGGGACGCATCGTGCCTCGCGACCGCGTTACGAAAGCGAGAAGCACAGCCCGGAATCCGGCGCCGACCGTGAGTTCAACCCGGATGTCAGGGTTGGGGAAGGCGATGTCGTCGAAGGCGACGGCTGGCGGCTGGAAGCCGTCACGACGCCCGGCCACACCGCCAATCATCTCGCTTTCGCCTGGCCCGAGCAGAGCGCTAGCTTCGTTGGCGATCATGTGATGGGCTGGTCGACCTCGATCGTGGCGCCGCCGGATGGCTCGATGGTCGACTACATGGCCTCGCTGGAACGGCTCGCAGGCCGGCCGGAGCAGCTCTATTTCTCAGGTCACGGCCCTGAAATCCCCGAAGGCCCGCGCTACGTCCGTTTCTTGATCCGGCACCGCCAGGCGCGCGAAGCTTCGATCCTGCATCGGCTCAGCAAGGGCGAGGCCGACATCCCGACCATCGTGCGCGCCAGCTATATCGGCATCGATCCGCGGCTGACGACGGCAGCCGGCTATTCGGTGCTGGCGCATCTGGAGGACCTCGTTGCCCGCGGCGTGGTTGCGACCGGCGGCGATCCGGTGATCGGCGGCACCTATCGGCTGGCGAGCGACTAGCGCGTCATTTCCTCACCGTCTTCGCCGGCAGCTTGGCCGGTGCCGGCGGGACGACCTTCTTCACCGGCTTCTGCGCCTCGGTTTCGCCAGCCGTGCTGAGGTCTTCGATGAATTTGGTCACGCGCGAGGCATTGCTGCCGAGGTCGGAATCGAAATAGCGCGAGGCTGAGCGGATATCGATCTGGGAATCCTCGCCGTCCGGCTTAACTCGGATCGAGATGTCCTCGCGAAAGCCCATGATCGGCGTCCGCGCCACCGCCTCGATGCGGCCCTCGCGGCGTGGCGGCTGCGGTGCCCGCTCGTCGACAACGAACCATTTGCGCCGGTTGACCAGCTTCAGCGCGATCGCATAGGCGCGGTCGGGCGGCAGTTCGAGCTGCACCGGCTCGATGTCGGGATAGAACTTCTGCTGCTTCTCCCACGCGGTCAGCCCGGCGTAGACGGCGGGATTGGTGCCGTCGCCGTTGCGCAGCGGCGCCAGCGCCTCGAATGTCGGCGGCTCGATCAGATTGGTGGTGATGTCGTAGATCTTCGGCAGCTTGCGATATTGCAGGACGAGGTAGGCGGGATAGGCAAGCACGACCGCATCGATCAGGAAGGCGAGCAGGATGCGGCCCATGCCGCGGCTGCCGTTCTGCCAGATGGCGACGAAGGCGGCGAGCCCGACCAGGATCGAGAGCACGGCCAAGCCCAGCGCGCCGAAGAAGGTCGCCAGCGCCGGCTTCATCTCGAGGAAGTCGAAGCGAACGATCAGGATCGAAACCAGCACAGCCACCACCGAGAACACCGCAAGATTGCGGGTCCAGGTCGCCAGGCTGGAGACGGGCTCCGACAGATAGGGAGCATGAAATCTGCGGGCCATCGGAACCGCCGCTTTGGGGGCCATGCCGGCCGCATCGGCCGCCAATTCATCCGTGTGAGACCACGTGGATGCGGTAAATTCAAGGGCCTTGGATTCAAAGAGGCTTTTCTGGGAAGGGTGGCGCGAGACGGTTGATCGATACCGGGCTCAGGCGCGGTCGGCGGTATCGGTTCTCAGGGCGGTGAGCATCATCAGGATGGTGGCGGCTGAGAACACTGCGCCGGTCGCAAACGTCGCCTGCGGGCCGAAGGCGTGCCACAGCCATCCCGCGAGCAGGCTCGCCACCAGCAGCGCGCCGCCGGTGACGAGATTGAAGATCCCGAACGCGGTGCCGCGCAGATCGAGCGGTGCGGTGTCGGCGACCAGCGCCGAAAGCAGGCCCTGCGTCAGGCCGAGATAAAGGCCCCAGAGCGCGACGCCGATGGCTGTGCCGGTGAGGCCGGGCGCGAAGGCCAATATGAGGTCGGCCGCGGCGAGCACGATCAGCCCGCAGATCAGCAGGTTGGTGCGGCCGATCCGGTCGGAGAGCACGCCGGCCGGCATCGCAACCGCCGCGTAGACCAGGTTCATCAGCACGTAGACCAGCGGGATCAGGGAGAGCGGCAAGCCGTCGGCCTGCGCCTTCAGCACCAGGAACGCCTCGCTGAAGCGGGCCAGTGCGAACACGCCGCCGATCGCGACGACGATCCAATAGGCGCGCGACAGCCGCCGCAACTCCTGACGATGGATCGGCCAGCCGCGTTGCGGCTGTTGCGCATTCGCGGCCGGTTCACGCACGCCGATAAGGATCAATGCTACTGCAAGTGCGGCCGGCACCACCGACCACCAGAACACGGCGCGGAAGTTGTCGGCATACAGCGCCATCAGGGCGACCGCGAGCAGGGGGCCGGCAACCGCGCCGGTCGTATCCAGCGCCTGGCGCAAGCCGTAGCTCGCGCCGCGGATGCCAGGCGGTGTGATGTCGGCGATCAGCGCGTCGCGCGGAGCCTCGCGGATGCCCTTGCCGATGCGGTCAACGATCCGTGCCGCCAGCACCTGCCAGGCCGTGCTGGCCAGCGGAAACACCGGCTTGGTCGCGGCCGCGAGTCCATAGCCGAGTCCGACCAGCAGCTTGCGCTTGCCGATCCGGTCCGACAGCACGCCGGAGAACACTTTAGTGATCGCCGCGGTCGCCTCCGCCACGCCCTCGATCAGGCCGATGATTACGGTGCTCGCGCCCATGGCCGTGGCGAGAAACACCGGCAGCAGCCCGTGGATCAGCTCGGAGGAGATGTCCATCAGCAGCGATACCATGCCGAGCGTCAGGACTGTTGTCGGTATGTCGCGCCACGTCGCGGTGGTTTGTTGTGAGTGCGTTGTCATTGGCCAGAGGCTATCAGCGGCCAGCCCAGGCGGTTTTGCGCCACCTCAAGCCCATCGCAGTCGCCTCAACGCAAATGGCCTCCCATCGCGTGTCGCGAGGGAGGCCACATACTCCAAGCCCGAAGGGGCAGTCGGCTTAATGTGTCGCCAGCGGGCAGGCGCTATCGGAGAGCTTGCCGAACGCCTCTTCGCCCGACATGGTCTGCACCAGCTTGTAATAGTCCCACGGATATTTGGACTCCTCCGGCTTCTTGACCTGCATGATGTACATCTCGTGCTCCATCAGGCCGTCAGCGCGGATCTTGCCGTTGTCCGTGAACATGTCATTGATCTTGGTCTTGCGCAGCTGATCCATCACCTTGTCGGAATCGGTCGTGCCCGCTGCCTTTACTGCATTGAGATAGGTCATGGTGGCGGAGTAATAGGCCGCCTGGTTCATGGTGGGCTCACGCTTAGTCTTCTCGTAATAGCGCTTGGCGAACGCCCGGGTCTTGTCGTTGAGGTCCCAGTACCAGCCGGTGGTGAGGTAGAGCCCCTGTGCCGTCTTCAGTCCGAGGCTGTGGATGTCGCTGATGAAGGCGAGCAATGCGGCGGGCTTCATTGAATTGGCGATGCCGAACTCGTCGGCCGCCTTGATCGAGTTGGTGAAGTCGTTGCCGGCGTTGGCGAGGCCGAGCACCTGCGCGCCGGAGTTCTGCGCCTGCAGCAGATAGCTCGAGAAGTCCGAGGTCGACAGCGGCACGCGTACCTCGCCGACGACCTGGCCGCCATTGGCCTCGACCACCTTGGAGGCGGCGTCCTTCAGTTGGTAGCCGAAGGCGTAGTCGGCAGTGAGGAAGAACCATTTCTTGCCGCCCTGCTTCACCATGGTCTTGGCGGTTCCGTTCGCGAGCGAGGTCGTGTCATAGGCGTAGTGGACGGTGTAGGGCGTGCAGTCCTTCCCGGTCAGCGAAGCGCCCGCCGCGCCGATCGCGATGAATGGGATTTTCTTCTCCTTGGCGACGTTGGCCATTGCCAGGCTGACACCGGTGTTGGACCCGCCAAGGATCATGGTGACGCCGTCTCGATCGGCCCATTCGCGGAACTTCTGTGCCCCGATGTCGGGCTTGTTCTGATGGTCGGTCTCCATGAACTGGATCTGGTTGCCGAGCACGCTGCCGCCGAAATCTTCGATCGCCATCTTGGCGGCCTCGACCCCGCCGGGGCCGATGACGTCGGCATAAAGACCGGACATGTCGTCGATGTCGCCGATGACGACCTTGTTGCCGGCGGCATGGGCGGCGGTTGCCGCGAGCGAGGCGCTCACGAGCCATGGAACAATACGCGCAAATTGGAACATGATGGGCGTTTCCCTGTGTCTTGTTTTGAATTGCCGGGACGTTAGGAACCCGCAGGCCGCCCTCCAATACGTCTTTCGTCGAGTTGGCCGAAGGTTCCAGGCTCGCCGCCGCGCAAATCGGCGTGCCAAAATGAAAAGCGGCCCCTGCCAGGTCGGGCAGAGGCCGCATGGATCACCCAAGTTGTCGGATCAGGCCGCCGCGTTCGGGAAGCGATAGGCCTTGAACTGCTCGCGCAATGCCGTTTTCAGGATCTTGCCGGTCGCGGTATGCGGGATGCCGTCGACGAAGGCGACGTCGTCGGGCATCCACCATTTGGCGATCTTGCCATCCATGTATTTCAGGATGTCCTCGCGCGTGGCCTCCTGGCCCTGCTTGAGCTGAATGATAAGCAGCGGCCGCTCGTCCCATTTCGGATGCCACACACCGATCACCGCGGCCTCCGCCACCGCGGGATGGCCCACCGCGAGATTCTCCAATTCGATCGAAGAGATCCATTCGCCGCCGGACTTGATTACGTCCTTGGAGCGGTCGGTGATACGCATGTAGCCGTGCGGGTCGACGGTGGCGACATCGCCGGTGTCGAAAAAGCCCTCATCATCGAGGATGTTGTTGTCGACGTGGTAATAGGCCTTTGCGACCGCCGGGCCTGATACTTTGAGCCTGCCGAATGTCTTGCCGTCCCAGGGCAGCTCTTTTCCGGCATCGTCGGTGATCTTCATCTCGACGCCGAACGGCGGATAGCCTTGCGTCTGCAGCACGTCGAGACGAGCGTCGCCCTCGGTGCCGAGGAATGGCGGCTTCAGGGTGGCGAGCGTGCCGATCGGGCTCATCTCGGTCATGCCCCAGGCATGGCGCACGCCGATGCCCATGTTGAGGAAGGTCTCGATCATCGAGCGCGGCATCGCCGAGCCGCCGCACACCACCATCTTCAGATGCGGCAGCTTCAGGTTATGCGCCTGCATGTGTTGCAGCAGCATCAGCCACACCGTCGGCACGCCGGCCGTGTAGGTCACCTTCTCGGTGTCGAGCAGTTCATAGACCGATGCGCCGTCGAGCTTCGGCCCGGGCATCACCATCTTGGTGCCCATCGATGGTGCGGAGAAGGCGATGCCCCAGCTGTTGGCATGGAACAAGGGAACCACCGGCAGCATTGTATCTGCGGCCGAAGTGCCGAGCGAATCCCTATTATTGGCCATCAACGCATGCAGCACGTTGGACCGATGCGAATACAACACGCCTTTTGGGTCACCCGTGGTGCCGGATGTGTAGCACATCGCGGCCGCGGTGTTCTCGTCGAACGTTTGCCAGGCGAAATCGCCGTCGGCTTGCGTGAGCCACTCTTCATAGGCGATCGCGTTCTTCAGCGCGGTCTGCGGCATATGGGCCGCATCAGTCAGCACGACGTAGCGTTCCACGCTCGTCAGTTTGTCGGCGATCTTTTCCAGGATCGGCACGAAGGTCAGATCGGTCATCACGACGCGATCCTGCGCATGGTTGATGATCCAGGCGATCTGATCCGGGAACAGGCGCGGATTGACGGTGTGGCAGATCGCGCCGATGCCCATGATGCCGTACCAGGCCTCGAGGTGGCGCGCAGTATTCCAGGCGATGGTGGCGATGCGATCACCGAGCTTGATGCCGTCGCGCGTCAGCATCTGTGACACCTTGAGGGCTCGGTCGTGGATTTGCCGGTAAGTCGTGCGAACGATTGGACCTTCGACCGACCGCGTCACCACTTCCTGCGCGCCATGGATCGTGGCCGCGTGCTCGATGATCCGGTGACAGAGCAGGGGCCAATCTTGCATCAAACCAAGCATCAGGTCGTTCCTCCGGACGGTATTCGCTTGTTGCAGCGAGGTATTTTGAAAGGTTCCTACGATTTTAGCGTCGGCTGCGCCAGCCGCAACTGGACTGTGGTTACCGCCGTAGCCGCTGGCGTGCTTTCACTGCTCGCCATGTCCGACCCTGCTGCTGCGCGATCGCATCACGGGGGCCATCATGCGGTGGGCGAGCCGGCGAAGACCCGCGAATCGATTGCAGCTGCGCCGGTGCCATTGCCCCAGCCGCGCCCAGCAGAGGCGCCGGCGCGGGCGTCCGCTGCGAGCGGAAAGGGCAAGGACGAGGCTGGTAAGAGCGAAGGCAAGGATGAGGACAAGACCGAGGCTGCCGGGCCACCGCCACCGTCGGCCTGCCGGCTGGCGCTGACTGAGGATGTCGCGATCGCGCCGTCGGTCCCGCCGATCCACGGACCGGGCGAGTGTGGCGGCGACGATCTGGTGCGGCTCGAGGCCGTGGTGCTGCCGGACAAGAAGCGCGTGACGCTCACGCCCGCGGCAACAATGCGCTGCACGATGGCCACCGAAATTGCGAACTGGGTCCGCAGCGACGTTGTGCCGGAAGTGGCGAAGCTCGGCAGCGCAATTACCGCGCTGGACAATTTCGATTCCTATGAGTGCCGCGGCCGCAACGGCAAGACCGGCGCGCCGCTGTCCGAGCACGGCCGCGCCAACGCGATCGACGTGCACGGCTTCAAGCTTGCCGACGGCCGCATGATCGAGTTGACCGACCGGACCCAGCCGCGGGAGGTGCGCGAGAGCCTGCTGCATTCGGCCTGCACGCGCTTCACCACGGTGCTCGGTCCAGACTCCGACGGGTACCACGAGGACCACATCCATCTCGACCTGCTGCAGCGCCATAACAACTACCGGATCTGCCAGTGGGACGTGCTTGATCCGATGCCGAAGGTCGCGCCGCTGTTGCCGGCCGAGCGGCCCGAGGAGGCGCCGCCGCGCGCGGTCGCGGAGGCCGGGCAGGGCGGTAACGGCGCCAAGGCGAAGGTCGACGATCAGGCCAAAAGCGACAAGGCTGACGCAGGAAACGGCAAGGCGAAGGCCGAGAGCGGTCGGACCGGGCAGGACAAGGCTCGGGCTCAAGACCAAAAGCCGGTGCATGACGCGGCTCAGGGACCGCAACCCGCTCCCGACGCTGGTGCGGAGAAAGCTGCCCCTCGGTCAAAGCGCGCACCGTCCGCTTCCTCAGCCGAGCTGGCCACCGGCAGCACGGATGGGAATGACAAGTCACCGAATAAGCCTTCGGCCGGTTCGCGCAGCAAGGCGGCTGCCGATCCAGAGCGTCAGGAGAAGGCCTCGCCCGATCACGCCTCGGAAAGGGCCTCGGCGGAAAAGGCCGACCAGGGGAAGACGTCGCGTCGAAAACTCGCCGCGCAGCGGTCCACACCGCGCAAGCACCGGCACCGCGCGCGGATGTGGAATCCGTTCGCGTCGTTCTTTTGATCTCACGCGCGGAAAGCGGCCGGCTCCGACAGCCTCAAGCGAGGCGCCCGGGGCAGCTCGCGCCCCCGGAAATAAGAAAGCGCCGGAAAACCGGCGCTTTCACAAAAGGATGGCGTACGCGTTTCTGTGATTTGATCTGGATTGGGCCGGCCCCGTCGCGCCGCTTACTGCATCGCGACCGTGTTGCCGCCAGAGCCCTGCAGCGCCATCTGCGAGTTGAACGGCGAATCACCCTTGTGCGGTTCCAGCACCACCACGATGGTGCCGACCTTGACGCGGTTGTAGAGGTCGATCGCGTCCTCGTTGGTCAGGCGGATGCAGCCCGAGGAAATCGAGGCGCCGATATATTCCGGCTGGTTGGTTCCGTGGATGCGGAACAGCGTATCCTTGCCGTTGGCATAGAGGTACATCGCGCGCGAACCCATCGGATTGTCCGGTCCGGGCGGCACATAGGTCGGCACGCCAAGCCGCTGGATTTCGCCCGAGGTCGGGTGCCAGGCCGGCCACTCGGTCATGGCGCCGACCTTGGCGATGCCCGACCAGGCCATGGCCTCTTCGCCCACGGTGATGCCGTAACGGATCGCCTTGCCGCTATCGAGCACGTAATAGAGGTAATGGTTGTCGGAATCGACCACGATCGAGCCGGGCGCTTCCTTGCGATGGTAGTCGACGATGGCGCGGCGGAACGGTTCGGCGACCGGTACGTTGGTGTAGCGGATCTTGGCCAGCAGTTCCTTGTCGTGCGGCTTGAAGGCCTGCGCATTGGTCGCCTCATAGGTGGTGGCCTGCATGCAGCCCGACAGCATCAGGCCCGCGGCCAGAAGTCCAAGTTTCACCTTCAGCGACATGGCAAATTTCCAGTTAAAGCTTGGGTTGCGCAAGCCTGGGCGCGGCAGCCCCAACGCGACGATTCCGTTGCGGATCATTATCGACAAAACGGGTCACAATTCCAGCGTCGCCAGGCCGGCTCGGCGCTGCAGCGCGGTGGTTGTTGCTTTTTTGCCGCAAGATTTCGCGGAACAGCGGTGCGCATTGTGCCATTCTGGACACTGTCGTTCACAGCTCGGGCGGCCGAAGCCTAAAAAGCCGCGGTAGGAGTTGCGCGGAAGCCGTGGACCGGACCGGAAAGCTGCGTCACAAGGCTGCAGCGAGAATCGCGTTAAAGCCTTAAAATCTTGTTCCTTTCGGAGACCTGGATGTTCTCGGTGTTTGTTCCCGGCGAATCGGCGCTGAAGAAGGCGGCCATTCAAGACCTCCAGGCGCTGCCGGACAGCGCGGTCTGGATCGACCTGGTCAATCCGACCGCGGCCGAGGACAAGGCAGTCGAGAAGCTTGCCCGTGTTGCGGTGCCCACGCGGGAGGACATGCAGGAGATCGAGATCTCCAGCCGGCTCTATATCGAGAACGGCGCCCGCTACATGACCGCGACCCTGATGTGCCATTCGGACACCGACATGCCGCGGACCACGGCGGTGACCTTCATCCTGTCGGACCACCGTCTGGTCACCGTCCGCTACGACCAGCCGAAGCCGTTCACCGTGGTGGAAGCGAAGCTCGCCCGCGCCTGCCCGTCCGGCATCACTGGCGAGATGATCCTGATGGAACTGCTCGACGCGGTCATCGACCGCTGCGCCGACATTCTGGAGCGGGTCGGGGCCGACATCGACCAGGTCTCCCACGACATCTTCGAACCGCATACCGAGCGGCACGGCCACGCCAAGCAATATTCGCAGATCCTGATCGCGATCGGCCGCAAGGGCGACCTGACCTCGAAAGTGCGCGAGAGCCTGGTCTCGATCGGGCGCATCGTCACCTTCCTTTCGGCCGTCGTGGAAGGCGTCAAATGGTCGAAGGACATGCGTGAGCAACTCAAGACCATGCAGCGCGACGTGGCCTCGCTGACGGACCATGCCTCCTATCTTGCGGGCAAGATCACCTTCGTGCTCGACGCCATGCTCGGCGTCGTCAATCTCGAGCAGAACAACATCATCAAGCTGTTCTCGGTCATGGCGGTGGTGCTGATGCCGCCGACCCTGATCGCTTCGATCTACGGCATGAACTTCAAGGTGATGCCGGAGCTCGAATGGGTCCACGGCTATCCGATGGCGCTGATCATGATGCTGTTTGCCGCGATCGTGCCTTACTACCTCTTCAAGATCAAAAAGTGGCTGTAGGTGAACTAACGCCACGGCCAACATAGGATCGACGTGCCCTGCGTCATCGCGCTGATCGTTGCCGGATCCGCCTTATTCACGCCTGTTTTTCGCAACTAAGATTCACATCGGTTCACGCAGCACCTGATGCGCGCATGCAACGATCTGCATACGCGTTCTGACATTCGCCATGAATTGGTCGGTGATCCTTCGCCAACATTCGCAAACCTGCCTTACAGATGGACTACAAGAGTTGGCGTCGGACCACCGGCATACCTGCAATGGCCTACTCGAATGCAAGTCGGCTGCAAAGCCGCCGCAATTCCTCAGGTAAAATTTGAGCGGTGCGCTGAACGTTTGAAAGAAACTTCTCTGCGATAAGGCTAGCATGAGCACGGCGACGACGACGCAAAGCGCGTCACCTCTGGCGCCCCGCTCAGGAGCACAAAGGCGCGTTCACCGCGCCTTAGCCAAGAGGCAGCAATGGTTGAGAAACGCATAACGGCATCGGATAACGTGGTCGAGCTCGCGGCCTATCAGCGCGGCCGTGCCGGAGCGTTTGCTGCCTATGCGCTGTCGCCCAACACCTGCCGATTTTGCGGCGCCGAACTGGAGGAAGGCGAGCGCGAGGAGGAGTGTTCCTCCGCGCTCAATGTCGAGACCGCGCGTCTGCGCTGGCGCGCCGCGCAGATCCTGCGCGGGCTGGTCTGCGAGGGATAAGTTTCGCCCGTCGTCTGTGCTTGCCATGTGGCGCTCGCCGGTCGCCGCCCGTTAAGCCCGCCGTGCCGTTAACGGCGACCCACCCGGCGAACGATTTGGGCGGTCGCCACCACCACTTCCCTGATTTGGCCGTTATCCGCAAACGGCGCCAGCCGCGCCTCGACATCAGCCAGCATCGCGCCGACCTTGTCGCCGAGCAGGGCGGGAGACGATGACGAATAGGTGAGCACGCGCCGGGCGAGGTCGCCGATGCTGATCATGTGGCTCGCCTCCACCTTGATCGTTTCAGCCTCGCGAAACCGGCTGCCGTCGAGAAAGGCCGCAAGTTCGCGATGAAGGCGTGCCGATCGTCCGCCCAGCGGTATCGGCCCGTCCTGCGCCCACGCGACACGCGCCGCGTTGTGGATGTCGAGCCACGGGTTACGGCCGTCCGCAACCGAGGCTGAAGTGCAGATCAGGATGGCACCATCGGACGCCAGCAGGCGCTGCAGCGCGCTCAGCGTCGCCGTGCGCTCCATCCAATGCAACGCACGCCCGATCGTGACCACTTCGAACTGCCCGATGTCGGCGGGGAGATCTTCGGCCTTGCCATTGATCAGCATCACGGCATGGCCACCTGCCGCCGCTGCCTCGCGTGCCGCTGCCAGCATCGCGGGCTCTGGATCGACGCCGACCACGCGTCCGACATAGGGCGCGAATCCCAGTGCCAGCAGGCCGGGACCGGTGCCGAGATCGATCAGCGATTGTTGCGTCGAGACCCTCAGTTGCTGGGCGATGCGCTGAAAGAATGCAACGGGGTAGGGCGGACGCAGCCGCTCGTAAAGTGCGGCAGTGGTCGCGAAGCGTCCCATGCAGCCGTTCATCCATCGTTCAAGGTGAGCGGAGGATAGGACTCGCCCGAGAGCTGCGCGAGTCGGCGCCGATCACGTTTCGGAGTCCTGCATCACCTGCCGAGGTTCGGAGCAGAGCAGGGAACCATTGTACGTGACCGTAGTTCTTGTCGCGGGCTGGGATACCACATTGGAGAATACACTTGGACAAGAAGATCGCCGGACTTTTGGGTGCCGCGGCTGCGCTCGGCACGTTCACGTCATCTCAGGCTGCACCGGTGCAGGTGCCGGCCGACGCGCTGCGCGCAAACTCCTATGCCGATCTGCTGGAGCCGATCCCGAATGCCGGCGTCATCCTGCAGGCGATGGACCGCGAGCAGGGCGCTGAGCCAGCCGACGCTCAGGTCGTGCAGGTGCGCTACCATCACCACCACCATCATCATCACTGGCACCGCCCGGTGATCGTGGTGAGGCCGCATCGGCACCACCATCACCATCATCACCACCACCACCACCATTTCCGCCGGTATTGATACGGAGAGGTCGCGTGGCGGCTCCGGAGCCTCAGCTCCAGAGCCGCTTTGCTTTGGGGGCTTCGGCGCCCACCTGCAAAACGCCTCTAACAGGGCGCTCCGAGGGAGAGGCTCATCGCTGCGGGCCGTGGGCAGGCTGACTGTCACACATGCTGGCCGCCGTTGATGTGGATCTCGGCGCCGTTCACGTAGGAGCTGGTGTCGGTGCACAGCACGTAGACGATCTTCGCCACCTCGTCCGGGGTGCCAAGCCGATGCATCGGGATCTGCTCGGCGACGATCTTCTCGGTGCCCGGCGACAGGATCGAGGTGTCGATCTCACCCGGCGCGATCGAGTTGACGCGTACGCCGACCCGGCCGAAATCGGATGCCATCTCGCGCGTCAGCGCGGCCAGTGCCGCTTTCGAGGTCGCATAGGCGGCGCCCGCGAAGGGGTGCACCCGCGAGCCGGCGATCGAGGTCACGTTGACCACCGAGCCCTTCACCGCCTTCAGCTCCTCGATCAGCCCGCGCGCCATCATGATCGGCGCGAAGAAGTTGACGCGGAAGACGTGATTCCAGGTTTCGAGATCGGTGTCGACAGTGCCGAGCCGCGAGCCGCCGGGCCCCTTCGGCGAAATCGCGGCGTTGTTGACCAGCGCATGCAGCGCGTTGCCGTCGAGCCTGCGCTTGATCTCGTCGATCGCCCGAAGCGTGTCCTCGGGATTGGCGAGGTCGACCTGGATGTGATCCTCAGGCCCGCCGTCCCAGGGGCATTCCTCGGGAAACGGGTGCCGCGAGCAGGTGATGACGCGCCAGCCTGCCGACGAGAAGCGGATCACGGTGGCGTGGCCGATGCCGCGGCTCGCACCGGTCAGGATCATCGTGCGCCGCGGCTGGTTGGATGAGGTCGGCATGAACTGGTCTCTCACTGACAGGCTTATCACGGCTCTTGCGGCATTGGGTCGTCATTCCGGGTCGATGCGCTGCATCGAAACGGAATCTCTTGATTCCCAGATGCGCAATTGCGCATCGGTGGTCTAGTCCTCCGCGCAAAATGGCAGAGCCATCTTGTCGCGCGACCATCCGGGGATGACGAGACTTACGGATACATCCTCACCTTCGTCCATCCATCGGCCGGCGTCTCGCGGCGGAATTCGACCCGATCATGCAGGCGAAACGGGCGGTCGTGCCAGAACTCCATACGCAGCGGCGTGATGCGCCAGCCGCTCCAGCCGGGTGGGCGCGGCACTTCGCCGATGATGTATTGGGTGGCGACCTTGGCGATTGCCTGCTCGAAGGCGAAGCGGCTCTCCAACGGCTCCGACTGCTTGCTCGCCCAAGCCCCGAGCTGGGCCTGTTTCGGACGGGTGGCGAAATAGGCATCGGCCTCCGCGTCTGTCACCGGTGTCACGGGGCCGCGGATCCGCACCTGCCGGCGCAAAGACTTCCAATGAAAGAGTAAGGCCGCCTTAGGATTTGTGGCGAGTTCGCGGCCTTTCTGGCTCGCTTTATGACTGTAGAACACGAAGCCGGCTGCGTCATAGCCCTTCATCAGCACCATGCGCACATCGGGCAGGCCGGTGTCGTCCACCGTGGCCAGCGCCATCGCGTTCGGATCGTTCGGCTCGCTCTTGGTGGCTTCCGCAAACCACTCGGCAAACAGCGCAAACGGTTCTCCGGCCTGAGTGAAATCGGGCGAGTGACCTGATGTTAAGGTTGTCTGGTGTTTGATGGTCGTGGGGTCGGTCATGGAGGGGAGTCCGAGTTTTGCGTTCACCCGCGGCCAAGAGCGCGCAGTGCCGGTCTGTTCCGGCCCTATATAGGGCATCGGTACGCTTTGGCCTATCGGCGATCGGCTCCGCCGGCACCGCGCTTACACTGATTCTGATCGGGCTCACCGGCGGGGGCTGCGCCATGTCGCGCTCCGGCTCGGAGAGCGCGTTCGCCAAGATGCAGGAGGCCGAAGTCACGGGATCACTCAGGGGCCCGATCGCCGCCGAGCCGACCGAAGCCGACCTGGCGTTCGCCCGCAATGCCGCCTCCGACGTGCTGACCAAGGGGGACAAGGATTCCAGCCAACCGTGGCACAACCCCCAGACTGGAGCCCGCGGCTCGGTGACGCCGATCGCCAAGATCTACGCCGGCGACGCCGGCAAGACCTGCCGCGATTTCCTCGCCAGCTATGTGAATGGTAAGACCGAGCGCTGGCTGCAGGGGTCCGCCTGTCGCATCGAACGCGGCCGGTGGGCCATTCACAGCCTCAAACCTTGGCAGCAGGGTTAGTTCATCCGCGGGAACCCGTTGTAAAAATACAACGGACTCCCCAGATGAAATGCAAAGCGGGCGGGGAGCCCATAGGTTAGTATCTGATTTTCGTAAGGAGACGTGACGGATGCGCGACCCCTATGAGGTCTTGGGGGTGCCGCGGAGCGCTAGCGCTGCGGCCATCAAGAGCGCTTATCGCAAGCTCGCCAAGAAGCACCATCCCGACAGCAACAAGAACGATCCGAAAGCGTCGGCCAAGTTTGCCGAGATCAACACCGCCAACGAGATCCTCGGGGATGAGGAAAAGCGCAAGCAATTCGACCGCGGTGAGATCGATGCCGAAGGCAAGCCGCGCTTCCAGGGCTTTCCGGGCGGCGGTGGCGCCGGCCGGGCCGGGCCGGGCGGGTTCGAGAGCTATAGCTTCCGCAGCGGCGGAGGTGCTGGCGGGTTCGGCGGCGCAGGCGGCTTCGAGGATATTCTCAACAGCATGTTCGGCGGTGCTGCGCGTGGCGCACGCTCCGGCGGCGGCTCGTTCGAGTTCGATGCCGGTGGTGTCGGCCTTGATCTCGACCTGAACGTCTCGATGACCGTCACGCTCGAGGAATCCGTCAATGGCGGCGAGAAGCGGGTGCGGCTGCCGAACGGTCGCGAGCTGAATGTCAAGATTCCGGCGGGCGTCATCGCCGGCCAGCAGATTCGGTTGAAGGGACAGGGCGAGAGCGCGCCCGGCCACAAGCCGGGTGATCTGCTGATTACGATCCAGATCGCACCGCATCCTTACTTCAAGGTCGAGGGCAGTGATCTCAGGCTGGAGCTGCCGATATCGCTCTATGAAGCGGTGCTTGGTGCCAAGGTGCGGGTGCCGACCTTGGGCAGCGCGGTCGAGCTGTCGATTCCGAAGAACACGTCGAGCGGGCGGACCTTCCGGCTGAAGGGCAAGGGTCTGCCCAAGAGCGGTGGCAGCGGCGACCTCTTCGTCACGACCAGGATCATGCTACCGGATGGGAATGACGCCGAGCTCGAGACCTTGATGACCAAGTGGCGCGACCGCCACCCTTACAATCCGCGCAGCAATCTTCCGTAACACGCGGCGGCGATCTCTGACGCAGAGGTCGCGCCGCCGCTGCTTGTTCGACGTCGAGCTGAGCGCAGCGAGCGGGCCGCCGATATGATGACTCCGCGGCTGCCCGTGCGCTCTGGCTGCGCGGATGACGTGCGTCCGGATGTGAAACGAGGGCATAAAAAAGTGCGGCCTCGAGAGGGGGACCAGCGCGGTACAAAACCCCAATCGAGGCCGCTTGCGTGTCGATCGGCGGATCGAACGCTCCTCATTTTTTCGTGAGTATTCGGTACGATATTGAGACGCGTTCGTGGCCTCATTTCAGACTTTCGATGACCGAATTGGGACATCGACCTTGGCGTGTTAGGTAGCTACTGCGCCGATGTCGCATCTGCACGTCAGTAGTCGCAAACGCGGGTGCGGCAACTCCCTCTCAGCCTGTCGGGAATCCTGAACTATCTCTGCGATCAGAGCGTGTGCCGCGCTTGCTGCGCACGCTATCCGCCGCTCCGTTCGGTTTGGTCGTAAACCTGCTGTGCAACCTGTGTTAGACGTTGGCGGTCACTGCCGCCAATCACGACATAGCCCACACCGCGGTCGGCCCAGAACAGTGCACCAGTGGTGCCCTCGCTCGTGTAGCGCATCTGCATGGCTTCCGTCGTCGTCTTTGTCGCGTAAACGGTGAAGCGCTCGCCGGAGGGGCTTTCATACATCAGGAATGATGCAGGTCCCGATGGGCCGGGCAGCAGGCGTCCACCGACCAGCTTCAATCCGGTGGACTGGAGCTCCGGCGCGTGCACCGTCCGGCCACAACGGCGGGTCAGCCATTGCTGCAGATGGGCCTTCTCATCGCCAGGGACTTCGACGGGATGACGGACCTCCACGACGTAGAGCCGGTGCGCTTCGAGCGCATCGCCGGTGAAGGCCTGTAACGTGGACCGGGCGCTCGTGGCTCCGTGGGCCACCCAGCCGCTCGCGCCGCCCATTAGGAAGGCAGCGAAGCTTGCGGCGATCGCCCCGTATAGCCATTTGCGCGGCGGTCGCTGCAGTCGCTCGAGCTCCAGCCGCGGCGGAACGGACTCGTTGGCCACCGCATCGTAGCGCGCATGCAGCGCCTCCGCCATTGTGCGCCAGGACTGCACCCGTTCGGAGTCGTCGGGATGGGTCGCGAGCCAGGCTTCGACGTCGCTACGGCGCTCCGGCGGCAGCTCACCGTCGATATAGGCGTGCAGCTCGTCTTCCGTAACGGGAATTTTCGGGTCGGTCATTTGCGTAGTCTCACTTCAATCGAGCAGCGGTTTCCGGCGTGGCAGACCATCCCGGAGCGGGGCAGGACCACGGCACGTTGGTTCATGTGCAGCACGGCGGCGCTCATTTCACGCTCCGTAGCGCAGGGCGTTCGCCCTCCAGCACGGCGCGGACATGGGCTCGGGCACGGGCCAGCCGCGACATCACGGTGCCGATCGGCACGCCCTGAATGTCGGCGACCTCGCGATAACTCAGTCCCTCCAGCACCACGAGCAACAGCGCCGCACGCTGCTCCTCGACCAGGGTCGCCAGCGCGCGCTCGATGTCGCGCCCTTCCGCCTCGGTCCCGCTCGCGTCGGCATTGTCGTCCTGCAGGGGCATGAAATGCGGCCGGCGCGCCAGCGACCGGCGCCGGTTCTTGTTGAGATTGGTCAGGATGGTATAGAGCCAGCTCCTGATATCGCCGCCGAGAAACAGCCGCTCCGAGCGGAGCGCGCGCACCAGCGTGTCCTGCACCAGATCGTCGGCGGCATCGCCATCGCGGGCCAGCGCGCGGGCATAGCGGCGCAGCGCCGGTATCATCGCTTCCACACTCTGGCGAAACGCGCTCATCGTCTCAATCTCTCGGCTGTCGGGGTTTGCGGCGATGGCTAGGATCGCGCTCCCCTCAGCTCGACAAACACCGGGGTGACGGGCCTATTCCGTCCCGCCAATCGGGCGGGAGTGTGCCCTAGAGTGGGTTGAAAAGGGCTGTACCGGGCGAAACCGGTGGTGTACGTCCAGGGTCTAACCAGTTCGACAGGGATGCCGGATGCCGCAAATTTCAGGTCTGATGCAGGGCAAGCGCGGGGTTGTTCTTGGTGTCGCCAATAACCGTTCGATCGCCTGGGGGATCGCGAAGGCGGCGCGCGCGGCCGGCGCGGAGATCGCGCTCACCTACCAGGGCGATGCCCTGAAGAAGCGGGTCGAGCCGCTGGCGCAAGAGCTCGGCGGCGTCCTGCTCGGCCATTGCGACGTCACCGATCCCACGACCATCGATGCCGTGTTCGACGCGCTCAAGGCGAAGTGGGGCAAGATCGACTTCGTCGTGCACGCAATCGCGTTCTCCGACAAGGACCAGCTCGACGGCCGTTACCTCGAGACCACGGCCGAGAATTTCTCCAAGACCATGCTGATCAGCTGCTACTCGCTGACGGCGATTGCGCAGCGCGCCGAGAAGCTGATGCCCGATGGCGGCTCGATCATCACGCTGACCTATTATGGCGCGGAGAAGTGGATGCCGCATTACAACGTGATGGGCGTGGCCAAGGCGGCGCTGGAGGCGAGCGTGCGGTATCTCGCCGTCGATCTCGGTGAGAAGGGCATCCGTGTCAACGCGATCTCGGCCGGCCCGATCAAGACGCTGGCCTTTGCCGGCATCGCCGATTCCCGCTACCTCCTGAAGTGGAACGAGGTCAACGCGCCGCTCCGCCGCAACGTCACGATCGAGGAGGTCGGCGACAGCGCGCTCTATTTCCTGTCCGACCTCGCGCGCGGTGTCACCGGTGAGGTGCACTATGTCGATGCCGGCTACAATGTGCTGGGCATGAAGCGGCCCGAGGCGCCGGACATCTCGCTCGCGAAGGACTGACGCTAAGCAGCTCATGCCCGCGCCCACGATCTACTACATCCGCCACGGTGAGACGGAATGGAATGCGCTCGGGCGACTGCAGGGCACGCAGGACATTCCGCTCAACGATCTCGGCCGGGTGCAGGCGGTCCAGTCGGGCAATATCCTCGGCGAGCTCGCTAGGCAGAACGGCCACGACGTCGCCGAGCTGCCGTTCGTGGCGAGCCCGCTGGGCCGAGCCCGCGCGACCATGGAGCTGATGCGGCAGGCGCTCGAGCTGCCGCCGGAGGGCTATTCCCTCGACGCGCGCTTGCGCGAGATCGGCTACGGCAGGTGGGAGGGGTTCACCCTGCCGGAGATGGAAGCCGCGGATCCCGTCTTCTACGCCAAGCGCCTGGCCGACAAATGGGCCCTGGCGCCGGAAGGCGGCGAGACCTATGCTGACGTGCAGCGGCGGGTGCGCGAGTGGTACGATACGCTGGCCGGCGACATTGTCGCGGTCGCTCACGGCGGCACGGCGCGGGCGCTGATGGTGGCGCTCGGCTTCGAGACGCCGCAACGCGCGGTCGAGCTTCCGATTCAGCAGGGCGCCGTCTATGTGTTCGGCGCGGATGGGTTCGAGAAGTTCAGTTAGTTGATCACCGTCATTCCGGGGCGGTGCGATGCACCGAACCCGGAAATATCGAGATTCCGGGTCTGGTCCTTCGGATCATCCCGGAATGACATTCTTTCGGTTGGTAGCAGCAGCTCATGTCCTTCAACACCTTCGGCCATATGTTCCGCATCACCACCTTCGGCGAAAGCCATGGGGTGGCGATCGGCTGCGTCGTCGACGGCTGCCCGCCGCGGATTCCGCTGACGGCTGAGGAGATCCAGCGCGATCTCGACCGCCGTCGTCCGGGCCAGTCGCGCTTCACCACCCAGCGCCAGGAGCCGGATCAGGTGAAGATTCTGTCCGGCGTGATGGCGCATCCGGAGAGCGGCGCGCAGGTCACGACCGGCACGCCGATCGCGCTTCTGATCGAGAACACCGACCAGCGCTCCAAGGACTATTCCGAGATCAAGGACAAGTTCCGGCCCGGACATGCCGACTACACCTATGAGGCCAAATACGGCCTGCGCGACTATCGCGGCGGCGGCCGCTCCTCGGCGCGCGAAACCGCGACCCGCGTCGCCGCCGGCGCCATCGCCCGCAAAATCCTGCCAGATGTGAAAGTGCGCGGCGCGCTGGTGCAGATGGGTCCGCACAAGATCGATCGCAGCAAATGGGATTGGGACGAGGTCGCGAACAACCCGTTCTTCTGCCCCGACAAGGACAAGGCGGCGTTCTTTGCGGATTATCTCGATGGCATCCGCAAGAGTGGCTCCTCGATCGGCGCGGTGCTGGAAATCGTTGCCGAAGGCGTGCCGGCCGGCCTCGGTGCCCCGCTGTATGGCAAGCTCGATGCGGACCTTGCGGCGGCGATGATGAGTATCAACGCGGTCAAGGGGGTCGAGATCGGCGCCGGCTTTGCCGCGGCCGAGCTCACCGGCGAGCAGAATGCCGATGAGATGCGCGCGGGCAATGAGGGCGTCCGCTTTCTCTCCAATCATGCCGGCGGCATTCTCGGCGGCATCGCCACCGGCCAGCCGGTCGTGGTGCGCTTTGCGGTGAAGCCGACCTCGTCGATCCTCAACCCGCGCCTGACCGTCGATCGCGACGGCAACGACACCGAGATCCTGACCAAGGGCCGGCACGACCCCTGCGTCGGCATCCGCGCGGTGCCGGTCGGAGAGGCCATGATGGCCTGCGTGCTCGCCGACCATCTGCTGCGCCATCGCGGGCAGGTGGGCTGATCCAGTACCAGTTTACTCCCATCACCTCCATCGCCTAAGGTCGGCGCATGGACGCATCCAGGCTGCAGGACATCAAGGACTGGCTGATCGACGGCGCGCGTTCCGCGGCGACGCCGAGTGCGATGATGGCGGAATGCTGCGAACGCCTGGTCGGGCTCGGGATTCCGCTGTGGCGGGTTGGCGTGTTTGTCCGCACCTTGCATCCGGAGATCTATGGCCGCAGCTTCATCTGGCGGCAGGGTGCCGAGGTCGAGACGGGAACCGTCGATTACAGTTTTCAGGACTCGCCGACCTTCCGCGACAGCCCACTCGCGGCGGTGGTCGAGCAGGGCATTTCCTTCCGCGCCAATCCGCAAGCGCCGGAAGCGGAGCGCTATCCGATCCTGATGGATCTACGCGCCGAGGGCGTCACCGACTATCTCGCCCTGCCGATGACTTTCCTCGAGCGTCAGATGCACGCGTCGAGCTGGACTACCAAGGACGCGGGCGGTTTCACTGAGGCGCAGGTGGAGGCGATCCGCTCGCTGATTCCGGCGCTGTCGCGCTACACCGAGATCACCACCTTGCGCCGGACTGCCTCGATGCTGCTCGACACCTATGTCGGCAATCGCGCCGGCGAGCGCATTCTCGGCGGCCAGATCCGCCGCGGCCACACCGACACGATGCATGCCGCGATCTGGCTGTCAGACCTGCGCGGCTTCACGCCGTTGTCCGACCGGCTGCCGGCCGAGACCGTGGTCGACATTCTCAACCATTACTTCGATTGCCAGGTCACCGCGATCCGCGAGCAGGGCGGCGAGGTCCTGAAGTTCATGGGCGACGGCCTGCTCGCGGTATTTCCGATTGCCGAGCGGGATGGTGATCCGGCTGAGGTCTGCGGCCGGGTCCTGCAAGCTGCGCGTCACTCCCGCGGCAGCGTGGATGCACTCGCGTATCAAACCGGTGATACCGTCGAGCGCTTCCGCTTCGGCGTGGCGCTGCATGTCGGCAAATTGCTCTACGGCAATATCGGCGGCGGCAACCGGCTCGACTTCACCTGCATCGGTCCCGCGGTCAATGTCGCCGCAAGGCTGGAGAAGCTCACCTCGCGGCTGAAGCGCACCATCGTGGCCTCCGAGGCGTTCGCCGGCCTTTCGGGCGAACAATGGACCGAGCTCGGCGCATTTCCGATCGCGGGCCTTTCGACCGAGCAGCGCGTCTTCGGGCTGCGCGACGAGGCTGTTGCTTAGCGCATGATCCGGAAAAGTGTGCAGCGGTTTTCCCCGCGACAAACGCGGAACGCGTTTGCGCGTAGATCATGCTTAATCAAAAACCGTGTTCTATTCTTCCGGCTCGGTGGTGAACAGCAGCGGATAGCCCTTGGCACGGCCGGCATCGGTGGCGCGCGTGGCCTTGGTCTCGGCGACGTCCTTGGTGAAGACGGCGACCACGCAGACGCCGCGCCGGTGTGCCGTGATCATGACCTTGTAGGCTTCGTCCTCGGTCATGCGGAATTCCGCTTTCAGCACCGAGACCACGAACTCGCGCGGCGTGAAGTCGTCATTGACCAGGATCACCTTGTAGAGACGCGGACGTTCCACCTTGGTCCGGACTCGGGTCTTGACCTTTGTCTCGGGCTTGGTGACGGCGTCGTTCATGCGGCGGCACCCATATTCCTGATGAGGTCACCGCATGACCATACAGCGTTCGGCGTAGCCGGGGAACTACGGGCATAGCAGGGCAGTCCGGCACCGACGCCGGCTCCCGCGCTTGGCTTTATGGCCAGAGTTCGGCGCGCGAAGGCCAATTCGAATGTGAAAGTCTAACTCGAATGTGAATGAGATCGCCTGTTCTCGCTTTGCCGCTGGCGGATTGCATGTCACCATCCCGTCATAGGATCGGAGGGCAGCATGCGCTGGTGGATCTCGATCGGAATGCTGTGCGCGGTGGGCGCGCTGGCTTGCGGCGATGTCGCGGACGTCGCGGCCGCACCAAGAGCGCAGCCCACGCAGCAGCTGAGCGAGAAGGAAGCGGCAGCCTCCGTCGACGTTGAGCTCATCATCGCGGTCGACGTTTCCTATTCGATGGACCTCGATGAGCTCGCGATCCAGCGCGAAGGCTATGCCCAGGCGATCTCCTCGAAGGAATTCATGCAGGCGCTGAAGAACGGTCCGCACGGACGCGTCTCCATCACCTATTTCGAATGGGCGGCGTCCGGCGACCAGAAGATCATCATTCCCTGGCGCCTGATCGACGGGCCGGAAAGCGCGGACGCAGTCGCGGCCGAGATCATGAAGACGCCGATCCGTCGCGCCTCGCGCACCTCGATCTCGGGCGCGATCTACTTTGCGGTGCCGCTGTTCGACGACGATCCATATCGCGGCCTGCGGCGCGTCATCGACATCTCCGGCGACGGCCCCAACAACAGCGGCGCGCCGGTCACGATCGCGCGCGACGCTGCGCTGGCCAAGGGGATCGTGATCAACGGCCTGCCGATCATGGTCAAGGAGCCGTCCTACTCGACGATGGACATCGACAATCTCGACTACTACTACGAAGACTGCGTGGTCGGCGGCCCCGGCTCCTTCGTGGTTCCGATCAAGAGCCGGGAGGAGTTCAAGGAAGCGATCCGGACCAAGCTGTTGATGGAGGTCGCCGGACGGACGCCGCAACGCCTGCCGGTCGCGGACAACGCCAAGGAGCCACGCGTGTCCTGCTCGATCGGCGAGAAGATCTGGCAGGACCGGTGGGGACGCTAGATCAATGCCCGTGTCTCGGCCTCTAGCGCGCGGATGATGGACAGGATTTGACGAAAATCACTGCTGCCGATCTGTTTCCACACGTCTGCTGTGCGAAGCGCGAGGCTAGGCAAGGTGCGCGGGAGTGAAGCGGCCTCCAGCAGCGCACCCTTCTCGTTGATCAGATAGCGTTCGTTCAGCGCGAACAGCACCTGGGCGAGACAGGCGAGAGCGCGATAGGCGCATCCCGCGATATGTGTGTGATCAGCACGCGCGAGCGCGAGCTCGGCGTTCTCGATGCTGAACGAGATTTCCCATTGGAAGCGACGGATGATGGCCTCGCGCAGCGCGGCCGGATAGGGCGTGCAGCCGGCCTTGAGGTTCGCGAGTGCGCGCGTCGGATCGTGCAGGACGCGGCATAGCGCGACCTCGCCCATCCAGATCGCAGACAGGAAGCCGTGCGGATGGCCCGGCTGATAGTGCATCTCGATCACACCGCTCCGGCACGCCGCGATGACACGCGCGACCGCGTCGATCTCGCGATAGAGCAGGTCGACCTTGCGTCCGCCGATCGAAAGCCAGGCGCCGCCGACGATCCACGGCCCCCAGGTGCCGATCTCGGTGACATCGGCTGCATCGGGATCATCGACCAGCCCGCGCACGGCCTGCCGGAGCCGCGCGGTATCTACTGGTCCGGCGGCGGTGAAATAGAGGCCGAGGTCATAATCGGAAGCCTCATGCGCCGTGCCGCGCGCCCGCGAGCCACCGAGCGCGATGGCGGCGATGCCGGGCACGGCGCTGAGCGCATCGACGATGCGGGTGAGCAGCGGATCGGATTGCACGCGAAGACCTCCGGCCGCATCGTACGCGACCGCGGCAACCCCCGACCAGTGATCCCGGCCGCAAATTGCCCCCGGACCTGTCGCGCCAAAGCCACACTCAAGGCGAAAAACTGCAGGTTGCAGGCCGTTTCTGTTCGCCTGCCACGGTGATGCCGCGATTCGCGGGCGATCTCGCACGCGGCTGGGGCGGAGGCGCACAGAACATGCGTGTCATCGGCCCAATGAGGACTTCAGGAGTCACGCGCGAGCGCGACGTTTCCGCTCGCAGCCATCGTCTCGCCCTTCCGGGCGTCGGCCGGAACGTTATCCGGACTGGCGTTCTCTGCACGGTTGCTGCGTCGCTCGCGGCCTGTGCGCAGTCTTCGGTCGTCAGCCACAGGGCGAGCTTCACGGCCCCCACACGGCAGGCGGCACTGGAGCCACGGCATGCCTTTCATGCGCCGGTGTCTCATGCGCCGATGTCGGTGGTGCGGCTCCGCGAACCCGAGCCCGAAAGGCACACGACGGTCGCTTCGCTCGGCGGCTCACACGGTCTCGCCAGCTTCTACACGGAGGGACAGCAGACTGCGAGCGGTGAGAGGTTCGATCCGCATGAACTGACGGCCGCGCATCCGAGCCTGCCGTTCGGCACGCGTCTGCAGGTGACCAACGTCTCGACCGGCAAGTCGGTGGTCGTGCGGGTCAATGATCGCGGCCCGTTCGTGAAGGGGCGGGTGGTCGACGTATCCTACTCCGCTGCGCAAGCGCTCGGCATGGTGAACTCCGGCGTCGCCAACGTGAAGGTCGACGTGATGCGGTAGGTGGGTTTCGCGCTCGGAGAGCGTGCGACTACGACAGACAAGCGCGCCAACGTATCAGCGAATGTCGGGACCGTCGCAAGGCGGAGAAGGGCATTTGAGATTGCATCTCTGAATAGTGCCGCCAAGCGCTTCTGGGTCCCGGCTCTGCGGTGCGTCACTTTGTGCCGCACCGCGTCCGGGACACGATACCGTCGCTTGAGTTCTGCGGCGTCGCGATTTCGCGCCCATCTCGTGTCCCGGACGCGGTGCAGCACGGAGTGCTGCGCCGCAGAGCCGGGACCCAATTACGTTCTCAGTTTCACGCCGCCCCTTAGATCGGGCCAATGAGGATCGTCGCCCGCAATGGCGTTGATGATCTCGTTCTTAGCGACGCAGCCGCGCTACCAGCTCGACATGGGGGGTGTGGCGGAACTGATCGACCGGCACGACCGTCTCGAGTTTGTAGCCGCCGTCGATCAGCATTCTGACGTCGCGGGCGAAAGTCGCGACATTGCAGGACACCGCGACGACGACCGGCACCTGGCTGGCCGCCAACTGCTTGGCCTGCGCCTGCGCGCCCTGGCGCGGCGGGTCGAAGACCACGGCGTCGACATCGCGCAGCTCCTGCGGCATCAAGGGGCGGCGGAACAGGTCGCGGGCCTCGGCCTTCACCGGCTTCAGGCCCGGCGTGTTGGCCACGGCCTTCTGCAGCGACATGACCGCGCCGGCGTCGCTGTCGAGCGCAGTGACGCGCGCCGCCGAAGCCAGCCGCAGCGCGAACGGGCCGACGCCACAGAACAGATCGGCGATATGCTTGGCCTTTCCGATCCGCTCGCCGACCAGCTTCGCCAACGTCTCCTCGCCGGCGATGGTCGCCTGGAGGAACGAACCCGGCGGCAGCGTCACTTGTGCCGCGCCAATATTGATCATCGGCAGATGCCGCATCAGCACCAGCTCGCCATGGCGTGTAAGCCGCGCCAGCCGGTGCTGCTCGGCGACGCGGGATAGCGCCGTGATCTGCGCCGGCGGCAACGGCCCCGAGCCGCGGATATCGATGTCGAGGCCGTTATTGGTGGCAGTGGCCTGGATATCGAGCGGCTTGCCGGTTGGCTTCAGCGCCTCGGCCAAGGCCCATGCGGCTTCCAACGCGCCGGTGAGAGCGGGATCGAGGATCGGGCAGCGGTCTATTGGAATGATGTCGTGGCTGTTGGCGGCGGAGAAGCCAACCTTCAGCACCTCATGCGTGCCCATCCGCGCGTGGAAGGTGGCGCGACGCCGGCCCGCGCCATGCGCGTCGATTAGAGGGGCGACCTCGCAATCGACCTTGGCGGCTTTCAGGCTCTCGATGACGATGTTGCGCTTCCAGGCCTGATAGGCGTCCGGCTGCCAGTGCTGGATGGCGCAGCCGCCGCAGACGCCGAAATGCGGACAGAACGGCTCGATCCGCTCCGGGCTCGCGGTCTCGACCGCGAGCAGCTTGCGGCGGTCGGGATGGCCGGGGACGGGGGCCGCTTCGACCGTCTCGCCTCCAAGCGTGTAGGGCACATAGCGCGTATCGCCCGAGCTCAGCGAAACACCGTCGCCGAGGTGGCCGACATGATCGATCACGAGCCGCTCAACCATGGCGGCGGGCTCCAAGGAAGAATTCGGCATTGCCATCGCCACCGGTGATCGGCGAGGGAAACACCTCGATATCTGTGCAGCCGAGCGAGGCCGCGAAGGCGGCGATGTCGTCGCACACCTCCCGGTGAACGGCCGCATCCTTGATGATGCCGCCCTTGCCGTGCGCCCCCTTGGCCTCGAATTGCGGCTTGATCAGTGCCAGCAGGCTCATTGGCGACGCCGCAAGTGACAGCGCCACCGGCAACACCAGCTTCAGCGAGATGAAGCTGACGTCGATCACGACCACGTCGGGGCGCTGCGGCAGCCGCTTGCCCTCATAGGCGCGGATGTCGGTGGCTTCCATCGAGAGGATGCGCGAATGGCCCTGCAGCGAGGGATGCAGCTGGCCGCGGCCGACATCGATCGCGAACACCAGCGCCGCGCCGTTGGCGAGCAGCACCTCGGTGAAGCCGCCGGTGGAGGCGCCGACGTCGAGGCAGACATGATCCTCGATCTCGATCGGATAGCGCTCCAGCGCGCCGGCGAGTTTGACGCCGCCGCGCGAGACATAAGGGTGCGCCGGCTCGGCCTTCAGGTCAGCATCGAGTGGAATGGTCTCGGACGCTTTCATCACCTGCTTGTCGTTTGCGATCACGAGCCCCGCCTCGATGGCCGCCTGCGCCCGCGCGCGGCTCTCGAACAGGCCGCGTTCGACCAGGAGGATATCGGCGCGCTTGCGACGAGGGGGCATGGAATTGTGATCAGTGGTCATGAGTTGTGTAGCTCGCGCAACCACTCCGGTGTCGTCCCGGGCAAGCGCCGACGCGCATCGCGCCGGTGCGCGGACCCGCGACCCATAACCACAGGATGCAGTTGGTAGGAAGGATCTATCTGCTTGCCTGCCACAAACAAGGTCCTGTGGTTATGGGTCCCGGCGTTCGCCGGGACGACACCGGAGTTTGCGCGAATGGTGCGGCTCCAAGCAACGCGTGTTGCAGCTCCGCTCACGCCGCCAGCAGCCGCTCCGCCGCCAGTTTCACGCACGTCTCGAACGCCGCAAGATCGTGCCAGATATCGGCCGGCCGCGCGCGCGGCACAACCAGCGGGCAGCCGTAGGCGTCGAGCGCGTGGATCATCATCAGATTGTCGGTCAGCCCGAAATCTTCAACCGTCAGGCCTTCGACATCCGTCAGTAGACTGCCTTGCGCCGTGACCGTGGTGAAGCGTCCCGCGCGCTCCGCGTAGGTCGTGGGATCATTGGAATAGCCCAGGCAGAGCTTGCCGCGACCCGCCATGTAGCCGAGCTCATAGACCGTACCGGCATCGGCGCCGGGGCCGCGGAAGGGCGTGAGATTGGCGATGATGGCGTCGGCCTCGTCCATCATGGCCACATTGCCGCGGAAGATATCCTGTGAGGCTGTGGCGGCGGCCAGATCGACGGTGTTGTCGAGCGGATAGAGTCCAACGAGGCCGTGGCGGGCGCAGGTCGCGGCCTTCTGGCGCCCGACCTCGATTGCATCCGGCAGGAACACGTCGGGACCTGCCAGATAGATCTTCATGCCTCACCCAAGCGGATGCGTAAGCCCGCCTCAGGCGAGCTTGACCACTTCGGCCTTGTAGTCCTTGCCGAGCGCCTCGAACACTTTGCGGACGATGCCCTTGGCGTCGAGGCCGGCACGGCCATACATCGCCGCCGGCGTGTCGTGGTCGAGGAATTCGTCCGGCAGCACCATCGCGCGCATCTTCAGCCCGCCGTCGAGCATGCCCTGGTCGGCGAGGTACTGCATCACGTGCGAGCCGAAGCCGCCGACCGAGCCCTCCTCGATGGTGATCAGGATCTCGTGGTCGCGGGCGAGCTTCAGCACCAGCTCCTCGTCCAGCGGCTTCATGAAGCGCGCATCGGCGATGGAGGTCGACAGGCCCTGGGCGGCGAGTTCGTCGGCCGCCTTCTCGCATTCGGCCAGACGGGTGCCGAAGGAGAGCAGGGCGATCTGCTTGCCCTGGCGGATCATGCGGCCCTTGCCGACCTCGAGCGGAACGCCGACCTCAGGCATCTCAACGCCGCGGCCTTCACCGCGCGGATAGCGCACCGCGCTCGGACGGTCGTTGATGACGACCTGGGTCGCCACCATGTGCACGAGCTCGGCCTCGTCGCTCGCCGCCATGATCACCATGTTGGGCAGACAGCCGAGATAGGCATTGTCGAACGAGCCCGCATGGGTGGCGCCGTCGGCGCCGACCAGGCCGGCGCGGTCGATGGCAAAGCGCACCGGCAGGCTCTGGATCGCTACGTCATGCACGACCTGGTCGTAGCCGCGCTGCAGGAAGGTCGAGTAGATCGCGCAGAACGGCTTGTAGCCTTCGGCGGCGAGGCCGGCGGCGAAGGTCACCGCATGCTGCTCGGCGATGCCGACGTCGAAGGTCCGCTTCGGGAATGCCTTGGCAAAGATGTCGATGCCGGTGCCGGACGGCATCGCGGCGGTGATGCCGATGATCTTGTCGTCCTTTTCAGCTTGCTTGACCAGGCTCTGGCCGAACACGTTCTGATATTGCGGCGCGTTCGGCTTGGCCTTGGCCTGGGTGCCGGTGGCGACGTCGAACTTGGCGACCGCGTGATACTTGTCGGCCGAGGCCTCCGCCGGCGGATAGCCCTTGCCCTTCTGGGTCACGACATGGACCAGGATCGGGCCGGTCTCCATGTCGCGGACGTTCTTCAGCACCGGCAGCAGGTGGTCAAGGTTATGGCCGTCGATCGGGCCGACATAATAGAAGCCGAGTTCCTCGAACAGCGTGCCGCCGTCCATCATGAAGCCGCGCGAATATTCCTCGACACGGCTGGCGCGGTTGGCGATCACCTTGGGCAGATGCTGGCCGAGTTGCTTGGCCGCCTCGCGCAGGGTGCGGTAGGTCTTGCCGGAGTAGAGGCGGGACAGGTAGGCCGACATCGCGCCCACCGGCGGCGCAATGGACATGTCATTGTCGTTGAGGATCACGATCAGGCGGGAGTTCATCGCGCCTGCATTGTTCATGGCCTCATAGGCCATGCCGGCGGACATCGCGCCGTCGCCGATCACGGCGATCACATTGTTGGTGCCGCCGGAGAGGTCGCGGGCCACGGCCATGCCGAGGCCGGCGGAGATCGATGTGGAAGAGTGCGCCGCGCCGAACGGATCGTAGTCGCTCTCGGTGCGCTTGGTGAAGCCGGACAGGCCGCCGCCGGTGCGCAAGGTGCGGATGCGGTCGCGCCGGCCGGTCAGGATCTTGTGCGGATAGGCCTGGTGTCCGACGTCCCAGATCAGGCGGTCGCGCGGGGTGTCGAATACATAATGAATCGCCGTGGTCAGCTCGACGACGCCGAGCCCGGCGCCGAAATGCCCGCCGGTCACCGAGACCGCATCAATGGTCTCCTGGCGCAGCTCGTCGGCGACCTGCCGGACCTGTTCCACTTTGAGCCGACGCAGATCTTCGGGAGTCCTGATGGTATCGAGAAGCGGCGTTTTACTAAATGTGGTCACGGCGATATTCCAATTTTGCAGGTCGGGTTCAAGGACCGACGTGAGAGAGGTTCATCGTAACGGGCGGCGAAGCCAGATCAGATGGATGCTAGCGACATTGGTACCAAGTCAGATCCAGGTCTCATCCGCGCGGACCGAAGCGGCGGAAGAAAGCCTAAGCCGCGCTTCGGGACTGTCTATGTGATGCAGGTCACTCTTGGCGGGGTCCTCGTCCTCGTCATTGCGCCAAGTGGGCTTCGGCTCATTTCTCTTGCTTTTACAAGCGGTTAGCTTCATTCTCCTCGCGTGGAGGGGCGCCTGTAAAAGCTCACAGTTCCGAAACCCTTTACACCAAAGTACGTCTTAAAGCCAAGACGGTGGAATAAGGCAAGCCCGCTAACGGGTCCTTACGGCAACACCTAACCCCGGCGGCGGGCAGACGGTTCCATGTAGCTGCCCAAATCGGTGGCGCCGAGCGCCCCGTATCGGCCCGGGGCGTCCAGCGCGGCCCAGGCATTTTCCCGTATTGCTCCGTCATTTGCGGTGACAACCGCAAGCGCTGCATCAGGGTGAGCCATGCGTTCGCGTAAGGGGACCGGTCCACAGACGATCATGAAGAAGTCATAGGCGTGCGGCCGTTCGTTGGCCATCACGAACTGGAAGTGCACCCGGAAAAACTGCCAGCGGAAAACGTTGTAGTGCTCCGGTTTGATGATCTCGCGGAACCGCACCCTGACGATGGTCGGGTTGCGTCTGCTGTCGCCGAGCTCGATGCCGTGGGCCGTAATCGGATCGAACAAGAAGAAGTTCATCACGTCCTTGCGCGCCTGGCAGTCGATCCAATCGATCTGCTGAGCCACCGCGAGCTCGGCGAGATGGGCGCGGAAATCGCTGGCCGCCTTGTGGAAGCCGACGATCGGGAAGTTGCCGCCGAGTGTCAGTAGCATCAACCGCGGCCCGGTGCGGCCGAGCGTGGGATCGCACTTCAATGCGCGCGCCAGCATCTCGGCAGCCAGGAACGAGCCGGAACTGTGGCCGACGATGACGATCTCGTCGGCGTTGCTGCTGCGCACGACGTCGGTCAGATATTGCGCGAAACGATCGATGCGCTGGTCCCACTCGGAACGGTCGCGGTGGGCGAACTGCCAGGTCCAGATCGTGTCGCAGAGCAGGTACAGCACGTAGGTCTGGTTCTCAAAATAGCGCAGCGCGCCCCATAGCAGCGCGAAGAAGATGGCTGCGGCGGCGAGGAAGTTGAGCGGGGAGGGCGCGCCGAGCGCGTCGAGTCCTTTGCTGAACACGAAGGCGATGGCGGCCGCGCCGACCGCCTCCAACAGCAGGATGATGTGTGGCCAGGTGATGAAGGTCGCAAAGCGCCAATTGGCCCGCCAGAAGCGCGCGATGGTGCCGCGGAACATCAGCCGCCAATAGATCCAGACTGCCTCCAGCACGATGCGCCAGATCGGCGCAGCCAAGTCGTTCTGGATAAAATCCTCAAACCGCAGGAAGTCATAGGTCGTCCGGGTGTGCCAATTCTCGCCTTTGGTTTCGATCGACCAGGAGGCGATTTCGCTGTCGGAGCTCGAATGCGGGCGGCTGATCGTCGCCGCGACCTGGTAGAGCCGGCCGAACTTGCGCAGTTCGGTCCGGAACATGCGGTAATATTGCGCGAGCCCGCGGGGGTCGTAGCCCTGCACATAGATGATATGGCGGTTCTGCACGCGCACGCGGCTTGGAGATCCTGCTGGCAAAGGTGAAGGTGACGATGCGAATGCTTAGCCGGTTCGAGGCCGGCCGTGTCTGAACAATTGGCAATGCCGTCCGTTCGGGACGGTCTGAATGTCTCCTCCCGGAGCTGGACTATATCAGCCCGGACCGGGCTCCAAGACAGATTTGCAAAAGTTTTAAGCTGCTGTGCACCATCGCGAGGCGTTGGTCCCGCGGTGAATGCGCGCAGGTTCTGGTGCGGGCTGACCGGCCGCTGCTGCGGGGATGATCGATCTTACCTCAAGGAGGAGGGTGGGGGCCGGCTTCACGCGGGATAAGGGTTCAGCCGGCAAGGTCCGCGGCTTTCTCAGAATAAGCTCACTGCACGTCGAGCGGCTCTACCCCGACCGGCTGGCCGCTGGCGTCGGTCGTGATCTTCTCGACCCGTGCCTCGGCCTGCCGCAACAGATCCTCGCAGCGCCGCTTCAGGGCCTCCCCCCGCTCATAGATCGCCACCGATTCCTCCAGCGGCACCTTGCCTTCTTCGAGCCGTTTGACGATCGATTCCAGTTCTTCGATTGCGCGCTCGAACGACAGCGTCTTGACGTCGGGGAGGGTGTTCTCTGCCATACCGGGATCCTGCGATTAGCGCTTCATGGCCGGGTTTCGACCGGGGCCGGCTTTTACACCCCCGCGTCGTCCATGTCAGGCTTGCATGTCAGGCCTGGCCAACAATGGTACCTCGTCCTGCGACACCAGCACCTGCATTCCATCTGGGAGGCGCATGCTTGGCGTCAAGTCTGGTAGTTAACTAATTGATTCCAATCGAGCTTCTGGTTTGGTGGTCGTATTGCGATGTTCCGGTCGACGCGCTGCGACCGTCAAGTTTCTCCACAGGAGATCACGCCCCGGTCAGCGCAGCGACGTGAGCGGCGACCGATTCCTTCAAACCCTGAAGATCATAACCGCCTTCCAGGACCGAGACCACGCGTCCGCCAGCGGTCTTGTCGGCAAGCTCCATCAGCTTGCGGGTGACCCAGCCGAAATCCTCGGCCCGCAGATTGAGCGAGGCCAGCGGGTCACGATAATGGGCATCGAAGCCGGCCGAGATGATCACGAGCTCGGGGCTGAATTTCGTGAGCTGCGGCAGGATCAGGTTCTCGAAGGCGGAGCGGAACTCCAGGCTGCCGTTTTCCGCCGCCAGCGGCGCGTTGACGATGGTGTCGTGGTCGCCGCGCTCGCCGCGCGCGCCGGTGCCCGGGAACAGCGGCATCTGATGGGTCGAGCAGTACATCACGCTCTTGTCGGCCCAGAAGATGTCCTGGGTGCCATTGCCATGATGGACGTCGAAATCGACGATGGCGGCGCGTTCGATGCCAAACTGGCGCTGCGCGTAGCGGGCGGCGATTGCGACATTGTCGAAGAAGCAGAAGCCCATCGGCTTGTTGATCTCGGCATGATGGCCGGGCGGACGCACCGCGACGAAGGCGTTCTGATGGCTGCCCGACATGACCGCACTGGTGGCTGCGACCGCGCCGCCGACGCCGCGCATCACGGCTTCCCAGGTGCCCGGTGACATCGAGGTGTCGCCGTCGAGATAGACGATGCCGGAGGTCGGCGCGATGTGCCGGAGCTCGGTCACGTAGTGCTCCTGATGGCACAGCAGCACCAGGTCGAGATCACCCTCCGGCGCCTCGTCGCGGTCGAGCAGCGCGAAACGCTCTTCGGTCAAAGCTTCCTCGACGGCGCGCAGCCGGTCGGCCCGCTCCGGATGTCCCGATGGAGTGGCGTGATCGAGGCAGGCGGGATGAGAGAGGTACAGTGTGGACATACTGAAAGCCGGCCTCACGCGCGTTGCGGTTGAACGCCTAATCTAGGCGCTGGCGGGAGGCTCGGAAAGGGCCATGACGGCGGTATGACGGGTTTCGTCCCGTCTCACGGACGTTCGCGAGCCATTGCGCCACGAGCCGTTGCCCCAGGGGTGGTGAGCTCCCATTCCCCGCAAGCGGGGCGAGGTCTACAGCGGGCGTTAGCCCCTTAGGAGATTACGGCGCCCGGTTGGTGATGCGGTCGCGCGGCGGCGGCGCCAGCGGGCTGCGATCTGCGAGATAGCCGAACAGCACCTCGTCGTCGAACCTGCCCGTGAGCGGATCGCGGCCGGCCTTGAACGCGGTGAAATTGTCGCCGCCGAGCGCGAGATAGTTGTTGATGGTCACGCGATAGGACGCGGCGGGATCGATCGGCGCCCCGTTCAGCGTGATCGACGCCGCTTCGATCCGCCCGCCGTCCGGCTTCGCCGGATCGAACGCATAGGAGAAGCCCCTGGACACCTGCAGGATGCGTGGCCGCTTCGGGTCGTGCCATTGCTGCTCCAGCGCCGCCTTGATGTCGGCGCCCGTGAGCGTCACCGTGACCAGCTGGTTGCGGAACGGCTGGCTCGCAAACACCTCGGCGTAGGTCACCGGGCTACCGTTCTCATGCCGCGTCAGATCGGTGCGGATGCCGCCGGGATTGGTCATGGCGATGACGGCGGCCCCCTTGTCGGCGGCAGCCGTCGCGGCGAGCTGCGCATCGGCAATGACGTCGCCGAGCGCGCTTTCGCCCGATGCATTCGGCATCCGCGACAAGGTCTCGGTGAGGACCCCTGCCGGCCGGTTGGCGATGGGGCTTGCGACCTTGTCGTAAGCCTCGATCAGCGCGGTCTGCTCGGCATCCTTCGGCAAGGTCGTGTTCACGATCACATTGTCGGCCTTGGCGCTGGTCACGTCGCGCGTGGCGGAATCGAGCGTGAGGTCGATCGCGGTGACGAGGGTGCCGAACTTGTCGCCCGACGTCACCAGCCGGCCGTCGATGGTGCAGACATAGGCCTGGTGGGTGTGGCCGGAAATGACCAGGTCGACGGCGCGGTCGAGCTTCTTCACGATGTCGACGATCGGCCCTGAAATGCCCGGGCATTCGTTATAGCCGCCGGTGGGCCAGCCGCCTTCATGGATCAGGACGACGATCGCTTGCACGCCCTTCGCCCTCAATTCCGGCACCAGCGCATTCACCGTGTCCGCTTCGTCGCGGAAGTCGAGGCCGGCTGAGGCGGCCGGCGAGATGATGTCGGAGGTGCCCCTCAAGGTGAGCCCGATGAAGGCGACCGGAATGCCCTCGAAAGTCCGGATCTCGTAGGGCGGAAACACGGTCTTGCCGGTGTCCTTCACGATGGTCGAGGCCGCGAGATAATGGAAGCCGGCGCCACGAAACGGATGCGGTCCCTGGCAGCCGTCCTTCGGATGGCAGCCGCCATTCTGCATCCTGAGCAGTTCGTCCTTGCCCTCGTCGAATTCGTGGTTGCCGACCGACGCGACGGCAAGTCCCATCATGGACAGCGATTCGACCGTCGGTTCGTCATGAAACATCGCCGACAGGAACGGGCTGGCGCCGATCAGGTCGCCCGCGGCGACGAAGATCGTGTTGGCGCGTCCCTCGCTGAGCTTTTTGACCAGCGTCGCCATGTGCTCGGCGCCACCGGCGGGAACGAGCGTGGTCCTGGTCGGATCGGCCGGATCGCTGATCCTGATGCCCGACGGCGGCGGCTTCAGATTGCCGTGGAAATCGTTGATCGCGAGGATGCGCACCTTCACGGGAGCTGCGGTTTCGGCACGACCGGCCGGGACGATGGAGCTCGCCAAGAGGCAGGCGAGGGCAGCGCGACTGAGAAGGTTCATGACGATCGCAAGACGTGACAATTGCAAGACGAGACGATTGCAAGACGTGATTCGCGCGACCGCCTCATGACGCGACCGCAATTGTCTCACTCTACTGCGGATGGCATAACGATGCCAAATCACAGCAATGATCGGGGAGGAATTCGTGAAAAGATCGCTCGTTTTGTTCGCGGGATTGTGTGTGGCGACCGGTGTCGCAGCGCAGTCGGTGCCGGATCTCGTGAAGGAGATGATCAAGCACTGGAACACCCCGACCGAGCCGTTCAAGGTCATCGACAACATCTATTATGTCGGCACCGACGGGCTTGCCTCCTATCTCGTGACCACGCCGCAGGGGCACATCCTGATCGACACCGCGATGCCGGAGGCGACCGGGCAGATCGAAGGCAATATCGCCAAGCTCGGCTTCAAGGTCGCCGACATCAAGTATCTCATCAACACCCATGCCCATATCGACCACACCGGCGGGCTCGCGCAGATCAAGCACGATTCCGGTGCGGAGATGGTGGCCGGCGCCAAGGACCAGCCGCTGCTGGAGGGCGGCTATTATCCGGGCCGCGAGGAACAGAAGGAGCTGATGTTTCCGCCGGTCAAGGTCGACCGTGCCGTGCACGAGGGCGACACGGTGTCGGTCGGCGGGGTCACGCTGACCGCACACGAGACCCCCGGCCATACCCCGGGCTGCACCAGCTGGACCACCACCGTGAAAGACGGCGAGGCAACGCGCAGCGTGCTCTTCTTCTGCAGCGCCACTGTCGCGCTCAACCGGCTGGTCGGCCCGCCGACCTATCCCGGCATCGTCGACGACTACAGGAAGACGTTCGCGTGGTCGAAGACGGAGCATCCCGACATCCTGCTGGCGCCGCATCCCGAGATGTACGACATGGCGGCCAAGCGCGCCAAGATCGCCGACGGTGCGCCCAATCCCTTCGTCAAGCCCGGCGAGTTCAACACCTATCTCGACAAGCTCGAGACGCAGTTCGCCGACGGGCTGGCCAAGCAGACTGCCGAGGCGCAGACGGGAAAATGACGGTTTAATTGGACCGGGTGGCTCGCATTGACGCGGCGTCTTCAAGGCGCGCGTGAACCGCCGCCCGCGAGCTCGGTCCTGTCAATGCTTCTTCCGCTCCAGGAACGCGGTGAACGCCGCCACCGCCTCCTTGGAGCTCATGCGCTCGCCGAAAATATGCGCCTCCTGGTCGATGCGGCGGGTCAGCTCGTCCGGCGGGGTGCGGATCAGCTTGCGCGAGATCGCGACCGCCTCGGCCGGCAGCTTGCAGATCTCGCGGGCGACCTTGTGCGCTTCGACCTCGGCATGGCCCGGCGACACCACCGCATTGACGAAACCGGCGATGTGGGCTTCCGCCGCGGTCATGGTCCGCCCCATCACCAGCATCGCAAAGGCGCGCTGATAGCCCATGGTCTGCGGCATCAACAGGCTCGAGGCCCCTTCCGGCACCAGGCCGAGCCGCAGGAACGGCGTCGAGAAGGTCGCCGCCGTGGAGGCCAGCACATGGTCGCAATGGAACAGCAGCGTGGTCCCGATGCCGATCGCGATGCCGTCCACGGCGGCGATGATCGGCTTCACATTATGCGCCAGCGAATAGAGAAACTTGACCATGTCGGAGGTGCGCACGGCCTCGCTGCTGATGGTGCCCGCATGCAGGAATTCCTCGAGATCGTTGCCGGAGGTGAATACCCCGGAGCCGCCGGTGATCATCAGGCAGCGGATGTTCGGATTGTTCTGCGCGGTATCGATCGCTTCGGTCATCCCGCGATACATCGCCTGCGTGATCGCGTTCTTCTTTTCCGGGCGGCGGAGCTTGATCACCCGCGTCTCGCCCTCGTCGGTGGTGATCAGATGGTCGGTCATGTCGTGCCTCGCCTTGCCCCCGGCGGCTCGTGCTGCCTTTTGAGTCCGTTGGAACGATAGCCTACATCAATCCGATGCGAGGCCAAGTGGCGTGCAGGGCCTTTCCCGGCATGTCGTCCACTCAACCAGAGCGGGAAACGCGGGAGCGATATCGTTTCGCAACAGGGTCGCTGCACCCTCGCCGGAAAGCATGGATCAATTGCGCATCGCGCGACCCAACCGGGTAAGGCTTCTCAACAGCCCCGGCAGATGCTGGTCACGCCATATCTCAGCAGCCGGTCGTTCTCCTTGACCGTCTGGCGCTCGAGCCGCTGGCGCTCGCGCTTGGACAGATGCTGCCATTGGCGGACATAGCGCGCACGCGGCGTGTAGGCCGGCTGGGTGGAGCGCAGCGGGGCTGCGCCCGGCACCGGCACCGGATTGAGGTTGGGCTGCGGCAGCACCGGCGCCCGCGCCGCATTGCCGATGCCTGAGGGGTCGCGCAGCACGCCGTTGAGCCCGTTGATGTTGGCCGGCCCGAGCGGAATCCCGCTGGTGCCGGTGTCCTGGGCGAGCGCGGGCGCCGCGATCATGGTGAAGGCGGTGATGCCGGCCAGCATGGCGCGGCGGACGTCGGTTCGAAACGGAGGGACCGGGCGTGCTCGAGTCATGAGGCGGAGGCTTTCAAGAAGGGAGCGGCTTTCACAAGGCACAAAGTTGATAACGCGCGAGCTGGCCGCGAGTTCCGCGAGCGATCAGCCGCGTCATTGGAATAGCGCCACACTTGTTACTCCCAGCGATCAGCTCTCCAGTGCCAAAACCATCTCACGCCAACGACGCGCGCTGCGCAAGGGACGTTCCGTCATACGAGCCGCGCCGCAATCGGGAGAACGAGCCATGACCACGTCAGCCGAAAGCCAACGAACAACTGGACAGCAGGCCATGAAGCGACCACCGATCGTGTCGCCGCAGGAGTGGGAGGCGGCGCGCCAGGCGCTGCTGGTGCAGGAGAAGGTGCAGACGCGGGCGCGCGACGCGCTCGCCGCCGAGCGCCGGCGCATGCCCTGGACTGTTGTGGAGAAGGATTATGTGTTCGAGGGGCCGGCGGGCCGGCTCAGCCTGCGCGATCTGTTCGCGGGCCGACGCCAGCTGATCGTCTACCGCGCCTTCTTCGAGCCTGGCGTGTTCGGCTGGCCCGATCACGCCTGCCGCGGCTGCTCGATGGTGGCCGACCAGGTCGCCCATCTCGCTCATTTGAATGCCCGCGACACCACGCTGGTGTTTGCCTCGCGCGCGCCGCAGGCGGAGATTGGGAAGCTGAAGGCAAAAATGGGCTGGACCATGCCGTGGGTCACCATCACCGACAGTTTCGATGCCGATTTCGGCGTCGGCGAGTGGCACGGCACCAACGTCTTCTTCCGCGATCGTGACCGCATCTTCCGCACTTATTTCATCAACAATCGCGGCGATGAGCAGATGGGCGGCACCTGGAACTATCTCGACATCACGCCGCTCGGTCGCCAGGAGGTCTGGGAGGATTCGCCGGAAGGCTATCCGCAGACACCGACCTACAAATGGTGGAACTGGCACGACAGCTATGTCGAAGGCGCCGCACCCGACCAGCGCTGGGTCGAGGTGTCCGATGCCGGCGAGGCGGCGTTCCGGAACAACAAAGGTCAGTAGGTCAAAGCACAAATTCGTTTGTACGCAACATGCCAACTCAGGTGGCGTTCGTAGCCTACCTCTTCCCGCATGCAGGGAGAGGTAGGCTACCGCCGTTCCTCGCATTACCGACGTAACCGCTTTTCGCGCCGCGGACATGCGCTCGAAAAATTCGACTGCTGATCTGCGGCTCCAGCAAACCTGGAGCAGGCAGCATGAGCGGAAAGTTGGGTCGGCGTGCGGTGGTGATCGGTGCGGGCATTGGCGGCTTGGCCGCCGCAGGCGCCTTGGCCCCCTATTTCGAGCAGGTCGACATCGTCGAGCGCGACGTGCTGGCGGGGTCGGCCGCGTCGCGCACGGGCACCCCGCAGGATCGGCATTCCCATGGGCTGCTCGCGGGCGGGCTCAAGGCGCTGGACGAGATCTATCCCGGCTTTTCGCGGCAGCTGACGAAGGCCGGCGCGGTCGCGGTCGGGATCGCGCAGGACGTCCGCTACGAGCGCGGCGATGTCGGCGCGTTGCCGATGCGGGATCTCGGCATCTCGATCCGTGGCGCCACGCGGCCGCTGATCGAAGCGGTGTTGCGCAATTGCGCCACAGCGGTGAACAACATCGCCTTGCATTCGGGCTGCCGAGTGAGCGCAATCATTCCCTCGCCAAGAGGTGCTGATGTCCACGGGGTGCATATCGAGCTCCGGTCCGGATCTTCCAAGACCCTGGAAGCCGATCTGGTGATCGATGCCTCGGGCCGCGGTGCGCCGACCCTGATGCTGTTCGACGCGCTCAGCTGGGCGCGGCCGAAGCTGAGCGAGGTCGCCGTCGACATCAGCTACGCGACCGCGGTGCTGGACATTCCCGACGAGGCGCCGACGTGGAAACTCGCGATCACGCTCCCCAGTCCGCCGACCCAGCCGCTGAACGCGCTGCTGCTGCCCGTGGAGGGCGACCGCTGGATGGTCACCATCATCGATTACGGCGCGCCCGGGCAGCTGAAGACCTGGGAAGACTTGCTCGCTGCCGCGCGCCGGCTCTCGACTCCGACGATCTATCAGGCGATCCGTCACGCCACGCCGCCCGAGAGTCTCAGCCACTACGGCTTCGCCGCCAGTATGTGGCGGCATTTCGAGCAACTTCCGCGATTGCCGCGCGGCGTACTGCCGCTCGGCGATTCGATCTGCCGCTTCAACCCGATCTACGGCCAGGGCATGTCATCGGCCGCGCGGCAGGCGCGGCTGCTGCGTGAGATGTTGGAGCGGGCGGCCGCCGAGCCGGATCCGATTGCCGCGGTGCAGGCGGGCTTCATGGCCGAAATCCCGGGGGTGGTCGAGGCGCCCTGGAGCATGTCGACCCGCACCGACCTGGCTTTTCCGACCACGCGCGGCGAACGGCCGGAGAATTTCGAGCAAAGCCGGCGGTTCGACACCGCCTTGTTCCGGGCGGTGATCGCCGATCCCGTGGTCCATCGCGCGATGGTCGAGGTCGCTCAGCTGCTCGCGCCGCGCAGCCTGCTGCAGGAGCCGCATATCAAGGCGCGGATCGAGGCGGTCGCCGCGAAAGCGGTGGCGTAAGCGGCGGGCGTTGTCCTCAGCAGCCGTGGCAGATGCCGTGCATCCTGCTCAGCGTCGTGTCGTACTCCTTGACCAGCGGCTCGTACGCCTTGGGATCCAGGCCCCGGCGGCCACGGAACCGCGCATTGGCCATGTCGGCAGGGCGCGCCACAGGCTGGCCCTGCAGCTGCTGGAGCGAGGACTCCGAGGTCCGCTTGAGCTGATCGTCGAAGCTCTTGTACGCATCGGAGTCCTTCCAGCGCTGCGCGGCATCGGCGCTGTCGAATTGCAGCATCGTCACATGCGCGGCCGCGGTTCCGTCCCAGGACGGCGGATTGTCGACGTCGCTGACGACGCGGCCCTCGAATGACGGCACCGCATCCGCCAAGCCGTGCAGCGCGTTGATGAAGGCGTCCTTGTCGTTCAGCCTGGTCGTGCTGATCAGCACATAGGTCGGGGTCATGATCGCTTCGCCGCCGCCATGGCCGATGTGGCCCAAACCCATGTGACCGAAGCCGCCATGTCCGATATGGCCGAAGCCGCCGCGCGCGAGCGTCGGCGATGACAGCGCCGCCGTCAGCGCGATCGCGAGCCCGATCGCCGCATAACTCTGTTTCATCTCGAAGCCCGATCTGGTGTCACCCCGAGGCCGAGAGTTACCGGCTCGATCACGCCTTGCAAGCTGAGGGCAGGGGAAGCTCACGCAACGGTGAGGACGCCTTGCGCGAATGGCGCGGGTGAGCATCGCAGCGCGCATGGCGGGACACAAAACGTCACGATCGGAGCGCCCCGGGCCTCAGTCCTCGGCAGGCAGTTCCTCGCCGTGGATATACCAATCGGCGCGCGAGGCCCAATGAACATGGCGGTCCGGCGCGGTGCCGAGCGGCTGGTCGAAACTTCCCGCCGGAATGATCGCCTCGCGGCGGCTCCGCGTCAGGTGCGGCAGGGGGCTGCCGCAGATCCTGCAGAATGCAGTGGCAAAGCTTCGCGCCTGCGGCAGGTCGAAACGGACCACGGAAGCCTCTCCGCGAAGCCATCGCAGCGCCGAGGCTTTCACGATCACCTCGCAGGAATGCGCAGTCCCGGTCGCTTTTCGGCAGCGCGAGCAATGGCAGTTCAGGAAATGGTCGAACGGTGCCTCGACCTCAAAGGCGACCTTGCCGCACAGGCAGCTTCCACCAAATGCGACCATTTGCATATCTCCTCGCCTGACCGCGCCCTCTGATGATTGGCCGCGCGTTACGTTCGCAAGTTAACGGACGTGGCCGAGAGCAACAACGGTGTGGCGAATGATGTATGAGAACGGAGACTTCGGCCTGCAGTGATGAGCAGCCTAGGGAGGGCGCGAGGCGCAAGGATCGTCGGGACAGCGCCGCGAGGCGGGCTCTCGCACATGTAGAAAAGCCGGCCCGCTATTTCTCCCGCGGCCGTCCTTCGAGACGCTGGCCTCTGGCGAGCTCCTCAGGACGAGGGCTTGCTTTGCGGCAAAATGGCAAACCCTCATGGTGAGGGCGCGGCGCGCCCGAGCAGGCCGGGGCGCCAGCGAGGCCGTCCGCGAACGGCGCAATAAAGGCGCACGTCTCCGGACGATGCTTCGCATCGCCGGGAGAACCATGAGGCCCCCATGCGGTTGCCCTGCCCGGAAGGGGGAGATGAATCCGGTGCGACCACTATGCGCTTGCAGTCCAGCGATGCGATGAGGGGAAGATGTCAGCGCCGATGCGCGGCCGTTCAGGCCGCGACGCCCGCGCTCGACGATGCGCTCGCGCTGTTGCTCGTGCCGCCATTGGTCGTGCCCTGCGCATTGTAGGTCTGGGCGCCCTTGCTGCTGTCGTTCCCCGAGCTCGCGGCGGCGGTCTTGGTCACTTCGGTCGAGCCGTCGGAATAGGTGATGGTCGTGGTGGTGACGCCGTCGACGGTGATGGAGACCTCGCTGACCACGGTCTTGCTCGATGACGAGCCGCCGCCCGAGGAACTGCTGGCGGAACTGCCGGACGCGCTGCTGGTCGAGCTGGTGTCGGAGGTCGCGCTGGTCTGCGACGTCGCCGAGGTGGATTGGGTTGCTGATGTAGCCTGGGACGAGGCGGCCGCGGTGAGTGAACTGACGGAGCTGATCGACATGGGACTCTCGTGTGAAGAATGGAATCGGTGCTGACCACGCCGGATGGCGATTGGCCCGCTTCTTCAACGCAGATGTCCGCCGGAGCGGGCGTCACGAGTTGTGTCTGATCGTGTCGGTGTGCTGCTTTGCTAATGAACACTTAAAGCGGGCAATCGCCCGCACTTTCCTCCGTCATTCCGGGGCATTCGCGCCCCCGCGGATGGGCTCGGAATCCATAACCCGTGCCGAACATGGCGAGGCGGGCATCAAGCCTGTCACTCAGTATAGGTCCGCCAGCGCTCCGCACGTCGGAAGTGGGTGACCGTCAGACAGCGGCGGGCTCGGCTGATCTGGGCATCGGTCGCGCCGTGACTGCGCGCATACATCTCGGCCACCGCCGCGGTGTATTTCTCGACATAATATCGCACCTCCGAGCAGGAGATCTGATGCTCCAGCCCTGGTTCGCTCGCGGCCTGCAGCTCCGAACCCATCGCCAGCATCAGAACACCTGCGCAGATCACACCCCGCAACATCGACGTCCCCCCGTCAACAGAACACAGTGGGACAGCAGGTCTGAATCGTGCTGACAGCGCAAATTAACATTGCTGCGCCGAGCGAAGTTTGCGGACAGTGTTGCGCGGCAGTGTCACCGAGCTGTCATCCCGTTCCGTGCCCGGAACCGACGAGGTCTGATAGTGCACGCGAGCGGGCTTTGAGTTCTGCCGTCTCGCACCATGGGTTTGATTGCAAATGCACGGCGGAAGCCAAGGTGCCGGCCGTCCTCGCTCGCTGCGACACGACCGCGTGCCAGGCCGAGTGCCCGGACATCTGCTTCGCTTCCACAGCGATCCTGCACGCCTCCGAGCCGGCCTCGCGCTTCACCTATCGCCGCCGCGGATGAGCTGCCAGTGGGCCGGAGTGGATGGGGCTGCGAGGTGTGTAGGGTGGATTAGCGAAGCGTAATCCGCCGGCAGTGGGGATGAGCGGAAAAGGCGGCGGGTTACGCCTTCGGCTAGCCCGCCCTACGCTTGCTGTTTATTAGCGAGGGCCAGTAACTAATTATCCGGCGGGCAAACCATCCACGTCTCTGCCTGTCAATAACTTCGGAAAAACATAAGTCGCTTGACGATTTCGCCAAATCAGCATTATGGTGCATCTGTTCCGTTCCGCCGGAGGGGCGTATCGCGATCGTCACGGACGTTGGCTGCGGAATGCGATGGACGCGGTGTGTCGTCGTGTGTGTCTCACATGCGGACGAGCGGCATGCGGCGGACGGCGAAATCGTGTGGTCCTGGCATCCCGGTGCTGATGCCAAGTCTGCGGTGCGACGAGCGCGCGGGCGATGGGGGCAAGAGAGCCGGTCCCCAAGGAGATCACGTATAAGCGTTAACACCATCGCGCAGGGAAGGCCGGGATGTCTCAGGCCGAACCTGTGGTGACTGCCGCCTGCTTTTTTGCTGCAGGCGGGCCATGGGGGCGGCGAGCTCCCGGCCTTCCCTGCGCCCTCCACCTGATGAGGGCGATGCGAGAGATGCAAAGCTCGGGTGCTGGACGCGCCGCGAGGATGGGAAGCTGTGTCTGTTGCTGTCGTCCCGGCCAAGCCCCGGCAACGCGCAGCGTTGTCCGGCAGCGCGAGCCGGGACCCATAACCACAGGCGGAAATGATGTCTCAAGATATCGGCCGTTCGGGCCAACGACAGGCTCCGCGGTATGGGTCCCCGCGTTCGCGGGGACGACAGATGAGTTTTTCACGCGCGCTCCGGAGTGAAGACCGGGGGCGCCAGCCTCACGCCACCAGCACGGCGTCGGCGGCCATCACGCTCTCGGCGCTATCGGTCACGGTCTTTTCCAAGGACGGCGCCTGGACGGCAAACGTCTCGGCGAAGAAGCGGGCGAGGGCGACGTGACGCGCGCCGTCTGCTTCACCCGAGGACCGCGCGGCGAGCGCCTCGTTGGCCAGCATGCAGCCGCCGAGCGCGGAGCCGAACAGCCGCAGGTAAGGCGTCGCGCCGGCGAGCGCGTCGTTCGGCGACGACGGCAGTTTTTCGAGCAGCCAGCGGCTGGCGCGATCGAGCGAGCCCAGCGCATCACGCAGCTTCGCGCCGGTGGTGCCGAATACCGGATCGTTCGAGGCCTCGACGCGGCGGACGATGTCGGTGAGCTCGTCGATGAGCTTGAATACCGAGGCGCCGCCGTTGACGCCCAGTTTGCGGGTGACGAGATCGATCGCCTGGATGCCGTTGGTGCCCTCATAGATCGCGGTGATGCGGGCGTCGCGATAATGCTGGGCGGCGCCGGTCTCCTCGATGAAGCCCATGCCGCCATGCACCTGCACGCCGAGATAGGCGACCTCGTTGCCGATGTCGGTGGAGAATGCTTTCGCGATCGGCGTCAGCAGCGCACCGCGCGCGGCGGCGTCCGCGCGCACGCCCGCGTCCTTCGCGCGCACCGCGACGTCGAGCGCCACGGCGGTGGCATAGCAGATCGAGCGCGAGGCGGCGGTGAGCGCGCGCATCTGCAGCAGCATCCGCTTGACGTCGGGATGCACGATGATCGGATCGGAGCCGTCGCCCTTTTTGCCGACCGCGCGGCCCTGCTTACGCTCCTGCGCGTAGGCGAGCGCCTGCTGATACGCGCGATCGGCAACGCCGACGCCTTCCAGCCCGACGCCGAGCCGGGCCTGGTTCATCATCGTGAACATGCAGCGCATGCCGGCATTCTCTTCGCCGATCAGATAGCCGATGGCGCCGCCATGGTCGCCCATGGTCATGGTGCAGGTCGGCGAGGCATGCATGCCGAGCTTGTGTTCGATGCCGCTGGCGTAGATGTCGTTGCGCGCGCCCAGCGAGCCATCCGCGTTGACCAGGAATTTGGGGATCAAGAACAGAGAAATGCCCTTGGTGCCGGCGGGCGCATCCGGCAGCCGCGCGAGCACGAAATGCACGATGTTGTCGGTCATGTCGTGCTCGCCATAGGTGATGAAGATCTTGGAGCCCTTGATGCGGTAGGTGCCGTCGCCCTGCCGATCGGCGCGGGTGCGGAGCGCGCCGACATCGGAGCCGGCCTGCGGCTCGGTGAGCTGCATGGTGCCGGTCCATTCGCCGGAGATCAGCTTGCCGAGATAGATCTGCTTCAGCTCGTCGCTGCCATGGGCATCGAGCGCCTCGATCGCCGAGAGCGTGAGCAGCGGGCACAGGCCGAAGGCGACATTGGCGGCGCTCCAGATCTCGGTGCAGGCGGCGTTGATGGCGAGCGGCAGGCCCTGGCCGCCATGGGCCTCGGGGCCGGACACCGCATTCCAGCCGGCCTCGGTCCAGCGCTTATAGGCGTCAGGCCAGCCTGGCGCGGTCGTGACCTTGCCATCGGCGAGCTTGACGCCGTTCTGGTCGCCGACCTTGTTGAGCGGCGCCAGCACGTCGGAGGCAAATTTGCCGGCTTCCTCCAGCACGGCGGCGGTGATGTCAGCGTCGAAATCGCCGTAATGGCCGGCCTCGACGGCGGCCTTCAGCCCGGCGCCGTGATTGAGGGCGAGCAGGATGTCGTTGATCGGCGCGCGATAGGTCATGACGCTTCCTCTGGCGTGACTGGGATTTGGCCGCCGTCTTCCCATGAAACCGGCCGGTCCTCAACTTTTTCGCGTATGGTGCGGCCGGCCGAGGGGTCTCGTGGCGCCGGTGGGCATGGCGCTCGAGCCGCCTGCTGCAAGGCCTTCAGAAAGCTCGCGAATCCGCCGGCGGTGCGGGGCAGGGCAGGGCCGGGTGAAAATTCCCGCGGCGCGCGGTTGAAAACGCTGACCCGCGTCTGTAGACCACCGAACCGGAAGCCGGAATCGGCGGGCGGCCCGGCCGCCTTGGCCCCGGTCCGCCTGATGGGGCGTAGCCAAGCGGTAAGGCAGCGGATTTTGATTCCGCCATTCGGAGGTTCGATCCCTCCCGCCCCAGCCAGGTCAAGCCCCTGAATTTGCTTGCGGATCAGCTTTGTTCTCAGGCGCGCTGTGAACGCGTTTGGAAATTCGTTTGCCCCGGCATTTGGAAATTCTGTGCTGTTTTTGTTTCCAGTCCACCCGAGGTGTCACTTTGGTCGCACGTGGCCTGCGGTTTATTCCTTCGACGCCATTGGTGGTGAGATACGGGCGCCGCGCATGAGGGAGCGTAACTGGGCTCATTGTTTGTGGCTGGTTTCAAGCAAATCATACGCATCTTAATCAACGGGTCTGTCGGCGCATCTCCGACGAATGAGTGGGCGACGATTACATTCGCCATCACCCAAATGGGTCTAGCGGAATCGAGTGGATGCGCGAACTTGCGCGTGAACGAAAAGTGGACGTATCTGGTGCGGCTTCTGGTGCTGCCATTGCGCCGCAGTCAGCGAGAACGAAGTAAACTATTGATGATGTTGGTGGGCCCGGCAGGACTCGAACCTGCAACCAGACCGTTATGAGCGGTGGGATAATGGCTAGCTTCGTTGCTTTTTCTGGTTTTTTGTTTTGATTCGATTGCGTTCGTTGCGCGTCGGTCACGTTGTCTCTGGAGCAAAATTGGTGCGGTAACTTCTGCACGTGCAGGAGCGAGACTGACGTCCAGACGCGTCTATCCTCGGTCGACCAGGTCTTCCTCTCAGGCTGAAACAGGGGTTCGATTCCCCTAGGGAGCGCCAACCTTTCCCACCGCGCTTTGATTCTCTTCCTATTTTTGCTCTTTCCCCACATTCCTCCCAAATCCTTAATTGCAAGGACGGGCAGAGTCCTCCGATCCATGCAGGGACGTCAGAGCGGCGGCTGTTCGGAGCTACTCCCTGCGACCGCACCAAATTCCAATCGACCAACGGCATCCGAGCCACACCCATTGCGGGGTGATAGACATGCAATAACGCTTCTCCTGGGCCGCCGCCGTTTGTGCGCTTGATTGCCCGTTCAAGGTTAAGGTGCCCCCGCAAGCAGAAGCGCCGCCTCGACACCACTTTCCAAAATCTGATCTGCTGCTGCGGCGTCCGTCACGGTGCGCGCGTATTGAAGAGTGCCCGCCAACAGCGCAAAGATCGCCGTCGCGCGACGAGCGGTGACGGCAGGGTCGGCCTTCGGCAGGAGTGCGGAAACGACCGACAGATAGTTCTGTATTCCCTCCTCATAGGCTTGCCGCGTCGCCATCGGCTCACGCGCGACTTCCGGCAACAGGGCAGCCGACGGGCAGCCGCATGATGGCGTTTTGAGATGCTCACGGCTCAGATAGGTCCGAATGATGTCCTCAAGCCCGCCGCCCGCCCGCAGGATGTCTTCAACGCGATGTTGCCGCTCGCTGATCGCCGACGACACCGCCTCGCGAACAAGTTCTTCCTTGGATTCGAAGTGGGGATAGAACGCGCCATTGGTCAGACCAGCTTCGCCCATGATCCCGGCGATTCCTGCCGCCGAGATTCCCTCTCGGCGAAAACGTTTGGACGCCACGCTCAGAATGTGCCGCCGTGTCTCCGCCTTATGTCCCTTCTCGAAGCGCATGTTCTCTTCCATTCGAGCCCGGCAGTTCATGGTCGCCAGGAAAAACGCACTTCAACAAATTACTTCCATAATATATAATTGTGCCCCTAATTCGAATAGATTTGCCGCGCGCTTCACGTGAGTGGGGCAGGACTCTGCTGCTTAGGTTTTCAGGCAGTCTCTTCTCGGTGGAGCGCTGACGGAGTCCGCACGCTTCAGCTCTAGCTCAACTCGCCGACCGCAGCGCGAATGGCTGCAATCGCCTGTCCTGCGGCCATGCCGCGCCATTCTGCACTGGGGTCGTCGAACGCGGCCCTGATCTGTGATTTGATCGCGAGGCCCTGCGGCGACAACGGATCGCCGTAACGATGCAGCCAAGCATCTGCACGAAGTGCCGTGCCAACCTCGTCAATGGCGCGGATGCCGCACTCCAGGGTTACGGCGTCCACAGTTGCGTGAGACAATAGGCTGGGGATCGCGCTGAAACCATCACCGGAGATTTCAGAAGCGACCGAATTGCCACCAAGATAAGAGGTGGAGCCCTTGCCGATCCATGCCTGCGTTCTGGTGAAAGCCGGATCGTCCAGTCGACGATGGATGATCAGTTCGGCAAAGCCGTAGGCGCCGAGGCCGGTATGAAAATCAAGCAGCAGAACGCGACCGGCCTCCTGCGCTTGACGCTTGAGGATGTCGGTCAGCGCTCGACGCGCCCAGACGGGTTCGCTCCCGCCATAGAAGATACCGTGCGGATAATGCCACTGACCACCTGTGACCGCTTGCTGTAGTGCGGCCATGCCGTTCCGCGCGGCCCACGCGCCGATGTCCGCGCCTGTGGAGCGCTGCGTTTCTGGCGACCAGTCCGCCGGGCATAGAGCGTCGGCGAGTTCGGCATAGCCTTCGTTCACCGGCAAAGGCCGCGAGAAATCTAGCCAGTTGCGGTTGAGATCGACATTGTTCTCGTCAACGCGGCGCTGCCACGCGAAGCCGTAGGGATTGATCGCGTGAATCAGCAACGCGGCCGTATCCCTCGGCAGGCTGCTCGCGCCGCCGCGTGCCAGCCATTCCACCTGCACGCCCGAGCCGTAGAAGCCTTCCACGCCATGTGTGCCGGAAATCATCACGAGAAGTTTTTCCGCCGATGCGGGGCCGAATCGCACAAAGTCCGTTGAAAGTGTGCCGCCGTCCGGGCCATGCTCAGCATTCTCGACCCGCTCTAGAGCGCCACCTACCTGCGTTGCCGCGGCGACGAATTTGAGACGCGCCTCTTCATAGGTTTCGGAGAAGCTCTCGATCATCGGTTCATCCTTTTGACGATGTGGCGTGAAAACCGGCCTCTCGCGCGTCTTCGGGCGCGAACGAAAAGCCGTTCGGATGGCTATGAATGCGGCCGGCGTGAGGGACGCCAAAGTGTGCTGGAAACATGAGGCTGTTGTGTTCAGCGCAATGGCCGAGCACTCTCAGGCGCGATTGCACAGCCTGCTCGGGGTCCATGCAGAAGCGGCTGCTCCAGGTGGGCTGATAGACCTGGATCGGGTTATGCATCACGTCGCCGGTGAACAGTCCCTCATCCTCGCCGCTCAGCAGCCGTAGGATGATCTGGCCCGGCGAGTGGCCCGGCGCGGGCTCGATCAGCAGGTTGTCGCCGAGTTGGTCCGTCATGCTGACGACCTGATCCTGCTTCGCGGCGATCACAGGCAGAACGGAGTCGGCGAAGACATCGCGCGGCTCCTCCGGCAGGTGAGGATTGTGCGCTGGATTCCAGAAGTTCAGCTCCTCGTGCGAGAAGACGTATTTCGCGTTCGGAAAGGTCGGCACCCAGCGGCCGTCGAGCAGGCGCGTATTCCAGCCGACGTGATCGACATGGAGATGAGTGCAAAGGACATAGTCGATATCCTCGGGCTCCACGCCAGCGCATCGCAGCCGGTCGAGATACGGGGTATCAAGCTGATGGAAATGAGGCGAACCCGGCCGTTGCTTGGTGTTGCCGCAGCAAGTATCGACGAGAATATTGTGATGCGGTGTGCGGATTAGCCACGAATGCACCGACATGACGAATTGATCGGTCGCCGGGACATAATAATTCGGCGCCATCCAATGCAGGTGCTCTTGGAGAACAGAGGGATCGAAGGTCGCGAGCAGTTCCTGCGGCCGGAAGGCCGGCCCGAGCAGCTCCTCGATCCGCGTGACAGTCGTTTCGCCGATCCGCCAGGTGGCAGGGCTCTTCTGTGTCATGGTTATCCTCTAAGGTCTGGCTTGGAATGAAAGTGCGGTTTCGCTGAGGGACGGCGCTCAGGACGGCCGCGCCTTCGAGCCGGGTCTGTCTCGTCTGCTGCGGGCCACACTGCGCCGGAGAGCGTTGCGGCCGCGCAAATCGTCGCGGCGGCGATCAAGGCGAAGGCCACGATTGCGAAAAGCCCTGCCTGGGAAAAACCCAATACGGAGACTGCGAACCATCCGCCGCCAGCCGCAATCAGGAGCCGGACTGCTCCCGCGACGAATATCCACCCCACGCGGCCGGCGCCCTGCGCTGCGAAGCCCAGCGCGAAGACAATGCCGTTGGCGGCATAGGCGGGCGCGACGATGTGGAAATACAGCGACCCCGTTCCGAGAACGGTGCTGTCATGGGAAAAGAGGCCGATCCAGAGCCCGGGGAAAAGCGCGACCAGGAGCCCGACCGTCTCGGTGATAGCCACACTGGCGGCGGTTCCCAACCAGGCGATTTTCTTCGCCCTGTCGATGTAACCTGCACCAACATTTGTGCCGACCATGGTGAGGATCGCGGTCCCGAGACCGAACAGTATCGGAACGAGTACGTAGTCGAGCCGCGAGGCCGTGCCGTAGCCGCCTATCGCATCGACGCCAAAGCGACCGACCGCGGCAGTGACGAGCATCACCATCAGGTTCAACTGGACGGTGTTGAGTGCGGCGAGCAGGCCGACCTTGAGGATATCGCGGAAGAGGGGCCAGCGCAGTCGGGTGAGTGACAGGCGCAGACCCGACCGACCGCTCGCCATGTAGAGCAGCATGGCGAGTGTGGCCGCGCAGTAATAGAGGGTGACGGCGATCCCCGCGCCCGCGACGCCGAAACCATGGATCGGCCCGATGCCGAAGATGAAGGCCGGTGAAAGAGGGACGAGCACGGCCGCGCCGATAAACGTCACCAGTGCAGGCACACGGACATTGCCGATGCCGCGAAGGACGGCGGACAGAAGATTCACGATCCAAATCGGCACGGCTGCAAGGAAAATGAAGTTCGAGTAGATAAGTGCTGAGTGGAGGGCCTCACCTTCACCGCCCGAGGCTTGATAGAGATGACTGCCAAATCCGATGGCGAGGACTGAGAACAGCAGCCCGAAAGCGACCGCAACCACGAGCGTATGCAGGACGAGCGCGTTTGCGTCCTCGTGCCGACCGGCACCGAAAGCCCTTGCCACGGCCGAGGCGACGCCGCCACCGATGCCGCCGGCGGACATCATTGTCATGAGCATCCATATCGGAAAGACAAGCGCCACGCCGACCAAGGCCTCGGTGCCGAGGCGCGAGACGTAGAAGGTCTCCGCGACGTTCACGAGCGTTTGCGCGACGAGAACGCCGATCGTCGGGAGCGCCAACCGCATCATTGTCTTGAAGATCGGGCCGTGCAGCATCGCCTCGCGTGCCCGAAGCTTGCCCGCATGACGGCTATCCTCAATAGCCTTGCCCGCAGCTTCCGCGTCTACAGAGGTCTCGGTACTTTCCTTGGTCGATGCGGTGGTTTCATCCATTCCGATATTCCTCGGGCGCTCTCGAAGTTCAGGCAGTTTTCGGCACAGAGGGGCGAGCCAGGCGGGTTGGCTTTCCCAAGCGCTGCAGCTCAGCGGCCCACGTCTGCCGGTTGACGATACCGGGGCGCAGGCTGTCCGGCGGCCAGGGATGTTTTGAGACCTTGGCGGCCGCCTCGTAGGCTGCCCAAACGGATTCATCGGCCACCGTCGGCAAGGTTAGGACTTCGCCACGGTCGAGACCGACAAGCGCCACTTCGACGAGGTCTTTAGGATTCATGATCATCGAGCGAGGATCACACTCTCCGGCACCCCGGTGCGCGCCCACATCTCTGTGTCGGTGGGGTCTGGCAGAATGGCTCGGAAGCGCACGCCGGCATCCTTGGTCTTGCCGGCAAGAGATACAGTGAGGTTGATCAAGTAGTTCTTCGATCCACTGTAGGCGCCATCGAACATCTCCGGAATGAAGGCCGTAACGGAGCTGATGTTGGCGACAGCGCCACGACCCCGCTCCGCAAGCGCCTTGGCGGCAGCAATGGAGAGCAGTGTAGGAGCAGTGATGTTGACAGCAATCTGATCCTCGGCATCCTTCAGGCTGCCTTGCGGCATACCGCCCGGCGTCGAGAGGCCTGCGTTGTTGACGAGAAACGCGATGGCTGCATCTTCGCGGATGCGCTCGGCCAGCTTTACGACCTCCTCCGTCCTGGAAAGGTCGGCGACGACGACTTCCACTGTTCTGCCGGTTTCCTCCTTGATCCGGCGGGCATTACCTTCGAGCCGCTCGGCATTGCGGGCCACGGTGATCAAATCGTATCCGCGCTCCGCCAGCTTACGCGCATAAACGGCTCCAATCGCCGTTGAAGCCCCCGTAATAATTGTCTTTCGGACTGTCGTTTCGGTCATGAATCCCCCGCTAAAGCTGTGATGCAGCATCCAGGACCGCGGTGCTCGCTGCTCGTTAAATTATGATCGTAATATCATATTATGATCGTAAGTCAAAAGGATTTCACGCGCGAGCTACTTTCATCGAAGCGGATTTGCTTGGCGCGCCGAGCACGGCTGTCTCGGGCTGATCGGCCGGGCCGCTCCCCTATCGCGGTCGCTATCTTGCCTGCGTCCCTGCACCGCCAGTCGAGACGTTCGGCGCAATCAGTTCCGTTGCTTGCGGGTCGTCGCTCGGCGCCCGCTTGACGCGATGCCAGATCGAATAAAGGGCAGGCAGAAGGAAGAGGATCAGCACCGTGCCAACCGCCGTGCCGCCGACCAGCACATTGGCCATCGAGAACACGGATGAGGTCAGCTCGATGAAAGCCAGCACCGCCACTAGTGCGGTCAAAATAACCGGACGCGCTCGCTGGACGGTCGCTTCCACAACCGCGTGAAAGGGCTCAAGTCCTTCGTGCTGGTTCTCGTGGATTTGGCCTATCAGGATCAACGCGTTGCGCATCAGAATCCCGGCCAACCCAATGAGGCCCAGGATCGCGTTGAATCCAAACGGCTGATTGAACAGCAAAAGCACTGGAACAGCGCCCGGAATGCGGGACACTCAACCGGTGCGAAGCACGTGAGATGGGGCGGGGGGAAATGGCGCACCCGCTGCTCTAGCTTTCTCTGCGCCAAGGCTGCTCATAATGCTCATAATAAGAAAGACCCGTTTGCTCTGCTTTGACGCCGCCACCGTTGCTTTAAGAGGAGGGCTCTTCCGGAAATTGTAGTCGAACCGCCTGGGCAGGGGCATTGGCGGACACTGTAACACTCAGCTGCTCGGTCTCCGTTACGATCGCAACTTCGGCTCTGTTTGGGTGACGCTTTTAAAAAGCCTCGCAAGACAATGAAGCCATTCTTCCCCAAACGATCTCTTATTGCGCTGATTTTGTTGGCTTCCCCCGCTTCCCTAGGAAGCGCTATCACGTTAAATCAAGAAACTAGTACGGTCTCGTAGCGGGAATAGCGCCAGGTACTGGCGGCATCGACCCTGTTGTGCAGCCCGAGGTCAACCGGGCGGGGCGGCTCGCGTGCAAATTCGAATTTTACTGTCGACGCGATTGAAACTGTCGGTGGTTCGATTCCGCCCCGGCACCATGACTTCTACCCATCCAAGGTCGGTGGTTCGGTTCCCGATCTCACGCCAGATGATGCGCTATGGCACACGGTGACGGGTCTCAGACGGCTCTCACCTGGGTAGGAATCTGGGTCGCGAGCAAGACCGAACTGGCGCCCTACCCACTCGATTTGTCCGTGGTTCGATTCCCAAACTTTGACGATGCAGCGTTTTGCTGCAGGCCTAGTCGCGCCTTTCAGAGCGCGTGAGAGAATGAGAAGGGACACCTACGCCAACTACGCTCGGAACGGCATCCGAATTTTTGATTGCCTGCGGATATTCTTCCGCAACGACCTTTTCTTTCAATGCCTGTTGCAGGGCTTTGCAAGGTGAGCAAGAGAGCCGCGACATAGCGAGAAAATTCAATTCAAATTTCGAGGTCAAATCGATTGGGATTTCAGCGATCTCGGAGTCGTTCTTTGAAGCTTCGCAGTGGCGGAATAGGTAGACTCTTGGGAAATGGCTACAAGACATTCCAAATCCCGTAAGGGGGACGCCATGCGAGGTAAGGGAGCGTGTAGGGCCGTAAGGTCGTCCTCGCCTGTAACTTTCATGGGACGATTCAGTGCAGCTAATCCTCTCGCGGGACGTTCCACGCGTTTAGTCCAGCTTGCAGGCTTTTAATCTCATTCTGTCGATTCCTTGGAGCATTCAGCCGCACTATTTCGAGCGTTCCTTCCCATTGATGTCGGATCTGCGAAAGGAAGCTTCGATGTGGCACATCGCGGTAAGCCTCCGTGCCAGGAAGCTGCCCAAGGTGCGCTCCATTGGGACGGCTGCGAGGTATATCAGCGTCACGAACGACAGGACAACGCGTCAAAGGCGATTGATCCCGCCCCAAGGCCGTTCGCCCGACCGCTTGACTGTACGATTGTAGTGGCCTTGATTCAAATCAATACTAGTGGCCCAAGGCGGCATGAAATCATCCCCTCTAAGCGAGGAGCACGCGATGGATAGCCTAGATCGAAAAGATCGTCGGCTCTCCGAATGACTGCTGAGCTCGGAGACCCAGTCCAATAGCGGAGGTGGCTGGGCCAGACATCAATAGACGAGAATGATTTTCTAAAGGGCTGCCGCCTTCTCTCGGCAGAAGATGATCTGTCCAAGACAACAAGCTCAATTCAGGTTGAAGCGGGCCGGGGCTGTTTATCGACAAGGTCAGGTACGAGGAGATCGCCCATGAAATCGGAGTCCAGCAAGAGGTATACCAAGACGTTGCTCGCTAGCTCTGCTGCAGTCGCGACCATGCTGTTGAGTCTTGCGACGGCATCGGCGCAGTCCGGCGCCCAGAGCGGCACCGTCGGGCTTACGCCGGAACAGCGGAGCGCAATCCGCGCCGTCATCAAGGACCGCCTTACTGATGAAATGCGGGACAGAGTTGCAGATCGGCTCGCCGACGATGCGGCGGGCACGACCCAACTCACGCCTGAGCAGCGGAATGCGATCCGCAGCGCCATCCGGGAGAGGCTTGTGAACGAGGTCAGGGGGGAGATTGCTGACAACATTGTGGACCGCATTTCGGATCAGGCCCAAGCGACGACGGCCGCGGGAACGACCGGTGCGGCCGGAGCCCAGTCCGACCAGAGGAATGCGATCCGCAGCGCCATTAGGCAGGGACTCGCAGACGAGATGGCGGGCAGGCTTGCCGATCGTGTTGGCGAGGACGCGGCCGGCGCAACGCGTCTGACGCCCGAACAGCGCAACGCCATTCGAAGCGTGATCCGCGATCGGCTTGCCGACGCGGTCAGGGCTGATGTCGCGGACAATCTCGCCGATCGGGTCGCGGAGCAGACGCGCGGCACGACGGGCGCGGGAACGGTCGGTGCGGCGACTGCCGGTAGGACAGCAGGTCTCACCCCCGAGCAGCGCAACGTCCTTCGGGGCGTGGTCAGAGAGCGCCTTGCGGACGCGATGCGAGAAAGGGTCGCCGAGCAGCTTGCCGACGATGCAGCCGGTGCGACCCAGCTCACACCCGAGCAGCGGAGCGCTGTTCGCAGCGCCATCCGGGAGAGGCTTGGGGACGCGGTCAGAGGGGAGGTTACGGACCGGATCGTGGACAAGCTGGCGGAGCGGATGCAAGGGAACATCGGAGCTGGCCAGCTCACGCCCGAGCAGCGCAGCGCCATTCGCAGCGCCGTCAGGGACAATCTTGCGGACGAGATGCGAGGGAGACTCGCGGATCGAATTGGCGACGAGGCGGCTGGCTCCGCTCAGCTCACGCCGGAGCAGCGCAATGCCATTCGCAGCGTTGTCAAGGACAGGCTTGCTGACCAGGCCGCGGCGGCAATCGGGGAACGATTTGCGGACAATGTTGCCGACCGGATCCGAGGGACCGCGGCGGCAGGAACGGTCGGTGCGGCGACCAGCGGCGGGGCAGGGCTCTCGCCCGAGCAACGGAATGCCCTTCGCAATGTGGTCCGTGATCGGCTTGCGGACGCAATGCGGGACAGGATCGCACCCAGAGTTAGCGACGACGTAGCCGCCGCGATCCAGCAGCTCACGCCCGAGCAGCGTGAGGCACTGCGCAACGCCATCCGGGAGAAGCTCGCAGATGCGGCGAGGACCGAGGTTGCGGACCGACTCTCGGATCGGATTGCAGATGAAATGCAGTCGAAGATCACCGTGGGCCAGGGTCAGGGTCAGGGTCGTTAAAGCAAACGGCAGGCAACGACACAGTCCGTCAATCCCGGGATCCGACGCAACGGTTGTGATCCCGGAAACCACGAAGAAAAAAGGCCCCGGACGGTGTCCGGGGCTCGTGACTGATCAGTAGCGCAGGTGCCATCCAACGGAATCGCCGGGCCAGGGGTGTTCGGGCAACGGCAACAGGAATGAGATGAAGTCCGGCATTGATTTGCTGGTGGGTGGTAATCCATCCAGCCGGCACGATGCAGGAGCAGGGGCTGCAGCCCGCCTTCGCAAGCGGCCGAGGGCGACATCGACATGATGGGCCCGGCAATCCGGGATACAACCGACATTGTACCAAGGTGCAAGCGTTGACGAATGTCAAAGGCGAAAGCCGACTAGGATTTTGCTCCAAACGGGTGGCAGGAGGGCGAAGAAATAGTGCGCCAATTCCAGGGTGCAGATGCCCAATCTGATATTTGGTAAGAGGAATTTCATCGGCAGTTCGGCCGGAGCGAGGAACACCTAGTTGCAGGAGAAGCCGGCTCAAATAAAGCTAACACAACGGCGCGGCACGGTGCTCACCAACATGGCCGTGGCCGCGATGATTATTGCTGGACTCTATTTTGGCAGGGAAATTTTCGTTCCGTTAGCGCTAGCCGTCCTTCTGAGCTTCGCCCTTGCACCCCTGGTCATCCGTCTGCATTCCTGGCGCGTTCCACGTACCGCTTCGGTAATAATCGTCGTCTTCTTCGGGTTTTCTATCATTTTCAGCCTGGGTGGCCTGATGGTGTCCGAGGCAACTCGCCTGGCCGCCCAACTGCCTGCATATCAGCAAACGCTGAGCGACAAGGTCGAGAGTCTCCGCGGTTTGATGGGCGGTCCTGGGACGTTGAAACAGGCGTCCACCGTTCTCAAGGAATTGGGAACAGAACTGCAACGCGGGAGTGTAGCCGGCCAGACCGACAATGGACCTGCGAGGCAAGCATCGGATAAGGCGTTTCCGATACCGGTCGAAATCAGACAACCTGACCCCGGCGCTCTGACAACACTGGCCAAGATCATCGAGCCACTGCTTTCACCACTCACGACGACGGGAATCGTCGTGATCTTTGTGGCGTTTATCCTGCTGCAACGGGAGGATCTCAGAAATCGGCTAGTCCGCCTTGCCGGCTCGGGAGATATTCAGCGCACAACCGCTGCCCTCGATGATGCTGGCAAACGGCTGAGCAAGCTCTTCCTCACCCAAATTATTTTCAATGCCGTGTTCGGTTTGGCGATTGGCACAGGTCTCGAATTGATTGGCGTTCCTTCAGCTCCGCTCTGGGGTCTGATGTCGATGGTTCTACGTTTCGTGCCGTATATCGGTGCCTTGATCTCAGCGATATTTCCACTCACGCTGGCTGCGGCTGTCGGCTCTGGCTGGGAAATGTTGCTGCAGACGGCTCTCCTGTTCGTAGTGCTGGAACTGCTTGCCGGACAAGTCATCGAGCCTCTTGTTTACGGTCATAGTTCTGGCCTGTCCCCAGTCGCCATCATTCTGTCTGCTTCGTTCTGGACATGGCTTTGGGGCCCAGTCGGACTTGTGATAGCGACGCCTTTGACGGTATGCCTCGTTGTCGTGGGACGTCACGTTGAGCGGCTCAAGTTCCTCGACGTCATGCTTGGTGACCAGCCTCCGTTGAGTCCCTCTCAACTGATCTACCAGCGGATGCTTGCCGGCGATCCACTCGAAGCAGCAGAACAAGCGGATGAGTTTCTTAGAGGGTCATCGCTCGAAGACTATTGTGACTCGATCCTGCTGGAAGGTTTGAGGCTCGCCGAAGCCGACCGCCGATTAGGTCATCTCGACGAAGAACGTCTGGATCGAATTGTATCAACCGTTGACGAGTTGGTGACTCATCTGGAAACGCACTACGATGTAAGAGCCTCGGACCTTCCGCCTCCAGACTTGAGCTCCAGCCCCGGCGCCGCGATCGCAATTGAGCAAGCAAAGTTGCAACCCTCGTTAATTGAAGAAAAAAACGAATCACCACGTTCGGTTCTCTGCATTCCCGGGTCCAGCAAGCTCGATGAGGCGGCGGCGCTAGTATTGGCTTGTCTGCTGCGGCATCACGAAATCGGAGCGCAGGCGGAAGAAGCAGATGCTTTATCCGTGTCAAAATTCCTTTCGCTCGACATGACGGAGACCTCTTTGGCATGCGTTTGCTACGTCGGCCAACCTTCCACAACCAAGTTTCAGGATACTGTTCGCAAGCTGAATAAAAAGAATGCCGATATCCATATTTTGCTCGCTCTTTTTGGAACAGAGGCCGTTACGCCATCGACAGGTACCCTTGGTACAACCATTGCGCAAAGCTCATTTAGGGGCACGTTAGAAGCAATAGTTCAAGCGACCTCCGACAGGCGCGGCGATACACCCGATAACACCAAAGCCGCCGTTGCCGTGCAAGTTCAATAACTAAGTGACTCCTCTGGCAACTTTTCCGCGAAGCCTTGGCACGTTCTGCAACAGCTCGCGGAGGCTTCGCTTGCTCCAGCCGTACTGTGCCTCGCCGCAATGCTGTTGTTGCGCCATTTTGCGCCGAGCTGCCCGCGGCACTTATCGTCATGTCCGGGGCCAAATCCTGATTGGGCAGCTCGGAGGGGAAGCAATCGGCGTGCTGGTCGCGGGCACATCCCATCTGGACTTCCAAGCCTCACGATACCAAACTTGGATACCACGATATGGCGAGAGCTCGCACCGGGTGCGCTTGCTATCGTGTTGGTGGGCTACGCCGAGGCATTATTTGCAGCGAAGGCGCGGCCATGCAGGATGGAAACGACATTAATTCGGCGCGAAGCCGCCCCGCATCGGCACGCGGCGCTCGAGGATTTCCGGTTGTTCGCGCTCGCCAAGGCGATGTGAACGCATCGAGGCGGCGGCCTCTGCATTCGCCTTAACGAAGCTTGACGCCAAGCAACGGCAAGTCTGTCGGATTGAACGTTGATTTTCCAAGCAGATCATACGCCTCTTAATCAGCGGCTCTATCGGATTCTATTTGCGCGGCAAGCCTGGGAGCGTTCCGTTCAATCAATCGCAAGGAATCGGGTGTTCGGGCACCCGCAACCAACTGACAATACCTATAGAGTGCCAGCCCCGGATTAACCCCGGCTACGTCAGGGACGAGCGGAAATAGTTGTGGTCGGATGAAATCAAAATGCATAGACTTCGCTATGCAGCCCGATGACAGGGTTCGGGACGCAGAGGTCGCGGCACGGATCTATTTATGCCCGAGCCGGGAACCTTCCCGTCCAACCAATCGCAAGAATCGAGTGTTGCGAGCACGATTTGAACCTATTGTAGCCTCGTCACGGTCCTCACCTGGGATCGTGCCGATTGCGTTGCCTTCTTGGTCAAGCTGCAGGCAGGCAATTGTTGCTCCCGACAATTGTGCAGCTGCATGCAAGCCGATGTCCTCGCCATGGTCAGCGCGAGTGGAAAAGCCGGTTGCTGTCAGTTCGCTGCAACAGGAGTGACGAAAAGATGGGTCGACCGGTCTCTGATTTCATCGCAAGGGAGGCGCGCTTTGGCGCGCAGAACTACGAGCCGCTCGCTGTGGTTCTGTCGCGCGGCGAAGGCGTCTTCGTGTGGGATACGCAAGGTAACCGTTATCTCGATTGCCTCTCCGCCTATTCGGCTGTGAACCAGGGCCACTGCCATCCGAAGATCCTGGCCGCCATGGTGGAACAGGCGGGTAAACTGACATTGACCTCCCGTGCCTTCCACAACGACCAACTGGCCCCCTTCTACGAGCAAATCGCGGCACTTACTGGCTCTCATAAGATCCTGCCGATGAACAGCGGTGCCGAGGCGGTAGAGAGCGCGATCAAATCCGTGCGCAAGTGGGGTTACGAGGTCAAGGGCGTGCCGGATGGGCAAGCCGAGATCATCGTCTGCGCCGACAACTTCCACGGACGGACCCTCGGCATCATCGGCTTCAGCACCGACGCGGCGGCACGTGAACATTTTGGACCGTTCGCGCCAGGCTTCAGGATCATTCCCTTTGGCAACGCCAAGGCGCTGGAGGAGGCGATCACGCCGAACACAGTCGCGTTCCTGGTCGAGCCGATCCAGGGGGAAGCCGGCGTCATCGTTCCACCACCCGGCTACTTCGCGAATGTGCGCGAGCTCTGCACCGCGCACGATGTCATGTTGATCCTCGATGAAATCCAGACCGGGCTAGGTCGCACGGGCAAGCTGCTCGCCGAACAGCACGACGATATTGAGGCGGATGTGACGCTGCTGGGCAAGGCGTTGTCTGGCGGCTTCTATCCGGTGTCGGCCGTCCTTTCGAATAACGCGGTGCTCGGTACCCTGAGACCTGGCCAACACGGCTCGACCTTCGGTGGCAACCCGCTCGCCTGTGCGGTGGCGCGGGCAGCCCTGCGCGTGCTCGTCGAGGAAGGGATGATCGAGAACGCCGCCGTGCAGGGCGCGCGCTTCCTCGATGGCCTGAGGAGCATCCGCTCCAATGTCATCCGCGAGGTGCGGGGGCGTGGGCTGATGCTGGCAGTTGAACTTCACCCGCAAGCAGGCGAAGCGCGTCGCTATTGTCAGGCGCTGCAGAGCAAGGGGATTCTTGCCAAGGATACCCATGGACACACGATCCGCATCGCCCCGGCACTTGTGATCACCAGCGATCAGGTCGATTGGGCGCTGGAGCAGATCGGAGCCACCTTGAGCCGCGACTTGTCGTGACTGACCTTGCCCCCAAGTTTTATCCAGGTCTGAGTTCGTTCAGGCGGTTGGGTGTGCCATCCGGGCGGTGGTAGCGGCGGGAGCTGGCGCGGAGCCTTCGACATAGCGCAGCGGCAGATCCCGACGCGGATTGCAGGTGGCCGCGAACTCGGTCGGCATCTTCCAGCCGAGCTGCGAGTGTGGCCGCGCGTCATTATAGTCAGCCCGCCAGCATCGGAGCGCGACGCGGGCTTGGGCGAGCGAGGTGAACAGCGTCTCATTCAGCAGTTCATCCCGCAGCCGTCCGTTGAAGCTTTCGATGAAGGCGTTCTGCATGGGTTTGCCCGGCGCGATGTAGTGCCAGGCGATGCGGCTCTGATCGGCCCATGTCAGGATGGCATTGCTGGTGAGTTCGGTCCCGTTGTCACTCACCACCATCCCGGGCTTGCCGCGCTCGGCGACCAGCCGGTCCAGCTCTCGTGCGACCCGGGCGCCCGAGAGTGAGGTATCGGCCACCAGCGCCAAGCACTCCCGGGTGCAGTCGTCGATCACGGTCAGGACACGGAAGCGCCGGTCATCGGTCATCTGATCCGACACGAAGTCGAGCGACCAGCGATCATTCGGGAGCACCGGCACCGTCATCGGTGCTCGGGTCCCGATGGCCCGCTTGCGGCCGCCCCTGCGGCGTACCGTCAGCCGCTCCTCGCGATAGAGCCGGAACAGCTTCTTGTGATTGACCAGATAGCCCTCCCGCTTGAACAGGACGTGGAGGCGACGATAGCCGAAGCGGCGGCGCTCATGGGCGATCACCCTCATACGCTGACGTAGCTCGGCATCATCGACACGGCTCGTCTGGTATCGAATGGTCATGCGGCAGCAGCCGATGGCTTTACACCCCCGCCGTTCGCTCATCCCGTGAACGCCAATGAGATGCGCGACAGCTTTCCGCTTGGCCGTGGGCGTCACCACTAATGGGATGGTCCGCCCCGTCCTCCCGCCTCATCATGAGGCTGCCAAACCAAAGGAGGTTGCAATGGCCCAATGCAATACCCCGCGCGCTGCAGCGGTCTATGGAATAGATATTGGAAAGAACATCTTCCACGTTGTCGGCCTGGGAGGCGACGGCGCAGTTATCCAGAAGGTTCGCTTTCGGCGCGATACGCTGCTGCAGTTCTTCGAGCGCGCGGCACCGGCGATCGTGGGTATGGAATCCTCCGCCTGTCATGGTCAAATTGAAACCGCAACTGAATGTCGGTATCGGTGGTTGCGCGTCCCCGCAACCATCTCAACTTGCGAAACCCCGGTCCTTGTGGCCGGGGTTTTCGTTTTGAGCGAAATCGCCAAGATCCCAGTGAGATCGCCCCGGACGTCAATCTTCAGCTCGCCCGGCTTGACGATTTGCGCTCAGCGGCAATCAATAGGCAAACGATGCGCTCTGGCGAATGGCCGACGGCCGGTCGTTCGATTTCATAGATTGGAGTCGTGTCCGCTCGTTCGGCGGCATCAGAGCAATCGGGCCATCGTTACTGCGGTCAATCTTTGCTATCCCGGTCGTGGCCAATGCCGCTGTCCGAGTTCAAGAAAAAACTAACCGGCGCGATCAGTAGCCGCTATCGGCGTGACTCCGACAAGGTGCCCGCTGCGGAGGCCATCAAGCTCCTGCAAGCGGCGGAGTCATATAGAGCGGGGTATCCATGCATTGCCAAAGAGGTAGGGGTAGTGGGTTCCGCTGATAGCAGCAGTACCGCATTTGGCCCATTAGCGAAGTGGCGAGCCGCCGCTTTGAGATCTGCTCGGGGGTGGTCAGCGGACCGGAATTATTCAGGCCGAGTGTTTCGCGTTTTGACCCACAGTAGACTCTCGCAATCATTCTGAGCGCTTCGATGGCGACAGTAGCATCTGGGCGGATGATATTGGCACCGGACCATCACTGGCAGCGTCGGCCACAACGCGGTCGCAGGAAGCGCCGTAAGCCCTTGCGCTGGCGGTGATCAACGTCACGGTTGGAAGCCTGATCCGGCGATGCCAGAAGGAGGCGGCTCTTGAGCCGCCTCCTTCGTCTTACTGATTTTCTTATTGGCAGCCAGGCGTGCCGGGGGTGCAAACAATACCGTTGCGGGCCTTGTAGTCAGCCCATCCGCTATAGCCGTAAAAGGGCCCACCCGTGCGATAGGCCGCCACCAAATTCCAGTTGGCAGACTGGCCAACACAACCTTCACCCGTCGAGCAAGACGCGGATGGGAAGGCCGCCATCGCCCCCCTCACCCTGGCCCTATAGTACGGACCACCTGCGTAAGGCGACGCGACTGCGGCAGCCGTGCCGACGGCAGCGCCCGTCACCCCTGCGGCAACGCCCGCCGGGTGCCGATAGGCCGTTCGCCGCTGATAATAGCCGGTGCGCGGACCGTAGGAGGAGGGACGTCCAATGGTGTTGCCAAATTCATCTTCAGAGGCGGCTGGATCAGAAATGTACCATTGGGCTAGTGCTGGGCTGCGGCTGCACAGGGCGGATGCCGCAATCACCACCGCGCCAAGAATTTTTAGATTTGTCATGGCTTGCTCCTTGCGCTCGGACCGTGGCGCGAGATGCCACGTCCGGCAGTAGCCTATCGACGTTGCGACGCCTGACTATGCTACTTCGGAAAAATTCGCAGCGCCGAAATCGGAGCAACAGGCACGACCATATGCGGCATTGATCGGGCGGGGCGTCAGACTCTGGGGAACCTGTAGCGTACCACTTTCGTGGTCCCGACATGCTCCGCACCCTTGTGAGGTCGCATCATTAGTTCCCGGAGCGGCAGTCGAGGCACATCACTTTGCACGCGATCGGAGATCTGCCGAATCCGCATAGCACGTTGCAGTGCATGAGTCCGGATTTGGCCCGTTTCTGATCTTCCAGTCCGCGCCGAGGACGTCTGCTTCCAGGGTTGCGATAGACAAGCCATACGTGCAGAAAATTTTCGGGATATTCTCAGCCTGTTCAATGAGTCTGCACGTCGATCAGCAAGCAGGCGATGATGAACGAATTCGTGACAGTGGGAAAGAGCAGATGACAGGTTGATTGCGATTGGCTGATCCGCCTCGCCGGTCGGAACATCGGCGCAAGCTCTAAGCCTTGCGCCGATTCCGTTGTCGGCGCTTTGCTTACGCCTCGACTCAACTTCCGAAATGAGTCAAAGGCTCAACCGGAAGCGAGCGTCCGGAGGACTGATAGGCCGTCTGGTACGTACAAAAGGACGAGCTCAACGTTAGCTTTATCATGTGCATATCCGGACCACCGACGTAAACTTCCCGCCGTCGGTGCGAGGTTTCACAGCGGACAGCGAACATATCGCATTTCTACCGGCACCGGTTCCTTGCTGCTGAGCGTGATCATGTTCTCTCCGGAGAATGTCACTTCGAATGCTATGTCTGAAACAGAAACGCCATCCGAGCACGACGCAATCACTTTCGCATTCGCCCCGTCATCGTGCAGCGATTTGACAGTGCATTTTTGAAATGTGCCGGTTATTTGTTTCCCACGCACGATCAAGCCGCCTGCATGCATATCGGCGTCCGGCTTGAACGCAAGCTTGTTATCCTCCTTAGTAAACACCTGACCACAGGACGCGGTGTCGACCGTCCATGCCCCATTCAAATCCGCGGCTTGTGAAGGCGATTGCGCAACCATGAGTACCAACAGCACCATGGGAACGATAGTTTTCATGAAAGTCTCCCATCAAAGGATCATGAAACGCCAACGGAGTCTGTTCGATGCCAAATGCGCGCCGCGAGATGTCCTTGCCGGGGCGGCGAACCTCACACATGTATTTCCTTCGATCGGTCTGGTTTTGTTTGGGCCGGCAAATCGCCTCGATCGTAGGCCGCGATACCGCACGCGCTATGCAAACTCGGCAGATTGCTTCGACCGAAGGTCCGGCGCACCCATCAAGAGGCCTCCGAAGTCCCGTAACCGCCCAGAGACCAACTTGCCGTCGGGCGTCGCTTCGCCATTGAGAGAATACCACGGAACGCGGCAAGGCGGCCGTTAGATGCCATCCCAAGGACTTCTCGCTATCTTCGGCATTCACCGTTCGAAGCCATTGTTGGGCCCTTTCCTGCCGAAACTGCATAGGCTGGTTGCGCCTCTGCGAGTAGGTAGGGCCACTGTGAACAAGTCCGCTGCGAGTACCGCATGGGCGAGGTCGACTTTGCGGCAGGCGTATCCTTTTCGGATGAGCCAGATCATCCAAGGGTGGTCTGGATCCCGGGCGGTACGTTCACCATGGGGTCCGACGAGCACTATCCTGAGGAGGTGCCGGCCCATCGCGTCAAGGTAAGTGGCTTTTGGATCGACCAGACGCCCAATAGACAATTCCAGGCATTCGCTCGCGCCACCGGCCATGCCACTTTTGCCGAAATTGTACCCGACCCGAAGGATTATCCGGGCTCGTTGCCGCATTTGATATTTGCCGGCTCGCTCGTTTTCACGCCTCCAACGCTTCCAGTCGATCCACGCGACTGGAGCCAATGGTGGACGCTCATGAAGGGCGCGAATTGGCGGCGTCCTTACGGTGATGAATTGACGCCAGACGGCAAGCACATCGCCAATATCTGGCAAGACTATTTCCCCTTCGAAAGCCAAAGCCGAGACGGCTTTGAACTCACCTCGCCGGTGATGACATATCCGCCGAACGGCTATGGGCTCTACGACGTTATCGGTATGTCTGGGAGTGGATCACGTACTGGTACACTCAAGGACATGAAGCCGCGGCGCAAAAGGCCTGCTGCATTCCGGAAAATCCGCGCGGTGGCCCCGTATCGGCCAGCTACGATCCGCGGCTCTCGAACACCGAGGATTCCGCGGAAGGTCATCAAAGGTGGCTCGCATCTGTGTGCGCCGAATTACTGCCGGCTCTATCGCCCGGCGACACGCCATGCCGAACCGGTCGACACTTCGACGAGCCATGTCGGTTTTCGCCGCGTCGTAAGAACGGGACTGATCGGGATCAATACGGGGTCGGCGCCTTGGTCAAGGAAGTCTCGTCGAGGTTGCACGGGAGGACAACAATGAAGCCAGCAAGTGCTATCGACCGCCGAGCCTTGCTCTCGGGCTTGGCGGCGCTTTCAATTGCTTCGGGAGTTTTGTTTCCCGCCTCAACGCAAGCGCAAACGCCGCCGATAGCCATGCAGCAGCCGACAAAGCCAAATGTCGTTTTCATTCTCGCCGATAACGTGGGGTACGGCGACCTTGGTCCCTATGGCGGGGGCGAGCCGCGCGGCGCGCCGACGCCGCGGGTTGACCAACTGGCCCGCGAAGGCTTGCGGCTAACCCAGTTCCTGGTCGAGCCGGCGTGCACGCCGTCGCGAACGGCCCTGATGACGGGACGTTACTCGATCCGCGAGGGGCTATCGCTCATTCTCGTTCCAGGCGGGCCGAACACACTGTCGGCCCGTTCGGTCACGATGGGCGAACTGTTCAAGAGCGTAGGTTATGCCACGGCCATCTTCGGCAAGTGGCATCTGGGCAAAGACCCGCAAAGCCTTCCGACGGCGCACGGGTTCGACGAGTACTACGGCATTCCTCCCGACATGACATGGGACTCCTCAACTTACGTTGATAAGATCGAACTCACGCATTTTGCGCCCGCGCCGCGCGACGTGTTGCTGGCCCGGGGGCCGCAAATTGTCGAGGCGACGGCTGGCGGGGAGTTGCACGACGTCAAGCCCTTCACGCCGGAGGTGCGTGCCACTATCGACAATGAGCTTGTAGACAAATCAATTGACTTTATGCGGCGACAGAAAGCCGCAGGGAAGCCCTTCTTCCTCTATTTGCCGTTCTCTATGGGGCATATTCCCAACCTGCCGTCCAGTGAGTTCAAGGGCAAGTCTCGCACTGGCAACTATGGCGACAAGCTTATGGAGGGTGACTATCATGTCGGCCAGATCCTGGACGCGCTGAAGGAACTCGGCGTGGATGATAGTACGCTGCTCGTGTTTGCGTCTGACAACGGCCCGTCTGGAGAAGCCTTTCGCGAATATGGCAACGAAGGAACGCCGGACATGGGCAGCCCGGGCCCGTTTCGCGGCGAACTTGGTGAAGCCACCGAGGGCTCGATCCGCACCTTCTGTTTCATTCGCTGGCCGGGCCACATCAAGCCAGACACGACCTCCTACGCAATGTTCTCCATTATGGACTTCTTTCCAACCTTCGCCAACATCATCGGTGCCAAGCTGCCCAGCGACCGTCCTATTGACGGCGTTGATCAGGCCGATGTGCTGCGCGGGCAGAGCGAGACAGGGAAGCGTGATAGTCTGTTGAGCTTCATCGGCGGCGACCTGGTCGCTGCGCGGTGGAAGCAATGGCGCGTGTACTTCACCGATGTGTACCCGACTGGAATCGGCCCACAGCGTCAGCCTGGACCTGGGTCAGCCAGTGCTCCCATGGCCGGTTATCCCAAGATCTTCAACATAGAGATGGACCCACATGAGGATCTCAACGTCTTTGGGTTGTTTCCCTTCGCCAGTGAACCCGCGATCAAGATCGTCGAGGAGTATTTGGCATCGGTCAAGCAATATCCGAACCCGCCCGCGCCCAATGTCACGCAGTTCCAGAGTGCGGGGCGCTAGGACACGAAATGCGTCATCGAGGCCGCCGTTGACCTTGGCTTCGTTACGCTTTCGGGGAATAGACAAGTCGCAAACCCAAACCGAGACTCGGCCGACTATGTCGGCTTGGACACAGATACCCTCAATCGTCCCGGCAATCGGCACCTTGCCGGATTTGCATAGACGGAGCGTAGCGGAGCCGGATTGTTTCCAGGACCACGCATGCTGGCTTCTTGAGGAGGAGCGACAATGCAGTACTGGGTCCGGAGTCGGCACCCCGTGTTTTGCGGCGCCGCCTCTACCTGGAGGTAGCAACCATTGCGCTGTTGGTCCTCTCTGTGGGCTTGGGCTGACGAGGCCGGCGTGTCGTTCTGGGTTCCAGGCCAATTTGGCAGCCTTGCTGGCGCACCTACGAACCGGCTGGTCATTGGGGACGGGCTATTATCACACCTCGGTTAGTGGTACCTGACGTCAGAGGACCCGCCAGTTGAATCAAACTGGAGCATTCCTCTTGCAGCATTGGCCATTACGTTATCCACTTTGGCTACGGCCAAGGCCCGACCGAGCAGTTATGGTGACGACTGACCCAGGTCCGTCCCATAGTCGCGTGCGGCCGAAATCGGCTTGAGACCTATGTCGGATGTTCACAGCCACAGCTATTGGCCCTGGCGCGGCTTGGCAAGGACCGTGGACTAACAACTCTGCCTCTCCGATACCCTCAGAGATAAGCTTTCCGAAATCGATCAAGGTCGCGGCCTCTTGCAGGTAGCTTGGTGCTTGAAGATGGTGCCTCCCATGCTGTGCCGATGGCGTGCTTGCGAGCGCGACGAACGTAGTGCAAAAATTCAAACGCCCCGTTGGCTGCCTTTGCAGAGGCGCAATGAGGCCTCGCGCTAGCTGCGAGATTAAAGGTCTAGGTTGATAGAAATATCGTCGCTGTTGCTACGTCGACGTCGAAGGAATGCTACGCAATACAAGGGCCGTAGCCCAAATCGCGCGCCGATCGGCGGCAGCTTCATTCGCCGACGGCTCTACCGGCGCCGATCGTCGCGGAAGGCACAATGCTTGGCGACGCGGCCTCAAGCATCGACTTCGCAACCGAGTCGTTTGGGAATTCTTCCAGAATCTTCTCGTAGCGACGAGCCGCCTCCCGGAGCTCTCCCCGTTCGAAATACTCCGACGCTTCCAAAGTCGTTTGGCACAGCCTTTGGTCCGACGATCGAGCTTCGATTTCCGCGTCACCGCTGTCGGTCATCCCGAGCAATTCATAAGCCAGCAACCTTTGCTTCCGGCCCTTGACATGAACGCGCCGCAACGGCCGCGCCAGCACCCTCGATGCCACGGCGTTGAACACGCTATCACTGATGCAGATCGTCGTACCGAATGTCTTGTTCAAACCTTCGAGACGTGCAGCGACGTTCACCCCGTCGCCCATCACCGTGTAGCTTAACCGCGCGCTCGAGCCGACGTTGCCGACCAGCACGTTCGCGCAATGCAGCCCGATGCGTAAGCGCAACGGAGGCCGACCCTCGGCGCCCCATTCCGCGTTGAGCTGTTGCATTCGCCGTGCGGCTTTGAGCGCACCGCAACAGGCGCGCACCACGTGGTCATCGCGAGGGGCCGGCGCGCCCCAGAATGCCATGATGCCGTCGCCGATGAACTTGTCGACTGTGCCGTGCTCTTCCGCGATCGCCTGCGAGACGGTCTCAAAATAGATCGACAATTGAGCGAGAAGTGCATTTGGCGCCATCTGTTCGGCGAGGCTGGAAAAATCCTGCAGATCCGCAAACAGCACCGTCATGAAACGCTGTTCGGCACCGAGTGTCAGCGGCGCACCGGATTTGATGAGTTCGCGAACCACATCCAAAGGGACGAACGAGGAGAACGAACGCAGCGAGGTCTCGAACAGCGACAGCGCTGCCTGCAGTTCCTTGATCTCCCGGATTTTCGACGAGGGTGGCGACGCGTGCGCAAATGTCAGATCCTCGACTGATCGCAATTCCCGCGATATGTTTTCGATCGGTCGCGACAGTCGCCGCGCGAATACGTAGATCAACAGCAGCTCCATACTCGTCAGAATGGCGATCAGCACGATCATCTGCCGGTTCGTCCGCTCGAGGGTGCCAACAAAGTCGTCGGTCGGTGTCAAGATAATGATATCCCAGGGTTGACCAAAGCTGCCGGGATAGCGGGTGAAAGATGCGCTGATCTCCGCCCCGTTCTGCGGTGAGCGGAAGAGGAAATCGTCGTTGCCGGTCTCGCTCTGCAGCCGGTAGGCCTCGCGCACATTGTCATCGGCGATGGTGTCAAGCCTGGTGAATTCGAGCCGGCCGTTCTCCGATCGCACGCTTTTTTTGGGGTCGGGATAAGCGATGATGGTGCCTTTGGTCGGATTGGCAATGACCGTCGTGCTATGAGGGCTGGCGCGGTGGCTAGTGAGAAACCGCGACAGCACGTCGAGTGTAATATTGGCGGAGGTGCAGCCGATGAACGCGCCGTCCTTGATGATCGGAAACCGAACGGAGATGACCGGATATCCGGTATCCGGATTGAGCGACGGCTCCTCGACGATGAGGGCACGCGCGCCCTTTGCAGCCTGATACCCCCGCAGTGTCCTGACGTCCGTGATCTGCTCAACATCGTATCTGCCGACCACATGCGGCCATATGTCGAAGAACGTGCGATGCCGAACCCGCCGGGGCGAACCAGAAAAGCTGTCGATATAGCTGGAATGCCAGTTTGCCGACGGCGGAATCTTCGGATCGGAGCGCCTGCGGTCGTCGTCGATGCGCGTCACGACCCGATGAAAGCCGTCTTCGAGGCTGACATATGCTGCGTCGATCTGCGGCGCCGATGTGAGTGCGCGATAGAGCAAATCCCGACTCTCTTCCTTTCGAAAGACGTCCGGGTCCTCCGCAGCCACGGCCGCGAGCAATTCGAGCGTCGCCGCGACCGGATTGACCAGGTTCTCCGCGTCCTCGATGCTGGCCTGCTTGGTCTTTGCCACCGCCTCGACCAGGGTCGCATTGATTGCGGCAGCGTTCTGCCGATAGTTGTACACGAGGATGAAGATCAGCACGGGAATGCTGAGAAGGACGAATAGCCCTGACATAACCGCGCTCAGATGCATCGCGCCGCGCGCACGGGTGTTGCGATAGAGAATCCAGCCTAGCGCCGACGCAAGGATTGTGGCGAGCAGCCCCCACAACAGCGGCGCTTGCGGCCGCGTCGGCCATTCTCCGGTGTCGGCGTTGTAGAGAAACCCTTCCGGCAGCTTCGCCTCGGTCAACATGCCGAGGTCGACATAGGCGCCGGCGATGGCTGTCCAGTGCGCACTGCTCTGATGTCCGATCGGGGTGAGATGTGGCTGGATCAGCGGTTCCGTTCGAGCCGCTTCGAACAACAGCGCATCTCGGCTTTTCCGCATCGAGTACTTGCGCCGGATCAGGTCGACGATCTCCTCCTTGTGAGCGAGGGCATATTCCCATCCTTTCAGGCTTGCGGCGCGAAACGCGCGAATGCGCGCGGGATGTTCGACCAACTGCCGTTTCGACGTGCACAAATTATCGCCGTAAAAGTCGAGCCCGTAGGCGCGTGGCGCAAACATCAGGTAGGGCGTACCAAGCTTTTCGAGCGCGTAAGGCTCGTTGGTGCTATAGGCCACCATAGCATCCGCCTCGCCGCTAAGCAGGTCGCGCGGATCGCCGGAATGGGTGACGCGGGTGAGGGCCGCATAGTCGAGCCCCTCATGCTTCAACATCGCGGCGACATCGTCGCTGCCGGGGGCGTCCATCAGGGGGTGCCCCTTGAGTTCAGAGACCGCGTGGATGCCGGCGCGGTGCGGCACCAGGATGACGGCTGGAGAATGCTGAAAGATCACGCCAAGGATCACGAGCGGCGGGGCATCGGGCTTTTCGAGCAAAGCGCTTGTGGTGCACACGCCGAAGTCAGCCTTGCCCTCCTCGACCGTCTTCATCGCATCTACATCGGGGCCGCCCTCGCGAACGTCGACGTCAAGCCCAGCTTCACGATAGAATCCCTTTTCTAAGGCGGCGTAGTAGCCGGAAAATTGAAACTGGTGTTTCCACTTGAGCTGCAGCGATACCTGGTCAAGCGCGCGGGCGACGGGCACGAAAAGAGGTATGCTAAACGACAAAGCGAGCCACGCGGCGAGTCCTGTCAGGAATCGCCGACAGAAATGCCTGATGTCGAGCAGTCCAGCCCCCCCGGACCTGCCCGGCAGCCTCGCGTTCCATGCGCCCAAGATGACGCCAAAGCCTCTCTGGTGTGTCCCACGCAGTCAGCGCGCGTTATATTGCCGATCCGTTGGCCGGGTCGACTATGCAAAGTCGGCATATTGCGTAGGGGAGCTGGCATGCGATTGCGCCGCTTGCCGAATTTGCATAATAGCGGGCGCCCGCGCTGTTCGGGGAGCCACCCTCGGAAACATTGCGGTGCCTCGCGGCGCAGTCCGCGACCGTCTGGAGTCGCCTTACACCCCGAGATCGATCAGAAGTCGCAAAAAGTTGCCGTCATGTCGTAAGCGATAGCTTTCGCAGTCGTCGACTACTTGAGGGCCTGTCTGGCCGGCCCCGAGGAGCAGCTCTTTTGCGGTTGCCCTCCGGACTCAGTTGACTTTTCTGGCTTGTACTCAAAGGGGTCTCCTGCAGACGCATCGAGAGCCGATAGATCGGCTTGGTCCAAATAGGAGATCGCCTTTGCCCGCGTCGTGACCATCTTGCCGATCACGGCATTGGGGACCCCGAACTTTGCCCAGACCCTCGCTAGCTTAACGGTCAGGATCATGGACCCGCGGTCCTCGATGTCTCTATGATCGGAAACCGCATGGACACCCAGTTTCGACTGTTTCCCAAAATGGCGGCTCGTTGCTGCGAAGAAAACGAAGGCACACGCAGAATCGCACTCGCCAGCAACATAGACGGCAAGCCTCCTGCGATGGACGAGGTCTGCGATCAGGAGTCCTTCCTCGAGATCTCCGCCATCTGAACTCAGATCGAGGCCGACGATCGACTCGTTTCTCTTGAAGTGAGACCTGAACCGCGAGTAGTCACCTTCCTTGATGTCGCCGCGCATCCGCAAGACAACACCCGAGCAAGCGGCTACACGCCGAATCTCCAGGGACGAACATGTGCCTGGGAATAGAATAGCAAAGAACAGACAAAGCGCTTTGATCATCTGCCGGAATTGCATATCCATCGGATCCCCCAACAAAAATTCGTAGTTCCGAAGTCGTTCAGTCCTAACCGATCCGCTATGCGTGATGGTCAAAATCACTGAGTCCAATTCGCGTCTCGCGGGCGAGATCGACGAGCGATAGCAGGAAAAACGTAAGGGCGACAATGAAGAAGACCGCAACGCCGTATTCGTGTGCCAGGTGAAGCATCGCGCTGACGAATGCCATGATAATCAGCAGAGCCGTTAATATGGCGGCGATGGTGGCATAGAGCACCGATCTGTTCAGGAGCGCGGCCCGACGCTTCAAGCGCGGAATGTCCGCCTTGAGGTAAGATGTCTCATCGGAATCTGGAATTTTGTGAAGATACTGCGAGCGATCGATGACGCGATTCATGCGCGAAAGCAAAACAGAGATGAACGCTGCAACTGCGCCCAGGAGAAATGCCGGCGCCGCAACGCTGCCGATGATGCTGGACAATTGATTGAGTGAGGGCGCGAGCGCAACCAAATTATCCACGTTTCCAAACTCCCGCGTTGCGGACGCACCACGGCTCCTTGATGAGAGACAATTCTCAAGCCGCGGGTACACGTGTCTGCCTCATTGCAAGCGCCGAACGGCGATAGTGAATCAGGTTGTCGAGGCGATGAGCAGCCAGATTCAGGGTGCCCGCATCGATCGCATCTTCGTCGCCTGCAGCGGTTTTTGCGAGTTGCGCTTTGAGAATGCTATCGATTTCCTCTTCGATATCTGACAGTGCAGCCTCACTGTCGGCATTCCTTGCCTGGCGGGCCAGCGAATAGAGAGAATCGAGTACGCCCTCTTTGTTTTCCTTGCCTAAACCGAGGAATTTCCACGCGGCGGCTGCGACTGTGGCAAGCGCTCCAAGTATCATCGGTGTCAGGTAGATTGCATTGCTGTACTTGTCCATGAAGCTCTGCACATTCCCGTTATAGAACGCGGCCGCACCGGGGTGCACGGGAATGTAGGAGTCCTGGTCGGTGCTTGCGGCCGTGACCTGCGCAAGGATCGGAAGCTCGTGAAGATCTCTGCGCGCATTCATGAATGATTGAGTCAAGCTCGCGATCAGATCGGAGTCGAGCTTCTTCTGCGCGACCAGATAAAACGATACCCGGAGCGTCGTGAGATCATCCTCGGGAACCGGAGGCGATCCGCGTAACGTGCCTTTTGGCACGTCGAAGCTTTCATACGCCCCATGTGTCTGGGCAATCGCGCCGGCTGATTCGATCGGAACCAACACTGGCGTGGCCTTCGCATTTGGCTGCACGAGAGAGCGAAAGAGCGCCAAGTATTTTTCAGTCAAGGGAATTGCGACCAGAAGTGCGCCGACCTCCTTGTTCTTGAGAGCCTTCCCGGCATCCGCGGGCGCGACGTCCTTGAAAGAGACCTTGGCGGGATCGAGATTGTACTCTTGTGTCAAGGCGGCAACGACGTTCCGGTTCAGCTCACCACCCATCACACCGACTGTATGGCCTTTCAGCCCAGTCACACTGTCGATCGATGAACCCGGAGGCGCGGTAATCAGCACCACGGCATGCGCCACGATCGCCACGGCTCGGGCCTGCGATAGGTCGCCAACGTCACCCCGGACGACAGCCAGGTCTACGTTGCCGGCCGAAAATGCCTTGGTCGCGTCCACGACATTGCCGGTATCGATGACCTTGAGCCGAACCGGCGCATTTGTCTCTGTCAACCGGCTCGCGATGGCCGACATCGCGTGCACCGCTTCACCGTCGAGCGATCCTGCGGCGACAGTGAGTGTCGTTGGATGCGTAAAGTATCGATAGGTGAAAAGACCTGCGCCGGCGACTATGCAGAGGGCGGCGACAAGTACGACGATACGGAGCCAAAACGGCAGCCTGACCGAGATCATGCGCTTAGCCCCTTTACGACTAACGTCCGGCCTCAACGCCATTCTACGCCAATGAGTCACTCAAACCTCCGCGCCGGCCCGGTCCGCGGCGTATGCACGGGCCGGGCCGCGCGCAGCCTAACGGCGTACCCCCGTCCGACTATGCAAATTCGGCAAAGTCCTCCGCTCTGTCTTGGAGGCGGTTAAGGTCGCGAGGCGTAGCGCAGCTACGGACGGCGTCTGCGCCCCTGCAGTGACCAGCTACTGCATGCAGCCACGCACGAAGGCCGCTCGCTCGGCAAGTCCGAGATTCTGGGTAAGGGCTTGTTTGCGGCAGGTCTCGAGCTTGTCCATTTGCACCTCGATCTTTCGCGCCACTCCAATCCCAGTATCGCTGCCGGACACCCGGGCTTGACCAACGGTCTGAGCGTTGGATGCGGCGGTTTGCACCGAGGGACCGTCGCCAGCTGCCCGAGCGGTTTCTTCAAGGCGCTTGATGTCCGCCGGACTGAGCTTCGGCCGGTCAATTGTCAACGCGATCCGGTCGAGCTTTCCGGTGAACGCGAACGGGATTTGGTAGTCATCGCTGACCGGCGAGCCGGTGTCGGAGCCGATGTCCATGCTTTCATCGAACTGCAGAATGAAAGGCAGGGTGTGCTCCATTTTCTGCGTGGCGACCTCATTACCATCAACTTTCAACACGCCGGTGCCGCCCTGGCCGATACCGCTGTAATTGCCAAAGGCCAGCGTTCCCGGTCCCAAACCGTCATAGCGGAAATCGAATTCCACCACGTGCGTTCCAGGAGCAAGTTCTGGTCCCTCCCAGCGGATGCGTTTCAGGTCAACCAGATTCCAGAGGAAGACCGGCTTGCTCTTGAGCAGATACAACCCGTATCCGCCGAAGCGACCACCTTGGGTGATCAACATGCCCTCAGCGCCGTCCTGTGGCACCTCGATCTCCGCTTTGAAGGTGTACGACGTGTTCAGGATGCTGGGCGCGTCGCCGTTGGGTACGCTCGTCATCGGTCGGATCCAACTGAACTCCGTGCGGCCCGCACTCAGGCTTGGCCGCGGCGTGATGGCCCGCGTCACGAACGAGGAATCCAGTGGCTCTACCTGATATTTCTCGGCCTCCTGCCAGAACATAGCCTGTAGCTCCTTCAGCTTGTCCGGATTTTTGGCCGCGACGTCCTCGTACTGGGTCCAGTCATTGTGGAGATCGTAGAGCTCCCAGGGATAGTCGAGCACGTTAGCCGTCGGGGTCTTGTTGTCCCATGGCACGCGCATCACCTTGGTACTGGCGATCCACCCATCGTGATAGATCGCACGGTCGCCCATCATCTCGAAATACTGAGTGACATGGGTGCTCGGCGCACCCTCGTTCTTCTTATCGAAGGTATAGAGCATGCTGACGCCTTCGATCGGCTTCTGCGGGATGCCATCCACGATCTTGGGCTGTTGGATGTGAGCGGCCTCTAGAATCGTCGGCACGACGTCGATGACGTGGTGGAACTGATTGCGGATGCCGCCCTTGTCCTTAATGACGGCCGGCCAAGAAATCGCCATGCCCTGGCGCGTTCCACCGAAATGAGATACGATCTGTTTGGTCCAGGAGAAGGGCGTGTCAAAGGCCCAGGCCCAGCCGACCGACATATGGTTGTAGGTCTTCTCGCTGCCCCAGATGTCGTAGAAGTATTTCAGTTGCTGCTCGACGGTTGGATTGGCGCCATTGAACATCGCGATTTCATTCGGCGTGCCGATCAAGGTACCTTCGGCACTGGTGCCGTTATCACCTTCAATGTAGATGACCAAGGTGTTTTCGAGCCTGCCCAGATCATCGATCGCCTGAATGACGCGCCCAATCTCGTCGTCGGCGTAAGCGACATAGGCGGCGAAGACGTCCGCTTGGCGGATGAAGAGCTTCTTCTCGTCGTCGGAAAGCTTGTCCCAGCTCTTGATCAGATCGTCTGGCCAAGGCGTCAGTCTTGCGGTTTGCGGGATCACCCCAAGCCGCTGCTGGTTAGCAAATATCTGCTTGCGCAGTTCGTTCCAGCCCTGATCGAACAGATGCTTATCGCTGATCTTTTTGATCCACTCCGGGGTGGGATGATGAGGAGCATGGGTCGCGCCGGGCGCGAACTTGACGAAGAATGGCGTGTCAGGCGACAAGGCGTTCATCCGGTTCACATAGTCGATCGCCTCGTCCGCCATCGCGGTCATCAAATTCCATTTCGGATTTCCGACGAAAGGATAGATCGGCGTGGTGTTGCGAACGAGATTGCCGGGGTCCCACTGGCTGGTGTCCCCTCCCATGAAGCCATAGAAATATTCGAATCCCATGCCCGTCGGCCACTGGTCAAACGGACCCGCCTGCGAAGATTGATATTCCGGCGTGTTGTGGTTCTTGCCGAACCATGCGGTGTGATAGCCATTGTCGGTCAAGATGCGGCCGATCGTTGCCTTGTCCTTGGTGATGACGCTGTCATAGCCGGGATAGCCCGTCGCCTGCTCGGCGACGACTCCATAACCCGCTGAATGGTGGTTGCGTCCGGTGATCAACGCGGCACGGGTCGGCGAACACAGCGCGGTAGAATGAAAATTGATGTAGCGCAGGCCATTGTTGGCAATGCGGTCGAGCGCCGGCGTCGGAATCACTCCACCGAACGTGCTTGGTACGCCATAGCCGGCGTCATCGGTGATGATCAGGAGCACGTTGGGCGCGCCTTTCGGAGGCACCACCCGTGCGGGCCAATACGGCTTCGAACCCTTGGCATCGCGCTCAATCTTGCCGCCGAATTTCTGCGGCGGCGGGGGGAGCTGGTCGCCCGGGATCGTGATCGTTGCAGCGGGGGAGCCGGGGGGAGGTGGGCTCGATGGCGTCTGTTGCGCGAACGCGGCCCAATTCATCAGGAGAAGGTCTGCAAGAGCGAATATTAGCGCGGCAGAAATCGATTGACGAGTAATCATTGCAAGGCCCTCCCTTGACAGGACGCAGAGCAACGGTAACTTGGTGTCATATCTCGTGAGCCAACGCTGAAGCGCAAGCGAGGACGAAAGATCCTGCTTCGGAGAGAATGGCGCGGCTGATTTTCATCATATGCCGACCATGCAGTGCCGCCACCAAAATGGCTAACGCATCAGCGCGATAATCTTGCGAATAGTTCTCCCGCGATTCGTGAATTTGTCTTCTAGCGCGACAATCCTGCAACCGTCCGATGTGCGCGCACGTTGCGAACTCGCTACGTTCGGATGAAGTCCGGCAGTTGACCTTGATCGAGATCAATGGGTCGCAAGTGCTGACGTAGGGTATTAAAAATGACGGCGCCAATTGCATTACCGCGGTCAATAGCAGTACCCGCTGGGGGGGCGGGACCCATCACATCAGGATTACACCCCACGCGCCGAATCTCGAGGCCGGAAGTAATATTGCCAAGACCAGGCAAAGCGCTCTGAAGATTTCCGCCCCCCAGCGCTGTCCCCGGTCGCTATGGGGGATCCAGTGGCCTTAGTGGAAGCGACTGGCATTCCCGCACCCTTCATGGTCGACGCGCATCGCGCAAAAGCCGATCGGGGGCGTGAGCCTCGCCTACACGTTCGACAAGGCAAACGCCGATGCACCCTCGCGTCACCGCATCGCCTGCTGGGCCGCGGCCGGCGCAGCGGTCACGAGCACGAATGCAAAAATTCCAGGCAGGAGCGACTTCGCTTTCATAAAACTCCTCCCTTCGAAAACTACATCGGCCGAAGTTTGTAATAGCCTCAGCCGGAGGTGACGTGCCGGTCAGACCGCGTCCTGCACGGTGCGATACGCATCCGACAGTGGTTCTGTTCTTCCGGCGTCAGCTTTGGCCGATCGAGCGTGATCGTTAGTTTGTTGATCGTGCCGGTGAACTTGAATGGTGCCTGGTAATCCTGGTCATCCACTGGCGTCGGACCGCTGACGCGGACAAAGAACCTTTGGTCGAGCGGTAGCGTCGAGCGGTAAAGTTAAGGGGAAGGAACGGATCCCCGGCACATCATGATTTGCCGCTAGGGCGTCTTCGAAGATTAGGCCAAGGATCGTCTCCCCGCACTATGCGATTTCGGCTGAAATGGCAGGTCATCTTCAAGCGCGCGTTGTCATGCGATGTCAGGGTCGGCGTTGCCGAAATCGGCTGAGGCAAACCTGACATCTCGACAGGTCACGACTCGCGATGGATTGCCCAGCGACTTCGAGCTCCGGTCCGGTGTAGCTCAGTAACGAGGATCATCAGGTCATTCGGCGCGCCCGAGCCGACGCGAATAACTGAGCTGGGCTACCGGGAGCGGCATTCGGCAAGAGGATGCCGGCATCGCTCGGCCAAAGTAGCTTTGCTCGGCGACACTCCGCCTATTGCACCAGCTCTAGATCGGGCATCCTAAATGCCTTTGACCGGAACGCGTCCTCCGGCGCATACAGCGGAAGCAAGAGAAAGGGCTCCTTTCTCATCGTCGGTATCCAGCTGATCTCTCAGAACGTTGAGGAGCATTTGAACCAACCTAAAGATCGACGCTGCGATCAGCATTTGTCTTCGGACCGTTGGTTTTGCCGAAGTTGCATGGCCGCGCAGCGATCGCCCCACCGTAGGAGCGGCGCTGTTGGCCGAAGTTGCATAGCCGAGGTGCGCGACCTCCAGTAAGCTCTACGCGCCAGTTTCCGCTAAGTGCGACAACAAAAACAAGCTTGCCGGAAGGCATTGACTTTATGGGGGGCTTTCAAAGCTCAGGAGAAAGTCCATGCGTGTTTCGCTATTTTGGTCGACAATTGTCATTGCATCCACAGCGGCGGGTGCAGCGGCGGCGGCTGACAATCTCAAGGGTACTTACTCGCTTGTAGGTGCTCAGGTGTGCCTGGTCGCACCGGCCGGGTTCAAGCAAGACAGCAATGGAAATTACACGATCCCAATCGGCGAGACCAACCTCAGTCAGCTCACCACCGAAGGTCAGGTCATCTACAATGGCGATGGGACTGGTGAGGCGAGGCAGACGTTCGTGACCATTGTCCCGCCGCCCAATCCTTATGGAGCGGCAGTAAGTGCGGGCACAGTCTCTTACTCGTTCACTTACACGCCCGAGGGTGATCACGCATATCGTATGGCCGTCAAGCCCGGCACCTTTCAGGGTATGCTGAACGCCGGACCGAATGCTGGCAAGCAATTCTCCATCGAGGGAGAAAGCAGGCTGTTCCGGGTCTCCGATGACGGGAAGAAGATTACAGTTGCGATAGACAAGCCATACGTGCAGAAAATTACCTTTTCGGGAGATTCTCAGCCTGTTCAACGAGTCTGCACGTCGATCAGTAACCAGTCGCTGGTCGATCAATCCGTTACGGTGGGGAAGAGCAAATGACCAGGTCGATTGCGATCGGCTAGATCGCCTTTCGGTCGTTATATCGGCGCAAGTTTCGATCTTTGCGTCGATTCCGTTGCCGGTAGTTTGCTTACCCCCCGGCTCAATTTCCGAGATGGGTTAGGGACAAGACCGATACTCACGCACCGCACTTGTGTTGCGCAGATCATCGGTCTTGCCCGCATAGGGGCGCTCGCCCAACCGGCTTATGGCATCGCCCGATTGTTGGCACTCGTTGAAAGGATCGGATTGCGTTAGCAGGAGCGATACATCGCCTGCAGCCGCTTGCCTCGCAGGATGATTGTTCGTGGAGTCAATCCGCCGCGACGAGCGATGCAGCGCTGCACCTGTACGGGATACATCGTAAACAGCATCCGAGTTGCTTCAAAGTTCGTGATCCGTCGGTGTGCGCCGAAATCCCAGGCAGCGTGGAAGGCGAGGCTGGCCTTGGAAGTCACGCATATTTTGTGGCGCGGGATGATGGCCAGCACGATGGTCCAAGCCGACGCGCAAAGACCGTCGATTACCACCGCTTGGCCGGAAGCACCCAGTTCCTAATAACCGTCTAAGTAGCTGCCAATCCGTCCTCCCCAGTCATTCGCAATCCGAACTGCTGCCTCGATTGCCCCGATACCCGCCAGCAACAACGCTGCCGCGAGGAGTCCCCTCAGAAGCTTCATCTCTTGCCGCCCTTAGGCGAATAGCAAACGCTCTATGTTTTCACCACCAGCCATAGGATTGATAGCAGCCGTTCACCCAAGTGAAGCCGTTCCAGAACACACACCCGTCATCCGCATACGGATAGTCCCAGGTACTCGCAGCGATGGCACCAGCGGCGAGCCCAGCCGCAACCGGCCAGCCCCATCCCCATCCGCCCCAGCCACGGCGCCAGCCCGCTCCCGCCCAGCCGCCGCGCCATGCCGCACCACGCCATGCGGCACCGCCCCAACCAGGTCGCCCGACCACTCCGACGCTGCGAAAGCCAGGACCACCAAAAGCCATGGCGCGGCTTCCCGCGAAGCCGGCGCCCCTAAATCCGCCCGCTGCGAAACCTCGCCCCGCAAAGCCCCCGCCGCCGAAGCCTCCGCCATGAAATCCGCCGCCGAAGCCGCCGCCATGGAACCCGCCGCCGCCGAAGCCTCCTCTCGCTCCGGCAGGCTCTGGAGTCAGCGCCAGTATTGATGCGAGCATCGCAAGACCACTTAGAATCGCCAATCTCTTGTTGCGCATGACATGCCTCCTTTTGATTGCGGGCATCGGCTCTTGCATCAGCCAAGGCGGCGCGATCTGCCATCGTTCACAAGAGGTGCACCAGCAGAACTCGCACCAAGCCGTTGCTCAATATGCGGTGACCGGAACGGTCCGGCTCAAGATGCCTTGCATCCGCCGAGGTTGGCGGGGCCACGATGAGCACGCTATGCAGTTCCGGCTGACGTGGGTCGTGATCGACGCGCGACGGCTCACATCTAGGTGTGTACTCTTCGTTGTGCTCAGGTCGGACGACCGGCGATTTGCCTTCCGCACGCGTCAATCATCCGTGGTCGTCTCCTAGTTCGTCGACGGCGGGAGCCGCAGCTTCTCCATTGCTTGCTCGACCGAGAAGCTGCCGGGCCGCTGGCGCGGTGGAAATTCGCGGAAGCTTGCGATGTGCTCCGCCACAATCGCCTGCGCCGGCACAAGGAGAAAGGCGTGGTCGACGAACCAGCGCACGTAGTCGCCGGATTCGTGCTGCGCTCGCTCGAACGGGTCGGAGCGAAGGTTGAAAATTCCGGGCAGGCGCAGCTGCGCCAGCGGTTTGGCACAGACGTTCATCCCCTCCGCCCGCTGCTCCAGGAATACCGCCTTCCACTGCAGGTACCGCAAGCCCGCGAGATTGCCGTCGTCGGTCCAGTAGAAGAACTCGCGCCGCTTGTCCGAACCTTTGCCAGCCAGCAGATCGCGCTGGTCATAGCCGTCGAGGTGGACCCGGAAATTCTTGCCAGCGGCATCGTAGCCCTGCAACAGCTTCTCCTTGATGTTTGGCTCGCCCGCAGCTGGCACGAGCGTGGCCGCCCAATCCTCGGCGGAGAAGATATCATTGACCTCGGTGTGCGGCGGCACCGGGCCGGGCCAGCGCACAATCGCAGGCACGCGGTAGCTGCCTTCCCAATTGGTGTTCTTCTCGCCCCGGAAGGTGGTGGTGCCGCCGTCGGGCTAGGAGAACGTCTCGGCGCCGTCGTCGGTGGTGTAGATCACAATGGTGTTGTTGGCGATACCGAGATCGTCGAGCTTCTTCAAGAGTTCGCCGACCTGTTCGTCATGCTCGACCATGCCGTCCGGGTAAATGCCGAGCCCGGTCTTGCCTTGCGACGTGGGTTTGAGGTGAGTCCAGATGTGCATCCGCGTCGAGTTGAACCACACGAAGAACGGCTTGCGATCGCGCACCGCGCCGTCGACAAAGTCGATCGTAGCCCGCAAAAACTCCTCATCGATCGTTTCCATGCGCTTCTGGGTCAGCGGCCCGGTGTCTTCGCATTTCTGCTTCCCCCATGGGCCGAAGCGGGGATCGTCACCCGGCGTGTCTGTTGCTGTCGCGACGCATTTGACCACACCGCGCGGGCCGAATTGCGCCCTGAACTTCGGGCTCTTCGGATAGTCGGGATTTTCCGGTTCCTCCTCGGCGTTCAAGTGATAGAGATTGCCGAAGAACACATCGAAGCCGTGCACCGTCGGCAAGAACTCGTTGCGGTCGCCGAGGTGGTTCTTGCCGAATTGTCCGGTCGCATAGCCCTGTGGCTTGAGCAGCTCGGCAATGGTCGGGTCCTTTTCCGACAATCCCTCCTTCGCTGCCGGCAGCCCCACCTTCAACAGCCCGGTGCGCAGCGGTGACTGTCCGGTGATGAAGGCGGCGCGGCCCGCTGTGCAGGATTGCTGACCATAATAATCTGTGAAGATCGCGCCCTCGTTGGCGATGCGATCGATGTTCGGCGTGCGATAGCCCATCTGACCGCGATTGTAGACGCTGATATTCCAGTAGCCGATATCGTCGCCCATGATGACGAGGATGTTGGGCTTTTGCGGTTGCTGCGCCGATGCGGGTGCGACCATCCATGGAAGCGAGCGATGTCAGCAGAACGAGCAACACTCTCTTCAGCGAGTTCATGATCGGCTCCTCCAGATCGGGGCTCGGCAGCTCCCTCGGCGGTGCTCAGAGCGAAACTGTCTGGCGGGGGAACCGAGACGCTATGCCAACCGGCAAGAGTTCCTATCGCGTGCGCAATCGCGCGTTCCGTCGGTAAAAGCATCAGCTCCTGCCGGCGGCAGCTTGCGACATCGCGTCCTTGCAGGGCTCGCTCACATCTGCGATGTGCGATTGCATGCAGGCCTCGATGCGGCCCTTGCCGGGCTTGATGCCCGCGCAATCCTGCTTGACGTCGGCCGCGCAGGCCTTGCCGATCGCCGCGGCTTTGAGCAGCACGGCCTGACACGGGGCGGATAGGTCCTTGAAATGCGACTTGATGCACGCCTTGATCCGGCCCTCGCCGGACTCGACGCCGCTGCATTGCGCCTTGACGTCGGCGGCGCATACTCGCGCGACGCTATTTTGCGCCAGCGCTGCGGACGTGCCGGTCATGACAATCAGGGCGGCGGAGAATGCCAATGCAATCGGAGCTCTGTTCATCACGCACTCCCTTTGTTCATTGACGGATGGCAATAACGAGGCCAGGCAGCTCAGTAGCAAGGCGGGTAGTGATAGTAGCCGCAGGCCCCATGGGGGGACGCCGCCGCGGCGCCTGCCGCCGCACCCAGCGCGGCACCACCGACCGCGGCAGCCGCGTAGGGAGCTCCGCGATACCAGGCGCCGTGCGCGATGTAGGGATGATAGCCGACGCCGACAGCACCGACGTGAGCGACGCCGACGCGACCGACACCGACGGTCCCGACTCGTCCGAAATCTCCACCGCGGAAGCCGCCGGAACGGAAACCTCCCGCATGGAAGCCCCCGGCGTGGAAGCCACCGAAGCCGAAGCGATCGATGAACAGGGCCGCCCGCCCGCTGCCGCCCGTGAGCTCGCCCTCGAGCACGTCTACATCGAAGGTCAGATTGTCGCCCTCGAGCTTCGCCGTCTTCAGTGTCACGACGGCATCGCGGATTTTCGATCCGTCGTCGTTGAACACGGAGATGGTAGCGTTCGGCGGATCCTTGGTGAAGCTCTCATCGCTTTCATTGCTGGGGGACCATTCCTCCAGCAAATGCGCCGTCAGCGTATGCCCTGCCGCTCGCACCGGGCGGTCCGCGAACACGATCGTGTTGGGCGCGACGCCGTTGAGTGTCAGCTTGCCGTTCTGCAGGCTGGCGCCATTGGCGTTGATGGCGATCAACGACGGCACGATATCCGGGCCGGGCTGGCCGATCGTCTTCTGGAGCGGTACGTGCTCCGGCGTCGAAGGTGCTGTCTGGGCCAGCGCCGGTGCTGCTCCGCAGAGCAGCAGGGCGAGGATCAAAGAACCAGTTCGCTTCATGATGGACATGAGCAACTCCTTGCATTCACTGACCCAAGCGCATGGGGCAGGTGATGGTCTTTCGAGGGATTGGAAGTGGATGCAGCGCTCCGCCGTCACGTGCGGACGCCCCCTTGGGAGCGCCCGTCTGGTCACATCACGGCCGCGTCACGAAGCTACTCGCTCGCGGAGGAGGCGTTGGCCTTCTTGACCTCCTCCAGAACCTGGCTGAGATTGTAGCTCTCTGGTGCCTGCAGCGGCGGGAACTTTTCGTAGCTCGCCAAGTGCTGCGCCCACAACTGCTGGCCGATCGGCAGCATGTTCCAGTCATACAGGAAGGCGGTGGACGGACTGCCGAGCGAGCCGCCCAGGGACACGGCCGATTTCTGGTCGATGCCGACGTTCTGCTCGAACGGATCACGCTTGATGTTCTGGACAAGCGTGAAGTGGAAGGGGACGAGCGGCATGATCCAGCCGGCCGGCCCGGGCTGCGACATGGTGTAGTACATCTTCCAGTTCTTGTAGCGCACCGCGGACGGCGTCGCGCCCGAGAAATAGAAGAAGTGGTTCCGCGCCGATTGCTCCGACTTGCCTTCGAGATAGTCGCGCTGGTCGAAGCCGTCGAGTGTGGTCTTGACGATGCCGGGATACCGGCCCGCCTCGATCTGCTGCTTCAGTTCGTCGCCCTTGGGGCCGCCGGCGACGTCAACTAGTGTGGGCACCCAGTCGAGGGCGGCGAACAGCTCTTTCTTCACCGTTCCCGGCTTGATGACGCCCGGCCACTTGATGAGCATCGGAGCGCGGTAGCCGCCTTCCCAAGACTCGCCCTTCTGGCCCTTGAACGGCGTCACGCCGCCGTCCGGGAAGGAGATCGCCTCGGCGCCGTTGTCGGTCGTGAACACGACGATGGTGTTGTCGGCCTGGCCCATATCGTCGAGCTTCTTGAGGACGAGGCCGATGTTATCGTCGAGTTGCTTCATGCCAGCTTCATTGAGGCCCCAATCCTTGCCGCCGCGCTCGCCAATCATGGCCTCGTATTTCGGCGGCAGCACGGTCGTGATGTGCATGCGTGCGGGGTTGTACCAGACGAAGAAGGGCTTATTGGTCTTCTTCGGGTCGTTGCGGTCGAGGAAGCTGATGACCTTTTCCGAGATCTCCTCGTCAACCGTCCTTGAACGGTCCAGCGTCAGCGGCCCCTCGTCACTGCACGCCTGGTTCTTGCCGGTACCGTCCGGGGACTTGCACGCCAGGATGTTGCGTGGAGGCGTGAGACACACCGCCGTCTTGGGATCCACCGCGCCGGGTACTTCGGCTACGCCGGGGATCGGCGTGTTCTTGCAAGGCGGTGCGACGGTCTGCTGGAGCGGGGTCTTGTTGATGTCAGGGAAGCTGACCTGCTGCATCGCGTCGAGGTGATAGAGATAGCCCCAGTATTCCTGGAACCCGTGTGCCGTTGGCAGGGCTTCGGTGTGATCGCCGAGATGGTTCTTGCCGAACTCGCCTGTGGTGTAGCCGAGGTCAAGCAGGAACTGGGCCAGCGCCGGGGTGCCGGGCCGCAGATAGGACGGGCTGCCCGGGAGTTGAGGCGGAATCATGCCGGTGCGCAGCGGATACATGCCGGTGAAGAAGGCATTGCGGCCGGAGGTGCAGCTCTGCATGGCGACATAGTCCACGAAGAGCGCGCCTTCATTGCCGATGCGGTCGATATTCGGCGTCTCGCCGACCATCAGGCCGCGGTGGTAGATGCTCGGCTGCATCCATCCGATATCGTCGCCCATGATGAAGAGGATGTTGGGCTTCTGTCCCTGCTCGGCGGAGGCAGGGACACATGCCATCGTTGTGGCAGTACACAACGCGGCAAGAGCGCCCCAGACTACTCTGTGAATGCTCATGGTTGCTTCCCTCAATGTCGGCTGCCGAAGCTCGGGCCACAGCCTTCCCCGTTCCACCCACCGACCGTTATTGCCTTTGCCGATCCAAGCAGGGTGATGATGGTTCGGACAATCCCGCCGGACGCCTGCGCGGCGAAATTGGTCGAAACGTTCTGGGTGCGCTATGCGCTTTCGGCAGCTTGTGCCTGTATCTGCGCAATGTGATTGAAGGTGATGATGTCTGAGAAGCGTCTGACACTCCTTGCATGACGCGCGACTATGCAGATTCGGTTGGCGCGCCGCGTGGCACCGTCCACGCAACCTGACGTGCAGCTTCCTCGCCGGCGAGAGCCGTCCACATGAGCGGGCCAGAGGCTTATGGCGTTCGCCTCGTTACGGCGCGGCGATCGAGTGTGCGTGACGCCGTGATTGCCGGAATCGCATAGCGCGCAAAAGCAATTGAGCCGAGGCTGCCCTCGGAAACCTTCGCGGCTCGGCTCGCGCCGGTCGGTAATTTTCAATTGCCGGCACCAGTGGCATCTATTCCGTGTGCTCGGGTATTGGCGGGCTTAGGCGACTCATGACTGGGACGTGTTCTTTCGTTGCGGTCTGACGCCGCGGAAAGAGGGTGATCATGCAGCAAGCGGAAATGCCGGGGTTCTGATCGCCGGCCCTTTGCCGGCGATGCGCGTGCGCGATTCTCAACGCGCCGTCTGCTCCAACGGAAATTACACCATTCCGATCGGCAAGACCAACCTCAGCCAGCTCACCACCGGTGGGGAAGGAGCAGGTGACGTGAAGCGCGTTGATTGCGGATTGGCTGGATTCACGGTGTTGGTCGCAACATCAGCGCGAGTTCGAACGCTTGCTTCGATTCCGCAACTGGACGGCCCGGTCACGCCAGTCGCGATCGCCCGCAGTCCGGGTAGACCACGAGTGGATGGCGTGTGCGTGGCAAAGACAACCGTCCGTCACGCCCCGCCGAGTTCTGCAGGTAGGTGCGATCGCTCGCGGGCGTTTGCGCTCGCTACCAGCAATCACCAGCGCGCTGACGCCCGATCCATCATAAATCGGGCGCCACGAACGTCCGCTTTAGCCCATCCAAGCGCACGTGCCGTCTTGCAGTTTCGTGCTGGCACGTCGGGCAACGGCAACGTCAAGCCGCCCGAAGATCCGGCAGGAACTGCTTCGTCCTCATGAAAGGACGCAAAAAAATTTCATGAGCACGGGCGAGCAATAGCCGCGTTTCTGGACGACCGCCTTGGGTCCGCAAGCCGCAATATTCGCGGTCGGAAATCACGTCGACACTGCGCCCGAAATGAGACCTGAGCGAGGTCTGCGAAACCAACAGTCTCGCCATGATCTTGGTTCAGCGTCGACGTTTCCCGCGGCTGCCGAGGAAATAGTCAGCATCGCGTCGAGTTGTGAATTTCACCGGAGCCCCGCGGAGTGGAAATATGAGCGCTATTCGCCCGGGCGTTCCCAGCACGCACCGCGAGACATTTTCGATTTCCGTTGTGTCGCGTGCCGAACTATCTGGATGCGCGCCCTGGATGGCTACTTTCGCCGACCAACGAAAAGACTATCGGTATTACGAGATTCTGGACGATACTCTCCGGGATGACTTCGATTACCGATATTTTGCGATCGTTGATAATAAGGGCCATATACGAGCGGTCCAGCCGTTCTTTCTTGTAGATCAAGATATTCTCGAAGGGCTTGGCGCTGAACGATTTCATTGGATTTCGTGCATCCGACGCTTCTATCCGCGCTTCCTTAAGCTGCGCACGTTGATGGTTGGTTGTTCCGCCGGGGAGGCTCACCTCGCAGCCACTGAAAATCTACCTGTCGACATCGTAGCGGAAACCTTGTCGAACGGCATCATTGCGCAAGCGAGTTTGCTCAACGCGCAACTGGTCGTCCTGAAGGAATTTCCCTCTCGCTATCGCAAAATACTTCACTGCTTCGTGCAATGCGGTTTCGCACGTGCGCCGAGCATGCCGATGACCGTGCTCGACATAGGGTATGACAGCTTTGATGCGTACATGGCAAAGGCGCTGAAGAGCTCGTCGCGAAGGAAATTGCGCAAGAAGCTCGCGGCGACAGCCGGCATATCTGACATTCGCATGAGTGTCACTGACGATGCGACGAGTTTCGTTGATGAGATTTATCCGCTCTATCTGCAGGTGCTGGGGCGCTCAAGGATGCAGTTCGAGAAGCTAACGAAGGACTTTTTTCGCCAAGTCGGCCAAAGAATGAGCGATAAGGTCCGGTTCTTCGCGTGGCGTCGCGGAAACGCGCTGGTAGCTTTCAGCCTTTGCATGGTGCAAGGAGATTCGTTGTACGCGGAGTATGTGGGCTTCGACTACGCCGTTGCACTCGACCTGCATCTCTATCACTACGTCGTTCGGGACATGATCAGTTGGGGGATCGGGAATGGGTTCAGATGGTTTCGCAGTAGCGGCCTAAACTATGATCCAAAGCTGCATATGAGACACCGACTCGATCCCATAGATCTGTATGTGCGCCATACTTCCGCACTGGCGAATGCGATGTTCAGGTTCGCGTTGCCCTGGATTGTGCCGGCGCGCTACGACGCGACACTGAGGCTGTTTCCAGATTACAAGGAACTTTGGTAACCATTGCTAACTTCGCGTTCCCACCCGTTGCTACTGGCTTTTCTCAACATTGAAATCAGAGGCGGTACGTCGTCGGGCAGAATGTTTTTCTGAGCCACAAAGCCGCCGCGCTCACACAGCGGCGCATTTCTCGGATTCGAGTTTTCGAGATAGGCGGGCATGCCTGCCTCGTCTATACGCCTTAGCGTCTGACCTGCCACTGAAGTTTCATCCAGCGGCGTTTAGAGTCCGAGTGGGTTTTACGCCGATTGGCGTGGGTGGAGCAACGGGCGAGCGGCGGAGCTGGTCGGGGTTGCGCAGCCGATCGCCCGTTGCGGTGAATGTGGCAGCGT
>NZ_JBNPTT010000014.1:0-219892 GCF_051167795.1 Bradyrhizobium sp. HKCCYLS1011 | reverse complement strand
AATCTCGTTATCGCTCGAAGTCGCACCGCGCCGAGCCCACCCAGCCTTGTAACTCACATTCTTGCCCAGCCTCGACGGGCAGCCGTTCATCGCGCCGCAATGCCCCGTGCTGATCCCTGTGTTCACCGGAAGTTGAGCGCTCAAACGGATCCGAGCGCACGTTCCGGTCTTGGAATACGGGGATATCCCCCTAAATCGGAGGCAGGAGGACAGATCCATGTCTCATGATGCTGTCGCAGCTGCCGATCATTTCAGGGCCATTGGTTATACGCGTGCGCCGGACGGATTTCCGCTCGAAACGTTCGAGCGGCCGGTACCAAAGCCGCAGGCGGACGAACTGCTCGTCCATGTCGTGTCGTCGTCACTCAACCCGCTCGACTACAAGCTCGCCGAGCTCAATTTTCTGGGCCGCACGCCGCCGGTCGCACTCGGCTTCGATTTCGCCGGCATCGTGATCGCGCGCGGGGATGCCGTGACGGCGTTCGATATCGGCGACGCCGTTTTCGGCATGGTGCCGTCGAACCGGGACGGCGCGTGGGCCTCCGGTGGCACGGGTGGCTACGCCCTGGTGCCCGAGTGCTTGGTCGCGTCCAAGCCAGACGGCTTCAGCTTTGTCGAGGCGGGAGCGCTCGGCGTCTGCTACCTTTCCGCCTATCTTGCCCTTGCGGATACGTTGGATGCCGGCGCCACGGTCTATATTCCCGGCGGTGGCGGTGGGGTCGGTCATCTCGCCATTCAGCTGGCGAAGGCGCTCGGCGCGAAGAGGATCATCAGCAGCGCCGGCAACGTACGATCACGTGCCTTGGCGCTGTCTTCGGGCGCTGACCATGTCTTCGACTACCGGCGCGACGATATCGCAGCCAAGGTCGCGGGTTTGACAAATGGTCAGGGCGTCGATCTCGTGTTCGATGCGACCTACAGCGAGGACAGCTTCGTCGCGACCTCGAAATTGGTGCGGCCGGGCGGGCGATGGGTGGTGCTGGGCGTCGGTCCGGGCAAGACCAGCCGTCGCACCGAGACCGAAAGCCCGGTAGCCGGCATCTTGGCAGCGAAGGATGCTCAGCTCGTCAACGTCAACCTGCTGCGCTATTTCTCCGATTCCGTTGCGCTGGATGCGGAGACAAAGACCTTGCTGAGCGGCGCGATCCGGGACGCGGCTGCGACCGCCGAGGCAGGGGTGGTGCGCCCGCATCTCAGCGAGATCATCCCGTCCGAGGTCGGCGCAATTAACGCCGCGCTTGCTGAGATGCGAGCCGGCCGGAAGTCGGTCGGCAAGATCGCCATCGTCGTCGACGAGGAGCGCGCACGATGAGTCTGCCGCTCCGATCGGCCAGTCCCTGCATCGCCAGCGCGATGCGCGCGGCGTCGCGCCGGCTGACGCTGCTCTATGACGAGGTGATGGCGCCCTCCGGCTTGCGCCTGACCCAGTTCGGCATTCTCGCCGAGTTGGAACGCCGGGCATCCGAGCCTCCGACGGTCAGCGAACTGGCCGAGATCCTCACCATGGAACGCTCTGCGCTCGGACAGAGCCTTCGCACGCTGGAAACTGACGGGCTTGTCGCGCTTGGTCGCGATCAGCGCGACGCTCGGCGGCGCCCGGTGCGTCTGACGCCGGCCGGTCGAAAGGCGGCGGCTCGTGCGCGCCCTTATTGGGAAAAAGCCCATGCCCAATTCTCGCGATTCTACGGTGATGCCGCTGCGCTCTCCGAATTGCGGTCGACGCTGCGCGATATCGCCGAAAATCGAGCACTCGCGGACGCCTTCGCGCGGCGCGATTGAGCAGAAAGGGCAAGTCATGAACGCGCAAGTCATAGACACGCAAGTCATGGACACACAGGATATCGACATTCGACACGGCATGGCCGCGCTCGAGCCCGGCGTCATCCTCCACTATGTCACCGCCGGTGATGGCGATCGCACCATCGTGCTGCTGCACGGCTTTCCGCAGACATGGCGCGAGTGGCGGCACGTGATGCCGCGCCTTGCTAGCGCAGGCTATCGCGTCGTCGCCGTGGATTACCGCGGCGCCGGTTATTCCTCGCGTCCGCTCGATGGTTACGACAAGCACACCATGGCATCGGACATCCGGCGCCTCATCAAGGATGAGCTGCGCATCGCCGGTCCGATCGTGCTGGTCGGGCACGATATCGGCCTGATGGTCGCCTACGCCTATTCGCAGATGTTCCGCGATCATGTCTCTCATCTTGCGGTGATCGATGCGCCGCTGCCGGGCACCCAGGTGTTCGACCGGCTTCGCGCCGATCCGCGGGTCTGGCAGTTCGCCTTCCACAGCGTGCGGGACATTCCCGAGATGCTGATCGCGGGTCGCGAGCGGGCCTATCTGCAGGCGTTCTTCAACGCGCGGCTCTATAACATCGCCGCCATCACGGACCAGGAGCTGGACGCATACGTCTCCGCCTATTCCGCGGCAGGAGCGTTGCGCGCAGGCCTCGAACTGTACCGGGCCTTCGATCGTGACATCGAGGACAACCGTCAATGGCTGGCCGCGCACGGCAGGCTGACGATCCCGGTGCTCGCCGTCGGCGGGCAGGCGAGCACGACGGGACCGCTGATGGCCGAGATGATGCGGGAGGTGGCCGAAGATGTCACCGAGCTGCGGGTGCCGAATGCTGCGCATTGGATTGCCGAGGAAAATCCGCAGGCCCTGGTGAACGGTTTGATCGGCTTCTTGGAAGACGGCTCGCGGTGAGCCGCGTTGATGGATAAGGAGAACTGCGATGCCCGCTTACGTGATTTTTGACGTCGAGATCACTGACCCGCAGCGCTACCAGGAATTCATGTCGAGCGTGAAGCCCGCGTTGGAGGCGGCCGGAGCCAAATATCTGGCGCGAGGCGGACCTCACAAAGTTCATGAGGGTGATTGGACGCCGCGCCGGATCGTGCTGCTGGAATTTCCCTCCGTCGCGGCCTGGGAGGCGTTCTATAACGGCGCAACCTATCAAGGCCTCAAAGCCATCAGGGACTCCTGCAGCTCTGCGCGGCTGGTCAGCGTGGAAGGGCTCTCCTAAAGCACGATGAGATTAGGATGAATCGTCATCGCGCTTTAGGTTATTGTTTGAGCATGATCTTTTCGGAAAACCGCTTCGCACTTTTCCGGATCATGCTCTAGCAGGCTGATCAGAGCCCGCGGCCTCGCCGAACACTTTGCAACAACGCATCGCGATCGCGTCAGCCCTTGACTGTCCCTGCGAGCCGATCGCCGCTTCCGATTTGCGACGTCGCTGCGGTCGGGCGCCGCAGGATCGCCTCGATATCATCCAACTCTTCCGTGCAGGCTGCGACGGCCCGTCGGGTCTCGGCCGCCCGGTTGCCGAACGGCGCGTATGAACAACGTCCGCGTCGCAGGCAGTCCCGCGCCAGTCGATCGGTCTGGCAGGGCGAAACGCTGCATGGGAGGAAATGCGTTGGCGAATGTCCTTGGGATCAACTCGGTCTATCATGAATCAGCGGCCGCGCTGCTCGTCGATGGCGAGCTCGTTGCCGCCGTCGAGGAGGAACGGTTCAACCGGATCAAGCACGGCAAGCAGGCCGACTTCGACAATCCGCATCAGCTGCCCGAACGTGCGATCCGCTTTTGCCTGAAACAGGCCGGCCTCACCGCCGACGACATCGATCATGTCGCCTACTCGTTCGACCCAAAGCTGCGCCAAACACGATATCGCGCCGACTGGTGGGATCCGCGGCTGGAGGAGATCTTTCGGCTGCGGCTTGGCCAGGTGCGTGGGGCCGTCGAAGAGCTTCTTGGCCGGTCGCTGGGACAGCGATTGCATTTTGTGTCGCATCATCTGGCCCATGCCGCCTCGGCCTATTTCCCGTCGGGTTTCGACCGCGCAGCTATTCTCACCGTCGACGGCATCGGCGAGACGGCCGGGACTTCGCTCGCGAAGGCGGTCGGCAGCCGCATTCAGGTCGTGGAGACCTTCGAACATCCGCATTCGATCGGTTTTGTCTGGGAGGTGTTCAGCGACTACCTCGGCTTCTCGCACTACGACGCGTCGAAAGTCATGGGACTGGCGGCGTACGGCGACCCCGAGGTCTTCCGTCAGCAATTCCACTCGATCCTCCGCGCGGACGAGATGAACTATGGCGTCGCGCCGGAGATTCTTGGCGTCAGCCCGGAGCGTTACGCCAGAATGGAGGCCATCTTCGGTCCGCCGCGCGAGGCCGACGCTGAGATTCTGCCGCGTCATGCCGATATGGCGGCCGCCCTGCAGGAGGCCACAGATGCCGCGGTGACGGCGCTGGTGCGGCGTATCAAACGCCAGGTGCCGTTCGAGAATTTATGTCTTGCCGGCGGCGTCGCGCTCAACTGCGTGACCAACGAGCTGGTCAAACAGTCCGGGGAATTCGCCAATTTGTTCATACCTTCCGCGCCTCACGACGCCGGCACCGCGATCGGTGCGGCCTTTTTCGTTCATGCCGCCAAGCAGAAGACGCCGCCTCAGCGCGGCTATGCGACGCCGTATTTGGGGCCGGCGTTCAAGCCGCGCGAGATTCTGGCCGCGGTCAAGTCGGCAGGTCTCTCGGGACGGCAAAGCAAGTCTCCGGCACGCGAGGCCGCCAACATGATCGCTGACGGCAAGATCGTCGCCTGGTTCCAGGGGCGCATGGAGTTCGGGCCGCGTGCGCTGGGCAACCGTTCGCTGCTCGCCGATCCGCGCCGGCCGGACATGCGTGACATCCTCAATCAGAAGGTCAAGCACCGGGAAGATTTTCGGCCGTTCGCTCCGAGCGTCCTGGCGGAGCATGCCGACGAATGGTTCGATGTCGGCGAGCGCTCGCCGAGTCACGAGTTCATGCTGTTCGCATGCCGGGTCAAGCCCGATCGGCGCGATCTCATTCCCGCGGTGGTCCACAAGGATGGCAGCGCCCGGGTCCAGATCGTGAGTCGGAAGTCAAATCCACGGTTTCACGAGCTCATCTCCTGCTTCTTCGCGAAAACCGGCGTGCCGATCGTCGTCAATACGTCGTTCAACGACAGCGAGCCGATCGTCTGCACGCCGACGGATGCGATCGTCACCTTTCGCAAATCGGGCATCGACGCATTGTTCATGGACGACGTCGTGCTGAGCGCGAAAGCTGAGCAGGCTCGTACGCATGGCCGGCCTACAGATCGCGTGTCTCGCCCAGCAGCTCGTCCAGCGCGGCACGATAGGCAGCTTGAACCAGCGCGGGATAGGATGCGGCCAGCGTCTCCATCACCACGCCGGAATTGATCTCCAGCACCTGCCAGCGTCCGTCCGACTGCACCGCATCGACGGACGCGAAGCGAATGCCGATGGCTTGGGCGGCCTTCGCAGCCAGTGCCACGCAAGCATCGTAGGCCGCGCCGCTCTGCAGCAGCATCGGCTTGGCGCCGGCTTCGAGATTGTGCCGCCAGGTGACCAGCCGCCGCTCGCCTGCTGGAACGATGGCGGCAAGCTCGACCGGGGTGAACTCGCTCTGCAGGAGCGGGAGCATGCGTGCGCGCAATGCTGGCGACAGCGCGGCCAGCGCGAGCTCCTGCAATGTTCGGGCTCCGTCACCGGTCACGCTCGGCCGCACCTTGCGATAGACTACGAGCGGAATGCCATCGAGCAGAACAATGCGCACCTCGTCCTCGACATCGAGAAACGGCGAGATGGCGACGTTGTCATGGGTGGCGAACAGTCCGTTGACAGCCTGCATCAACGCGTCTCGGTCGCGAACGCGCATCACGCCGCGTCCTGAGGTGCCTTCGTTCGGCTTCACCACCAGTCCCGAAGGATGGGTTTCGAGCAACTCCACCATCGCAGCCCACGGCACCTCGGCACCGGCGTCAAAGACCGGTGCGAGGAAGAAAGCATGGGAAACGACGGGAACGCCCGATGCCGCCAGCAGATCTGCGGTCGCCGCCTTGTCGCAGGCCAGTCTGTGCGCCACCGCGCTGTTCAGCCCGAGGTCATAGCCGAAGATCAGGTGGCGCCGGCTACCGCGCTCCAGCACGAGCAGCCAACCGTCGGCCCGAATGTCGAGTCCGATCCCATGCTCGGCGCAGTAGCGCCTGATAGCTTCGATGAGGATCCGGGGCTGCTTGGGCATTGCTCAAGGATTGGCCAGGTTGCGGAATTTAAGGGCTGGGAAGGCCGTGTCAGTGCAGGTAGATTGTTCGAGATCGTTTGTATACAAATGAACGGCCGAACCCCGTGCCAGCATAGGCTGGCATGCATTTGCTCGCTATCGATTGTGCATTGCAGCGGGTTGATTTCCGGCCGTTTTCGTGTACATCAAGCGGCGGAAAATCTGCAGCGTTTACAGAGGGTTGTGGTCGCTTTTGTCCTACGACCCATTTCTTCCAATATCAGCCTGCGTGAAGAAACAAACATCATGAGCGCGTTCTATCGAGAGAAAGTTCTTTCCGTTCAGCACTGGACGGACACCCTGTTCTCCTTCAAAGCCACCCGCGATGCGGGCTTCCGCTTCCAGAATGGCCAGTTCGCGATGATCGGCCTGGAGGTCGAGGGCCGGCCGCTGCTCCGCGCCTACAGCATGGCGAGCGCCAATCACGAGGAGGAACTGGAGTTCTTCAGCATCAAGGTCCAGGACGGCCCGCTGACCTCCCGCCTGCAGAAAATCAAGGAAGGCGACACCATCCTGGTCGGCCGCAAGGCCACGGGAACGCTGATCACCGACAACCTCCTGCCGGGCAAGCGCCTGCTGCTGCTGTCGACCGGCACCGGCCTTGCCCCGTTCGCCAGCCTGATCAAGGACCCGGACGTCTACGATCGTTTCGAGACCATCGTGCTCGTGCATGGCTGCCGTCAGGTGGCCGAGCTCGCCTATGGCGAGACCGTGGTCGAGAGCCTCCGTCAGGACGAGCTGTTCGGGCCGTTGCTCGAAGAGAAGCTGAAATACTATCCGACCGTCACCCGTGAGCCGTTCCGCAACCGCGGCCGCATCACCGACCTGATCTCCTCCGAGCAGCTGTTCAACGATATCGGTCAGCACCCGCTCGATATCGAGACCGACCGCATCATGATGTGCGGCAGCCCGGCGATGCTGGAAGAGCTGAAGACCATGTTCGAGTCCGGCGGCTTCATCGAGGGCAGCGGCAATACGCCCGGCCACTTCGTGATCGAGAAGGCCTTCGTCGAGCGCTGAGCTTCCGGCGCCTCGACGCAATCGGGGCGCTCCAATCCCTGGCAATATCCTCCCTTGCAAGCTTTGCAGCGGCTGTGCGAGTTTCGGCCGCAGAGATCGGGCCCACGAAGGCCCGGCGGCAACCAGGGAGGGGATGCGGAGCGCGCGAAGCGTGCGGCCGTCCCCATGATGATGGGGGATAGCCATGGATTCCATCGTTCGGCGGCAAACGCTGGGTGACCTCCTTCGGCGCAGCGCGGCGCGCACGCCACAGAAGACCGCCGTGATCTGCGGCGATGTCAGCTGGAGCTATTCCGAATTCAACGCCATCGTCGACCGCCTTGCGGCGGGCCTGGCCGAGCGCGGCGTCGCCAAGGGCGAACGCGTGGCCATCCTCGCCCGCAACTCGCATGCCTTTGCGGCCTTGCGCTTCGCGCTGGCGCGGCTCGGCGCCGTGCTGGTGCCGATCAATTTCATGCTCAAGGCGGAGGAGGTCGCCTACATCCTCAAACACGCCGGCGCCCGCCTGCTCGCGACTGACAGCGGCTTCGCGAGCCTTGCGCGCGCCGCCAAGCAATTCGCGCCAGCCGTCGAGCAGCTGATCTGGCTGCCATCCGAAGCACAAAGCGAGCGCCAGGCGGACATGATCGATTTCGCCGCGCTGGCAGCCTCGACGGCGGTGGTGCCCGCGGTCGAGCTCAACGGCACTGATCTCGCCCAGATCGTCTACACATCAGGCACGGAGTCGCTGCCCAAGGGCGCGATGCTGACCCATGACGCCGTGATCTGGCAGTATGTCTCCTGCGTGGTCGATGCCGGCATCGCGGCCGACGACGTCACGCTGCACGCGCTGCCGCTCTATCACTGCGCCCAGCTCGATGTGTTCTTCGGTCCTGCGATCTATGTCGGCGGCACCAACATCATCACCGCGTTTCCGACGCCGGACAATCTACTGCCGCTGATGGCGAAATATCGCATCACCTCGTTCTTTGCGCCGCCGACAGTGTGGATTTCGATGCTGCGCTCGCCGCTGTTCGAGACCACCGATCTCTCGACCCTGCGCAAGGGCTATTACGGCGCCTCCATCATGCCGGTCGAGGTGCTGCGCGAGCTGGCGCAGCGGCTGCCCGAGGTACGGCTGTGGAATCTCTATGGCCAGACCGAGATCGCGCCGCTCGCCACCATGCTTGGCCCTGAGGACCAGCTGCGCAAGCCCGGCTCCTGCGGCCGCGCCGTGCTCAATGTCGAAACCCGCGTGGTCGATGATGCCATGGCCGACGTGCCGCCCGGCGTGGTCGGCGAGGTCGTGCACCGCTCGCCGCATCTGATGCTCGGCTATTTCCACGACGACGAGCGCACCGCCGCCGCGTTCCAGGGCGGCTGGTTCCATTCCGGCGACCTCGCCACCATCGATGAGGATGGCTACATCACCATCGTCGACCGCAAGAAGGATATGATCAAGACCGGCGGCGAGAACGTCGCCAGCCGCGAGGTCGAGGAGGCGCTCTATCTGATCCCGGAGGTTTCCGAAGTCGCCGTCGTCGGCCTGCCGCATCCGCGCTGGGTCGAGGCGGTGGTCGCTGTGGTCGTCGTCAAGTCGGGCTGCGAGCTGACCGAGGAGGATGTGCTCAAGCGCGCTACGGCCAAGCTCGCGTCCTTCAAGACCCCGAAACGTGTCGTGTTCGTCGATGCGCTGCCGAAGAACCCGAGCGGCAAGCTGTTGAAGCGGCAGTTGCGGGAGATGCACGCAGGCCTGTTTACGGAAATGTGAGCGGGTGCGCCCTCGCGTATGCTGATCTGCGAGGCCGCCGGCAGCGGTTCATTGGCCCGGCGCGCGGGACACATTGCATCGCAAAACTAGCCGTTGGGGTGGTGGACTGATTTCGCAACAGGTGATTGGATGGCCGGTGCGGCGGTGCCGTCACACCGATGACGGACGGCTGGGCTAGCCTTTAGTAACGTTGCTCCGCTACAGGCGTAGAGACGATATCGCCGCGCTCGCCCGACGACGCCCGCTCGACGACGCTCGCCTGATGACATGGCCTGAGGGATCCGATGGAAAATCTGCTGCTTCCGTTATCGCCGCGCTTCATCGTGCTGACGCTCTGCGCGGTCGTGACAGCCATGCTGCTCATTCTCGGCATCTATGATCGCAAGATCTTCGACCTTGTCCTGGTCCCGCTCTTGATCTTCGGCGCGCTGACGTTGCTCGGCATCCGCGATCTCATCCAGAAGAGCCATGCGGTGCTGCGCAACTATCCGATCTCAGCGCATATGCGGTTTCTGCTCGAAGAGATCCGGCCCGAGATGCGGCAGTACTTCTTCGAGAGCGAGAAGGACGGCATGCCATTCTCGCGCGACACCCGCGCGGTGGTCTATCAGCGCGCCAAGATGGTGCTGGACAAGCGCCCGTTCGGCACCCAGGAGGACGTCTACCGCGACGGCTACGAATGGCTGCATCATTCGGTGGCGCCGAAGCCGCATGCGGAGGAGAAATTCCGCATTCAGATCGGCGGCCCGGATTGCAGCAAGCCCTATTCGGCCTCGGTGTTCAACATTTCCGCGATGAGCTTCGGCGCGCTCAGCCCGAATGCTGTGCGCGCGCTCAACGGTGGCGCCAAGAAGGGTGGCTTCGCGCATGACACCGGCGAGGGCGGTTTCAGCCCCTATCACGCCGAGATGGGCGGCGACATCATCTGGGAGATCGGCTCCGGCTATTTCGGCTGCCGCCATCGCGACGGCAGCTTCGATCCGGACGCGTTCGCGCGGGTCGCGAGCCAGGACCAGATCAAGATGGTCGAGCTCAAGATGAGCCAGGGCGCCAAGCCCGGCCATGGTGGCGTGCTGCCGGCGGCGAAAGTCTCGGCGGAGATCTCCAAGATCCGCGGCGTCGCCATGGGCGAGGACTGCATCTCGCCGCCGGCGCACCGCGCCTTCTCCACCCCTGCGGGCATGATGCAGTTCATCGGTGAGATGCGAAAGCTGTCCGGCGGCAAGCCGGCCGGCTTCAAGCTCTGCATTGGCCATACCTGGGAGTTCCTGGCGATCTGCAAGGCGATGCTGGAGACCGGCATCTATCCCGATTTCATCGTGGTCGACGGCAATGAGGGCGGCACCGGCGCGGCGCCGCTGGAATTCATGGACCATCTGGGCATGCCGATGCGCGAGGGCGTCAGCTTCGTCCACAACGCGCTGGTGGGCCTCAACATCCGTGATCGCATCAAGATCGGCGCGTCCGGCAAGATCGCCACCGCCTTCGACATGGCGCGTGCGATGTCGATCGGCGCCGACTGGTGCAATTCCGCGCGCGGCTTCATGTTCTCGCTCGGCTGCATCCAGTCACTCAGCTGCCATACCGACCGCTGCCCGACTGGCGTTACCACCCAGGATCCGACCCGCAGTCGCGCGCTGGTGGTGCCGCACAAGCTGGAGCGCGTCTACAATTATCACCACGCCACCCTGCATGCGCTGACCGAACTGATCGCCGCCGCCGGCCTCGAACATCCGCAGGATTTGCGCCCGATCCACTTCTCGCAGCGGACCTCGACCACCGATGTTTCGTCGTTCGCGCAACTCTATCCGGCGCTGCGGCCGGGTGAATTGCTCGAAGGCACCAAAGACATTCGCTACCGCGATGCCTGGGCGATGGCCCGGGCGGACACGTTCGCGCCGGCGGTGTGAGGCGTCTCAGGCTGGGCCGACATTGGGAGATTTTTTCGGGAACCTTTGGGCCTGAGCTGCATCCAACCTCATGAGATCCTCAGGTCGGGTGAACCGTCATGCGTTGGACCACGGCGAGAAATCCATCCTCCGCGCCGGCTGGCGAGGATGAGCTGATCTTGCGGGCCAAGGCCCGCGACGAGGCGGCGATCCGGGCCATCCTGCAGGCCAACAACCGCCGCCTGTTCCGGATCGCCCGCGGCATCCTGCGCAACGACAGCGAAGCCGAGGACGTGGTGCAGGAGACCTATGTCCGGGCGCTCACGCATCTTGAAGCCTTCCGCGGCGAGTCCAGCCTTTCGACCTGGCTGACGCGCATTGCCATGAACGAGGCGCTGGGGCGGCTGCGCGGCCGCCGGCCTGAGCTGGCGTGGCAGCCGCAGGACGGGCCAGAGGCCGACATCATTCCGTTTCCCACCGCATCGAGCGATCCGGAAAAATCCATGGCGCAACGCCAGATCCAGGAGCTTGTCGAGCATGCGATCGATGAATTGCCGGAGCCGTTTCGGCTGGTCTTCATTGCGCGCGTGATCGAGGAGATGAGCATCGAGGAGACCGCCGAACTGCTCGGCCTGAAGCCGGAGACGGTCAAGACGCGCCTGCATCGCGCCCGCGCCCTGCTGCGTGAGAATGTCGAGAAGGAGATCGGTCCGATCATTCTCGATGCGTTTCCGTTCGCCGGCCCTCGCTGTGAGCGGCTGACCGATACGGTGCTTAGGCGGCTCGGTTTTCCGATCTGAACTTTCTCGGGAACGTCGGCTTCGATTTTCCATCCAATCCCTGTGCAACCATTCACCCGCCGGCCGTGAGGTCCGGGCGGCACAGGAGATCAAGCCATGTTTTATCGAATCAGCACGGCGGCCGTCGTGATCTGCCTCTCCAGCAGCGTTGCGCTCGCACAGGGCGCCAAGCTCACCGATCCGCAGATCGCTCACATCGCCTACACGGCAGGCGAAATCGACATCAAGGCCGCGAAACAGGCATTGGATAAGGCCAGCAACAAGGACGTGAAACAGTTCGCGGAGGGCATGGTGCGCGACCATGAAGCCGTCAACAAGCAGGCGCTGGATCTCGTCAAGAAGCTCAAGGTGACGCCCGAAGACAACGACACCAGCCGCACGTTGTCGAAGCAGGCGAGCGAGAAGCTTGGCGAGCTCGGCAAGCTCAAGGGTGCTGCCTTCGACAAGGCCTATATCGCCAACGAAGTCGCCTATCATAAGACGGTGAACAATGCGCTCGAGACCCAGCTCATTCCCTCCGCCAGCAATGCCGAGCTGAAGGGCCTGTTGCAGACCGGCCTGAAGATCTTTCAGGGCCACGAGCAGCACGCCGAGCATGTCGCGGCCGAGCTGAAGTAGGAGGTTGCGATGTCGGGGCGTATTGCCTTCCTGAGCACGATCGTGCTTGTGGCAGCGAGCGTTCCGGCGCGCGCGGCCACCATCCAGATCGTGATGGACAAGCTCGAGATCTCGCCGGCGGCGGCCTCAGCCAAGGTCGGCGACACCGTTGAATGGATCAACAAGGATGCGCTGGTTCATACCGCGACCGCGCGCAATGGCGACTTCGACGTCACCTTGCCGCCGAACAAGACGATGAGCCTGGTGCTGAAGAAGCCGGGAGCTGTGGATTACTACTGTCGCTTTCATCCGAACATGAAGGCGACCTTGAAAGTCGCCCCCTAACGTTGATCAGCGTCAGTGCGGGTTCTCCAGGCTGAACGTCTCCGACTGCTCGTCATAGGCGAACAGCTCGGCATAGCGGGCCCAGGAGATGATCGTCTCCAGGGTCTCGTCGGCATATTGCTCGGACATGTAGTCCTCGAGCTCGACGCGGAAGCGCGCGGCCGGCGCCGTGTGCGAGGGCCGGTCGTCGAGCACGCGCCGGATCAGGCCGATCAGCGGCACGTTCTCGGTGAGGTGCTGGGCGAATAGCTTCTTACGCTCGTCGGTCTCCAGATGTGCGAAACGCTTGCCGGCCTCGGTCAGGGTGAGGTCGCCTTCGCTGAGCTGCGCAAAGCGCAACAGCTGCAGCGCTTCGGCGAGCGGGAAGATCTCGTCGACCTCGAGCTGGAGATGGCCGGCCAGCACCGGCAGGTCGGCATGGCCGTTATAGGGCGCGCCCGCCAGCGCCTCGATCAGGCCCGAGATCGAGTTCGATCCCACATGGCTCAGCACCATCCCGACGCCAAAGCCGGGCGCGCCCTCCGCGCTCGGCGCCTTCGGCTCGGGCCGCTGCGTCATGCGGGCATAGAGGCTGTCGACCAGCTGGCGGAAGGCGGGGTCGAGCCGGTTGCGCGGATGGGCGAGATCGACCTTGAACTCGGCGGCGACGCGGCCGGGGTTCGATGAGAACACCAGGATGCGGTCGCACATCAGCACCGCCTCCTCGATATTGTGCGTCACCATCAGCACCGACTTGATCGGCAGCCTTCCGTCGATCCAGAGGTCGACCAGGTCGGTGCGCAGCGTCTCGGCTGTGAGAACATCGAGCGCCGAGAACGGCTCATCCATCAGCAGCAGGTCGGGATGCACGACCAGCGCGCGGGCAAAGCCGACGCGCTGGCGCATGCCGCCGGACAGCTCCTTCGGATAGGCCGATTCGAAGCCGTCGAGGCCGATCAGGTCGATGGCTGCGATCGCGCGCTTGCGCCGCTCAGCGCTGTCGATGCCGAGTGCCTCGAGCCCGAGCTCGACGTTCTGCAGGACCGTAAGCCAGGGGAACAGCGCAAAGGACTGGAACACCATGGCGACGCCGTGGGGCGGGCCGGAGATGATCTCGCCCCGGCAGGTCGCTTCGCCCGACGACGGCGAGACCAGGCCGGCGATGATGCGCAAAAGCGTTGACTTGCCCGAGCCGGAGCGGCCGAGCAGGCCGACGATCTCGCCGGCGCGGATGGTCAGATCGACCTTCTCCAGGACGACGAGGTCCTCGCCGCTGCCCTTGGGAAACAGCCGGCTGACGCCCTTGATGTCGATCAGCGAGGCCTGGTTGACTTGATCGCGCATGCGGTTCCCTCCCGATCAGCCGAGGCGCAGCCGGCGCTCGCCGAACGCGTAGAGCGGCCGCCATAGCAGCCGGTTGAACAAAGTGACGAGGATGCACATCACGGCAATGCCGAGCACGACGCGCGGAAAGTCGCCGTGCTCGGTCGCGGTCGCAATATAGGCGCCAAGGCCGGTTGCCGTCAGATGCGTGTCGCCCCAGCTCGCGACCTCCGCCACGATCGAGGCGTTCCAGGAGCCGCCGGAGGCGGTGATGGCGCCGGTGATGTAATAGGGGAAGATGCCGGGCAGGATGACCTTGGTCCACCAGCGCCAGCCGCCGAGATGAAAGCTGGAGGCGGCTTCACGCAGGTCGGTTGGAAAGGCACTGGCGCCGGCGATGACGTTGAACAGGATGTACCACTGCGTCCCCAGGATCATCAGGGGACTCAGCCAGACATTGGCATCGAGCCTGAGGCGCACGATCAGCACCACGAACACCGGAAAGGCGAGGTTGGCCGGAAACGCCGCCAGGAACTGCGCCAGCGGCTGCACCCGCTCGGCGAGTTTCGGCCGGAGCCCGATCCAGACGCCGACAGGAATCCAGATCAGCGAGGCCAACGCGATCAGCACCACGACGCGCAGCAGCGTGATCAGGCCATAGCCGATCGCGGTGGCAACGTCCGAGAGCGCGAGCGTCGCCGAGAGATAGTCGTAGGTTTTCCAGCCGGCGTAGGAGCAGCCGATCACGATCACCACAAGCCATAGCGCATCGAGCAGCCGCGAGGGCGGGCCGGACCTGACCGGCGTGCTCAGGACGGAAGGCCAGTCAATCCGCAAATTGGAAAAGGACCGGTTGAGCGCGGCGAAGGGAAGCGTCAGCGACCGCAGCGCCCGGGTGCGTCTGAACAGGTCGAGCATCCACGAGGTCGGCGGATTGCCCGACGCCGTCTGCTCGAAGCGGAATTTGTCGGCCCAGGCCACGATGGGGCGGAACAGCAGCTGGTCATAGGCGATGATGACGAGCAGCATGGTCAGGATCGCATAGCCGATCGCGGCGAGGTTCTGCTGCGCGATCCCCAGCGCCACATAGGAGCCGACGCCCGGGAGCGTCACGGTGGTGTTGCCGACGGTGATGGCTTCCGAGGCGACCACGAAGAACCAGCCGCCGGACATCGACATCATCGCGTTCCAGATCAGCCCGGGCATTGCGTAGGGCACGTCGAGCCGCCAGAAGCGCTGCCAGCCGGAGAGATGGAAGCTCCGCGTGGCTTCGTCGAGGTCCTTCGGCTCGTTGCGCATCGACTGGTACATGCTGAAGGTCATGTTCCAGGCCTGGCTGGTGAAGATCGCGAACACGCAGGCGAGTTCGGCGCCCAGCACCTTGCCCGGAAACAGGTTCATGAAGAACACGACCGTGAAGGTGAGGAAGCCGAGGATCGGCACCGACTGCAGGATGTCGAGCAGCGGGATCAGCACCATCTCGGCGCGCCGGCTCTTGGCGGCAAGCGCCGCGTAAACGAACGTGAACACGAGCGAGCACAGCATCGCGAGCAGCATGCGCAGGGTGGTGCGCAAGGCGTAAAGCGGCAGGTTCACAGGGTCGAGCGAGACCGGTGCCGTATCGAGCGCCGACAGCGGCAGCGTGGTCTGCTCGCCGCCATAGACGATCAGCACCATGGCACCGATCACGATGATCAATGCGACGATGTCCCAGATGTTGGGCCGCACTGCTTCTCGCAAAACGGTTGTATTGATGCCTTGCAGTATCATCAAGCGTGTCCCGTATCGCCAATGGTCCTTGTGCGCCGCAGCGGAGCTTCCTTCTCACATCGCCGCGGGGCAGTTCAAGCGGGCCGATTCGGCAGCCAACCCTGGCCGCCATGGTAGGCGGGATTTGTGATGGGTTGTTATCGGGGGCTGGGTTCGCGCCGGGATGAATGGCGCAGCTCCGGCTCCGCGCGCGCAAATGCGCGCTGGGGCGGAGCCCGACTATGGAATGTCGATCTGGCGTCGGTTGAGCGACAGCCGGCGGAATGCGCGGTCCTACCGCCCCGTCCAAGCCTTCACGAGCGCGCCGAGCTCGGCCACTTCGGGTTCGCGGATGTTGGATGGCGTCCGCGAGAAGCGCGGGGCGGGTGCGGGTTGGGTGATCCCATGGCGTTCGACGAACACGCCGCGCGCGGCCATGTGCGCATGCTTCGGCGCCTCCGTCATGGTCAGTACGGGGGCAAAGCAGATGTCGGTGCCTTCCATGATCCGGCACCAATCGTCCCGCGTCTTGCTCTTGAAGACGTCGACGAGCTTCTCGCGCAGGTCGGGCCACGCCGCGGGATTCATCTGGGCGTCGTAACACTCGTCCGACAGTCCCGCATGCTGGCGGAGCAGCGCATAGAACTGCGGCTCGATCGAGCCGATCGAGACGAAGTTGCCGCAGGCGCATTCGTAGACGCCATAGAAATGCGCGCCGCCGTCGAGGAAGTTGCGCTCGCGACCCTCGCTCCAGCGCCCGAGCGCGGCGAGATCGAAGAACATCGACATCAGCGAGGCTGCGCCGTCGCACATCGCGGCATCAACCACCTGGCCCTTGCCCGACTTCGAGACTTCCAGCAGCGCGGCGAGCACGCCGACCACGAGATAGAGCGCGCCGCCGCCGAAATCGCCGACCAGGTTCAGCGGGGGCACCGGCCGCTCCTTGGGCCCGATCGCGGCCAGCGCGCCGGTGATGGAGATATAGTTGATGTCGTGGCCGGCGGCCTGCGCCAGCGGCCCCTCCTGGCCCCAGCCGGTCATGCGGCCATAGACCAGCTGCGGATTGCGCGCGAGCACCACATCGGGGCCCAAGCCCAGCCGCTCCATGACGCCGGGACGGAAGCCTTCGATCAGCGCGTCAGCGCCGGCGAGCAGGTCGAGAACCTGTGAGACGGCGCCCTTGTCCTTCAGATCGAGCTCGACCACTTTCCGTCCGCGGCCCGCGACCGACTTCATGGTCTTGCGCGCGCCGACGCGGTCGAGCGTCACGACCTCGGCGCCCATGTCGGCCAGCATCATGCACGCGAAGGGACCGGGTCCGATGCCGGCGAACTCGACGATGCGGAAGCCGGCCAGCGGGCCGGTGGCGCGTGACTGGCTGGGTTGTGCGGTCGGGTCGAGCACGTCGTGATGTCCTTGTTGTCCTCTGCGCATGATCCAGCTCGGATCGGTTGAAGACGTTAGCCGCGGCGCACGACCTCCGTCCCCTGGAGGGAGAGGAACTAGAGTTGAACTTTCTCCACGCAGCCCCAGGGTAGGGCAAGGGATTTAGGCGGTCCAGGTTCGTTTCAAGTTGGCGGATTTTAGAGCCTGTCTGAGAGCTTGGGCGAAGGGATGGAAAACGGTTGGTACTTCGTTCGGACGACGATGACAGACTTTGACCTATGACCGTGCGCAGTGGCGCTGGGCCCGACGTCCCGTTCGCCTGTCATCATGGGAGAAAAGCACAATTCGCAAGTCGGCTGTGCTGGCCGACGGAGAATATCTACTGAGGTAACAGAGTGATACCGAAAGGGTTGGATGAGCTATACGGAGGTCCGTAGGGCGGCGCGCGACGCCGAGACCGCCGTTATTGCCCGTGGGCCGGAAAATATGCGTCCAATGACGTAGGCGACATCAAAACGAACTGCCGCCTTTTTGCGCAAAATGCTTTAATCTGCCAGCCAGACAGAGGCGTTTTGCGGATGACGCCAAATCAGACCAGGAATGCTGCAGGTTCAGCTGCGCAGTTCTGCCTCGGCGGCCTTGTGCTGGGACTGGTGACCCTGGGCTTCTTTCGGCTTCACGCCGACCTCGGCTCAACCGCGTTCGCGGATCTGATCGTGATTCTGCTGTTCTCCCTGATCGGCAGCTTCGCCGCCGCAGTCGTGCTTTGCTTTTTGTCCGTTGCGAGCCTGGCCTATTTTTTCGCACCTCCCACCCTAAGCGTCGCAATCGACCTTTCGCAGCATGTCGTCACGATGGCCGCCTTCTGCGTAACCGGGGTGATGGTGGCGTGGCTGATCGGAAATGCCCGCCGGGAAAAGGAGATGGCGCTTGAGGCCGAGGCAAATCTCAGGCGCAGCCAAGATGAACTGCGCGATAGCGAAAGGGAATGGCGGGAGGTTTTCGAGCACAATCCGGTCATGTATTTCATGATCGATGCGCACGGCACTGTGTTGAATGTGAACACTTTCGGTGCCGCTCAGCTTGGCTATACCGTGGCGGAGCTGGTCGGCCAGTCCGTGCTTGACGTCTTTCTCTCGGAAGACCATGCGTTCGTGAACAATTGCATTGCGGTCTGTCTGGAATCGATCGGCCAATCGCACACGTGGGAAATCCGGAAGATCAGGAAAGACGGCTCGCTATTGTGGGTGCGCGAAAATGCCAAGGCCATGCGGCGCGCCAACGACGAGCTCGTCGTTCTGGTTGCTTGTGAGGATGTCACCGAGCGGAAGCGAACCGAACATGCCCTGCAGCAGAGCGAGGCCTATCTCGCACATGCGCAGGAATTGAGCCACACCGGCAGCTTCGGCTGGAGGGTCGCCACCGGCGAGATGATCTGGACACCGGAAACGTTTCGAATTTTCGAATACGATCCCGCGACCCAGCCGACGCTTCAGTTGGTCATCGAGCGGACGCATCCGGAAGATCGCACCGCGGTGCAAAGCACCATCGATCAGGCATCCCGCGACCAGAGCGATTTCGAGCATGAATACCGGCTTCTAATGCCGGATGGCTCGGTGAAATACGTCCACGCCCTGGCGCGCGCGACGATCAATGCGGCCGGCAGCCTCGAGCTTGTCGGAGCGCTGACAGACATCACGGCGGCAAAGCGAGCGGAGCGGCAGCTGCGCCGCAGCGAGGCCTATTTGGAAGAGGCCCAGCATTTGAGCCACACCGGCAGCTGGTCGTGGGACGTGCGCCGTCGCGACTTCGTGTACCGCTCGGCCGAGGTCTATCGCCTGTTCGGCTTCGATCCCGAACAGGGCGCATCGGCGGAACAGATCCAGTCGCGGATTCCTGCGGAAGACCAGCAAATGCTTGACGAGGTGGTACGGCGGGCTGTGCAGGCCAAGCAGGGAGATTTCAAATTCGATTTCCGGGTCGCATTGCCCGACGGCGCGATCAGGTACGTCCACTCGGTGGCGCACCCGGTTCTCGATAGCGATGGCGAGGTCAGCGAGATCATCGGCACGTATATGGACATGACCGAGCAATACGCAGCGAGGGAAAGGCTGGAAAAGGCCTTTCTGGCGCTGCGCGAAAGCGAACAACGCTTCCGCGACTACGCTGAGACGGCCTCCGACTGGCTTTGGGAGACCGGGCCGGATCACCTTTTCACCTATATATCGGAGCGGTTGAGTGCCTTCGGCATCGATCCGGCGGGGCTAATCGGCAAACGCCGTCTCGATGCGGCGACCGACAAGGAGGCTGAGCCGCGGAAATGGCGTGAGCATATGGCGACGCTGGAGCGGCACGAGCCGTTCCGGAATTTCGAGTACACATGCGGCGACTCGGCCGGGCACCAGCGCCATGTCAGTGTGAACGGCCGGCCCGTCTTTGCCGCCGACGGTCGCTTCATGGGTTATCGCGGGACGGGCACCGACACGACCAACCAGCACGAAGCCGAGGAACGACTGCGTCAGTCTCAAAAGATGGATGCGATCGGGCAACTCACGGGTGGTATTGCCCACGATTTGAACAACGTCCTCACCGTCATCACCGGGACGATCGAGATCCTTCAGGAGGGTATTGCGGAAGAGCCCCAACTCGCTTCGATCGCCCAGCTCATTGGCGACGCGGCGACGCGTGGCGCCGAGATCACATCGCAGCTCCTGACATTCGCACGCCGTCAGCCGCTGGAGCCGCGCGAGATCGATGTCAATCGCATGGTCACGGACACCGCGAAGCTGCTCAAGCCGATCCTGGGCGAGCACATCGACATCGAGTCCGACCTGGCGGACGATACCTGGTTCGCCATGGCCGATCCGTCGCAGCTTTCGGCCGCGATCGTCAATCTCGCGGTCAACGCGCGCGACGCCATGCCGGGGGGTGGCAAGCTCAAGCTCGCAACCGTCAATGTCGGGCGCGACGATCTCGATGCGTCGAGGGAAAGCGACGTGAAGTCGGGAGAGTTCGTGATGATCACGGTCGCCGACACCGGCCATGGCATTCCCACCGACATCCTCGACCGCGTGTTCGAGCCGTTCTTCACCACCAAGGGAGTCGGCAGGGGGACCGGACTGGGACTGAGCATGGTCTACGGCTTCGCCAAGCAGTCCGGCGGCACCGTCGAAATCGACAGCGAGGAAGGCCGTGGCACTGTTATAAAGCTCTATCTGCCGCGATCGGCGGGAAAGGCGGTCATGACCGCTGAGCCGGTGCATGCGACGGGCGTGCCGCACGGGCACGAGACGATCCTGGTGGTCGAGGACGATGCGCTGGTGCGGGGTTATGTGATCGCCCAGCTGGGGGGCCTGGGCTACCGGACCCTTGTCGCCAGTGACGGCGCGGCGGCACTGGCGCTGGTTGATCAGGGCGTCGAATTCGATCTGCTGTTCACGGACATGATCATGCCCGGCGGGATGAACGGCCGGCAGCTGGCGGACGCTATCACCAAGCGTCGCGGTGACGTCAAGGCGCTTTACACCTCGGGCTATGCCGACAATTCCATTGTCCACGACGGGCACCTCGACCCCGGCGTCGTCCTGCTTCGGAAGCCATATCGGAAATCGGAGCTGGCGCAGAAAATCCGCGAGGTGTTGGGAAGTGGGTCGATGTCGTGATCGTAATTTCCGCGATCCACGAAAAGAAAGGCGCGGGATCAGTCGACTCCCCCCGGAAATGCTTCAAAGACAATCCGATCGTCCAGTCGCGCAGAACGTCGTGGCGGAACGTGCCGCCCAAGAACCTGCTGGCCCTGTCTCCCCGGCCCCCCGAAGGGAACCCTAATTGCGGCTACTCATGCGGAGGGAGGGTCGATCGCAAAGCGATCGCGGGGTGGAGTGACGCCCCATGGCCGGTGCTCCAGTCCTTCACCCCACCCCTGCTCACATTGCTGCGCTCATGTGAGCCACCCTCCCCCTCCAGGGGAGGGTGGCAGTGCTTGGCTGGCGTCTCACTCAATAAGCGTCATCACGCGCGAATGGCGTTTCCGCGATTGTCTCGCGTGAGATCAGGCAACGCAAGCGCGCTCTATCCCGCAAAGCAAAACGGCGCGCATCGCTGCGCGCCGTATTGAATTCCGCCTGCCATGACGCGGAAAGATCCGCGTCAGCGAGCTCAGCCTGCGGCTTGCACCGCGCGCTGCGCCATTACCTTCACGAGATTGGCGCGATAGTCGGCCGAGCCGTGGATATCGCTCAGCAGGCCGTTAGCAGGCACCGCGACGTTGTCGAGCGCTGACGGAGACCAGTTCGCCTTCAGCGCCGATTCGATTGCACCCACGCGCATCACACCGGTCTGCGAGGCGCCGGTGGCGGCGACGCGCACCTCGCCACCCTTGGCCCTGGTCACGAACACGCCGGTGAGCGCGAAGCGCGACGCCGGATGACGCATCTTGGCGTAGCCGGCCTTCTCCGGAATCGGGAACGAGACCTCGGTGATGATCTCACCGTCCTCCAGCGCGGTCGTGAACAGGCCCTGGAAGAAATCGTCCGCCGCGAGCGTGCGCTTGTTGGTTTTCACGGTGGCGCCGAGCGAGAGTACGGCGGCCGGGTAGTCTGCGGCGGGATCGTTATTGGCGAGCGAGCCGCCGATGGTGCCGCGGTGGCGCACGGCGGGATCACCGATCAGCGAAGCCAGATAGGCCAGTCCCGGGATCGCCTTCTGCACCGTGTCGGAGGTTGCGACGTCATAATGCGGCGTCGCGGCCTTGATCGTCACGGTGTCGGCGGAGGCCGCGATGCCAATCAGCTCCTTGATCTTGCCGATATCGATGACGTCGGACGGCGCGGCGAGGCGCTGCTTCATGACAGGAAGCAGGGTGTGGCCGCCGGCGAGAAATTTCGACTCGCCGCCCTTGCCGAACAGCGCGACCGCTTCGTCGACCGACGAGGCACGGTGATAGTTGGTCTGATACATGGGAAACTCCCTGAATTGTTTTTGAGGTCATTCCGGGATGCGCGCCTCCCGCGCGCAGACCCGGACTCTCGAAAGTTCAACCGCGTCAGATTCCGGGGGCGCGCTTGCGCACGCCCCGGAATGACGATCACCCGTTTATTGCGTGCCAGACCCGGTCCGGCGTCGCCGGCATCTCGAGCTTGTTGTTGCCGATCGCGTTCGTGATCGCGTTGATCACCGCCGCCGAGGCGCCGATCGCACCGGCCTCGCCGCAGCCTTTCACGCCGAGCGGATTGCCCGGGCACAAGGTCGTGGTGTGGCTCAGCTTGAACGACGGCACGTCGTCGGCGCGCGGCATCGCATAGTCCATGAACGATGCCGTGACCGGCTGGCCGTTGCCGTCATAGACGGCGTGCTCCAACAGCGCCTGGCCGATGCCCTGCACCAGGCCGCCATGGACCTGGCCCTCGACGATCATCGGGTTGATCAGCCGGCCGAAGTCATCGGCCGCGACGAAGTTGACGAACGAGGTCTTGCCGGTCTTGGCATCGACCTCGAGCTCGCAGATATAGGTGCCGGCCGGGAAGGTGAAGTTGGTCGGATCGTAGAACGCGGTCTCCTTCAATCCCGGCTCCATGCCGTCAGGCAGATTGTGTGCGGTGTAGGCAGCGAGTGCGACCATCGGCAGCGCCATGGTCTTGTCGGTGCCCGCCACCTTGAACTCGCCGTTCTCGATCACAATGTCGCCTTCGCTCGCCTCCAGCTGATGCGCCGCGATCTTCTTGGCCTTGGCTTCGACCTTCTCCATTGCCTTGAGGATTGCGGTGAGGCCGACCGCCGCCGACCGCGAGCCATAGGTGCCCATGCCGAACTGCACCTTGTCGGTGTCGCCGTGGACGATCTGCACCTGGCTGATCGGCACGCCGAGCCGGTCGGCGACGAGCTGACAGAACGTCGTCTCGTGGCCCTGGCCATGGCTGTGGCTGCCGGTGAGGATCTCGATGGTGCCGACCGGATTGACGCGGACCTCGGCGGATTCCCACAGCCCGACGCCAGCGCCGAGGCTGCCGACAGCCTTCGAGGGCGCGATGCCGCAGGCCTCGATGTAGCAGGAGAAGCCGATGCCGCGCAGCTTGCCTTGTGCCTGTGCCTGCGCCTTGCGCGCGGGGAAGCCGGCATAGTCGATGGCCTTGAGCGCCGCGTCGAGCGAGGCGTTGAAGTCACCGGTGTCGTAGGCCATGATCACCGGGGTCTGATGCGGGAACTGGGTGATGAAGTTCTTGCGCCTGAGCTCGGCCGGATCGACCTTGAGCTGGCGCGCCGCAGTCTCCATCATGCGCTCCAACAGATAACTCGCCTCGGGCCGCCCTGCGCCTCGGTAGGCATCGACCGGCGTGGTGTTGGTGTAGACGCCCATCACCTCCGCATAGATCGCGGGGATGTCGTACTGGCCCGACAGCAGCGTCGCGTAAAGATAGGTCGGCACCGAGGACGAGAACAGCGACATATAGGCGCCGAAATTGGCGTGGGTCTTGACCCGCAGCCCGACGATCTTGTTGTTGGCGTCGAACGCCATCTCCGCCTTGGAGATGTGGTCGCGGCCATGGGCGTCGGTGAGGAAGGCCTCGGTGCGGTCGCCGGTCCATTTCACCGGACGGCCGACCTTCTTGGAGGCCCACAGCGCCACCATCTCCTCGGGATAGATGAAGATCTTGGAGCCGAAGCCGCCGCCGACGTCAGGCGCGATCACCCGCAGCTTGTGCTCGGGCGCGATGTTGTAGAACGCCGACAGCACGAGACGGGCGACATGCGGGTTCTGCGAGGTCGTGTAGAGCGTGAAGTGCTCCTCGGCCGTGTCATAATCGGCGATGGCCGCGCGCGGCTCCATGGCATTCGGCGCCAGCCGGTTGTTGGTGAGCTCGAGGCTGACCACATTGGCAGCCTTGGCGAAGGCGGCGTTGACGGCGGCTTCGTCGCCGATCGACCAGTCGTAGACGACATTGCCGGGCGCTTCGGGATGCAGCTGCGGCGCGCCTGCTTTCAGCGCCGAGGGCATATCCGGCACCGCCGGCAGCTCCTCGTAATCGACCACCACGGCCTCGGCGGCATCGCGCGCCAGGTTCTTGCTTTCGGCGATCACGACCGCCACCGCTTGGCCGACGAAGCGCACCGTCTCCGGCGCCATGGCCGGCCAGGCGCCCATCTTCATCGGCGAGCCGTCTTTCGAGGTGATGGCCCAGCCGCAGATCAAATTGCCGATCTTGTCATCGACCAGCTGCTTGCCCGTCAGCACCGCGATCACGCCGGGCATGGCTTCGGCCCCGGAGGCGTCGATGCTCTTGACCTTGGCGTGGGCGTGGGGGCTGCGAATGAAATGGGCATAGGTCATGCCCACCAGCTTGATGTCGTCGACGTAGCGGCCCTTGCCGGTGATGAAGCGCTTGTCTTCCTTGCGCACAACGCTGGCGCCAATGCCTTCGATACCCATGCGATCCTCTCCCTGCCGGAGTTCGTTATTCCGCCGCTTCCCGTCGAGAGCGGCAGTATTGATGCGTTGCGGGGCGCGGCCTGCTACTCGGCGGCCTGCGCCAGCTTCATGCGGCCGGCGGCGTCCAGCACCGCCTTGACGATGTTGTGATAGCCGGTGCAGCGGCAGATATTGCCTTCGAGCTCCTCGCGCACCGTGGCCTCGTCGAGCTGTGCGCTGTGGCGGTGCACAATATCGATCGCGGACATGATCATGCCGGGCGTGCAATAGCCGCATTGCAGGCCGTGATTGTCGCGGAACGCCGCCTGCATCGGGTGCAGCTCATCGCCCTTGGCGATGCCCTCGATCGTGGTCACGCTGCTGCCATCGGCCTGGCCGGCCAGCACAGTGCAGGACTTGACCGCACGCCCGTCGATATGGACGACGCAGGCACCGCACTGGCTGGTGTCGCAGCCGACATGGGTCCCGGTCAGGTTCAGATGATCGCGCAACAGGTGGACCAGCAGCGTGCGGTCCTCGACCTCGACCGCGACCTGCTTGCCGTTCACCGTCAGTTTGACTGTCGACACTTTGACCCTCCCGCTGGATTTTTCGTTATTCCAATTAGAAACAGCGCCATCATCAGTTTGCAACTCGAATTTTTGCCCCCGATGTCATCGCGGCGTCTTGCGTCGCGCGCCTCGATTCGATGTCGACCGGCGCGCCGCCGTATCAGGCGGCCGCAAATTTACCGGCCCTTATCCATTGTGACGTAGTTTTGATCAGTGGCTGGGCGTTGTGCACCCGGCCCGACAGATGCTGCGACAAGAATTATTTCGGGGGTAGGAATGTCTGCGCGTTCGGCGCCACAGCGGCGGCCTGGGAATTTTCTGACCCTCGGCTTCCGTGGCAAGATCATTCTCGGCTTCGCCGTCGTGCTGGCCATCTCGACCGCCAGCATCGGATTTGCCTATTTCGGCTTCGAGCGGGTCGCCGCCGCGGTCGCCGCCTATCGCGCGAGCGTGGCGGAAGCGGATGCCGCGCGGACCATCGACCGGGAGCTGGTCTCCTACCAGGCGCTTGCCCGTTATTACGCGCTGACCGGCAATCCCGACGACGAGAGCGCGGCGATGGCCGCGCAGGAGGGGCTGCAGGCGGCCATCGCCAAATCGACTGCCGCCACCACTGCCCCGGAACGGCGGGCGCAGCTTTCGCAGCTGCAAAGCGAGTTTCAGGTCTTCAGCAAGATCTTTGCCGATATCGTCAACCTCACCCGCGAGAACAAAAAGATCGTGGCGGACCAATTGATGCTCACGGGCAACAAGATCCGCTACAAGTTCGACGATCTCGCCGATACCGCCGCGCTCGCCGGGCTGCCCAACATCCAGACCACTGCCAAGGATCTGACCGGTCAGTACCTGACCGCCTCGACCCTGGTCGGCACCTTCACCGCCAAATCCGAGCCGCGCACGGCCGACGGCGCGATTGCGCGCATCCGGTTTCTGGAGACCTCGCTGGTCACGATCTATGCCAGCGACGAGAAGATCACCCAGCGTGTCACCGAGCTCGGCGAGCTGCTGAAGCAGTATCGCCTCTCCTTCACCAAGCTGGCGGAGAACGTCAAGGCGCTCACCAAGCTCGAAAAGCAGATGGGCGAGGCCGCAGTCACCATCGTGAAGCTGTCGAACGCCCTGCGGTCCGACCTGTCGGCGGATCAGCAGCGCATCGAATCGGCGGCCAATGCGACCATTGCCGAGATCGAACGGCTGATCGCCATACTGGCGATCGGCGGCCTGGCGCTCTGCGCGGCCTTGGCGCTGATGCTCGGCAACGGCATTTCGCGGCCGATGATCACGATGTGCAAGGCGATGCGCGAGCTCGCCTCCGGCAATTTCGACGTCAGGCTGCCGGGTCTCGGGCGGTCCGACGAGCTCGGCGAGATGGCCGCCGCGGTCGAAGAGTTCAAGCTGCAGGCGGTCGCCAAGGCCGAGCGCGACGCCGCAAGCCAGGACGCGCAGAACAAGGCGGCCGGGGCTGCGCGCCGAACCGAGCTGATCCGCTTCGCCGACGAGTTCGAGGCCGCGGTCGGCTCGATCGTCGCCAACGTGTCGGAATCCGCGCATCAGCTGGAACATGCCGCGGCGACCCTGACCCGCACCGCGGAGACCACGCAGGGCCTGGCGAGCCGGGTGGCCGGCAGTTCCGGACAGGCCACCAGCGGCATCGAATCGGTTGCGACCGCGACCGAGGAGCTCTCGACCTCCGTGGCCGAGATCGGCCGCCAGGTGCGCGAGTCCAACCACATCGCCGAATCGGCGGTGGCGCAGGCGGAGGAGACCGATGGCCGCATCGGCAAGCTGTCGCTGGCCGCCCAGCAGATCGGCGACGTCGTCAAGCTGATCACCGCGATTGCCGAGCAGACCAATCTGCTCGCGCTGAATGCCACGATCGAAGCGGCGCGGGCGGGCGATGCCGGGCGCGGCTTTGCCGTGGTCGCCTCCGAGGTGAAGTCGCTCGCCAGTCAGACCGCGAAGGCCACCGACGAGATCTCGAACCATATCTCCGGCATGCAGGAGGCGACCAAGGAATCGGTTGCGGCGATCAAGCAGATCGGCGGCACCATCGGCCAGATCTCGACCATCGCCTCGTCCATTGCGAGCGCGGTCGAGCAGCAGGGCACTGCGACGCAGGAGATCGCGCGCAACGTGCAGGGCGTTGCCGTCGGGACGCGCGAGGCCGCCGCCGATATCACCCAGGTCAACCGCGGCGCGACCGAGACCGGCTCGGCCTCGGAGGAGGTGTTGCGCTCGGCGAAGTCGCTGTCCTCGCAAAGCGCGCGGCTGCGCGAAGAGCTCAACCGCTTCATGTCCAACATCCGCGCGGCGTAGCTATCCCCCGGACTCGGCAAGTTGCACCGGAGCGGCCGGCGAGGTTCATCCCGGCCACCCAGCACTCCGCCGTCATCCCCGCGAACGCGGGGATCCATACTCCGCGGCGATCATTTGACGGGCGGTATTCAGTCGCGTGCCCTAATCGAGCATCACGCGGTATGGGTCCCGGGTCGCACTCGCTTCGCTCGCTTGCTCGGGACGACAGCCGAGGGGATGCGGCAAGCCCCCTTCGAAAACCTCTGTCCATCGTGACGGCACGTCGAACCCCGAGTTCCTGTGCCTCGTCCCGGGAACCGCGCGCGCCACGCCGGCGTTGGAGCGGGGTGGCATGTTGCCGCATTTGCTCCACCGTCTCCGTTCAATGGGTCTGAACGGGCGGTTTCCGCGCCCTCACATGGTCTCATATGGCTGTTCGGCACGCATTCGCACCCGATGACGGCGCTGCCGCCGCTGCGCCACCATCATCGTTGTCTCCGGCCGAGCCGGTGCCCTCCGGCGATGACAGCCGCGTTATCGCCACCAACATTCCGGCCCGGCTCGACGATCTCCGCTGGAGCGGCTTTCATACCCGCGTCGTACTTGCGCTCGGCATCACCTGGGTGCTCGACGGGCTTGAAGTTACGCTGGCGGGCGCATTGTCCGGCGCGCTGAAGGCGAGCCCGACGCTGCAGTTTTCAAATTTGGATGTCGGTCTCGCCAACAGTGCCTATCTCGCCGGCGCGGTGCTCGGCGCGCTCGGTTTCGGCTGGCTCACCGACCGCATCGGCCGCCGCAAGCTGTTCTTCATTACGCTCGCGCTGTATCTGACTGCAACCGCGGCCACGGCGCTATCCTGGAGCGTCGCCTCCTACGCGCTGTTTCGTTTCCTCACCGGCGCCGGCATCGGCGGCGAATACACCGCCATCAATTCCACCATTCAGGAACTGGTGCCAGCGCGCTATCGCGGCTGGACCGATCTGTTGATCAACGGCAGCTTCTGGCTGGGCGCTGCGATCGGCGCCGGCAGCGCCATCGTGCTGCTCGACCCGGAGCTGACCGGCCCCGATCTCGGCTGGCGACTGGCTTATGCCACCGGCGCCTGCCTCGGTCTCATCGTGCTGGTGATGCGGATGTGGATTCCGGAAAGCCCGCGCTGGCTGATGATCCACGGCCATCCTGACGAAGCGCACAAGATCGTGGCCGACATCGAGCGTGACGTCACCGGCCATGATCGCGAGGAGCGCGCGAAGGAGCTGCCGAAGATTAAGCTGCGCATGCGCGACCACACGCCGCTCCGCGAGGTCGCGCGCACGCTGCTCGTGTCCTACCGCCAGCGCTCACTGGTCGGGCTGACGCTGATGGTCGCACAGGCCTTCTTCTACAATGCGATCTTCTTCACCTTCGCGCTGGTGCTGACCGATTTCTATGGCATCAAGGCCGATCAGGTCGGCTGGTACATCCTGCCGTTCGCGGCCGGCAATTTCTTGGGGCCGCTGCTGCTCGGGCGGCTGTTCGACACGCTCGGCCGCCGCACCATGATCACGCTGACTTACGGCGTCTCCGGCATCCTGCTGGCCTTGACCGGCTACCTGTTCTCAATCGGCGTGCTGAACGCGCAGACCCAGACCGCCGCGTGGATGGTGATCTTCTTCTTTGCCTCGCCCGCGGCGAGCGCGGCCTATCTCACCGTGTCGGAGAACTTTCCGCTGGAGGTGCGCGCGCTCGCCATCGCGCTGTTCTATGCCATCGGCACCGGGATCGGCGGCGTTGCGGGGCCTGCGCTGTTCGGCGCGCTGCTGGATACGGGCTCGCGCACCAGCGTGTTCGCCGGCTATCTGTTCGGCGCGCTGCTGATGGTGGTCGCGGCGGCCGTCGCCTTCCGCTATGCGGTGGCGGCGGAGCGGAAATCGCTTGAGAGCGTGGCGCGCCCGCTTGCCGTCATGGAGTGATATGATCATGGCCGACAACAGCGACTTCGCGGAGCTGCCATTGCGAGACATTGCTGACGAGCAAGCCGGTGATGCCGTGATGCCGGTATCGGCGAGTCTGGTGCCGCCGCTCGGCGACATCGCGTTCCTGCTCGACATCGACGGCACCTTGCTCGAGCTCGCGGCCACGCCGCGCGAGGTCTGGGTGCCGCCGGGGTTGGCGGAGACCTTGAACAGGCTTCACGAGCTAACGTCCGGCGCGCTGGCGCTGGTCAGCGGCCGCTCGCTCAATGACATCGATCTGATCTTCGCGCCCGAGGTCTATCCGGCGGTCGGCGGTCATGGCGCCGAGATGCGGCTGGCGATCGACAGCGAGGCGGATGCGGTGCAGGCGCCACCGCTGGATAAGGAATTGAAGCGGCGCCTGGCGGCAATCGCCAAGCTCAGCCCCGGCATTCTGCTCGAGGACAAGGGCTATTCGCTGGCGCTGCATTATCGGCTGGCACCGCAGGCGGAGCAGGCGATCTATCAAGCGGTGTCGCAGATCCGCGCTGACCTGCCGGAGGCGCCGATCGAGGTGCTGCCCGGCAAATGCGTCTGCGAGATCAAGCATGCAGGTTTCACCAAGGCGAGCGGCGTACGCGAACTGATGACGCATTCGCCGTTCAAGGGCCGCAAGCCGCTGTTCATCGGCGATGACGTCACCGATGAAACCGTGTTCGCGATCATGCCGGACTATGACGGTTTGTCGTTCTCCGTCGGGCGGCAAGCGCGCGGCGTGCATGGTCAGTTCGGCACGCCCAATGATGTCCGCATATTTCTCGGCGAGCTCGCGCGCCGCGAGGACGCAAAGCGCTTCTGACCAGTGATCAGATCTGATTAGTCGATCGGCGCCGCGAAACCGGAGGCGGAACTATTCGTCGCCGGTTCCATTGTGATGCGCGTGTAAAACCTGCGGCAAATTCGCGACCGACTTGCAATTGCTTTGAATCATTCTCGAGTTTGTCTCTGCTTTGTTTACACCGCGCCACCGCCCGAATTCGGTTTCATTTGGTTGAAAGGGTGTCCTGGAACCATATTGATGAACAGCTGTTAACCGACGGCTGGACCAACAGGAGGGCACCGGTGAACCTCGTCGTGGTTTCGAATCGGGTGGCGCGTGGCAAGGCCAACGAGCCGATGACCGGTGGGTTAGCAGCAGCGTTGCTGCCGGTCGTCGAGAAATCGGGCGCCATCTGGGTCGGTTCCTCGGGCCGTGTCCGCGACGGCGCCCAGCTGGAACCCATTGTGGAGATCGAGCCGCTCGGCGAAGGCGCGTTGGCCTTGCTCGATCTTCCTGCGGCGCACTATGCCGGCTACTACGAAGGGTTCGCCAATTCCGCGCTGTGGCCAGCGCTGCATTCGCGCAGCGACCTGATCCGCGTTTCCCATGACGACTACGAGTCCTATCGCGAGGTCAATGCCTTCGTCGCGCGATCACTGATGCGGTTCCACAAGCCGGATACCTTGTTCTGGATCCAGGACTATCATTTCCTCTCGCTCGGTGCCGAGCTGCGCGACCTTGGCGTCAAGAGCGCGATCGGATTCTTCCTGCACACGCCCTGGCCGTCGCGCTGCGTCGTCGACAGCCTGCCGCATCATCCCGAGCTGCTGGAGGCGATGCTCGCCTATGACCTGATCGGGTTCCAGACCGCGGATGATTGCGAGAATTTCATCGACTGCCTTCGCACGAGTCTCGGCCTGAAGGTAAAGAGCGGCGTGGTGCGGTCGCGCCATGGGCGCACCCGGCTTGCCGTGTTCCCGATCGGCATCGACGCCGACAAGTTCGCGCAGGCCGCCACCAAGGCGGTCTCGCATCCCGACGTGTCGCGGCTGCGCCGCAGCCTGCAGGGCGAGAAGCTCGCCATCGGCGTCGACCGGCTCGACTATTCCAAGGGCCTGGTCAATCGCATTAGCGCATTCGACCGGATGTGGAGCCTGCATCCGAATTTGCTGCGGTCGGTCTCGCTGTTGCAGATCGCAACGCCCTCGCGCGAATCGATCCCGGCTTACGGCAATCTGCAGAGCGAGGTGGCGCGTCTCATCAGCGAGGTCAATGGTCGCCACGGCGAGGTGGATTGGACTCCGATCCGCTATCTCAACAAGGGCTACGGCCAGAGCGTGCTGGCGGGACTCTACCGCACCGCGCAGGTCGGGGTGGTGACGCCGCTTTATGACGGTATGAACCTGGTCGCCAAGGAATATGTCGCCGCCCAAAGTCCGGTCGATCCCGGCGTGCTGGTGCTGTCGAAATTCGCCGGCGCCGCCAACGAACTCGACGCGGCGCTGCTGGTCAATCCGCACGATATCGACGGCATGGCGCGGACCATCGCGACGGCGCTCTCGATGCCGCTGGCCGAACGCTGCATGCGCTATGAGGCCATGATGGCGAAGCTGCATCGGCACTCGATCCAGCAATGGTTTGCCGATTTCGTCACGGCGTTGCAGGCCACCGAGCTCGAAGAGGCCGATGTCGAACCGCTGCCGGCAACGCCGCCCGGCTTCCTGGTGCGCCGCGCCTCCTCGTCCGGCGCGCGCTACCACTGAGAGTTTTAGACCCTCATAGCAAGGCGGCGCGCACGGGCCGTCTTGATCACCAGCCGTTGGCCTTCGCTCAATTGCAATACGACACGCCGTCCAGCACCGCGCAGCGCAGCTTGTTCGGCGCGCTCGGATTTTCCATCGGCACCATGCCCTTGCCGTGACCGACGAAAACGCCCGGGCCGACCACCACGGAGGCCTTGTTGCCGACGATGACGCTGTCGTGCCCCTTCAGCCGGGAATGGGTGCCGTCCGGCCACAGGATGGCGTCGCCCTGCCAGATGCCCTTGCGGCCGTCGTCGCAGGTGACGTCGACGCCCTGCCGGGTGCACTGATCGGCGCGCGCAGCGGTGACGCCGGCCGCGACCGCCAGCAGCAGCATGGCAAGGGGCAGGGGACGGAAAAAGCGGGGCGCGGTCATCGGTTGTCCTCCGGGGGAAAGGGCGCGAACAGTGGGTCTCACCAGGCTGATTCGGGGTTCATTGCAGCGTTCGGCTGGCCGCTGATGCCCGCGCAAGGCGCGAAACGGCTAAATTCGTCAGAGGTTTGGCGAATTTTTGCCGCGACGGGCGCTTGATGGCTTGCAAAAGGGCGCCGAGACCGCCAAGAGAGGGCCCTTCGGAGAGATGGCCGAGTGGCTTAAGGCGCACGCTTGGAAAGCGTGTGTGCGGGAAACCGTACCGTGGGTTCGAATCCCACTCTCTCCGCCATCTGCACGATTTTTTGCTCCAAACTCCGATCTTCTACGATCCTAAACTGTGCGGTTGAGCGCCTCTCGGAGGTCGGTCGATCAAATCGCCAGCACAGCTCGGGAAACCCGTCCAGTGGGCAGCATCTGAATTCGACTGCAGCTGCATGCATGAACCTGTCATTGCCAACGTCGAAAGATGATGCTGGCGTTGACGCCTCCGAAGCCAAATCCGTTCGAGATCGCATGCTCCATGGGCATGCGCCGCGCTTCGCGGGCTACGATGTCGACGCCTTCGGCGGCCGCATCGCCATTTTCGAGATTGAGAGTGGGTGGCGCGATCTGGTCTCGTAGCGCGAGGATCGTGAAGATCGCTTCCACTCCTCCGGCTGCGCCGAGCAGATGACCAGTTGCCGATTTGGTGGCGCTCACCGCAATTTTTTCCTCGCGGCCAAACACGGCCTTGATCGCCTCCAGTTCGGAAAGATCGCCAACTGGCGTCGACGTCGAATGGGCGTTGAGATGTTGTATGTCACCGGGCCTGAGGCTGGCTTGCCGCAAGGCGCCCTCCATGGCGCGGCGCGCGCCGTCGCCGTCCTCGGGGCCTGACGTGATGTGGTAGGCGTCAGCGCTCGTACCGTAGCCGACGATTTCCGCGATCGGCTGGGCGCCGCGGCGGAGCGCGTGCTCCAGCTCTTCAATGACCAGGATGCCGGCGCCTTCACCCATGACGAAGCCATCGCGGTCGCGGTCGAAGGGGCGGGACGCACGCGCCGGCATGTCGTTGAAACCCGTCGAAAGAGCCCGGGCCGCGGCGAAGCCGCCCAGGCTCACGAGATCGATGCAGGCTTCCGACCCACCGCAAATCGCAACGTCGGCTTCACCGGTTCTGATGAGGCGCGCGGCATCTCCGATGGCCTGCACGCTTGCGGCGCAGGCGGTGACCGGCGTGCCGATTGGCCCCTTGAAACCGTAGCGGATCGAGATATGGCCGGCCGCGAGATTTGCGAGAAAGGACGGCACGGTGAAGGGCGAGAGGCGCCTTACTCCGCGCTGATCGGTGGTGCGGACCGCCTCGACGATCGCCGGAAAGCCTCCGATGCCCGACGCGATCACGGTCGCGGTGCGCTCCATGGAATACGCCTCGGAAGGAGTCCATGCGGCTTGTGCTATCGCCTCGGCCGCAGCTACCAGCGCGAACAAGATGAACCGATCCATCCTCCGCTGATCCTTCGGCGCAACGATCAGATCGGGATTGAAGCCTCCATCTGCGTCGTCGGCCTTTGTCGGAACGATTCCGGCCACGCGTGCGGGAAGGACAGCCGCCCACTCCGGGAGCGCGGCAAGTCCCGAGCGAGCCGCGAGCAGCCGAGACCATGCCAGCTCACTGCCGCAGCCCAGCGGTGATACGAGGCCCAGTCCCGTAACGACGATACGGCGCATGATCAGATCACCTTTGAGGAGGGCTTGACTGACGGTCGGGATATTGGTGTCTCGGGAGGGCAGTGTTTACGGTTGCGATTGCCGAACACGGTCATCCGGCGGCTCGACCGGCGTTGCTCGTGACTGGATTTGAAGAGCGTCAAGCTTGCGCTCAAGCTTCGCAACGCGCTCTTCCAGCCTGAACAGGTAATCGCCGTGCGGATCGTCCATGCTGAGGACCTCAGCCCAGTCATTCAAACTTTCCCAAAAGCGCTTGACCATAGCTTGCGTACTCCTGTGTTCGATGATCGCGCTCATTCCGTCGCCAGGATCACGCGAGCCAGCTCCAACGGACTCTCGACAGCCGAGAAGTGGCCGGTGTTCTTGAGCGTCACCATCTGCGCAGCAGGAATCAGCGACCGGGTGCGTTCGCGTTCGTTTGGGCGAGACCAGTCGCTATCGCCGTAAATAAGCGTCACAGGCGCCGAGATCAGCCGATACTCGTCGCGTGCCTTGCGCCAGGAGCGCCAGCCTGCCAGCACCTTTCGTGCGACTAGCTTGTACCCAGGGCGGTGGGCGACTTCATCGAACTCAGCAAGCAGATCGGCCGGCAGCTTGCGCGGGTCGTGATATCCACCACCCATGATCTTGCCGAGAATCATCTTGTTTTCGAGGGCTGCATTCACCGCGCCGAGCACCGGGATCTGCAAGCTTCCGATGATGAAATTCGCGAGCCGGTTGCCGCGTCGAATGCCGTCCCCGTAGCGGGTCTCGTAGTCATAGGGGTTGATCGCGTAAACCCGCTTCACCCGTTGCGGCAGCGCCGCCGCCACGGTCAGGGCCAATGCCCCGCCAATCGACTCGCCGATGAGCGTGAGGGCCGAGAGGTTCAGCTCCTCGATGAACCGAATGACTGCCTGCCTGAAGTAGGGTTCGTCGAAGCTCGCGCTTGGATCGATCGGCGAATGTCCATGGCCTGGCAGGTCAATGGTGTACACCGTGTGCGACTTTGCGAGCAGGGGCGCGAGACTGCGGAAATATTCGAGCTGCGTCCGGATCGTATGTAAGAGGAGTAGCGGAGGCCCATTGCCGATCTTTTGAAACCGCAGGCTGAGCGCATCCGAGATCTTGAGCAAAGTTGGTCTGGCTTCAATCAGGCTGAGCATTCGATTCTCCCGGTGCTTTGAGGGACCATCTTTCAATCGGCAGCGGCGTCGCGAACCTGTTGGACCGCCGCATCCAAGAGCGCCTGAGCCAGGTCAGGGTCGTTGACGGCGCGCGATAGCGTCACTGCGCCGACCATTGTCGCGAGAATGCCCATGGCCTTGCGCCGAGACTCCTCGCTGTTACTCTGAGCAGTGAAGCCGCCGAGGACGTCGAGATACGCCTTGATCCCCTCTTCGAAGGCCGCCTTCACATCAGGTCCCTGTCTGGCGGCGTCTGAGCCGAGCGCTACGACTGGGCAGCCGTCCATTCTTTCTTCGCGATGGTCGGCACTGAGGTAAAATCCGATCACCGCGCCAAGCGGATCATCAGGATTGCGGGCGGTCGCCTCCGACCATCGGCGGGACGCGCTCTCCAATGCGCGCTTGGACGCCTCGACCGCCAAATCCTCTTTTGATGCGAACTGCTTGTAGAAGGCGCCTTGGGTCAGCCCGGCCGCCTCCATCAGATCCTTGAGCCCGATGCCGTCAAAGCCGCGCTCCCTGAAAAGGCGACTTGCCACATTGATCACGGTTTGGCGGTTCTCGGCGGCTTGAACCCGGCTCACGCGCATCGTGGATCTCCATTTCTATTTTTGGATTACGCTCGAAAGCTATATGGCATATAGAGTTCGAACGCAATCTATCAAGTGGGGATGGCCGATCTGTCGGTCACTGCCGTCGAACGGCCGATCTTGAGCAGATCACTTTCTCGTCAGCGTCCTTTTTAGATTGCGATCGTATTCTAATCTGATTATAGAAGTCGAACGAAATCTAAATTCCGAGCAGGAGATGAACATGATGAGGGGTTTTGCCGTGTTGGCCGGTATTTCGATCCCGGTGGGGGTGGCCACGTTCGTTGCGCTTGGCATTCCTGCTCAAGAGGCCTCGGCCGTGAGCGATCCGAGGCTGGAACCGCCGATTGTCAGCCTGGCGATGGTTGCGCGGGTGAGTGGATCTGAACGCGGTTTCACGGGGACCGTCGGAGCGAGGGTCGAAAGCAACCTTGGCTTCCGCGTCGCCGGTAAGATCGTCGAACGGCTCGTGAATGTCGGTGAGCAGGTCAAAGCCGGGCAGCCGCTGATGCGGATCGACGAAACCGACCTCCGCCTCGCGCTTACGGCGAAGCGCAACGCCGTTGCCGCAGCGCGCGCAACCGTTGTTCAGGCGGATGCCGATGAGCGGCGATACGCCAACCTCGTCAGCGACGGATGGACACCCAAACAGCGCTACGAACAGGCGAAGGCCGCGTCGGATACGGCCAACGCGCAACTCGCTGCGGCGGAAGCCGAAGCCAAGGTCGCCGAGAATCAGGCGGCCTATTCCGTCCTGGTGGCGGATGCGGACGGAACAGTCGTGCAAACGCTTGGCGAGCCGGGCCAAGTGGTTTCTGCCGGCCAGACCGTGGTCAGGCTTGCCCAGGCCGGTGCCCGTGAAGCGGTGGTCGCGCTTCCCGAAACAATCCGGCCGGCGATCGGCTCGGTCGCCGAGGCCAGCCTGTACGGGAGCGATGGAGAGCGCTATGCGGCGCATCTTCGGCAGTTGTCGGATTCTGCTGACGCCCAGACCCGCACGTATGAAGCCCGCTACGTGCTCGACGGCGAGGCTGCGACCGCGCCGCTTGGCGCGACGGTCACCATTCGGCTGGCAAGCGAAGAGACTCAGCCGGAAGTCGAGGTGCCGCTGGGGGCCGTGCTCGACGATGGCCGAAAGACCGGCGTCTGGGTCTTCGACAGCGGCATCTCGACCGTCCACTTTCAGCCCATCAAGCTCGTGCGTGTGACCAGCGAAAACGCCGTGATCTCCGGACTGAGTTCTGGCGCGTCGGTTGTCTCGCTCGGCGCTCACCTGCTGCAGGAGGGCACGCGCGTGAGGACCGCGTCTGAGAGCAGGGGGAACTGATGAGCTTCAACCTTTCCGCAATCGCCGTTCGCGAACGCGCTGTCACCCTGTTCTTCATCATCCTGCTTGCGGCCGCAGGCGCTTATGCGTTCCTCATGCTTGGCCGCGCGGAGGATCCCAACTTCACGATCAAGACCCTGACGGTCACGACGGTATGGCCGGGCGCGACGGCGCGCGAGATGCAGGACCTCGTCGCGGAACCATTGGAGAAGCGGCTCCAGGAACTGACCTGGTACGACAGGGTCGAGACGACCACCCGTCCAGGTTATGCCTATCTGACGGTCACGCTGAAGGACAGCACACCCCCGTCGGTCGTTCAGGAGGAATTCTACCAGGCTCGCAAGAAGCTCGGGGATGAAGCCCGCAACCTGCCCCCTGGCGTGCTCGGCCCCTTCGTCAACGACGAATATTCGGACGTGAGCTTCGCGCTCTACGCCCTCAAGGCCAAGGGCATGCCGATGCGTGAGCTCGCCAGGAAGGCCGAGGTGATCCGCCAAGACCTTCTGCACGTGCCAGGCGTCAAGAAGATCAATCTCCTCGGCGAACGTCCCGAGCAGATCTTCGTGGAGTTTTCCTACCCAAAGCTCGCAACTCTCGGCGTCTCTGCACAGGATATCATTGCCGTGTTGCAGCGGCAGAATACGGTCACCCCGGCAGGTTCGATCGACACTCGCGGGCCGCAGGTCTTCATCCGAGTCGACGGGAGCTATGACAGCGCGCAGGCGATCGCCGACACGCCGATTGCCGCTGCGGGACGAACGTTAAAGCTGTCCGATATCGCCAACATCAGCCGCGGCTACGAAGATCCTCCCACCTACATCATCCGGCACCAGGGTGAGCCCACGATCATGCTCGCGGTGGTCATGCAGGAGGGCTGGAATGGTCTGGCGCTCGGCAAGCAGCTGGAAGAGAGGTCGGCAGCCATTGCGCGGACGCTGCCGCTCGGGATGACGCTCGACAAGGTGAGCGATCAGGCCGTCAATATCACCTCGGCGGTTGACGAATTCATGCTGAAGTTCGCGATGGCGCTCGGCGTGGTGCTGCTCGTAAGCCTGCTAAGCCTTGGCTGGCGCGTCGGCATCGTCGTGGCCGCCGCGGTCCCCCTGACGCTTGCCGTCGTGTTCCTGATCATGCTGGAAACCGGCCGGTTCTTCGACCGCATCACGCTCGGCGCACTCATCCTCGCGCTCGGCCTTCTCGTGGACGACGCCATCATCGCCATCGAGGTCATGGTCGTAAAGATGGAAGAAGGCATGGACCGCATCAAGGCGGCGGCCCATGCGTGGAGCCATACCGCGGCGCCGATGCTGTCCGGGACACTCGTGACGATCGCCGGCTTCCTGCCTGTGGGCTTCGCGCGCTCGACGGCCGGCGAATATGCCGGCAACATCTTCTGGGTTGTCGGGTTCGCCCTGATCGTCTCCTGGATCATCGCGGTGGTCTTCACGCCCTATCTGGGCGTCAAGATGCTGCCCGCGATCAAACCGGTCGAGGGCGGCCATCACGCGATTTACGACACGCCAAACTACCGGCGTCTGCGGCGGCTCATCACCTTCGCCGTGCGCCACAAATTTTTGACCGTCGGCATCGTCGCCGTCGCCTTCGCGCTCTCCGGTGTCGGCATGGGTGCCGTCAAGCAGCAGTTCTTCCCGACGTCCGACCGCCCCGAAGTCCTGGTGGAGGTTCGTCTGCCGGAAGGCACCAGCATTGAGACCACGACCGCCGCGGTTGAGAAGCTCGAACGTTGGCTCCACGATCAGCCTGAGGCGAAGATCGTCACCAGCTATGTCGGTCAGGGCGCTCCGCGCTTCTTCTTCGCGATGGCACCAGAACTCCCCGATCCAGCCTTCGCGAAGCTGGTTGTGCTGACACCAGACGCGGAGGCGCGCGAGGCTCTGAAGCACCGGCTGCGTCAGGCGGTGTCACAAGGGCTGGCATCCGAGGCCTATGTTCGCGTCACTCAGCTTGTGTTCGGACCCTACACGCCGTTTCCTGTAGAGTTTCGGGTCATGGGACCCGACCCTGCGCAGTTGTACGCGATCTCTGAAAAAGCCATCGATGTCATGCGCGGCGTTCCCGATGTGCGGCAGGCCAACCGCGATTGGGGCAATCGCACGCCCGTGCTCCGCTTCATTCCAGATCAGGATCGGCTGAACCTCATCGGTCTCTCGCCAGCGGAAGTCGGCCGGCAGCTCCAGTTCCTGCTCACCGGCATCGCCGTGACACAGGTCCGCGAGGACATTCGCAATGTCCCGATCATGGCACGCAGCGCCGGTCGCGAAAGACTGGATCCGACGCGTCTGGCTGACTTCTCGCTCATGAGCCGAGAGGGCCGTCCGATTCCGCTCGACCAGATCGGCCATGCGGAAGTGCGTCTGGAAGAACCGATCCTGAAGCGCCGCGATCGCACACCCGTCATCACGATCCGATCGGACCTCAATGAGGCGACCCAACCTCCAGAGGTTTCCAAGGAGATCAAGGCAGCCCTTCAGCCGCTGATTGCGTCTCTCCCGGCCGGCTATCGCATCGAGATGGGTGGTTCGATCGAGGAGGCCACCAAGGCCAACGACGCGCTGGCGACTGTCTTTCCCGCCATGATCGCCGCGACGCTCATCGTCATCATGCTCCAGGTACGATCCTTCTCGATGATGGCCCTGGTCATGCTGACGGCACCGCTTGGTCTCGTCGGCGTCGTGCCCGCATTGCTCGCTTTCCATCAGCCCTTTGGGTTCAACGCCATTCTGGGTCTGATAGGATTGGCCGGCATCCTGATGCGCAATACGCTGATCCTGACCGAACAGATCAAGGAGAACCGTGCAGCCGGCCTTGACGACTATCACGCCGTCATCGAGGCCACGGTGCAACGCACGCGGCCCGTGATCCTGACCGCACTTGCAGCCGTGCTGGCCTTCATTCCCCTCACGCATTCCGTGTTCTGGGGATCGATGGCCTACACGTTGATCGGCGGCACGGCGGTCGGCACGGTGCTGATCCTGCTGTTTTTGCCGGCCCTCTATGCTGCGTGGTTCCGGATCAAGCCGACTGCAGATCAGATGCACCAGAGTCCGACGGAGCATCCGGACGTGCGGCCGGCATTGGCTGCCGAGTAGAGTTCGGTCAATTCTGGCGGCCTCCTCACTCTGTCGTCGCGCTCGCGAAATGAGAACGTGGAGGTTTGCCTCAGGCGGCAGAATCATGGTTCGACGGATCCACGCAGATCACGTGATCGCCAGGCGGGTCCGCATAGAGCGTATCGATCACGTCGACGTAACGGCGCAGGATCGTGCGCTGGCTGATCGCGCCCTTGTCGGTCAGTTCGCCTCGATCGATCGAGAGCGGCGCAGTGAGGAAGGCGAAACGCAGCACGCGCTGGGCGCTGCCGCCAGCGTCCCGAGCCAACGCGGCCAATTTGCTCCGCAGCCGCTCGTGAACGTCCGGATCACTGGCACCGCGCGCATCGGTCGGGATGCCGAGCACTGCAATATACTCTCGATTCTCGCCGACGATCACGACGTCGCGCAGTTCGGCCGCCAGGTGCTTCATTAGATGCTCCCGCACCATGCCGACGCGGACCCAGGTGCCGGTCACGAGCTTGAAATCCTCGGCCATGCGTCCGTCGTAACGAAGCCCGGCTTCCGGACGGCCCGGCTCGATCCATGCCACCGCATCACCGGTGCGCAGGAAGCCCTGCGCGTCGAAGGCATCTTCGGTCAGATCGTGACGCCGCCAGTAGCCCGGCGTTACCGACGGACTTTTGACGCGCGCTTCCCATTTGCCGTCCACCGGGACGAGCTTCAGGTCCACGCCGCAGGCGGGCAGGCCGATGTCGTTTGGGGAGGCGCCGAGCCGTGCGGTGATCAGGCCTGCCTCGGTGGAACCAAGCGCCGCGAGCCATGGCACGACGTGACCGATGGTGGCCCGCGCCAGCTCCGCAAATCCGTCAAACACGGAGTGCGGAAGCGCGGCGCCGGAGTACTGCAGGAATTGCACCTGGCTGAAAAAGCTGCGGCGTAACGCGTCGTCGCCGCGCAGCGCCCGCAGCAGTTCCTCATAGCCTCGGGGGACGCTGGTATGGAAGGTCGACGCGATCTCGCGCAGATTGCGCGCCGTCTTTTCGAACTGCCCCGGCAGCGGCTTGCCGTCATCGATGTAGAACGTTCCGCCATTGAACAGGACCATGCCGAAACTGACGCTGCCGCCGAACACGTGGCTCCAGGGCAGCCAGTCCACGAGCACGGGCGCTTTCTCGCCTCCGATCGGGTGGACGGCAGCGAACATCGCGATGGTGCTGCACCACATCCGGTGAGTGTGGATCACGCCTTTTGGAAAGCCGGTCGAACCCGAGGTGAACAGCAGCTTGGCGACGCTGTCGGGACCGACCTTGCCAGCCGCGACATCGACCGCGGCGCCAGGGATTGTGGCGAGCAACGTATCGAACAGGGTGGCATGCCGGCCGGGATTGCCGCGGGCGACGACGAGCTCGGTCTCCGGCGCGATGCAGACATCGATGGCGGCCGCATAGGCAGAGCCGTCTTCGGCAAAGACGAGGCCGGGCCGCACCAGGTCGACAATGTCGCGCAGACGCGCGAAATCGGCCGAGAGCAGGGAATAGGCCGTCGAAATCGGCACGAAGGGAATGCCCACATGCAGGCAACCGAGCGCGAGCAGCGCATGCGCGATGCTGTTGCCGGACAGGATCAGAACCGGATGCTGGGTTGACAGGTCACGGTCGAGCAGCGCTTGGCCGATCGCTCGCGCCGCCGTCAAGGCCTCCCGATAGGTCACCATGCGCCAGCCGTCGCCAGCCCGCTCCGCCATGAAGGCGCGGCCGGGCGCAACGTTAGCCCAATGTTCGAGGGGCTCGGTGACGCGCCGCGCGTGGGCGCCGAGAGGCTCGGTCCGACGAACCAGGACGGAGCCGTCCGCAGACGCTGCGCAGACGATCTGTTGCGTCGTCGCGCCGGGTTGCAAGATATTTGCCGCCATTAGTCGACTTCCTTCCTGCCGTAAACAACCCCTTCACAATTCGGCCTTCGGTGTTTCCTGGATGATTTGGTTACGTTGCTCATCGAGATGGAGCCTGCACGTTTCATGACAACTTCCCGGCCCGTGCGAAGTCGTTACGGATGAAACGAAGTCGTTACGGATGAAACCAACGTGGGTTTGGCGCGCCGAGCTACGCGCGGCGCATGACTTGCGAGCGGGTAGGGCAAACAGCATGAGCGTCCACCCGAGGCCGTTTATGTTGAGATCCGAAGTGGCGTGCGATCGTCAGGCACGTCGAAGCACACACGATACACGAGCCTGCCGTGTTTGAATTGGACAAATTAGTCACGATTCCGGGCCTGCTGTTCGCCAGCCGCGTACGGCGCATCGGTCATTTCAATTCTGGTCGGGTCACTTGTTCGTGACGCGCTTGATTGCGTGGCAGTGCCGCTTTACGCCTACAGATTGCCGCAGCGACAAACGATGGCCGCCTGCGCGGGTCCTTGGTGACTCAGTGGAGTTTGCACGGATGGGCGAACATGAGGTCGTTACCTGGCCGACGGGGCCCTGGGCTGCGGACAGGCTTCTGTCGTTGGGCATGAAACGGGTCGCGGGGCAGCTACTGGACACCGCGCCGGTGGACTCATCCTTGAAGCTCTCGGATCTGGTCGAGGACATCACCGATTGGGACGTTGCGGATGACGCGGCGACCAGCAAGCTGGTCATGCAGGTCTTGCCGGGAACGATGACCCTGCTGCTTTTTCAATATCGCACGCCGATCCGGTCGCTGCGCCGCTTCGGCTCTACAGATTTCCAGCACCCACCCTATTGCCACGTCGCAACCAGAGTTCAGAGCGGCATCGCGATGGTTCACCCGAGCGGGCCGTTGGGACTAGTCGCCGTGCAGCTCAAGCCGGAAACTGCGGCACACCTGCTCGGCGATCGCCTGCAGCCCTTCGCCGATCTCAAGATCGGTCTCGAGAACGTTTTCCCACCAGGCGACATCGCCTTGCTGGTGGAGATGCTGGCGGAGGCGCGATCGAGCCGCGAGCGGGTCGGCCATGTCCAGCGCTTCCTGGTTGCTCATCTCTGCAAGTGCGGACCGGATCAGATCGCCTGCCAAGCGGCAGCGAGGCTGAAGCGCAATCCATCTTTGCGCGTTGGACTGCTCGCCAGGGACCTCGGCATCAGCGAACGGCAGCTGTCGCGCCGCTTTCATGCGATGTTCGGCCTGACGCCGAAAGGTTTTGCACGGACCGCGCGCGTCGAGAAGGCGCTGGCGGCAAGACACAGCGAGCCGGGTTGGGCGGATGTCGCCTATGCCTGCGGCTTTGCCGATCAGGCCCACATGATCCATGATGTCAACGCGATCGTTGGCGTCCCGCCGGATCAGGCATTCCGCGGTGGGGCGGCGATCGCTTCGCCGTCGCGGGGGAATGTACAGAGGGTATCGTATTAGCTGCCGCCGCTTGCTCAACCTCGAAGTTGGCTCAAACGGGACCAACGAGCGGGGCAAGCTTGTTGTGTCATTCGAGCCGAGGTGAACTCTCCGTAGAGCGCACGAGTGACGACCATCCAGCTCACACATTCTTCGCACTGTCGCCGCCGGTGAACTCATATTCCGCGCCGGTCACCACCGCCGCTGCATCGGAGGTGAGGAATACGGCGGCGGGCGAGATGTCGTCCGGCTGCAGCCACCCGACCTTGAGCGCGACGGTCGCCGCGCGGGCGTCCCAGGCCTGCTGCGGCGAGGGATGCTCGGGCGCCTGCCTGCCGGTCTCGCCGATCGCTTCGCTGAACCGCTTGTCGTAGCGGGTCAGCGGCGTGTCGACCTGGCCGGGGATCAGCGCGTTGACCGTGATGTTATATTGCCCAAACTCCAGCGCGGCCGATTTCATCAAGCCGAGAATGCCCCATTTCGAGGCGGCGTAGCTCGAGCCGTCCTTGGTGCCGTGCTTGCATCGACGCCAGCACGATGATGCGGCCCTGATTGCGCGCCACCATCTTCGGCGCAAAGGCGCGGATGGTGTTCGCGGTGCCGTTGAGATTGTTGTCGATCACGTCGCGCCAGTCGGAATCTTCCATCTCGAGCAGCGGCTTCCAGCGCTGGATCGCGGCATCCGCGACCACGATGTCGATCTTGCCATAGGTCTGCTCGACATGATCGGCCGCCGCGCGAAGCGCGGCGATGTCGCGGATATCGGCCCGAATGCTTTCGCCGCGCCGTCCATAGGCCATGATCTGCCGCACGGTCTCGGTGAGATCCTCAGGCGTCGCAGGTACCGCGTTTGACGCCGTCGATACCGGCCCCGCGATATCCAGCGCCACCACGTCGGCGCCGTTGGCCGCCATCTCCACCGCGATGGCGCGACCGATGCCGCGCGCCGCACCGGTCACGACGGCGACCTTGCCCGACAGCGCGGAGCCGCGGTCGGGCCGGATCGGTCCTGCGCTCTTGCCCTCCGGCGGCTCCGGCACCGGCTGTCCACGCAACTCCCGCGGGCCGGAGTCGGACCTGCCGGGCGCAGCGGACTGCGCGATAGTCTGGTTGATGACCGCAAACGCGGTCATCGCCGCCGTTCCCTTCAGGATGCCGCGGCGGAAGATGTTATAGGCGGGCATGGCTTGTTCCCGAGCTCCGTCGGGGCGTCAACCGGCCGCGGCAGGCGAGGTTCCTGCACGGTGTCGGCGACGCTTCGGCCCATGGAGCGGCCGTCACGACATTCTTAAGGTCGATGAGCTTAGGATGGCGCCATGACGAGTACGACCCCCAGTCCGACACCCAGCCCGCAAGAAAAGCCCAAGCGGCCGCAATCCAATTGGGCGCAGATCATCTCCGCCGCCGTCGGCGTGCTCGGTTTTGCCGCCGTGTCCTTTCAGATCAACCTGATCCGGCAGAACACCAGGGAGACGACGGCGCGTCAGGTCTACATGTCCTACAGCGAGTCCGCTTTGAGGAATCCGGAGCTCGTCGAGCCTGACATGAAGGCGCTGCGCGCCGATCGGCTGCAATTCGTCCGTTACAAGAACTTCGTCGCCCATATGCTGTTTGCCTATGACGAGATCCTGTCGGTCTACGATCATGAAGAGTGGCGGCGCAGTTTCGCGCAGGAGATCAGGCCGCATATGGAATATGTCTGCTTCGACATGACGGCCGAGGATGATGCAACGTATTTCGAGAAGATGCGCACGCTCTTGAAGGAGACCCGTAAGAGCTGCCCGACAGGCCAACGCTGACGGCCGCCTGATAAAAGCCCGCAGTGCTGTGAGCGCCCCAACTCATGCAGCAAACGCGGGCCGCGTTTGCCGGGTTGGGCGTTGAAGACGTTGCAGATCCAGGGCAAATATGGCGGTCTCGAATGGTGCGATGCCAGTTGCGCCGCTCGCGTCGATTCTTGGCGCGTCGATTCTTGGCGCGTCGATTCTTGGAATGCCTCTTGCTCGCCGATCGTAAACTCCTCATTGCGCTCGTCGTTCTCGCCGTCACCCAGCTCATCGGTTGGGGGACGCTGAGCCTTCCTGCCGTGCTCGGTCGCCAGATGGCCGCCGATCTGGACATGGACCTGACCGCGGTGTTTGGCAGCACCTCCGTGCTCTATCTCGCCATGGGTCTGTGCTCGCCGCTGTTGGCGCAGCCGTTCGTGCGCTATGGCGCCCGGCGCGTCATGATGGCAGGGACGGTGATTGCAGCGCCCGGTTTCGTGCTGTTGTCGGTCGCGCAAGGGCCGGTCAGTTATTACGCAGCCTGGCTCCTGCTCGGGTTGGCGGGAAGCGCCACGCTGTCGACGGCCGCCTACATCGTGCTCAACGAGATCGCAGGCCAGAACGCCACGGGCGCGATCGGCGCACTGATGCTGGTCACCGGCCTCTCCAGCAGCATCTTCTGGCCGACCACCGCCTATCTTGCCGGCATGCTTGGTTGGCGCAGCACCTGCCTCGTCTATGCGGCTCTGCTGCTGCTGGTCTCGCTTCCGCTCTACGCCTTCGCCCTGCCGCCACGACGCAAGGAGCATGCCATGGGAGCGGCCGGCGGATCGACGGCGGCGCCCACAGCTGCACCGGCCCGGAGCACGTTTTATCTGCTGGTTGCTGCGATCGGTCTCAATGCCTTTGTGGCGTTCGGCCTCAGCGCGGTGCTGATCGAGCTGCTCAAGGCGGAGGGACTGACAGCCTCGGAGGCGATCAGCTTTGGCGCGATGCTGGGCGTGATCCAGGTCAGTGCCCGCGCGGTGGACTTCCTCGGCGGCGGCCGTTGGGACGGCATCACCACCGCTCTGGTGGCCGGTCTGGCACTGCCGGTCGCGATGCTGCTGTTGATGGTGAGCGGTGGCTCCTATGTCGCCGCAGCCACGTTCATTCTGCTCTATGGTCTCGGCAGCGGCGCGCTGGCGGTGGCGCGCGCCACCATGCCGCTGGTGTTCTACGACAAGGCGGAGTTCGCCAAGGCCAGCGCACGCATCGCCTTGCCGCTCAACCTGCTTTCCGCCATGTCCGCGCCGATCCTGGTCGCGCTGCTCACGCGCTACGGCAGCAACGCGCTGCTGGCACTGGTGCTCGCTTGCTCCTGCGCCGCGCTCGGCATGCTGCTCTTGTTGCGCCGGCGACGACCAGGCAGTGCCGCCGTCGCGGCGACCTGATTTCCCTTTCCCTTGCATCGCGACGGCGGCGTCAAGCCGCTCGTTTGATGAAGGGTCTCCGCCTCCGCGGAGGGCGGTGGTTGTTGGCATACTTCGACTGGTGACGAAGCGTCGCTGCGCTCGGATCGGCTAGGTCAGGTCTCGACAACCAAATATGGGAGATTTGTCGTGACCGCCTCCAGTGTTATGGACCTGCCGGACGACCATTTGACGATTTCGCCGTCCGTGCTCTATTTCGGAACGCCTGTCGTTCTCGTCGTGACCAGGAACGAGGACGGGACATCGAATATCACGCCGATGTCGTCGGCCTGGGCGCTGGGTTCATGCGTGGTGCTCGGTCTCTCGACGGCCGGCCACGGTGCTGCGAATCTGCGACGTGAGCGGGAATGCACACTCAATTTTGCCTCCGCCGAGTTGTGGCCGAAAGTCGAGAAGATCGCGCGCGGCACCGGTCGTGATCCGGTGCCGGCCTTCAAGCACGCGATGGGTTACAGCTACATGGGCGATAAATTCGCGGCTGGTGGATTTACTGCCGTATCATCGGAGCGCGTGCGGGCGCCGCGCATCTCCGAATGTCCGTTGCAGTTCGAAGCCAGGCTTGTTGCCATCCATGGTGACAAGGTCGATCTCGGCTCCACGCCGCAGAAGGCTTTGATCATCGAGTGCGAGGTTGTCCGCGTCCACGCCCATCGCGGTATCGTAGTGCCGGGAACGAATCACATCGATACGCAGAAATGGAATCCGCTGTACTACGTATTCCGGCACTATTTCGGCGACGCACGCGATCTAGGACGGACTTTCAGGGCGGAGATTTGAGCGGGCTGCCGGGACGCGGAGCCCGGGTCGGCTGAGCCTGTGGTTTCGCCCCGTGCATTCTTTTTCGCACGGGAGTCGGTGCGGGACGCCGCGCGGTCTTCGCGGCGCCTTCCGCTATCAAAAAAGTTAATAGATTGGCAACGCTCGGGCTCGGATCGCGTCGCGACAGTAGCGGCGTTGGTCGCGGCGTGGCACTCGCAAGGCTCCGACCGCGATCGCAGTCGCGGGTGAGGAGAGATCCAGCTTTTGACAGATCGTTCCGCGCAGGGAACCCGCGATCGACGGCGAAATCCACGGTGTGTCGTATACCGATCCGGTGCATTACCTGCACCGAATTAAGTGGGATTTTAATAGTTGCACCTGAGGTATCTGCAAATAGCACTCTATTAATTTCAAGTTGATAGGGTTGCGGCCTGCACGAAACGGGAAGCCGGATCAGATAAATGCGACATCTCACCGTCTATCAGCGCCTGGCCACGATCATTGCGGTGCTGTCGATCACCCTCTTTGCCGTCTCCGCCATGCAGATCCTGTTGCTCCGGGACTCCGTGCTGGAGGAGCGGCGGACCATGGTGCGCAACCTCGTGGAGTCCGCGACCAAGATTTTGAGTTCCTATGATGCCGATGCCAAGGCGGGCCGGCTCGAGCCGGAGCGCGCGCGCCAGTTGGCTTTTGCTGCGATCGGCGCCATGCGCTGGGGGCAATATGCCGATTATCTCGGCGTCTATGGCACCGGCCCGTCGGACGCCGGCGTCACCTATGTCCACGCCAATCCGAAATACATCAACGTCAATCGTTGGGACTTCAAGGACAACACCGGCAAGCTGCTGATCCAGGACATCGTGCGCACCGCGCGCGCCGGCGGCGGCTACGTCGAATACATGGCGCCGCGTTCGGGCGGCGGGGGCGAACTGCCCAAGCTGTCCTATGTCGGGGCCTATGGCAGCGGCGACAAGATGCTGGCGCTGCAGGCCGGCGTCTACATCAACGACGTCGACGCAGTCGTCTATGAGCGCGCGATGTGGGCCGGCCTTGGCGGCTTGGCTGGGCTGGTGATCGCGGGCGTCATCGCGTTCTGGCTCGGGCGCGGCCTGGTCGATCCGCTCAGCAAGACCTGCGAGGCGATGGACGAATTGTGCAAAGGCAATCTCGCCTTCGATGTCCCGTTCGTCGACCGCAAGAACGAGATCGGGCGGATGGCGCGCAGCCTGCAGGTGTTCAAGGACCATCTTGCCGAAAGCGAACGGCTGCGTGCCGAGCAGGAGCAGGGCAAGACGCAGGCGGCCGAGGAGCGGCGCGCGGTGCTGGCCCGCATCGCCGACCAGTTCGAGCGCTCGATTGGCGGCGTCATCCAGGGTACCGCGAGCGCTGCCGGCGAGCTGCAAAGCTCGGCCTCGTCAATGTCGAGCATCGTCGAGGGGACCACGACCCAGAGCGCGAACGTGGCCGCCGCCGCCGAGCAGACCGCCAAGAACGTGCAGACCGTGTCGGCCTCGGCCGAGCAGCTGTCGTCATCGATCCAGGAGATCGCCCGGCAGGTCACCCAGTCCTCGTCGATCGCCCAGAACGCGGTCGGCCAGGCCACGCGCACGGAAGCCATGGTCGAGAAGCTAGTGCATGCCACCCAGAAGATCGGCGAGGTGATGGCGCTGATCCAGACCATCGCCGGCCAGACCAACCTGCTCGCGCTCAATGCGACCATCGAATCGGCGCGCGCAGGCGAGGCTGGCAAGGGCTTCGCGGTGGTCGCCAACGAGGTCAAGGCGCTGTCGGCGCAGACCGCCAAGGCGACCGAAGATATCACCAGCCAGATCGAGGCCATCCGCGATGCGACCGGCTCGACCGTCACCGCGATCCGCGAGATCGGCGCCACCATCGGCCAGATGAACGAGATCACCGAAGCGATCGCCGCGGCGGTCGAGGAGCAGGGGGCGGCGACCAAGGAGATCGCGCGCAGCGTTCAGCAGGCCGCCGAGGGCACCCAGGGTGTGATGAAGCACATCGTCGGCGTGCGCGAGGCCTCCAGCCAGGTCGGCGCGGCGGCTGCGCAGGTGCTCAGCGCCGCCGGCCAGCTCGGCTCGCAATCCGATCAGCTCAAGCGCGAGACCGGGAACTTCCTTGGCAATGTCCGGGCGGCCTAAATCCGCCCGGGGCACTGCCGACTATTTGACAGGTCAATCCGATTAAGCCGCGCGCATGTCAGTGCGCGCGGTCTTCATCGTCGGCATCAAGCGGAGGCGCCAGGGTCGCAAGCGCGTTCGGCACGACCGTTTGCTGCGGATAGAGGTAGAACGCCATCAGCGGCAGCTGCTGATGGCTCGCCGAGGGCTGCAGCAGCGTGCGCGCGATCAGCGCGGCCTCAGGATGGAGACCGGCCCAGCCGGCGAAACTCGAGGCCAGGATCTCGAGCGCCAGGATCGTGGTTGCGATCCGCACGAAGCCTTCATTGGCGCGTTTCGCGCTGCGTGACATCGAGGCGCGTTTCAACAGCTGCCGCAGATCGCGCTGGCTTTCGATGAAGGGCCCGAGCCCGGACTTCCACAACAGATCAGGTAATCCGGCGTAGCCGTGGACGCGATGATAGCTCTCGATCAGCGACCTGCATTGCTTGCTGAGGCTGGATGGCACGAATGTCAGATCGATGCGATCGATCTGATCAATCCTCTCGAATTTCACCTGTAACACGATCCTGGCTCAGTCGCTTGATGCGGTTGCGGCAGGCTTGAGGCTCCGACGCAGGCAACCCGGCCGATATAGTCGCGATCCCCGGCGAAGTGAATTTCGTTGCGAGAAAAAATCGGACAATGTCGCGCGAGTGCGCGAAAAAGTCACAGCGTGGTCCGTTGCAGCGGCGTGTAGTTACGGGCGGTCTCGCAATCCGGAACTGATCGCGGCGCGCATGTAGGTGCCGCGTCACGCGCTTGTCATGAGGCAAGCGTCAAGACTCGTCGGCTTTGCGACAGATCTCGGCCAGGCGGTCGAGCAGCACCGCTTGTGAAGGATTGATATGCTTGCTTGCCTCGGCGAGGCTGAACCACGCCGCGCGATCAATCTCAGGAAAGCTTTGCATGTGGCCGCTGCGTGGCGGCCATTCGATCTCGAAGCTGTTGCTTCGGATCGCTGTGGCATCGAGGTCGATCTCGGCCGCGAAAGCGATCACGATCTTGCCGCCGCGCTGCTTGATCTCGCCGAGCGGAAGCAGCGGAGCGGTGAGCGGAACCCCGAGTTCCTCGGCGAATTCGCGCCGGGCCGCAATCTCGGCCGGCTCACTGGCATCATATTCGCCCTTCGGAATCGACCAGGCGCCGAGATCCTTGTGGCGCCAGAAAGGCCCGCCGGGATGCACCAGCAGCACCTCGACGGTGTCGGAGGTCGTGCGAAAAGCGAGCACGCCCGCGCTGCGGACCGGCATCGGCTAGCGCTGCTTCTGTTTGGGGAGGTTGCCGACGAGGTCGCGCTCCCAGCCGAACACCGAACGGCCGTCGAGATCGGGCGAGGCGGCGCGCTCGGTGGCGATGAAGGCATCGAGTCTGGGGCCGGTCGCGCTGCGCTCGAGCCGGCGCGCCTGGTCGTCAAGGCGCTTGAGCGCACCGAGCGTCTCGTCGCGGCCGAGCTTGGCGTTTCCGACCGCTGATTTCAGCACGCGGATGGTCTCGTCATAGACCTTGATCGGCACCGGATAGGGATGGCGGTCCTTGCCGCCATGGGCGAGCGAGAACCGCGCGGGATCGGCGAAGCGGTAAGGCGCGCCGTGCACGACCTCGGCGACCATCGCCAGCGAGCGCACGGTCCGGGCGCCGACGCCGGGCGTTAGCAACAGCTCGGGGAAATCGAGCGGCCCGCGCTCGGCAGCGGCCGCAAGCGTGCCGTGCAGGCGGCGTGCGAACACGTCCTTCGGGCGAACGTCGTGATGCGCCGGCATCACCAGATGCGGCAGCACCCCTTGCGCCGGCGGCTTCGTGCTCGCCCGCTCGAATTCGCTGACGATGCGGTCGGGTCCGAGATCGGCGAGCAGGTCGAGCTGAGCGGTGCGGGATGGTTCGGCACGGTGGTCGGTGAGGTTGACGATCTCGCCCTGGCTCGGTCCGTCGATGGCGCTGTGCGGCGCATCGACGAAGCTCTTCAGCGCTTCCGAGTGCCAGTGGTAGCGGCGGGCCTGGCGGGCGTCGCCATTCATGCCCTGCTGCACGACGCACCATTTGCCGTCGCTGGTCAGGAAGAAGCCGTGCAAATAGAGGTCGAAGCCGTCCTGCACCGCGGCGCTGTCCACCTTCGCCACCAGCCGGCTGGTGCGGACCAGGCCTTCGCCGTCGAGGCCGAGGCGTTCGCTCAAGCGCGTCAGCTCGTCCGGCGTCTTGCGCGAATGCTCGCCGCGGCCGCCGCAGACGTAAATGCCGAGCTCGCTTTGCAGCGGCGTCAGCCCGCGCTTCAGGGCGCCAATCACGCTGGTGGTGATGCCGGAGGAGTGCCAGTCCATGCCCATCACGGCGCCGAAGGATTGGAACCAGAACGGATGCGACAGCCGGGCCAGGAATTCGTCGCGCCCGTAATGGTGCACGATAGCCTGGGTGATGATGGCGCCGAGCGAGGTCATCCTGGTGCCGAGCCAGGCGGGCACGCGCCCGGAATGAAGCGGAAGATCGGCACTGCCGGTGCGTCTGGCCATGGTGTCCCTGCGAAGCGTTGCAGAGGCACAATCTATCAGAGCAGGTGCGTCGGGCCGCAACAAATTTGCGCTGAACGGAAGCGATCGACACGCGGCCTATCGAAATCCGGTTCCGACTCGCCTAACTCTATAGGTGTGCATCGGAGCTTATGAATGGACATAGCGCCTGTCGCCGGACCGGTCTTTTCGCCAGCTTACGCGGAGGACGACGTCGCCATCGCCGACCGGCTGCTCCGTGCGCAGGATTCGTCCGATCTCCCGCAGGTCAAGGCCACCGCGCGGCGGCTGATCGAGGGTATCCGCGCCAAGGCGTCACGTTTCGGCGGCATCGACGATTTCCTGCAGGAATATGCGCTCTCGACCGACGAAGGCCTGGCACTGATGGTGCTGGCCGAGGCGCTGCTGCGGGTGCCGGGCGATGCCACGGCTGATCGCCTGATCGAGGACAAGCTCGGGCGCAGCGATTTCCTGCATCATGAGGTGAAGTCGCATACGCCGCTGGTCGCGGCCTCCGCCTGGGCGCTCGGGCTTGCCGCGCGTGTGATCGCGCCGGGCGAGACGCCGGAGAGCGTGGTCGCCAATCTGGCGCGGCGGCTCGGCCTGCCGACCGTGCGCACCGCGGCGCGCCAGGCGATGCGGCTGCTCGGCAGCCATTTCGTGCTCGGCGAGACGATTGAGCAGGCGCTCGATCGCGCCAATTCCGGCAGCGGCCGGCTGTTCCGCTATTCTTTCGACATGCTCGGCGAGGGCGCCCGCACCGCCGCCGATGCCGAACGTTATCGGCGTTCTTATGCCGCTGCGATCGCGGCCATCGGGCAGGCGGCTGGCAACGCCGCGCTGCCCGACCGGCCGGGCATCTCCGTGAAGCTGTCGGCCTTGCATCCGCGCTATGAGGAGATGTCGCGCGAGCGCGTGCTGCGCGAGCTCGTGCCCGTCGTGATCGAGCTTGCCCGCCACGCCAAGTCGTTCGACCTGAATTTCACTGTCGATGCCGAGGAGGCCGACCGGCTCGATCTCTCGATGGCGGTGATCGCGCGCGTGATTGCCGATCCGTCGCTTGCAGGCTGGGACGGCTTTGGGCTGGCGATCCAGTCCTATCAGAAGCGCGCCGAAAAGGTGATCAGTTTTATCGCGGATCTTGCCGAAGCTCATGGACGGCGTTTCATGGTGCGGCTGGTGAAGGGCGCCTATTGGGACACCGAGATCAAGCGCGCGCAGGAGCGCGGGCTTGACGACTATCCGGTGTTCACCCGCAAGGCGATGACCGACCTGAACTATCTCGCCTGTGCGCGCCAGATGCTTGCGATGCGCGCGCGCATCTTCCCGCAATTCGCGACCCACAATGCGATGACCGTCGCTCATATCGTCCACGCTGCCGGCGGCAGCGCGGGCTATGAGTTCCAGCGGCTGCACGGCATGGGCGAAGCGCTTTATGCGACCTTGCGCGAGCTTTATCCGGCGATCGCCTGCCGCACCTACGCGCCGGTCGGCAAGCATCGCGATCTCCTGGCCTATCTGGTGCGCCGGCTGCTCGAGAACGGCGCCAACTCATCGTTCGTCTCGGTCGCCGCCGATCCGGATATTCCGATCGACCAACTGGTGATGAGCGAGGCCGAGATCATCGGTAAGCCTGAGGCCGCGCGCCATCCGACCATTGCGCGCCCGCGCGATCTCTACGGGGCGCCGCGCCGGAATTCGCAAGGGGTCGAGCTCGGCCATCACGCTTCGCTGATGGCCCTGCGCGCCGAGATCGCGCGCGCCGGCATGCCTGCGAGCGCAGCGCCGATCATTGGTGGACGGAGCGAGAGCGGCGCGACGCGCCCTGTGATGAGCCCGTTCGATCCGGCCGTGGTCGCGGGAACCGTGGTGGACGCCGATCTCACCATTGCCGATCGCGCCGTTGTAGCCGCGGCCTCGGGCTTCACGGCCTGGGCCGCGATCTCAGCGGATCAGCGCGCACGGGCGCTGCGGCGAACGGCCGATCTGATCGAAGCGCGGCGTGCCCGGCTGATCCATCTGCTCGCGGTCGAGGCGGGCAAGACCCTTGATGATGCGATTGCCGAAGTCCGCGAAGCGGTCGATTTCTGTCGCTACTATGCGGCCGAAGGCGAGACGCTGTTCAGTGCGGAGCTCGATCTGCCCGGGCCGACCGGCGAGGGCAATGCGCTGCGGCTCCGGCCGCGCGGCGTATTCGTCGCGATCTCGCCGTGGAATTTCCCGCTCGCGATCTTCATTGGGCAGATCGCAGCCGGGCTGATGGCCGGCAATGCCGTCGTGGCGAAGCCGGCCGAACAGACGCCGCTGATCGCAGCCGAGACGGTGCGGATCATGCACGAGGCCGGTATCGCTCCGGGCGCGCTGCAATTCGTCCCCGGCGATGGCGCGATCGGCGCGCATCTGGTCGCGCACTCCGCGATTTCAGGCGTCGTGTTCACCGGCTCCTACGACACCGCGCGTGCGATCAACATCGCGCTCGCCAACCGGCCCGGGCCGATCCTGCCGCTGATCGCGGAGACCGGCGGCATCAACGCGATGCTGGTCGATTCCACCGCGCTGCCCGAGCAGGTCGCCGATGATGTGCTGACCTCTGCCTTTCGTTCCGCCGGCCAGCGCTGCTCGGCGCTGCGGCTGCTCTGCGTGCAGGATGATGTCGCCGATGCCGTCATCGAGATGGTCGCAGGCGCCGCGCGCGAGCTTGCGATCGGCGATCCCCGCGATGTCGCCACCCATATCGGGCCAGTGATCGATGCCGAAGCCAAGGCGCGGCTCGATGAGCATATTGCGCGCATGAAGACAACGGCGCGCGTGCATTACGCGGGCGTGGCGCCATCGCCCGGCTCATTCGTCGCGCCGCACGTGTTCGAGCTGCGACGCGTCGAGGATCTCGACAAGGAGGTGTTCGGCCCGGTGTTGCATGTGGTGCGCTATCGCGCCGATCAATTGGATGACATGCTCGGAGCGATCAAGCGGTCAGGATATGGCCTCACCTTCGGACTGCATTCGCGCATCGGCGACATGGTCGGGAAGGTCTCGCAGCTGCCGATCGGCAACATCTATGTCAACCGCAACATGATCGGGGCCGTCGTCGGTGTGCAACCGTTTGGCGGCTGCGGGCTGTCAGGCACAGGGCCGAAGGCCGGCGGCCCGCATTACCTCGCGCGCTTTGCCACCGAGCAGACGCTCACCATCAACACGGCGGCTGCGGGCGGCAATGCCGCGCTGGCTTCGCTCGGTGATCGTTGACGCTTAAATCCAGCGAGTGTGGTGTGACGGACCGCCCGGCGCTTTACGCCTGGCTCGTCGCCGCGGATCGCGCAAGGCCTCCGACCCAGTTGCTGAACAGGAGGGTGGCGGCGGCGCCCGCGGCGAGGTCCGGCCGCAGCCGGAGTCCCGGCAGTTCGGCCGCGAGCGTGGGATCGCGTCTCTGCGTGGCCCGCACCTCGAAGCGGCGCAGGACATCCTCCGTTTGCGGGTCGAAATAGGAGACCGGAATTTTTGGATATTCGTTGCGTTCGCCCGAAAGGTAACGCGCGATGTCGCGCATATATTCCCGCTGCAGCGACAATGCGTCGTATTCAGGATGGCCCTGGAAGAAGACGAATCGGCTTGGCAGATCACGGGTGAAGATGTCGACGCCGACGTCGTTCGACCGCGTCAGGATTTGGTAGCCGCGGCTGGCCAGATCCTGCTCATCCACCGTGTTGAAACGCGAGTGTGAGACCTTGAGCGGCCTGCGGATGTTGCGCGTCATCTGGTCGTCGGCCACTTTGGCGCAATCATAGATGCCGGAACATTTGCCGCTGAGCCGCCGTCGCGCGATGCCGTCGATATGCAGCACGGCCGCGTGGGCGGCAAGGCAGGACCAGATCGTCGAACGCGTGTTGGTCGTCGCCCAATCGATGAGGGCCGTGAGCTCCGGCCAATAGGGCTCATCATGCAGGTCTTCCGCGATCGGCTCGGCGCCGGTCACGATCAGCCCGTCCAGCGACAGGCGGCGCAGCTCGGCAATATCAGCGTAAGTTCGCGCGACATGGGTCTGCGCGGCCGGCGAGCGGCTGATCGAAGGCAACGAGAAGCAATGGAACCGGATCCGCACGTGCGGCGGCGCGGCCGTCCCAAGCAGCCTTGCAAATTGCCGCTCGGTCGCTTTCAGCGCGCCGTCCGGCATGTTGTTGACGAGGCCGATCGCCAGCTCGATCTGCTCGGTCTGCCTGCTGTCGCGCTCGGGCTCGTTCGGAGCCAGCGCGGGGCTTGCGATCGGCCGATTGCTGTCGAACAGCAGCATTGGTGACTGGCGCTATTCGGCTGCAGCAAGCCGGGGCTGCCGGGCGACAGCCTGGGTCAGTGCCTGATCGAGATCCTCGATGATGTCGCTGATGTGTTCGATGCCGATCGAGAGCCTGATCGTCTCGGGCAGAACGCCGGCCTTGCGCTGTTCTTCGGCGGACATCTGCCGATGCGTTGTCGAGGCCGGATGGCAGGCCAGCGACTTGGCGTCACCGATATTGACGAGCCGGGTGATCAGCTTCAGCGAGTCATAGAACGCCTTCCCGGCCTCGAGCCCTCCCCTGATGCCGAAGGTGAAAAGCGAGGAGGCGCGGCCGCCGAGATACTTCTGGACGAGCGGATAGTACGGACTGTCGGAAAAGCCCGCGTAGTTCACCCAGGCCACGCGCGGATCGTTGCGGAGGAATTCGGCGACCTTGCGCGCATTCTCGACGTGGCGCTCCATCCGCAGCGCCACCGTCTCGATGCCCTGCAGCAGCAGGAAGGCGTTGAAGGGCGACAGCACCGCGCCCATCGTGCGCTGATAGACGCTGCGCGCCCGCTGGATGAAGGCGCTCTTGCCGAAATGATCGGTGTAGACGAGGCCGTGATAGGAGGCGTCGGGCTGGCTGAAGGCCGGAAAGCGATCGGCGTGCTGTTTCCAGGGAAAGTTGCCGCTGTCGACCAGAGCTCCGCCGAGCGTCGTGCCGTGGCCGCCGAGAAACTTCGTCAGCGAATGGACGGCGATGTCGGCCCCGTAATCGAATGGCTTCAGGAGAATCGGCGTCGCGACGGTATTGTCGACGAGCAACGGCACGCCATTGCGATGCGCGACCTTCGCAAGCGCCTCGATGTCGCAGACATTACCTGCGGGATTGCCGATGGTCTCGGCAAAGACCGCCCTGGTGTTCTCGTCGATGAGCCGCTCGATGGCGTCGGGCTGGTCGCTCTCTGCGAAGCGACCGATGATCCCCTGCCGCGGCAAGATGTGTCCGAGCAACGTGTGGGTGGTGCCGTAGAGCTGCGGGACGGAGACGATGTTGCCGCCATGGTCGGCGAGGTTGACGAATGCGAAATGCAGCGCAGCCTGGCCGGTGCCGACGGCAAGCGCGCCGACGCCGCCCTCGAGCTCGCTGACGCGCTTCTCGAGCACCGCCGTCGTGGGATTGGAAATCCGGCTGTAGCGATAGCCCTCGGCTTCCAGGTTGAACAGCGCGGCGCCATGATCGGCGCTGTCGAAAGCATAGGCTGCGGTCTGATAGATCGGAACAGCGACGGCTTTCGTGGTCGGATCGGGCTCGTAGCCGGCGTGAATGGCAATGGTCTCGTTGCGCATCGTCGAACTCCGCTCCCGCGCATCGCATATGCCGTTGAGATGCGTTCTGCGCCGTGCCCTTGTTAGAGATGAGGGGTGAAGCGGACAATAATTCGCGACAAGAACGACGAAATAACCCTAACGGATTACGACGGCCGCTGGATATGCGCGACCCGCGATTAGATCTTGAATCAATTTGTCGGTACTCCGAGCATGCGCGCAACCTGCTCTCCGATCTGCGCCAGCGCGGCTTGCGCCCGCGGCAACAGCGCGCTCATGCAGTGGAAGTTATGGATCATGCCGCCATGGCAGACATGTGCAACGGGAACGCCCGCGGCGCGGAGCCGCCGCGCATAGGCATCGCCTTCGTCGCGCATCGGATCGAACTCGGCGGTATGGATGATTGCGGGCGGCAGGCCGACAAGGCGCGCCGCACGAAGAGGAGACACCCTGGGATCAGCGCTGTCTGCACCTTCGGGCAGATAATCCGCAAGGTCGGCCTCGAGGGTCGTCCGGTCGATCAGATAGCCTTCGGCAAAGGCCTCGCGCGAGCCTGAGGTATCGGCGAAGTCGAGTACGGGGCAGATCAGGCACTGCGCTCCGATTGGGACGCCTTCGGTCTGCATTGCCTCCTGGCAGACGACAGCGGCGAGGGCGGCGCCTGCGGAATCGCCGCCGATCACGAGTCGCGTGGCATCAATCCCAAGCGAGGCGGCATTGCGCCAGGCGAACGCCGTGGCTGCAATGGCATCCTCGATTGCGGCCGGGAACGGATGCTCGGGTGCCAGTCGGTAGTCGATCGAGACCAGGCGGCACCCGGTCGCCAGCGCGAGGGCAGCGGTGAGATGGTGATGCGTTTCGATGCTACCGGCCACCATGCCGCCGCCGTGAAAGTAGACGAAGCCCGGCAGCTGCTCGCTGGCTTGATCTGCGGGAGCGTAAAGCCGGTAACGAAGCTCGCTCGCGGCGCCCGGCAGAGTGCCGTCCTTCATCGTTACGCGATTCAGATCGGCCCGGGCGAACTGCATCAGCTTGGCAAGCGATTGCCGGCGCTCTTCGACCGATGGTCGTTGCCGAGCAGGCTTGGCGGCTGCAGCCATCATCGTGAGCAGGCGCTGAGCGCGGGGATCGAGCGGCATGGCGGATCCGATTGACTGGAAAGCTTCGGCCATTCTGCCGGGCAATCCTGAATCGGTCGTGAGCCACAGCGCGTGGACCACGCAAATCGTTAAATCATTCCCGCGAAAAGGAGGCTACAATGTCCACCGGAGCGTCGCGCGAGGCCTTATCATGAGCCACATCGTCAAACCTGTCAGCTATTCGCAGACCTGGACCTTTTTCGAGGGCCAGTGGCAGGAGGGGAATGCGCCGATCATGGGCGTGCGGACGCATGCAACATGGCTCGCCTCGACGGTGTTCGACGGCGCCAGGGCCTTCGAAGGGGTCGCGCCGGATCTCGACCGCCACTGCGCGCGGGTCAATCAATCTGCAACCAACTTCCGGCTCAAGCCGGTGGTGGACGTGGACACCTGGATCGGGCTCGCGCGCGAAGGCATCGCGAAGTTCAGCCCGAATGCCGAGCTTTATATCCGGCCGATGTATTGGGCCCAGCATGGCGCCGGCGGTGGCGTGCTGTTCGATCCCGAGACCACCAATTGGTGCCTGTGCATCTATGAAGCGCCGATGCCACAGCCGACCGGGAACGCCATCACGCTGTCGCCGTTCCGCCGGCCGACCGCCGAATGCGCGCCGGTCGATGCCAAGGCCGCCTGCCTCTATCCGAACAATTCGCGCGCGCTGATCGAAGCGGCGTCCCGCGGCTTCAACAATTGCCTGATGCTCGATCTGCTCGGCAATGTCGCCGAATTCGGCAACGCCAACGTGTTCATGGTCAAGGACGGGGTGGTCTATACGCCGGCGCCGAATGGAACCTTCCTCAACGGCATCACGCGGCAGCGGGTGATCGAGCTGTTGCGGAGCGACGGCGTCACCGTGGTCGAGGCCACGCTGCGCTATGACGACTTCCTGAATGCGGACGAGATCTTCTCCTCCGGCAATTTTGCCAAGGTGGCGCCGGTCATCCGTATCGATGACAGGCAGCTTTCGATCGGTCCGGTCTATACCAGGGCGCGCAAATTGTATTGGGATTACGCGCACGCGATCAAGCTGGCAGCGTAGCTTCAAGGCCCGTACAGTACGAGCTCGGTGTCGCTGAGATTGCCCAGTCGCGGCCGGTGCGGACCCTTGACATATTTCCGGCCGCGGCGCTCGGTAAAGACGCCGATTAGGTCCGGCACCGGACCATTTGCATCGAGCAGGACTGCCATCTTGCCGCGCCCGAGCAGGAAGCGGCCGATGTTGCCGGCATAGGCAACATAGTCAACCGTATCTCGACAGTAGATCAGCTGCATCACGGGCAGGGGAACCAATCCGCGGCGAATCCGGAACGGCTGCAGCACGAAGGGTATGGTCCCGTGCTGGGAGCGGATCGCAATGCTGAGGCAGCCATATCGCGCATGGCGGATCAGGAGTTTCGCTTCCTCGCTCGTCAGGCCGTCAATCGCAGTGGTATCAGCGGTCACGACCTCGATATATGTGCCGCGTTCCGCGCGCGACAGCGCCGGGACCGACAGGACAACGCCTTCGCAATAGGATCGAAAGCCCTGCGCCTCGATGATCGGCCAGGTGCCACGCGCGGCGCTGATATTGAAGTAGGTCACGTCCTTGAGTCGCTGCGCAATTTTGGTCAGCATCGGGGCGCAGTTGCGGAACGCCGGTTCGACATACCAGCTCGACAGGTTGCACCAGACTTGCGCCCCGTCACCGCGTGCAGTGTAGATCAGGAGCAGCACGCCGACCGCTCTGCCTCCGTGATCGAGCATGTAGCCAAAGCGCGGATAGCTCTCCGGTGCCTCCCGCGTGGCCTGACGCTGCAACCCCTTCAGCCAATAGTCCCGGCGGCGGCCCTGGAAGCCGCGTGTCAGCAGATCCGCGATCACATCGAGATCGGCCGGCGTGATCTCCCGGCAGCGGATCATGGGGTTGGGCGCGCTCATCTGACGGCCATGCCCGTCCCTGTACCTATCGCTGCCTGATGATCAGTCCGCGACGACTGCCTGTCGCTCGAGGCCGAGGATCTCTCGCACCGGCGACGGCCATTTGTTCTGCTCCGTGCCGTGGGTGTGAAACATCGCCACGGCCAGGCGGTCCATACCGAACGCCACGCAGCCGGTATGGGCCGGTTCGCCGTTCGCATCAACGATGTCCCAGGTGGTGCCGAAATGCTCGCGATGATAGTTGAAGCTCATGCAGGCGGTCGGCTGGTCCTCCGAGCGCAGCGGCACCAGCAGCTCGAATTTGAGCGACTGCTGTTTCTGGCTCACCGCCTTCATCTGGCCGACACGACCGAAAAAGAGGTCGCTGGCCTGATCGACGCGGAAGGAAAGACCGAGGTCGCGTGCGATCGCCTGTGCCCGCACCATCCAGCGCTCGCGGAACGCGGAAACATCGTTGGGCGTGCCGATGCAGACATATTCGCGCATCCGGAACGATTGCAGCCGGTCGAGGTGCCGCGACGGCTCGCGGCGGAAGCAATCAGCCGCCACGTCGAAGCGCAGCCCACCCTTGGGAGGCGCTCCGCGACTCGCCGCGATCGGATAGACCGGATAGCAGGCCGCGGGCGACAGCACGAGGTCGGCGGGTGACAGCGATGTGGTCCAGTCGCCGCCGGCGTCGAAGCGGCTGACGGCGGCGTTGATGTCGCGCTCGGTCCCGTGCAGGCCGCAGACGCAGCCCAGCAGATTCGGAAAGCTCTTGAGGTAGCCGGATTTCTCCAGTTGGGCGCGGCTCATCACCGGCGGGAAGCGCATCACCTCGGTGCCGGGCTCGCGATGCCGCGTGATCAGCGCTGCAAGCCGCTCGACCATGTCCTCGTAGAGCGCAGTCCGAGCATAGACGCCGTCCGCACCCATGCGGTGAAACAGCCTGTCGGTGAGATGATCCAAGGGATCAGCAGGCTGCGGCGCAATCTCGGGCGATTGCGGCAGAACGGGAATGGTCATCGTGGAAGATCCCAAATGCGAAGATCGGGTGGAGAAATGAGGGGCGGCCTCAGTCGTGCAATGAGGTCGGGACTGCGCTCATCAAGCTCGAGGTCGAGACGTTGGCGAGGATGCGATCGTTGTTGATCATGATCGGCGCGGACAGCACGTCGCGCAAGTGACGCCCAATCGTGAATTCGCCGTCGTTGCGATAGCCGGAAAGGCCGCAGGCCCGCATCGCCCGCATCACGGTCTCGACCGCGAGCTCGGAGGCCTCGACCTTGAGCAGCGTGATCGAAGACTGGAAGTCGAGCGAGGACAGCGCGCGCTCGTCATATTCGCGGGCAATGAAGGCATCCATGTTGGTCGAGATCATGGCGCGGAACTTGGCCAGCGACATCTTCGCCGCGGTGAAATGTGCCGCCGCGGGCGGCATCTGTCCGCCGGCGCTGCGCGCGGCCTTGCGGATGAAGCGCTGGGCCCGCTGGACGGCTGCCGCAGCGACGCCGGCCCAGGCGGAGGACCAGGTCAGATGCGCAAACGGCGTCATGGTCTGGACGTGGATGCGGTCGTAGGATTCTGGAAAAACCCGGTCCGCCGGGCAATGTACTTTGAGCTCGAAGCCCTTCGAGCAGGTGCCGCGCATGCCGAGCGTTTCCCAGCCGAGCGTCGGTTTCAGCGAATAGTCGTCGACGGTGAGCGCCAGCAACACCTGGTCGGATGCCGCTGCATCGTCGGCGCGCCGCGCAATGGTCACCAGCCCGTCCGCTTCGGCGCCATAGGAAATCACGGTGGCATCGCGCAACAAGGTGATCTCGTCGCCGCTCTGACTGATCGCAGCCGCGCTGGCGCGGATGTTGCCGCCGTTTTGCCCCTCGGTGGTGGATGACGCCAGGAGCAGCTGCTCGGAGGCGATGCGGCGCATCAGCGCCTCGATATGGGCGTTGCCCCGGCCGTGCCGGACCAGGCACGCCACTTTGGTCTGATGCATCGCGAAGATCATCGCAGTGGAGGCACAGGCTCGGCCCAGCGTGTAACAGACTTCCGCAATATCTTGGACCGAGGCGCCGAAGCCGCCGAACTCGACCGGGATCTGCATGCCCAGTAGCTTCTGCTGGCGCGCGGCATCGATCGCAGCCTTGGGGAAGCGCGCCTGCCGGTCGACCTCGTCCGCTTCCGCCGCCGCCTGCGCGGCAACCGCCGACATCCGCTGCAGGAACATGGAGCCGCGGTCGAGCAGCAGGTGTTCGACTTCGCCCGGCGCGGGGTGATGCAGTGTGCTGTCTTGGACGTTCATGACCCGATCTTGCCTCCGAATTGCCGGTCAGAGATCGGGGCGTCCGGCATGCAGCGATACCGAAACGCAACTCTGACTCATTGGAACTTGCCCGTCAGCGTATGGATTTGATTCAAATGCGTCGACGGAATTCAGGGTAAACACGATCTATTCCGGACACGTCGGTTAACTCCCGGTTTTTGCGTTTCGGAAGATTGTCAGCAAGACGTTAGCCTTAAGATCAGATGCAGGAGTCCCTCGCCACCCGCGGTGCTGAATTTACGCCGTGGCCGCGTTATTTTCAGGTGGACATATCGCGATGGATTTTCGCGAATTTCGCGAGCTGAGAGGACGTGAATGCAGGCCCTGGAAACCAACATCCGCAGCCGGATCGAGACCCTGGTGCGCGAGATCCTCGTGCAGAACTCCGTGTCGGTCGAACTCTCTCCCGAGGCGCTGCTGGTCGATGTCGGCCTCACCTCGATGGACATGGTCAACCTGATGCTCGCGGTCGAAGCGGAGTTCGACTTCACCATCCCGCAGGAGCTGATCACGCCGGAGAACTTCCAATCGGTGGCGACGCTGGAACGGCTGGTCGCGGACCAGTTGCAGGCGGCCGAGGCCGCCTGAGCCGCTCGCGAAGCGTGGCGGGTCACATCTTTGGGCACACCCGCCGGTAGCCATTTTCAATTTGCCCTAAAGCTGGCATAGCTCGTCCCGGACGGAGACGGGGTGAGCATGACAAGGTCGGTTCTGGGCATTATCGGCGGTTCGGGCATTTATGACCTCCCGGGCCTTGAGAACGCGCGCGAAGAGGCGATTGCAAGTCCGTGGGGCGAGCCGTCGGCACCGGTCCGCCGCGGCACCATCGCGGGCCTGCCGATCGTGTTCCTGCCGCGCCATGACAAGGGCCATCGGCTCTCGCCCTCCGACATCAACTACCGCGCCAATATCGACGTCCTGAAGCGCGCCGGCGTCACCGACCTGGTGTCGCTGTCGGCCTGCGGTTCCTTCAAGGAAGAGTTGCCGCCCGGCACCTTCGTGCTCGTCGATCAATTCGTCGACCGCACCTACAAGCGCGAGAGCTCATTCTTCGGCAAGGGCTGCGTCGCCCACGTGTCGATGGCGCACCCGGTCTCGCCCCGACTGCGCATCCATCTGGCGGCGGCCGCGGAGATCGAGGGGATTCCGATCGCGCGCGGCGGCACCTATGTCTGCATGGAGGGGCCGCAATTCTCGACCTATGCCGAGAGCATGACCTACAAGCTGTCAGGCTATTCGGTGATCGGCATGACCAACATGCCCGAGGCCAAGCTCGCGCGCGAGGCGGAGATCTGCTACGCGACGGTGGCGATGGTGACGGATTTCGACTGCTGGCATCCGGACCATGACGCCGTCACGGTGCAGGACATCATCCGCGTGTTGACGACGAATGCGGACAAGGCCAAGACGCTCGTCGCCAGGCTCGCGCAGGATTTTCCGCGCGAACACGAATCCTGCCCGATCGGCTCCGACCGGGCGCTCGATACCGCTCTGATCACCGCGCCGGAGGCACGTGATCCGGAACTGCTCAAGAAGCTCGACGCCGTTGCGGGACGGGTGTTGCGGAGCCAGATCTGAGAACCAATTCTGAGAAGGGGCGCGCGGATGAAGGTGGACGGCAGGCACTACCGCAGCATCTGGCTCGATGCCGACGGCTGGACGGTCGCCGCGATTGATCAGCGCCGGCTGCCGCATGAGTTCGTCGTTGCGAAGCTGACCACGTGCGAGGAAGCGGCGGACGCGATCCGGACGATGCTGGTGCGCGGGGCGCCGCTGATCGGCGCCACCGCCGCCTTCGGCATGGCGCTCGCGATGCGCGACGATCGCTCCGATCCGGCGATCGACCGCGCCTACCAGATGTTGCTGTCGACGCGACCAACCGCGATCAACTTGAAATGGGCACTCGATACGATGAGCGCCATGCTGCGACGGCTGGCGCCGTCGGAGCGGCGGGATGCCGCCTATTCCCGCGCGGTCGATATCGCCGGCGAGGACGTGATCATCAATCAGGGCATCGCGCAGCATGGCTTCGAGCTGATCGAGGCGATCGCCGCGCAGAAGAAGGCGGGCGAGCCTGTTAACGTGCTGACCCATTGCAATGCCGGTTGGCTGGCCACCGTGGATTGGGGTACCGCGACTGCGCCGATCTATCTGGCTCGCGATCGCGGCATTCCTGTTCATGTCTGGGTCGACGAGACCAGGCCGCGCAATCAGGGCGCCTCGCTCACCGCCTGGGAGCTCGGTCATCATGGCGTGCCGCATACGGTGATTCCGGATAATACCGGCGGGCACCTGATGCAGCATGACATGGTCGATTTGGCCATCGTCGGCACCGATCGCGTCGCCGCCAATGGCGATGTCTGCAACAAGATCGGCACCTATCTGAAAGCGCTGGCCGCACATGACAATGGAGTGCCGTTCTATGTGGCGCTGCCGTCGCCGACCATCGACTTCGCGGTGGCTGACGGCCGGCAGATCCCGATCGAGCAGCGTGGCGCCAGCGAGGTCACCGATATGACCGGGCGAACGGCGGACGGCCGGTTGGAGACGGTGCGGATCGTGCCGCCGAATTCACCGGTTGCGAATTACGGCTTCGACGTGACGCCGGCGCGGCTGGTGACCGGCCTGATCACCGAGCGCGGCGTGCTCAATGCCGATCGGGCCTCGCTCGCTGCGGCGTTTCCGGAGCGGGCGAAGCAGATGAACTGTTAGACTAATCGTCATTGCGAGGAGCGCGAGCTCCGAAGCAATCCAGAATCTTAACCGTGGATTGCTTCGCTTCGCTCGCAATGACGGCTATGTTAGGCTCAACCCGGTGGCCGCCTCGAGCTCGACGATCGCCTGTGCGGCGCTCACGACCTTGATCGTGGTCATGCCGAGCTCGCGCGCGGGCTTCAGATTGACGCCGAGATCGTCGAGATAGACGCAGGCCTTCGCATCGACCCCGAGCGTCTCGACCATCATCTCGTAGATGCGCGGATCCGGCTTGCGCAGGCCGATCTTGGCGGACTCGATGACGTGATCGAACAGCGCCATCACCTCGGTGACGTAGAGCGTGCGCCCGGCCTGGCTGCCGATCGCATTCGCCGGCAGATTGTTGGTGATGCAGCCGGTCTTGAAGCGCGCCTTGATGCGCTTCAGCGCCTCCACCATCTCTGGACGCAGGTCGCCGGCCAGCAGCGGCAGCACCTCTCTGCCGCGCACCGCGGCGCCGCCGAGCGCCAGCGACTCCTCCGCGAACAGGCGATCGAAGGTGTCGAGATCGATCTCGGCGCGCTCGAACTTCGCCCAGGCATTTTCCAGGTGATTGGCGGCGTTGGTGGTGCGGATGATGTCGGCGGGATAGCCGCGCTCCTGCTCGAACCGGGCGAACGCCTCGAATGGCGAGGTCGTCAACACCCCGCCGAAATCAAAGATCACCGCCTCGATCATCGCTTCCTCTTCTGTTTCCATCATTGTTCAGGAGAACGGCTAGCACGTGCCAGGCAGCTTGGCGACATCGGCATGACCCGCTATTGCTGCGGGCGATGACATCTCTCCTGAAGATTTCCGCGGCGATCGCGCTGCTCAGCGTGTCTCCCGCCTTTGCCATCGTCGGCGGCGCGCCGGCCGCCAACGACGCCGCCGGCCGGTCGGTTGTGACCCTCGTCGGCTCGCGCGGCAATTTCTGTAGCGGCGCGCTGATCGCGCCGAGGCTGGTCCTGACCGCCGGCCATTGCGTGCAGCCCGGTGCAGACTACCGCATCGTGGAATATGACCGCGATCACAAGCCGCAGCTGAAAGGCGTCAGGCGCGTGGCCGTGCATCCCGCCTTCAATCTGCAGGCGATCCTGGCGCATCGGGCCACGGCCGACGTTGCGCTCCTGGAACTGGACGCGCCGACCAAAGCCGGTCAGCCTGCTGCGCTTGGCATGCCGCAGCTTCCGCTCAATGCCGGCAATGCCTTTGCGATCGCGGGCATCGGCGTCACGATCAGAGGCGATGGCAAGAGCGGCGGCGTGGTGCGAACGGCGTCACTTATCGCAACCGGCAGGCCCGGCACTTTGCAGATCAGGCTGGTCGATCCCACAACGCAGGGCACTACGTCGGGCCTCGGCGCCTGCACCGGCGATTCCGGTGGGCCGGCGTTCGAGCAGCAACCGTCCGGTCCGATGATCATTGGCGTCATCTCGTGGTCGACCGGACCGAACGTCACGGATGGCTGCGGCGGGCTGACCGGCGTTACGCCGCTGACATTGTATCGGGACTGGATCGTGCAGACCGCGCGACAATGGGGCATGCCGCTCGGCGGAAATTGACTCCGATCGATGTCGTCGAACGGTACGCAGGGATCAGTTGACCGCGCGCGCGATCAGGTCCAGCCTGAGGGCTGAGGAAAACACGCCCAAACTCAGCCCGAAGGCAAACAACAACAATGAACGTCGTCGCGCCCGTGCGGGAGGCATCGGACTCCCGTGTCACCGAGCATTTTGATGTGCTGATTGTCGGCGCCGGCATCTCCGGCATCGGCAGCGCCTATCACCTGACAAAGAGCCTGCCTGACAGCAGCTTCGTGATTCTCGAGAGCCAGGAGGGTTACGGCGGCACCTGGCTCACGCATCGTTATCCCGGCATCCGCTCCGACAGTGACCTGCACACCTTCGGCTACAGCTTCAAGCCGTGGGTCGGGCCGCCGATCGCGACCGCCCAGGAAATCCTGAGCTACATGGGTGAGGTGATCGACGAGAACGATCTCGCCCGCCATATCCGCTATCAGCACAAGATCATCGCTGCGAGCTGGTCAAGCGCCAGCAATGTCTGGACCATCGATGCCGTGAAGGGCGCGGCCGAAGAGCCGGTGCGTTTCACCGCGAACTTCCTCTGGATGTGCCAGGGCTACTATCGCCATTCCGAAGGCTACACGCCGGAATGGCCTGACATGGCCGCATTCAAAGGACGTATCGTGCATCCGCAGCGCTGGCCGGATGATCTCGCGCTGGATGGCAAGCGCGTCGTCGTGATCGGCTCCGGCGCCACTGCCGCCACGATCCTGCCCGCGATTGCCGACAAATGCGCGCATGTCACCATGCTGCAGCGGTCGCCGACCTATTTCCGCCTCGGCCGCAACGTGATCGAGCTTGCCCAGGAGCTTCGCAAGCTCCAGGTCAAGGAAGAATGGATCCACGAGATCGTCCGCCGCAAGATTCTGTTCGAGCAGGACGCGTTCACCAGGCGCTGCATCGGCGAACCGGAGCAAGTGAAGAAGGAGCTGATCGGCCAGATCAGCGCGATCCTCGGCCCCGACTACGCGGCGAAGCATTTCACCCCGAGCTACCGGCCGTGGCGGCAGCGCATTGCCTTCGTGCCCGACGCTGATCTGTTCGAGGGCATCAAGAGCGGAAAGGCCTCGGTGGTGACCGATGAGATCGAGCGTTTCACCGAAGGCGGAATCAAGCTCAAGTCCGGCGAAGAGCTGCCAGCCGATATCATCATCACCGCAACCGGCTTTAACCTGTGCGTGCTCGGTGACATCGCATTTTCGATCGACGACAAGCCGCTCGATTTCGCCGATACCGTGACCTATCGCGGTATGATGTTCACGGGGGTGCCGAACATGGCCTGGGTGTTCGGCTATTTCCGCGCCAGCTGGACCCTGCGCACCGATCTGGTCGCGGATTTCGTCTGCCGTCTGCTGAAGCACATGAAGGAGATAGGTGCGCGCAAGGTGGTGCCGGCGCTGCGCGCGGAAGACCACAACATGCCGCTGCTGTCCTGGATCGATCCGGAGAACTTCAATCCCGGCTACATGATGCGCAACATGCATCTGTTGCCGAAGCGCGGCGACAAGCCGGAATGGCAGCACAGCCAGGACTATTGGGCCGAGAAGGACGAGATTCCGGCAATCGATCTCGACGACAAGGCGTTCGTGTATAGTTGAGCTCGTGGAGGGCTACTACTACCGCGTCACAAACGCCGTCATTCCGGGGCAGCCCGTCAGGGCTGAACCCGGAATCTCGAGATTCTCAGGTACGCAATTGCGCACCATAGCTCGATGTTGCCGCATCGTCTCGGAATGACGCTGAGAGGTCGATGCCTAGCGCGCAATTGCGCGCGCGAAGCGGGATCCATAACGACCGGCAGATGTTGCTGCGAGAAGGCGCTCAATGCGCCTCGTCCCAATTGGTCGCCGCGCGCGCATCGACATGAAGCGGGACCGACAGCAGCACCGCCGGGAACGGCGCGTCCTGCATGACATGCCGCACGACGGGGAGCGTCGCTTCGACTTCCTCGTCAGGCACCTCGAAGATCAGTTCGTCATGCACCTGCAGCAGCATCTGCGCCGATAGCTTGTGTCGGGCAAGCGCGTCTTCCACCCGCGTCATGGCGCGGCGGATGATGTCGGCAGCCGTGCCCTGCAGCCTCGCATTGATCGCCGCGCGCTCGTTGAACGAGCGCACCGAGGCGTTGCTGGCCTTGATCTCCGGATAGTGACATTTGCGGCCGAACAGCGTGGTGACATAGCCGTGCTTGCGGCAGAACTCCTTGGTCGCATCCATGTAGTCGCGGATGCCGGGAAAGCGCTCGAAATAACGCTTGATGTAAGCGGACGCCTCCTCGCGCGGGATGCCGAGCTGGTTGGCGAGACCGAATGCCGAGATGCCGTAGATGATGCCGAAATTGATTGCTTTGGCCCGGCGCCGCACCTCGCTCGGCATGTCCTTGATCGGCACGCCGAACATTTCGGAGGCCGTCATGGCGTGAATGTCGAGCCCGTCCTTGAACGCTTGCTTCAACACCGGAATGTCGGCGATCTCGGCCAGCAGCCGCAATTCGATCTGAGAATAGTCCGCCGACACCAGCTTGTGGCCGGGTGTGGCGATGAAGGCGCGGCGGATCTTGCGGCCGTCCTCGGTGCGAACAGGGATGTTCTGCAGGTTCGGCTCGTTTGACGACAGCCGCCCGGTGGTGGTTGCCGCCAGCGCGTAGGTCGTGTGCACGCGATGGGTCTGCGCATTGACGTAGGCCGGCAGCGCGTCGGTGTAGGTCGATTTCAGCTTGGAGACCTGCCGCCATTCCAGGATCTTGCGCGGCAGCTCGTGGCCCTGCTCTGCGAGATCGTCGAGCACCTGCGCCGAGGTCGACCAGGCGCCGGTCTTGGTCTTGCTGCCGCCGGGCAGTCCCATCTTGCCGAAGATGATGTCGCCGATCTGCTTGGGGCTGCCGACATTGATCGGCTCGCCCGCGATCTCCTGGATCTCGGCCTCGACCCTTGCTGCGGTCTGGGCGAAATCCCCTGATAGCCGCGACAGCACCTGGCGATCGATCGAGATGCCGCGCCGCTCCATCCGCGCCAGCACCGAGACCAGCGGCCGCTCCAGGGTCTCATAGACCGCGGTCATGCGTTCGGCGACGAGGCGCGGCTTCAGGACGCGCCACACCCGGTAGATCACGTCGGCATCTTCGGCCGAATAGGCCGTCGCGCGATCGATCGCGACCTGATCGAAGGAGAGCTTGTTCTTGCCGCTGCCGATCAACTCGCCATGGCTGATGATGGCGTGGCCGAGCAGATGTTCAGAGAGCGACTCCAGCTTGTGCGAGCCGCGCCCGGCATCGAGCGCATACGACATCAGCTGCACGTCGTCGTAGTTTCTCAAGGTAATGCCGGCCTGCGCCAGCATCACGGCGGCGAATTTGATGTTGAAGCCGATCTTCAGAATGCCAGGTGATTCCAGGATCGGCTTGAGCGCGTCGAGCGCATCGCGCTCCTTGATCTGGTCCGCTACGAGGCCGGCGTCGAACAGTCCGGCGCCGTCGCCGGCCTCGCGATGCGCGAGCGGGATGTAGCAGGCGTCGTTGGCCGAGCGTGCCAGCGCAATGCCGCAGAACTCGGCCTGCATCGGATCGATCGAGCTGGCCTTGGCCTCGACGACAACATGGCCGACATCATGGATGCGGGCGATCCAGGCTTTCAGTTCGTTGAGATTGCGGATGGTCTGGTAGGCCGTCCGATCGATGCGTGCAGCCTTTGCAGCGTCTGCACGCGCCGAGGTCAGCGCGACCGGCGTGCCCTTGCTGCTGGCCGTCTTGTCAGTGCGCGGATCGGCGCTCCTGCTTGGCGCGTTCGGCAGCGGCTTGTTCGGTGCACTGCCTTCCTCAGTTGCGGGCCGAGACGAGGAACGCTCGCTCTGAGAGGGCGGGGTGGGGGCGGAGCCTGCACCCGTAGCACTCTTCAAATGCTCGTCGGCGGCAACATCCGCCGGATCGATCTGCGAATAGTCCGCGACGCGCCGGGTCAGCGTCGAGAACTCCATCGCCTTCAGGAACGAGATCAGCTTGCGTGGATCGGGCTCGTGCACGGCGAGGTCGTCGAGCGGCACTTCCAGATCAACCTTGTCGTCGAGCAGCACCAGCTGGCGCGAGATCCGCGCCTTCTCGGCGTTCTCGATCAGCGCCTCGCGGCGCTTCGGCTGCTTGATCTCGCCAGCGCGCGTCAGCAGTCCTTCCAGATCGCCATATTCGGTGATCAGCTGCGCCGCGGTTTTGATGCCGATGCCGGGAACGCCCGGCACGTTGTCGGTGGAGTCGCCGGCGAGCGCCTGCACCTCGACCACCTTCTCAGGCGGCACGCCGAACTTCTCGATCACCTCGGCGATACCGATGCGGCGATCCTTCATCGTGTCGTACATCGTGACGCAATCGGTGACGAGCTGCATCAGGTCCTTGTCGGAGGAGACGATCGTGGTGCTCGCGCCGCGCTCGCAGGCCTGCCGCGCATAGGTCGCGATCAGGTCGTCGGCTTCGAAGCCTGACTGCTCCAGGCAGGGCAGGTCGAATGCGCGCACGGCCTCGCGGATCAGCGCGAATTGCGGGATGAGGTCGTCGGGGGCGGGCGGCCGGTGCGCCTTGTAGTCGGGATAGATGGTGTTGCGGAAGGTCACTTCCGACTTGTCGAACACGATGGCGAGATGGGTCGGCCGGTTGTCCTCGGGCATCTCGCGCAACAGCTTCCACAGCATGTTGCAGAAGCCGAGCACGGCATTGACCTGCAGCCCGTCCGATTTGCGGTTGAGCGGCGGCAGCGCGTGATAGGCGCGGAAGATGTAGGACGAGCCGTCGACCAGGAACACATGGTCGCCCTTTTGGGCACCTTTGGCAGCAGCTGTCACTGCCGCCTTTTCGGCGGCGGGCACAGCGGTGACGGGCTTGGCGGCGGCGGCTTTCTGGGGGGCTTTGGGCATGCCGCCAATTTAGGAATTTTTGGCGCGGAATGACAGCCATTCAGAGCGGCGTGCGCACCGGATTTTTCGCCTGGCGGCCCGGCTTGACGCAGCGTGCCAGGAACTGCATGACGGCGCGAACCAGGGGCGCGCGGCTCAGATCGCGGTGGACGACGAGCCAGATCTCGCGGGTGATCTCGCTACGGCCGGGATCAAAGCGGACGAGCTGCGGATCGGGGTCGCCGAGAAAATGCGGCAGCGCCGCCAATCCGACGCCGGTGCGCGCCGCAGCCGCCTGGTTCTCCAGGTCACTGGTCAACAGCACGATCGCGCGCCGGCCGGCAATCGCCTTCAGCCATTGCTGCTGCGGCGCTTCGTCCATGCTGGCATCATAGGCGATGAAGCTCACCGCGGAGGGCGGCGTTTCGCGCAAGTAAGCCGGTGCACCATAGAGGCTGAAACCGAAAGAGCCGATCCGGCGCGCAACGAGGCCTGCTTCCGCCGGACGCGACAGCCGCAAGGCTACGTCGGCCTCGCGGCGGTTCAGCGACGCGGCCCGCTTCTCGCCGATCAGCTTGATCGTGAGGCCCGGATGCTGGCGTCGCAGCTCGATCAGCTTGGGTGCGATCATGGCATTGGCCAGCGAAGGCGGCGCGCTGATCGTAACCTGGCCCACAAGCCCAGGACGCGCCGCCTTGATGGTGCGTTCGACCGCATAGGCTGCGTCCTCCATCGGTGCTGCCGCGGCGGCGAGCCGGCGCCCATCCTCCGTCAGCACATAGAGGTGGGCGCGCCGATCGACCAGCTTCAGCCGCGTGGCCCGCTCCAGCGCGGCAATGCGGCGGGCCACCGTGACATGATCGACGCCCAGCGTGCGGGCGGCGGCCGACAGCGTGCCCTCGCGGGCGAGCATGACGAAATGATGCAGATCGGTCCAGTCGATCATGTGCAAAATTGAACATCAGAGGCGAGCTTTTGGGCAGTTTCGCATAATAACGCTGTCCCTCACAATGCCCTTCTCGAGACAGACATGTGAGGCGGAAGAGATGGCCATCGTGGTTCGCGTGACGGCTCCAGGAGGCGCGGAGAATCTGGAACTTGCCGAGGTCGAAGTCGCAGCGCCCGGGCCCGGTGAGATCCGGCTCGATCAGACCGCGATCGGCGTCAATTTCATCGACATCTATCAGCGCCGCGGGCTTTATCCCCTGCCGGGCGGGATTCCCGGGGTTGAGGCGGTGGGCATCGTGACCGCCGTCGGTGCCGATGTGACTGACGTGACGATCGGCGACCGCGTCGCCTATGCGGGCGCGCCGGTCGGGGCCTATGCGTCGGTGCGCAATCTGCCGGCCTGGCGGGCGGTCAAGCTTCCGCCGTCGCTGTCGGACGAAAGCGTCGCGTCCGCCTTCGTCAAGGGCATCACGGCTTTCATGCTGCTGAACCGCGTCTATCCGGTGCAAGCCGGCAGCACGGTGCTGGTGCATAGCGCCGCGGGCGGCCTCGGTCAGGTGCTGACGCGATGGGCCAGCCGCCGCGGTGCGACCGTGATCGGCACGGTCGGGTCGGATGCCAAGGCCGAGCTTGCCCGCGCAGCGGGAGCGCATCAGGTCATCATCGGTCGCGATGCCGATTTCGCTCATGCCGTGGCCGAGCTGACGAATGGCCGCGGTGTCGATGTGGCCTATGACGGCATCGGCGGTACGACGCTGACGAAGACGCTCGCCTGTGTCAGGCCGTTCGGCGTCGTCGCCAGCATCGGCCAGTCTGGTGGGCCGATTCCGAAGCTCGACCTTGATGAGCTCGGGCCCCGGCGCAGCCTGAGCTTGGCGCGCCCGAGCGTGATGACCTACATGAACGACCGAGATGAGTATCGCCGCGCCGCCGCTGCCGTACTGGCGGCGCTGATCGCGCGCGAACTCGTCGGCATCGTGACGGCCTATCCGCTCGCAGAAGCCGCCAGCGCTCATCTCGATCTCGAGAATGGGCGCAGTCGCGGCGCACTGTACCTGGTCCCGTAGCTGAGTTCGTGCCAGCTACTCCGCTGGCTGCAACGCGGGGCGTTGCTTCCTGGGAGCGATCCAGAACGCATCCGGCCGCTCGAACAGGAAATCGGCGTTCAGCCGCAGGGCGAGGCGCCAGATCAGCAGTGCCCCAACGACACCGGCCGCGGTGACCAGCAGCGCCATCGTTCCGATGTCAGGAATGACACCGGTCTTGATCAGCACGCTGCGTGTCGTCGCCATCGGCAGGAAAAAGGCGAGATAGATCTGAAGCGAATGCTCGCCGCAGAAGCGCAAGCCGTTGAGGAGATGGGCCCGCGCCAGCAGGGTGCCGGCGACGATGATGGCGCAGGCGCCGGAAAAACCGAGCGCGAGCGAGATGACCGGACGCTCGCTCACGCCAACCGCAACCAATGTCCAGTTGACCACGGCCCAGCCGATCAGCCCCGCAATGGCGAGCATCGGGCGCGCACGCGCGCGCTCCGACAACGCGAACACCTGGTCGGCGAACAGATAGCCGGAATAGATGTAGACGAAGCGGGCGCAGAACTCGTCGATCACCGTCCAGCCGGTGACGATATGCGCCATCTCGAGACCCGCAGCCACGCCCCAGACCAAATGTGGCGGCAGCCGCCGTGCGAGCTTGATGACCACGAAGAAGATCGGCAGCAGATAGATGAACCACAGCGTGCCGAACGGCTCGATGAAGGACTCCAGATACAGATAGCCGGCGTGCGTCCAACTGGTCGCAGCGGCAAAACCCGGCGCCTTGAAGCCGAACTGGATCGTGACCCAGAGTACGTAGAAATAGGCGAAGTGCACGACCTTGCGGTCGAGATAGGTCCGCCAGGGCCGGTCGATGACGAGCGGCAGGAACAGCCCCGAGATCAGGAAGAAATCCGGCATCCGGAACGGCTTTGCGAATGCGACGACCGCATGCATGAAGCCGGTCTCACCGGCCGCCAGCTCGACTCCCAGGACCGAATGCATCATCACCACCATGACGATGCAGATACCTTTGGCATAGTCGACCCAGTCGACCCGCCCGGTTCCTGGGACTGCCGATGTGCCGTTTGCGGTCATGCTGTCTCCCTTTGGCGCGCAGCTGGTGGGGTGTAGATCAACGCTGTTTCAAACTCCTTATTGTCATCCAAACGTCGTGCCGTATTGTCATTCAAACGTCATGCCGTTTTCTAATTTCCACTCTGCCCGTAAATGCTTTATGAGGCGGGCGCATTAACCATAAGCGGGGTTTTCATGCGAATTGCCATGATTGGCACGGGCTATGTGGGGCTGGTTTCCGGCGCCTGCTTCGCGGATTTCGGCCATCAGGTTACCTGTGTGGACAAGGATGTCGGCAAGATCGACGCCCTGCAGCGGGGCGAAATCCCGATTTTCGAGCCCGGTCTCGATGCGCTGGTGGCCGCCAATGTGAAGGCCAAGCGGCTCGATTTCACCACCGACCTGAAGCAGCCTGTGGCCGAGGCCGACGCCGTGTTCATCGCGGTGGGAACGCCGTCCCGGCGGGGCGACGGCCATGCCGATTTGTCTTACGTCTACGCCGCCGCGCGCGAGATCGCGTCGGCGCTGAAGGGCTTTACCGTCGTGGTGACCAAATCGACCGTGCCGGTCGGCACTGGCGACGAGGTCGAGCGCATCATCCGTGAGACCAATCCGTCGGCCGACGTCGTGGTTGCCTCCAATCCGGAATTCCTGCGCGAGGGCGCGGCGATCCGCGATTTCAAATGGCCCGATCGGATCGTGGTCGGCACCTCCGATGAGCGCGGCCGCAAGGTGCTCGGCGACATCTACCGCCCGTTGTCGCTGAACCAGGCTCCGATGATGTACACCGCGCGTCGCACTGCCGAGCTGATCAAATACGCCGCCAACGCCTTCCTCGCCACCAAGATCACCTTCATCAACGAGGTCGCCGACCTGGCTGAAAAGGTCGGCGCCGACGTGCAGGAGGTCGCGCGCGGCATCGGACTCGACAATCGCATCGGCTCGAAATTCCTGCATGCGGGTCCGGGTTTCGGCGGCTCCTGCTTTCCGAAGGACACCCGGGCGCTGATCAAGATCGCGCAGGACTACGACACGCAGCTGCGCATCGTCGAAGCCGTGATGAACGTCAATGACAACCGCAAGCGCGCGATGGCGCGCAAGGTCGCCAGTGCCGTCGGCGGCAATCTGCGCGGCAAGACGGTCGCCGTGCTCGGCCTGACCTTCAAGCCGGAGACCGACGACATGCGCGACGCGCCGTCGATCCCGCTGGTGACGGGACTCCTCGACATGGGCGCCAAGGTGCGCGCGCATGATCCGATCGGCATCGAGCAGGCCAAGAAGGAGCTCCCTGAGATCGAATATTGTGACGATCCTTACGTCTGCGCCACTGGAGCGGACGCGATGGTGCTGGTCACGGAGTGGGTGCAGTATCGCGCGATGGACCTGGAGCAATTGAAGAAGGTGATGGCGCATCCGGTCGTCGTCGACCTGCGCAACGTCTATCGCCCCGAGGATATGATCGCCCACGGCTTCGTCTATGAGAGCGTCGGCCGGGCGACGGTGAAGGGGGCGTGATCCGGAGCGATTGTCATACCCCGCACAGGCGGGGTATCCAGTACGCCCCGATCTTCGTGATCTGCGAGATCTGAGTTGACTGGATCACCCGCTTCGGCGGGTGATGACGGGTTCTGGTATTGCCCCTTCGCTTCGACACGCCGCTGCCCATCGATGCCGTGCTCGACGAGCTGTCGCGCACGCTCGAACGCAGCACCACCGCCGTCCTTGTCGCGCCGCCCGGCGCCGGCAAGACCACGCGGGTGCCGCTGGCGCTGCTGGATGCGCCCTGGGCCAGGAATAAGAAAATCATCGTACTGGAGCCGCGGCGGATCGCAGCGCGCGCCAGCGCCGAGCGCATGGCCAAGACGCTGGGCGAGCGTGCGGGTGAGACCGTCGGCTACCGCGTCCGCTTCGGTTCGAAAGTGTCGCGTGCGACCCGGATCGAGGTCGTCACCGAAGGTATCTTCTCGCGCCAGATCCTTGACGACCCCGAGCTCAACGGCGTTGCTGCCGTGCTGTTCGACGAATTCCATGAGCGCTCGCTGGACGCGGATCTTGGTCTGGCGCTGGCGCGCGATGCGCAACAGGGATTGCGCGAAGACCTGCGGCTCCTGGTGATGTCGGCCACGCTCGACGGCGCACGCGTTGCAAAGCTGCTCGGCGATGCGGCGGTGGTGGAAAGCGAGGGCCGCGCCTATCCGGTCGAGACCCGCTATCTCGGCCGCAAGGTGGATGTGCCGGTCGAGCGCCAGATGGCGGAAGCGATCGCGACAGCCTTGCGCGCGGACACCGGTTCGGTGCTGGCCTTCCTGCCGGGCGCCTCCGAGATCCGCCGTACGCAGACCATGTTGGCCGAGCGCGTTCACGATGCATCGACCGAGATCGTGCCGCTGTTCGGCGCGCTCGATGCGGCCGTGCAGGACCGCGCGATCTCGCCGGCTCCCAAAGGAAGCCGCAAGGTGGTGCTGGCGACCTCGATCGCCGAAACGTCGCTTACCATCGAAGGCGTGCGCATCGTGGTCGATTCCGGGCTGGCGCGCGTGCCGCGCTACGAGCCGGACATCGGGCTGACGCGCCTGGAGACCGTGCGCGCCTCGCGCGCGGCGGTGGATCAGCGTCGCGGCCGCGCCGGCCGCACTGAGCCCGGCGTGTGCTACCGGTTGTGGGACGAGCCGCAGACCGCCTCGCTTCCGGCCTATACCCAGCCTGAAATCCTCAGCGCCGATTTGTCGTCGCTGGTGCTCGATCTCGCGCAATGGGGCGTGTCCGATCCTGGGACGCTCAGCTTCCTCGATCCGCCGCCTGCGCCAGCGCTGAAGGAGGCACGCGAGCTGCTCAGTGAGCTCGGCGCGCTCGATGCCGACGGCCGCATCACCGAGGAAGGCCAGCGGCTGCGTTCGCTGGCGCTGCCGCCGCGGCTGGCCCGCATGATCGTCGACTCCGCCCGCTATGGCGCGGCCGAGCAGGCTGCCGCGATCGCCGCCATCCTCAGTGAGCGTGGGCTCGGCGGCGACAGCGTCGACCTCGAGGTGCGGCTCGATCAGTTCCGCCGCGACCGCTCGCAACGCGCCCAGAGTGCGCGCGACATGGCGCGGCGCTGGGCCGCGCAGGTGGCTCTGTCCCCGTCCCCGCAACAGGGAGGGGAGCTCTCCACCGGCGTCATGCTCGCTTTCGCCTATCCCGACCGCGTTGCGCGCAATCGCGGCAATGGCAGCTTCGTGCTCGCCAATGGCCGTGGCGCCGCCGTCGAGCAGAGCTCGTCGCTGGCGCGGACGCCTTACATCGCGATCGGTGAGCTCACTGGCACGGCCGCAAGCGGCCGCATCCTGCTCGCCGCGCCACTCGCGGTCGACGACATCGAACGGCATTTCGTCCACGAGATCGAGACCAGGGACGAGATCAGCTTCGATCGCGAAGCGATGGCCTTGCGCGGCCGCCGCAAGCGCAGCCTGCATGCGATCACGCTTGCCGAGGCCCCGCTCGCGATGACCCCTTCGGAGGCGACCGCGCGCGTCCTTGCCGATGGCATCTGCGCCGCCGGCATCGACAGGCTGCCATGGTCGAAAGCGGCCAAGCAGTGGCGCGACCGGGTGATGTTCCTGCGCAGGGCGGAGGGCGACAGCTGGCCCGATTTGTCGGACGAGGGACTTCTGGCGAAGCGCGAGGAATGGCTCGCGCCCATGCTCGCCGACAAGATCGCGCTGAAGGACGTTTCACCCGGTGATCTCTCCGATGCGGTGATGGCGCTGTTGCCATGGGATCTGCGTGCCCGGCTCGACCGCGAGGCGCCGACCCATTTCGAGGCGCCGACCGGCACTATGCTCGCGATCGACTATGAGGCGGAGCAGGGGCCGACCATCGCGGTGCGCCTGCAGGAATTGTTCGGGCTCAATATCCATCCATCGATTGCCAAGGGCGCGGTGCCGCTGGTGCTGGAGCTGCTGTCGCCGGCGCAACGGCCGGTGCAGGTGACGCGCGACCTGCCGGGCTTCTGGAAGGGCAGCTACGCGGCCGTTCGTGCCGATCTGCGCGGCCGCTACCCGCGCCATCCCTGGCCGGACGATCCGGCCAATGCTGTGCCCACCCGGCGGGCCAAGCCGCGCGGAACCTAATCAAATCTCGACGACAGGCCGCGCCGTTAACGCTTCGCTCACCGTTTTCGCCAAAATGGCGGTCGCAGCCCTTCGCCTTCCGTCGCATGCGAACGTCTTTGATGATGAGATCGCGCACGGGGGCCAACAGTTGAGTGTTCGTCGAGTAGCGTGATGCGTAACATCATGATCATCGCGGCCGTCCTGATCGGACTTGGCACCTTCATGGCGCAATTGGCCGACCGCCTGACGCCGGCGCCCGCGTCCGCCACGACGGCCAGAGCCGTCGTGGTCGAGCCCGTCGCGGCAGGCCAGCGCAGCCTCAGCATCCCCTCCGACCAGCGGGGACATTTCCGCACCGAAGGCCGCATCGACGGCCAGCGGATCAATTTCATGGTCGACACCGGCGCCTCGTTGGTGGCGCTCAACGAGAGCTCGGCCGCTCGGTTCGGCCTGCGCCCGGCGCGCGGCGCCTATACCGCGACCGTGACCACGGCCAATGGGACCGTGAAGGCTGCGCGTGCCCGGCTTCCGATACTCGAACTCGGCGAAATCACCGTGCGCGACGTCGATGCGCTGGTCCTGCCCGACGAGGCGCTGTCGGAAAACCTGCTCGGCCTCTCGTTCCTGTCGCGGCTGAGGCGTTTTGCCTATGCCAGCGGCCAGATGGTACTGGAGCAGTAGGGCGCGGATAGGCCGGGCATCAGACGGCATCTCTCCCGGAAATGGTGGTGCCGTGCTAAAGTTGGTCCATGAACAGCTCTGAGGCCATCCAGACCCTGCGCCGATCCGAACCCGTGTTGCGTGCGCGGGGCGTGAAACACGCGGCCTTGTTTGGTTCGGTTGCGCGTGGCGAAGCCACTGAGGACAGCGATATCGACATCATGGTCGAAATCGATCCGGACGCATCTCTGACAGTGTTCGATTATGTCGAGCTCAAGGAGTACATCGCGGCGCTTTTCGAAGGACCTGTCGACGTGGTGAATCGGAGCGCCCTCAAGCCTCACGTTCGCCCGGCGGCCACGGCCGATGCAATCTATGCCTTCTGATCGGATCGGCACGGCGCTTCAGGACATCTTGCATCACATTGATCTGGCAGTCTCGTTTCTCCGGGGGCTCGACCGGGCTGCCTTTGAGCAGGACCTGCGCACAGTTTACGCCGTGACACGCTGCCTCGAAATCATCTCAGAAGCCTCGCGCCGGTTGCCTGAGGACATGAAGGCCAGATATCCAGCGATCGCCTGGAAACAAATGGCGGCGGCAGGAAATGTCTATCGGCAGGATTACGAAGACGTCGCTGCCCGGCTCGTCTGGGAAACGGTACAAAGATCTCTGCCGTCTCTTCGTATCGTGATCGAGGCGGAAGTGGCCCGTTTCTCGTAGCCAAGCCGCGCGTCCCCTGTCGGGCGCTTTACCTCGTCCAAAGAAAATCGGCCGTTTACCTTCCGATTTCTCTCCGAATTCGCTAAGGCTGCACGGAAGTTGACAGTTTTTCGAGGCGTTGCTGCATGTTCCCCAAGCCGAAAGCGCTGCTGGTCCCCAACACCTACGCCTTCGAATCCGAGCCGATGGTGAAGCCGACCGGCTTTCGCGAGTATGACGCGCGCTGGCTGTTCAACAAGGAAATCAACCTGATGGGCGTGCAGGCGCTGGGCATGGGGCTCGGCGCGCTGATCGCGGAACTCGGGGTCAAGCAGGAAATCGTGACCGGGCATGATTTCCGCGGCTATTCCGCTTCGATCAAATATGCGCTGATCTCGGGGCTGATGGCAGCCGGCTGCAAGGTGCATGACATCGGGCTGGCGGTAACGCCGATGGCCTATTTCGCGCAGTTCGACCTTGATGTGCCCTGCGTGGCGATGGTCACCGCCTCGCATAACGACAATGGCTGGACCGGCGTGAAGATGGGCGCCAACCGTCCGCTCACCTTCGGCCCCGACGAGATGAGCCGGCTGAAGCAGATCGTGCTCAACGCCGAATTTACCGGCAAGGCCAGCGGTTCCTATCAATTCCACGAGAATTTCCCGGCGCGCTATATCGCCGACCTCACCAACCGGCCGAAGCTCAAGCGCAAGCTGAAGGTGGTCGCGGCCTGCGGCAATGGCACGGCGGGCGCCTTTGCGCCGCAGGTGTTGGAGGCGATCGGCTGCGAGGTGATCCCGCTCGACACCGAGCTCGACCACACCTTCCCGAAATACAATCCGAACCCCGAAGACATGGAGATGTTGCACGCGATCCGCGACGCGGTGCTTGCGCACAAGGCCGATGTCGGTCTGGGTTTCGACGGTGACGGCGACCGCTGCGGCGTGGTCGACAACACCGGCGAGGAGATCTTTGCCGACAAGGTCGGCGTGATGCTGGCACGCGACATGTCGTCGATCCACAAGGACGCGCAGTTCGTGGTCGACGTGAAATCGACCGGCCTGTTCATGACCGATCCCGTGCTGCAGAAGCAGGGTGCCAAGACCGTCTATTGGAAGACCGGCCATTCCTACATGAAGCGGCGCACCAATGAGCTCGGTGCGCTGGCGGGGTTCGAAAAGTCCGGCCATTTCTTCTTCAACCGGCCGTTCGGGCGCGGTTATGACGACGGCCTGGTCTCGGCGATTGCGATCTGCGAGATGCTTGATCGCGCGCCCGGCAAGTCGATGGCGAATCTGAAGGACGCGCTGCCCAAGACCTGGTCGTCGCCCACCATGTCGCCACACTGCGCCGATGAAGCGAAGTATGGCGTCGTCGATGCGGTCGTGAAGCACTTCGAGACGCTGCAGCGGCAAGGCGGCCGGGTGGCGGGTCAGCCGATCCGCGACCTCGTCACCGTCAATGGCGTGCGGGTGACGGTCGAGGATGGCAGCTGGGGGCTGGTGCGGGCCTCATCGAACAAGCCGGAGCTGGTCGTCGTGGTTGAGAGCCCCGTCTCCGAGCAGCGCATGCGCGACATGTTCGAAGCCATGGATTCCGTGCTGCGCACCCATCCCGAGGTGGGCGCGTATAATCAGAAGATCTGACCGATGAACGTCCATGCCCCGCGAGGGGCATGGACGCCGCTGGTTTGCCGGGGCAGCAGTCAGGCTGCGCTCAACGAGCTCAGGAAGTGCTCGACCTCGGATTTCAGCCGGCTCGATTGTGAGGACAGTCCGTTGGCGGACTCCAGCAGCCGCGATGCGGCGCTGCCAGTCTCGTCGGAGGCGCGGGTCACGCCGCCCATGCTGTGGCTGACTTGGCGGGTGCCTTCGGCCGCCTGCTGCACATTGCCGGAGATCTCGCCGGTGGCGAGCCCCTGCTGCTCGACGGCGGTGGCGATTTCCTTGGAGATCTCGTCGATCTCGGCGATGGTGCCGCCGATCGCCTGTATCGCGCTGACCGCATCGCCCGTGGCGCTCTGGATGCTCTGTACCTGGCTCGAGATTTCCTCGGTCGCCTTGGCGGTCTGGTTGGCCAGCGCCTTCACTTCGCTCGCGACCACCGCAAAGCCCTTGCCGTGCTCGCCGGCCCGCGCCGCCTCGATGGTGGCATTCAGCGCCAGCAGGTTGGTCTGACTGGCAATGGTCTGAATCAAGGTCACCACCTCGCCGATCTTCTGGGTGCCAGCGGCGAGGCTCTCCACCACCGTGTTGGTGCGGCGGGCCTCGTCGGCGGCCTTAGCGGCGATCTGCGCCGAGCGCGTCACCTGCTGGGAGATGTTGTTGATCGATGCCGTCAGCTCTTCCGTCGCGGCGGCTACCGTCTCGACATTGGTCGAGGCCTGCTGCGAAGCGCTGGCCGCGGCCGAGGTCTGTCGCGAGGCTTCGGCGCTGCTCCGGCTCATCGAGGACGACAGGACCTGCATCTCGTTCGCGGCGACCGCGACTGCCTCGACGATGCCGCCGATCTTGCGCTCGAAGCCTTCGGCGAGTTCGCGCCGGGCGATGTCGCCTTGGCGCTTGGCGCGGCTTTCGGTCTCGGAACGTTCGGCGTTGGCGCGAGCTTCGGCCGCGTGGGCCTTTTCGGCTTCGGCAGTCTTGCTGGCGGTGGTCTCGAACAGCTGCGAGAGCTTGAATGTGACTGCGATCAGCACGGCGGCTTCGATCAGCAGGATGACCGCGTGCAGCACGACGCGGCCAAAATCGGCGCCGCCGGGATAGATCGCGGCCGGCAAGACGAAGTTCAGCACCAGATGATGGAGCGCGACCGCGACCGTTCCAGCCAGGATCGGCCGGTAATCGCAATAGGCGACAAGGCACGCCAGGGCGGCGAAGAAGTACATGTGCATGTCGATCTGCCAGGCATGCCCTGACATCTGATAGACCAGGACCGAGACGCCGCCCATCAAGGCCACCGCAACGGTGAGTTGGGTCGACAGGGCGCTGCCGGCACTGCGCCACGACAGGGTTGCAGCCAGCGCCATGGCGGCCATCAGGAGCGTCGGCATCAGCCAGTCGCCGCGCGACAGCCCGATGATGAGTGCAAGCGGAACGTGGACCCAGAGGACGGCGAGTAGGACCTTGCTGGTCGTGTCGCGGAGGGTTGCCAGATCGTTGGTCTCGACGGTCATTCCCAATTCCCCAAACAGATCATCTCGAAAGGCAGGCGGAGACCGCCTGCGGGTCGATGGCCAACCAAGCTCCGGCCTCGCGTAGACGCGCGAGTCCGTCGCTTGCGCCGGGACGCACGACCAGCAGCGACGGAAGGGTGGTCGTACGAACGAGCGCGGCATCGGCGGACGCCGCCGCTAGCATCGCCTGCTGCGTGCTCCACCATGGCGGGAAAGCCACGGCCACGATCTCGCTCCCGGGGCGGACCTGCAACGACAGCGCAGCGACCGCAGCAAAGCTCGCGAGTAGCAGCACCGTGGCGTTCAGCCAGGCGAACCGGGGCGGAGGTAAAGTTGTACCCGACGCCATCGCATCCTAGGATAGATCGACGGAGCTAAAGTCCGGTAAACAACCGTTAGGGATAACTACGGGGGTAGGCAGCCTGCGTCTCGTTGCGGCGATGCGCCGCAACGGCAATGCCGGCGCGACCAGGCGCCTCAGACCGGCGGCACTGGCAGCGCGGTCACCGACTTGATCTTTTCCATGGCAAAGCGCGAGGTGACGTTCTTCAGCGGCACTGCGCTGATCAATTTTTTATAGAAGACGTCGTAGCTCTGCATGTCGGCGACGACCACGCGCAGCATGTAGTCGACGTCGCCGGCCATCCGGTAGAACTCCATCACCTCCGGCATGGAGCTGACGGCTTCAGCAAATCGCTTCAGCCAGGCGTCGGAATGGTCGGGACTTTCGACCGAGACGAACACGGTCAGCCCGAGGCCGATCTTGTTCTGATCGACCAGCGCCACCCGGCGCAGGATCACGCCGTCGGCCTCCAGGCGCTGGATGCGCTTCCAGCAGGGCGTGGACGACAGCCCGACCCGGTCACCGATCTCGGCGACCGACAAGGAGGCATCCTCCTGGAGCACCATCAGAATCTTGCGGTCGATGGCGTCCAGCCGGCGGTTGGCTTCCGGGAGTTGGGCGGCGATATCGGTCATGGGAAGAATTTTGTTCCATACAAGGTCATTAAATCCCTCATATAGAGAAAAACATTCCAAATCAAGGTCAGTCCGCCGGCAGCGGCCGGCGCAGCGCGGCCGCGTGCGAAAAAGGGCAGCAGCCTCAGAAGCTTGCAGGTCTCGGATGGGCGGAATGGTCGCAGGGGGAAACGACACGGCGAAAGAAAAGAAGACGGGCTATTCCGTCCCCTTGAGCCATCGGCCGACCAGATGGTGGGCGATGGCGAAGGGATGTGGCCCGGAGAGCCCGTCCGGATGCTGGCGCGCGAGCATCAGCCGCGCCTCCTCGCGGCTGAACCAGCGCACGTCCTCGAGCTCGGTGCGGTCGACCACGATGTCCTCGTTCAGCGCGCGGGCGCTGCAGCCGATCATCAGGGACGACGGATAGGGCCAGGGCTGGGTCATGTAATAGGTGACATCGGCGCAGCGGATGCCCGATTCTTCGAACACCTCGCGCCGCACCGCGTCCTCGATGGTCTCGGCGGCTTCGACAAAGCCGGCGAGGCAGGAATACATCCCGGGCGGAAAGCGCTGTTGCCGCCCGAGCAGGCATTTGTCGCCATGCGCAACCAGCGAAATGACCACCGGATCGGTGCGCGGGAAATGCTCGGTCTTGCAGTTCGGGCATTCGCGCTTCCAGCCGGCCTCGCGCATACCGGTGCGCGTGCCGCAATTGGCGCAGAAGCCGTGGCGCTGATGCCAGGACACCATCGATTTGGCCATCGCGATCGCGCCGAGTTCGTCCGGCGGGATCGTGCCCTGCATGGCAATGCCGCGGAGCTCGGTCACGGCGACATCGTCGCGGCCGGCAAGCGCCTCGGCCGCAGCGGGCGAGATGCCCATGCCGAACAGCGCGCCGCCATCCCGCAGGCCGAGAAAGATCGTGCCGGGGTTGGCCCCGAACCCGAGCGCCTCGTCGATCGAGAGCAGCGCGCGCATGGCATCGCCCTCGCGCTTCATGAGGAGCGAATCGCGATGCACGACATAGGCGCGGGTCGACGGATTGCGTTCCAGCGCGATCAGCTGGTCGTCATGGAAGCGCAGGTGGGCGGCGCGGTCGACGGCGTTTTGGACAAAGGCCGGCTGCCCGAGCGGAAACAGGTCGAAGGGGGACATTATTCATCCTAGCCAGATCTTGCGCCGGATCGCGCTGATGAAATGCTGCACCTCTTCAGCGTCATGCGGCAAAGGCGGCGCCACGCCCCAGACCGGGCGCGGCCAGGCCGCATCGCTGGTGCGGCGCGCGATAAGGTGGATGTGCAGCTGCGGCACCATGTTGCCGAGCGCGGCGACATTGAGCTTGTCGCATTTGGTGATGTCTTTGAGGGCGCGCGAGACGCGGGCGATCTCGGTCATCAGCTGCGCCTGCGCCACCTCGTCGAGATCGATGATCTCGACCGCGCCCTCGCGTCGCGGCACCAGCAGCATCCAGGGATAGTTCGCGTCCTTGATCACCAGAACCCGGGAGAGCGGCAGGTCGCCGATATCGATGGTGTCCTTCGCAAGCTGCGGGTGCAGCGACCAGGCGGAGTCGGGCATCGGTTCCCCGGTGATTGTCACGAATCAGGCGCGTCGGCCGGACCTGGTCCGGCTGACGGCACCTAAGGCTTTTCCGGCGTCCTGCACAAGTGTCGGAGGAGGAGTGCCGTCCCGCTTGCTTTCCGGTCCGTTTGGCCCCAAATAGGGACCGGGAGATTGGCGGTGGACGAGCCACTCGCCAACCGGGTCAGGTCCGGAAGGAAGCAGCCCTAACGAGGTCCGGATCGGGTCGCTCGTCAGTCTCCTACCTGTTTTCTCGAGCGAATCGTGCATCATGAGCGGAGACCCCGCAAGCCGCGGGCACTCGGCTCCGTTCCGCCGCGGTTCAGTCTTCGCGATCGAGCCGGCTGGAAGACATTCAATCGATGACTGAGGCTGGCGCTTCTCCATCCACGCCCGACAGCGCCGCGCAGGCCGGCTTCGACGCCACAACCTCCGCAGCCAAGCCCTACCGGGTTCTGGCGCGCAAATACCGCCCGTCGAGTTTCGAAGATTTGATCGGCCAGGACGCGGTGGTCCGTACGGTCTCGAACGCCTTCGAGACCGGCCGCATCCCGCAGGCTTGGATTCTGACCGGCGTGCGCGGGGTGGGCAAAACCACCACCGCCCGCATCCTCGCGCGCGCGCTGAATTATGAGATGCCGGATGGATCGGTGAAGGGGCCGACCATCCATATGCCCGTCCTCGGCACCCATTGCCGGGCGATCATGGAAAGCCGGCACATGGACGTGCTGGAGATGGACGCGGCGTCGCACACTGGCGTCGACGATGTCCGGCAGATCAATGACAGCGTGCGCTACGCGCCGGCCAGCGCCCGCTACAAGGTCTACATCATCGACGAAGTCCACATGCTGTCGACGGCGGCGTTCAACGCCTTCCTGAAGACGCTGGAGGAGCCGCCAGAGCACGCCAAATTCGTGTTCGCGACCACCGAGATCCGGAAAGTCCCGGTCACCGTGCTGTCGCGCTGCCAGCGTTTCGATCTGCGCCGGGTCGAGGCCGACGTGCTGATGAAGCATCTGGCCAATATCGCCACCAAGGAAGGCGTGACGATCGAGCCGGAGGCGCTCGGCATCATCGCGCGTGCGGCCGAAGGCTCGGTGCGCGATTCGCTGTCGCTGCTCGACCAGGCGATCGCGCATTCGGCCGGCGAGGTCCGCGCCGAGGAGGTCCGGCAGATGCTGGGCCTGGCCGACCGCACCCGCGTCATCGACCTGTTCCAGCACCTCGCCAGCGGCGATATCGCCGCGGCCTTCAACGAATTCCGCGATCAATATGATGTCGGCGCCGATCCGGTCGTGGTGCTGTCGGATCTCGCCGAATTCGTGAATTTCGTCACCCGCGTCAAGGTGGTGCCGGCGACCGCGGACAATGTCGCTTTCAGTGAGACCGAACGGCTGCGCGCGCGCGATTTCGCGACCAAGCTGTCGATGCGGGTGCTGTCGCGGATGTGGCAGATGTTGTTGAAGGGCATCGCCGAGACGCAAAGCGCCACGAGGCCGGCGGCAGCGGCGGAGATGGTGCTGGTGCGCATCGCTTATGCCGCTGACCTGCCGACGCCGGATGAAGCGATCCGGATGATCGAGCAGAACGGCGGCGCCGCGCCGGTCGCGACGTCGAGTGCAGCGCCACGTGGCGCTCCGACGCCGGCGATGTCGGGCTCCGCCATATCGTCTCCAATGGCTTCCCAGCCAGCGCGTGCCCAAGGTCTCAGCCAAGGCCCGACCCTGGCTGCGGTCGGCAGTCCGATGCGGCCGCAGATGTTGACGCCGGCACCTGCCCCGCAGGACTCAGCGCCGGCGCTTCGGCTGGCCAGTTTCCAGGAACTCGTCGCTCTTGCCGGCAAGAACCGCGATCTGATGACCAAGAGCGCGCTCGAGGCCGATGTCCGCCTGGTCCGGTTCGAGGACGGGCGGCTGGAGATTGCCCTGGAACGCAGCGCCCCGCGCGCGCTTGTCACAGATCTTGGACGCAAGCTGGAAGACTGGACCGGCCGGCGTTGGACGGTCGTTGTCTCCAACGAGCCGGGACAGGCGACCTTGCGCGAGCAGAATCTGCGCGCGAAAAGCGAACGCGAACGGGCGGCGGAGGCCGATCCGCGGGTGCAGGAGGTGCTGGCGCGCTTTCCCGGCGCCAAGGTGGTCGAGGTTCGTAAGCTTGCCCCCGAGCCGCCGGAATCCGAAGCTAGCAGCGCTGTCGAGCCGGTCGACGAGTCTGATAGCGATGATCAAGAGATGTTCTAAGAGGACGTAAGCGATGGCCGACTTTCTGGGCATGATGAAGCAGGCGGCGCAGCTGCAGTCGAAAATGCAGGAAATGCAGGAGGAGCTCGGCAACCTCGAGGTCGAGGGCACCTCCGGCGGCGGCCTAGTCGCGGTGCGCATGACCGCGAAGATGGAAGTGAAGGGCATCAAGATCGATCCGTCGCTCGTGAAGCCCGAGGAGACCGAGATCCTGGAGGATCTCGTGGTCACCGCCTGCAACGACGCGCGCCGCAAGGCGGAGGTCGCGATGCAGGAGAAGATGCAGGCCATCACCGGCAAGCTCGGCCTGCCGCCGGGATTCGGCTTTGGTTAAGTCTGCTGGGCTGAATCGTTGAACTGATGGCCGTCGCCGGTCCCGAGATCGAACGTCTGATCCAGCTGCTTGCGCGCCTGCCCGGGCTTGGGCCGCGCTCGGCGCGTCGTGCCGCGCTGCATCTCATCAAGAAGCGCGAGGCGCTGATGACGCCGCTTGCGGCCGCGCTGCAGGTCGCCATCGAGCGCATCCAGGTCTGCAAGACCTGCGGCAATATCGACACGCAGAATCCCTGCACGGTCTGCACCGATCCGCGCCGCGACGGCGCGATGATCGTGGTGGTCGCCGATGTCGCCGACCTCTGGGCGCTGGAGCGGGCGAACGCGACCGCCGGCCGCTATCATGTGCTCGGCGGTACGCTGTCGCCGCTCGACGGTGTCGGTCCGCAGGATCTGACGATCGATGCGCTGGTGCAGCGCGCGCACGCGCCCGAGGTGAATGAGATCATCCTGGCCTTGAATGCGACGGTGGACGGTCAGACCACCGCGCATTACATCACCGACCTCCTGCAGGAGGCGAACGTCAAGGTGACGCGGCTGGCGCATGGCGTGCCGGTCGGCGGCGAGCTTGACTATCTCGACGAAGGCACGCTGTCGGCCGCGATGCGGCAGCGGACCCTGTTCTAAGCAAACATACGGAAGTTGATCGATGACGAAACGCGGATTCGGCAAACGGCTGGCTTTGGGCGCGATTCTGGCCGGGTTGTCAGCGCCATTGGCGCTGGCGCAGCAGAGCGACGAGCCGCTCAAGGTCGGCAAGCCGATCAATGCCGGCGACGTGCTGTCGGGTGAGCTCAACGTCCTGAAGGTTCGCGGCGCCAAGCCCGGTGAGCCTGCCATGGCCTATCAGATTGCCAGCGAACCGCGTCGCTTGCCGCCGCCGAACGGGCTCTGCAATCTCGAGACCGGGCCGGAGACATTTCAGCTGATCATCGCCAACAATGCGCAGGCCGCGCAATTGAAGGGCCTGCTCGGTAAGCAGATCGCGGTGAAGGTCGGCGAAATCGCCTGCGCGCAGGATGCCGGGCAGGTGAGTGAGGCGGTGATCACGAAATGGAGCTTGGTGAAGCGCTAATTCCTGGTTAGCTTGTGCGATGGAGCGATACGCCAGGTGCGTGCGTGACGGGAGGTCGCGGATGAAAGCCCTACCAGCGCTTGTCGTTGCCACGGCCCTTGCATCGCCGGCGGCCGCGTCCGAGGAGGGCGGTCAGGTCGATCTCGGTTACCCCAGTGTTGCCGCGGCACTGGAGGGGCTACGCACCAAACCGGGTACCAGGAGCTCAATGCAATCCGGTTGGACCGTGATCGAGGACAGCGCGGCCCTTACCGTCTGGTCATTTGTGCCGTCGGACCATCCTGCCTATCCCACCGCAATTCGGCGCCGGGTGATGCAGGAAGGAGATAACCTGTCCATTCAGATGGACGTGCGTTGCGAGGCCGAAAAGGCGGCCTGTGACGCGGTCGTGGCTGAGTTCGAACGGCTCAATGGAAAGGTGCGCGACGACCTCAAGCGATAGATCAGACTCGCATCTGCAGGCCGTCAAAATGCCGGCGCCGCTGCAGCCAGCCAAGCAGCACCAGGCTCGGAATCGCGACCAGCACGCAGATCATGAAGAACAGCGGCCAGCCGGTCGCCTTCGCCACATAGCCCGCGCCTGACGACAGATAAGTCCGTCCCACTGCCGCCAGCGCAGTGAGCAGCGCATATTGGGTGGCGGTGTGCAGCGGGTTCTGACACAGCGCCGAGAGATAGGCGACGAAGATCACGGTGCCGATCGCACTGGTGAAATTCTCGGCGCAGATCGCCAGTGCCAGCGCCCATTGGCTCACGCCGGTGATTGCGAGCCAGGAGAAGGAGAGGTTGGCGAGCGCCTGAACCACGCCGCTGATCCACAGGCTCGTAGCCAGTGAATAGCGCCGCGCCAGGAACCCGCCCGCAAAGCCGCCGGCGAGCGTCGCGGCAAGCCCGACGCCTTTGACGATCGCGGCATAGTCGACCTTGCTGAAGCCGAGATCGATCACGAAGGGCGCCGTCATGGTGCCGGAAAAGGCGTCGGTGAACTTGAACAGCACCACGAAGGCGAGCGCGGCGAGCGCGTCCTTGCGGGTGAGGAATTCCGAGAACGCGCCGCTGGCGGCGTGGATCACGCGGACGATTGCGGTGTCTGCTGCGGTAGCGGCCTCGGCCTGCTTGGATTGCGCGGGTTCGGTCGCGAGCAGTGCGGTGACGGTGCCGATCAGCACCAGCCCGGCCATGACGATGTAGCCCCACATCCACGACGACGGTCGCGGCAGGCCGCTGCTCTCGAATGCCGAGACGACGACGAGCGCGCCGGCGGTCGAGACCAGCATGCCGATGCGGTAGGCGGCGACATAAGCCGCCATGCCTGCGGCCTGCTCGCTCTCGGGCAGGCTCTCGACCCGGAAGGCGTCGACCACGATGTCCTGGGTCGATGAGGTCGCAGCGACCAGGAGCGCCGCGAGCGCAACCATGAACGGCGCGCGGGCAGGATCGGTCAGGGCCAACAGCCCGATCGATCCGATCAGCAGCATTTGCGCAAACACCAGCCAGCCGCGGCGGCGGCCGAACGCGGCGGTGAACAGCGGTAGATGCAGCGCGTCGACCAGCGGCGCCCACAGGAACTTCAGTGTGTACGGAGTTCCGACCAGAGCGAAGAGTCCGATGGTGCCGAGATCGACGCCGACCTCGCGCATCCAGATCTGCAAAGTCGAGCCGGAGAGTGCCAGCGGCAGGCCGGAGGAGAAGCCCAGGAACAGCACGATCAAGACGCGCGGCTGCAGGTAGACGGCCACGCTCTCGCGCCAGGTGGGGGACTTGGCGGGAGTTGTCGCCGATTTGGATGTCAGTTCTGGAGCAACCATGAAGTGGTGGTAGCAGATTTCGACCGAGCCACAAGCAAAGCTGTCATCGCCCGGCTTGACCGGGCGATCCAGTATTCCAGAGGCTTATCTTTAGACTCCCGCGATCTGCGGATAGAGATCGATCCAGTTGGGATTGTCTTTCTCGATCAATGTAATCTTCCAGGCTCGCTGCCATTTCTTCAACCGCTTCTCGCGGTGGATCGCATGTTCGATCTGCTCGAAAACTTCGAAGTATACGAGCCGAGCGACCCCGTAGCGCTTCGTAAAGCTGTCGGACATTTGCGATCTATGCTCGGCAACACGACGGATGAGATCGTTCGTGACGCCAATATACAGCGTGCCGCCGACGTGGCTTGCGAGTATGTAGACGTAGAAGCTGCGTTCGCTCATCTACGGCCTCTGGGATACTGGATCGCCCGGTCAAGCCGGGCGATGACGACCATTGCTGAAGAGGCTGCTTTTGCTCCAAAAAAGAAGCCGCCTTACTCCCCCGCCTGCATCCGTCCCGCCAGCGGGAACAGGTCGGGTGCCGCGCCCGGCGCAGCCACGATCCGTGGCGCTTCGACCGGGGCGTCGGCCTTGCTGAAATCGAGCTCCTCGATGCGGCCGGCGCGCTTCTCGATCTTGTCGGCGGAGATCAGAATTTGACGGACGTCCTCGTTGACGTCGCCGAAGTGCTTCTGCAGCTTGAGCACGCGCTCGCGCAGGCGGCCGAGGTCGTCACCGAGGTGCATCACCTCGGTGCGGATCTGGTCGGCGGCGTCGCGGATGCGTGCGTCCTTCATGATCTGCTGCATCACCTGGATCGCGAGCATCAACAGCGACGGCGACACCAGCACCACGCGGGCGCGATAGGCCTTCTGGATCACGTCGTCGAAGCCGTCATGGATCTCGGCATAGACGGATTCCGAGGGCACGAACATCAGCGCGGTATCCTGGGTCTCGCCGACAATCAGGTATTTCTCCGCGATGTCGTTGACGTGCTTCAGCACATCGGCGCGCAACCGCTGGCCGGCGAAACGCTTCTCTTCGTCGCTGCGCGCGTCGTGCAGCGCGGTTACGGCCTCGAGCGGGAATTTCGCATCGATGCAGAGCGGGCGCGCATCCGGCAGGAACACGACGCAGTCCGGCCGCTTGCCGCTCGACAGCGTGTACTGGAACGCGTAGCTCCCCTTCGGCAGCCCGTCCTGGACGATCGCCTCCATCCGCGCCTGGCCGAAGGCGCCGCGCGCCTGCTTGTTGGCGAGCACGTCGCGCAGCGTCGTCACCTGCGTGGTCAGCTCGGTCAGGTTCTTGTGCGCATGGTCGATGATGCCGAGCCGCTCATGCAGCACGCGCAAGGACTCCATCGTGTGGCGCGTGGTCTGCTCCATCGACTGGCCGACGCGGTGAGTCACGGAATCCAGCCGGTCGTTGACGGTGCGCGCGAGCTCGGTCTGGCGGCCGGCAAGCACCTGCGCCATCGCGTCCACCCGCCCCGACGCCTCGCTCTGGGCCCGCAGCATCTCGGACAGGCGCTGCTCCAGGTCGTCGGCGCGCATCGCTTGCATCGTTGCAAGCTCGGCCCCGCGCCGGCCGGAGCGGGCCACCACCAGTGCGATCACAACGAGCAGCAGTAGCACCAGCGCGCCGAAGCCGGTCAGCGCGTCAAAGGCTCGGACCGGCAGGTTGCCGATCACGAAAACGACGGGGTTCATCGGGGTCATAGGCCCAATCTATCAGATTCGCGGATAAGCAGGAACAAAATAAGAACATTTATGGTTAACGAACCGTTGAGATTCATGGTTAACGCTGACCTAAAATTCGTCGCTCGGGGACGGCCCGATGGGCGGCGTTCAGATTGACCGCGTGCTGCGGCGCGCTTAAATCGCGCGCCATGGCCCTCAGAGAAATCATCATCCTGCCGGACAAACAGTTGCGGCTGGTGTCCACACCTGTCGAGAAGGTAACGCCGGAGATCCGGCAGCTGGTCGACGACATGTTCCAGACCATGTACGACGCGCCCGGGATCGGGCTCGCGGCGATCCAGGTCGCGCAGCCGGTGCGCGTCATCACCATGGATCTCGCCAAGCGCGACGAGAACGGCGAAGGCAAGGCCGAGCCGCGGGTCTTCATCAATCCGGAGATCCTGTCCAAGTCCGACGAACTGTCGGTCTATCAGGAAGGCTGCCTGTCGATCCCCGAATATTACGAGGAGGTCGAGCGGCCCGCGCGGGTGCGGGTGCGCTTTACCGATCTGGACGGCAAGGTGCATGAGGAGGATGCCGAAGGCCTCTATGCCACCTGCATCCAGCACGAGATCGATCACCTCAACGGCGTGCTCTTCATCGACTATCTGTCGAAGTTGAAGCGCGACCGCGTGATGAAGAAGTTCGCCAAGGCCGCCAAGCGGGCGGCGGAGTAATGAACAGGGCGAGCTCGATCGGCCCGCGCGGTCGGCTCTCTCCCCCTTGTAACCCTCCCCCACAAGGGGGGAGGGAACGCATCGAGCAAGCAGCATGCCCCTTCGCCTGATCTTCATGGGCACGCCGGATTTCGCCGTGCCGACCTTGCGCGAACTCGCCGCTCACGGCCACGAGATCGCGGTCGTCTATACTCGCGCGCCGAAGCCGGGCGGCCGCCGCGGGCTGGCGCTGCAGCCGACTCCGGTGGAGCAGGAGGCGCAGCGGCTGGGTATTCCTGTGCTCACGCCGAAGACGCTGAGAACGGACGAGGCGCTCGCAGAATTTCGCGCGCACAATGCCGATGCCGCCGTCGTCGTGGCCTATGGCATGATCCTGCCGCAGCCGATTCTCGATGCCCCCAGGCTCGGCTGCTACAATTTGCATGCCTCGCTGTTGCCGCGCTGGCGCGGCGCGGCGCCGATCAACCGCGCCATCATGGCAGGCGATGCCGAGACCGGCGTGATGGTGATGAAGATGGATGTCGGCCTCGACACCGGCGATGTCGCCATGGGTGAGCGCCTCGCGATATCAGATGCGATGACGGCCTCCGACCTGCATGACCAGCTCGCTGCAATCGGCGCCGGGCTGATGGCGCGGGCGATGGCGGCCTTGGAGCGCGGTGCGCTGACGCTGACCAGGCAGCCTGAGGATGGCGTCACCTACGCGGCCAAGATCGAGAAGGCCGAAGCCAAAATCGACTGGGCGAAGCCCGCGCATGCGGTGCTGCGCCACATCCATGGCCTGTCGCCGTTTCCCGGCGCCTGGAGCGAGGTCGAGGTGGACGGCGAGGCGGTGCGGGTGAAGATCCTGCGCTGCACGCTCTCCGCCGGCGCCGGCACGCCGGGCGAGGTGCTCGAGGACCAATTGACCATCGCCTGCGGCGAAGGCGCGATCCGCATCGTCGAACTACAACGAGCCGGCAAGGCGCCGATGCAGGCCGCTGATTTCCTGCGCGGTACGCCATTGAAGCGCGGCGCCAGCTTTTCTTAAGACTGTCATACCCCGCGCCGGCGGGGTATCCAGTACGCCGAAGCTTTCATTGTTGAACCGAGACGTCAGTGGCTACTGGATCGCCCGCCTGCGCGGGCGATGACACCTTCGGAATGGCATGCCCCGCTACAAGCTCACGATCGAATATGACGGCGCACCGTTCTGCGGCTGGCAGCTGCAGGAGACGCTGCCGTCGGTGCAGGGCGCGCTCGAGGCCGCGGTGCAGGCCACCTGCGGCGTGCCCACTCGCGTGCACGGCTCGGGGCGCACCGATGCCGGAGTTCACGCGACAGGCCAGGTCGCGCATTGCGACATCGACAAAGAGTTTCGTCCCGACCGTTTGCGCGATGCGCTGAATGCGCATCTGCGCCCGCATCCGGTCGCGGTGCTTGCCGCCGAGATCGTCGCTGAGACGTTCGAAGCGCGCTTCTCGGCACGGAAGCGGCACTATCGCTACCGCATCATGAATCGCCGCGCCAATCTCGCGCTCGATATGGGGCGTGTCTGGCGCGTGCCGCAGCGGCTGGATTCGGATGCGATGCATGAGGCCGCGCAGCGGCTGCTCGGCAAGCACGATTTCACCACGTTCCGCGATACGGAATGTCAGGCGAAGTCCCCCGAGAAGACGCTCGACCAACTCGACGTCATCAGAGACGGCGACGCGGTGACTATCCTCACCTCCGCGCGCTCGTTCCTGCACAGCCAGGTGCGCTCGATGGTCGGCTCGCTGGTGTGGGTCGGGCAGGGCCGCTGGAACGCGGATGATCTCTCCGCAGCGCTTGCCGCGCGCCACCGCGCCGCCTGCGGCGTCGTCGCCCCTCCGGAGGGGCTCTATTTGGTGCGGGTGGAGTATTGAGAAATTTCTTGCCACGGAACTGCAGGTGAGTCCGCCCGGCCGAATGGCTTTCCTAATTAGTTTCCGTTTTGTTTCGCCGGACGGAGTTTCTTAACTCCAAATTGGAATCCTCGCTGCTATCCGTGAGCTCGTGCTGCTGTTCAGCGAGGTCTGTCGTGCGCATTCGTCAAGTCTTCCTGCTATCTCTGCTGCTCGGGGCCGTCATCGGCCTGCTCGCAACCATGGTATTCGCCTGGCAGCAGATGGCCTCGCTTCAGGCCGCCCGGACCGCGGGCAGTGACGCGCAGCTGCTTTCGGCGATGTTGCGGCTCCCGGAAAAGCTGAACCTCGAGCGCGCCATGGTCAATCCGCGACTCGCATCGGCCAATGCGGCGACGGCGGACGAGCTTGCATCGCTCCGGAAGGTCACCGGGGGATCGGATGAGGCGCTTGCCAAGGCGCGCGGTCTCGCGCAGTTGCCTGAGGATCTGGCGGCTCTGGATTCGATCGAGCAGAAGCTGCGTGCGCTGCGCGGCGCCGCACTCGACGCCGTGGCCCAGCCCAAGGCGGCGCGGCCAGAGGGGATTGTCCGCGACTACGTGCCGCAGATGTTCACGGTCCAGGAAGCGACCGGCGGCCATGTCGACGTGATCGTGCGCCGGATCAATGCGGCCAATTCCGCCATCGGCCGTGCGGCCCGGCTGGCGGTGATCGGCTGGGACTTGCGCGACTGGGCCGGCCGCGCGACCACGACGTTCATTCGCGCCATTGCAACGAAGCAGCCGATGGCTGGAGAGGCGGCGGAAGCGCTCGCCACCTTCAAGGGTCGCATCGATCGGATCTGGTCAACGGCGAAGATTGCGGCTGCCGATATCGACCAGAAGCCCGTGTACGCCGCCTTAGCCGGGGTCGAGAGCGGCTATTGGGCACGCGGCGGCGAGCTTTATGCGTCGCAGGTGGCGCCAAACCGGGGCAAGGTGCTCGATCTTGATCCCGATCAGTTCCTGCGTTCGATATTCCCGGTGCTCGATACGATCCTGCCGCTGCGCGATGCGGCGCTGGCCGAGGCCGTGCGCCAGAGCGAGGTCGCGATCGCCGAGTCCCAGAGCCGTTTCGTGTTGGCGATGGCCTTGTTGCTGATCAATGTCGGTGCGGCTGCACTCGCGACGCTCTGGTTCAATGCCCGCGTCATCAAGCCTCTCAGCAACCTGACCGAGTTGATCGGGCGCATCGCCGGTGGCGCGCGCGACGTGGAGATTGCCTATCGCGACCGAACCGATGAAGTCGGTACGCTTGCCAATGCCATCGGCGTTCTGCAGGAGAAGTCCGCGGAGGCCGATCAGCTGGCGCAACAGGGGGCAGACGCGGAAGCGCGGCGAGACGCGCGCCGGCAGAAGGTCGAGGCGCTTACCCGCCGTTTCGGCGACGTCATCGACACGCTCTGTGGTCGGTTGAGCGAGGCGGCGAGCGGCCTGAAACAATCGGCCGAGGCGCTCGACAACTCCGCCAGCACCACCGCGTCCCGCGCGACTGCCGTGGCCGATGCGGCCGCGCAGGCGACATCGGGCGTCAACACCGTGGCGGCGGCCTCCGAGGAACTCGACGCCTCGATGAAGGAGATCACACGGCAGATCTCGGAAGCTGCATCGGAATCGTCGAACGCGACCAGCCAGGCACTCGACACCACCGACAAGGTCCGCACGCTGGCCGGCAGCGCCACGCGCATCGGCGATGTCGTGCAACTGATCCGTGCCATCGCCTCGCAGACGAACCTGCTTGCGCTCAACGCCACGATCGAATCGGCGCGGGCAGGTGAGGCCGGGAAGGGTTTCGCCGTCGTGGCTTCCGAAGTGAAGAGTCTGGCGTCGCAGACCAGCAAGGCGACCGAGGAGATCGAAAGCCAGATCGTGGCGATCCAGAACGAGACCGGCAGCACGGTGGCCGCGATCGAGAAGATCGCCGCCGTGGTCAACACGATCAGCGGCGTCACGGGGTCGGTCGCGGCGGCCGTCGCCGAGCAGAGCGCCACGACCCGGGAGATTGCCCGTAGCGTGCAGCAGACCGCGAGCGGCACCCGGGACGTCTCGTCGTCGATCGAACTGGTCAGCGCGGCTGCGGCCGACACCCGCGGTTCGGCCCGCTCACTTCTGGACTCGGCTGCGAGCCTTGCCGGGCAGGCGACCGATCTGCGCCGCGAGGTCGACCAGTTCCTGTCGGAGGTGAAGGTCGCCTGATCCGGATTGGTTAGAGCATGATCCGGAAAAGTGCGAAGCGGTTTTCCCTCGCGACAAACGCGGAGCGCGTTTGCGCGGAGATCATGCTCAAAAAATAACCTAAAGCGCGATGACGATTGATCCTAATCTCATCGCGCTTTAGGCGAAATACTTGTCGAGAATGCCGCGATAGATCGTCGTCAGCGTCGCGATATCGGCCACCGCCGCGCGCTCGTCGATCTGGTGCATGGTCTGGCCGACCAGGCCGAACTCGATCACCGGGCAGTAGGACGAGATGAAGCGCGCGTCCGAGGTCCCGCCGGTGGTGGACAGCTCCGGCTTGCGTCCGGTCACCGCTTCGATCGCCCCGACCGCGAGATCGGTGAACGGGCCGGGCTTGGTCAGGAACACATTGGAGTTCGACGGCAGCCAGTCGATGTGGGCGCGGATGCGGTTGCCGCACGCCACTCTCAGCCGTTCCTCGACCAATGCCCGCAGTGATTCCTGGGTGTGGCAGTCATTGTAGCGGATGTTGAATTTCGCCCGTGCGCTGCCGGGGATCACGTTGCTCGCCGCGTTACCGACATCGACTGAGGTGAATTCGAGATTCGACGGCTGGAATTGCGCGCTGCCGCGGTCGAGCGGCTCGTCGGAGAGTGCGACGATCAGGCGCGAAATATCCGGCACCGGATTGGCGGCGCGGTGGGGATAGGCGACATGGCCCTGCTTGCCCTCGACGACCAGCATGCCGGACTGCGAGCCGCGGCGGCCGATCTTGATGCAGTCGCCCATCACTTCCTGATTCGACGGCTCGCCCAGCACACAATGATCGAACGTCTCGCCGCGCTCGGCCGCCCATTGCAACAGCTTCACCGTGCCGTTGATCGAGACGTCCTCCTCGTCGCCGGTGATGAGGAACGAGATCGAGCCCTTGCCGTCTTCCCGCGGCTTGCTGCCATGATCGCGCAGATAGGCGAGCGCGGCGGCGAGGCTGCAAGCGATGCCGCCCTTCATGTCGACCGCGCCGCGGCCGTAGAGATAGCCGTCCTTCACCTCGCCGGAAAACGCACCAAGGCTCCAGGCGCCTTCGTCGCCGGGCGGCACCACGTCGGTGTGGCCGGCGAAGGTGATATGCGGCGCTTCGCTGCCGATCCGGGCATAGAGATTGTCGATGTCGGCGGTGCCCGGTTCCGAGAAGGTGACGCGATGCACCTCGAAGCCCGCCTCCTTCAACAGGCGCTCGAGCACGCCGAGCGCACCGGCATCGGCCGGGGTGACGGACGGACAGCGGATCAGTTCGCGGGCAATGGCGAGGGCATCGGTCATGCCTCCGCTTAACATGCCAGTTTAGCTGCCCGCCAGTCCTGCCGGTCGGCGCCGCGGTCCAAGCGACGATCAGTCGCGTAACAGCTCGTTGATCGAGGTCTTGGACCGGGTCCGCTCGTCGACGCGCTTGACGATGACGGCGCAGGCGGTGGAGGGGCCGATCTCGCCGTTCTTCATCGGTTTGCCCGGCAGCGCACCGGGCACCACGACCGCGTATTCCGGCACCTCACCGACGAACACCTCGCCGCTCTCGCGGTCGACGATCTTGGTCGAGGCGCCCAGGAACACGCCCATCGACAGCACCGCGCCCTTGCGCACGATCACACCCTCGGCCACTTCAGAGCGCGCGCCGATGAAGCAGTCGTCCTCGATGATCACGGGACCGGCCTGCAGCGGCTCCAGCACGCCGCCGATGCCGGCGCCGCCGGAGATGTGCACGCGCTTGCCGATCTGGGCGCAGGAGCCAACGGTGGCCCAGGTGTCGACCATGGTAGCCTCATCGACATGGGCGCCCAAATTCACGAAAGACGGCATCAGCACCACGCCCTTGGCGATGAAGGCGGAGCGGCGCACGATCGCGCCCGGCACGGCGCGGAAGCCGGCGTCGCGAAAACGGTTTTCGCCCCAGCCCTCGAATTTCGAGGGCACCTTGTCCCACCAGGTGGCCTGGCCCGGGCCGCCCGGGATCACGCCCATGTCGTTGAGACGGAAGGACAACAGCACCGCCTTCTTCAGCCATTGATTGACGGTCCATTTGCCGTCGGTGCCGCGCTCTGCCACCCGCGCCGCGCCCTTGTCGAGCAGTTCGAGCGCGCTCTCCACGGCATCGCGGACCTCGCCCTTGGTCGTCGTCGAGATACCGTCACGCGCCTCGAAGGCGCTGTTGATGGTGGATTCCAGGGCGGAGAGGGACATCGCGTGATCCTTGGATTGGGCGGGGCGCTCGTGCGGGAGCGCGTCAAATCTGCAAAACAGGGGTGGCTTTTTCGGAGTTTGGCTAGGGGGTGTCAAGGTACACTCCGAGGTGCCGGCGTTCTCGAACCTCACCACGCCTCCGCCGTCGTCCCGGCCAAGCGAAGCGCGAGCCGGGATCCATACCGCGGAATCTCTAGTTCGGGCAGGATAGGGGACGTCCTTCGCGTCAACTGCGTCCTGTGGTTATGGGTCCCGGATCGCGCTCGCGAGTTGACTCGACCCGTTGTTCGCGCAGGCGGGCGCTTCGCTTGTCCGGGACGACAGCCCTCTATTTCGTGGTAAGTCCCTGCAAAAACCCGGTCAGATCGTCGGTCACGTAGTCGACATGCGGATCGTCGCGGCCTTCGAGCTCCCAGTCCTCGCGGACTACCTCCTTGGTGCCGTCGGGCACCACCAGCACCGTGGTCATGCCGAGGCCGTGCGGCACCACCAGGTTGCGCGCGAGATCCTCGAACATGGCGGCTCGCGTCGGATCGACATCGTGAAGCTTGAGAAAGCGCTGATAGGTCTCCGGCGCCGGCTTCGGCGTCAGCTCGGCGGCGATGATGTCGAACACGCCGTGGAAATGGGACGTGAGGCCGAGGCGGGCCAGCACCGCCCCGACGTGATCGACCGAGCCGTTGGTCAGGATCAGCTTGCGTCCCGCCAGCTTCTCGATCGCGGCCCCCATCGCAGGATTCGGTTCCAGCGGGGAGTGGTCGATCTTGTGGACGTAGGCCAGGAAGTCGTCGGCATGCACGCCGTGCTCGGTCATCATGCCGCGCATCGTGGTGCCATAGCGACGATAGTAATCCTTCTGGATGCGGCGGGCTTCCTCCGCCGACACGTTCAGCCAGTTGGCGACGAACTCGCCGATCCGCGCATCCACCTGCTGCCACAGATTGACGTGATGCGGATACAGCGTGTTGTCGAGGTCGAACACCCAGGTGTCGACGTGATCGAAGGTGCGGGCTGGGTTCGTCATCGCTATCTCAAATGGTCATTCGGTGAGAGCTGGCACTACGTACTCCGTTGTCGTCCCCGTGAACGCGGGGACCCATACCGCGGAATCGATCAGTAAGGCACGGTGGCAGATGATCATCGACTCATAAAAGCCGGTGGTTATGGGTCCCTGCTTTCGCAGGGACGACAGTTGTGTTTGTGGCGACATCTCCAACGCAACATTGACGGCAACGAAAGCCATCACGGCAGCGCGAAGCGCAGCGTCTTGCCGCCGCGGGCGATGTCGACTGCGGCAAAGCCGGTTGCGGTGAAGCCGCGGCTCGGGCAGTCGCCCTGTTCCGAGGTCTCGAACTTGCTCTCGCGGGTGCAGAGCTGGGTTAGGCCGCCCCAGTTCAACGGCTTGTCCTTGAGCTTGATGCTGCGATTGTCGGCGTCGACGGCTTCCGCAAAGCTGTACACTTTCTTCGGCTGCCCGGTGATATCAGGATGCAGGCATTTGCCGGGATCGATGCGATACCAGCCGCGGCTGATCACACTCCTGCCATCGTCGGTGGCCACCGCCGCCATCACCTTGTGCGGGGTGTCGTTGCACCAGGTCAGTCCGGTCGGCGAGGGCGCCTGCACTGCATCGACCATGGTGGAAAAGAAATTGGGCTGCGACACGATGTCGGCCGACAGGTTGCGGCTCTTCAGGAACGCGGCCAGTGCTGCTTGCGTCTTCGGCCCGTCGACGCCGTCGATCGGCGCGGCGTCGTAGCCGGCGATGCCGAGCAGCCGCTGGATCCCGGCGAGCCGGGCCTGCTCGTCGTCATATTCCGCGCTTTCGGCGAGATAAGCGACCAGATTGCCGTCGTCCGTCCTGGTCGGTGTGATCTGGGTGAAGGGTGCCGGTGTCTGTCCAGTCCGGCACTGCCGCGCCGCTGCGATGATGAAATTGTCCTGCGCGACACAGAGCGTGTCGTTGCCGTTTTCCGGGATGGGCGAGGCGCCGTAGAGGCTGAGCGCGCGCGCATGCAACAGGATGCGGTCGGCGGTGAGATCGCCCTGCAGCACGACCCGGCAGGTGGCGGGATCGATCCGGAACCAGCCCCGCGTCGCGGTGGCCGATTTGTCGTCGACGCCGATCGCGGCCTCGACGACATAGCTCATGCGGTTGCAGAGTTTGAGGTCGGCGGCGGCGGGCGCGGCGGAGGTGAGAAGGGAGAGGATGGTCAGGAGCGCGTACGTCAACGCGACGGTCATTCCGGGGCGATGCGGAGCATCGAACCCGGAATCTCGCGATTCCGGGTTCGCCTCTTCGAGGCGCCCCGGAATGACGATCCCATTTCGCACCCTCACGGTCTTCATCCGGCGACTGCGCTGCCTATCACTTGTGGATCAGCGTGCCCGTGCCCTGGTTGGTGAAGAGCTCGAGCAGCACGGCGTGCTGGACCTTGCCGTCGAGAATGACGACCCCCTGCACGCCCTGTTCGAGCGCGTAGATGCAGGTCTCCACCTTCGGGATCATGCCGCCGGAGATGGTGCCGTCGGCGATCAGTTTGCGCGCGTCCGCGATCGACAGGTCCGGGATCAGCTTCTTGGACTTGTCGAGCACGCCCGGCACGTCGGTGAGCAGCAACAGCCGCTTGGCCTTCAGCGCGCCAGCCACTGCGCCGGCAAAGGTGTCGGCGTTGACGTTGAAGGTCTGGCCCTCCTTGGAGGTGGCGAGCGGCGCCAGCACCGGGATCAGCTCATAGCCGATGATCTGGTTGAGCAGCGTGAGATCGACCTTCTCCGGCTCGCCGACGAAGCCGAGATCGACCACTTTCTCGATGTGGGAATCCGGATCGACCATGGTGCGCGTCGCCTTGACCGCGCGCACCATGTTGCCATCCTTGCCGCACAGGCCGACCGCCTTGCCGCCGGCCTCGTTGATGTAGCCGACCAGCTGCTTGTTGATCGAGCCGGCCAGCACCATCTCGACGATCTCGATGGTGGCGGCGTCGGTGATGCGCAGGCCTGCGGCGAATTCCGAGACGATGCCGAGGCGTTTGAGCATAGTCGCGATCTGCGGCCCGCCGCCATGCACCACCACCGGATTGATCGCGGTCTGCTCCAACAGCACGATGTCGCGGGCGAAGGCCTTCGCCGTCTCCTCGTCGCCCATGGCATGGCCGCCATATTTGATGACGATGGTTTCTTCGTCATATTCCTGCATGTGCGGCAGCGCTTCCGACAGGATGCGGGCCTGATCGAGCGGGCTGATATGGGTCGCGTCGGTCATGGGAGACAATCTCGCTGGCGGGGAAGTCGCCGCCTTCTAGCCGATTGCCGCAGGCGGCGCAAAGCAGCCGTCACCCGCGGCGCGGCCACAGCGCGCAGACGGTGAGCGACAGCCAGCTCACGATCAGCAGGTTGCCGCCGATCGGCGCGGCAAACGGAAACAGCCGCTCGCCGGTGAAATGGCGCATGAAAAGATCGCCCGCGAACAAGACCGATGCGACCACGAAGCCGGTGGCGGAGATCAGGCCGATGCGGCCGTGCACGGCGCCGCGTCCAGCCAGCGCGACGGTGGCGAGCACCGCGGAGGCATGGAACAGCAGCATGCTGGAGGCAGGTCCGAGCCGCGAGGCGTCCGCAGCGTGGGCGGCCAGGGCCGCGAGCGCGACGCCGGCGGCGCCCATCAGCCCGGCGCAGGCCACCAGAATCCGCGGCCACCGGCTCATGCGCCACGCTCCCGCAACAGCCGCGCCATCGCCGCGCGCAGCTCCGCCATGCCGGTACCGGCGCGCGAGGAGGTCGCCAGCACCTGCGGGAAAGCGGCCGGATGCCTGGCCAGTGCCGCCTCGGTCTCGGCCACCCGAGCGGCGAGCTCCGCCGGCTTGATCTGGTCGGCCTTGGTCAGGACGAGCTGGTAGCTGACTGCGGACTTGTCCAGCGTGGTCAGCACCTCCTGGTCAACGTCCTTCAGCCCGTGCCGCGCGTCGATCAAGACGTAGACTCGGGCGAGGCTGGCGCGTCCCAGCAGGAACTGATGGATCAGCGCTGTCCAGGATGCCACCTTGGTCTTCGGAGCTGCGGCGTAGCCATAGCCGGGCATGTCGACCAGCCGAAGCGGCACCTTGTCCGGGCCCTCGAAGAAGATCAGCTCCTGGGTGCGGCCGGGCGTGTGCGAGGTCCGCGCCAAGGTGGTCTGGCCGGTCAGCGCATTGATCAGGCTCGACTTGCCGACATTGGAGCGGCCGGCGAACGCGACCTCCATCGCCCCCATCGGCGGCAGCGCCGCGATCGAGGGCGCCGCGTGGGTGAAATGCCACTGGCCGGCGAACAGCTTTCGCCCTTGTTCGATCAGCTCGGCATCATCAGTGGCGCTGGTGGTCATTGGCCGTATCTCTCGTCGTCATGGCCGGGCTCGACCCCGCCTGCGCGGCCGCAGCCCCTTGGGCAAGCTATTCCAGCGACACTCCAAAGACGAGGATGCCCGGCACGAGGCCGGGCATCATGATGAGGGATGTGCTGTCGCAACGGCTCACGCCGCTTTCTTGAAAAACGCGCCGCGGATGTTGTCGAACAATTCCACCTTCACGCCGTTGCGGCGCATGATGACGCTCTGCTGCAGCACCGAGAGCGTGTTGTTCCAGGCCCAGTAGATCACGAGGCCGGCCGGGAAGCCGGCGAGCATGAAGGTGAAGATCAGCGGCATCCAGTTGAAGATGATCGCCTGCGTCGGATCCGGCGGCGTCGGGTTCAGCTTCATCTGGAACCACATCGTGATGCCCATGATGATCGGCCAGATGCCGAGCGCGAGATAGTGCCCGAACATCGGCAGCTGGGTCGGGTCGTAGTGCAGCAGCCCGAACAGCGTGAACAGGTTGGTCGGGTCCGGCGCCGAGAGGTCCTTGATCCAGCCGTAGAACGGCGCGTGCCGCATCTCGATGGTCACGAACAGGACCTTGTACAAAGAGAAGAACACCGGGATCTGCAACAGCACCGGCAGGCAGCCCGCGACCGGATTGATCTTCTCCTTCTTGTAGATCTCCATCATCTCCTGCTGCTGCTTCACCCGGTCGTCCGGATAGCGCTCCTTGAGCGCGGCGAGCTGCGGCTGGATCGACTTCATCTTCGCCATCGAGGCGTAGGACTTGTTGGCGAGCGGGAAGAACAAGAGCTTCACCAGCACCGTCACCAGGAGGATCGAGATGCCGAAATTGCCGAAGAAGCGGTAGAAGAAGTCGAGCGCCAGGAACATCGGCTTGGTCAGGAAATAGAACCAGCCCCAGTCGATCAACAGGTCGAAATGGTTCAGTCCGAGCGCCTGGTTGTAGCCGCCAAGCCCGCCGATCGGGAAGTTGATGCCGACGACGCCCGCTTCCTTGGCACCCGCGAACAGCCGCGTGGAGACGGTGTTGGTGGCGCCGGCCGCGACCGTCTGCGCATCTTCCAGATAGTCGGTCTGGTAGCGGCGCAGATTGCCCTCGAGGCTGGACTGGTAGCGCGCCTGCAGGTGCGCATCGGTCTGCGGCAGCAGCGCCGCGGCCCAATATTTGTCGGTGATGCCGAGCCAGGCGTCAGTGGCGCTGAAGTTCACGACCTTTTCGTCGTCGATCTTCTTGTAGGTGAATTGCTGCAGGCCGTGCTCGCCGAGATAGCCGATCAGGCCCTCATGCAGGATGTAGTAGCCCGAGACCTGCGGGGTGCCGTGGCGCGAGATCAACCCGAACGGATAGAGCGTCACCGGCGCGCCGCCGGTATTGGTGACGTCGTCCTTGATCGTGAACAGATAATGCTCGTCGACCGAAATCGTGCGGTGGAAGGTGAGCCCTTCGCCATTGTCGTAGGTCAGCGTCACCGGCGTCGACGGCGTCAGTGAGCCCGAGCCTTGCTGCTGCCAGACCGTGTTCTGGTTGGGAACGCCCACGCTCGAGCCCGCGCCGGCGACCCAGCCGAACTCGGCATAATAAGGGTGGGCGGTGTTGGAGGGCGAGAACAGCACGATCGCGGGCGATTGCGGGTCGACCGTCTCCCGATATTGCACCAGTGCGAGGTCGTCGATGCGGGCACCCTTCAGCGAGATGCTGCCGGCAAGGCGCGGCGTATCGATCTTGACCCGCGGGGTGGCTTCGAGCGCGGCGTCGCGCGGCACCACGGCGCTGCCGGTCGGGGCATTGGTGGAGGGCGCGCTGGGGGCGCCTGATGAGCCCGGCTGCGGCGCCGACGTCGACGTCTGCGGCTGCGATGTCTCCGGCTGTGCTGCCTGCTTCTTGGCGAGCTCCGTCTGCGCCTGTTGCGCGCGCTGCCGCTCCATCTGCGGCATGTTGTAGAAATATTGCCAGGCGATCAGGACCAGCCCGGACAGGACGACGGCGAGGATGGTGTTGCGATTGTCGGTCATCGTTCTTCTTGTCGTCTGGTCAGTTGATCCGGTTGGCGGGGCTTGGCAGGTGGCCGCTTGGAACGCGGCTCGCCCTGCGAGCGAGGCGGCCGATCGAGCCTGCCCAGCGCGGTCGTGAGATCGTCAAACATGGTCGAAAAGTCGCGCGTGAGCGCGTCGCGCCGACCGACCAGCACATAGTCACTGTGCGGCCGCATCGACAGGGGATCGAGCCGTAGCACCAGCGCGCGCAACCGCCTGCGGATGCGGTTGCGCTCCGTGGCGGTGCCGTTCTTCTTGGTGACGGTGAAGCCGATCCGGATCGGGCCCTGGTCCTGGCGTTCCCGCCGCTGGACGACGAAGGCAGGACTGCTCGCCCGCACGCCATCGGCAACGGCGAGGAAGTCCGCCCGCTGCCGCAGCCGATCCATGATGGAAATCTCCGGGGAGAGACGCCCTGGCTTCAGGCGCTCAGACGCTTGCGACCGCGCGCACGGCGGGCGGCGAGAACCTTGCGGCCCCCGGTGGTGGCGAGGCGCGCGCGGAAGCCGTGACGGCGCTTGCGCACCAGTTTGCTGGGTTGATAGGTCCGCTTCACGGGTCAATCTCCGCTGACGGGCAAGTTGCCAGAAGGCAATCTGCCTGTTTAAATTGTCGAGGATGTCCGGTGATGCTGCCAGGCCCAAAGCAGGCCGCCGCCGGCCCAGGAATCGAGCCGCCCCCGGACAAGCCGGACCATCGCGGACAGTTGGCGCGGCTTATACGGGAGCGACCTGTTCTCGTCAATCGTGCGGCGGACCATCTGCGCCAAGCCTGCACGGGTGCCGAATGGGGCGTGAATAGAACCGATTTCCCGGGGTTTCCGGGGGAGGGGTGGTTTCCAGCTGGCCTTCAACATAGGTCAGTGGAACCGGAACATGAGCGATCCGTAATTTGACGGGGCCTGGGGCCGGGCTCCATGTTGCGGAACGGTAAGGGTTGGGATCCCTCGTGAAGGGCGACACGTGCCAGAAACCGACGACCAGCCGATCATAGAGCGCCTGCGGCCGAAGCGGTCGCGCCGGCTCGGGCTGTCCGGAAAGCTGCTGCTGTTGACCATTCCGCTGGTCATGATTGCGGCAGTGCTGATCTATGTGCCCGCGATCGCCAATTTCTGGACCAACCGCCTCAACGATCGGCTCGCCGCTGCTAATACTGCTGCCCTGGTGCTTGATGCGGCGCCGTCGGGAATGGTGCCCGATTCGCTCGCCCGTCAGATCCTGACCTCCATCAACGCCCGCGCGGTCGCCATCAAGATGGGCCAGCAGCGGCGGCTGCTTGCCAGCGCCGACCTGCCAGCCGCTATCGATCATGATTTCGACATGCGCGACATGACCGCGTGGTCCTCGATCATCAATTCGCTCAGGACCATGACCGAGCGAGGCAACCACGTGATGCGCGTGATCGGGCCGGCGCCCGGCCGCGCCCAGTTCATCGAGGTGGTGACCGACGAGAAGCCGTTGCGGCAAGCGATGTATCGCTTCTCGCGCAACCTGTTGGGCGTCTCGCTTCTGCTGGCCGTGCTGACGGCCGCGCTGGTCTATCTCGCGCTTCATTATCTGTTCGTGCGGCCGATGCGGCGATTGACCGCAAGCCTGGTCGGCTTCCACGAGAATCCGGAAAGTGTGGCGCGGATCATCGTGCCGAGCCAGCGCAGCGACGAGATCGGTGTGGCCGAGCGCGAGCTCGCCGACATGCAGCGCGACCTGGTGTCGATGCTGCATCAGAAGAGCCGTCTCGCGGCGCTCGGACTGGCGGTGTCGAAGATCAATCACGACCTGCGCAATCTGTTGGCCTCGTCGCAGCTGCTGTCCGACCAGCTCGCCAGCGTGCCCGATCCGCGGGTGCAGCGCTTCGCGCCGAAGCTGATGCGCTCGCTCGAGCGCGCCATCGATTTTTGCCAGTCGACCCTCTCCTACGGCCGGGTCCAGGAGCCTGCGCCCGATCGCCGCATGGTGACGGTCGAATCGGTGGTGACGGAGGTGCGGGAGACCGCGGGCTTGTCGCCGACGACGTCGATCACCTGGGTGGCGGCGATCGAACGCGGCCTGGAGGTCGATGCCGATCCGGACCAGCTGTTCCGGGTGCTGCTCAATCTGGTGCGCAATGCCGCGCAGGCGTTGGAGAGCCAGGCGGCCGATGCAGGCGTCCGCCAGATCCGCGTCAGCGGCCGCCGCGAGGGCGCCGTTGCGATCCTCGAAGTCTCGGACACCGGGCCTGGCGTGCCGGCCAAGGTGCGCGAGCACCTGTTCGAAGCGTTCCGCAGCGCCGGGCGTCCGGGCGGCAGCGGGCTCGGGCTTGCGATCGCCGCCGAACTGGTCCGCGCCCATGACGGCGAGATTCAGCTGGTCGAGGGCACGCTGGGCGCCACCTTCCGCATCGCCATTCCCGATCGCCCGGTCGAGCTGCAGAGCGTCCGCAAGGAGCGGGCGCGCGCCTGAGCCGTGCGGCCGCGACAACGCTCTGCGCCCCGCCGCCCAACGGCGCCAAAGGTCTCCTGCTGTCGGCCGGCAAGGGTCCGACCAGCTTTTCCTGTGTTCTGGTGCTGCCCATTCCGTCATTCCGGGGCAATGCCGAAGACATTGAACCCGGAATCTCGAGGTCGTCGGACAAGGACAGCGTCCCATTGGCTCCGCCCAGCATTGGTCAGCGGCGAGCTCCCTGACCCCCGTGGATCGATCCGTCCCCGGTCCGGCCGTCCCGCAAAAATCTGCGCCAAAATCCGTGCCTGCCACCTTGCCAAGCGCGTCCTGAGCCGTTAGTCAGGTGGCCTTTCGCAGGGCCCTCCGGATTGCGGACCGGCCTTTTCGGGCGTTCAGCCCGAGACCACACGCGAAAAACGCGCCCGTAGCTCAGCTGGATAGAGCATCAGACTACGAATCTGAGGGTCGGACGTTCGAATCGTTCCGGGCGCGCCATTTGATCTCGGGCTGGAATACAGGCCTCGATCACTGCGACCCTTGAGGTGGTCGCCGCGCCAGATGCAAGTTTCTGGCCTTGTCGAGATTCTGAACTCTTTCCAGCGCGGCCGCGCTCGGCAACAAGGCCGAGGCGAGGTCGGCCTCCGTGAGATCGGCACCGGCCAGATTTGCGTTGGACAAGTCGGCCCCGGAAAGGTCGGCGCGGGTGAGGTTGCAATTCGAAAGATTGGCGTTCTGCAGCTTTGCGAATTCGAGATCGGTACGCGAGAGATTGGCACCGCTCAGATCCGCATTCCTGAGATCGGCGGATTTGAGCACGCCACGCATCATGCCCATCGATTGGTTGCGCATGTCAGCACTCAGATCGGCGCCGACAAGCTTGGATCCGATCAGGCTGGCGCCGGAAAGGTCGGCAGCGATGCGCGCGCCGCTCAAATCGGCACCGCCGAGCTTGGCGCGTTGCATCTGCGTGCCGAGCAGCGAGGCCTTTGCGAGCGACGCTCCCGTCAAATCGGCATCGATCAGCCAAGCCTGATTCAGAATGGCCCGATCGAGGCGCGCGTATTTCAGGCTGGTCCGGTTAAGCTTGACGAGCCGTAGATTGCCGCCGGAGAAGTCGAGGCCCGAAAGATCGAGGTGCGACAGCCGCGTTCCTTCCAAATCCAAAGACCGGTGGCCTGCCGCGCCTTGAGGCGCCCCTTTGAGCCGCACCTCGACCTCGGCACGCGTCATCTCCGAAGTCGACATTTCGGGGCTGTTGAGGTCGACGCTTCGCAGCATGTCCTGCGATACCGCCTCAATGGGATCAAACAGCACCGTCGTGAAGGATACAAAGGCAAATGCGAGACGAAACAGCATTGCCGTCTCTCCGCTTTTCGGCAAGGCCGCATTGTCTCCCGCGGCCCAGAGCGACGCAAGCGCCCAATTAGGTCCACGCCGATCACGGCGTCGCTCAATGGGCTGCCGCCTGTGGCCGCACCGAGCCATTCGGCCAAGGCGCCGGCGAAAACAGCGAACTGCTGAGCACACTTCGGCTGCTGCACGACGAGCTTGAGGCGTGGTGCAAGATCGCAGTCGGTCGCAGCTTTGTCGTTAGGAGAGCACGGCGGGCCGCAGCTTCATAGCGCCACGGCGAAGCAGGGCGCTGCGTCGGAGCGTGGGCGTCGCATAGATCGGCGTGAAGTGGGCCTAGCGATAGTCCCTGTTGTTGATCACCTTGCTATCCTTACCCTCACCAGCGTCGGTCGGCATGCATTCGACCTGCACGAGGTCGGGATAGAGCTCCCAGGACCGCACCAGGAATTTCCTGCGGACACCGTAGGAGGTGATAACACAGCGGTTCAGCACCGGGCTGACCGCCGCCGCGACGTAGCCGGGATAAAATAGCGAACCATGATGGAGGATACTCCAGATCTCATTGAACCAGGTCGAACGCACCCGGAACGTCACCGTGTTCTGCTCGGTGCAGGGCAGCGTCTCGCAACCGTAGACCTCGTGGATCTCCAGGCCTTCGGTTTGGGAACTGGAGACGTTCTGGGAGTTGGAAAGATACAGCTGCTCGTCGTGCCGCACAGTGGCAAGGTACCAGGGCAGGGTCGCAGCGACGGTCGCTGCGCCGTAGACGAGGTAGCAGGCGGCGATCGTCGCGAGGATCATGATTCCGCCGCGCGCCTTGCTGAATTCCGGATCACCATAGGCGTCCTTGGCGTAGACGCAGCGCGCCCAAAGCGCGCGGTAGCGGGCGAACGCCCATCGCACGAAGCGGTAGATCCGCCAGGTGACCGGAGCGATCAACTGCAGGTAGATCCACCCGCAGGAGCGGACGAACTGCGACCAGAACCGGCCGAGCGCGCTCAGCTCTCGGTGGGCGCGCCCGACCTCGGACTGGTCGTAGGATTTCTTGGCCTCATAGGCCTTGGTTTTGAAGTCGGACAGCGTCTTGTCGATGCCGTGCAGCAACGCATCGGCGTCGTTATGCGGCTTTTCTGTCATGGGCGATCCAGTTCGACGTGAAATTGCGGCTTGTGGCATCGAAGCCGATGTCGAGCGTGCCACCGAAGGTGGCGTCCGCCATCGTTTTCTCAACGATCATGGCCTCGATGCGTTTAATGCGGCCCGGCAGGCCGCGCGCTCCGATCTCGGGCGAATAGATCTTGTCGCAGAACTCCCGTAGCTGCGCCTCCGGGAAGCGCACGTCGATCGATTGCGTCGCGTAGAAGGCGTTGATGCGTGAGATTTCGCGGAACACGATCTTCTCGATCGTGTCCATGTTGAGCTTGTGGAACAGGATGATGTTCTCGCGTCCCTCAAAGCGGTTCAGGAATTCCGTTCGGAAGGCCTTCTTCAGGTCGCGGATGGTGAGTTCGTAGGCCTCATCCTGGCTCAAGTCGCCGGGGCCGGTACCGACCCGCAGCGCATGATCCGCGCCGATGTTGGTGGTCATTGGCATTACCACGTCGCCGAACTCAACCTTGCGGCCCAGGTTGTCGCGGCAGCGCCCGTCGTCGAGGATGTTGAGGCAGATGTTGAAGATGTCGGGGTGAGCTTTCTCGATCTCGTCCCACAGCATGACCTGATACGGATTGGCCCGCACCGAGTTGGTCATCTCGCCGCCCGCCGCGAAGCCGTCGTAGCCCGGAGGCGCGCCGATCAGCTTGGTGACGTCGTTCTTCTCCATGAACTCGCCCATGTCGTAGCGGTTCAGCGCCTTGTCGGTGTCGAACAGAGCCTCCGCCAACGCCTTGGAGACCTCGGTCTTGCCGACGCCACTGGCGCCGCAGAACAGGAACGGCAGCGGCCTGTCGGTGCGCCGCCCTCGTCGCCAGACTTTGACCGCACGATCGATATGATCGAGCACCGCGTCCTGACCGAACACGCGCCGCTTCAGTGAGCCATGGAGATTGAGCAGCTTGACGGCGTCGTTCTGCTTGAGCTTGGAGGCGTCGATACCGGAGATCAGCGAAAATTCATCGATCACCATACTTGCAGTGAACAGCAGCCGATCGTTGATCTCCTTCGTGACCGCTTTGTATTTCACCCGATTTTCGTCGACGGCCGCCTGGGTCCGCGCGATGTCGCCGCGCAGCTTGAGAATCTCGGGCGTCGCATAGCCGGACGCCCTGGCGATCAGATCGAAGTCGCCATCGCTGGTGGAGGCCTTGCCGGCGGGATCGTCGAGGTGCCGTTTCTTCTCCTCTTCCTCGAGCCCACGCAGTTGGGCCTCCATTTGTGCGATCGACTTCTCGCCGTCGCGTTGCGCTGCGTAGTAACCCTTGATCTTGGCCTGGTATTCAGCGAACTCGGCCTTATGGCGGGCGATGGCGGCGCGCACGGTGGCGGCGTTTTCCTGGTTTCCAGAGGACGACCCGCTCTCCGTGAGACGCGCGAGCTCCGCCTCCAGCTCCGCGAGCAGCGGCGGCGTCGAATGCGCCCGCAGCAGATAGCGCGCCATGCCGCGGTCGAGCAGGGTGCGGGTGCGCGCGGGCTGCGCCGCGGTGAGGCCAGTGTCGAGTGAACGGTACTTGCTCGACATGTCGATGGCGGCCTTCACCGCAGCCGGATCGATCCGGACCTCGTAGCTCTCCTCGAGGTCCCTGGCGCCGTGCAGTGCGATCTCCTCGAGTTCAGCGCCGACCGGCTCGGTCAGATCCATCAGCGTAAAGTGATCGCGGAAGTCGGAGTGACACTTAAGGACCTGTGTCAGGTCGGCCTCGCGCACCTCAAGGAAGACCTGCGTCTTCTTCGCCTTCACCATCGCCGTCAACGCGTTGACGATGTGCATCAGCCCACTGTTGCGCAGCGCATCGATCAGATCGAGCGTATCCTCCACGATCAAAACGCTATCGGGGGTGCGGTTCAGGGTCGCAAATATGGCCTTAAACTGCTTGACGATAGCGTCGTTGTCGCCGAGGCCGAACAGGCCGTCGGTGTCGAGCCAGAACAGCCGCTTATTGACGATGTCGAACGGTGCGTCGGAGTCGGACTTGCGTGCTTGAAGGGCCAGCGCCAGCGTGGTGATGCCGACGCCGCTCGGACCGGAGACGATCACGCTGTTGGATTCCATCCGCGTCAGGATGGTGCACAATTCCTCGAACTTCTCCGTGCGGCCAACCAGCTTGAAGTTCTTCCGGCTGGCGAGCTTCTCGCTGCCGGTGATCAGGAAGTTATCGGCCATTTCGGATTTCCATCGGTCGGGCTTGGAGGTGGGGAAGCGCGGACCGGCAGAGCCCGGTCCGGGGTCGGGGCTCAGAATTGCCCGAAAGTAATTTCCTTGTCGTCGACGGGTTTCGGCGCCACGGAAGCGGCCGACGCACCGGGACCCTTGGCATCCAAGCCGATGCTTTCTTGTAGCCGCGCACGTACGGTGGCGGTGACATCGTTAAGCTCCCCGAGTCGGCTCTGGATATTGGAGAGCCCGTCTTCTCGCAGCTTGTTGGCGGCCTGCAGCGATTCGGCGATGCTCGACATGGACTCGACCTTCTCCATGATCCGCTTGGATGCCTCGTCGACCTGCAGCGCCTGGCGGATGACCTCCTTGTTGGCCACGTCGTCTGTCACCGCATTCATCGCCCGCATCGAATCGCGCACGCTCTCCGAGGCCTCGTTGAGTGCCGAGTTGTTGAGCGCCTGGATGGTGGTGTTGAGGCTGGTGGCGACACTGGCGATGCCGTCGCTGGAGAGTTCGCGCAGGTTGACATTCTGCTTGCCGAGGGCGTCGTGGAAGGTGTTGGCGTCGACCGCGTCCTTCTCGAGATCGGCCACGGTCTTCTTGGTGCTCCGCCCGCTGTCCAGCAGATTGGTCACGTGACGTTCAAAATCGTTCTTCTTGCGCTCGCGCTCGAGACGGGCGAGGGTATCCTCGCCCTCCTGGGGAGTCGATAGCGCCTGAACCTTCTGCTTGTTCGCGGCGCAGGCGAGGTCTATGCCTTTGTCAAGAATCGCGACCACCGTGATCATCTGCGAATTGATCTTGACGAGCTTATCGGCTTGCCCCTCGATCCCTCCGAGTTCGTCGCGCAGCTCCGAGACCGTGACCTGCGACTTGTCGATGTAGTCGAGTGCCGCCTTGATGATGCCTTCGACGCGCTTGACGTGCTCGGGGCCGGAGATGTCGAGCATCTTGCGGACCTGGTCCTTCTCGGCCTTGAACTTGCCCTGTTTGGCGTCGTGCTCAGCCTTTTCGGCGATGATCGCCAGCGCCTTGTCGCGGCAGGTCTTCAGGTCATCCATCCGCTTGGCGATCAGGAGCTCCTTGGCGGCGATTTCGACCTGTGCGGATTTCTTGATACCGCCGAACAGGCCGGTCTGCGTCTTCAGCTTGGCGATGTCGCGATCGAGCATCTCTCTGTCGGAGGTAATTTGCCGCGTTTCAGATTCGGTTTCTGAAGTACGGCGATCCCAATCAGCCTCGCGCTTGCGATCCTCCTCAATCTCCGCGAACGTATCCAGCACGACATTGTCGCCGGCGGTGCGCAGCGTGTAGAGCGCATCCAGATTGTCGACCAACGGCCGTATCATCTCGCGGAAGTCGAGGACGCCCTTGTTCATGTCCGCAAACGTCTGCTTCATCTTGGCGAAGACGGTCGTCGACGACAATTCGATCAGCTTGCGCTGCATCAGCGTGCGCTGCTGCGCCAGATATTCCTTATAGGCCTCGAGCTGTTTGATCGACGCCTTGCACTCCTCGGCGAGGTCAGGCGAAAGCAGGGCTCCGACCTGGCGGCTGCGCTCCTCCGGAGCGGCTTCGGGATTGAAGACGATCTTCGCCACTGGATTGGCGGTGATGTCGACGGGCGCGACCTGCGTCGCCTGCTTCGGCGCCATCCGCGCCTTGACGGCCTCATTGACCGCGGTCGATTCCGCGAGTTTCGGGGATGCTGAGGTGGACATGCAGTCGTCTCCTGATCTGGCGACTCCGTAAGGGAGGCGCATGGGCGGCGCAGGCGTCCAGGCCGCGTCGCGGGAAATCGTCTTTAGGCGGCAAACTCGAGAAATCCGGCCAGCGCGGAACCTAGATGCGACCCCTCTGTCGCACAACCATAGGGAGGTTCAATTCGAACCGTTTAGCCAAACGAAGTTGCGACGTCCTTTATGCGTCGTTCTGCGTTTGCTGCGAGTTTCAGCCTAGAAGGAGGGCTCATTGTCTTGTTTTCCGATGGCTGCTGTCGCTTCGTCGCCGGTCTGGTTCGATTGAGTCTTCGGCTGCCAGTTCTGGATCGATGTGAGGCGTCCTCCTCATTAGTCGCTCCAGGAGCGCGCTTGGCTTGACGCCGGCGAGGTTTGCACGGCGATTTGAACAGAGGGCTGTCGTGCCGACTAAGAATTCACATGTAAGTAAGGTCTAGAGATTTGAATTTTCTTGTGAAAGTCTTGCCCCTCTGTCCGCGGAGCGGGAGCTTCGGCCGGCTCGATCTGATTATTTCTGGCGAAAAATTATAACTTAATTTCAATGGTATATGAATTCGCGGTTCTATTCTGAATGGCGCGCCATTCCGCGATTTTGCACGATATCGTTGCCGTTTGAGAGCCGGAGACTCAAACGGGTCTGGCTTGAGCCAACTGGTCCTAATGGTCGTCTTCGCAGGTCTGGCTTCGAGCCATTAGCGTGTGCATTCAAGAGCTGCCTTTTCGGACCCGCCCAGCCGGCGCTCGGAAGAATTCGGCCGGCTCCCTTCAGTACGTCAGCAAATTGGCCGATGATCTCCAAGCCCACTTACGTAACGCCCCGCTCGATCCTGCTCACGAAGGCGCGGTCCATCCGTTGTTTGGGATGAACCCGACGTAGGAAGCAGGCGTCAGGTGCCGGTCACCCCCAGCTGTTAGGTGAACAGCGCCGTTCCTGTTTCGGCGAACCTGACAAACGTCCCGCTCTCATGCGAGACCAGTCGACGCTTGGCAATCGCGCTCAAGAGCCGATTGTATCTGGCCGTCGTGCCCTTCAAATCGAAGACGTAGTCCCGTTGATCTGCTCAAGGCAGATGCGGAGCGTCTTCACCATCCGGAATGCATGCGACTGCTCCATCAGCTTGCGCATGGCGGCGTCGGGATCGGCGAATTTCCGGGCTCGATGAAGACGTCATTGTTGACCTGTACGCCCGGTGTAAGTCGAATACGCGATAGGCCGATCAGCTCGGTGCGGCCCTCGTGCCAGTTCCATACCAACTCGTGCACCACGTACATGACGACCGAGGTGATGGCGACGAGCCCGGCGGTGTTGCCGGCGGTCGCGATGTGCCCGGTGGTCCAGAAAGAGATCGCAAAAATTTCGGCGGTTCCGATCACTCGCCACGTCAGGGCCTTGGCGATCGCCTTACGCATTGGGATGCTCTCCTCGGTTTTATGAACGGTCCGAGTGTCCGCAGACCCTCACAAGTCGTGCGGTGCGCGCTTCTCGGAAGTGATCGCGCTGAACATGAAGGTTCCCGTTGGTCGTCATCGCTGAATGTCGGGGAGGTCCGTGGATTTGCGCCCGCGTCGACTGAACCTCGTCAGCGGGTTCTACCGGCCGCCCGACTGATCAACATGATAATCGATAAAATTTTACCGACAATTGAAACCAATTATTAACCTTACCGCAGTCGCGGCGGCCTCACGATGAGGCGTGCCACCAGCCGACGCGCATTTGTTCTGGGCTGCCTTCTTCGGCGCGGTGCTCAATCCGCCTTGCTGCGTTCCCTCGATCTCTGACGCCCGTGCCACTCTCGCGCGGCCAACTGTTTCAGGGCGCGTGCTTCGGTGCGACCGCCTCGCAAACGACATAGTCCCGGCAAGACTGCGATCGCTTCATAAGGATCCAGTTCGCCATGAGACACCGCTTCGGAGCCACGGCTCTGGCGCTGCTCGCTATCGCCGGCGCCGCCGCGCAGGTCAAGGCCGAGCAGCCGGCGGATTACTGCCGGCGCGTCGGCAACGACGACGCACCCCGCGACCTGCCCTCGGACATGGCGCCTGCCGTAGCGAAGTTGTTCGAGCTCTCGGGTCCGGAGGAAGCGGCTGATGCGGCCGTCTATCGCTGCGCCGGCGGCAAGCCGCTCGCCTGCTATGTCGGCGCCAACCTTCCCTGCGCCAGAATCGAGACCTCGCGGACAAACGCGGCCGTCTCGCGTTATTGCCGAGAGAATCCGGGCGGCACGGTTCCTGCCGCCGTCTCCGGCCACGACACGTTGTTCGAGTGGCGCTGCGCGGGAAAGGATGCGCTGGCCGGCAAGCCCCTTTGGCATCTCGACGCCCGCGGCTTCGCTATCGAATTGTGGAAGCCTCTGCCATGAGGGGCGTCTTTAAGAAGCTGTCTCCGCGGACCTTCGTGCTGGTTTTCGCGGCGCTGGCCGGCTTCTGCTTCCTCGCCGGCGGCCGCGACTTGGTCGAGCGCATCCAGGTCCTGCGCGCTTACGAGCACGCCGAGGGCGAGGTGACGCTCGAGTTGCGCCGTTCGAGCCGGATCGGCGGCGTCGGCCGCCGTTCGCCCTATCGCGCGCCCGCCGAGGTGTTCGACTACGCGCCGCTGGTGCGCTTCGAAACGCCCGAAGGCGCCGTCGTCACGGTCGTCGGAGCGGTCAGGTCCGGCCTCGTGCGCTACCAGGTCGGCGAGAAGCTGCCCGTGTATTACGACCCGCGCGATCCGCAGCAGGCCGTGCTCGGAACCTTCCTCGAATTTTGGACGCCGATTCTTGCCTGGACCGGGTTCGGCCTGGTCTGGGGGCTCGCAGCCTATGGCGCCGCGAGGCTCATACGGGCCGGTCGCGACGACAAGCGGCATCGCGCGAAGCACGTCGTCGCAAGCGGCGAGACTGGATGACGGTTTTCGTCGGCATACGGCCGCGCAGCTTCGGCATGGCGAAGCAATAGGGCCCATCTTCATCGCCGCGGCGGCCATTTGGTGCTAGCCGTGGACGTTCAGTTCGCGATCTGATTTACCTGTCGTGGCCCGCTTCCGAGCGGTGCGTGGCGCAGAGAGAAAATCGTGAGCAGGTATTGGTCAGAGCTGGCGAAGGGGTTGTCGCCTTATGTGCCGGGCGAGCAGCCGCAGATTCCCGGCCTGGTGAAGCTGAACACCAATGAGAGTCCCTTCGGACCGTCGCCGAAGGCGATCGAGGCGATCCGGGCGGCGGCCAGCGATACGCTGCGTCTCTATCCCGATCCGCAGGCGACACGGCTGCGCGAGACGCTGGCCGACTATCACAAGGTTGCGCCGGATCAGGTCTTCGTCGGCAACGGCTCGGATGAGGTGCTGGCCCACGCCTTCGCCGCGTTGCTGAAGCAGCCCGCGCCGGTGCGGTTTCCCGATGTGACCTACAGCTTCTATCCGGTTTATTGCAGGCTGCTGGGCATCGACTACACGACCGTTCCGCTCGACGCCGACATGCGCGTGCGGGTCGACGACTATCTCGATCGCGCTGGCCCCGTCATCGTTGCCAACCCGAACGCCCCCACGGGAATCGCACTTCCTCGTACGGAGATTGCGCGGCTGGCCGCCGGGCGCAGCGATGCAGCCGTGGTGATCGACGAGGCCTATGTCGATTTCGGCGCCGATACCGCGATTCCCCTGATCGGCGAGCATCCGAATCTCCTGGTGGTCCAGACCATGTCGAAGTCGCGCGCGCTCGCTGGACTGCGCGTGGGTTACGCGATCGGCGATGCCGGATTGATCGCGGCGCTGACGCGGGTGAAGGACAGCTTCAATTCCTACCCGCTGGGGCGGCCCGCGCAGGCCGGCGCGATCGCCTCGATCGCGGACGAGGCGCATTTCCGGGAGACGCGTGCGGTCATCATGCAGAACCGCGCCGACCTGACGGCCGCGCTGATCCGGCTCGGCTTCGAGGTCCTGCCGTCCAGCGCCAATTTCGTCTTCGCGCGCCATCCCGAGCGGTCAGGCCAGGCGCTGGCGGCGGGCCTGCGCGAGCGCGCAGTGCTCGTCCGCCACTTCACGGCACCGCGCATTTCCGACTTCCTCCGCATTACCATTGGCTCAAAGGCGGAGCTCACGCGCTTGACGGAAGCTCTGCGCGAGGTTCTCACGCAGAACAGCTGAGATCATCAGCCGATAGGAAGGACATCGCCGCGCGCATGCGGCTGCTGTCTTACACATAATCCACGTTCACGCGGAATTCGCCGCCGATCACCAGATACTCGCCTTCGCCCTTGAGCGGGTGCGACGACAGCAGGCTGTTGAAGAACAGGATCTTGCCGACGGGAATGCGCGCGGTGAGGAGGGTGTCGCCGAAGCAGCCGGCGCTGTCGCGGTCGGACGAGAACGACACCAGGTTGTTGAGCCGGACCACCGCCTCGCGCCGCGCCGTCCGGTCCACGATCCAGTGCTCGTCGAAATCATTGACGCCGCGATACAGCGTCAGATGGCTCGCGCCTGAGAAAGCAAAACGCCGGATCGCCCATTGGCAGAACTCGAACAACAGATCGAGCTGCACCCAGATCGCGTTGTTGTGGAAGCGGCTCGACATCTTCTCTTCGACATAGGTGGCCCAGGCGCGGCTCGACACCCGCTCGATGACCTCCTTGTGGAACGACGGGCCGATGCCGAACCGGCTCTCGACCCAGCCCTTCAGCACGGCGCCTTCGGCGCCGTTGCTGTCGAAGCTCCAGCCCTGGATCAGCCGCAGGAAGGACGATCGAAAGCGCCGCTTGCCGGCCGAGGCTGCCGTGCGCTGTTCGGGATCGAGGCCGAACATCGCCATCATGTAGGACGAGAAGGCTTCGCCGGCCTCGGCGAGATCGTCCGCCTGCTCCAGCATCGTGAACAGGCTGGGGTTCATCTCGACCACGCCCCAGATGTGCAGCGGCACCGCAGCATCGTTGAAGGCGCAACTCGAAAGCCACTCCGAGGGGCGCCCCACCAGATTGGTCGAATGGCCGATGCCGCGCCGCGGGCGCTGTCCTGTGTCGTTCATGGCAGCATGATGCGGCCTCGCGCGCCGCCGGGAAAGCCCCGCCTGACGGCTGCACACGGCCAAATCGGGTGCGATCCTGCATCCGCTGCTGACCACCGCCGCACTGCACCGACGGCGAGGCCGGCGTGGCAACCGCCTCCGTCAACCTACGTAAGGGACGGTCCCGAATGGTTCGCAGGCGCCGTTTTGCTTAATAAGAGGTTCAGGACAACGGCTCCGGTGTTCCTATGAACCATTCGATTTACAGCGCCGATCGAGCGACCCACCTGAAGATCGTGGTCATGGCTCTGGTGATGGCGACCGTGGTCGCGGGGGTCAGCCTTTGTTTTCACGCCGTGAATCTCGCAGGCCGTGACGGTGTTGCCGTCGTCGTGGCGAAGGCGCCGGCGATGGCCAGTGCCGGTATCGACCGCCGCACGTTGAACTGAGGGGATCGCGCAGCCAGATCTCGCATTTCTTTGATCGGGGAGTACCGGTATGGATCGTACAACCGAGTTGCAGCACTTGATCGATGCGGAGAAGCGGGTTGCGCAAGGCGAGCACCACATTGCGCGGCAGGAGCAGATCGTGTCCGAACTGGACAGCCACGGCCACGATGCCACGGCCGAGCTGGCAGTGGCGCTGCTGACGACGTTTCGCCGCTGTCAGGTCGAGCATGTGGCGCACCGCGACTTCATTCTCAGGGAATTGCAGCAACATCCGGCGGCGCCGGCACCTGACGCATCGCGACGAAGCTGAAACAGAAAGTGCGTGGCGCACCATGGACCGCAGCGTTCTCTATAAGTGCCCGAGAACGGGGATCAACGTGCAGCATTGGCTGTCGGACACAGCACTGAGCGAGAGCGATCAGTCCTATGTGTCGATGCCCTGCCCGGCCTGCGGGTCTCTGCATTTCGTCAATAGCCGGACCGGCAAGCTGCTTGTGCAAAGCGAGCCGGCCGATCGTGGCTTGGCGCGGCCGCGGAGCTCTCAGTGGCTCACCTGATCGGTCACGTCCTCCACGTGATGCAGCAGGAAGACAAGCCGCCCCGCATCGTCATGGATCGGCGTGTTCACCGGTTGCCAGCGCTTTTCGACGAAGGTGCCGGAGGGGTCGCGGACATCGTAGCGCTGCACCGCCATCGCATGGGGACGTCCGGTCTGGGCGACCGTTTTCAGTGACGCGTACAGATTGCTGACGCCGTCGGCGAGCGGGTCGTCCGGATTGTCGGGAAAGACCTCGAACAACGATCTTCCGACGATGACCTCGCGGCTGGTGAAGGTCGCGGCGGCGTAGGCTGCGTTGATGTCGATGATCTGCAGGCGCGGTCCGGGATCGAGCAGCATGTAGGGATGCGGCGAGCCGTCGAAGTCCGCCAGGAACTGCTCTCTGATCGACGCTGCGTCCAAGGCTTCCACGGCGTGTTGCGTGAACGGCAAGGGACCCGCGCCCTCCTCATCCGCATCGATCAGCGCTAGCTCGCGCTTGGCGGTCGCCAGCAGCCGCTCCAGCGTCCCTTGCAGGGTGGTTTCGCTGGTTTCGCCCAAAAGTTTCTGAAAATGAGCGATGTTCTGCTCACAGATGAATCGTTTCATGATCCTGCAAAGCCGCAACTGTCGCGCTGCAGTTGTAGTCTAGTCCAGCCGCCGTGGGAAGGCCGCCGCCGTACCGGCTCCTTTATGCTGCGTGCCTCAGGCGCTCGCGGCGTCAAGCTGCGCCACTTGGTCGCGGCTGAGCTCCAGCCGCGTTGCTGCGACCAACGTGTCGACATGCTCGGGCTTGGTGGCGCTCGCGATCGGCGCCGTGACCGACGGCTTGGCCATCAGCCAGGCGAGCGCGATTGCGGCCAGCTCCGCTCCGGTCTCGCGTGCGACCTCGTCGAGCGCCGCGAGGATGCGCAGGCCGCGGGCGTTCATGTATTCCGGAATCGCGCGCTGCCCGCGCGGGCTCTTGCCGAAATCTGCCTCCGAGCGGTATTTGCCGGTCAGAAATCCTGCGGCGAGCGAGAAGAAGGTGATGACGCCGACCTCGTTGGCTTCGCAGACGCGCTGCAGTGCGCCTTCGTAAACCGATCGTTTGGCGAGATTGTATTCGGGCTGCAGGCTTTCGTAGCGCGGCAGGCCGGTCTTGTTGGAGATGTCGAGCGCGCTCTGCAGCCGCTCGGCGGAAAAGTTCGAGGCGCCGATAACCCGCACCTTGCCGGACTTGATCAGTTTGTCATAGGCCGCGAGCGTCTCCTCCTGCGGCGTGTTCGGGTCGTCCCGATGCGACTGATACAGATCGATATGGTCGGTCTGCAGCCGGCGCAGGCTGTCCTCCACCGCGCGGGCGATGTAATCGGCCTTCAGCCCGATCTTGCCGTCGCCCATGTCCCACCCGACCTTGGTGGCCAGGATGATGCGGTCGCGATTGCCGCGCGCCGTCATCCACCTGCCGATGATGGTCTCGGATTCGCCGCCAGAGTGGCCCGGCGCCCAGCGCGAATAGACGTCGGCCGTGTCGAGAAAATTCAGCCCGGAGTCCAGCACCTTGTCGAGCAGGCGGAACGAGGCCGCCTCGTCCACCGTCCAGCCGAGCACGTTGCAGCCGAAGCAGAGGATCGGGACGGAGAGGCCGGAACGGCCGAGCTGACGATGCTTCATGGCGGGGCTCTCGAATTCGTGGGTCTCGCCGAATGGCGGAACCGCGCGACAGATTGCTCCGGTTTGCCTGACCTGACCAGAGCAGCCATGGCATGGGTGGCACACAGTGCCATGTTCAACGCAAGTGATCGGCGGGTCCCGTCGGCTTCGCGCCGGGCAGGGAGCTACGCGCGCGACCCGTCAACAAGCGCGTCATAGATGCCGCGCTGGTACATGGGCAGCGCCCGGCGACCGGCGGCGCCGCGTCCGGTCGCGATCGTTGCCCCCGAGCCCGCCGACACCGGCACCTGGTGCTGGATCAGGTAGATCATGACCAGGTCATTGACCGGATCGGCCTGCCACCAGGTGCCGAAGATCCCCGGCCAGGTGATCGCACCCGGCGCGCCGCATGCATAGGGATTGTCGATCACGTCCTCGGCTATCGAGAGCCCGAGCCCGAAGCCGGACTTCTGCCATAGCGGCATGCCTGCGAACGGGACCTGGCGCTGTGCATCCGTCAGCCGGTTGGTCCGCATCAGCCTGACAGTCTCCGGCCGCAACAATCGTCCGCCTTCGTAGGCGCCGTCGTCGAGCAGCATGCGCGCGAAACGATGATAGTCGGGCGCGGACGAGATCAGCCCGCCGCCGCCCGGCGTATAGGCCGGCGGTGCGTCGTACATCACCGGTTCGACCTTGGCGAGCCGGCCCGCCGCCTCGTCATATCTGTAGAGGCTCGCGAGTCGGCTGCGCTTGTCGCGCGGCAGCCAGAAGTCCGTATCGACCATGCCGAGCGGCGCGAAGATCCGTTCCTGCAGGACCTGGCGAAGCGGCTTGCCTGCGACGCGGCTGATCAGGAAGCCGAGCACGTCGGTCGAGTGGCCATAGTGGAAGCGCGCACCGGGTTGATAGGCCAGCGGCAGGGTGCCGAGCGCGGCCAGCCATTCGTCGGGGGTCGAGCGGTTCATCGCGGGATCGCCGAGCGCGCGCTCATAGGCCGGCTTGAGCGAGCCTTCCGAAAAGAAGGCGTAGGCGATGCCCGAGCGATGGGTCAGCAGATCCTCGATGGTGATCGCGCGCTGGGCCGGCACCGTGTCGTCGAGCGGGCCTGCGGCATCGCGCAGCACGCTGAGATTGGCGAGCTCCGGTATCCAGCGCGAGATCGGGTCATCGAGCGCGATCCTGCCTTCCTCGAGCAGCATCAAGGCTGCCACCGAGGTGACCGGCTTCGTCATCGAGGCGATCCGGAACAGCGTGTCGGACCGCATCGCAGTCTTAGTCTCAAGGTCGCACCAGCCGATCGCCTCGGCCTGCACGATCTCGCCGCCGCGCGAGGTGAGGGTCACGACGCCGGCGAGCTCGCCACGATCGACGAATTCCGCAAGGGCAGGGCCGAGCGCGGCGAGCTTCGCGGGATCGAAGCCGCGCGCGCGGATGGCATCCATGGTCATGAGTCCAGCGTTCAGTTGGTCTTGAACTCGTCCGTCAGGATTGGCCCGAACAGCACCCAGCGCTGGCCATCGAACTTCATCATCTGGAACTGCTTGTTGATGCGGTAATCGTCGGGGCTGGTGTTGATGGACATCCCAGGCAGTCCAAGGTCGGGCACGAAATCCCTGATGTTGGTGGCCTGCTTCATGATGTTGGCGCGTGTCAGATCGTCGCCGCATTGCTTGAGGATGTGGACCAGGAGCGCCGCCGTTGAGTAGCCATAGGTGGCGTAGCCGCTATTGGCGTCCTCGCCGGGCGCGTATTTGGCCATGAAGGCCTTGTAGCGCTTCATGCCGGGGTCATCGGCCCATTGCGGATCGAGCGGGTCCTTGCCGTAGGCGACCGAGATGATGTCCTTGGCGTTGTCCGGGCCGGCAGGGATCAGCACCTGCCCGACTGCCGAGGCGTTGACCTCCAGGATATGAACCGGCTTCCAGCCCAGCTCGGCGGCTTTCCGGATCGCTTGCGCCGCGAATTTCGGCGTCGACATGTTGTAGAACAGATCGGCGCCCGAGGCCTTCAGCGTCACCAGCTGGGAGTCCACCGTCGGATCGGACAGCTCGTAGGACAGCTCCTTGACGATCATGCTGGCCTTGGCGCCGAGCCCGTCCTTCAAGCCCTTGACGTAGTCTTTGCCGAGATCGTCGTTCTGATAGAGGATGCCGATCTTCGCGTTCGGATAGTTCTCCAGAATATACTTGGCGTAGATATGGGCTTCCGACTGGTAGTTGGGGTTGGCGGAGATCGTCCACGGAAAGTTCTTGGGATCGGTGAATCGTGACGCGCCGCTTCCCGCCAGGAGCTGCGGCACGCCCTTGCTGTTCAGATATTTCTGGACGGCGGCGTTCGGCGGGGTCCCGATGATCTGGAAAGTGGTGAGCACCTCATCGCTCTCGACCAGCTTGCGCACCTGCTCGACCGTCTTCGGCGGGCTGTAGCCGTCGTCATACTGGATCAGGTTGATCTTGCGCCCGTTGACCCCGCCCTGCTGATTGATCATGCGGATATAGGCGGCCTCGGCCTTGCCGATATTGCCGAAGGCGGAAGCTGGTCCGCTCAGCGGATTGGTCTGGCCGATCTTGATCTCGGTGTCGGTGGCGCCGGGGTCGTATTTCGTCTCGGCAAACGCTGATGTCGTGAGGCTCGCGCCGAGCATCAGCACGAGCGCGGCGGCCAGTCCCTTCAAACGCGTCATCCCATGTCCTCCCGTCAGGCGGTCGATCCATCGCCGGCCGCGTCATTGGTGGCCAGGGCCTGTCCATACGGAAATCGGTCGTAATCTCAGGAGGTTGTCGTCCCTCCTGAATCGCGACGTGGCTTCAGGCGTCCAGCACCATTTCATTCATTTAGTACTAAATAAATGAATATGGCAAGGCCTGCCATTGCTTGACCCGGGCAGGCCTGCGCCGCATCGTCGCCGCCGAGGTGATCAGGAAGGCCGGACGTCATGGCAGAGCCAAAACTCGAGGGGCGCCGCTCGCGGGCGGAGCAGCGCGCCGCGACCGTGAAGCTGATCCTCGACACCAGCGAGGAGCTGTTCGCGCAGCTCGGCTATTTCGGCGTGACTATCAAGGATGTCGCCGACCGGATGGGCATCCATCCCGCGCTGATCCACTACTACTTCGATGGCAAGAAGGCGCTGTTCGATGCCGTGTTCGAACGCCGCGTGGATTATGCGGTGAGGCTGCGCACCGCCGAGCTCGATGCCTATGAGGCCGAGGTCGGCGATCGTCCGACGGTGGAAGGTGCGTTGCGCGCCTATTATGACGGCGCATTCGAGGTCTACATCAATGACGAGGAGGGCTGGCGCCATTTCGGCCGCATCTTCGCGCAGGTGAACAACGCGCCCGGTTATGGCGCGGAGAAGATGGACACCTATTTCGATCCGCTGGTGCTGCGACTGATCGGCCTGCTGGAGAAGGCGCTGCCTGACGCAAAGCCCGAGGACCTGTTCTGGAGCTTCCAGTTCACCTCGGGCGCCTATTCGTTGATCCTGTCGCGGACCGGCCGCATCGACCGTCTGTCGAACGGTCTCTGTGCGTCCGACGATTTCGCAGCGGTGCGCGAGCGGTTCGTGACCTTCATGGCCGCGGGCTTCGAGGCGCTCTACAGGCGCGGCAAGGCCAAGTCGGCATGAGGCGTGAACGGCATGCCTTCGCCTGAGGAGCGCTATCGAGCGCTCGCGCCTGGTCACCCGTCGAGTGCAGTCATGATCACGGGCCGGGGCGCAGTCGCAATGCACCGTTTCTCGACCAGATCGCCATTCTCAGTTACAATCCCATGAGCTGGAATTGCGGGAGTGGTTCTGATGCTGAGCTATCCTCACCTCACGTCAATCCTGCAAGCATTGCGGCCGCCTTTGACCGAGGCGGTCGTGACTTCGACGCTTGCTCCACGGCTGGTCGAAACCTGGCTGAATGACTATGCGCGCACCGCCGGCAACTACGACATCGTGGAAACACGGGCGGACGGTTTCTCCTATCTGTTCGACATCTCGGCCGAGCGCTTGATCGCGGCGTGGGGACTCAGCAAGGGCAAGGATGCTTCCCCGCGCGCAATCATCGCGACCAGGATGAAGGGTCATCCGCTCACCAACATGGTGGGTGGGAAACGCTATCACCGGGGGCACGCCGTCCCGCACACGATGGGCGGGCGGACCGACATCAATCTGGTTCCACAGCTCGGCGTGATCAATTCAGGACGCTTTCAGGAGCTTGAGCGTTTGGCTGTCGCGACGCCAGGTTCGCTGTATTTCACCTATTGGCGATATCCGGACGCGCGCACGCAGCGACCGTCCGGTGTCGAGCAGGGCTGTCTCATTGCGGGCTCCGCTCCCTACATCGCCGACCTGCGAAACTGAGACCGGAGCGTAGGGACTCATCTCTTAGAAGGTTCGGTGCAAGGTCAGCGCAACCCGCGGCATAGCCTCACCGCATCTCCTTGGCCCGCTGCCGTCGCAGAAAATCGCTGTAGAGCTGCGCGGCCTGTTCGGGCGTGAGATTGACCTGGGCCTTGCGCTCCTGAAGAAACCTGCGGAATTCCGCCGGAGATCCCTGAATGAGCTGCGAGGATGGCTCCGTTCGCGCGCCGTCGAGCCATTGCTGCGCCGCTTTGAAACGGATCAGTCCCGGGACCGCGGCCGACAGCACGGTGTCGCGCCATTTGGGATTGCGCGGCGGCGACTGCAGGATCTGGATCTTGTCGAACAGCGCATTCACGAACCGCGCCGTGCGCCGGTAACGCTCGCTCTGTTCGGGCCAGTTATAGACCATGAGGACGGTGGGAGCTGCGACCGTCTCGATCTTGACGCCCGGCGGCACCAGGTTCGGATACTGCTCGGAGGTGAAGTTGGAGGGGAAATAGATGTCCTGCAGCGCCCGGTCGTAGGGGATCGAAAGCAGGTGCAGCTTGCCGCCGTCGTTCTTGACGCCTTTGATGATCGGCGCGTCTCTCGATACTGAGGCGATCCAGGCGTCTCCCTGGCCGTCGATGAGCTTCTGCAGGCCGCCGGTCGGATCGGTCTGATCATCGATATCGGCCTCGATGCCGAAGCGTCGGAAGATCGCCCGCGCCGCCGGCAGGCCGATCGAGCGTTCGGCGAACACGCGCTTGCCGGTGAGATCCTGCAGGCTATGGATCTCCGGCCGCGCGATGATGTGAACCTCGTTGTAGAACAGCTTGGCGATGTAGCGCACGCGCTGGTTAAGGTCCGGGATGTTGTATTCGTTCTTCACATAGTCCAGCGCGTCGGTGGTGACGAAGCCCATGTCGATGTTCTTCAGCATGACGATGTCGATGAGGTTCTGTGCCGCGCCCCGCCCAAGGATCGGCAGCACGCGCAGCTTCTCGCCATCGTCCAGCACCGCCGCCATGTCGGAGCCCATCACCGACATCGGACCGCCGATCGGGGCAGTGATCACCGTCACGGTCCCGGAGTTCAATGCCTCCCGATCCGGCAAAGTGCCCAGGCGCGGCGGCGCTGGGGCCGTGGGGGTCGCCGGGGCTGCTCGGGCGGCTGCGGCGGCGGGCGCGCGCTGCAGCAACTGCTGGGCACCGGCGCCGCCGGCCAGCGTCGCGAGCAGTACCGGGATGAGAGCACAAATAACGACGCGCGCTGCGCGATGCACCGAACGCTCCCCCAATTCATCTTACTATGCGCGCATAGTTGAATTGGAACCCGGCTGAAATTTGGCCTCCTCTTGGCGAAGACCGGATGACTCCACACCCGTGCCGGTATTAAGTGCCGGTATTTCGTGCCGGTGGAGCGGCTCATCGCGGTGCAATGCGCGGACATTTGTGCTGATAGTGCACCAAACCGGGAGCGAGGCGGCATCGATCGTCCCGTCGAGCCGGTCCTGCGCGCGCAGACGCGAATTGAACTATCAACTGCAGCGGGTCGTAGGGGGGCGTGACCGCGCCCAGGTACTTCCAATTTGTCCGGAGTTCGCTCGTGGTCGCGCAGCCCAGCATATTGTTAGCAAGAGGGCGGATGTGGCGAGCTACGCTTCGCCAATGCGTCATACGAGATGGCAACCTCATCCCTGGCAACGTTCAGAGGCGAACCAGGAATTCAAGCACGCGTCTGGTAAGCAGCGTCGCCGCCTCCGCGTCGTATGAGGAAAGCGAGTTATCGGCGAACAGGTGCTGCTCGCCGCGGTATAGGAAAAGCTCTGCGTTCTCGATGGTGTCGACGATCTCACGAGCGGAGTCGATGTCGCCTTCCTTGACGAAGATCGGGTCGTTATCCATCCCGTGAATCTGGACCGGAACACCTTCGGGCCACGGTCCGAAGGCCCATTTGCCGCTGATCGGCAGGCAGGAGTGGAAGAGCAGGGCTCCTCGACCTCCGGGCCGTGTCTGTGCGAGCTTCTGCGCCGGTAGCACGCCGAACGAGAACCCGGCGTAGACGAACTCGGGGGCCAATCCGTCCGCAACCCGGACGCCGCGCTCGCAAATGTCCTCGATCCCGATCTGGCCGATATAATTGAGGCCCTCGTCGATGCTCGAGAAGATGCGGCCATCGAACAGGTCCGGCGTGTGCACGGTGTGGCCGGCGGCCCGTAGCCGGTCTGCGAAGGTGCGTACGCCGGGCGTCAGCCCCTGAGCATGGTGGAACAACAAGACCTGGGCCACAGCGAGCCTCTGGCTGGGTGAGAGGACGGATGATCGATCACCTTATCGCGTGGCCCCCCTGCCAGGAAGGAGTGGGCACCGCGCGGTCAAAACAGGCCTATGCGGCCTCACCAAAGTGAGAAAACCTGGTCAATATTGCGGTCCTGTGCTCACCCGATTTTTCCGAGACCCAAAGCTGCCTGCGGACGGAATTGATGTTCAGGAAGAATTCGGCGTAAGGCCAGCCGTTCTGCTCTTCGATCACGACTTTCGTGCGCATGGTGAAACGGCCCTTGTCCGGCACCACCAGACCTCGCAACGGCAACAGTTGGCAGATCAGGGTCTGCTTGTCCGGCCAAGCTGGACGAGCATGCGGCTCAAAGCCGAAGCACTGCTCGAGCCTGCGGAGCACGCGCGTCGTCCGGTCGCCATGTGAGACCAGCGCCAGCTCCCGTGTCGGGTGGCCATGCGGAATGGTCCATTCCTCACGCCCCGTCAGGACCGGTCGTCCACTCTTGAGCTCCCAGCTCTCGGCGGCGTCCTTGTGCTCGCCATTCGACAGTCCGAGAACGAGACCGAACCCTGCCGGGTCGCCGGCTGAATTGTTTGCCACTTCGATCCAGAGGTTCTCGTTCCATCTCCATTCGGTGATGTCGAACACGTAGGCGTCAGAGCCGGGAACGAACTCTTGCGGATCGCCTGCGGGATCAGGTCCGAGCCTCCAGCGCGAGCCCCTTGGCATCGCTCCGTAGAGCCCCTCCGGAGTTGGGCCTCGTGTAGGCCTCTTCGGCTTAAGCCAGTCGAACAGTCCCATCGTCTCTTCCCCTTGGCAATGTCTCGGCCGGACTAACAAGCATAGGCCGCGCTCGCCCACAAGCTGTGGACGCCTTCTGACTCTCGCCAGTATCCGCGACCACTGATGTCGATGCACTGCGCTCGGAGGCGGATTGACGTGTAGGGTCGCTGCACTTCGCCGTTACGTCGTCGCTCACCTGTCGGGCAATTCCCGCATCTCCGCCATGCGCAAACCGCCCGTCGTGCCACTCTGTCGCACGCCTGGCGGCTTGCCGTGTCGGGCAAATCACGACGATGATCTCGGCCATCCCGTTCGCGATGAAGAGGGGCGTTTCGGCCGATCGTCACGAAGCGTAGCAGCGGGGAGCGGTGGACGCGTTGGGGTTGGGGCTCTGCATGCAGGCCGACGTACAACCTCGGCGCGGACGGTCAAGTCGCGTGGTCCTGATACTCCGACGCTAGTATCAAGCTTGCGATGATGCATTTCGCATCACGCGGGTGACGGTGGCCAGAAAGCCCGGCGCACCGGGGAGATCGCGAAGCAGCCGTTAAAACCATCGCGCAGGGAAGGCCGGGTCGTCCGGCTGATCCTGTGGTACCTGCCGCCTGCACTCTCTTTCGCAGGCGGGCCACGGGCCTCAGTCGAGGTCCGGCCTTCCCTGCGCCCTCTCGATTGCCGAGGGCAACGATCTGCAAAACTCGGGTGCCTTATGCGCCGCGGGAGGAGGCTTGTGCGCGTCCGCAAACTTCGAACGGCATGGATCAGGACGGTCTTTGAACCCCGTGGGAACCGATCGTCAGATTGCGGCTTGGTGGCGAAGCGGTTCTGATCTGCCAGAGCTGGCGCCGGAACGGGGACGGAATCGCGTCGAATCGCTGTCACGCTCTGGGTATTGATTGAGCATGATGTGTTCGGAAAACCGCCTGGCACTTTTCCGGATCATGCTCCAGCAAAGGAGACATCCGCCATGTCCGACGAAGAAGGCAAGCTGGAAGGCCCGGATCTCACGCTCGGCGTGTCCCTGAGCGATTTCAAGAACGGTATGCTGTTTGGTCACGTCGACAAGGATGCCGTGCTGCTGGTGCGCACGGGCTCCGACGTCTTCGCGATCGACGCATTCTGCAGCCACTATCACGGCCCGCTCGCCGAGGGCCTCGTCGTGGATGACAGCGTCCGCTGCCCCTGGCATCACGCCTGCTTCGATTTGCGTACCGGCGAGGCGACGCGAGCCCCTGCGCTCTCGCCTTTGTCGGTGTGGCAGGTCGAACAGGCGGCCGACCGCGTTGTCGTGCGGCGCAAGCGCGATCAGGCAGGTCCAGCCCGAACGGCGCCGGCCAATGCACCGCGTCGTATCGTCATCGTCGGCGGCGGTGCAGCAGGCTTCGCGGCGGCGGAAATGCTGCGCCGCGACGGTTACGGCGGCGAGATCACCATGCTCAGCAGCGATGAGGCGCCGCCAGTGGATCGTCCGAACCTGTCCAAGGACTATCTGGCCGGCAAGGCGCCTGAGGACTGGGTGCCGCTCCGGCCGGATGATTTCTATTCCGAATCGAAGATCGATCTGCAACTACGCACGCGGGTCGTGGCCATCGACGGGAAAGCGCGGCAGGTCGTGCTCGGTGACGGCAAGACCGTGCCGTTTGATCGGCTGCTGCTCGCGACCGGCGCCGAGCCTGTCAAACTGCAGATACCGGGTGCGGACCAGCCGCATGTTCACATGTTGCGCACGCTGGCCGACTGCCGCGCGATTATCGCAAGCACCGCGACAGCGAAGCGCGCGGTCGTGATCGGTGCGAGCTTCATCGGTCTCGAAGTTGCTGCCGCGCTGCGCGACCGTGACATCGAGGTGCACGTGGTCGCGCCCGAGCAGCGGCCCATGGAGCGCATCCTTGGGCCAGATATGGGCGACTTCGTGCGTGCGCTCCACGAGGAGCATGGCGTGGCTTTTCATCTGCAGGACAGCGTGACGGCGATTGATGGCAGCAAGGTCAGCCTCAAGGGCGGAAGCACCCTTGAAGCCGATCTCGTCGTGGTCGGCATTGGCGTGAAGCCTCGGCTCGATCTGGCCGAGCGGGCCGGCCTCCAGATCGATCGCGGCGTCATCGTCAACGCTGCTCTCGAAACCAGCCTGCCGGGCATCTTTGCGGCGGGTGATATCGCCCGGTGGCCCGACCGCTATACCGGCGACAGCATCCGTGTCGAACATTGGGTGGTCGCCGAGCGGCAGGGACAGGCTGCCGCCCGCAACATGATGGGACTTCGTGAACCGTTCGACGCGGTGCCGTTCTTCTGGAGCCAGCACTACGACGTGCCGATCAACTATGTAGGGCACGCCGAGAAATGGGACGAGATCGGGGTCGATGGCGACATCAAGGGAAAGGACTGCGTGCTGCGCTACAAGCGCGCTGGGCGCGTGCTCGCGGTCGCCTCGATCTACCGGGACATCGATAGCCTCAAGGCCGAACTCGATATGGAGCGCAGTCAGAAGCATTAGACGCGGGCAAATGTGTTGGAAAAATCGAGCCTCCCATTCGGTGTCGTCCTGGCGAACGCCGGGACCCATAACCACAGGCGGATGTGTGAGGCACGCAAAGTGGCTCAGGACCTGCCCAACACGACTCCCTGTGGTTATGGGTCCCGGATCTTCGCGCGCTCGCGGCAATGCTGCGTACTGTCCGCAGCGCGCTCGTCCGGGACGACAGCTCACACTCAGGTGGGCGCGTGCCTCTCATGGCGCGGCATGTCGGCCAAACGTAACTACTTCCTGATGCGCACGCCCTTGGTGGTGAAGCGCTGCGTCCGTCCTTCGGGACGCAGCGGCCGGCGCGTGGCGGCGGCCTTGCCGGTGCCGGGCGGCTGATGCGCGGGTACCAGCTGGTCGGGCCGCGAGCCGATCAGGTCGCTACGGCCCATCTCCTTCAGCGCCTCGCGCAGCACCGGCCAATTGTCCGGGTCGTGATAGCGCAGGAACGCCTTGTGCAGCCGGCGCTGCCGCAGGCCCTTGATGGCCTCGACCTTGTCGCTGCCGCCGTGGCGCACGCCGCGCAGCGGGTTGACGCCGGTGTGATACATCGCGGTCGCGGTGGCCATCGGCGAGGGCAGGAAGGTCTGCACCTGGTCGGCGCGGTAGCGGTTTCGCTTCAGCCACAGCGCGAGATTCATCATGTCCTCGTCGGTCGTGCCGGGATGCGCCGCGATGAAATAGGGGATCAGGTAATACTTCTTGCCGGCCTCGCGCGCCGCGGCGTCGAACATCTCCTTGAAGCGGTCATAGGCGCCGATGCCCGGCTTCATCATCTTGTCGAGTGGGCCGCGCTCGGTATGTTCCGGCGCGATCTTCAGATAACCGCCGACGTGATGCGTCACCAGTTCCTTGACGTATTCCGGGCTCTCGACCGCGAGGTCGTAGCGCACGCCGGAGGCGACCATCACGCGCTTGACGCCCTTGACCTCGCGCACCTTGCGATAGAGCCGGATCAAATCGTCATGCGAGGTGTTGAGGTTCGGGCAGATCTCGGGAAACACGCAAGATGGCCTGCGGCAGGCGGCCTCGACCTTCGGGTCCTTGCACGCCATCCGGTACATGTTGGCGGTGGGGCCGCCGATGTCGGAGATCACGCCGGTGAAGCCCGGCGTCTTGTCGCGGATGCGCTCGATCTCCTGCAGAATCGAGCCTTCGGAGCGGCTCTGGATGATGCGGCCCTCATGCTCCGTGATCGAGCAGAAGGTGCAGCCGCCGAAGCAGCCGCGCATGATCGTCACCGAGAACTTGATCATCTCCCACGCCGGGATCTTGGCATCGCCGTAGGACGGATGCGGCGCGCGGGCGTAGGGAAGATCGTAGACGGAATCCATCTCCGCCATGGAGAGCGGAATCGGCGGCGGATTGAGCCAGAGGTCGCGGTCGCCATGACGCTGCACCAGCGGCCGCGCATTGCCGGGATTGCTCTCCCGGTGCAGCACGCGCGAGGCCCGCGCATAGGCTTCGCGATCCTGCTCGACCTGCTCGCAGGACGGCAGCCGGATCACCACCTCGCCCTTCTCGCGTGCGGCGCCTTCGTCCGCGGAGTCGAGATCGTCGGCGTGCAACTCGGTGGTGCTCTCGGGCACGCGGCGAAACAAAGCGGTGCCGCGGATCGACTGCAGATCCTTCGGCGATTCGCCGGCGGCGAGCCGGTGCGCGACTTCCACCACCGCGCGCTCTGCATTGCCGTAGAGCAGGATGTCCGCCTTGGCGTCGGCCAGCACCGAGCGGCGCACCTTGTCGGACCAGTAGTCGTAATGCGCGATCCGGCGCAGCGACGCCTCGATGCCGCCGAGCACGATCGGTACATCCTTGAACGCCTCGCGACAGCGTTGGGCGTAGACCAGGGTGCAACGGTCCGGTCGCTTGCCGCCTTCGCCGCCGGGCGTATAGGCGTCGTCATGGCGCAGCCGTCGATCCGCGGTATAGCGGTTGACCATGGAATCCATGTTGCCGCCGGTGACGCCGAAGAACACGCGCGGGCGCCCGAGCGCCTTGAACGGCTCGGCCGATTGCCAGTCCGGCTGCGCGATGATGCCGACTCTAAATCCTTGCGCCTCGAGCAGCCGGCCGATGATCGCCATCCCGAAGGAGGGATGGTCGACATAGGCGTCGCCCGTCACCAGCACGATGTCGCAGGCGTCCCAGCCGAGCGCATCCATTTCCTTGCGGCTCATCGGCAGGAATGGCGCCGGCTTGCCCGCGCGGTGGCGGGGCCAGGAACTCAAGGGTTTGGCGGCGAGGGCGATGTCCATGGCGCCGACGCATACGACTGCGGGCCAGCGAATTCAACCACGCGGCGTGCCGCGCAAGGCGCGCGGCCGCCGTGGAACCAGCTTGCCTCAATAATTGGCTGCCGCCGCCCGCTTGTCTCTGAACCAGCCCCAGGCCAGGAAGGCCACGAAGGCGCTCAGCGCCAGCGCCAGCGAGGCCGGAAACCGCGTCTCCTGGCCGCTGGCAGCAGCCGCAACGGTGCTGGTTGCCGCCATCGCCACCGAATCCGTTGCGGAAACCGCGGTCGTTTCCGGAAATTCGCTGGCGGCGCTGCCGGTGTCCATCGCCGCGGTCACGACCGCATCGGTCGGAAAGCGGTCGGCAACCGGATTGGCCGGAGCCGCGGCCGTCCCTGGAGCCGCAGCCGCGGTCCGTTGCGCGTCCGTGGCCTGCGGCGCGGCGTCGGCGGCCTGCGGAAATTGTGCGAACGAGTTCAAGCCGGAGCGGCGCGCCGCGGCCGCATGATGGACCACGCGGTCTGGCTTGCGGTCGTGCATCGCCGCGCGCGCCTGCGCTTGCATCTGGGCTTGAGATTGGGCCCGCGCCAACGGACGCATCTGCGGCCGCGGCGGCAGGAATTTGGCCATCATCCGATCGGACCAGGACATGTAGGCCTTGCACAGCTCGTTGCACGGCATTCCGTTGACCGTAGTGGTGCCAGAGGCCGCTTGCGAGGCGCCGAGCCCCGCAAGAGACGCGGCGCAGATCAGGAGCGCAGATGCAACCAGCCTTTGCACCTTCGGTTGTATGCGGCTCATCGCAATTCCCCCTTCCGTCGTTTTACCTCTTGTGGGAATTACGACAGCAGCAGTGGTCGAGAATTGGATCAGATCGCGTCAATATCCGGATCAGATGCGGTCAAATTTTCGGATTCCGCACGCGTGCAGGATCAATCGCTTTGGGGAATGTGTTCAATGCCGCCGTGCGTGCTGCTGTTCGATATCGACGGCACCCTCGCCGACACCGATGCGCTTCACGTCGAGGCCTTCAACGAGGTGTTCGGTCCATACGGTCACGTCTTCGACCGGCCGCGGGCCGCGAAGGAGCTGCTCGGCCGCTCCAACCAGTCGATCGGCGTGCAATTCCTCCCCGATGAGCCGCCGGAGCGCCGGGCCGAGGTGCTGGCGCAGAAGGAAGCGGCCTTCCGCGCCCGCGCGGCCGGGCAGGTGCGGCCGCTGCCCGGCCTGATGGCGTTGTTGGACTATGCGGACGCTGAGGCCATTCCGATCGTCGCAGTGACCAACGCGCCGCGCGCCAATGCCGAGCTGATCCTGCAGGGCCTGGGCATCATCGACCGCTTCAAGACGGTGATCATCGGCGACGAGCTGCCGCATGGCAAGCCGCACCCGCTGCCCTATCTGGAGGGCCTGCGTGCCGCGGGCGCCGAGGCGGAGCGCGCCATCGCTTTTGAGGATTCCCACGCCGGGATCACGTCGGCCTGCGCGGCCGGCATCGCCACGGTTGGGATGCGGACCAATCTCGCGCATGACGATCTGATCGCTGCCGGCGCGATCATGACGGCGAAGGCGTTCGATGAGCCGGATGTGTTCGATCTCGTGAAAGCGAGGCTGGCGCGTTGATGTCGCGCATCGCGGCGACCAGCGTTGTCGATCGATCAGCGCGTCGTGTCGCCGAACAGCGCCAGCAACGCATCGCGCGCTACGGTGATGCTCTGGTAAAGCGCGTCGCTGCCGCCGGCATCCGGATGCGCCGTCTTGGCCTTCTGCCGAAACGCGGCCTTGATCTCGGAAGGCGTGAGCGCGCCGTCGGGTGGGAGCGCCAGCGCCTCCCGGAATTCGCTGTGGTCGCTGCCCTCAGTCCGCCGCAGAAGCGCACGACGTGCTTTTTGTGCCGCGATGCGCAGGCCGACCTGATCCTGCTGCCAGCGCTGCCGCGACATCACCAGGCATGCGCCGAAGGCGATGCGGCCGTCGGTCTCGAGCGCATCGAGGCTGAACGGGCCGACCACGTCATAGGGCGGCGCGAGACAGGCGCGCCGGCCGTCGTCACTGGGCTCAATCCAGCCGATGGTCGCGAGGTCGACAACACCGAGCGAGCCGTTCCAGACCACCCATTGTGCCGTGTCCGTCACGCCGGCGCACGGGCCGGCTTGGCGGGCCCGAGGTCGACCTGGATCTCTCCGCCATCGATGCGGAGTTCGTAAGGATGCAGCACGTTGCGAACGATATGGGTGACGCATCTGCCGCTTCTGCCGTCGAAACCCCATTGGTGATGTGGGCACATGACGGTGGTCCCGTCGAAGCTCGCTTCGGTCAGCGGCATGTCGGCATGAGGACAGCGCCCGCGATAGGCCTTGAGCTCGCCACCGGCGGCCCAGACCAGCAGCACGCTCTTGCGGCCGACCTGGAACAGGCCCATGTCGCCTTCGCCCACGGCATTGGCAGCACAAACAGAGGTGAACGTCATCATGTCGCCTTTCGACAAGTGAGCCTCTTGAATGGGCCACACCGTTGAAGGGCCACAACGCAATTTCCGGACCAGCAAAAACGCCGCGCCTGAGGCGTATCCTGGCGCAGCAATGTCGGAAATGCGACGAGGCCGAACGCATCGGAGCCGGACCGCGGCTCGCTGCTTGTTTGGATGACGACGCCGTGGGATTGAAGCCTGCGCTGCGCGTGCAAGATGCGGAGCGCTGTTCACCTCGATGAGGTCAGGATCGATCATGTCCGTATCGCGTCTCCTGCTTGCTTTCGCTGCACTGCTGTTCGCCTCGGTCGCCTTCGCGGCTGACAAGCCCGGCGAAATCAAGGGGACGGTGCTGGAGCCGTCGCCGGACAATCTCGCGCTGACCTGGGCCAGGGCCAATCTGGTGCTGCCGGGAGTTTTGTTCGGCGGGCGGCGCTGGGAGGGATATGCGGAGGAAGCGCCCGACGTGATCGGCATCGCGCCGCTCGTCATCGTGATGCACGGCTCGAGCGGCGTGGCGCCGGCGGTGAAGGAGTTTCAGGTCTGGTTGGCCGATGAGCTTGGCGTCGCCTCGGTCGCACCCGACAGCCTCGCGATTCCCGATCGCCTGACCTACACCTCGCCGATCGATGTCGACACCTATGAGCGCGTGCATGCGCTGCGCCTCGCCGAGCTCGAGCATGCACTGAAGGCGGCGCGCGACTGGAGCTGGGTCGATCGGCTGCGCCTCGTCCTCGCCGGCACCAGCGAGGGTGCCGTGGCCGTCGGCCGCTATTCCGGCAAGGATGCCGCGGCGCGGCTGATCTATTCCTGGTCGTGCGAGAGCAACTACTTCGTCAGCGAACCTCACCTCGGTATTGGACCGAAGGAGCCGGTCCTGAACGTGATCGCCGCCCGCGATCCGTACTTCTCCGCCGCCAATCCCTGGAATAAGGACCGCGGCGTCACCGGCTCCTGCGCCGCCGCGCTCAAGGATGATCCGAAAGCCGAGGTCATGGTGATCGATGCCGACGTGCACACGATCCTGAACCGGCCCGAGGTGCGGGAGCGGACCGCGCAATTCCTGCGCGGTGTGCTGGATCGATGAAGAGATGCATGATCGCGCAGAGACGGCGGAGACGTCGCATCATCGGCCGTCAGTATGAGTCGGCCGTCCGACGGTCCGGTTCATCGTTCATGATAATTAATTTTTCGACACCAAGTTGTTAGATCGAACGCCAGACGCGTCTGACTAGACCAAAGTAGCGCGCGAATTCGCAGGAAGCGATCTAGGAAACGCCGTTCCAATACCTAGCTCTCGCGCGCCGATATTGAACGGCACGGATCGCCCGATGGCGCGAGCTGCGAACAGCCGCCGCGCCGGCATCGGGCGACATTGGAGTCTTTCATCATGGATACCACCAGCCTGGTCCAGCCGGCCCTATGGGCCGCTGCTATCGTCGTGCTGCTTGCACTGCTGAAGCTCGCCAACATCTTCTGCTACATCCCGAACAACCAGGTCGGGATCGTCGAAAAGCTTTGGACTTTCCGCGGCTCGGTCGCGGAAGGCTTCATCGCGTTGAATGGCGAGGCCGGCTTCGAGCCGGAAGTGCTGCGCGGCGGCCTGCACCTGTTCTTCCCCTTCATGTATCGGATTCACCGCTCCGACCTCGTCACGGTCGGCCAGGGCAAGATCGCCTATGTGTTCGCGCGCGATGGTGCGCCGCTCGGCGCCTCCCAGGTGCTCGGCGCCAACGACAGCGACGACAAATCCGACTTCGAGGACACCCGGCGCTTTCTGCTCGCAGGTGGCCAGAAGGGGCCGCAGCGCAAGGTCCTGCGCGAAGGCACCTACGCGATCAACACCACGCAATTTGCCATCATTACCGACGAACGGGTCTACGGCCACGCGCTGAGCACGCAGGAACGCACCGTGCTCGACGGCATGCAGCTCACCATCGCCGAGCGCTGGGGCTTCACGCCGGTGATTCTGGCCGCCGATCACGACTTGGTCGGCATCGTCACCGTCCATGACGGCCCGTCGCTGCCGCCCGGCGAGATCATTGCGCCGGAGGTCGGCATCGAGCTCAACGACGGCGTCACCTTTCACAACAATTTCCAGGAGCCAGAAAAATTCCTGACCGCGGGCGGTTATCGCGGGCGCCAGCTCCAGGTCATCGTCGAGGGCACCTGGTACATCAACCGGCTGTTTGCCACTGTCGAAGCCGTGCCGAAGACGATCATTCCGGTCGGCAATGTCGGCGTGGTCATCTTCTACACCGGCCCGCGCACCGCCGACGTGTCGGGCGAGCAATATCGCCATGGCGAGCTCGTCAGCAACGGCAGCCGCGGCGTCTGGAAGGATCCGCTGCTGCCGGGCAAATATGCCTTCAACACCTATGCAGGAAAGATCGAGATCATCCCGACCGTCAATTTCATCCTCAAATGGGTGCGCGGCGAGGTCGGCGCGATGAAGCTCGACGAGAACCTGTCGGAGATCTCGCTGATCACCAAGGATGCGTTCGAACCGACATTGCCGCTCTCGGTCGTCATGCATATCGACTACAAGAAGGCACCCATGATCATCCAGCGCTTCGGCGACGTGAAGAAGCTGGTCGAGCAGACACTCGATCCGATGGTCAGCGCCTTCTTCAAGAACATCGCGCAGAAGATGACCCTGATCGAGCTGTTGCAGAACCGCGCCGCGATCCAGGAGGAGTCGGCCTCGGTGATGAAGGCCAAGTTCGAGACCTATTCGCTCGATCTGCAGGAGGTGCTGATCGGAACCCCGCGCGCCGCGCCGGGCGACCAGACCATCGAGAACATCCTGATCCAGCTCCGCATGCGCCAGGTCGCGCGCGAGCAGGTCGAGACCTTCCAGGAACAGGAAAAGGCTGCGATTCAGGAGCGTACGCTCAATGAAGCCAAGGCGACGGCGGCGGCGCAATCCGCGCTGACGCAGTCGCTGATCCAGATCAAGGTCAATGAGAACGAAGGCGCCGCCGCGCTCGCTCGCGCCCAGAAGGACGCCGAGACGCGCAAGGTCACGGCCGCAGCCGTCGGCGAGCAGTCGCGGCTGGAGGGCCAGGGCGAGGCCGATCGCGTGCTGGCCGTCGGCGCGGCGAACGCGCAGGCGACCAAGCTGTCGGTCGATGCCTATGGCGGCCCTGAGTTCAGGCTGGCTGAGCAGAACTTTGCGAAGTTCGCGGACGCGCTGACCCGGATCAACCAGCCCCTGGTGCCGCAATTCCTGATGTCGGGCGGGCAGGGGCAGGAGAGCGGCAATGCCGGTCTGATTCCGACGGCGATGCTGAGCTCGATGTTCGGCCGCATGATGCCGGATGCGCTGGAGCAGCTGAAGGCCGAGGCGCCGCGCGCGGGGCGGTGAGCTGCGCTGCTATGATTCGACCGCAGCGTCGGACAGGGCTTGCACGGCAGTCGCCATGCAAGCCTGCTCCGGCCCTGCAGAAGGGAGCATCGATGTTTCATGCTCGCTCCGGCGTCCATAGGGAGCGCCACGCCTGAAACCAAGCTGACATCTCGCTGACATTTAGCTGACATGGGTCGACAGCAGCCGGTCAGCGTGGGTTGGCCATTGTAGAGAGCGCGGCCGATCAATCGGCCGAGGTGACGAGTAGGAAATGTACATGCGCCAGCTCTTGATCGTGGTCGGCCCCTCGGAGGAGCCGGACCAGCCGAGCTCGCGGGCTGCCGATGTTCGGGGTGCCGCGGATCACGAGAGCCGCTCGCCTGTCATCTGGGCGCAAGGCGGCCGCACCAGGATCGCAACGGGCTCACGGCTGCCATTCTTGGAGGGCAAACTGTGGACGCTCTTGAGCGCGGTGTCCATCCGCCTGCGGGCCAGCTTCTCCAGCGTGTTTTCATGGATCGAATCTTGGCGTCGCGTCGCGCGCGATGGGCGTCCGGGCCTCGCGGTGTCGCCAGTTCTGCACCACAGTCACGCTCGATCGATTCAACAGCGAATCACGCCGCGGCATCGCGCCCGCTTGTCCCGCGCCACTCGCGCAGCACGGCGTCGATCGCGTCGGTCCTCAACTTGTATCAGTGACCGTTGTTAGCGCAGGATGAGTGGGGCGACGCGAAACCCATCGGCTCAAGCTACGCATGCCATGGTGGGGTCTCGCCGGAGCGCCGAACCCGTTCTCCAGACGTCCGGGACGACTTGAAGTTCAACACCGCGATTGCGTTCTATCCCATCTGCAGCGCGGTTTCGCAGTGGCTGGAGATTCCGACGCCGATCCTGATCGGCGAGTTGGACGACTGGTCCCCGGCCAAGAATTGCGAGCAATGGATGTCGCTGCGCGCGAACAAGGGGGCCGCCGTCAAGCCTCGTTCCGATGCGTATCAACCCTCGATCGGCGGAAGGCTCATGATGGGTGCTGCCAAGAAAGACCCTCGCAACAGGTTCACTGATGACCGCGCGGTGAGACCGGTCGCAAGCGTGAGATCGCTTTCGGGAACGATCCGCTGATGAATCTCCTCGCTGCTCTTGATGCGGTAACGCGGACTCTCCGAGTTGATATCGGGTTCGGGCATCAGGCGCGTGATTTCGTACGGGCCTGCAGCGGCCGCACGCATCAGGCTCGGCTTCAGCTCGACGAACTGGCCCACGCAGAATGTGTGTTTCAAAGTGAATAACCTTTTCTATTTCTTCTTGCCGGAGCCGAGTGTCGGCTGCCAGGCGCCGGATTTTTGGCTCGGCGCCGCGGCTATCGTCTTGATTTTCTGCTTTTTCGGTTTCTTGGCTTCCCGATTGCCTCTTTGCTCGCCTTTGGCCATGTCGATGTTTCCTCGCGTGTGATGATGGGCAGGTGTTGAGTCCGGGTTATCGTGTTCACCGCCGGCCGTGCATGGCGAGCAACGGCGAACGCGGGGCAGCCGGCTCAAAAAAAGCGTCGGCGCTGCCGAGGTCGACTCCATCACGGCATCGACCCATCACGGCATCGAATCGAATTCATCCGGCACCTGACCGGCGCGAAACAACACGGTGGGCTGATCGTCGTAGTCACCGGTCTCGACGTCCGAGGAGGTTGAAAAGGCAACCACTCCGGCCTTGGTCAGCGCCAGCCTTTCGGCTGTTCGGCGCGCACCGCCCTCGGACTGGCAGACGATCGGCGCGCCGGCCTTCAATCTATTCCCTTTCGCAGGATCGAAGGTTTGAACCAGGAAGTGCGTCTGGCGCGACATTGAGGCTCCCTTTTTCGAACTGTGCGCCCTTTTTTGTTCAATAGCTAATCATTTGTTTGAACTGCGACCCGCGTCCGGCAGGAACGTATTTGGCCGCCCTTGCCCAAAGGCTGGGTGAAAGGGGTAGCTATTTGGGTTGAATGCGCGCATGGTGCGCCGATGCCCAGAGATGTCCGGCGGAATTGTCTGAAGCCTAGCTAGTGACGCCGACGCATGAATGAACCGCCGATCGATCTCGACAAGCATCGCGGCATTGCCGCGCAGAAGGCGACCGATATCCGACGCGTGCTTGCGGACGTCGAAGCGAACGCGAAGCTTCTGCGGGATCAGCAGGCAGTGATCGAGGACCAGATTCTTTCGGCGCCGGCGGCGACGTGGGCGGAGGCGGCGGCAAAGGCGCGGTACTTGCTGAACCTGTATGCGGCAAGCCTTGCGCCTACCGATACCCATCATCGTGATCTGATCGCAGCCATCGTGGCCGACTTCGCTCGGCTCTCGGCAAGCGCCGGCTCCGACAACTGAACCCGCCCTCTTGAACCCGCCGTCCTGCGCTCGACGGCAAGATCGCGCATCACGGAAAGGATATCATGCAAAATCTCTCGCCACGTCGCGTCCAAACGGAGGAGGCGCTTCGTCTCGGCGTCGCGTCCGGCTGGTATGTGACCAAGGCTAGCGGCACCTTCGTGTCGGGTCCGCATGCGTCATCCGCCGAATGTCTGCGCAGGATTGCCGAGATCGACCCGCCGCCCGTCAAGAAGAAGACGAGAGGGCAGCTGGCATAGCGGCTTTGGAAAGCCGACGCGCTGCGGGCGTGGATAACCAGGGCCGGCCGCTCGATGTTCTCCAGAGATCGGTGGAAGGGCTCGCATGGGGGATACAAGCCTCGCGTCGGCTTGGCACGCTACGCGATGGCGATGATCTCGAGTTCTTGATCCCCCGAGCCCACAACGTCCCCGACGGCTTTGCCCATAATGGATCTTGCAACCGGTGACACAAAGGAAATCGAGCCGGTCTTGGGGTCGGCTTCGTCCTCGCCCACGATGCGGTAGGTCTGCACCCGGCCATCGCCGCGGCTGAAGGTCACCGTGCTGCCGAAGGCGACGGTGTCGGCGGACGTCGGATTGGGAATGAGTTGAGCCGTTCGCAACCGCGCAGAGAAGTAGCGCATATCACGCAACGGAACCGCGGCCTGACGTCGCCGCTCGTTCACATCCTCGATTCCTTGTGCCGCCTCGTAAGCTTGGCGCGCCTGTTGAAGCTGGAGCTCCAGCGCGCGCAGCCCCGCCTCGGTCACGAGGTTCGGATGCGGCGAGATCGGGCGGTCCGGGAGCAGCGTCTCGGACGCGGTCTCGGCACTTTCTTCCTTGGTGAAGGCGACGCTCAATCCCGAACTCCGTATCAAAATCCATCAAACGGGCTCTATAGCACCTGCTCGAAGTAAGCTGCATTGAAAGACCTGCAAGGCCCTGCGCCTTACATGCTCCACCTCAAAGTCCAACGGCGCGCTTCAAGCCGCTCTCGATCCAGCTGAGAACAGGAACAGGCGTAAACTCCTGAAGCGAGATCGCGATGACCGCAAGTAGGACTGCGTATACGGCCGTCCCGCGCGCCATCCGTTGGGCAAGAGGCGGGTAGGGCGGGGCGTTGTTCGGAGGCCAGGCGTAGGTTGTTTCCCATTCAGCCTGTGGGATCTGCTGGGGGCGGATTCGCTCCAGCGGCAGCCAGGCCCGGTAGGCTTCAGCACCCCGTTCGCGCGCGATCGGGTGGCGCAACCAAAGGATGTTGTTTCTGCCGATGATATCAATCAGCAGTCCCAGCATGATGCGGGCGATGGCCACAAGCGCCCAGCAGGCCAGATAGACATAGGCGATCATCAGCCAGAAGGTCAGGCCGGACCGGGTGAAGGACTTGACCGTGACGACGGCCGACACCGCTCGCACGGACCAATCGACCAGCTCGTCGAGCCCATCAAAAGCCTCTCCCAAGATGGTGTGTTCGTCCGCCGCCTGCATCAGCAGGATGAGGAAGATCACGATCGAGAACTGCACGAGAGGAAACTGCAGCAGCTTCCTGACGGGCGCCCAAATCAGCCTGATCATGCGACGTGCTCCGGTCCCGCGAGCGATAGCAGCTGCAACGAACGATTGGCCTAGCCGCGGGCCAGAGATTGCCCCCGGAGCAGCATAGTAGCGATTCCGGCCATGTTGCCAACGTGTCGCCCACCACCTCGTGGCGGCGAGGCGCATCGCGATCATCACGAAGGTCGAGGCGGGGAACCATTGCCGTGAGAACGAGCTGCGGTTGCATGCGAGCCTTGCATTGCCAAGGGGTTACGACGCCGCTCCGCTATGCCATCAGGGGGTATTCCAGGGTCATGAAGCATCATCTGCCAATTCGCGCGGGCTTTGCATCCCGTGCGACACATGAGGAGCTTTTATAACGTCAATGTCGACCGTCGCCATCGAGACCTCACCCGCCGTCCCGCTCAATCCACGCTCCCGCGTGCTTCTCGCGAGCCTCGTCGGCACAACAATCGAGTTCTACGACTTCTACGTTTATGCCACTGCGGCCGTGCTGGTATTCCCGCATCTGTTCTTCCCTGCGGGCAATGATACCACCGCGCTGCTCGCTTCCTTCGCCGTGTTCGGCGCCGCCATGATCGCGCGTCCGCTGGGCGCAGTGTTCTTCGGCCATCTCGGCGACAAGCGCGGCCGCAAGATCACGCTGGTCGGGGCGCTGCTCACGATGGGCATCGCGACCTTCCTGATCGGGCTGCTGCCGACCTATCCGCTGGCCGGCTGGATCGCGCCGGCGCTGCTCGTGCTGCTGCGGCTCGCGCAAGGCTTCGCGCTCGGCGGCGAGTGGAGCGGGGCGGCGCTGGTTGCAACCGAGAACGCGCCGAAGGGCAAGCGCGCGATCTTCGGCACCTTCCCGCAGCTCGGCGCGCCGATCGGCTTCATCATCGCCAATGGCCTGTTTCTGACCATAGCCGCGGCGCTGCCGTCGGGCGATCCGTCGCGGCCGTCGCAGGCGTTCCTCGACTGGGGCTGGCGTATCCCGTTCCTGTTCTCGGCCGTGATGGTCGTGGTCGGCCTGTGGGTGCGGCTCAACCTGGTTGAGAGCAAGGCGTTCGAGAGGGCGGTGCGATCAGGCCAGGTGCACAAGCTGCCGTTCGTGGCGGCGCTGCGGACTTACTGGAAGGAGCTGATCCTCGGCACCTTCTACATGCTTGCGACCTATGTGCTGTTCTACCTGATGACCACGTTCTCGCTGTCCTATGGCCGTGCGGCGGTGACCGCGCCGCTGCCGGGTCTCGGCTATGACTATCGCAGCTTCGTGCTGATGATGATCATCGGCGTGGTGTTCTTCGGCGTCTTCACCCTGGTCTCCGGCCCCTGGGCCGATCGCCATGGCCGCCGCAAGACGCTGATCGTGGTGACCTCGGCGATCGCAATTTTCGGCCTGCTCTGGGTGCCGATGCTGAAGGCCGGCTTCGTCGGCGTGATGGCTTGGCTCATTCTCGGCTTTGCGCTGATGGGCATGACCTTCGGCCCGATGGGCGCACTCTTGCCTGAGCTGTTCCCGGCCAATGTGCGCTACACCGGTTCAGGCATTTCCTACAATGTGTCCTCGATCCTGGGCGCCGCGGTGGCGCCCTTCATCGCCGTGGCGCTATGGAGCGCCGGCGGCGGCTCCCCGTTCCTGGTCGGCCTCTATCTCACCGTGATGGCGCTGCTGACCCTGATCGCGCTGCTGATCGGCAAGGAAACGCAACACGTCGACATCGACGCCTGAGCAAGCAATTTCCTCGCCTGATTCAGGGCGAAGTTACGTTTCAGATCCAGGGCTGTTTCGGCCGGCACGGGCAGGCATGTCATGGATCATGATGCGTTCACGCAATCCGCATCTGGCGCGGACGTCGGCCGGCGTCCGCGCATCGCTTTTCTCGATATATTGAAGCCGCAGGAGATCTCATTTCTCCGCGACATCATCGCGTCTCTCGCGCCCGACTACGACATCCGCTTCGTGCATTCGCGGCAGGAAGGCGAGCTGATCGAGGCGATCGCCTGGGCCGATGTCGTCTGGCTGGAATGGTGCCTCGAGCACGCGGTCTGGGCCACCAACCGCATCGACATGCGCGCTCATGCCAAGAAGGTCATCGTGCGCCTGCATTCGACCGAGGTGATCGACGGCCGCTTCCCGCACCAGGTGAAGTGGGAGGCGGTCGATCATCTGATCTTCGTCAGCGAGGACATTCGCGACCAGCTCTTGAACCAGATGCCCGACCTGCCGAAACGTGTCATGCAGTCGGTGATCTCCAACGGCATCGATTGCGACCGCTTCGTGCCGGGGGGCGAGGCCGGCGATTTCTGCCGGATCGCCTGGGTCGGCGACGTCGCAATGAAGAAGAACCCGATGCTGGCGTTGCAGATCCTGCGGCGCCTCGTCGACGTCGATCCGCGCTATCACCTGCATGTGGCGGGTGAGGTGAATTGTGCGCGCACGGCGCGCTACCTCGATCATCTGATCGGCGCCATGGATCTCGGCCGATCTGTCAGCTTCTACGGGCGAATTGCCGACATCGAGAGCTGGTATCGCGACAAGGGCGTGCTGCTCTCCACCACGCTCTATGAAAGCTTCGGCATGAATATCGGCGAGGCAATGGCGAGCGGCTGCTGGCCGGTGGTGCACGACTATCCCGGCGCTGCCAAGACTTGGCCAGCGGAGACGCTGTTTGCCAGTGTCGATCAGGCGGTCGCGCGCATCCTTGACGCGCAGCCGAATGCTTACCGGTCTTTTGTTCTCGATCGCTATTCGGTGTCGCGTCAGGAACAGGCCGTCCGCCGACTGCTCAGCTCCCTGAACGGGGCCGCCGCGTTCGATGCGCAGGCCTATTGGGAGCAGCGCCACGCCTCATTGCAAGGCTCGATCCGCAGCGTTGGCCATATCGGTCTCGGCGAGGCAGAGAACCAACAGGATTATGCGACCAATGCCGAGCATCTGCGCAAGGCGCTGCTCGACAGATTTCCCGAGCCGGACGGCAAGTTGCTGCTCGACGCCGGTTGCGGCATCGGCCTGGTTTCCGCGCTCTGCGCCGGACTCGGCTTTGACGTGATCGGTGTCGACTTTTCCGAGACCGCGATCGCGCAAGCGCGCGTCCGCGTGCCTCAGGGCAGCTTCATCGTCGGAACGTTCGACCAGGTTTCCGTGCCGCCGGTCGACGTCGCCATCTGCATGGACTTGTTCTTTCACATTCTCGATGATGAGCTCTGGGTGCGGAGCTTCCAGGCGCTGGCCGCGAAGCTGAAAGCAGGCGGCCGGCTCCTGGTGCTCGAGCATTTTCCGGGCAAGCCGAGCGATGCGCCGCATGTGCGCTGGCGCTCGCTTGCGGCCTATCGCGATGCGGCTGCCGTGCTTGGTCTCACGTTAAGCGCAGTCGACACCTACCGGCTGCAGCAGATCGGCGCCGACAAGACCCTGCTCGTGTTCGACAAGGTTCTCGCCGACGTTGAAAGCGAAGCGCCTGGGCTCGCGCCCGACGACGCCGCAGATCGGCTCGCTCTCATCGTACAATAGGTCTCCCATGCCGCGCGTCTCCATCATCATCCGCACCAAGAACCGCCTGGTCTTGTTGGCGCGCAGCCTGCTCAGCGTACAGCAGCAGCGCTTTGACGACTGGGAGATCATCATCGTCAATGACGGTGGCGACGCGCCGGCGCTGGACGAACTCTTGACGCAGGTGCCTGATGTGGTGCGTCGGCGCGTCTCGGTGATCCATCATGCCGAGTCCAAGGGGCGCTGGGCGGCAGCCAACGTCGGCGTGAAAGCCGCGCGCGGTGATCTCCTGGTCATTCACGATGATGACGACAGCTGGCACGACGGCTTTCTGCCGACCATGGTCGCGGCGATCGATCGCGAGCCGGCGTCGGTCGCCGGCGTTGCCTGCCATACCCAATATGTCGATGAGGTCGTGGTCAACGGCACCATCGCGCGCAAGGGCGTGCGTCCCTTCAACGATTGGGTGCGCAACGTGACCCTGTTCCGGATGGCGTCGCGGAATTTCATTCCGCCGATTTCCCTGCTCTACCGCGCCAGGGTGCATGAGACGCTTGGTCTCTACCGCGAGGAGTTGCCGGTTCTCGGCGATTGGGACTTCTATATGCGGCTGCTGTCGCAGTTCGATATCCAGCTCGTGCCGCGCGTTCTTGCCAATTACCATCTGCGCCCGGCCGATGCCGGCGAGCAGTTCGGCAATTCGGTGAAGGCCGGAATCCAAAGCCACACTCAGGTCGAAGCGCGGATTCTGAATGACCTGCTGCGCCAGGATCTGGCCTGGGGCAAGGTTGGGCTCGGGACCATTGCCAATCTCGCCTACGACCTGCGTGAGCTGCGGGAGAGTTCGTCACTGACGATCGGAGGCCTCGGCGAGCTGGCGCAGGTGTTGCGCCTGCGAGCAACGGGTTGATCGCACGGGGCCTTGTACGGGCCAAAATGCGAAATGTCAGGAACGATCGCCGACGACGAAGGATAATGTGACGGGTTCTATTGCCGGTCGAACCGGAACGTGTCATCCGGTGACGAACGCCAACATGGTTGCAGGCGATCGAGATCGGACCAGATGAGCCGGACACAGGCTAAGACCGAGGCCAAGACACAGGCGAAGAGCCAGGCCAGGACCAAGCGCGCAGACCCCGTGCGACGGGTCGGCAGGCCGCCCAAGGACCTGGCCGGCGATGTCGACCAGCGCATTCTGGACGCGGCGCAGCATGTCTTTCTGAAGCGTGGTTTCGATGGGGCGAGCATCGATGAGATCGCGGAAACCGCGCCGGCCAGCAAGCCGACCATCTATGCGCGATTTCCAGGCAAGGATGCGCTGTTCGCCGCAGTGGTGGCGCGCGTGGTCCAAGGATTGACGGATTTCGAGACCTTCAAGCCTTCGGGGCGGACGCTGCAGGAGAAGCTGGTCAATCTGGCCGGCGCAATCGTCGATCGCGCGCTGAAGGAAACCGTCGCTCTGCTGCGCGTGACGATCGCGGAATCGCCGCGTTTCCCCAAATTGAGCCGTGAGGCGCACCAGGCCTCACGCGAGCGCACGCAGGTTGCGGTCGGCAAGCTGCTGGCGGACATGACGCAGGCGCCGGCGAAGACGGCCAAGCGCGCCTCGGCGGCGAAGAGCGCGGCCGTGACCGCCGAAATCTTCCTGGACCTGATCCTGCTGCCGGTCCTGATGCGCTGTCTGATGGGCGTGGACGAAAGTGCGCTCCGCAAGGAACTGCCGGACTTCATCCGCGAGCGCGTCAATGTCTTCCTCGCCGCCTGCGGTCCCGATGCGGAGTGAGACCGAGAGGCCGCTCAGTGCCGGCCCGGCGCCGGTTCGAGCTGCACCTGTTTCAGACCGCCATTGCTGACCACGATGATGATAAAGCTCAGCCGGCCGTCGTTGTTCGCCAGTCCGCCTGCGATGGCCTTGCCGGCTGCCGACTTCTCCGCGATCAGCACGGCATCCGACATCTTGAGATGGGCCGCACGCAGCGCAGCCAGGTTATGACGGTCCAGCTCGTTCAGCTCCTGCAGCGACGAGAACAGGGCGCTGTTTTTCACCTCGGCCGTGATTCCATCGACGTCGCATTCAAACACCTGGCCGCTCTTGATGGTGCGGACCTTGTAAAGCGGCGCGCCGAGCGCCCCGTCAAAGCTGATATCGGCCGTCACCGAGCCGGGGTGGATCTTTTCGGCGATCCGCATGGCCTGATGCAGCGACACTCCCGCCCTGCGGAACAGGTCGAGCTCGTGGTCGACGGTCTCCTGAGACGTTGCTGCGTCGTCGCCGGATTGAGTTGCGGTCGCGGCCTGCGGTTCGACCGGCACGGCGCTCGCGGGAGCCAGGGCAAGCAAGCCGATCAGGGCACACGCGCAAAGATATTTTACGGGCATTGGCTGCTCCTGTTGCATTGATGCTTCGATCACCCCGCCTGCTCTCGAAGAGCAGCGCGGGTTCGCACACAGCCCGGATGAACAAAACTACACTGTATCGTTTATAACAGGGTCGCCCCGCTGTCAAGCGGCCGCCGGTCGCAGCTGCGCGCCGTTTGTCGCGGTCTAAAGCTCCGGAGGGGCGTGCCGCCAGAACTGACCGGAACGGGCCATGTCGTGGCCGAGACGGTAGAGGCTCCTCATATAGTCGGTCTCGAAGCCGGCGCCCTGGCTTTCGGGCACGGATGCATCAATCGAGGTCATGTTGAAGGCGAGCCCGTTACGCTTGGCGAATTGAAAGGTGGCGGCAAGATAGGACCGCGTCTCGCGCTTGCTCTTCAGCGCCAGCGAGCGCACCGCAATCGCCCGCGTGCCGTTCTCCACCGATTCGAATGCCGGCGTCGTCCGCCCGTTCATGATGACGTAGATCGCGGGTTTGGGCGCGAAGCTCTGCTTGGCGCCATCCGGCTGCATCAGGAGCCGATCGGGGAAGGTGAAGACCTGGGTCGAGACGCCGCCATCGACATGCATCTCCTCGATCGAACGGCCATCGGCCGATGCTTCGATCAGCAGCGGCGGGAAGGCCACCGGCGCGCTGGCCGAGGCCGCCAGGACCTGACGGAACAGCGAGAGGGCGCGGGGGGAGGGAGAGGAGGCGATGGCGCCCATATCCCACAGCACCGGACGGGCCGCATCCAAATCCGTCGTCACCACCAGAAGCCGCCGGCCCTTGGCGTGCTCGGCCGCGATCGCCTGCAGCAGCTCCGGTGTCGCATAGTGGCCGATCGCCGTGCGAAGCGGCTGGCCGTCGAAGATCGAGGAGCCGAACAGCGCTCCGAAAGCGCTGGGCGAGGCCGCAAAGGAACTCGCCAGTCCGCTGGTGTACATCTCCTTCACCGTCCCGTCATAGGCCGGTCCGAGAAAGGCAAAGGGGGCGATCAGCGCGCCGGTGCTGACGCCGGAGACGATGGTGAATTCCGGCCGGGTGCCGCTCTCCGTCCAGCCATTGAGCACGCCGGCGCCGAACGCGCCGTCCCCGCCGCCGCCGGAGAGCGCGAGATAGGTGAACGGCTTATTGGGCTGCAGTCGCGGCCTGATCGAGGAGCGGTCAAAGCTCTCCGGCGGACCATCCGCCCACATCCTGATTTCGCCGAAGCCGTCGATGGTCGCACGTTTCGCTTCTGCCGAGGAATAGGTCGCACGATCCACGGTCGCGCATGCGGCCAGCATCCAGGCAAGGCCGCAGAGCGCCGCCACGACCATGGCGCGCCGACGTATCGAAACCACTGACACCCACGTCTCCTGTCTCGGATCCAAAAGAATTGAAACATACCGTATCGTATTATTCTTGAAAAGCGATTAAGCCATCTGCGACAGGAAGCGTGGATTGGGCGCCGCGGAGGCGGACGCACGGACGACGTCGTCAAGTTTGGGTGGTCCGCGGTGGCAATGTCGAAGCGAGATTGCCGGGTGCATGGCCACGACGACCGTAGGACTACGGACGCAGTCGCCTCATTGCATTGGCCAACATTTCCATCGCCGCCCGCTATGAAACAAGCGCTGACGCGCGGTGACCGCAGCCGCAAGATGCATGTCTTGGCGCGCGCAAGCGTCGGTCATTAACGGTTTTCTCATCAGTCAAATCTATCGTCGGTGAGGTAAGCGGTTCACGCTGATGGGTGACGTGGATCGTCAGAGCGTTTGGAGGCTGGCGTATGTCTGATCTGAGTCCACCCAGACAGGCTTTGCGCCTCCCCGCCGATTGCAGCATCGCAGCGATTCGGGCCGTGTGCGACCTGATCCGCGATGCATTCCGCCGGCATGAGAAGCTCGAGATTGATTGTTCGTCCGTCGACAAGGCCGACGTGACGTCGATCCAGCTGCTGCTTTCGACGGCAAAAACCGGCAGGGCCGAAGGTCGCAAGGTTGTGCTGACGGCGTTCTCGCAAGCGCTCCGCAAGACCATGCGCCGCGCCGGATTCACTAGCGACGAAATGATCGAGCATCATTTCCATTAACAAGAAGAGGCGCGCCAATGGCGACCATCCTGACTGTCGACGACTCTCCGAGCATGCGCCAGATGATCAGAATGACGCTGGAGCCGGCCGGTCACAGCGTGATCGAGGCGGGTGATGGCGCGCAGGGGCTTGCCAAGGCGCAGGCCAGCCGGCCAGACATGGTGATCACCGACCTCAACATGCCCGTGATGAACGGATTGGAATTGATCCGGGCGCTGCGCAAGCAGCCGACGCTCACGGGCCTGCCGATCGTCTTTCTGACCACGGAGTCGAGCGACGGTGCCAAGCAGGAAGCCAAGACCGCCGGCGCGACAGGATGGATCACCAAGCCTTTCGTTCCTGCGCAGCTGCTGGCCGTGGTGGGTAAACTGGTGCGGTCATGAGCGTCCTCGACGCCACCGCGGTTTTCCGTCAGGAAGCAAGTGAACTGCTGGAGGTGTTGGAAGGAACGTTGCTCGACCTCGGTCAGCATCCGCACGATAAGGGCCTCGTCGATACGGCCTTCCGTGCGCTGCATACGATCAAAGGCTCGGGTGCGATGTTCGGCTTCGACAAGGTCGCGGCCTTCACCCATGAATTCGAGACTGCGTTCGATCAGGTTCGCAAGGGTGTGATTACCCCGACGCAGGAATTGATTACGGTGGCGCTGGCCGCCAGGGACTACATCCGGACCCTGATCGAAGCCCCGGAAACCACCGACAAGGTGATCGGCGACGCGATCTTGGATGATCTCGCGCAGTTGGTGTCTCCCCCCGCGGAGGCCCCGGCCGCAGCCGCCGCGACAACATCAGCCATAGCCGCGCCGCCGCGGGCTGCGGGGTGGAAGCTTTATCTGGAGTTCGAGCAGCATGTGCTGCGCAACGGCTCGAACCCGCTCGACCTGCTCGATGATCTTTGCCAGCTGGGCCCGTGCTTTGCAGTGCCGCTGACCGACGATATTCCGCTGCTCGACGCGCTGGAGCCGGACGACTGCTATCTCAAATGGGACGTCACGCTGCATTGCGACTGCGAGCGCAGCGCGATCGACGACGTCTTCATGTTCGTGTGCGACGAGATGAAGCTCGTCGTGACCCCGCTGGCGCAGGCTGATCTGCCGCCGCCGCCCGCGGTCGTTGCGGCAGTCGCGGATGCGCCGGCGATTGCTGGTGCTGACGATGTGCCAGTGGTCGCCGCTGCCGAGGCGCCGCTGGCGCCGGCTGCGGTTGAAGCTGTTGCGGCTGCAGCGCCGGCTGCGACCGCGCTTCCTGTTTCGACATCGGCTGCTCCGGCAGCTCAGCCGGCCGCGGAGTCTCTGGCCAAGCCGCGGCGCGAGGAGCCGAAGCGGAGCGACGAGCGTGCGGTGGCAACCGTGCGGGTGCAGGCCGAGCGGCTCGATGAGCTGATGGACCGGGTCGGTGAGCTCGTGATCGCGCAAGCGAGGCTGAGCCAGTTGGCGGCGACAAGCTCGGACCTGTCGATCAAGATGATCGCCGAGGAGATCGAACGTCTCGCCGGCAGCCTGCGCGACACCACGATGGGTGCGCGCATGGTGCCGATCGGCTCGCTGTTCGGCCGCTTCCGCCGCCTGGTGCATGACCTGTCGCGCGACTTGAACAAGCCGGTCGAGTTCATCACGGTGGGCGAGGACACCGAGCTCGACAAGACCATGATCGAGTGTCTGGCCGATCCGCTGGTGCACCTGATCCGCAACGCGATCGACCATGGCATCGAGGATACCGCGACCCGCAGCGCGGCCGGCAAGACCGAATCCGGCCGCATCGAGCTGCAGGCGGTCCACTCCGGCGCCCAGGTGCTGGTGACCGTGCGCGACAATGGCGGCGGGCTCAACACCGCGCGCATCCGCGCCAAGGCGGAAGAGCAGGGCCTGATCGCGCCCGGCGCTGCGCTGTCGGACAGCGATATCCACCAGTTCCTGTTCCACCCGGGCTTCTCGACCGCACAGACGATCTCGGCGCTGTCGGGCCGCGGCGTCGGCATGGATGTGGTCAAGCGCACCATCGAGAACATGCGCGGCACGATCGATCTTGCGACCAGGCCGGGGCAGGGCACCACGGTGACCTTGCGGCTGCCCTTGACCTTGGCGATCATCGAAGGATTGCTGATCCGGGTCGGCGAGGGCCGCTACATCATCCCGCTGTCGGCGGTGGAGGAATGCGTCGAGCTGACGGCCGAGGACCAGCGCTCGCGCGGGCGCAGCTTCCTCAATGTGCGCGGCAGCCTGGTGCCGTTCCTAAGGCTGCGCGAGCTGTTGCATGTCAACGCCGCCGCCGAGCTGCATCAGAAGACCATCATCATCTCGACCGGCGAGAGCCGGGTGGGGTTGGTGGCCGACCAGATCATCGGCAACCACCAGACCGTGATCAAGTCGCTGTCGAAGCTGCATTCGGACGTCACGATCTTCTCGGGCGCGACCATCCTGGGCGACGGCACCGCGGCGCTGATCCTGGATGTGGCGCAGCTGGTGGCGCTGGCGCAGGCGCGCACCGAGAAGCAGCAGCAGATGAACGAGGCGGCGTGATGAGCATTGCGCAGAAGCAGGATGCGAGCGCGACCGCCGACGGCGCCCTCCAGGTGGTGATGATCGGGCTCGGCGAGGAGAAGTTCGCGCTCGAGGCCGAGCTGGTGCGGGAGATCATCGATCCGGTGCCGGTGACGGCAGTGGCGGGCGCCAAGCCGTTCGTGCCGAGCGTGATCAACGTGCGGGGCAACGTGATTCCGCTGGCGGACTTACGCATCCGCTTCGGCATGCCGGCGGCCGATGCCTCGGTCGACACAAGGATCGTGGTGATCGAGCTTGCGATCGACAATGAGCCGGTCCTGGTCGGGCTGACCGCCGACAAGGTCTACGAGGTCACCGAGATCACGCGTGCCGACGTACAGCAGACGCCGCGGGTGGGCATGCATTGGCGGCCGGAATACATCCGCTTCATCAGCAAATGGCGCGAGGAGTTCGTCATCGTGCCGAACATGGAACGCATTCTGAACTAGGGGACGTCCTGAGGGGTCGGGACGAGTGGGGCTGACATGAGATTTACTGTTAAAGCCAAGCTGGCGAGTGCGTTTGGCGTCGTCATTTTGTTATCGATGATTGCAGGTGCCGTTGGTTACCTCAAGCTGACCGAGATGGTCGCAACCTCCGAGAGCCTTGTCGCGCGCGCAGATCGCAGAGGCGAGGCGATCGAGATGGAAAAGGAGATGCTGTTCCAGGTTCGCGCCGAGAAGAACAGCATTCTGGCGCAAGGGGCCGAGGCCGAGCAGTACATTGCTGCGCTCGGCAAGGCGCGCGAGGAGGTCAAAGCGATCAAGGACAAGATCTACGTTGCGGCCAGCGAAGACGGCAAGAAGCTGCTCGATAGGTTTGGGTCGGCTTACGCCAAGATGAATGCGGTCGAGGACGAGACGCTCAAGCTGGCGAAAACGGACAGGGCGGCAGCAGCCGAAGCATCGATGCATCAAGGCCTCGCGGCGACCACCGAAGCGCTCGAAGCGGCCGAGGCCTATGTCGCTATGGCAAAGAAGACCATGGCGGCGCAGGTGGTGGAGTCGAGGGAGACGGGGAGCCGCGCCGAAACGATCCTGATCACACTGGTTCTTGCTTCTCTATTCATTGCGGTCGCGGCGGCGGTATGGCTTGCGCTCAACATCAGCCGGGCGCTGGCGCGGGCCGTCGGGCTTGCCGATGCGGTCGCGATCGGCGATCTCAGCCAGAAGATCGAAGTAACCAGCAACGATGAGATCGGTGACCTGATCAAGTCGCTGAATTCCATGACCGCCAACCTCAACGCCACCGCCGCGGTCGCCAACGAAATCGCGAGCGGCAACCTCACTGTCGACGCCAAGCGGCTATCGGAGAAGGATACGCTGGGCATCGCGCTGGAGCGGATGGTCGAGAAACTGCGTCAGATCGTCTCGGAGGCCCTGACCGCCGCGCAGAACGTCTCCGCCGGCAGCCAGGAGCTCTCCGCGTCCGCCGAGCAGCTCTCACAAGGCGCGACCGAGCAGGCGTCGTCTGCCGAGGAGGCCTCCTCTTCGATGGAGGAGATGGCGGCGAATGTGAAGCAGAACGCCGAGAATGCCAACCAGACCGAGAAGATTGCCGCGCAATCCGCCAAGGACGCCGAAGCCAGCGGTGCCGCGGTCGGTCGCGCGGTGCAGGCGATGCAGACCATCGCCGAGAAGATCACCATCGTGCAGGAGATCGCGCGCCAGACCGATCTGCTGGCACTGAACGCCGCGGTCGAAGCCGCGCGTGCCGGCGAGCATGGCAAGGGCTTTGCGGTGGTTGCTTCCGAGGTGCGCAAGCTTGCCGAGCGCAGCCAGGCGGCAGCGGCCGAGATCGGTCAATTGTCCGGCGAGACCGTCAAGGTGGCGCAAGAGGCAGGTCAGATGCTTGGCAAGCTGGTGCCCGACATCAAGAAGACGGCGGAGCTGGTCGAAGAGATCACCGCCGCCTGCCGTGAGCAGGATGTCGGTTCGGCGCAGATCAACCAGGCGATCCAGCAGCTCGACAAGGTCGGCCAGCAGAACGCCAGCGCCTCCGAACAGGTCTCCTCGACTTCGGAGGAACTGGCTTCGCAGGCCGAGCAGCTGCAGGCCACGATCGCCTATTTCCGGATCGACGAGCCTGCGGCCGTGCACGCGAGAGCCACTGCTTCGGCGCCGATCGATCGCGCCGTCGGTCAGCTGCGCGCCAAGGCTGCGAGCATGGCTGCGACCGAGCGCGGGCCCAAGAGGCCGCAAAGCGCAGCGCCGCGTCGCGCTGCGAAGGCGGCCAATGGCGGCGGCTTTGCGTTCGCTCTCGACGACAGCGGCGATGAGCGGGATGCCGATTTTCATCGCTGATGCCGATACCAGGCGGTGCGGCGCAGCTTTCGGATAGTCACGCCGCATCGGGGTTTTCACAGGTGCAAGGAAGGTCACCATGGCCGCCATCTCGCAATATCTGACGCTTGGTCTCGCCGGTGAGACGTTCGGCATCAGCATCCGCAACGTCCGCGAGATCCTCGACATGAGGCCGATCTCGCGACTGCCGCATGCGCCGCATTTCCTGCTCGGCATGATCGATGTGCGCGGCAGCGGCTATCCGATCGTCGACCTTCGCCTGAAGCTCGATCTGCCGAGCGTGCCGTCGACCGATGCGACGCGGATCATCATCCTCGACGTGCCGATCGAGGACCGCATTGTCGGCGTCGGCTTCGTCGCGGACTGCGTCTTCGAGGTCACCGACATTGATGAGAGCACCACCGAGCCGGTACCTTCCGTCGGGGGCCGCTGGCAGTCCGACTACATCGCGCGGATCGGCCGCAAGGGCGAGAAATTCATCATCATCTTCGATCTCGCCCGGCTGATGTCGGACGCGGAGATGCCCGCAGTCCGTCAGGGCGAGATGGAAGCGGCCAGTGTCGTATCATGAAATGATTTCCGCTGTTCCTGCGACCCAGCTATCGGACCGCCATTTCCGTTCGATTGCACAGCTGATCGAGAGCCAGGTCGGCATCAAGCTGCCCGCGGCCAAGCGGCTGATGCTCGAAGGACGGCTGCACAAGCGCGTTCGTGCTCTGAATTTTTCCGGCATCGGCGAGTATGTCGACAACCTGTTCGAGCAGGGCCAGCTCGAACTCGAGCTTACGCATCTGATCGATGTCGTCACCACCAACAAGACCGACTTCTTTCGCGAGCCGTCGCATTTCGTGTTCATGAAGGATGTCGCGGTGCCTGAGCTCTTGAAGGCGCGCGGACGCAAGGACCTCAAGGTCTGGAGCGCGGCCTGCTCGATGGGCATGGAAGCCTACACCGCGGCGATGGTCCTGGACGACATGACGCGCGGCAGGACATTCCAGTATCGCATCCTGGGCACCGATATCTCGACCGCGGTTCTCGCGCTCGCCAAGGCCGCGATCTACACCCACGACGCGCTCGCGCCGGTTCCTGCAGAGTTCATCAAGCGTTATTTCCTGAGGTCGCGGGATCGGACCTGCACCGAGGTCCGCGTGGTGCCGGAGCTGCGCCGGATGACCAATTTCATGCGCATGAACCTGATGGATTCCAGCTATCCCGTCGACCGCGACGTGGACATCATCTTCTGTCGCAACGTGCTGATCTATTTCGAGCGGGAGACCCAACGCAAAGTGATCGAGCAGCTGTGCTCGCATTTGAGACCGGGTGGCTACCTGATGGTCGGACATTCGGAATCGATGATCCACAGCGTCGTGCCGGGGCTGAAGCAGGTCCAGCCGACGATCTTTCGGGTCTAGAAGGGAGCATGTGGTGATCGAGCCAAAGATCCGGGTGCTGATCGTCGATGACTCCGCCTCGGTGCGCCAGATCCTGACGACGATCCTCAGCGAGGATCCCGACATCGAGATCATGGGCACGGCCGCGGATCCGTTTGCGGCGGCGCGCCGCCTGCAGGACGAGCTGCCCGACGTCATCCTGCTCGACATCGCGATGCCCCGGATGGATGGCATCACCTTCCTGCGCAAGATCATGGCGCAGCGCCCGATCCCCGTGATCATCTGCTCGTCGCTGACGGAAGACGGTTCGGAGCAGATGCTCGAGGCATTGGAGGCCGGCGCGGTGGACATCGTGCCGAAACCCCGCATCGACACCAGACAGGCCCTGTTCGAGAGCTCGGCCCGGCTGCGCGAAGCGGTGAAGGCGGCCGCGCGCGCGCGGGTGCGGCCGCGCCCGGCGCGCCGGACCCTGGTCGAGAAGAAGCTGACGGCGGATGCGATCATGCCGCCGCCGCTGGCCACCCGCTCGCGGCCGGTGACCGAGCGTATCGTCTGCATCGGCGCGTCGACCGGCGGCACCGAGGCGCTCGCCGACGTGCTCGAAGCGCTGCCGTCGCAATGTCCGGGGATCCTGATCGTGCAGCACATGCCGCAGGGTTTCACGGCGGCGTTTGCGAACCGGTTGAACGGCACCTGCCAGATCCAGGTCAAGGAAGCCGAAGACGGCGAGCTGGTGCAGTCGGGCTGCGCCTATATCGCGCCGGGCGCGCGCCACATGCTGCTGCAGCGGACCGGCGTGCGCTATCACATCGCGATCAAGGATGGTCCGCCGGTGTCGCGGCATCGCCCGTCGGTCGACGTTCTGTTCCGCTCTGCTGCGCAATATGCCGGCGCCAATGCGCTCGGCATCATCATGACCGGCATGGGCGATGACGGCGCGCGCGGGCTGTTGGAGATGCGACGGCTCGGTGCTACGACGCGGGCGCAGGACGAGGAAAGCTGCGTCGTGTTCGGCATGCCGAAAGAGGCGATTGCCAAGGGAGCCGCGGAGAAGGTCGTGCCGCTCCGCCAGATCCCGCGCGAGATCATGCTGTGGCAGCAGGCCGGCCAGGCCGCAGTGACGGATTGAGGTGGTGACCTCCGCAACCGACATGACGGATGCAGGCGCAGCGGCAATGACCGCCATCGCCGACGTGTCCTCGCGAATCGAGGAGGCGTTCGCCGAGGTTGGCGATCGTCTCGGCCGCAGCCACGGGATCTTCAAGGAGCTCGAGGACGGGCTTTCGGTGCTGTCCCGCGAGCTGTCGGGCGGGCGGATCGAAGGCGCCTCGCAGGCGCTGCAGGACATCGCGGACCGTCTCAATGCTGTGGCCGGCGCACTGCCGGCCGAGGCCGCGCTGCTCGCCAGTATTGGCGAGGAGGCGAAGCAGGCCTCCGCGGTCCTCAAGCTGCTGTCCGGCCATATCCAGACCATCACCATCGTGGCGCGCAGCGCCCGGATCGAGGCAGCATCGTTCGATGGCGACCGCCAGAGCTTTCTCGATTTCACCCGCGAGGCGTTCGAGCTGGGACAGGCCGCACAGCGCTCCGTCGAGGCCTGTGCGCGCGACGGCATTCAGCTCGCCAAGGCCGTCGAGGCGGCACTGGGGCGGCAGAAGGAGTTCGAGGGCCTGTATCGCAGCGAGCTGCTGTCGGTCGCGGCCGGATTGGTGGCGGCACGTTCCGACCTCATGGCGCAGCAGGCGAGCGGCGCCAGGCTGACCGAGACGGCCGCGACGGCGGCGAGCCGGATTGCATCGGCGATCACCGAAGCGGTCATGGCGCTGCAATCGGGCGATGCCACGCGCCAGCGGCTGGAACATATCAGCGAGGCGCTGGGCCGCATGGCTCAGCCGGCCCCGACGATCGCGCCGGACGCGGTCGCAGCACCTGCGACCTGGCTGGTCGGCCAGCTGCAGGCCGAGCAGCTCAAGGACACCAAGCGTGCCTTCGATCAGGACCTCGCGCGTACGGTGAGCGCGTTGGGCGCCATCATCTGTGATGCCGGCGGCCTGGTCGCGCAGAGCCGCGCCATCTATGGCGGCGAGGCCGAGGACGCGTCCTCGTTCCTGACCCTGGTGAAGCAGCGATTGGCGCAGGCCTCGAAACTGATCGCGGCCTGCGAGCGATCCGGCGTCTCGGTCGACGAGGCGCTCACTGTCGTCACCGAAACGGTGAGCCGCTTCCGCGAGGCGATTTCCGGCCTCGGCGAAGCCGTCGGCGACATCATCCTGATCGGCATGAATGCGAGCCTGCGGGCGGCCCGCGCGGGCGTCAAAGGCAATGCCTTCGTGGTGATCGCGAACGAGCTCAAGGCCGCAGCCGATCAGATGTCGGCCGGCGCCGTCAGGCTCAAGCCTGTGCTCGACCGGATCGAAAATTTCGTCGGCGAGCTGCGTGAGCACCGCGCCCAGGGCGATGCGGCTGAGCTTGCGCGGCTCGAGCCCGCGGTGCTGAACGCGCTGCAGGAGGCCGAGGCCGGCAATGAGCAGCTGGTCGGGCTGATGACCCGGCTGGCGCGCGAGAGCGCCGCGTTCGACGAACTGCTGGGCCGGGCGCGCGATCGCATCACCGCGCTCGACCAGGCCTCCGCCCGGCTTCCCGGCACCGCCGCTTCGATCGCCGCCGAGAATGTCGCGCCCAGGCAGGTGACGCTGCTGCCGGCCGACCAGTCGCTGCTGGACGAGCTGTTCGCCCGCTACACGATGGAGCGCGAACGCGAGGTCCACCGTGAGGTGCTGCAGCGGCTTGGGCTGGCTTCCGCGATTCCCGTCAGTGCGCCAGCGGTGGCGGAGGAAGATGACGGGGTGCTGCTGTTCTGACGCGGACAAATCGAAAAGCCTCGAGCACGCCCACACTAGGCCAAATCCGGCGATCGATATACGCTTGGTGCCGACAGGCAGCGACAGGCGCTCCGCCGGGCTGCCGGTGCGATCGGATGAGGACGGCAAGCGATGGGGCGATTGAGCACGCATGTGCTGGACACGGTGCGGGGCAAGCCCGCGGAAAATGTAGCCATCGAGCTCGATGTGCTCCGGCCCGACGGTTCATGGCGGCGCCTGAAGCAGGTGATGACCAATGCCGACGGCCGCACCGACCAGCCGCTGCTCACAGGCGACGAGCTCAGCACCGGCACCTATCTGCTGACCTTCCACATGGGCGCCTATTTCAAGGCCGCGGGCGTCGCCATAGCGGACCCGCCGTTTCTCGACGTGGTGCCGTTACGGTTTTCCGTGGCCGATGAGAACGCGCATTACCACGTGCCGCTGCTCGCCACGCCCTGGAGCTATTCGACCTATCGCGGAAGCTGAACGACATGACCGCTGAGATCTATCCGCGCGACCTGATCGGCTACGGCCGCACGCCGCCGCATCCGCGCTGGCCGAACGAGGCCCGCATCGCCGTGCAGTTCGTCATCAACTACGAGGAGGGCGGTGAGAACTGCATCCTGCATGGCGATGCCGCATCGGAAGCGTTCCTGTCCGAGATCGTCGGCGCGCAGCCCTGGCCGGGGCAGCGTCACATGAACATGGAGTCGATCTACGAGTTCGGCGCGCGGGCCGGCTTCTGGCGGCTGTGGCGGATGTTCACCGCGCGCAAGCTGCCGGTCACGGTGTTCGCGATCGCGAGCGCCATGGCGCGCAATCCGGACGCGGTGGCGGCGATGAAGGAGGCGCAGTGGGAGATCGCGAGCCATGGCCTGAAATGGATCGACTACCGCGACTACACTGAAGAGGCCGAGCGCGCGCATGTCGAGGAGGCGATCCGGATCCACGCCGATCTGACCGGGGCGCGGCCGCTCGGCTTCTACCAGGGCCGGACCTCGGAGCATTCGCTCGACATCGTGATGAAGGAGCAGGGCTTTCTCTACGGCGCCGATTCCTATGCCGATGAGCTGCCCTACTGGGTCGAGGGCCCGCACGGCCCGCAGCTGATCGTGCCGTATACGCTCGACGCCAACGACATGCGCTTTGCCACCCCGCAGGGCTTCAATTCCGGCGACCAGTTCTTCGCCTATCTGAAGGACAGTTTCGATGCGCTCTATGCCGAAGGCGTAGAGGCGCCACGCATGCTGTCGGTCGGCCTGCATTGCCGGCTGGTCGGCCGTCCCGGACGCGCGGCCGCCTTGGCGCGTTTCCTCGACTACATCATAAGCCACGACAAGGTCTGGGTCGCGACACGGCTCGACATCGCGCGGCATTGGATCAGGACCCATCCGCCCGCCGGCGGCTATCGTCCGACGCAGATGCCGCGCGCGCTGTTCGTAGAGCGCTTCGGCGACGTCTTCGAGCACACGCCAGGGATCGCCGAGCGCGCACATCGCGCCGGCCTTTCGCCGCTCGACGACACGCCGGAAGGCCTGCACGTTACGCTGATGGGCGTGGTCCGCGCCATGAGCCGTGACGAGAAGCTCGCTCTGATCCGCGCCCATCCGGAGCTCGCAGGACGTGAGGCCATCGCGGGCGAGATGACGGCCGATTCGATCGGCGAGCAGGGCCGACTCGGCTTCACTGCGCTGTCACGCGCCGAGTTCGATCGCGTGGCCGACATCAACCGCCGCTACCGCGAAAAATTCGCCATGCCCCTGATCGTGGCGCTGGCGCTGCACGGGGATCGGGACTCGGTGATCGCCGCGATGGAGCGGCGGATCGGCAACGACAGCGAGGCCGAGATCGCCAACGCGATCGACCAGATCGGCCACCTCACCAAGGCAAGGCTGATCCGGAAGTTCGAGGCGGCCTGAGCGTCGGCGGCACTCACCGCGTCGTCACATGCACCGCCGGCGTCTCGCCGGCGTTCCACCGGCCGTCGATCGCGCGTTCGATCTGGGCGGCGAGCTGCAGCAGCAGCCCGTCATTAGCCTGCTTCGCGATGGCCTGAATGCCAAGCGGCAGCCCGTGCTCGTTTTTCGCCAGCGGCAGCGAGATCGCGGGAATGCCGCAGAGATTGGCGAGCGGCGTGAAGGCAAAATTGCGCCAGAGATTGCCGAACCAGTCGAGCACATCGCGATTGTCGCTGATGGTGAGATATTCGGTGGTGCCGATCTTCGGCGTCGGCAGCGCGGTGATCGGGGTCAGGATGATGTCCCAATCCTCGAAGAACGCGCCGAAGCCGCGCGACGTCGTGTTGAACACCGCCTGCATCGCCGCCCGTTCGGCGAAGCTGGTATCCTTGCCCGCTTCCCAGATGCGGATGTTGACCGGTTCGATCAGCTCGGCCGGCGGACGCGTCAGTCCCCGCTGGCTGAGCATATTGTTGATGACGATGGCAAAGTTCGAGATGTAGCAGGTGGTCTGCGCCGCAAAGGCGGCCGTATAGTCGATCTGCGGCTGCGCATAGGCGACCTCATGGCCGAGGCTTTCCAGGAAGCGGCCGATGCGTTCAAGCTCGGAGACGATCTGCGACGTCGCGCGATAGTCGCCCCATTGATGCGACAGGGCGATCTTCAGACGGGTAGGATCGCGCTTGATCTGCGCGACATACGGCTCCGGCACGGTCCAGTAGGGCATGAATTCGCCCGGCGCGCCGCCGCGGCAGGCATCGACGAAGGCGGCGGTGTCGCGCACGCTGCGCGACTGACAGCCCTGAATCGAGACCAGGCCGCTGAGATCGGACAGATGCGGCGCGATCGAGAACACGCCGCGCGAGACTTTCAATCCGATATTGCCGTTGACGCCCGCCGGGATGCGGATCGAGCCGCCGCCGTCGGTCGCATGGGCAATCGGCACGGCGCCTGCCGCGACCATCGCGGCACTGCCGGCCGACGAACCGCAGGTGGTGTAGTCGGTATTCCAGGGATTGCGCGTGATGTAGACCGCAGGATTCTCCGCCGAGCTGCAGACGCCGAACTCGGGTGTCGTGGTACGGCCGATCAGATTGAGCCCGGCCTTGCGCATCTTGGTGGTCAGGAAGGTGTCGGCGGTGGCGCGATTGCCGCGCATCAACAGCGAGCCCATCTCCTGCAGCCGCCCGGCCATGGTCGGTCCGAGATCCTTCACCAGGAACGGCAGGCCGCCGAACGGGCCGTCGAGGTTGGCGCCGGCTTTGACCGGATCGGCGAGCGCATCGTCAAATAGTTCGACCACGGCTGACAAAGCGGGATCGACCTTGGCGATGGCGGCGGCGGCCTGAGCAGCCAATTCTGTCGCGGTCAGCTCGCCGCTTTTCACGCGTGCTGCGAGCGCCACGCCGTCATGCCGGGCCCATTCCTCCCAGCTCATCGCCAAAGTCATACGTCGATCCCTCTCGAAGATGCATGCACCCTGGAGTTCGCAACACGGCAAGTCAATCAACCGCGACAGCATGCGCCGCATACGACCCGGACATGCCGCGCCAGCTGGTCCCGTTATGAGGAACCCGAGCATGCACACATGTCCCGATCAAACGTATCGGAGGCTCGCGCGGCGAACTCGGTGTGCTCGCTCTCCCCCTTTTTCGGCGCCGCGACGAGCTTCGCTCGCGCTGAGAGGGTTGGGGGAGGGGCAGCGAGGTGGTTTGCCCGACAGGCTGGTTCGCGTGCTTGTGCAGCGCGGTGCTGAGCTTTCGGTGTGCATGGTCGCGTGCGCGGAAAAACCGAATTCGTTCGTGGCTTCAATCCGATCACCCCTGTCCAGACCTCGCGCGAAAAATATTCCCGTTTCGCTTTTTCAGAATTTGTGGTCTGTTCGTCGCGTCCCGCCTCGATGAGAGGGGCGCTTCGCGATCGTCACGAGCGTTGGGTGCGGGATGCGATGGACGTGCAAGGCGCAACTGACGAGTGCGGCCGGCACGGACGGTCAAGTCGCATGGTCCTGGCATCCCCGTGCTGATGCCGCGCGGCGCGCAAGCGTCGTCGCAGACGGGGGCAAGAAAGCCGGTCCCCGGGGAGAGTGCGAAGCAGCCGTAAACCGTCGCGCAGGGAAGGCCGGGTCATCTCGGCTGAGCCTGTGGTTCCTGCCCCGTGCATTCTTGCTCGCACGGGGGCCATGGGTGCCAGCCGGCACCCGGTCTTCCCTGCGCCCTCCACCGATGAGGGGGCGAACTCACCGATCATCGCTCGGGCATGACCTGCCGCGAGGGCGCTCGCGCCTGTGCTGGTCGCGCGGCGTCATGCCCTGGATGTCATCCGGGCGCGACCATTCACTGCGGCAACAACCGGTTTCCCCCCGCTGGCAAAACCATTATGGTGCCGAACCATGTTGCCGCCGAGCGATTGTGATGTTTAATGATTTCAACGTTTTAGGGCGGTCGATGCGGGTCTGGAGAACGGTTTGACGCGCTATTTGTCGACACGGGGCGAAGCCCCCGTGCTTTCCTTCTGCGATGTAATGCTGACCGGGCTCGCCCGCGATGGCGGGCTGTACGTGCCTGAGACCTGGCCGCAGCTCGCCCCGGAGACCATCGCCCAGTTCTTCGGCCGGCCCTATTGGGAGGTCGCGGTCGAGGTCATCAAGCCATTCGTCGCCGGCGAGATCTCCGATGCCGAGCTCGGGCGGATGGCCAATGAGGCCTATGCGACCTTCCGCCACCCGACCGTGGTGCCGCTCGACCAGGTCGCGCCCCACCAGTTCGTGCTGGAACTGTTCCATGGTCCGACGCTCGCCTTCAAGGATGTGGCGATGCAGCTGATCTCGCGGCTGATGGACCATGTGCTGGCCAAGCGCGGCGAGCGCACCACCATCGTGGTCGCCACCTCGGGCGATACCGGCGGCGCGGCGGTCGAGGCCTTTGCCGGCCGCGACAATGCCGACCTGATCGTGCTGTTCCCGCATGGCCGCATCTCCGAGGTGCAGAGGCGGATGATGACGACAACGGCTGCGGCCAACGTGCATCCACTCGCGATCGAAGGCACCTTCGACGACTGCCAGGCGATCGTGAAGGGTCTGTTCAATCACCACAGCTTCCGCGACCAGGTCGCGTTGTCCGGCGTCAACTCGATCAACTGGGCGCGCGTGGTCGCGCAGGTGGTCTATTACTTCACCTCGGCGGTTGCGATCGGCGCGCCGGCGCGCCAGGTCGATTTCACCGTCCCGACCGGCAATTTCGGTGACATCTTTGCCGGTTACGTCGCCAAGCGCATGGGTCTGCCGATCCGCACGCTGCGTATCGCGGCTAACGTCAACGACATCCTGCCGCGCACCTTGAAGACCGGCATCTATGAGGTGCGCGAGGTGCACGCGACCACGTCGCCGTCGATGGACATCCAGATCTCCTCGAATTTCGAGCGGCTGTTGTTCGAGGCAGGTGGTCGCGATGCTGCCGCCGTGCGGCGGCTGATGGAGAGCCTGAAGCAGTCCGGCCGCTTCGTGCTGCCGGATGCGATGCTGGCGTCGATTCGCGCCGATTTCGATGCCGGCCGCGCCGACGAGACCGAGACCGCGGCGGCGATCCGCGCCGCGTTCCGAGAGGCCGGCGATCTGGTCGATCCGCACACCGCCGTCGCGCTCGCGGTGGCCGACCGCGACAGCGCCGATACGTCGGTGCCGAACATCGTGCTGTCGACCGCGCACCCGGCCAAATTCCCCGATGCCGTCGAGACCGCCTGCGGGGTCCGGCCGCATCTGCCGGTCTGGCTCGAAGGGCTGATGACCAAGCGCGAGGACATCAGAATCATGCGCAACGATCAGGCCGAGATCGAGAAATTCATCCTCTCGGTGAGCCGAGCGGCAAAGCAAGGAGTCGCTTGAACCATGGCGATCGAAGTCACCAAGCTTCCCTCGGGTCTGACGGTCGTCACCGATACGATGCCGCATCTGGAAACTGCCGCGCTCGGCGTCTGGGCCGGTGTCGGCGGCCGCGACGAAAAGCCGGATGAGCACGGTATCTCGCATCTGCTCGAGCACATGGCCTTCAAGGGCACCACCACCCGCAGCGCGCGCGAGATCGTGGAGGCGATCGAGGCCGTCGGCGGCGATCTCAACGCCGGCACCTCGACCGAGACCACGGCCTATTACGCGCGGGTGATGAAGGCGGACGTGCCGCTTGCGCTCGACGTGCTCGCCGACATTCTCGCCAATCCCTCCTTCGTGCCGGAGGAACTGGAGCGCGAGAAGAACGTCATCGTGCAGGAGATCGGCGCCGCCCAGGACACGCCCGATGACGTCGTGTTCGAGCATCTGAACGAGCTTTGCTATCCGGACCAGCCGATGGGCCGTTCGCTGCTCGGCACCGCCAAGACCTTGAAGACCTTCGACCGCGACAAGCTGCGCATATATCTGGCGACGCATTATCACGGGCCCGACATGGTGGTGGCGGCGGCCGGCGCGGTCGACCACAAGCGGGTGGTCGAGGAGGTGACGCAGCGCTTTGCGAGCTTCAACGGGTCGCCCGCGCCGCAGCCGCAGCCGGCGAATTTCGGCGCGGGGGGCTCGCGCGTGGTGCATCGCGATCTCGAGCAGGCGCATCTGACGCTTGCGCTCGAAGGCGTGCCGCAGAACGACCCGTCGCTGTTCTCGCTGCAGGTGTTCACCAACATCCTCGGCGGGGGCATGTCGTCCCGGCTGTTCCAGGAAGTGCGCGAAAACCGCGGCCTCTGCTATTCGATCTACTCCTTCCATGCCCCCTATACCGACACCGGCTTCTTCGGCCTCTACACCGGCACCGACCCGGCCGACGCGCCGGAGATGATGGAGGTCGTGGTCGACATCATCGGCGACGCCGTGGAAACGCTGACCGAGGCCGAGGTTGCGCGGGCGAAGGCGCAGATGAAGGCGGGACTGCTGATGGCGCTGGAAAGCTGCAGCGCCCGTGCCGAGCAGCTCGCGCGCCATATTTTGGCCTATGGCCGGCCGCAGACCTTGCAGGAGATGGTGGCCAAGATCGATGCCGTCAGCGTCGAGAGCACGCGCGATGCAGCCCGCGCCTTGCTCACGCGCAGCCGGCCGGCAGTGGTCGCACTCGGCAGCGGCCGGGGTCTGGACACGGCGGTCACTTTCGCCGAAGGTTTGAGCGGATCGAAATCGAAGGCGCAGCTGCACTGATGCGGCGCGCCTTCGCCGATGTCAGGCGCAATGACGGGCCGGGGGGCCCGTTGACGGCGCTGGTACGGCGACCACGTTGAAGCGCAGGGGGAGCATCACAGGTGGCCCTGTTTCGTTTGCCATCCAGCGGTCCGACCGCACTCGCCCCGCGCGGTGTCGGGCTGTTGCTGCGTGCGCCGCAGATGGCCGACTATGCGCAATGGGCGCATCTGCGCGATATCAGTCGCGAGTATCTGACGCCGTGGGAGCCGATCTGGCCGTCCGACGATCTCACCCGTTCCGGCTTTCGGCGCAGGCTGCGGCGCTATGCCGAGGATATCGCCGCCGATCGGTCGTATCCGTTCATGGTGTTTCGCGAGGCCGATGGCGCCATGATCGGCGGCATCACGCTGGCCAATGTACGCCGCGGCATCGTGCAAGCCGGCACGATCGGCTACTGGATGGGGCAGCCTTTCGCCCACCGCGGCTATATGACGGCGGCGCTGCGACTGCTGCTGCCGACGCTGTTCGGCGAACTCAACCTGCACCGGGTTGAGGCCGCCTGCATCCCGACCAATGCGCCCTCGATCCGGGTGCTGGAGAAATGCGGCTTCACCCGCGAGGGGCTGGCCCGGCGCTATCTCTGCATCAACGGGGTCTGGCAGGATCATTACCTCTACGGCCTCCTGAACGAGGATTTTCGCGGCTAGAGCATGATCCGGAAAAGTGGAAACCGGTTTTCCGAAAAGATCATGCTCAATCAAGGAGATGAGATCATGATGCGGTTCCTTCTAATCGCATCATGATCTGGCCTGTCGTCGGTCGCGGCGGCGGCTACCGGTGAATTTTAGGTGAGAAATAGGTGCCTTGGCCTTGCCGCGATCACGCTGTTAAAGCAAAGGCGGTGGCCGGGCGATGATGAGCCAGGGACATCAAATGCATGACTTCCGTGTAATCAGGTTTGCGACGTTGGCCGCTGCCGGGCTGGCGCTGGGCGCGGCCGGCTGGGCGCCGCCGGCGGCCGCGCAATCGCTGACCGACCGCTTCAAGAGCCTGTTTGGCGGCTCGAGTGACAAGCCGGCCGAGCAGACTGCGCCGGTCACCGCAGGTCCGCCGGTGGACCCGACGGAAGGGCTGAGCTGTCCGCCGGTCTCGATTCGGTCCGGTGCCTCGACTTACGCGGTGGCGGCGCCCGGCAAGCAGGCGGTCGGCAACGACGTGCGCTTCCAGGCCACCATCACCAAGACGGCGCGCGAGTGCTCGCTCAACGGCGGAGAGATCACGGCCAAGATCGGCATCCAAGGCCGCGTCATCGCCGGCGCCGCCGGCGCGCCGTCCACGGTGGAAATTCCGATGCGCATCGCGGTGGTCGAAGGCGGCGTCGGCGAGAAGGTGATTGCGACCAAGGCGTACCGCACCACCGTGCAGATGGCAGAGGACGGCAGCGTGCCGTTCAGCCTGGTGGCCGAGGACATGGTGTATCCGGTGCCGCCGCCGGGCAGCAACCCCGACAACTACATCTTCTATATCGGGTTTGATCCGCAGTCGCTGGCGCCCGAGCCGAAGTCGCGTGGCAAGAAAAGGAAATGAGCGGCTGGGGGCGCTGAACGAGGCGGCGACAGGGGGGCTTCTCGCCCCTGACGCCGGACCGAAACCAAGCTCAAACAAAAAGCCGGCGCGATCGTCTCGCGCCGGCTTTCGAGGATTTGGATCGGCCGTGTATGGCTCAGTTCAGCTTCTGACGGACTTCCGTGATGCCCTTGGCGATCAGGTCATCGGCGAGATCGCCCTTGACCGACTTCGACAGCACGGTCGCGGCGGCCTGGACCGCGGCATCTGCCGCAGCAGCCCGGACGTCCGCAAGCGCCTGCGCCTCGGCGAGCGCGATCTTGTTCTCGGCGGCCTTGGTGCGGCGGGCGACGAAGTCTTCCATCTTGGCCTTGGCATCCGCGGCGATGCGCTCGGCTTCCGCCTTGGCGCTGGTCACGATGTCTTCGGCCTCGCGTTCGGCGCTGGCGCGGCGGGTCTTGTATTCCGCGAGCACCTTCGCCGCCTCTTCCTTGAGGCGCTTGGCCTCGTCCAGCTCGGATCTGATGCGCTCGGCACGATGATCGAGCGCGCCCAAAAACATGCGGTGGACGCCGAGATAGCCGAACAGCCCTATCAGGATGATGAAGGCGATCGCGACCCAGGTTTCGGGATCAGCGAGCAGATGCATCAGGCCGCTCCCTTCAAGGACGCATCCACGGCGGCCTGGACGGACTTGCCGTTTGCGGCCTTGCCGGTGAGCTGTTGCACGATCGCACCGGCCGCATCAGCGGCGATGGTGCGGACGTTGCTCATTGCGGCGGTACGGGTCGTCGCAATGGACTTTTCGGCGGCGTCGAGCTTGGCCGCAAGACTGTCTTCCAGGCTCTTGCGTTCCGCGTCCGAGGCGGCCGTGAGCTTCTCGCGGGCCTCGGCACCGATCGCCTGGGCACGCGTCCGGGCTGCCGCGAGCTCGCTCTCATATGCTTTCAGCGCGGCCTCCGAGTCGTCCTTCAGCCGCTGCGCCTCGGCAAGATCGTTCTCGATCGCCTTTTGGCGGGCGTCGATGACGCCGCCCACCTTCGGCAACGCGAGACGTGACACGATCACGTATAGCGCGACGAAGGCGATCAGCAGCGAAACGAGCTGGGAGGGGAAGGTTCCCGTCTGGAACGGAGGGAAACCATGCCCGCCCTCGGCCTCGGTATGTGCCGTCGTGCCGTGGGCAGCCTCTTGGGGCCCGCCATGACTTTCAGCCACGGGCTTCTCCTGTCGGCTCGGGCCGTCTTAGACGGCGTACAGCAGCAGCAGCGCGATCAGCAGCGAGAAGATGCCGAGCGCTTCGGTCACCGCGAAGCCGAAGATCAGGTTGCCGAACTGGCCCTGAGCCGCGGACGGATTGCGCAGCGCCGCAGAGAGATAGTTACCGAAGATGATGCCGATGCCGGCGCCCGCGCCACCCATGCCGATGCAGGCAATGCCTGCGCCAATGTACTTCGCTGCGACCGGATCCATGAAACGAACTCCTTTGAGGGGTTTGGTAAGAGGGGCCGGATCAGTGGCCCGGATGGATAGCATCGTTGAGATAGATGCAGGTGAGGATGGTGAAGACGTAGGCTTGCAGGAACGCGACCATCAGCTCGAGCGCGGTCAAGGCGACGGTCAGTCCAAGCGGCAGCAGCGCGCCGACCTTGCCGACGAAACCGAGCGCGCCAAGCATGGTGACGAAGCTGGCGAAGACCTTCAGCGTGACGTGGCCGGCCAGCATGTTGGCGAACAGACGGACGCTGTGCGAGATCGGGCGGGAGAAGAAGGAGATGATTTCGATCAGCACCACCAGCGGCAGGATCACCACCGGAATGCCGGAGGGCACGAACAGCTTAAAGAACTTCAGGCCGTTCTTGTAGAAGCCGTAAAGAATGACCGTCAGGAACACCAGGATCGCCAGGGCGAAAGTGACGATGATGTGGCTGGAGACGGTGAAGGTGTAGGGAATGATGCCGACGATGTTCGAGACGAAGATGAACATGAACAGCGAGAACACCAGCGGGAAGAACTTCATGCCCTCGGCGCCGGCACTGGTTCTGATGGTGTTGGCGACGAATTCGTAGGACAGCTCTACCACCGACTGGAAGCGGCCCGGCACCAGCTGGCGGCCTGCGCCCAGCGTCATGATGGCGATGACCGCCACCGCGAGCAGCATGTAGGCGGTCGAATTGGTGAACGCGATCTCCTGATTGCCGATATGGCCGATCGTGAAGATCTTGGTGAGGTCGAATTGTTCGATCGGATCGATCATCCGCGCGGCGTCTCATTGTTCACCGGCCACGCCGGCGCCTTGGGCAAATCACTCGATGGCTTCCGCGTGGCCTTATCGGCGGGTTTGGTCCGGAGCCACGCCTGCAGATCTCACCACGTTCAACACGCCGGCGGCGAAGCCGAGCAGGAAAAACACGATAAAACCGAAGGGCGATGTCGACAGCAACCGGTCGAAGCCCCAGCCGAGCACCGCACCGACAACGACGCCGGCGATCAACTCGGAAGACAACCGAAGACCTCGCGCCATCGCCGAAGCCCTGGCCGCGGTATCCCCGATCCCGTCTCCCGGTTGGTCAGTCCCGACCCTGCGGCTGTCGCGAAATTCGGACAACCGCTGATCCAGACTTCCGAGCCTTGCGGAAAGCGCAGCCTCATCGGGCGACTTCTCGCGATCCCCGTGTCCGCCGCTCTCGTTGGTGCCTTCCGCCATGATGTGGAGACCCGACAAGCTGCCGCGGGTTTTAAGGAATTGCGCCCCATCGCCCTTTAAAGCCGCGCGGACCATACTGACCGCATCCTGCCAAGTCAAGATTGCGTGTGGATGCGTTAGCTCCCTGATTTTACTCATTTTCTTGAGCTTGCGCCAGATCAGTCGGCGTCTGTCACCGCGCTGCATCAACAGCGTTTCGCCGTGATGCCTGCGTGGACCAACTGCTTCGAGACTCGTGTTGATTTCCAGCGGCCTTGTTCCTACGTCCAGATGCAGCGAAGTGAGGCGCAATGTCGCGGTGTATGAGTTCCTTTTTGGAAAGCCCGAGCCCGACACAATTTCTGCGTTCGCACACTTTATCCCGGCCGCTTCACAAAGGCGGAGGTCAGCATGACCCTCATGACGTCGTCTCTGCGCAACCTTACCGCGTCGTTGATCGCCGCCGTCTGCCTGTCCGGACCTTTGAGCGCGGCCGAAGAGGCGGCGCCTGAGACTGAGAACGGCCGCTACACCATGTCGCCCACGGCCGATGGCGTGGTCCGGCTCGATACGCGCACCGGCGCGATCTCCACCTGCAACAACAGTGCGGGCGCCGGTTGGTCCTGCTACGCCGTGCCGGACGAGCGCGCGGCAATGGATACCGAGATCGGTCGTCTTCAGGCGGAGAATGAACGGTTGAAAGGCCAGTTGGCCGCGCGTGACCAGACCGTCACCGGCAAGATCGACGAACCGCTGCCGAAGGATCAGGCGCTGCCGAAATCCGATCAGTTGAAAAGGGCCGAGCCGAAGCCCGGTGCCAATCCCCCTGATCCCAGATCCGCCGACGGTTCGCGCAAGCTCGAGATTCCGCTGCCGAGCGATCAGGACATGGATCGGGCGATGGCCTTTCTGGAGCAGGCTTGGCGCCGGCTGATCGAGATGGCGATGCGGGTGCAGAAGGACGTTTCGGGCAAGATCTGAAAGCCCCTCGTCTGCTTGGATCATGCCGTTGTGAGCAAGTTGCCGATGCCACTCAGATCGTTATCCCGAAGCGCGCCGTCGACCGTCACCGTGAATACGGTGACGACGTCACTCCTGACCATTCAGACCACGGGCCGTGGCTTTACCGATCTCACCGACAAGGTCGCATCGTTCTTGCGCGACACCGACGCCAAGGAGGGCGCGGTGACCGCGTTCATCCGGCATACGTCGGCCTCGCTGACGATTCAGGAGAATGCCGATCCGTCCGTCCTGGAGGATCTCACCACGGCGCTGTCGCGGCTGGCGCCGGAGAATGCCGGCTGGGCCCACGACACCGAGGGGCCCGATGACATGCCGGCGCACATCAAGACGATGTTGAGCGGGACCTCGCTGCAGATTCCGGTCGTGGGCGGCGAGATGCTGCTCGGCACCTGGCAGGCGATCTACCTGATCGAGCATCGCGCCCGGCCGCACCGGCGCGAGGTCGTGCTGCAATTCATCGGCGCCGTCTGATCGACCGTTCAAAAACAAAACGGCCGCGGAATGATCCGCGGCCGTTTGCCTGAGTGGTATCGATCCGCCGGGTAGCAGGAGATCAGGTCGAGCGGATGTCGACGTCCTTGGTCTCCGGCAGGAAGATGAAGCCCACTACTGCCGTGATCAGCGCAAACACGATCGGGTACCAGAGGCCGGCATAGATATCGCCGGTCGAGGCCACGATCGCGAACGCGGTCGCGGGCAGCAGGCCGCCGAACCAGCCGTTGCCGATGTGATAGGGCAGCGACATCGAGGTGTAGCGGATCTTGGTCGGGAACAGCTCGACCAGCATCGCTGCGATCGGGCCATAGACCATGGTCACGAAGATCACGAGGATGAACAGGAGCCCGATGATCGCGGCCACCTGCGGACGGAAGATGTCGAACGGATGCGCCATCTTCACGATCGCCGGGTTGCCCGCCTTCGGGTAGCCGGCCTCCGCGATCGCCGCGGTCAGCGCCGGGTTGCCGCTCTTGGCGTCAGTGTAGGGCACTTCCTTGCCGTTGAAGGTCACCTTCACGCCGGAGCCGGCCGGGCCCGGTACGGTCGAGTACTTGACCGACGACTGGGCGAGGAAGGCGCGGGCGGTGTCGCAGGCGGCGGTGAAGACCCGGGTGCCGACCGGGTTGAACAGGTCGCCGCAGCCGGCGGGATCCGCCACTACTTCGACCTTGGTCGCCTCGATCGCCTTTTCCAGTGCCGGGTTGGCGTTGGTGGTGATCATCTTGAAGATCGGGAAGAAGGTCAGCGCCGCGATCAGGCAGCCGCCCATGATGATCGGCTTGCGGCCGATCTTGTCGGAGAGGATGCCAAACACCACGAAGAAGCCGGTGCCGAGCAGCAGCGACCAGGCGATCAGGAGGTTGGCGGTGTAGCCGTCGACCTTCAGGATCGATTGCAGGAAGAACAGCGCATAGAACTGGCCCGTGTACCAGACCACGCCCTGGCCCATGGTGCCGCCGATCAAGGCGAGCAGCACGATCTTGGCGTTGCTCCAGTTGGCGAAGGCTTCCGTCAGCGGCGCCTTCGAGCTCTTGCCCTCATCCTTCATCTTCTGGAACACCGGCGACTCATTGAGCCGCAGACGGATCCAGACCGAGACGCCGAGCAGCAGCACCGAGACCAGGAACGGGATGCGCCAGGCCCATTGCGCGAACGCCTCTTCACCGGCCAGCGTGCGCGTGAACAGGATCACCAGCAGCGACAGGAACAGGCCCAAGGTCGCGGTGGTCTGGATGAAGGACGTGTAATAGCCGCGCTTGCCGTCCGGCGCGTGCTCGGCGACATAGGTCGCAGCACCGCCATATTCGCCGCCGAGCGCGAGGCCTTGCAGCAGCCGCAGGCCGATCAGGATCACCGGCGCCGCGAAGCCGATTGTTGCGGCACTCGGCAGCAGGCCGACGATGAAGGTCGACAGGCCCATGATGAGGATGGTGACGAGGAAGGTGTATTTGCGGCCGACGATGTCGCCGATGCGGCCGAACACGATGGCGCCGAACGGGCGCACCAGGAAGCCGGCGGCGAAGGCGAGCAGCGCGAAGATGTCGCGGGTGGCCGGCGGATACGCGCTGAAGAACTGGGCGCCGATGATCGAGGCCAGCGACCCGTAGAGATAAAAGTCATACCACTCGAAGACGGTCCCGAGGGATGACGCCAGAATGACGAAGCGCTCGTCGCTCGTCATCCCTCGTGCTCGCGCTTGTGTGGCTACTATTGTTGACATCGGCATTCGCTCCCCAGATCGTTGGTTACTTTCGCTTCGCCCGAAACGCCGGGCCGCATGCGGCCGCGCGCGAAGGACATTGCCGCCTAAGTAACATCGCAGTGAAACCGGCCCCAATACGACTTTCGGCCCTGACCGGCCGTGGCGTACAAAACATGGGGACATTGCGGCGGATCAAGATCGGCTGTCGGCGCCGCGCTATCGATGCTGCGTCGCACAAGGGACAGATTAACCGCCTTTTCGGCGTGTGGAATTGGGTGCTTGCATGCGACCATCGGTCGGGTGTGTATTTCCAGGACGGCTTGCGATGGTCGGGATCGGCGCATCGCCAGCTCTTTGAGAGGCTTGCAAGATTTCAAAATATGGCGGCTGCCAGCACCCATCTCGTCATCGCCGATGATCACCCGCTGTTCCGCAATGCGCTGCGGCAAGCGGTTGCGAGCGTGGTCAGCGACGCCGTCGTCGAGGAGGCAGGCTCGTTTGAGGATCTGACCGCGCTTCTGGAGCGGGATTCCGAAGTCGACCTGATCCTGCTCGATCTGACCATGCCGGGCATTTCAGGGTTTTCCGGCCTGATCTATCTGCGGGCGCAATATCCGGCGATTCCGGTGGTGATCGTCTCCGCGAGCGATGATGGCGCCACGATTCGCCGTTCGCTCGACTTCGGTGCCTCGGGTTTCATCCCGAAGCGGTTCGGCGTCGACGCGCTGCGTGATGCGCTGGTCAAGGTGATGGCAGGGGATGTGTGGGTGCCGCCCGACACCGATCTATCGGCGCCGGCCGACCCGGACGTGACGAAATTGCGCGATCGCCTCGTGACCCTGACGCCGCAGCAGGTGCGGGTGCTGATGATGCTGTCGCAAGGGCTGCTCAACAAGCAGATTGCCTATGAGCTCGGTGTCTCCGAGGCGACCATCAAGGCGCATGTCTCGGCAATCCTGCAGAAGCTCGGGGTCGAAAGCCGTACCCAGGCCGTGATTGCCGCGGCGAAGATCGCAGGCTCTGCCTGGCGGCAGGACGCACCGACGGGGAAGTGAGCGAAGCTCGCGCAAAGCGTCCCTTTGCTTCATTCGTGTTCATTAACGACGCACCGTGACGACCTCGCGGCGCGTGTGCGTCCGAGCTTTTCCAACGATCGGCCCTCTTGAAGTCAGAGGGCGCAGGGAAGGCCGGGCGCTGGCCGCGCCCGTGGCCCGCCTGCAGAAAAGAATGCAGGCGGCAGTCACCACAGGTCCGGCCGAATCGCCCGGCCTTCCCCGCGCGATGGTTTTAACGGCTGCTCCGAGCTCTCCCCGGGGACCGGCGTTCTTGCCCCCGTCATCCGCAACACCGTCGTCACGGACTTGGCATCAGCACCGGGATGCCAGGACCACACGGCTTGACCGTGCGCGCCAGATCGTTCGTCGGCATGAAAATCACGCTGCGACCCGACGCGCCCACCGCATCCCGCGCCCAACGTTCGTGACGATCGCGAAGCGCCCCTCATGGCGAGCACGGGACGACGTAATGGTTAGCATGATTTCTGAAAAAAAGAAATAGGATTCTTGTGCCGGAACGACGGAAATTCCGCTTCCAATTATTCGAGGGTTTACGCTGGGGCCAACAGCCGAAACAACTGCTATCTTCCGACGCATGTTGCGACCCTGACTTGGATAGGCCCCGCCGGCAGTCCTTACCTGCTGATCCCTAGTGAGCAACTTCAGTGTTGGCGAGGTGTCGAGGGATGGTGGGATCTTGAAGATCCTGCCGATCATAGTGACTATGCGCGCCGACTAGTAAGATTTCTCGCAAGAGCGATTTACTACCAGCTCAGCTGGCTTGGCGATTGTCGTTCGCGAAATCTGTTGGATCGGCCACATCAACGAGGCCCCGCTCGCGCTCGCGTGTGAGAGCTGGCAGCTTTGCCAGCGGAACGCCGGGCACTCGAAAGAGGGCATCAACCTGCGCCAAGCCCAGCGTGAATAAACGCGTGACACCGATGCCGCCGACGGGCTCCATCGGTGGCGCGAACTTCTGCCGGTGACACCACAGGCCGTGCCGCTCGTCATACCATAAAGGTCTTGGCACCAATACCTAAAGTATTGGCTCGATCGCTGTTTGATCAATATTCGATCCTGCAGCGAGAGCGAACGAACTCGCACCGTGAACCCTAGGTTGGGGACACGTCTGAATAAGTGGAGATGTTTTGTGACGCACATCGACAATGACCCTCCCTGGTCGACCTCAGAATGGCTCAAGATATATTATTTCACCCGCTTCGCGTTTTCGGCAGCCTGGGTGGCGGTCGCCCTCGGCATTGCAAAGAACAACCCGCCGTTCGCCGCGATTATGTTGGTCGGCTATCCGGCCTGGGACGCGATCGCCAACTTCGTCGACGCCCAGCGCAGCGGCGGTATCACCAGTAACAGGTCGCAGCTCCTCAACTTCGTCGTCAGCATTATCACGGCCATTGCCGTCGCCGTCGCGCTGAGCGACAGCATGGCAAGCGTGCTCTTGGTCTTCGGTATCTGGGCCGGCTTTGCCGGCATCTTCCAGCTCGCCACCGCCGTCGGCCGCTGGAAATCCTATGGCGCGCAATGGGCAATGATCCTGAGCGGCGCGCAATCCGCCCTGGCAGGCATCTTCATGGTCAAGATAGCGTATGGCCCGACACCGGTCGGCATCGCCGACATCGCTCCCTATGTCGCATTCGGCGCTTTCTACTTCCTCGTTTCGGCCATCTGGCTGACCGTTAGCGAGGCCCGGCGAGGGGCATCGCGCGCGGCACTCTGACGCCGCGGCAAGTATCCTCGCTTGTCGGCGCGTCCGAGCGCCTCCTCGGGCACCGCGCAGCTGTCTAAATGCGCTGCCGCTCACGTCCCTCAAGCGGCAGAGCCACCCTTTCACGCCTCAGGGCAAAGCATGACACCGATCCCCTTACCGATCCAAGGAGCAGCTATGACAATTGAAGCTAAGTATCGTACGACGGCCACCGCAGTCGGCGGTCGTGATGGACGTACCTATACGCAAGACGGGACCTTCGACCTCGAGGTGAGCACGCCGAAGGAGCTTGGCGGCACCGGCGGCCCGGGCACCAATCCGGAGCAGCTGTTCGCGGCCGGTTATTCAGCCTGCTTCCTGAGCGCTTTGAAGCTGGTGGGCAGCAAACGAAAGATCGACATTGCAGCCGACTCGTCGGTTTCGGCGACCGTGGGGATCGGCCCGAACGGTCAGGGCGGCTTTGGCCTGGTCGTCCAGCTCTCGGCCAGCCTTCCGGGGGTCGAGCGGACGAGTGCGGAGCGGCTCGTCGCGGGAGCCCATCAGATCTGCCCTTATTCCAATGCCATCCGCGGCAATGTTGACGTGCACATCGTCATCGCGTGAGCCGGCACGCCGTTGTGGGTCCAACGGCTGCTGGCGGAGCCGTCGCGCTCCGCCGGCAAAGCGCCTGCGAAGAGGACCATCCATGTGGCTCACCGTTTTGTGTTCCGATCTGGCACCTCGCCGCCCGAACGCCATTGGGTGCCGTGCAATTCTTAGCGCCGGGGCTTGAAGATCTCGAATGAGCATCGATGGCAAAGCCTCGGTATCACCGGACACCTACCGCATCGGCCGACAGCCTATTGAACGGAGCATATTCGATGAAGGGACGTGAGTTCGATGCCATCATCATTGGTGCCGGGCAAGCAGGCCCTTCGCTCGCCGGCCGGCTGAACGATGCCGGCATGAAGGTGGCGATCATCGAGCGCCATCTCGTGGGCGGAACCTGCGTCAATACGGGTTGCAAGCCGACCAAAACGCTGGTCGCGAGTGCTTATGCCGCCTACACGGCCAGGCGCGGAGAAGACTATGGGTTCAAGGTCGATGGAGCGGTCAAGATCGACATGCCCGCCGTCGCTGCCAGAGCACGAAAGGTCATCTTGGACTCTCGGTCGGCCAACGAAAACTGGCTGGGGGCCATGCAAAACGTCGAGCTGATCCGCGGGCATGCTCGCTTCACCGGTACGAAGAGCGTCGAGGTGAATGGCGAGCAACTGACTGCGCCGCGCATCTTCATCAATGTCGGCGGCCGCGCGGTCGTGCCCGATATGCCGGGCGTCCAGGACGTAACGGTGCTCACCAATACCGACATGGTCGCGCTCGATGAGTTGCCTCGGCATCTCGTTGTGATCGGCGGGAGTTATATTGGCCTCGAATTTGCGCAGATGTACCGCCGCTTCGGCGCGGAGGTCACCATCGTCGAGCGCATGAATCGGCTGATTGCGCGCGAGGATCCGGATATTTCGGAAGAGGTGCGCGCAATCCTTGAACACGAAGGGATCACCGTCCGTACGGGTGCGGATTGCATCGGCTTCGCCCGACACGAGAATGGTGTCGCAGTGTCCATCGATTGCGAAAATGACAGCTCGCCGGTGATCGGCAGCCATGTGCTGATGGCAGTCGGGCGACGACCCAATACCGATGACCTGGGTCTCGACCACGCCGGGATCGAGACTGACGCCCGCGGCTACATAATCGTGAACGACGAATTGCAGACCAGTGTCGCTGGCGTCTACGCAATGGGCGACTGCAACGGTCGGGGCGCGTTCACGCACACCGCTTACAATGATTTCGAGATCGTCGCGGCCAACCTGCTGGATGGTGATAATCGTAAGGTGAGCGAGCGCCTTACCGGCTATGCGCTGTATATCGATCCGCCGCTCGGCCGGATCGGAATGACCGAGGCGGAGGCTGCTCGAAGCGGCCGTCGGCTTCTGCGCGCGAAGCGCCCGATGACACGCGTCGGTCGCGCGGTCGAAAAGGGCGAGACGCACGGCTTCATGAAGGTCGTGGCTGATGCGGACACGCGACGCATCCTCGGCGCAGCGATCCTCGGCACTGGCGGCGATGAGGCAATCCACGGGATCCTCGACATGATGAACGCCGATCAGTCCATCGATACGCTCCGCTGGGCGGTGCCGATCCACCCGACTGTTTCCGAACTGATCCCGACCATTCTTCTCGATCTCAAAGTCTCGCCGTAGTCAGTCTTCATCTCAAACGGGAAATCTCATGAAAAGTGCATTGTTCATCGCGTCAATCGTCATCGGCCTTGGTTCGTCTTTCGGTACGGCTCACGCCGCCCAGCCGGTCAAGAACGTGGTGCTGGTCCATGGAGCCTTTGCGGACGGTTCGGGCTGGAGGGCCGTCTCCGATATCCTTTCGCGCGATGGCTATAGGGTGACCGTCGTGCAAGAGCCGGAGACATCGTTGGAAGATGATGTCGTGGCCACGAGGCGAGCTATCAAGCAGGCGGGGGGACCGGTCGTCTTGGTCGGCCACAGCTACGGGGGCATTGTGATCACGCAGGCGGGAAACCTGCCCGAAGTGCAGGCACTGGTGTATGTCGCAGCTTTGGCACCTGATGCAAACGAGAATATCGCGGAGGTCCGGAGCAAGTTTCCGCCGTCGACCAACAATGTGGTGAAGAGCACCGACGGCTTTCTGACGATCAATCAAGAAACCTTCCACCACGATTTCGCGGCGGACCTTCCGAAGGCGGATGCGGATTTCATGGCCCTGTCGCAGGTCCCCGTGAGCGAGAAGGCGTTGAATGCGGTCGTCAAGGAGGCCGCATGGAGGTCCAAGCCGAGCTGGTATGTTGTCGCGACCGAGGACAAAAAGATCGATCCCGACTTCGAGCGTTTCATGGCGAAGCGGGCCGGAAGCGTCACCGTCGAGGTCAAGGGAAGCCACGCGGTGTATGTCTCTCAGCCCAAAGCGATCGCGGACCTGATTAAGAAGGCGGCCGCGGGCGAGAATACGAAATAACGCCCTGTCAAAGCGGCGACCGCGTCCTGATGCTTTGATCCTGGACGCGCGGTCGCCGATTATACGATCTGACCGCCTCTCCGCATCGCTCACCCGCTGGATCACCAGCGCACGTATCGTGCTGTAACTGCGCTTGATCACGACCATGCTGGCTAACTAAGTGCCGGTCCGCAGGGCTTGGGAGCGGCGCGTCGAAACCAAGACCACTCAGCTGCGCGATAGCCGCATCAGAGAATAGTGCGTATCGATGAGGACAGATCGAATCTGGTCAGCCGGTCCACCTCCGCGAGAATACCTGCCACGATTTCGCCGTTCGTTCCCCGCAGGGTCGTCGCGACCACAGGTGAGCTTGCGCCATCTTCGGCCAGCGGCGCGAAGCAGATATCCTGTCCACGCATGAGAAGGGCCCTGGCCGGCACGATGCTGATGCCGACCCCCGCGGCGACCAGGCCGAGCGCAGCCGCCAGTCCGCTGATCGTCATTGTGTTGGCAGGTGTGAACCCGACATGTTCGATGAAGCGTATGACAGGATGACGCGGTCCCCCTAACGCCCGCTCATCGTATAGTATCAGCGTCTCATTGCTGACCTCCGACAACTTGATCGGCTGGTCGCGCCCCCGGAATGCCGGATGGCCGATTGCGAGCGCGAGCATCAGCTGCTCGTTCCGGAGGACAATCTGCTCGACCTGGTCGTCGACCAGGAGGGTCAGCCCGAGGGCCAGATCAATCTCTCCGTTTCGGACAGCCCGCACCTGGTCCGCAGATGCGACCTCGGCATATTCGAAGTCATACTCAGCATAGCTCTCGCGCAGATATCGAAAGATCCGTGGGGCCCGTCCGTATAGTAGCGAGAGGTCGAAGCCGATCTTGAACATACGCCTGCGTTCTTTGTTGAACGCCGCTACCTCACGCGTGGTCCGCTCCACTTTCTCCAGGATCTCGTTCGCGCGTTCAACCAATAACGCGCCGGCCGGGGTGAGCTTGATGCCCCGGGGGCTTCGCTCGAACAGCCCGACGCCAAGCTCTGCCTCAAGGTTTGCTACCTGCCTGCTGAGTGGAGGCTGGGCGATATTGAGCTCGGCGGCCGCCTTGGTGAAACTGAGCGTCCTGGCGACGGCCACAAAATATCGGAGCTGCCGCAATTCCATCGCTCATACCAAAACGGTCTGCCCCAATACCTATAGTATTGGCCTCGAACGATGTCCAACGCTATTGATCAGGCTGGCGCGACAGCTCCGTGACTGACATCTCGAGTTCGTCGAGTTCTTCAGCGAGATGAACGCCCGGATGGATGGGGTTGTGCGCCATGGCGTGCCTTCTATGGTTTACGGTGAATGTCGAACCCGGAATCTCGAGATTCTGAGTTCGGCTCTGCGAGCCGCCTCGGAGATGACGGTCAGGACTACTCCGCCGCCACCATCTGCTGGATGCGCCATTGCCCGAGCAGGGCGCGGAGCGAGGCCGGCTTGACCGGCTTGTTGAGCACGGCGACGTTCTCCTCGCGCGCGGCGGCGCGGACGTGCGGGCTGCGGTCGGCGGTGATCAGGATGGCGGGCAGCGTGGCGCCGAAGCGGCGGCGGATGTCGCGGATCGCGGCGATGCCGTTGCCGCGATCGAGATGATAGTCGACCAATAGCCCGGTGACGGGAGCGCCGCGCGCTTCGATCGCCTCGATCGCGGAGTCGGGATCGGGGACCGCAATCACCTCGGCGTGCCAGGCGGTCAGCAAGGTCTTCATGCCGTCGAGAATGGCGGGGTCATTCTCGATGCAGACGATCAGCGCGCCGGAGATCGGCGTCTTGGCGAGCGGCGTGGCGCTGGTCACCGCGGCGGTGTGGTTGACCGCCTTGGCAATCGGGACCGTGATGGAGAATACCGAGCCGCCGCCCGGTTGCGAGTCGAGCGCAATGCCGTGGTTGAGCACGCGCGCGATGCGCTCGACGATCGAGAGACCGAGGCCGAGGCCGCGCGCGATTCGAGCGCCCTGTTCGAGCCGGTGGAATTCCTTGAAGATCTCGCCGCGCTTCTGCGGCGGAATGCCGACGCCGGTATCGTAGACGCCGATCTGCAGCGACTGGCCGCGGCGGCGGCAGCCGACCAGCACGCGGCCGTGCGGGGTGTATTTGATCGCGTTGGAGATGAAGTTCTGCAGCAGCCGCCGCAGCAGCAGCCGGTCGGATTCGACCGGCAGCGAGCACGGCACGAAGCTCAGCTTCAATCCCTTGGCGCGCGCGGCGGGCGCGAACTCGATCTCCAGCGAGCGCATCAGGTCCGCCATCTTGAAGCTCGAGATCGAAGGCGTCATCGCGCCGGCATCGAGGCGGGAAATATCGAGCAGCGCGCCGAGAATTTCTTCGATCGCCTCCAGCGACTCGTCGATATTCTCGACCAGCCGGGATTCTTCGCTCGCCTTCTGCCGCTCCACCAGGCTCGTGACATAGAGTCGCGCCGCGTTGAGCGGCTGCAGGATGTCGTGGCTGGCAGCGGCAAGGAAGCGCGTCTTGGAGATATTGGCGTCTTCCGCGGCGCTCTTGGCCAGCGCCAGCTCCGAGTTGAGCCGGGTCAGCTCCTCGGTGCGGTCACGTACACGCTTTTCAAGGGAGGCGTTGGCGCGCTCCAGCGCCTCCGCCGCTTCGAAGGACGGGGTCACGTCGGTGAAGGTGATGACAAGGCCGCCGTCGGGCATGCGATTGCTGCGCACCTCGATCACCATGTGGCGATCGGCCAGTCGCTCCAGATAGGGCTTGCCTTCGGTGGTGTAGGCGGCGAGCCGCAGCTCCAGCAGCGCTTCACTGTCCTCGGAGGTCGGCGCGCCGATCGAGCCCATGAATTCGAGGATTTCCTTCAAGGGGCTGCCGATCTGCACCAGATGCGGCGGCAGACCGAGCAGCTCGACGAACTGCCGGTTGGAGCAGATCAGCTGCAGATCGGCATCGAACACGGCGATGCCCTGCCGCACATGATTGAGCGCCGTCTGCAGGATCTCGCGGTTGAAATGCAGCGCGGCGTGGGAATCGTCGAGCAGCTTCAGCGCCGCCTTCGCGGACACCGTGCGCTTGCGGAGCAGCAGCGACATCACCAGCCGCGAGGAAGCGGCGCCGATCGAGGACGCGATCAGGCGCTCGGCGTGGCGCAGCAGCTCGAATTCGGCAGGGGCTGCCGGATCGAGCGTCGTATGGTGGTTGGCAGCGAAGGCGGCAAAGGAGTCGCGGGCACGGTCGGGCCCGAGATATTGCGCCACCGTGCTCTGGAGGTCCTGCACGGTCACGGTGGAGCGCCAGCGGCGGAAGCTCGGTGCGATCGGCGTGAGCTCGGCCGGCACGAACAGATCGGCCTGCAAGAGCTCGATCGATGACGGCTGGCGTGCCAGCGACAGCAGCACGTAGACCAGAAAGTTGAGCGAGAGGCTCCAGAGCACGCCGTGTAGCAGCGGCGGCAGATCGGTGCCGAGCAGCGCCTGCGGCCGCAGCGCGTCGATCCCGAACGGGCCGTGCTGCAGGAACAGGATGCCCGCGGTCGAGGTGTCGAGGAAGCTCGGGATGAACAGCGTGTAGAGCCAGACCGCGAAGCCGGTGATCATGCCACCCATGGCGCCGCGCGCGGTGGCGCGCCGCCAGAACAACCCGCCGAAGAACGCCGGCGCGAGCTGCGCGACGGCCGCAAAGGACAACAGCCCGATCGCGGCGAGCTGGGTGTTTCCGAGCGCGCGATAATAGAGATAGGCCATCACCATGATGGCAAAGATCGCGATCCGGCGGGTGCCGAGCAGGAAGCCGGCAAAGCCGCGGGCTTCACGGGTGTCCTGCTGGCGCTGCAGCACCAGCGGCACCACGATGTCGTTGCAGACCATGATCGAGAGCGCGACGCATTCGACGATCACCATGGCGGTGGCCGCCGAGAGGCCGCCGACGAAGACGAGGATCGAGAGTGCGGTCGCGTTGGCCTCGATCGGCAGCGCCAGCACGAACATGTCGCTGTCGACGGCACCGAACGGGAAGGTGATGAGCCCGGCGAGCGCGATCGGGATCACGAACAGGTTGATGGCGACGAGGTAGAGCGGGAACAGCCAGCGCGCCCGCGTCACCTCGGCATCACTGGCGTTCTCGACCACGCTGACATGGAACTGCCGCGGCAGCAGCATCGCCGCGCAGAACGACAGCAGCGTCATGGTCAGGAAATTGCCGATGCCGGGAATGTATTCGATGGTGCGCTCGGCCTCCGGCGATCGCATCGCGCGCTCGATCAATTCGTGCGGCGAGAACATGATGAAGGTGACGAAGACGCCGGCGGCGAGGAAGGCGACCAGCTTCACGATAGATTCGGTGGCGACCGCCAGCATCAGCCCGTGCTGGTGCTCGGTCGCGTCGGTCTGGCGGGTGCCGAACAGCACCGCGAAGGTCGCCATCGCGAGCGTCACCAGCAGCGCCATGTCGCCGACCAGCGGCATGCGCGAGAACGCCTGATCCTCGCTGAGGATGGTTTCGAGCGAGGAGGCGACCGCCTTGAGCTGCAGCGCGATATAAGGCACCGAGCCGATGATCGCGATCAGCGCCACCGTCGCCGCCACCGCCTGGCTCTTGCCGTAGCGGGCGCCGATCAGGTCGGCGACCGAGGTGATGTTCTGCGATTTCGCCAGGTGAATGACGCGGCGGAGCAGCGGCGTGCAGCAGCCGACCATCAGCACCGGCCCGACATAGATCGCGAGGAAATCGATATTGGTGCGGGTGGCGAAGCCGACCGAGCCGAAGAAGGTCCAGGAGGTGCAGTAGATCGCCAGCGACAGCGGATAGATCAGCCGCGAGAGACGGCCGCGCCCGTCCGAAGGCCGCCGGTTGCCGTGACTGGCGACCAGGAACAGGAAGCCGATATAGCCGAAGGCGGCCGCGATCACAGCCCAGTCATGCAGCATCGCTTGCGTGTCTCCCGACATCTCCTCAGGGCTTCGGGCTTGTCCCGTTAGTGCCGGAAATCTAGCCCTTTGCACGGGGCGAGGCGACAGCGATCTTGGCGCGGGCGCCGCAGAACGTTGTTCATGCTTAGCGGCGGCCGTTGTTCGAGCGATGTCTGAAAAGGGGCAAGCTGGTTCCAAAACCCTGGGCGTCATGCCCGCGTAGGCGGGCATCCAGTACGCCGCGGCCTCTCGATTAGAACAGGCGTCTCGGAGTACTGGATCGTCCGCCTGCGCGGACGATGACAGCGAAAATGACGCGGCCCGGTCCCAAAATCAGCCGCGCTCCTGAACCGTCGGCTGGCTCTACGAGGCTCACAAACGAGCGCGTAGCCCGGATGAGCGAAGCGACATCCGGGACAATTGAGTCATATCTCCCGGGTGTCGCTGACGCTCACCCGGGCTACCCACCGAACTACTCCGCCGCCAGCGCCTTCTTGTTCAGCGGCAGGCCGAGCCGTTCCCAGACCTGCACCAGCGCCTCGGCGAGGCGGTCGATCAGGCCGTCATCGTGATAGGGCGAGGGCGTGATGCGCAGCCGCTCGGTGCCCTTGGCGACCGTCGGATAGTTGATCGGCTGGATATAGATGCCGTGCTCTTCGAGCAGCAGATCCGAGGCGAGCTTGCACTTCTCGGGATCGCCGACGAACAGCGGCACGATATGGGTGTCGCTCGACATCACCGGCAGGCCCGCGGCCGACAGGATGGCCTTGACCCGGGCCGCGCGGTCCTGGTGGCGCTCGCGTTCCCAGCTCGAGCTCTTCAGGTGGCGGATCGCAGCCGTGGCGGCCGAGCAGATCGGCGGCGGCAGCGCGGTGGTGAAGATGAAGCCCGGCGCATAGGAGCGCACCGCGTCGATGATCTCGCCTTTGGCCGCGATATAGCCGCCGAGACAGCCGAACGCCTTGGCGAGCGTACCTTCGAGAATGTCGATCCGGTGCATCACCCCGTCGCGCTCGGCGATGCCGCCGCCGCGCGGGCCATACATGCCGACAGCATGAACCTCGTCGACATAGGTCATCGCGTTGTAGCGCTCGGCGAGGTCGCAGATCGCAGCCAGCGGCGCCACGTCACCGTCCATCGAATACAGGCTCTCGCAGGCGATCAGCTTGGGCCTGTCAGGGCCGGCCGCGATCAAAAGCTCCTCGAGATGGCCGACATCGTTGTGGCGCCAGATCTGGCGCTCGCAGCCGGACTGCCGCACGCCTTCGATCATCGAATTGTGGTTCAGTGCGTCCGACAGGATCAGGCAGTTCGGAATCAGCTTGGCGAGGGTGGCGATGCCGGTCTGGTTGGAGACATAGCCGGAGGTGAACAGCAGCGCCGCCTCCTTGCCGTGGAGGTCGGCGAGCTCGGCCTCGAGCTGCACCAGCGGGTGATGCGTGCCGGCGATGTTGCGGGTGCCGCCGGCGCCAGTGCCGACCCGGGTCGCGGTCTCGACCATCGCGCCGACCACCTTCGGATGCTGGCCCATGCCGAGATAATCGTTCGAGCACCAGATCACGACGTTGCGAGCGCCGCTCGGCGAATGCCAGAGCGCGTGCGGGAACCGGCCGGCGAGGCGCTCCAGATCCGCAAACACGCGGTAGCGGCGCTCGTCGTGCAGGCGACCAAGGGCGGCACTGAAATACTGGCTGTAGTCCATCGCGAAACCTGACGTGGCGCGCTGCAATGCAGCATCTGGAACGGACCCTCGCGGCGGCGGGGCTTTGGAAGACTTATTAGAGCGTTTCCAGTCGGGCTGTCGAGTTGGAATCCCCGGGCCGGCCGTGGGCGATTTGTCCAAGGTGGGATGATTGCGACTGAACCGCGCTCGCATTGCGGCGGCGCTGCGGCGAGGTCGGAGCCGCTCGAGCCGCCGGTCCGCTGCTCAGGTTGTGCGATAGTGAAATACGCCGTCGATCGCTTCCGCGGTGAGGCGGCCTTCCACCAGCATGTAGTTGACATGAGCGATCAGCTCGCCGGCCGCGAAGCCCATCTGGTGCGGATCGAGCGCGTGCTTGTGGAACACCACCGGCACCAACTGCGCCGAGGTTTTGGGTTCTTGCAGGCAGGCTTCCGCAATCATCCGGCAGCGTTCCTCGTGATGGTCGGCCAGTTGCTTGATCCGCGTCTTTAGCCCGTAGAACGGCACGCCATGGCCGGGCAGCACCAGGGCATCATAGGGCAGGGTGGTGGTGAGGCTTGCCAGCGAGGCCAGATATTCGCCCAGCGAGTTCTGATCCGGCTCGACCGCCCAGACGCTGACATTCGGCGAGATCTTGCTCAGCACCTGATCGGCGGACAGGAACAGCTTGTCCGAGGCGCAATAGAGCATCACCTGGTCGAGCGCATGGCCGCCACCGGTGATCACCTTGAAGCGGCGGCTGCCGATCTGGATCTCGTCGCCATGGGAGATGCGCCGGTAGGATGGCGGCAGGATCGAGACCCGCTTCAGATAGTCCTGGCCGCGGCCGAGCAGCTTGTCGGTCAGGGTCTCATCCATGCCGTGGCGGCGGAAAAACTGGCGCTGCGCGTTCAGCCGCTCCTCGCTGCCGCGGTTCTGGTGATAGACCGATTGCAGGTACTCGACCTGCGACATCAGAAGCGGGCAGTTGAAGCGCTCGACGATCCACCCCGCGAGCCCGACATGATCGGGGTGCGAATGGGTGACGATCAGCCGGGCGATCTTCACATGCCGCAGCGGCCCCTCGAGCAGCCTGGTCCAGGCTGCGATCGACTCCTCATTGCCGAAGCCGGAATCGACCGCGGTCCAGCCATCGCCATCGGCCAGCAGATAGATGTTCACGTGGTTGAGGCGGAACGGCAGCTTCAGCCGCAGCCAAAGCACGCCCGGCGCGACCTCGACGACCTGATCCTCCCCGGGGTGGCTTTCCCAGGGGTATCGCAATGCCTCCGCCGAGGAGTGCACGGGGTGTGTTTTGGAATGCATGCCATCGGCTTAAACGCCGTGGCGGGCGAGCGCCAGCCGAAAATTCGCGGGCGGGTCGCGGCTCTGCGCAAGGCTTGGAGACAAGGCTTGGAGACAAGGCTTGGAGACGAGGTTTGGGGTGACAACTCCATCTTCGCTGTCGTCCCGGCCTTGAGCCGGGACCTATACCGCGGGATCCATCTTGAGGGCTCAGTGGCTGATACCGTTCGGAAAGCCGCCTTCGGTGGCTATGGGTCCCGGCGTTCGCCGGGACGACAGTGAGGGTGGATCACGCCGCCCTGATGTTGCTGAGGAAGGCGTCGATCTCCGCCCGCAGGCCGTCGGCCTCGCGCCGCAGCGCTTCCGATGCGTTCAGCACGTCGGCCGCCGAGCTGCCGGCCTTGGCCGCCGCGCCGGCGACGCCGGTGATATTGCCGGAGACCTCGGTGGTGCCGCCGGCCGCCTGCTGGATGTTGCGGGCGATCTCGCGCGTGGCCGTGCCCTGCTGCTCGATCGCGGCGGCAATCGAGGTGGTGACATCGTTGATCTCGGCGATGGTCCCGCCGATGTTGCGGATCGCGGTGACCGCTGATGATGCGACCTGCTGCATGCGGGCGATCTGGCTGCGGATCTCGTCGGTGGCTTTCGCCGTCTGACTGGCGAGGCTCTTCACCTCGGAGGCCACCACGGCGAAGCCGCGGCCGGCTTCCCCGGCGCGCGCCGCTTCGATGGTGGCATTGAGCGCGAGCAGATTGGTCTGCGAGGCGATCACCTGGATCAGGTCGACCACCACGCTGATGCGGCTCGCATTGTCGGCCAGGCCCTGCATGGTGGCGTCGGTCGCGCCGGCCTCGGCCACCGCCTTCTTGGCGATCCCCGCCGAGGTCACGACCTGGCGGCTGATCTCGGCGATCGAGGATGACAGTTCCTCGGTGCCGGCCGAGACCGTCTGCACGTTCGTCGAGGTCTGTTCCGCCGCCGCTGCCACGGCGCTTACCAGTGAATTCGACTGCGCGGCGGTGTCCGACATGCCCTGCGCGGTGGTCTGCATCGCGCCGGCCGACCTCTGCAGATTGGCGAGCGTGCCGCGCACCGCGGCTTCGAATTCAGCGATGCGCGCCTCCATGCGGGCGGCGCGCTCGGCCTTCGCGGCACGGTCCTTGTCCTGCGCGGCGGCGAGGGTGCGGGCACGGATCATGCTCTCGCGGAACACCTCCAGCGTTGCCGCCATCGCGCCGATTTCGTCGCTTCGGCCGACGTGCCGGAGCTCGGTGTCGAGATCGCCGCTCGAGAGCCGCTGCATTGCCTGTTGCAGCCGGCTGATGCGGCGCAGGATGCTGCCGGCGACATAGAGCCAGACGAACAGCGCCGAGCCGATCAGAGTCGCAGCTCCCGCGCCGATCATGACAAGAGTTGCGAGCTTGATTTCCTGACCCGCGGTCGTGGTTGCGGTCGCGGTCGCATTGCGGACGCCCTCGACCAGCTGCTGCACGCTGATCTCAAGGCCGACATTGAGCTTGCGCGTCTCCTCCAGCACGGTCTGGCCGTAATCGAAGGCGTCGAGCTCCTTCTCGCGCAGCTTGAAAACGCGTGTCTTGCCTTCGCCCAGCGCGGCAAGCTTTGTTGCGGCGTCGCGCAACGCCGCTGTGGTGCGCGTATTGGGCAGCAGCTCGAGATTCGATTGCAGCTGCGCCACCGCCTGCTTGAACGCCTTCTCCGTCGCATCCAGCGCATCGGCGTCGTTCGCGGACAAAGCGGAGGCCAATTGGGCGGCGATCAGATTGCCGCTGGCGATGACGTTGCCGATCTGCTCGACGAAGCGCGCCGCCGCAGTGGCGTCGTCGACGGAGATTTCGAGCGCGCCGACCACCGCGTTCAGCCCGGTCTGGGCGTCCAGCATGGGCGCGCTTGCGGCCTCGGTGAAATCGGCCTGAGCCCGGCGCAGCGCGTCATACTGCCTGTTATGGGCCGCGACCGCCTCCAGCCGTTCGCGCGCGGCCGAGACCAGGCTCTGATTGGCTTCGTTGATGTTCTTGATGGTCTCGGCGAGCGGCCCCAGCACGCTCTTGTCGGCGCCGAGGCTTGCGATCTCGTTCAGCCGCTGCTCGGTGAGCTTCTGGATCTCCTGCATCTTCTTGAGGCGATCATTGAGCGCGTCGTTGTTCTGCGATCCCAACAGCGCAGGGCCCAGGCTGGCGAGGCTCTGGCTCTGCGCCAGCAGCTGCAGGCTGGCGGTGAGGCGGGGGATGTCGCGGTCCGACAGATCGACCATGGTGGCGCCGACATGCCGCAGCGCCATGCCGGCTCCGACGCTGATCGCGATCGTCATGGCCGCGATCACGGCAAAAGCCGCGAACAGGCTGCCCTTGATGCCCCATTGCGGCCGCAGGTGGCCGAACATCCTGCCGATGCTGAAGCGAACCGCCATTCTGTTTCCCCCGCGACGCAACGATTGCGCGCCTGAATTTTGCGGGCAGTATCGCGGTGGCGAGTTAACAAATTCCGGGAAATCACGGGAGTACAGCCGAGAATTTGCGTCGTTTCGCATTTCACCCGGCGGGATTTAACCGAAAAGCAACGGCTTCTCATTTCCGCGCAGCGCGACGATCGAGCTCGAGGCGCCGCAAACCCCGCGTGACCGTTGCAAATTAAAAGGGCCGGCATTGCTGCCGGCCCCCGCCGCCCTGTTAAATGGTTGGATGCAGCTCAGTAGCGCCCGACCACCGGAGCGCCCGCCCAGTTGAAGCGATAGTTCACGCCGGCCTTGAAGGTGTGGTCGTCGGTCGTGAAGCTGCCGGTCGGCACCAGCGCCGGCGGCGCGGTGAAGCTGGCGCTGCCGAAATTGTAGTAGTCATACTCGACCTTGGCCGACCAGCTCGGCGCGAACATGTATTCGAGACCGGCGCCGACCGTGTAGCCGTTGCGATGATCGCCGGTGGTGCCGAAACCGACCGGCAGGCCGGCCAGCGTCACGCTCTCATTGTTGTCGGAATAGGCGTAGCCGCCCTTCACATAGACCAGGCCCGGGCCCCAGGTGTAGCCGAAGCGGCCGGTGATCGAGCCGAGCCCGCGCTGGCTGTTCTTATAGGTGTAGCCGCCCGGAAACACGGCGCCGACGCTGCCGCCGACCCAGCTGAACTGGCCTTCGGCACCGATCACCCAGCTCGGGGCGAACTGCCAGTCGGCGCCGACCTGCAGACCGCCGAGGAAGCGGCCGTTGGAATTGTTGCCGGTGGCAAGGCCGGAGAAATTGTTGTCGCTGGAAAACGCGCCACCGATATGCGCGCCGACATAGAAGCCGGTCCAGTTGTAGATCGGCGCCATATAGGCCGGAGCCTTGGTCGCATAAGGATAGGAGCGGGCGCCGAGATCGGCGGCGCGAGCGGACTGAGCTCCGGCCAGGGCCGCGAGCGCGACAGTCGCGAGCAGGAACTTCTTCATCGTACATCTCCAACGCATACAAGCGCCACCTGCGGCGCAATCGATGCGTCAGCTGATAGATCGGTTTTGAATCAAATGCTGTCACTGCCGCAACACAGTGGCCTCCAACCCAACCTGTTGGCAGGCAAACGTTTTTTCGTGGTTAGCGGAGGTTTAACGAAGCCTGAAGCGAGCGTTAAGATCGGCTCGCCTCGTGTCGCTTTGAGACATCAGGGTTAAGGTTCGTTAAGGGCCGCGTGAAGGGTTGCGACCGCGTCAGCCAACTGAACACGGTGCAGGTCGTCTTTGGGAATCGCGCCTGCATCGGCGGCAATCTCGCGCAGGATCGCGGCCAGCAGTCCGTAGTTGAGATGCAGGTGAACTGATTTGCGGACGTCCTCGGATCCCGGACGTTCCAAGGTCAGCGCCAACCCGGTCGGCTCGAGCCGAGCTTGGAAGCGGGACGAATGCTCGAAGGTGCCGACATAGAACTTGTCGGGATATTCGAGCGCGATCTCGGCCTTGTCGGGAACCGGTTTGGACATGATGCCCTCGTTGGAGGTCGGCATCATCGCCGAGCCGCTTCGCTCCGCCTTGCGCCAGATCATGTCTGCTGGTTCGGCGCTTGGGCGCCGTCGTGTTTCTCCGCAATTCTACGGAATGAAATGTTTACCCTTCTGCAGACGGGTTGGGATGACAATCGAAGCCAGTATCGTGCGGCGATTCGGAAATGGCGGCTCGGCCGTCGTCGGCCGAATGGAAATGCCATTTTAGGAGCGAGGCCGGTTGCCGCATCGGCCGCTCCGAAATTGTGTTTGTGGTCCGCAATGAAAACCCGCCTGTCGATCTCCGCCGTCATCGCTGCATTCGGCCTGCTTGTGGCCGTCGGACTGGCCGCCGTGGTTCTGACCGGGGCCTATGCGCTCGGCGAGCTCAGGGTCGGGGGACCGCTTTACTCCGACATCAAGCTCGGCAACGATCTGGTCGCGGACATCCTGCCGCCGCCGGAATATGTGATCGAGGCCTATCTGGAATCCACCTTGGCGCTGCGCGAGCCGAAGAACCTTGAAGCGCACCAGACAAAGTTGGCCCAGCTGAGGAAGGATTACGACGAGCGCAAGGCGTATTGGACGTCGTCGGCATTGCAGCCGTCCTTGAGAACGATGCTGGTTGAGACGTCGGATGCGCAGGTACGCAAGTTCTGGCAGGCGCTCGACTCTGATCTGCTACCGGCGCTCCGTGCCGGGGATGGCGCGAAAGCCGAGGTCGCCTATGCCCGGCTGACGGAGGCTTACACGGCGCATCGCAGCGTGATCGACGACATCGTCACGCGCGCCAACAAGTTCAATGCAGACATGGAGACGACCGCGGCCGAGCGCGACCATTCGATGTCGTGGATCGTGTGGGGTGTCGCGGGTTTTGTCTTTGTACTGGTGATCGGCGGTCTTGGCGGCTTGATCCGCGGCGTGGTGCGGCCGCTGACGCAAATGACCAGGACCATGCGCCAGCTCGCCGACGGTGATCTCGACGTGCAGATCCCGTTCGCCGAGCGCGGCGACGAGATCGGCGCGATGGCCGGAGCGCTCGCCGTCTTCAAGACCAGTGCGATCGAGAATGCGCGGCTGCGGGAGCGCCAGGACAAGGATCGAAACGAGCTCGACGAGCAGAAGCGCCGTTCGATGCTCGACATGGCCGACGTGATCGAGCGCGAAACCGGCTCCTCGGTCGAGGCCGCCGCCGGCGCCTCGCGTGACGTCGAACAGGCTGCCTCGGGGTTGTCGGGGCTTGCCCGGACGTTGTCCTCGGAAGCCCAGGCGGTGGCGGCCGCGTCCAAGCAGTCGCTGTCCAACGCGCAAAGCGTCTCCGCGGCGGCCCAACAGATGGATTCGGCGATTCGCCAGATCTCGGGCCAGGTCGCCCGCGCCAGCGCGATCACCAAGAGCGCCGTTGCCGGCCGCGAGAAGGCCAGGACAACGATCGAGATGCTGTCGAGCGCGGTGGCAAAGATCGCGGAAGTCTCGAACATGATCGGCGGCATTGCCGAGCAGACCAACCTGCTGGCGCTCAACGCCACCATCGAGGCCGCGCGCGCCGGGGAGGCCGGACGCGGCTTTGCCGTGGTCGCGGCCGAGGTCAAATCGTTGTCGGACCAGACTGCGAAGTCGACCGACGAGATCGCGCGGCTGATCTCGGAGGTGCAGAGCGCCACCAGCGCTGCGGTCAGCGCGGTCGAGGACATGGGCAGCCAGATCTCGGAGATCGACCAGGTCGCAGCATCGGTGTCGGCGGCGATGGAGGAGCAGCATGCGGCGACCTCCGAGATCAGTCGCTCGGTCACTGCGGCGGCCGCGGGCGCCGAGCAAGTCTCGGCCAAGATATCCAACGTCGGCCGGGACGCCGGGGCGGTCGATGCTCGCGCGACCGAGGTTCGTCAGGCAATCGGCCAAGTCGGCGCCAGCCTGTCCTCGTTGCGCTCGACCCTGACCAAGGTGGTGCGCACCACAACCGCCGAGGCCAATCGCCGCCAATGGCCGAGGTTCAAGTCGAATTTGCCGGTCGAGCTGAGCGGGTCCGGCACCGGTCGGATCAAGGCCGTGCTGATCGACATCTCCGAGGGCGGGGCCTGGATCCGCTGTCAGCACAATCCCGAGATCGGCGCGACGGGCACGATCCGTATTGACGGTTTCGATCGGCAGCTTCCTTACGTCGTACGCGCCAGCGATCAGGACGCGCTGCATGTCGAGTTTGAACTCGGCGTAGAGCAACTGCCGTATCAGAAATGGTTCGACGCCAACTTCAAGAAGCAGGCGGCGTGAGATCGCCGTCTTGTCGTCCGTCATTGCAGCGCGGCTTCAAAGGGGCGGCGCTCTAGGTCGCCCGATGACAGGCCCCGGGGTCGCCGCTGCGGCAAAATGGCTTTGCCGTGTTGTCGCGAGCGGCGTCCCGGAATTTTGTTGTTAGTCGGCCCGCCGGACCAGATCGCTGATCCGAACCGGGAAGCGCCGGACCCGCACGCCGGTGGCGTGCCAGACCGCGTTGGCCACCGCGCCGGCCGAGCCGGTGATCCCGATCTCGCCGACCCCCTTGATGCCGAGCGGGTTGACGTATGGGTCGTGCTCCTCGACCGTGAAGGCCTCCATTGCCGGGATGTCGGCATTCACGGGTACATGATATTCGCCGAGATTGGCGTTCATGATGCGCCCGGTGCGGTGATCGGTGATCGCTTCCTCGTGCAGCGCCAGCGACACGCCCCAGATCATGCCGCCGAGCAACTGGCTCTGCACCATCTTGGGGTTGATGATCCGGCCCGCAGCAAACGCGCCGACCATGCGGCTGACGCGCACCTGGCCGAGATCGGGATCGACCTTGACCTCGGCAAACACCGCGCCGTGCGAGTGCATGGCATATTGCTCATTGGCCGCCGCATCTGGCGCGCCGGTGCCGGAGGCGTCGATCTCGGCAAGGCCAGCGCGTGCGAGGATATCGCCATAGGCTTCGCCGCGGCTCTCGTCGTCGCGCCGGAACAGCCGCCCGTTGCGCGCGATCACGCCGGCATTGCCGGCCCCGAACAGCGGCGAGCGCTGGTCCGAGGTCGCAAGCTCGGCCAGCTTGGCGATGACCGCCGCACCCGCATTGTGGATCGCGGTGCCGACGGTCGCCGTATGGGCGGAGCCGCCGGCGATGCCGGCGTCCGGCAAGTCGGAGGTGCCGGCCTTGTACGCGACCTGGTCGATATCGAGTGCCAGCGCATCTGCGGCAATCTGCGCCAGCGCCGTCCAGGCGCCCTGGCCCATGTCATGCGAGCCGGTTTCCATGGCGCCGGTGCCGTCGCGGCGGATCACCGCACGCGCTTGGCCGGCGAACATCAGCGCATGGAAGGTCGCCGTCCCCATGCCCCAGCCGACCAGGAATCCGTCCTTGTCGCGCATCATGCGCGGCTTCAGCGGCCGCTCCCACCAGCCGAAGCGCTGGGCACCTTGCGTGTAGCATTCGCGCAGGGCTTTCGAGGAGAACGGCTTGCCGGTGCCGGGCTCGATCTCGGCGTAGTTTTTGACGCGGAAGGCGAGCGGATCGAGGCCGCAGGCCTCTGCCATCTCGTCGACGGCGCTTTCCAGCGCGATCGATCCCGGCGCGATGCCGGGCGCACGCACGAACAGCGGTGTGCCGGTGTCGACCCGCACGGCGTCGTAAGTGGTCGCGATGGCCGGCGAGGCGTAGAGTGTATGCGTCAGGTGCGCCGCGGATTCGTAGAAATCCTCGAAGCTGGAGGTGACAACCCTGGCGTGATGATGGATCGCCGAGAGCTGGCCTTCGGCATTCGCGCCCAGGCGCAGCGTCTGCCGCGTCGGCGAGCGGTGGCCGAACGGGCCATAGAGCTGCTCGCGACGGACCACGAGCTTCACCGGGCGCCCCACTAGCTTTGCGGCGAGGATGCCGAGCACCTGAGGCCCCGCCATCAGGCCCTTGCCCCCGAAGCCGCCGCCGAGGAACGGGCTGCGGATCAGGATGTTCTCAGGCGGAATCCCGAACAGGCCGGCGATGCGCGCCTGCATCATCACGAGTCCCTGCGTCGGCGTGTCGATCACGAGCTTGTCGCCCTGCCATTCCGCCACGATCGCATGCGGCTCCATTGCGTTGTGGTAGTGCGGCGGCGTCTCGTAGACGGCCTCGATCGTCTTGTCGGCCGAGGCCAGCGCCGCATCGACGTCGCCGTGACGGCTTTCCGCGGGGAAGCCCATGCCGACGACCGGCGGGACGTAAGGTTTGTCGGCGTCCAGACCGATGCGCGCCGGCTCGGCCTCGTAGCGGGGTGCGAGTAGCGCCGCGCCTTCGGTCGCGGCCTCCAGCGTCTCGGCGATCACGAGTGCGATCGGCTGGTTGGCATAGCGCACGCGATCGTTCTGCAGCGCCTCGAACCTGAAGGCGAACGGATTGGGCTTGCCGTCGGGATCGTCGGCGAGTGGCGGCCGGTTGGCCTGTGTCATCACCTCGACCACGCCGGGATGCGCTTTCGCGGCCTCGACATCGAGCGAGGCGACGCGGCCGCGCGCAATGCTGCTCACGGCGAGCACGGCATAGAGCAGGCCGCGCGGATTGCTGTCAGCGGCGTAGCGTGCGGCGCCGGTGACCTTCAGCACGCCGTCGCGGCGGGAGATTGGCTGGCCGATATTCGAGCCGTGCCTGAGATGGGCGGGATCGCGGGAGAGATTGAGTTCAGGCGTCATGAAGAACTCCGGGAACGGAGGAGAAGGGCGAGGCGGGCAGCGCCGGCATGCGCGCGGGGGTGCCCTGGTGAGCGGCTTGCAGCGCGCGCACGATCAGATTGTGCGCCAGCGGAATCTTGTAGGCGTTGTCGCCGGATGGCTTTGCGCCGGCGAGCGCGGCGTCGGCGGCGCGTTGGAACGCGCTCGCGTCAGCCGGCTGGCCGGCGAGCAGCGCTTCGGCTTCGCGCGGGCGCCACGGTTTCGCCGCGACGCCGCCGAGCGCGAGCCGTGCCTGCTTGATCGCGCCGTTCTCGATCACGAGGCCGGCCGCGACGGACACCACGGCAAAGGCGTAGGAATTGCGCTCGCGCACTTTCAGGTAACGCGCATGCTTGGCGAAGCTGCGCGCCGCCGCCGGCAGCCTGACCGCGACAATCATCTCGCCGGGCTCCAGCACCGTCTCGCGCTCCGGGGTCGTGCCCGGCAACAGATGCAGGGCTTCGAGCGCGACCTCGCGTTTTCCAGCCTTGCCCTCGATTTCGACGACGGCATCGAACGCCGCGAGCGGTACGCAGAAATCGGACGGGTTGGTGGCGATGCAGGCCTCGCTCCAGCCGAGCACGGCGTGCTGGCTGTTCTCGCCGTCCAGCGCATCGCAGCCCGTGCCGGGCTTGCGCTTGTTGCAGGCGGAGGCCGGTTCGTAGAAATAGGCGCAGCGGGTCCGCTGCAGCAGGTTGCCGCCAACCGTCGCCGCGTTGCGCAACTGCGCCGAGGCGCCCGACAGCAGCGCTTCCGCCACTGCCGGAAAATCGCGCGCGACGTCGGCATGATGGGCGAGGTCCGCATTGCGCACCAGCGCGCCGATCCTGACATCGCCATTGGCGAGCTGTTCGATTCGGTTGAGCTCGGGCAGGCGGGAAATGTCGACCAGCCGCGCCGGCCTGACCACATTGCCTTTCATCAGGTCCAGGAGATTGGTGCCGGAGGCGAGATAGGCGGCGCCGGGCTGGCTTGCGGCGGCGATCGCCTCTGCGATGCTGGCCGGCTTCACATAGTCGAACCGGTTCATGCCGCGCGCTCCGTCTTCTTGCTCGCCAGGGTCTGCTGCGCGTCCTGCACCGCCTCGACGATGCCGACATAGGCGCTGCAGCGGCACAGATTGCCGCTCATGCCCTCACGGATGCGCTCAGCCTCGTCGCCGGCCTGGCCTTCATTGATCAGGCCGATCGCGCTCATGATCTGACCCGGCGTGCAGAAGCCGCATTGCAGCGCGTCATGGGCGATGAAGGCCTCCTGCACCGGGTGCAGGTGGTCGCTATCCGCCACGCCTTCGATGGTGGTGATCTCGGCGCCGTCGAGGCTCGCGGCCAAGGTCAGGCAGGAGTTGATGCGGCGGCCGTCGACCAGCACGGTGCAGGCGCCGCATTGGCCGCGGTCGCAGCCCTTCTTGGTCCCGGTGAGGTGGAGGCGTTCACGCAGGAGGTCGAGCAGCGTGACACGGGGGTCGTCGAGCGCAAGGGTTCGCGGCTCACCGTTGACGGTGAGTCTGACAGTCCAATTCATGCGTTGTTCCGATCGAAGCTATGGCCTAATCGGATCGCAACGGAAACGCCTTACGGGCTGTCGGTCCGTCCGATCCGGCACCCGCGGAGCTGGGCAGGGAGTGGCTGGCCCCGGGTGACGTGTCCGTTTATACGGAGGATGCCTCCGTTTATCAAGGGGACATTACGAACGGGCAATCAAGAGCTGGTGAGATGTCGACCAAATCACAAGAGCGGCTGCGCAAGCCGCGGGCCGATGCGCTCCGCAACCGCGACCGCGTGCTGGAGGCGGCCAAGACCGTGTTCTCGGCGGGCGGGGCGGGCGCGAGCCTCGAAGCAGTGGCGCGGCAGGCCGGCGTCGGCATCGGCACGCTCTATCGGCATTTCCCGACCCGCGAGGACCTGTTCGAGGCGGTCTATCGTCGCGAGGTCGAGCAGCTCTCCGAGCTGGCCGAGGCGCTCGAGAACGAGCCATCGCCGGTCGAGGCGCTCAGGCGCTGGCTGCGCTCGACCGTGCAGTTCGTGGCCACCAAGAAGGGCATGATGGCCGCGCTTGCGATCGTCATGAATGCGAACTCCGAGCTCGCCGCCTATTCCCACGCGCATCTCACCGCATCGATCAACGCCCTGCTCGCGCGCGCCGTTGAAGCCGGCGACGTCCGCAACGATGTCACCGCCGACGACCTGCTCCGCGCCCTCATCGGCATGTGCTACATGCACGACCAGACCGGCTGGCAACAGAGCGTGCTACGGCTGCTGGATGTGTTTGTGGATGGGTTGCGGGTGAAGGGCTGACGGTGAGCCGATCATGTCGCACGGATATGACGTGCTGTGGAGGCTGCCTACGCCCTCGTCGCAGAGGACGAGGGGGCCGGGTTTCGTGGCGCTGACGAAGCGGCGTTGTGAGCTATCCTATTTCGCCGAAGCCGACGATGGCGATCGTAAGATCGCGGTCATTTTCGATAACGTCGAAGCCTACCGATGCACCTACATGACTGCGTGCAACGTCGGGATGGCGCGTATGGCCTATGACCAGATCGTGCGACTCGATGACACCGATTGGCTGGAGGAGGTCAGGCGATCCGTGGAGCAATTCCATTCGAAGCGGCGATCCACTCCGCCGCCGTTGCAACATCTCATGGTTTATTTTGACGATGGTCCCTGCTACGAAATCATCTGCACGGGTTTTGCCCCGGTCGCAGAATGAGCGAAGCATAGTCCGCCGTGCTTCCGCAGGCCCGACAGGTGGCTTAGTGGTGATCAGAGAGAGAATCTGCGGCTACGTGGTCGTCCGCAAGCCCGACTACGCCACCACGGAAATGCTCACGCCGAGGCTGAAGATCGGACATAAGGTCTATCGGGGTCTTGATCGTCTTCCATGGGAAGATTTCAATCATGCCTACTACGATCGGCGACTTCCTGCTGCCGTCCAGCCGGTTTGGCAGGAGTTTCGGCGTCTGAACGGGGACCTCTCAGGAATAGAAATCCTCAAGAGCTTCGGGCAAGCCCAAGATGTGCTGCAATTGGACGAAGCGAAATCGGGAAATCATCGCGATCTGGTCCCCCGAGCTCGAGAAGCTCAAAGGAGCTGAGCCGCCCGAGGTCGACCTGACGTTTCTCGGAGTGGACTGTATCGTGATCGGAGAATGGTCCGTGTTGCTCGCCGGACTCTTCGCCAAGCCGGATCGCTTTGGGTCGATTGTCGAGCGCCTGAACGAGGCGGGGCTATTGTCAGCAGAGGACGACTGCAAGACGTTGTTTCAAACCTATGTTGCGCTGTCCGAGATAGACGTCGTCGAGCCGTTGGCTGCGAATGCGACGCCTACGAACGTCAGGATATTTGCTGTTTAACCCCTTAACCACTCCACCAGCGCCTTCGCGGTCGCATCCGGCTGCTCGACCTGCGGCAGGTGGCCGCAATTCTCCAGCATCACGAGCCAGGAGCCGGCGATCTCGTCGGCCATCTCCTGCGACAGGCTGTTCGGGATGGTGTTGTCGGAATCGCTCGTCAGCACCAATGTCGGGCAGCGGATCGCCGTCAGCGTGGGCCGCGAATCGGGCCGGGCCATGATCGCGGCCTGTTGTTTGAGAAAGCCGTCGACGCCGACGTCGTCGGCCATATCGTGCACCAGCCGGCGATGCGCGGCCTCATCACGGCGCGACGGATGCACGAAGCCGGCGAACAATTCGTCGACGATGGCGTGATAGCCGCCGGCTTGCGCCCGCGCGATCATGTCGCGGCGGCGCGCGCTGGCCTCCGGCGTGTCCGGTCGCGCCTGGGTGTTGATCAGTGCCAGCCTTGCCACACGCTCCGGCGCCTGGCGCATGATCTCGAAGGCGATGTAGCCGCCCATCGAATGTCCGGCGAGCGCGAAGCGCGGCGGCGCTTCCTTGAGAATGCGGCGCGCGATCGCGCCCACGCTGTCGTCACGGATGTGGTTCGCCACCGTCACCGGCCCGAGCTGCCAGAGCGGCGGGATCACGGGCGTATAGATGCGGGGGGATGAGATCAGCCCAGGCACCAGCACGATCGGCAGCATATCCGGCATGAGCGTTCCCCCTTGCACGAGCCATTTGATCCGGCGGCGACAGAGGCCTAGCTTCTGGCGCGATGCGGCGGCGTGTTACGGCCGCAACCCTAGCGTCATTCCGCGGACATTCTGTCGCAATATCGCATGTTGCATAAAGCCTATCATAGCCAGTTCGGGAAATCGCCATGCACCGCCTGTTCCTCGTGCTCTTCTTCTGTGTTGCCGCGTCGCTGCCGGCGCTCGCTGCCGAGCGATGGGAGACGCTGCCGCCGACGCCGCAGCCGGTCGCAACCCAGCGCGCGGGCCATGCGGCGGTCAACGGCATCAGCATCTATTATCGCGTCTATGGCGACGCCCCGGTTCAAGGCGGCACGCCCGTCATCCTGCTGCATGGCGGGCTCGCGAATGCCGACTATTGGGGCCATCAGGTCGAGGCGCTGGCGCCGCATCATAGGGTGGTGGTGATGGACAGCCGCGGCCATGGCCGGAGCACTCGCGACGCGCGCCCCTATGGCTACGATCTGATGGCCGATGACGTCGTGGCGCTGATGGACGAGCTCAAGATCGCCAAGGCCGATATCGTCGGCTGGAGCGACGGCGGCATCATCGGGCTCGATCTCGCGCTTCGCCACAAGGATCGCGTCGGCAAGGTGTTTGCCTTTGCCGCCAATTCGGTCACGTCAGGCGTCAAGGACGGGGTCGAGAAGAACCCGACCTTCGCGGCCTTCATCGAACGCGCAGGACATGAGTACGAGGTCAACTCCGCCACGCCCAACGCCTATGACGATTTCGTCGCCCAAATCAGCAAGATGTGGGCCGAGCAGCCGAACTGGACCGACGCGCAGCTACAGTCGATCACCTCACCGGTCTGGATCGTCGACGGCGATCATGACGAGGCGATCAAGCGCGAGCATACCGAATATCTGGCATCCACCATTCCACGTGCAGGGCTCCTGATCCTGCCGAATGCGAGCCATTTCGCCTTCCTGCAGGATCCGGAGCTGTTCAATGCGGCGATGCTGCGCTTCCTCGACGGCAAATAGCGGCCGCGCCCAGCACTGACCGACGTTCAGACGCCGCCCGCCGGCCCGCAAAATTACGGGTGGTACGGGCGCTTAGTCAAATATTAGCTGTCCTGGTCACATGTTCAAAACAACAATAAGCATGTGGTGGAAGCCGGGCTCATGAAGATCGGTCAGCTCTTTGCGGTGTCGATGCTGTCGGTGACGGCGCTGGCGGTGTTGCCGGCGGCGCAGGTCGTGGTCGGGCAATATCGGACGCTTGCCGACAAGTCGGACGCGATCAAGACGGTGGGGGCGTTCGAGGCCATCCTGCTGTTTTCGCAGAACGTGGTCGGCAACCGCGCGCCCTATATCACGCCTTTGTTTGCCGAACCGCCGGCCAGCGAAGCGCAGCTCGCCGCCATCACCAAGATCAAGCAGTCGACCGACGCGGCTTTGGCCAAGGCGCAGAGCGCGGTGGCCGAACTCAGCGATGCCCAGGCGGTCTCCGACAGCCTCAACAAGGCCGCGGCGAAGCTGAACGAGGTTCGTGCCGCGACGGACAGGGTGCTCTCGCAGCCGATGAGCGCGCGGGACCAGGCCGTTGTGAAAGGCTTCCTGCCTGGGGTTGCCCAGGTGGTGGCGATCATCGAGCCGATCCTGAATCGCTTGCAAAACGATGTCGCAAGCACCGACGCTTCATTGACGACGCTGCTCGATGTCGCCCGCACGGCTCAGGATTTGCGCGTCACCGCGGGGGCGCGCGCCGCGACGCTGTCGCCGGCGATCAGCGCCCGCCGGCAGGTGGTGGCCGCCGAGAAGGCCATCATGGACCGCGCTCAGGGGCGCATCGAGTCCGATCGCGACCGGATCGAGGCCGGAGTCGAACAGCTCGGCAGTCCAGCGCGGCTTGCGGATGCGCTGAAGGACGCCAAGCAGGGCTATTTCGACCGCGCCGCCGTCATCGTGGACAAGGAGATCGCAACGGGGCTCGGCGACGCCAATTTTTCGCTCGACGCCGGTCAGCTGGCTGACGTGGTGGTGCCCCCGATTCAGAAATTCTTTGTCGTGCGCGATGCGGCGACCGCGGATGCGCTCGAGCGCGCCAGCGCCTCGCGCGACCGGGCGCGACTCATGCTGGCACTTGCGGCCGCCGTCGTGGCCGCCTTGCTCGGCCTGCTTGTCGGCGTCACCATGCTGTTGCGCCGGCGCGTCATCAATCCGATCGTGACCCTCACCACGGTGATCGGTGAGATGGCCAACGGCCGCGACGATGTCGCGATCCCCGCGAGCGGTCGCGACGATGAGATTGCGGCCATGGCGGGGTCGCTGGAGACATTCAAGGAAGCCTTGCTGGCGAAGAAGGCCGCCGAGGCTGCCGCTGCGCAGGACGCGCAGGCCAAGATCGAGCGCGGCCAGCGGGTCGAGCGCTTCACGCGCGAGTTCGAAACCGCGATCGGCGAGGTCATCAGCGTGGTCTCGGAAGCCGCGGGCGAGTTGGAGCGCTCTGCTGGCATGCTGACCACGACGGCCGGCCGCTCGCTGGAGCTTGCCACCGTGGTTGCCGGCGCTTCCGAGGAGGCGTCGACCAATGTGCATTCGGTGGCCGCCGCCGCCGAGCAGATGACATCGTCGGTCGACGAGATCAGCCGCCAGGTGCACGATTCTGCGAAGATCGCCGGCGAGGCGATGGAGCAGGCCCGCCGGACCAATGAGCGGGTCGGCGAGCTCGCCAAGGCGGCGGCGCGGATCGGCGACGTCGTCGAGCTGATCAACGCGATCGCCGGCCAGACCAACCTGCTGGCGCTCAACGCCACCATCGAGGCCGCCCGCGCCGGCGAGGCCGGCCGCGGCTTTGCCGTGGTCGCCTCGGAAGTGAAGGCACTGGCCGAGCAGACCGCGAAGGCGACCGGCGAGATCGGCCAGCAGATCGGCGGCATCCAGGGCGCGACCCAGGAGTCGGTCAGCTCGATCAAGGAGATCGGCGAGACCATCGCGCGCATGTCGGAGATTGCGTCGGCGATCGCGTCCGCTGTCGAGGAGCAGAGCTCGGCGACGCGCGAAATCTCCCGCAACGTGCAGCAGGCCGCGCACGGCACCCAGGAGGTCTCGGCCAATATCGCCAATGTGCGGCAGGGCGCCGACCAGACCGGGTCGGCCTCGTCGCAGGTGTTGTCGGCGGCGAAATCGCTCGCGGGCCAGAGCAGCCGCCTGCGCAGCGAGGTCGCGCGCTTCCTGGATTCCGTGCGCGCGGCGTGAGCCAGTCTCCGATGTCAGGCTTAGCGGTCAATCACGCTGTGCATTGGTCTCTTTCAAGGTGTCGATGAACGCACGCAGCGCCGAGGGGACGTGACGGTTGCGGGGATAATAGAGCGCAAGTCCGGGGATCGGCGGACACCAATCGGCAAGAACCAGGACGAGCTGCCCGGCGTCGAGCCAACGTTGCGCAGACGACTGCGGCACATAGGCAATGCCTAATCCATCCGCCGCCGCGTGAGCCATGAAATCATTGTCATCGAGCGTCAGCGCGCCCGGCACATCCACCGTCATCTCCTCACCGTGTTTGCTGAATTCCCAGCGATAGAGCTTGCCGCTCGGCAACCGATGACGAATGCAGCGATGCGCCCGAAGGTCATCGGGTGTGTTCGGGACCGGCTGTTGCGCCAGGTAGGCCGGCGATGCAACGGCGACGAAGCGGACGTCGCCGCCGAGCCTCACGGCCACCATGTCTTGAGGCACGTCCTCGGCCAGGCGGACGCCGGCATCAAAGCCGGTCTCGACAATGTCGATGAGGCGCCCGTCGGAGACGAGATCGAGTTCGACGGCAGGGAATTTCGCCAGGAACCGAGGAACCACCCGGCCCAGCAGCAGCCGCGTTGCGCTCTTGTTGGCGTTGATGCGCAGCTTTCCTGCCGGCGCGCCCCGCGCCTCGGCGAGCCTGTCGAGCGCCGCGTCCAGGTCCAGCAGCACCGGGCGAATGCCGGCGAGCAGCTGAGCACCGGCTTCCGTCAGCGACACGCTGCGCGTGGTCCGGTTCAACAGCCGCACGCCGACACTTTGCTCCAGGCCCAGCAGCGTATGGCTCAGGGCCGAGCGCGACACGCCAAGGGCATCGGCAGCCTTGCGGAAGCTGAGATGTTCGGCGACGGCGGCAAAGGCGGCAAGTTCATTGAACGTCGGTTTGGCCACTGGTGAAATTTCCTCACGGAGTCATCCAACACCGAATGCCTTATAGCGTCAGTTGGTCCCGCCTATCTCGCTGATGTTGAGAGATCATGGAGATTGGGAATGAGCAGGACATGGCTTATCACCGGGGCCTCATCCGGCCTCGGTCGCACAATGATGGAGCAGCTGCTGGATCGCGGCGACCGCGTCGTGGCGACGGTCCGGCGTGATAATGCGCTGGCCGATCTGCAGCTTCAGCACCGCGACAGCCTCACCGTGATCAGGCTCGATCTCACCGACACGGACAGCATCCGCAGGGCGGTCGATGCGGCGTTCCGGCGTTGGGGGTGGATCGATGTCGTCGTCAGCAATGCGGGCTACGGTCTGGTCGGAGCCGCGGAGGAACTGACGGATGCGCAGATCGAGCGCCAGATCGCAACCAATCTCACCGGCGGCATTCAGTTCATCCGCGCGGTGTTGCCGCATCTGCGCGCGCAGGGCGGTGGCCGGATTGTGCAGGTGTCGTCGGAGGGAGGCCAGATCGCCTATCCGGCGTTCAGCCTCTACCACGCCACCAAATGGGGCATCGAAGGCTTTGTCGAGAGCGTGGCCCAGGAGGTCGCCCCGCTCGGCATCGACTTCATCATCGCCGAGCCTGGGCCCACGGCGACCAATTTCGGCGCGGCCATCGTGATGGCGCCGCCGATCCCCGCCTACGAAGCAACGCCGGCCGGCGCGGTGCGACGCGCGGTCAGCGAACGCAGTTTCGAGCTGAAGGGCGACGCAGGGCGGACGGTCGCGGCGATCATTGCTGCTGCCGATAGCGGCAAGCCGCCGTTCCGGCTCGCTCTCGGCAGCACGGCTTTCGTCAATCTCACCCGCGAACTGAGGCGCCGTCTCACCGAGATCGAAGCGCAGCGCGATGTGGCCTTGTCCGCCGACCGCGATGCAGAGGCGCCGCCCGCCGGCGCGTCCCACGCGGTGACTTGAGCATCTGTCGCGTACGAATCCAGGAGCAATCCATGTCAGTATCGATGTCAGTGTCACGCCGCATCATCATCTCGCTCGGGCTCGTTCTCATGGCCACATCCGCGCGGTCTGCCCCGATCAACAAGGTGCTGGGCACGTGGCGGATGATATCGGCGCAGATCGATCCGGATGGGCGCAACGTGCCGGCCTATGGCCGTGCGCCGAACGGCCTGCTGGTGTTCACCGCCGAGATGCATTTCGTGGAGGTCCTGACCGACTCCACGATTCCGAAATTCGCGTCGAATGCGCGTGGCCACGGCACCGCGGAGGAGAACCAGGCGGCGATGGCGGGAAGCATCGGCTTTTTCGGCACCTATGAGGTGGACGAGAACGGCGAGTTCAGCGGCAATCGCGTCGAGGGCTCCACATTCCCGAACTGGGTCGGCGACATCAGGACGCGCAAGCAGCTGCGGCTCGAGGTGGACGGCGATCGCATGTCTGAGAATTTCCTGCGGCCGGAAGGGACCACGATCGTCATCACCTGGCAGCGTATGCGCTGAGACTTCGAGACATCACAGGGCTGCACACATCGCGTGCTCCGAAATCGGAATTGGACGCTCTGCTCACGTTTTGACCATTGCGGTCCGGGAACTTTGTGCGGCACGGGATTTTGACTAGGGCGTTTCGGCCGCGGTAGCTACGATTTTACGAACTATCTCCACTGCCGCAGCTTTACCCCCATTTCAGAAGGACCCCGCGCGATGGCCACGATAGCAGACCATATCGTCGAGACCCTGGAGCTTGCCGGCGTCAAGCGGATCTATGGCGTCGTCGGCGACAGCCTCAATGGGCTGACGGAGTCGCTGCGGCGGCGGCAGACCATCGACTGGATTCACGTCCGTCATGAGGAGGCCGCGGCGTTCGCGGCCTCGGGCGAGTCGCAGATCACCGGCCGGCTCGCGGTCTGCGCCGGCTCATGCGGCCCCGGGAATCTGCATCTCATCAACGGCCTTTACGACGCGCAACGCAGCCGCACGCCGGTGCTGGCGATCGCGGCCCATATCCCGTCCAGTGAGATCGGCGGCGGCTATTTCCAGGAGACGCATCCGCAAAACCTGTTCCGGGAATGCAGCGTCTATTGCGAGCTCGTCTCGGATTCCTCGCAGATGCCGTTCGTGCTGGAGAATGCGATCCGTGCGGCGCTCGGCGAGCGCGGCGTCGCCGTGATCGTCATTCCTGGCGATGTCGCGCTCAAACCGGCACCGAAGCGCCCGGCGGCCGCCGCAGCCGGCCTGCTGCCGCCGAAACCGGTGGTGCGGCCGGCCGAAGCCGAGCTTGATGCGTTGGCCAAGCTGTTGAACAGCGCGCCGCGCGTGACGTTGTTCTGCGGCCGCGGCTGCGCCGGCGCGCATGCCGAGCTGATGGCGCTGGCCGGCGCGCTGCAGAGCCCGATCGTGCACGCGCTGGGCGGCAAGGAATATGTCGAATACGACAATCCTTACGACGTCGGGCTCACCGGCTTCATCGGCTTCTCCTCCGGCTACGCCGCCATGCATGCCTGCGACATGCTGCTGATGCTCGGCACTGATTTTCCCTACAAGCAGTTCTTCCCGACCGATGTCCGCATCGCCCAGGTCGACATCCGGCCGAACCAGCTCGGACGCCGCGCCAGGCTCGATCTCGGCGTGGTCGGTGATGTCGGCGAGACCATTCGCGCGCTGTTGCCCAAGCTCAGCAACAAGTCCGACCGCCGCCATCTCGATGAGAGTCTGGCGCGCTACAAATCGGCGCGGCGCGGGCTCGACGACCTCGCCGTGGGCACGCCCGGCCGGCCGCCGATCCATCCGCAATACCTGACGCGCCTGCTCAGCGAGGCCGCCACCGACGATGCCGTCTTCACCTTCGATGTCGGCATGCCCACCATCTGGGCGGCGCGCTATGTCGCCGTCAACGGCAAGCGCCGCCTGGTCGGATCGCTGGTGCATGGCTCGATGGCGAACGCGATGTCGCAGGCGATCGGCATCCAGGCCGCGCAGTCCGGCCGCCAGGTAATCTCGCTCTCTGGCGATGGTGGCTTTGCGATGCTGATGGGCGATCTCATCACCCTGAAGCAGATGAAGCTGCCGGTGAAGGTGGTGATCTACAACAACGGCACGCTCGGCTTCGTCGCGCTGGAGATGAAGGCGGCGGGCTTCGTCGAGAACGGCACCGATCTGGAGAACCCCGATTTCGCCGCCATGGCGAACGCGATGGGGATCCACGGTCGGTGGGTCGAGGATCCCGGCGATCTGCCGGGCGCCGTCTCCGAATTTCTCAACCACAACGGCCCGGCCGTGCTCGACGTGGTCACCGCCAAGCAGGAGCTGTCGATGCCGCCCACCATCGGGCTGGAACAGGTCAAGGGCTTTTCGGTCTGGGTGATCCGCGCCGTCATGAGCGGCCGCGGCGACGAGGTGATCGATCTCGCCAAGGAGAACCTGCTGCCGCGGTGATGGTCGCATGGTGTTCAAAGTGGGCATCATCTCCGATACGCACGGTCTGCTGAGGCCGGAGGCGGTGCATCGTCTCGCAGGTGTCGATCACATCATCCACGCCGGCGATATCGGACGCGCCGACGTGCTGGACGGACTTCGCCGGATCGCGCCGGTCACGGCGATCAGGGGCAATGTCGATGTCGGCGAATGGGCAAGGGACTATCCCGAGACGACGACGGTGCGGCTTGAGGGGCGGTCGCTCTATGTCCTGCACGATGTCAATGCGCTCAGCATCGATCCCACCACGCTCGGAATCGATGCCGTCATTTCAGGCCATTCGCATAAGGTCCGGATCGAGACGATCGGCGGCGTGCTCTATCTGAATCCGGGAAGCGCCGGCCCGCGGCGGTTTCGGCTTCCGATCACGCTGGCAACACTCGACCTCGGGCCGGGCGATCTGCAGCCGGTGATCCACGATCTCGGTGCTGGCTGAGGTCGACGGTCCATTCTGCAAGATCCCGCCGCTTCGCGCGGCGGCTCCGACGGGACGACAGGTCGTCCCGTCGGGCAGGCGATGATGCGGTTACGGAAGATAGTTCGGTGCGGTCGGCCCGTGCGTGAAGTCGAACGCATCGAACAGATCGTCGATCGCGGGCATGTTGACCGGCACATAGGGATTGGCCGGCATGCTCAGCGGGTTCGGCAGGTTGTCGCGGCTGCGGTTGGTCAGCGGCCTCAACATCCAATTGCGCTCGATGAACTTCAGCAGCGACACGTGGTCACCATAGGAATGGTGAATCTTGCCGCCGTTCGAATAGGCAGACAACACCAGCAGGGGAATCCGCGGTCCGTCGCCGAAGAAGTCGATCGGCTGCACGAAGCCGGAATCGTAGTAGCCGCCGGCCTCGTCGAAGGTGATGAACACGGCGGTTTCCGCGGCGAGGCGGGGGTTCTTCTGCAGTTCGGTCAGGATGTTCTGCACATAGGCCTCGAACAGGTCGATCTTCGATGACTGCGGATGACCGTCCATATAGCCGTCGGGCTTGCCGAACGACACCGAAGGCAGCGTGTCGTTCTGGATCCCGGCGACCAGGTCGCGGGTATCCTTCATGTGCGCCGAGCGCTGGGCGGCATCGCCCATGATCGCGCTGAGATACTGGAACGGGTTGCAGATTGCGCAGTAGACCGCGCCCCAAGCATGATCAGGATCGCTGCCGGCCCATTCGTTCTTGTCCGCCGCGACGGCGGCGTCCTTCAGGCCCGCGCCGAACCAGGCCCAGGTGATCTGGTGCTCGTTGAGTTCGTCGCCGATGCTGCGCAGCGACGACGGCGGCACGCTGCCGCTCAACGCGCCGTTCGGGTTATAGCCGGGGTTCGAGTTGTTGATCAGATAATAGTGACCGGCTTCGCAGTTCGACTTGGCGGGGTAAGGCAGCCTGGCCAGATAGTTCACGATCGGCGCCACGCCAGGCTGGGTGCTGTCGGCGCAGTTCACGAAATTCTGGTCATTGGTGAAGTTGTTGATCGCGTTCGGATCCGGCAGCGTTGGCGAGGGGTTCGGATTGGCAACCCAGGACGGATTCGGCGCCGTCGCGTGGCCCTGGCCGTCGGAATAGTACAGGGCGTCGCCAGTGGCGAGCATCATGTGGTTCGGATAGGTGCCGCCGAGGAACGACTGATGGAAATTGTCGCTCAAGGTGAAGCGGTCGGCCAGCGTCTTGAAATACGGAACCTGTCCCTGGGCCATGTTGTAGAAGCCCATCGGGTTGCCGAGCGCCCAGGTCTGGTTGGTCGCCAGCATCGTGAACGGGAACAGGTCGTTCAGGCAGCCGGTCGGATTGGCCTGGGTCGCGCTCTCCAGGCTGCAATCCTGCTGCTGGGCAGCCTGGAAGAAGCGGTGCGTCTGGTCGCCGGTGTAGTCGTGCTCGCTGATATCCGGACCCTGGAACGGGAACGGGCCGGCGAGCGAACCGGCGCCGGGAATACGGGTATCGAGCATGCCCTGCGGCAGGTTGCTCCAGCCTTCGCTCAACAGACCGAACTGGCTGACCTGGATGTCCGGATCCTCGGAATGGACCAGCTGCGCCTCCTGAGCCCAATTCGGATCGCCATCGGGCCCGTAGAACGGGGCGGAGTAGCCGACGCCGTAAGGATAGAACGCATTCGGTCCCGAGGGCGCGCCGCCGGTGGTCGGCTGCGGCATCGGATGCAGCGACTTGTTGTAGGGAGTCTTGGCGATCTTCGGCGCGCCGATGTAGTAGCTCGGCTGCGGCGTGACCGAATATTGCTGAGCCAGCGCGTAGTTCGGACCCGGGCTGCCGTCGGCATTGACGATGCCCTTCGACAGCAGGTTGCTGATGGTCTGCCCCTTGCCCTTCGGCGTGTAGGTCGCAAAGGTGTGGTCGAAGCCGCGGTTTTCACCGATCAGGATGATGACATGCTTGATCGGGCTCGTGGTCCGCACCGCGTCGGCCGGGTCTGTCGTGGCTGCAATCGCACCATTTGCGATGGCAAGGATCGATGTCGCCACCGTAACATAGAGAGCTGTGGTCGATCGCCAGCTGCGACGACGACCGGAATGCGCGTAACTCATTGAAGGTCTTCTCCGTGAACGCAAATCGTTCAGGAATACCTTCATTGCAGGACAATATGACGCACACTCTGGAAATATGTAAAAGTTGAAATACAGTTTTATGCATTCCGGTACCGCCGGTCGAGTCAGCCGCGCGCCTCAACCGTGGAAGTCCATAATCCGGACTACTTAGTCCGGATCAGTTCGTCCCTCTTGCGTCCAACTGATCATTGGCCTCGCCCGGTCGCGGCACGATCCTTCAAGAATGATGGCAGTCCGCCGCTCAGTGCTCGACCGGGGCGGACTTTGCCGTGGTCTCCGCGATCGGGACCGCAGGAGCCGCCGGCGCTTGCGCCGGCTTGCCCGCCTGCCTGAGGTTTTGCCACAGCGCGGCATAGTGCGCCCGGTGAATCGCGGGATTGAACAGCGACCATTGTTGCGCGTTCGAGAGCAATTGCGGCAAGGCCGCGAAGGACAGCTTGCGATATTTTGCCAGTTCCGCCGCGGCGTCGTCGAAATGTCCGGCCGCAGCAGCGGTGCCGATGCGCCGGAACAGGATCACCGTGTCCTTGAGGATCGCGCGCGCGGCGAGGCGTTCGTGCAGGCCATCGCTCACCGTGGGGTCGCGGCGATCCGGAAACTGCTCAGTCAGATCGCGTAGTTCGCGGCCGATGGTGTCCACCGCAAGATCGATGACGGCGACATCATGGGCCGGAATGGCGGTGTCCAGCACGGTCGCGAAATCATTGATCTCCTTGAGCCGCGCCGTCACGCCCTCTCTGTCCAGCGGAACTAGGCCATCGCCGACGGCGACGAGATAGGCGATGAGGTCGGAGCGATCCTGCGGCGTCAGCGCCAGCTCATAAGTGCGTTCGAAATGCCCGACGACCTGCTCCAGCCGGTCGAAGCGGCCATCGTGGAAGTAGGGCGCATTGAAATCGGCGTTCAGCAGTGTCGGCGTCTTGAATAGGCCGCCGGAGCCGATGTTGTGCTGCTTGTGATCGACGAAACCTTCGGACGGAACATGGCAGGTTGCGCAGCTCATGTTCGGATCATGCGGAAACGGCCGCGCGAAAATCGCCTCGCCGCGCCGTTCCGCCTCGCTCGATTGCGAGGTCAGGCGGCCGCGAGCGTCGAGGCTCGTGTTGCGCAGGAAATCGATGTCCTCGATATAAGCGACCACGGCGTCGAGGATGGCGGGCGAGGGCTCGTCGCCGGCAAATTCGTTGACGATGACGTTGCGGACGAACTCGCGCAGCGAGGCGATCCGCCCGTCGTGACCGTAAGGGGCGAGGTAGCGCGCGCCGCGCAGGCTCGGAATCCGGACCGGGTCGAGCACGCCATTATGGGCCTTGGGATTGAACAGCGGACCCGTGGTGTCGAAGTTGCCGGGCCGGGTCGACATCCCCGGTATATAAAGCCTGGCATTGCCGGCGCCGTTGACGTGGCAGCTGCCGCAGCTCATGCCGGCGCGTCGCGCCGGGCCGCCCAGCAGGGTCGGGGAGTTGAAGGCGAGATCGCCGAGGTCGATCTGGTAGGACTTGAAGCCGCCGCTGGCTTCGGAGTGAAACACTTCGGTGGGCCGATACATCGCGTCTTCGTTCAGCTCGGTGCCCGGCGGCAGCACGGTCTGATCACCGCTGAGCGGAAACGCGGCCACCCGGCCGAGTCCCCATGCCAGGACCAGATTGATCGCAACCGCGAACATCGCTCGTCGTCTCATCACCAGACCGGTCCCTGAATTATGTCGATTGGCCATGTTTCTGCGGGCAGCGCCGCCGCTGTGTCAGGCAGGCCGTCGGCGCCTCTATTGGAGTTCAAGCGTCGGCGGCGTCAGGCCGATCTCGGGCGCCGCGGCTTGCAGCGTCATCACGAGCTCTTCACTGACGATGCGAAGCCGATCCTGATCGATCTGCCGGAGATCGCTCGCCACCAGCATGCGCTTCAGCTCGTCGATCCGGCCGTGCACCGTTCCGTCGAGCTTGGGGTCGCGGCTCTCGATCGCGCCGGCGAAGATCGTGGTGTAGGCCTGTTCGATGCCCTCGACGTTGTGCCTGATGTCGTTGAGGGAGGTGCCGCTGACGCGGGACTCGCCGCCATCGAGCTTGCTTTCGCCGACTTCGTAAGCCAGGCGTGAGAGGCCGTCGAGCAGCCCCTGCGGCGTCAATCGGGTCTGGCGCGCCTTGGCCGCCATCGCGGTCAGGTCGCGCAGCAACGCGTCGATCTGTGGCGAGACGTCGGCGCGGCCGGCGCTGAACAGCGTCACTTCGATGGCGTGAAATCCGGTGGGGCCGTTCGGCCAGGCATCGATGTCGCGGTCGAGCTCGGGCGCAAAGCCGCTGGTGAAGACCTCGGCACGTTCCCACCCGACCCGGGCTTCGATCCAGGCTTGTTTCGCCAGGGCGAGATCACCACCGGCGACGCTGTCGCGCAGCTTCTCGACGCTGGCGATGCTGCCATCGACGTCTGCAACGAGCTGCGTGCGATAGCGCTCGACCGCCGCATCGAACGATGCGGTCGGCGCGGTGTCGGCTGCGACCGGGCCGAGCCCGGCCACTGCCGTGAACAGCACGGCGGCGCTCAAGACCGAAAGCACGTGGATGGATCGGATGGCGTTAAGGCGATGACCGCGCATCGTCGATGTTCCCAGCTGCCTCTCGCATCGCCGGCCGGCGCATGGGGCACCTCGCGAACGATCGATAACGCGCGGCAAACTACTTCGCGGACCTTATCACTATTATGTCGACGTCGACCTTTTGTCGTCCGGTGCGGCACGACACGCGGTCAAGTGCGGCTGCATGGAACCACTTGCATGAGTTGGTCAGACAAAGGGCTTGTCCGGTTGCCGGACGCGTCGACGCACGGCCGCAGATCCCGTCGCGATGAAAGACCGCGATCTGTCATCTGGCCGATAGGTTAACGATGTTTAAACGCCGCCCGAGGGCGGCGATTGTCGCCGTCCCACCTTGGACAACGAGAGTACATCCTTCCCATGAAAACGCTTACTGCCCTCGCGCTCGTGCTGGCGAGCGCGCCGGCGGCCTATGCCGCAGGCAATCTCGACAATGAGTCGTTCATCAAGCAGGTCGGCTCCTACAACAGCGCGACAGTCTCGCAGAAGAAAGGCAACAACAACCAGGCGACGCTTCAGGCCGGCCAGTACAATTCGGTCCTGAGCACGCAGACCGGCGGCAAGCCGGGCAGCAACAATTCGGCCAACGTCCAGACCGGCACCGACAACACCGCGCTGATCACGCAGACCAACGGCAACAACACCCAGGGCACGTTCCAGGTTGGTCACGCCAACGGCGTGGTCACCACCCAGGTGAGCCACCTCGCCAACGGCCAGAACAACTCGCGTAACGTCCAGGTCGGTGACTACAACTCCGCCGTCACCACCCAGACCAATTCGGCCCCGAATCCCCAGGCGACCGGCGTCGCCTACGCCAACAACGCGTTCAGCGCGCAGTTCGGCGCCGGCAACAGCACCTACGCTACACAGACCGGCGGCCAGAACAACCAGGCCGCGGTTCAGGGCGGCACCGGCAACATGGCGGTGGTGACGCAATCGAACAAGGCGATCACGCCCGCCAACGCGCCGGTGGTCGGCGGCGCCAATACCTCCTTCACCGCGCAGTTCGGTGACAACAACATGATCACGGCGTCGCAGAAGACTGCGGATGCGAGCGGCACCTATGGCGGCTTCGCCAATGGTTACGGCAACGCGTCGACGGCGCTGCAACGTGGTGCCGACAACATCGCCACGATCGACCAGAAGGGCTCGGCGAAAGCGGGCGACTTCTCGGCGAGCCCCGGCGTGTTCAACGCCTCCGCGACGGTCCAGATCGGCGAGGCCAACTCGGTCACGGTGAAGCAGGGCGGCAGCACCGCCGGAAACTTCGGCGAGACCCCCGCCGATCAGGCCGCCAACGACACCAACGCCTCGTTCGTGGGGCAGCGCGGCGCCCTGAACAGCGCCGACGTCAACCAGAAGAACGGCGGCAATACCCAGGCGACGTTCCAGACCGGCTATGACAACCAGGTGACCGTCGCCCAGAAGACGCAGGCGCTCGGCACCGGCAATGGCAGCAACAATGCGCTGACCTCCCAGCACGGCGCCGACAACAAGGCCAGCGTTGCGCAGGCGATGGCGGTGCCGCTGTCGGTCGGTGCGAACAACTCGTTCATCAGCCAGATCGGCGGCTCGAACGTGGTCAACGCCGCCCAGACCACCGGCCAGCAGGCGGTGGCCGGCAACAACACCCAGGTCGCGCTCCAGGCCGGTTACGGCAACATGGCCACGATCTCCCAGGCCACCGGGGCCAACGTGTCCAACGCCTCGTTCACCGCGCAATACGGCTCGCACAACACCGCCGTGGTGACGCAGAAGTAACGAGAGACGATCAGCAATTGGGGGGCGGCCGGCCAAGCGCTGGCCGCCCTCTTGCTTGTGTGCTTGGCCGCGATACGATGCGAGCAGCGGACTGAAAGCGCTGGGGTCTTGTCGCGGTGTGATGCGATGATCGACGAGAAGAAGCTCGAGGAGCGCCTGGTTGCGCTCGAAGCGGCCAAATCCTGGAGCCCGCGCGTCGTGTCGCGGCTGGAGACGCTGCTGCGCTCGGCCCCGGACGAGGCGCTCTACCGCATCAATCCGATCCAGTTCGCCACCGAGAAATCGATTGCCGAGCCTGAAGCGATCGATCTTTTCCTTCATGCCTGCGTGGCCGGGCTGTTCGATATGGACTGGCTGCTGGTCTGTCCGATGTGCTCCGACGTGGTCGAGAGCTTCCGCACCCTGCGCAAGCTGCACACGCATTTCCACTGCCATCTCTGCCGAAGCGATTACGATGCCGCGCTCGACGACTACATCACGGTGACGTTTACGGTCTCGCCCGCCGTGCGCCGCATCCGTTTCCATGACCCGGATGCGCTGTCGGCCTGGGATTACGTCTTTCATTATAAGATGACACCGGGCGGCCTGATGCCCGACGGCGTACCCTGGAGCGAGACCGCCAAAGGGCTGGTGCGGTCGCTCGTCCGCATCGAGCCGGGCGCTGCAGCCAGTCTCGAGATCGAGGCGAGCGAAGGCGTGCTGCTCGGCCAGGATTTCGACAGCGACGCGCAGTTTGTTGTCCCGGTCACGCAAGAGGCGAGTGTCACGCCGTCCCATGTGCCGGTCATGCTCGACCCCGGCACATGCGTGCTCGCCGCGGCGAACATCGCGCCCGGCAAGGTCGTGTTCGAGATCAGCAACTCGAACAAGCTGCCGGTCGTGTTCGGCATCCTGCAGCTTCCGTCGGCGACGGATCAGCGCCCGAAGCTCCGCTTCACGCCGTCGCTGTCCGGCAAGCGGCTGTTGATGACACAGACCTTCCGCGATTTCTTCCGCTCGGAGGTGATCAGCGCGACCGAGGGTATCGCGGTGCTCGACGTGACCCTGGTGTTCACCGATCTGAAGGGCTCGACCGCGCTCTACGAGCGGATCGGCGACCTCAATGCCTACATCCAGGTGCAACGACACTTCCAGCATCTGCTCGACGTCACCGTGCGGCACAATGGCGCGGTCACCAAGACGATCGGTGACGCCGTGATGGCCGCGTTTTCGACCTCGGCCGATGCGGTGCGGGCGGCGCTCGAGATGCAGGAGGCGGTGGATCAGCTCAATCGCGACCGCCCGCAGCGCGATTTCATCCTCAAGATCGGCGTGCATCGCGGCGCATCGATCGCGGTCACGCTCAACGAGCGGCTGGATTATTTCGGTCAGACGGTGAACATCGCGGCGCGGGTGCAGAACCTTGCCGATGGCGACGAGATCTGCCTCACCGAAGACGTCTTTCGTGCGCCTGATGTGGCCGAGATCATTGCGCCATACAAGGTGACAAGGAGCGAGGCCGAGCTCAAGGGCGTCAGCAAGCCGATGTCGGTCTATCGTCTGGCGCGGCGGACATCATAGTCGGAACCCTTCCGCGGTTCGCGGGACGATAAATTCATCGCCGGTCGAGTGAGGCCACAAGTGCGGCGACGGCAGCCAGGAGCTTTCGCGCGTCCACGGGCTTCTGCAGGCGTGGCGCGTCGGCGAACTCAGACGGAATGGTGCTCGCGTCATAGCCGGTCAGGAAGATCAACGGGATGTTCCGGGACCTGATCGCCCGGGCCGACGCAAAGCTGGGGCCGGCGCCGAGGTTGATGTCCACCAGTGCACAATCAGGGTTGGTCTGATCGAGCAGGTCGAGCGCGTCCTCCATGCTGCTGACCGGTCCCAAGACGCTCGCGCCGGCGTCCTCCAGCGTCTGCCGTGCATCATCGGCGAGGTAGTAATCGTCCTCGATCACGAGCACGGATCGGCCGGCTAGCAGCATACTGCTCATGCGGGTTTCCTATCACGGATTGCCGATGCGCGTATAGATATTGCCGAACGCCTGCAGCCCGAACAGCGAGGCGGCGTGGTC
>NZ_JBNPTT010000013.1:0-299188 GCF_051167795.1 Bradyrhizobium sp. HKCCYLS1011 | reverse complement strand
GTTCTCGCCGCTCTTGAACGGACGATTCGTCATAATCCCGAATCGTACAGGCAATCCTCAGTTCTTGCCCAGCCTCGTCGGGCAAATCACCTGCATACTTCCATCATCGCAAGAATTCAAAAGCCCGCCTCGAAAGTCGAGCGCGGGCTTTTTCGTAAGGTTATGTGGCGTCAGCTTGATGCTGGCTTGCTGTGAGTCGCTCTCGGGCGAACCCAGCGCCTATCAGCCTCACGATCAACGCCGACCCCGATCATGAGACGGGCGCTCCGGCGAAGGCGTCTCGACACGGCCGAACCGGAAATTCTCCGTGCCATCGGACCGCCGAGATTTTACGAGCTCAGGACATTCAGTGTCCCCGATAACGGGACAGCCTCACGCCAGGCCGCGGCTGCGCTTCGACGTTGCGCGACGCGGATCTTTTGGCGTCCATCACCTATTTTAAGGAACATCCATGACTACACCGGCTTCAACCTTCGTGACCTATCAGGCCGTTGGCAACCGCGAAGATCTCAGCGACATGATTTATCGCATCGATCCGGTCGATACGCCCTTTATGAGTGGCGTCGACAAGGAGAAGGCGACTGCGATCAATCACGAATGGCAGACCCAGGCGCTGGCTGCGCCCGATAACACCAACGCGCAGCTCGAAGGTGACGATCCCAACACCAACGCGACGACGCCGACCGTTCGTCTCGGCAATCAGTGCCAGATTTCTTATAAGGTCGCGCGCGTCTCCGGCACGCAGCAGGCGGTCGATCATGCCGGCCGCGACAACGAACTGGCCTATCAGGAAATGCTGAAGGGCCTCGAGCTCAAGCGCGACCTCGAGATGATCCTGTGCGGCACCAACCAATCCAAGATTGTCGGCAACACGACGACGCCGCGAAAGACGGCATCAGTGTTGTCCTGGATCTTCTCCAACACCTCGAAGGGCACGGCTGGGGGCGCGGCCGATCCGACGGCTGCGGACGGGACGTCCATCCGGACCGACGGCACACAGATCGCCTTCACTGAAGCGCGGCTGAAGACTGTCCTCTCCTCGATTTGGACCAATGGCGGCAAACCTGGCACGGTCCTGACCGGGGCGTTCAATAAGCAGGTGTTTTCGACCTTCACGGGCCGTTCGACCGCGATCGAGGAGGCCAAGTCGAAGAAGATTGTTGCCTCGGTCGATGCGTATGAGTCCGACTTCGGCAAGCTCAAGGTCGTCGCTTCCCGCTTTCAGCGTCCCCGCGACGTGCTCGTGCTCGAGATGGACAAGTGGTCGGTCGCCTATCTCAACGGCCGCAACATGATCTCGATCCCGCTGGCCAAAACCGGCGACTCCGATCGGCGCCAGATCCTGGCCGAATACGCGCTGGTTGCTCGCAACGAAAAGGCGAGCGGTGGCGTGTTCGACAACACCACCTCTTGATTTCGGCGATCGCAAATCCCTGTCCAGGGCGGCCGATATGGCCGCCCGCTCTTTTGGAGAGATCATACCCATGCCGCTCCCTGGCAATCGAACCTTGAACACGGCCGATCTGACGGCCTATACGCCGTCCTGCGGCTCATCCCCTGTCGCGGCCTATGTTCGCGCACCGTTTCGCTGCCGTCTGCTCAAGGTGGCCGGCATTCTTGGTGGCGCCATCACCACCGCCGACGGAACAGTCACTGCTTCAGTCAACTCGGTCAATGTCGCGAGCTTCGCCGTCCCGCAATCCGGCTCGGCGGCGGGACAGCTGTTTTCCGTTGTGCCCGCATCGCCGACCTATCTCAACGAGGACGATGTGGTCGCACTGACGCCATCCGGCGCGTCGGGCGCTTCGGTGCCGATGCACTTCTCGCTCTCGGTCAAAGGAGCCTGAGATGTCATTTTTTCCGAAGCAGCCATCTTCACGTATCGGTACGACGCAGGTCATTGCATTCGACGGCAGTGTCGGTGCGACCAACAAATTCGGTTCGGCGACCTATCAAGTGCGCCTCAGCGCCAATGCGGCTTGCTGCTACCGGATCGGTGACGGCGCGCAGACCGCGACCGCAGCCGACGCCTTTCTTCCTGCCAATACGGTCGAATTCGTCACCGTGAGTCCCGGCCAGAACATCGCCGCGATCAAGGCGGCAACCAACGGACTTGTGACCGCTACTGCGGGCACGCTGTGGGTGACGGAGCTGTCGTGATGAGCGGGGTCCTCATTCGCCCTCATCTCGATAGCGACGGCAAGGGCCTTGCGATCGAGCATCTGCAGGATATCGCCCCGATCCTGGAATGGAACAAGGAAGCGCGCCGCGACGAGCAGCACGGGGATTGGGGACGGCATGTCGCGCGCATTCCGAACGTCATCTACGTCAGATGGTTAAACGAAGAGCATGCGCGGGGCAACACGGCCTTGCGCCTGTTCACGCCTGAGTTCGACCAGATCGTGCAGAAGAAGCTCAACGATCCAGATTGGGCCTATCTGCGCACAGACAGGCCGGCATTGCAGGCAGGCTGGAAGGCGGATCGCCCGTGACCCTCATCTCCGACTATGGATCACTGCAATCGGCGGTGACCGAATATCTTGCGCGCGATCAGGATGCCACGTTGATCGCGCGTGTTCCGAGCTTTGTTCAACTCGCCGAAGCCAAGTTCAACCGCCAACTGTTCGTACGCCAAATGGAACGGCGCTCGATTGCCGTCGTCGATCTGGCATCAGGCGAGCCGGAGTTCATCGCGCTTCCGTCGGATTTCCAGTCGATGCGCCGCATCAGATTGGCCAGCGTGGCCGGCAAGCCGTGCCTCGCATTCAAGTCCGGCATTCAGATGGATGAGTATCGGTTTGGGATTTCTGACACCATAGCACAGCCGCGCTATTTTACCATATTCGGCAACGAGCTCGAACTCGCGCCGACGCCCGATGCCGCCTACACCGTCGAGATGGTGTACCGGCAGGCAATTCCTCCGCTTGCGGCAAACAACACCAACTGGCTCCTGGCCATGGCGCCGGATCTTTATCTTTACGGGGCTCTGCTGGAGTCCGCGCCTTACATCAAGGAAGACGCGCGCATTCAGACATGGGGGCTCGGTTTCACCAATGCGCTCTCCGAGATGAACAATCTCGGGCTGACGTCAACCTTCAATGCCGGTCCAATGGCGGTGCACGTTTCCGGCCAGGTTTTCTAACGGGAATACACCATGGCAGCATTCAACAAGTTCAATTGCTTCGTGCAGGACGTCGCCAACGGTCTGCACAATATGAAGACTGGCACGCCGCACGTGTTCAAGGTCTATTTGACCAGCACCGCTCCGGTCGTGACCAATACCGTCTACAATACGCCGGCCGACCTGGCGGCTGCCAATGGCTACGCCGCAGGCGGCGCTTCCATTGGTACGATCACGGGTGCACAAACCTCCGGCGTATTCAAGTTCACCGCCGGCACCCAGCCGTCATGGACCGCTGCTGGCGGCTCGATCGGCCCGTTCGAATATGCCGTATTGTACAACGCGACCTCAGCATCGCAGCCGCTGATCGGCTGGTGGGATTACGGAACGCCGATCACTTTGACCAACGGCAACACGTTCACGGTGAATACAGATCTGGTCAACGGCATCCTGACGATTACGTAACATGGCAGCATTCATCGACAATTGCGGGTTCGTGCCGACCGCGGGAGGTACGGCCGACTGGACCTATGGCTCGACGGTCGGTGGCTACCAAAGCCCAAGCCAAGCCGGTGCCATCAACGGACAAACCTACGTGTTTCGCGCGCAGAGCGCCGATCTCACGCAATGGGAGATCGCAGCCGGCACCTATGCCTCGTCGACGGGCACGTTTGCGCGGACCACCGTGCTCTACACCTCGGCCGGGACGACCTCCAAAGTCAATTTTTCCGTTCCTCCGGCGCTGGTCGCGATCATTGCTGTCTCTCAGGACATCGCGCGAACGCTGCGCACTCGGACCGTGCTGACCAGCGGATCCGGGACCTACGCGACGCCGACAGGCTGCAGGACCATCAATGTCCGAATGATCGGTGGTGGCGCCGGCGGGGGCAACGGCGTCTCCGGCGCCGGTGGAAGCGGTGCGAATTCGACCTTCAGCGGGACAGGAGTGTCCATGACCGCAAGCGGTGGCAACGGCGTGCCGCAACAAGGCGGCATCGGCGGTGGAGCGTCCGGCGGGGACATCAATATCCAGGGAGGCGGTGGTCAGGGCGGCTCTGGTGTATTTACCGGGACTAATAACCTGGCTGGAGGAAACGGAGGCTCTGGACCCTTTGGTGGCGCCGGCATTGGGCAATACAACGCCAATGGTGGCGCTGCAGCTGCCAACTCCGGTGCTGGTGGCGGTGGCGGTGGTATCACAGGCAGCAGCGGCGTACCTGGCGGTGGCGGCGGGGCCGGTGGCGCCGGCATCATCATTATCGACGAGTACTATTGATGTCGCTCCTCGGCTTGGACGCAGTTGGCCGCTTCGCTGTCGGCCAGCTTCCTGTATCACGGGCGGCCGTATTATCGGCGCTGCCGGGAAGCTACGCCATCGGCGCGGTCGCGAGCAGCATGAGAATCGCGCAATCCGCAACTGCGATCTCGTTCGGACTCAGCGGGAATGCAGTGGGAGTTGCCATTGGGTTTCTGTCGTCTGGTCGTCCCTCCAATGTGTCGGCGGCATCGGCCGCTTTTTCGATTCCGCTATTGGCCATCACAGGCGGCTATATAGCTGATTACAAGACAGCCGCCGCTGCGGTTGGGTACGCCGTCGGGTCCGCCAACTATGTCCTTTCACCGTTGGTGTCGACGTCGGCTGTGTCGATCAACGCGAGTTCGGCAAATTGGACCGTGACAGGCCGACAGGTCGCGTTTGAGCGTGGCCATGAGGCTTGGTTTCCGCTGCCCTCCGACGGAGCTGTGTGGGCGGGAGGCTTCATTCCCGAAAGCGGTTGGACATCGGCCGCAGCACCTGGCGAGGGCTGGTCAGCGAACGCCGACAGCAACGGGACCTGGAGCAAGATGCCGGACCCCGCCGGGAGCTGGACCAAGAGCTAGCACAAGTCCTGAACATCGCGGGCCCTTGCCAAACTAGGGGCGTCGTGGCCGCCAGGCCCCTCGACGCGCCGCTCATCCAGCTCCTAGCAATACGAGAAAACAATGCCGCTTCTTGCTTTCGGCGAATATCGCCCTGATGTCAGCGATTATGAGGGGCAGGCCACGCGGAACGTCCAGAACGTGATTCCGCGCGGCGACGGCTATGGACCGTTCCCATCATTCACGGCCTACACTGCGGCCTTGCCGGCCGCCTGCCGCGGCGCATTCTATGCGTTGAAATCGGACGGGACCGTCGTGACCTTCGCGGGTACGGCAGACAGGCTCTACAAGCTCAACAACACTGACTTCACCTGGACAGACGTTTCCAAGGGCGCCGCTGCTTATGCGCAATTGTCGTCCTCGGCGCAGTGGCAGTTCGCTCAGACAGGCAATCTGGTCTTTGCCACGCAGGCGAACGCGCTGCTGCAGGTGTTCGATTTGACTGCATCGACGGCATTCGACAATGCGTTGGGCTCACCGCCACAGGCGGCCTACATCAGCGTCGTCGGCCGCTTCCTGGTGCTGTCCGGGCTGCTATCGACGCCATACCGCATCCAATGGTCGGGCCTCAACAATTTCAACTCTGCGACCTCGTGGGACGGTCTGACCGCAGGCTCCGATCATCAGGATTTCCCGGATGGCGGCATCGTTCGCGGCGTTGCTGGCGGCGAGGCCGGCATCATCTTCCAGGACCAGGCTATCCGGCGCATGTCCTACGTGCCGGGCTCGCCGATCATCTTCCAGATCGATCGCATCACCCAGGACAAGGGCCTTTACGCGCCGTATTCGATCATTCGCGCCGGCGAACGCATCTTCTTCTATGCCGGGCAAGGCTTCCACAAGATCGAGCCTGGCGGCGTACCGGAGCAGATCGGGCGCGAGAAGGTCGACCGCACGTTCCTAGCTGATATCGATAAGGGCAATCTGCACCTCTTCATCGGCGCAGCCGACCCGCGCTCGACGCGGGTGTATTGGGCCTACAAATCCGTTTCCGGTGCGATCGGCACATACGACAAGCTCCTCGGCTACGATTTTCTACTGGACCGGTTTTTTCCGGTGCAGGCGAGTGGTGAATATCTGCTGGGCATGTCGCAGACCGGCCTGACCCTGGAAAATCTCGACAGCATTTCCCCCTCGATCGACGCCATGACGCTGAGCCTGGATGCCTACGCGACCGCTGTGCAGCCGGAGATCGCGCAGTTTTCGCCGGTTCATGTGCTGGGCTTCTTTCGCGGGGCGAACCTCGAAGCGACGATCGAAAGCGCAGAGCAGGGGACGGACGAGAATCGGATCACGATCCGCGGCTTCCGTCCGGTCACGGACGCGGCCACGCTCTATGGGTCCGTCTCGTTCCGAGATACGCCTTCGATGGCCGCAGCCGCCGCTGCCGAAGTGCTGGTGAATGCCAGGACCGGGCGCTGCGACGTCAGGCGGGATACGCGCTATTCGCGCTTCAAGGTGCGGATACCGGCGGCCGTGTCCTGGACCTTCTGCGCCGGCGTTGTCCCTGATCTGACGACGAGTGGCCCGCTATGACAGCCTTTGTTCCGGGGATCACCGAGACAGACCTGAAGAAGATCGTGCTGGCCCTGCAGCAACTCGCCGCCGGACGCTCGAACGCGGTCGGAAGCGTCACGCTTGCAACCGGCGCCTCAAGCACCGTCGTCAACGATAGAAACTGCGCCGCAGGCTCGACGCCGATCCTGACGCCCGCGACGGCGGCTGCGGCGACTGAGCTTGGTAACGGCACGATGTACGTGAGTGCGGTGACGAACGGTGCGTTCACGATCGCCCACGCAATTAGCGCGACCTCAGGGCGGACGTTTCTGTATGCGCTGCTTGGGTGATCCGTCGCACTCGCGGTAGTGCATTGCCGGCCAAGCAACGTTAATGAACGACTCAGTCATTGAGCTTCCCGCCTGGGTAGCGGCGTGCGCTGGCGCCTAGCGTCGCCCACAGGCTCGTTTATCGACAACAACATACTCGACTTTCGCTGCCGTGCATGGCCGCGTTGGAATTCCCAAAAGCAAATCTTTTCAAAGAGAGATTGATCGATGCCGAACACAAATTTTCGCGCGTCTTATTTCCCCCTGCGTCGGACCCTGACTATCCCGGAGCCGGAGGCCTGGCCGCACTTCTGCAGCAGGTGATGCTTGAACAAGGGCTCCACGCACGTGGCGTTCTCGATCGGGTCGCTTTGCCTCAAGAACCGACCAACGGCAATTCGCAACAATTGCTCGACTGGGCGCGTGAGGCGCAGACGGCGCGTTCTGCCGACGAGCCGTATCAAGGAGCCACCAAGCCGGAGCACGATCCGAATTTCCGACAGCTGGCGAGCGGACTCCAAATGCCTTCGGGTCGTGATCAGTCAGCTCAGTCTCGATCCGGAGGCGCGGCCGCATTCGCAGGTTCGCCGACCGAGCCGAATGTTTCTAATAATGACAATCGGCCGTACCCTTCAGGGACCTACGGCTTGCAGCCCGACATTATTCCTGTTGCAGGACGAGGGATTCCAATTCCGCTTCCTGGTATCGGAATTCCGCTTCCGCCTGGTCGTCAGGTGGCAATCCCGTCAGAGCTCGTCCCCAAAGTCCCAGAGCATTTGAAACATCTCTGGACCCTGATGCAGGTACTGCCGCAGCTCTCGCTCGGCAGTTGGGCAACAGGTGATCAAGATTACTGTTACAATAGATGGGAACAAGATCGTGCTAGGTGCTCGAAATTTTGGGGAATCGATGAGAATCGGTGGTTCCAAGCTTGCGAAAAGCGGGCGGACGATAGACTGCGACTTTGCTATCGAAACAAAGGCAAGCCAGATCCAGAAGAGCCGGAAGAATATGATTTGGAAGGACATTCCTAAGGACCCCGTAACGCGCTAATATGTGCGCATGCGGAGGTTTCAATGAGTCACTACATCGTCGTCGTCACGCTCGTATTGAAGTCTGGCTCGGCTGATGGCGATACCTATGATGTATGGGACTACTACGTTCCAGTTGATGCCAGTGGTCCTAAAGACGCGGTGCGGCAGGCAGTATCGCACTCAAAGGAATTCGATCAATGGTCGGCGATGGCCTATCAAGAACCTCCGGTGATCCGAGGTGTTCGCGCTGTCCATAGCGGACTTCCTTCAATTTCTGGCGCAGAACGGGAGTATCCCTCCTGCCATCTCAGAATGTTAGTTGGTACGATCGATAGGAAGAATGTCGATCTCTTGAAGTCATTTGAGGAAATTCTAATGCCGTTTTCGTTTATCTACATCGACCGAGAAGAGGTCAACAAGCATCAAGCAGATTGACCGTTGGTCCAGTGCACAGGTTCCCTGAACGGCCGAAGGCTGAGCTTGCCTGTGTTGGTCCGCACCAAGTTCATCGCGTTTGGCCACTGGTCGCTTCGCGCCTGCAGCGCGCGACCGGACGCACAGGGCTATCCGCCTTTGCTGACATCGAGCGCGACGTTCTGAGCGGGCATTCACTGCTCTGGCTTGCGCTTGGCGGGGACAGCAACGCAGTAGCGATCGACGCGGTCGCGGCGACAAGTCTGCAGCTGACCGATGCCGGTAAGGTCTGTGTTATCACCGCCTGCGAAGGCAAAGGCATGGCGCGTTGGCTGCCGCTGATCGCCGGGATCGAAGCATATGCGAAAGCTGAGCGCTGCCAGCACGTGCGCATCTTCGGGCGCAAAGGCTGGCTGCGCGCGCTGCAAGGCTATCGGCAACGACATGTGATTATGGATAAGGAGATAGAATAATGGGCTGGAGAGATTACGAATTCGACCCGCAGACCTATGGGCCCCAAGGTGCGGGCGGGCTGCTCGGTCTGTTTCAAGGCATGTTGCAGCCAAGCTCAGCGGTCCCGGATACTAGTGCCAATCCGAGCACTAACCCGAACTACAGTCCTGAGACGCCCCTCAGCCCGCCGCAGGACTTGATCGGCAGGTTGCGGGGGCAACAGGAGGAGCAAAGTAGCTACACGCCAGCGCCCGCTCCATTGGAGCCGTATACGCGACGAGATGTGGGAAAACGAATTCTAGCACAGTCAATCAACGAAACAGCTCAAAAACTTGGTATCGATCCTCAAGACCTTGCTACCGCGATATCCTACGAAACCGCTGGAACTTTCGATCCTTGGAAAGCAGGGCCGACGACGCAATACGGGCAACATCGGGGCTTGATTCAATGGGGAGAGCCTCAGCGGAAGCAATACGGGGTTACTCAGAACTCATCCGTTCCCGAACAGATGGAGGCTGTGCGCCGGTACTTGATTGATGCAGGCGTGAAGCCAGGTATGGGTCTGCTCGACGTCTACTCTGCGATCAATGCCGGCCGGGTCGGACGCTATAGTCGTAGCGACGCCAATAACGGTGGCGCTCCGGGTACTGTCGCGGACAAGGTCAACAACCAGATGGCCGATCACCGCAGGAATGCTATCCGACTTCTTCAGAGATATGGCGGGCCTATTGCTCAGTCCTCGGACGCGGCGGCTCCGGTCGGTCCATCGAATGTGACGACCCCGGCGAGGCCGACACTAGATGTACGCGAGCCAGACTCTCGAGTTCGCTATCTCAGATCACGACGGGCAGATTGATAAGTGCAACGTCCTGCCGTCCATCGTACTCAGTAATAGAATTCCTTGGACTTGGGTTTGTTGAGAACGCCGGTGTGCCGGATCGACGTTTTGCGCCAGATGGCAGGCTATCTCTTGGTCGCGTCCCCCACATCCGCCCAGAGACAATGGTTGAGCGCCGGCCGGAAAATCGCATCGCACTTGACATGAGTTCATGATATGTTCTATCCGACGAAAGGCGGGTGATGGGTGCGACAGGGATATCATGCCGGGTGTTTATGTTCGATCAGCAGGATGGGAGCGGATGTGTCAGGCCACCTGGATAAGGCGACCTAAGAAGCTCGCAAGGCGCTGTTCTCAAGTGGCCTTGCGAGGGGGAAAGCTTCCGGTGCTTTGGTTACTTCTGCTGCTGTTGACTGTGTTTGGCGGAAGCGTACATGCACAGGAAACCGACTTGAGCGCCTATCGGCGTGCTGCCGATCAATGCCGCGGCGATGTATCTCGCCCGATGGCGCTATTGGCCGACAAACATATCCTCTGCTTCAATGACTATGTCTCGGCGAGCCAGGATCTGTCGCTCGTGAAGCAGCTCGAACCAGGCGGTTTGTTTGTTGCGAGCGCCTATGGCGGGGATGACATCCAGACCATGGCGTTGGCCGAGTTGCTCGCAGAGCGGAATGCGACCGTCGTCATCTACGATCACTGTTTCTCTGCATGCGCGAGCTATCTTCTGACTGCCTCGAGCAGGGCCATTGTCTTGAAGGATGCTCTAGTCGCCTGGCAAGTGCTGGGAGCGGAGCAAGGTGACTGTCTTCAATTCGTGCAGGCACTGGACAAAGGGCCGCAGCGCTACGACGTCGGCAGGTGTCCACAACCTCTTTCTCGCATTGGTGAAGCTGGAAAGATCTACCAAGCGAAGCAGCGCTTTTTCGAGAAGCGACGAATTGACCCTCTTCTGGAAGAGCCGCCGGAAAGTGCTTTTGTGAGGACGTCGATTTCAAACCTTTTTTCGCGGCTCAAGTATACCGAGCTCGTGATGTGGACCTGGAATCCGCGTTACTATGCAAGTTCGATCAAGACCAATATCGTCTATGAGGCCTATCCAAAAAGCCAGCGCGAGGTCGACGCCATATCGAAGCGCTTGCGCCTTTTTTACCCCGTCATCTACGATCCATAGCTCTGACCTGATCTGTCTTGTCTATATCGCTCACGGGAACTCTGTCAGTGCGTTACGAGATGGACGATGGCCAATTCGGAAGATGGTCAAGAACGACTGCGTATCCACTGGCGGCGCGATGCTGCGGGACAGTGCCAATCGGCTCGTAATGCAGCTCATCGGTATCTGACATCACTATTCGGAGTTGGTCTGATCGCTCTCGTTGCGGCTGTCTCTATAGTGGCGGCTCGCGCCGATGACGCTGAGAGCTTGGACTTCGGCCCTTATCGGGCCGCGGCTGAATACCGCCGCAGCGATGTCGCGCGGCCGCTGGCGCTGTCGTTGGATCAACGGATTCTTTGTTTTGACGGCTCTCTCCCCGCCGATCAGAACTTGGCTCTCGTCAAGAGACTAAAATCAGGAGGCCTGTTCGTCGCTCACAGCATTGGCGGTGACCATGCGCTCATGATGAAGGTCGCTGATCATTTGCGGGATATCAATGCGACGGTGGTAATCTATGGCTATTGTTTGTTCAGCTGCGCCGACTACTTGGTTATTGCGTCTTCCAAGACGGTGATATTGAGAGATGCCTTGGTAGCTTGGCGCCCGTTCGCCGACAAAGGTGAATGTGTGGGGGTTGCTCCTGCGCGTGATGAGGGGCCGTTTCGCCTTGATGGCGGGGCCTGTGGCAAGAGCGAAGATATGTTCAGTCAAGACTTCGCCCCGGTCGATCGGCTCAGAAGGAAATTCCTAAGGACGCGACGGGTCAGTTCCACGTTCGACATGCCTCCCGAGAGCGCAAAAGTCAGAAAATTGCTACGTAAGATCGATTTGGAAAGAGCATTCAAGATCGGTTTCGTGATGTGGATGTGGCATCCCCGCTACCAGCCGAGTTCGGTGAAGACAAAAATTATCTACGAAGCCTATCCGGAAAGCCAAGAGGATGTCGACGCCCTGGCCGAGCGGCTCCGCCTGGCGGGCTGGATCATCTACGATCCATAAAGCGCCGCATGCGAAAGCTTCGAGACCGAGCGGTCGTAAGACTTGTATATTACGACTTGATTGTCGTGGCGCGTCGATTGTGCGCGCTTTTTTGGAGATGAGCTGATGGTTGGAAATCCGACGATGAGAAATACTGATGTCCCAAACCTTGCGACGGTTGGTATTGTCCCTGATCTAAAGGATCTTCCTTCTTGGGTTGAACCGAATTTTCGCCCGCTTACCAAAGAGAACGAGCCGTCTGGCCGCAGCCGGCGGCCCGCGATTCCGCCACCGGTGCCTGGGTCGCCGTTCTCACCGGGCCATCCCGGGATGCCCCTTTTCGCCCGACATGCCGCAATATCCACTGCCACCTAACTTTCCAAAGCCCGGCCCCGGAAACAACGGTCCAGCTTTCCCTCCAATTCCTGCGCCGAAGCGCGATCCGGGTCCTGGTGGCCAGCTCGATGAGTGGCTGCTTGCCTATTTGCTCCAGCAAATTCGGCAGAAGGAGCAGAGGGATGCGCACACGCCCATCTCGCACCGACCTGAATTAGGTGCCGGTCAGACTGTAAGCGGCTCACTTCCCGGTCAGCTTGGTATTCCCGATTCAGACCAGGCGATAGGCCAACGCGGAATAGCCAGCGGTGAGCCGATGCAATTGTTGCCGGTTCAGCCACCGATCTTTTTTCCATTTAGCTGAATTTGCCTGCCTCGCGGTGCGCAGTTCAGCGGAACCCCTTGTAAGGAGCTTCGCCAATGGGCGGACAATCCACCAGTACGACCACTCAGCAGTCGCAGACAGCACCATGGCAGCCGGCGCAGCCGCTGCTTCAGGGCATCCTCTCTCAACTCAACAGTGGCCTGAACAACACTGGTCTGACCAGTTCAGAAAGCAGTGCGCTCGATACGCTCAAGAGCAATGCGGCCCAGGGCAATCCCTATGCTGGGCAGATCGGCTCTTACGCGCAGTCTCTGCTCAGCGGCGGTGGCGCCACAGCGCAGGCGCCGAACGTCCAGGCGAACCTGTCGTCGCTGCAGGGCTATCTGACGCCTTACGCCAATGGCAGCATGATCGGCAACAACCCGGCGCTGGCCGCGCAGCTCGCGCAGATCCAGACCGACGTCGGCAACTCCGTTAATGGCCAGTTTGCGGCAGCTGGTCGCGACTTCAGCGGCGCCAACCAGATGGCCTATGGCCGCGGTGTCGCGGCGGCGGAGGCGCCGGTGATCGCCGCGCAATATAATCAGGACGTCGCCAACCAGGTTGCGGCCGCCAATTCGCTGTACAACGCAGGCAATACAACGGCCAATACGCTGGCCGGCATGCAGCAGCAATATCTTGCCAATCAGGGACAGGGCGTGACGGCAGCGCAGTCCGCCCTCGACGCCCAGAATTACGGCGCCAATGCCACGCTCGCCGAGGAAGCGCAGCGCCGCGGCATCCCGCTGCAGACGCTGCAACTGCTCGCTCAAATCGGAACGCCGATCGCGGGGCTGGGTCAGCAGAGCAACAGCACGGGCACAACGGTACAGGAGAAGTCCGGCATCGATCAATTCGCTACGCTTGCAGGTGGGATCGGCAGCCTGCTCAGGGGCAAATAGTCGACGGAGTTTCTGAATGGGACTTCTTGATGGCTATGACGATCCCGACCAGTTCGATGCAAGTGGAGGCCTCTTGGGCGGCTTGCTTTCGGTGCAGCGCCAGCAAGGTTTGCTGCCGTCGAACTTCATCTTTCCAACTTCACCGGGACCGGTACCAGCTCCGGCCCCGCTTCGCCAACGGTGGCCAGACGCTCCAACCCTCCCGGTGTCTTCGCAGGAAGCCGCTTTCACGCCCAAAGCTGACCCGCGGGATGCTCAGGGTCAATTGGCCTCGAACGACTTGGCCGCGAGTGGAGTCAAAAGCGGTCTCAGGACGGCATTGGACGATTTTTATCAGCAGTCCATCCGTCAAGCCGGTCGGGACATTGCCGGTTACGCGCATGATGCAGTCAATGATCCGATGGGATTCTTGCACGCAATCGGTCCCACGCTCGGTGCGGCCGGCCCCGCGGCTAGTGAGTTACCTGCAACCATAAGAGGTATCGTAGGCGCGATCACTGCGGCGCGCGGTGCACGGTCCGAGAACCTAGGAGACCTGACCCCAGGCGAGATTCGGCAGATCTAATCAGTGGTCAACAAGGCCGGACGCCCGCTCGAAGTGATCGGCTCCGCGGCTCGCGGCCAGCGCAAGCCGACGAGCGACATCGACTATTTGGAGCCCCACACAAGTCTGCCTTACTATAAGGGGTTGGAGCGCGAATTGCCCGGACTGGACCCCGAGCACGGCATCGTTCCTGGGGTCGGCAATCCCGAAATCGGTCCGTTCATTCGCTTTGAACCGAAGTAGAAGGAAAGTCTCATGAGCAATCTTCGGCGGTTTTGGTTTCAGTTCGAGCGGCTGCCGGTGCCAACGCCGCTCAATCTTGGTTGCGGCGTGACCGCTTACAGCCGAAATGATGCTATTTCGCTTCTTCACGAGAGGGTGTTCGGAGCTGATGATCTGCCGCCGCTCATCAATGTAATTGAGGACGTCAGCATCTCTCAGCTCGAGCACAAGCATGTCCGGCCCAATCTGGGAAACCATCTGGAACGAGGCATCTGGTTTCCCCAGGGGTATGACGCTCCGATCGACAAATTGAATTCACGATAGCCATACACGGAAGAGGCGGGGCGATCGCCAGGTTCGATCCTGGTCGACCAGCTCCCACCACCGAACATCAGCCGAAATAATTTCGCTAGAGATGCCCATGACCCATGACATTGACCCAGCGTTGACCGGCGCTGCCTTTGAGCTGGCAAGCGCAGGATATACGCCGATGCGGGACCCCGAAGAGAAGCCGAACCGGCAGAGCATTGACGGCGACGTCGCCTCGCTCCGGAACGCCGCAGATCGGCTTAGTGAACGCGACAGTCCGGTCACAGTGAGGGAATATGTCGATGCGCATGGCAAGCCCGCGGCCGCGAATGAAGCGGTGACATTGGAGCGCGCGGCGCGCGACCATGCGCGGGGCAGGGCGGCGGACAGGCGCGCGACCGAAGCACAGCAGGCGGAAGATACTGCGCGGCGTATCGATACGCTGCGTCACGGCGTTCAAGCCAACGATGCAGCGGCCGCGGACTTCTACGGCTTCAAGCATCCGGACCGCCGGGATGTCGATGGAGCGGCGGCGGCAGAGCGAGCCGATGAAGGTGGCTCGCATGACGGGCCGTCGCTTGATGGCAACTCGTCCGCCGACCTTGCACCCGAACTCGAAAAGGCCCTGCAGCATCCGCTCGTGCTGCAGGCGATCGAGGAGAAGATGGCCGAAGCCGATAACGCACGGCAGAGCTATCGGGAGGGCCTTGCGTCCGCGCTACAGCTGGCCCAGGCGAGCTTTCTTGGTCAGTTTCCCGAATTCTCCGGCATGGCGCCTGACCATATGCCGGCGGCGCTTGAGAAGATGTCCCGCGAAGACGCGGCTAGGTTCGCGCGCGTTCAGGCTGCCGTCACCGCATCCGACCAGTTGCGCGCTCAACATGCCTGCGAGCAGCAGCAACGGGCCGAGCTCGAGCGGAAGAATTTCGAGAGGTTTGCTCAGGGAGAAGACGCGCGGCTGGAAGCCATGCTGAAGGACGAGCCGCAAGCGGTGCAAAAGGCCGTGGCCACGGAGATCATGGCAGCCGCTAAAGAGAGCGGCATCGAGCCCGCCGAGCTCAACCGGCTGTTTCACACCGAACCGTTGATGCGCAATGCCACGTTCCAGCGGATGATGTACGACGCGGCCAAGTATCGGCTGATCATGAAGGCCAAGGACACGGCGGCGGCACGGCCGATACCCCCAGTCCTGCGCCCTGGTGTTGCAGGCGCATCGGCAGAGCGTGAGCGGGCCGACATTCGGACGCTGAATGCGCGCCTGTCGTCGTCGGGAGATCTCAAGGACGCCGTCGCGCTTTATCAGGCGCGCAGAGCGAATCAGTCGTGATGTGCGCGGAGAAGGAAGCTTAAGTCATAGGCAGCAGCGTCCGGCCGTTGACATTGTTCTATGGCATCGATAGTCATCACCAGTCCTAAGTTGGGGGCTTGTTTCGCCGGTGAACTCATGAATTTCAGCGTGGGCGAATGGCTGGCGTTTGCCATCACAGATATGCTGATTAAGGTGGCTTGGTCATCTTTGTCGTGCTGCTTGTCTCGTAATACCTTGCGCCGATCATCCCCTTCGTAAGCGTTGGAGTGGGATTCTCGATGCTCCATTTGATCTGTCTGTTCTTGGCGGAAACCGCAGTGCTCCCACTGGAGTTTGTGAATTGGCGGCCTCGAGCTGTCCTGAAGGCTGCTCTCACAATCGCAATCGCAAACATCCTTTTCGTTGCGTGCGGAGCTACCTTTTTCACGCTCACGGGCCAATCCTGCCATGTGAGCCGCACGATAGCTGACAACGTCTGGTTCACTGCGTGTTTGGCGAGCACAAACGTTGTCCCCTTGCTTCTAGTTTTGACCTTTCGCCATGCAGCCAGGCTCACGAGAAGGTTCGTGTGTCGGTGTGCTCCGGTAAGATGAACCGACCTGACAGGCTCCTGGTCAGGCGATGCGCTCGAGCGCAGATCTTGCGGACATTCCCGTTTTTTCTGGTGTGCACCGCGGGCGGCGCGTGACAACGCGTCGGGGTCGCGCGATCGCATATTGCTGGTTTGATACGCCTCAGTCCACTGCATCACGATTTCTGCGAGCAGTGCGCCGCGACAAATATGCGGGCGCTGAATTGATAGATATCAGCCTTCATGCGGCGGGCGAGATTCGGTCTAAATAACAATTCCTCGGTGGCTGCAAGCAATTCGGCGCGTTCGGTCTCTTAGACCAGGTTTTTCAGCAAACATTCTTTGGAGCTACACGGAATCCTGCCACCCAAACCAATGAGGTTGGTGGCAGTATCCTCTGACCGCGCGTGGATTAGGGAGTATTTGAAGATCTAAATCCACCCGAATACGGCAATCCGATGGATGAGTTTAACGCTGTAGCAAGAACGGGCACGAGTTGCCGCCTGGCTCCAAGAGCCTGCTGCCGCGACCGTAGAGTTCCGACCAGATTTCAAAACACCGCTGCCGATCTTCTTCTCTCCTCGTTGATTTCACCACCTTTCGGAGATTTTTCATGCCTGACGAACGCCGCAACTTCATCGAGCGCTCAGATTCAATCACCGGCAATCTCTATGGACAGCCGATGCCGCTTGAGCGGATCGCGGCCAATTTTACGCTTTACGGACTGCAGAAGCGCGTTGCGGCACTTGAGAGCTTCGATGCGGAATTGCGCGAGGGTATCGAGGCAAACCCTGGCGATTTGCGGCGCCACGCGCGCATGCTCGAGCTTCGGCGTCAGATGGGGAGTGCCCACGTGGCGCTTCGCAACGCTGGCCGATGATCAATCCCGTGCTGGAGGCGCTGGCGCGGGCGCGTCAGCAAAGCGCGCCTTTGTTCGCCCGCTGGTGCGCACGCGAGGGCGCGATGTTTTGTCCGGCCACGCCCGTGGCTGTCGCCCGCTTCGTGCGGGACTGCGCGGGGCTCGGCATGGCCCAGCTTTGGGGAGCGCTGCAGGACATCTCCAGGCTGCACACCTCCAAGGGGCTCGCCGATCCAACCTTGAACGAGCCAGTTGCGTTCGCAGTCAATGCGGTGAGCGGGATCGTGCCGCCGCGCTCCTGGCCGGCCGATCGCAAGGAGCGCTTCAAGACATTGCCATATGACGTTCAGGCTTTCGTCGCGAGCCATGAGGTGGCGCGCGAGCGGACTTTGCGGCGCGCACAGAATGAGGCGGCGGCAGCCAGGCGGGAATTGGCAGCGATACAGTGCAAGTGCACAGAGGAAGAAAGCAGCGGATCCCATGAAGCCAACTCGCAACAGCCCCTCGCTTGAGGAGCGAATAAAGGCCATTCGCGCCGAAATCGAGACCGTCATCGACGCGCGCGTCGAGACGGTCGCGCGTGATAGCCCCGGCGTGCCGAAAGGCGTCATCCGCAACCTGCTCACGGCGCGCGCGCCGTCCTGCGCGTGTGCGCAATATCTCGAGCTCGGGCAGGAGCAATGAAGTGAGGCTGCTTGGCCCTATTGGGATGAGTGGTTCTTGCTTGCATCTGCGCTGAAAGTGCCCTGACGCAAAATCGATCAAGGCGATACTGCCGGCGGCGATCTCAGGTGGGATCGCCGCTTTCGTTTGAGGAAACATATGACACTCTACAAATGGTCGCAGACGGCTTCCGCGGACGCCACCGCTGATCCCACGATCAATTGGTCGGAAGGACAGGCTCCGTCCAGTATCAACGATTCTGCCCGGGCAATGATGGCGGCGATGGCAAAATATCGCGACGCCATCGCTGGCGCGATCGTGACCTCAGGCTCGAGCACGGCCTATACGGTTGCGAGCTATCAGCAATTCGATACGCTCGCGCATCTCAACGGCCAGACCATCGCGTTCACGCCACACGTGACCAACGGCGCAATAGTGACCTTGAACGTCGACTCGCTCGGCGCCAAGCCGCTGCGGAGTGGGCCCAACACCGAGCTGGTGGCCGGAACTATCCTCCAGGGAACACCCTATGTCGCCGTCTACAACCATAGCGACGGCGTGTTCTATCTACGCGGCATTTACGGCAACCCGTACAACATTCCTTTGGCCGCCGGCCTTGACTTCTGGGGGCCGACTGCGCCCAACAGCTCCTTCGCGTTTCCTTATGGTCAGTCGATCAGTCGGACAACGTATGCCAGTCTTTTCGCGCTGATTGGGACTACCTATGGAGGAGGGGACGGCAGTACCACATTCAATCTGCCGGATCTGCGGGGACGCGTGGTAGCTGGTAGGGATGATATGGGCGGTTCGGCCGCATCTCGTCTGACGACAAGCTATTTTGGATCATCTGCATCAAATATCGGGGCAACCGGTGGGGCAGAAAGCCACACCCTGACAATAAATGAAATGCCTAGCCATAACTTATTCAGCGACAGACAGCGGTCACAGCCATCAGCAAAGCTCAAATACACTAAATATATCTGGCGGACCTTTCCTCTATGGGAACGGTGGTGGAAACATGAGGGCTACATCGGAATCCACGCAGAGCGGAACGGCCAATATCACAGTTGGTAGTATGGGCGGTGGTGCTGCTCACGCTATCGTTCCGCCCACCATAATCGCCAATAAGATTCTTAGAATTATTTGATTGACCACCACCACCTATTTTCGCGCGCGGAAGACGATGTCTTCTTAGCAAACTAATATGGGGCACCACATAAGGCGATGGCAGCTACGGCCACAGTCACTACTTCTAAGTAGAGGATCATAAACGGCTTTTCCGCATGAACGATTGTCTCAATCTCTCACACAACTTGTTCGCGAACAAGCCTCCTCTGGCGACCTTTTCCCTGGAGCCAATATGGCGAATTTAAATGTGCGGATAGCAGAAAATGCGCAGCGTTGGGAAGACGCTAAGTCCACTCGAAGTTTCGTCGCGATTGCAAATCGCCTGGTTGCGGCCAAGGATCGTTATCAGGCTATTGAGCATGCCACCGGCGTCCCGTGGTTTATCATCGCGGTCATCCACGAGCGGGAGTGCTCGCAGAGTTGGGCGGGTTCTCTCGCTCAGGGCGATCCCTGGAACAAGGTCTCGGTCCATGTTCCGGCCGGCCGGGGGCCCTTTCAGTCCTGGGAAGACGCCGCGGTGGACGCCCTGGTCAATTGCGCCCCGCACGCGGCGCATTGGAAGGACTGGTCGGCCGGTGGCGCTCTGACCCTGCTCGAGCAGTATAACGGCCTCGGCTATGCCCGCCGTGGCGTGCCGTCCCCGTACGTGTGGGCAGGCACGAATCAATATCAATCCGGGAAATACGTTCGCGACGGCGTTTACGATCCGGCCGTGGTGGACCGGCAGCTAGGTTGTGCGGGCCTGTTGATGGCCATGATGGCGCTTGATCGGAGTATCGCCTTTTCGTCGTCTGCACCTGCACCTGCTCGGCCCCGCCCCGCTGCGGACCCGCCGCCCAGATCGCTTCAACCATCCATCACGAACCCGGCAAAAGGCTCCATCGGAGCCTTTTTTGTTGCCCTTATCAAATCCGTCTTTGGAAGGAAAACGACATGATCGAACTTGGCTGTGCATTTTCTCTTGGTGTCGCTGCCGGCGGCGCACTGGTGTGGACCTGCAAGACCCGACTGCACGCTATCGTAGTCGAAGCCGGCATATTGGTGACCAAGCTTTCCAACGCGGCGAATGCCATTGCCTCGCTTATCCGGAAGGCGTGATCCATGTGGTCTCGAATCAAAGCAGCCTGCCTGCATTCGCTGACCATCGCGTGGGGTTACATACTCGCTCTGATCGGCACCCTGATGTCCTTGATCGACACCATCGGCGACACGCTCGGTGACCCCATGCTCAAGGACGAAATCAGTTCCGCAATCGGCGATGCGAGGGCGACCGGCCGCATTCTCCTCGTGATCTCGATCATCACCATCATGGCGCGATCGCTAAGAAAGGGCGGCTGACATGTGGATGACGATCTTAAGCTTCTTCGGCGGCCCGGTCATCAAGGGCCTTATCGACGCCTATCAAGCGAAGCTCAAGGCGGGCAACACCGATGCCAAGATCGCAGCTGATCTTGCGGCCTCCGAGATCGCGGCGCAAGTCTCCGAGACCAGCGCCGTCCTGCAATATCGTGCGGCCGAACTCGGTCATTGGTACGAGCCGGACAAGCTGATCGGATACTGCGTCGCGATCTATTTCGCAAAGCTCCTGGTGTGGGACAAAGTTCTCGGACTTGGGACCACAGATCCTCTCGCGGGCTTCGCGTCGATGACTGCGAACCTCGTCATCTCGTTCTATTTCGCCAAGCGCGGCTTCGAAAACGTTGCGAGGATCATCAAGCGATGAGTGTCGTCCAGGAAGATATCAAGACGATCGTGGCCGAGACATTGGCCGAGCACCACAGGCTGCAGCGTGAAGAGATCGACGCGGTCGTCCTGCGGGCGATCGTGACGATTTTGACCTCGTTCGGAATCGAGGAGGAGGACCGCAAGGAGCTTCGAGCCGATTTCCAACACCTCCGGCGATGGCGCAAGAGCGTCGAGCAGGCACAGAGCTACACGTTCAAGGCGGTCATCACCGTCATTGCGACGGGGTTGGTCGGTGCGGTGTGGCTCGGCATCAAGGTGATGCTCGGGAAGTGAAGATGCAATGCGTGGCAAGATGCAGGGAATTCCGATGTACCAGATCCGGGAAGTGGACAGTTGTGATGACGATATCGCTGACACTCTCGTGGACCTTCATCGCCAAACCTTTCTCGACAGGGCGCCTCTCCCCGACTTCGATGCCGGGCATTGGTGGATTGCATGTGAGCAGAGCGCCCCTGTGGCTTTTGCCGGTCTGATTCCTTCAACGATTGGGGCGCACACCGGCTATCTTTGCCGAGTGGGCGTGATCCGGGAACATCACGGGCGCGGTCTCCAATCGCGGTTGATGCGAGCCGCCGAGTGGCGTGCGCGGCGAAACGGGTGGTCATGCGTCGTGTCCGATACGACGGACAACATTTTCTCGGCGAATAACTTCATCCGCGGCGACTACCGCCTGTTTCAACCACCTTCGCCGTGGGGATGGGCAAATACGCTTTATTGGCGCAAGCTGATCGAGCCAGCGATTTGTTCGGACCAATAGGAACGCTGCATCGCAACGTACGGCGGTGCGGCAGAGTTGAAAGCCCGGCGGCTGCAGGCCGCCGGTCTTTTTTTATGTCTCAGGGTAGGCTAACCACTTGGATGCGTCTGCAGCGTCGGTTGCTGGACAGAGTTTCGCAACCGCGGACGAAAGATCTCGCAGAGGATCGATAACACGTTTGTGGGAAGGAGCCGCGAAGATGGCGAAAGTGCCGTTGCCGGAACGACCGCCCCGCCGAGCGGCCATGCCGAATGTTCTGGACGGGCTGCTGGTGATCGATTTTACACGGGTCGTGGCGGGACCCGCCTGTACGCAGACCTTGGCCGATTTTGGCGCCGATGTCATCAAGGTGGAGCATCCGGATGGAGGCGATGATACGCGAGCCTACGAGCACGCGGAAATCGCGGGAGAGAGCGCAGCGTTCCTCAGCCTCAATCGCAACAAGCGTGGAATTGTGCTGGATCTCGCGGTGGCTGAGGCGCGGGAGGTTGCACGTGACTTGATCGCCAGAGCGGACGTGGTCGTCGAAAACTTCTCGACCGGGGTTATGGACAAGTTCGGACTGGACTACGCCACCGTGTCCGCAGGTAATCCACGTCTCATCTATTGCTCGATTTCGGCTTATGGCCGCTCAGGACCATTCGCATCGCGACCAGGCTTCGATCCGATTACCCAGGCCGAGAGCGGGTTTATGTCGCTCAATGGATTTGCCGATGGGCCGCCGGTGCGGACGGGGCCGCCCGTGATCGATCTCGCGACCGGCATGTCTGCCTGCAATGCCATTCTGATGGCGCTGCTTGCCCGCGAACGGCTCGGGCGAGGTCAGCACGTGGAGGTGACTCTGTTCGACGTTGCGACGAACATGACGAGTTTCTACGGCATGGCCTATCTGCTGAGCGGCAGCAATCCGGGGCGCTTCGGCAACTCGCCAAACGGGTCGCCGACCGTTGGTGTGTATGAAGCCGCCGATGGTCCGCTCTATATTGCTTGTGCCAACGATCGGCTCTATCGCCGGCTTGTCAGCAATGTGCTCGGTCGGCCCGATCTTGTATGGGATCCGCGATTTGCTACCCGCAAGTCGCGCTCGCAGAACAAGGAGAGTCTGCGCGCCATCATGGCGGAGATTTTCACGACCGATCGTCTTGAAAGGTGGATAACGAAGCTGAAGGACGCTCACATTCCCGCGGGATATCTCCGTACCGTAGCGGAGGCGTTTGACGCGCAGGAGGTCCTTGGCCGCGGTCGGGTGTGCCGGATTCCGCACCCGACAGCGGGGTGGGTTCCGAATATCGAAACGCCGATCAGCATGGGCATGACCCCGTCTGTTGAGCCGGTCGCGGCGCCCACCCTGGGTCAGCATACGACCGAGGTGCTGCAAACAACCTTGGGATATCATCAATGCCACGTTGCAGCGCTGCGAGAATTAGGAGCTTTCGGACAAACTGGGAAGGCATAGCAGGGCCGGTTGAGGCGCGCCAGCAAGAAGCGCTACGCAATTGACTGCCGCTGTTCCGATTGCCAACCGGATGACAACGTATCACAATGAGGCATCGCAACGGCCTCGCCTGAAACGAAATAACGGACGCTCCGCGGAGGATGCCTGGGATGACCACCAGCCAGCAGCCGGGTTCGCATCTGCCCGCCCCACGACCGGGGGCGTTTGAACCGATCGAAGCGCAGGCGAAGGCGCTGTTGCCACTGCTTCGTGAACGCGCGGAGCAAACCGAAGAGCTGCGCCGCGTTCCCCCAGAGACTGAGCAGGATCTGCAGGAGGTCGGCTTATTTCGGATTCTGCAGCCGAAACGCGTAGGCGGACTTGAGTTTGACTACGTCGCGCTGGTCGATTGCGCCGAGCTGCTCGCGCGCGCCGATGCGTCGGTTGCTTGGAATGTCGCCAACCTGGCGAGCCATCACTGGATGTTGGCGATGTTCGACCCTCGGGCGCAGGACCGGATTTGGGGAGATAACGCCGAGACTCTGATTGCATCTTCCTTTATCTTCCCTGCGGGCCGAGCTCGAAAAGTGCGCGGTGGCTACGAATTGCGCGGCAGTTGGCCGTTGTCGTCCGGCGTCGCCTCATGTCAGTGGAACATGTTGGCCAGCGTGGTTGCTTCCGACGATGAAGCCGATGGCGTCGAGTACCGGATTTTCCTGTTGCCACGGAGAGACTACAACATTCTCGACACCTGGAATGCTGCCGGTCTGCGAGGGACCGGCTCCAACGATGTCGAGGTGCGTGATGCCTTTGTCGCTGACGAGATGACCGTGGGTGTGAACGACTTGACAGGGGGAATGACACCGGGCAGTCGCGTCAATCCCAATCCGCTTTATGCATTGCCGGTCTTCTCTCTATTTCCTTTCGCTCTCTCCGGGGTTGCCCTGGGTAACGCGCAAGCGTGCCTCGAGGATTATATCGACGGGGCTCAGCACCGCGCCTCGACCTACAACCGGGCAAAGCTCAGCGATCTGCAAAGCACGCAGCTCAAGATCGCCGAAGCGTCAGTCAAGATCGATACGGCCCGTATGATCATGCGATCGTGCTGCGTGCAGGCCATGGAGGATGCGCAGCGTGGCATCGTTCCGGATATGACGACGAAGACACGTTATCGGCGTGACGGAGCTTACTCCGTCAATCTGTGCACGGAGGCTGTTTCTCTGCTGTTTGCGGCAAGCGGTGCACGAGGCTTGTTTACGAGCGGAGTCTTGCAACGGCAATTTCGCGATGCGCACGCAATTAACTCGCACATCGCGTTTAATTTCGACGCGGCAGGTACCAGCTACGGTCGGGTGGTGCTTGGTCTGCCCTCCGACAACCTGACGCTCTGAGGCATCAGGATGAATGATACGTCGAAGCCTTCGGCGACTCCGGACCCGGCCAAAGAACTCGCCAGCGACAGTTCGCCGATTGACCCGCGGGATTTTCGCAACGCGCTCGGGACCTATGCGACGGGTGTAACGATCATCACCGCCGCCGATTCGAACGGCCGGCCATATGGACTGACATGCAACTCGTTTGCCTCGGTGTCGCTTAACCCTCCATTGGTGCTCTGGAGCCTGCTTCTTTATTCCTCGAGCCTGAACGTGTTTCAGAGCGCGACTCATTTTGCGGTCAACGTTCTGGGATCATCCCAGCAGGCGCTGGCGAACAAGTTCGCGAAATCTTCAGAAGACAAATTCGCCGGAGTCGAATGGGACGCCGGTCTCGGACGGGCACCTGTCCTGAGAGAGAGCGTGGCGAATTTTCAGTGCCGATCCGTCGGTCGGTACTATGGCGGCGACCACGTGATCTTTCTCGGCGCGGTGGAAGCCTATTCGTACAACACGACCGAGCCGCTCGTTTTCCTGCGTGGCGGTTTCGGCCAATTCCAGACCGCCGACGAGCGCAACTCTAAGGATGAAATCTGATAGCTATGGCCGCCGAGGTCGCAGGTTTCGTTCGTCATAAGTCATGAATCGCGCACCCTGCGGTAGCCGCAACGTGCGCCATATGGTCGTCGGTTGTGTCGCAAATCCTTCATATGCGGCCTTTAGGGGAAACCCAACGCGAGTGGAGCGGATTTGACGTTTGGTATTCTGCTGACCGAAACGCCGGGATGCGAACGTCAAATCCAAAGCACCACGGGCTGAGATGCCGGAGCCACGGAGTCCTTGTCATGAATGCCATCCGATTCGTTGTGATACTGTTTGCGCTTGTCGTCATGGCTCCATGGCAGTCGGCCAAAGCCGCAGACGTCATCTGTTACAACTGCCCTCCGGAATGGGCGGATTGGGCTTCCATGCTCAAGGCAATCAAGGCCGATCTCGGCTATGATATTCCGCACGACAACAAGAACTCAGGCCAGGCGCTGGCTCAGATCCTTGCAGAGAAGAGCAATCCGGTCGGTGATATCGGCTATTTCGGCGTCACGTTCGGCATGAAAGCGAAGGCGCAGGATGCACTCGAGCCGTATAGGCCGGCGCATTGGGAGCAGGTTCCGGCAGGCCTGAAGGATCCGGACGGCTACTGGACGACCATCCACTCCGGCACACTCGGCCTGTTCGTGAATAAGGATGCGCTTGGCGGCAAGCCGGTGCCGGCGTGCTGGAAGGATCTGCTCAAGCCAGACTACAAGGGAATGGTCGGTTATCTCGATCCGAGCTCCGCTGCCGTCGGATATGTTGGCGCCGTCGCGGTTAATCTCGCGCTTGGCGGGTCGGCCACCAACTTTGACCCGGCGATCAGCTATTTTAAGGAGCTGCGCAAGAACGATCCGATCGTGCCCAAGCAGACCTCCTATGCCCGCGTGGTCTCTGGCGAGATGCCGATCCTGTTCGACTACGATTTCAACGCCTATCGCGCCAAGTATTCGGAGAAAGGGAATTTCGAGTTCGTGATTCCTTGCGAAGGGTCGGTCGTATTTCCTTACGTGGTTGGTCTCGTGAAGAATGCGCCCGATAAGGAAAAAGCGAAGAAAGTGTTGGACTATCTCTTGTCTGACAAGGGCCAGGCGATCTGGACCAATGCCTATCTGCGCCCGGCACGGCCGATCGATTTGCCTGGTGCTGTGAAGAGCAAGTTCTTGCCGGACAGCGATTACGCGCGGGCCAAGAGTGTCGATTGGGGCGAGATGGAAAACGTGCAAAAGGGCTTCGTCGATCGCTATCTTGCCGAGGTCAGATAGCGTAATCTGCGGCCCCTGCTTGAGCTGAGTTCGGGCACTATCCTCTCATGTCGCATCGATCCTTTGTCTGGCTCTGCCTGCTGCCGTTGAGCATCTTGACGGCAGCTTTCTTTCTGCTGCCGATGGCGAACCTTCTCATCACCGGATCCGAAGGCCCAAAAGGGCTTTCGGAATACCTGTCCATCGTGATCGAGCCCCGCTATCGGATGACGCTCATCAACACCGTCGTGCTCGCTGCCGCGACGACGGTGACGACTTTGGTCGTCGCGACCATCACCGGAATCTTTCTGCAGCGGCACCGATTCCCCGGGCGGTCCTTGCTGATCGCGATCCTGACCTTTCCCCTCGCGTTTCCCGGTGTTGTAGTTGGCTTTATGATCATTCTGCTCGCGGGGCGCCAAGGCCTAATAGGGGAAGTGACAAGTCGCCTCAGCGGAGATAAGCTCGTTTTCGCCTATTCGATCCATGGCTTATTTTTGGGTTATCTTTACTTTTCGATTCCGCGGGTCATTCTGACCATCATGGCGGCCGCGCAGAAGCTCGATCCCGGCCTTGAGGAGGCGGCCCGTTCGCTGGGGGCGGGGCCTTGGGCCGTGCAGCGTGATGTCGTGCTGCCGGCGTTGATGCCGGCTTTCGTCGCCGCTGGCGCGATAGCCTTTGCAACCGCTATGGGCGCGTTTGGCACGGCGTTCACACTCGCGACCAACATCGACGTTCTACCGATGCTGATCTATACCGAGTTTACCTTAGCCGGAAATCTCGCCACTTCGGCTGCGCTGTCAATCGGGCTTGGTGTGATTACCTGGATGATCCTGGCGCTGGCCCGCTCGTTCAGCGGCAATGCCGTGGCCGCCGCGGGATGATGCCATGCGGGATCGAATGATCTTTGCCGCTCAGTTGCTTTTTACCATGTTGGTTGCGGCATTCCTCGTCGTACCGGCAGGTCTCTCGATGACTGCCGGGATCACTGTGAACTATTTTCGAGGCATTCAATCGGGATTGACTCTGCAATGGGTCGTCCAGGTTTGGGAGCTCTACGCGAGCACCATCCTGCTATCGTTCGTCATCGCTTTCGGAACGCTGGCAGTGACGCTACTTGCCGGCGTTCCCGCGGCCTATGCCCTTTACATTCGCGGCGGTCGGCTTTCGCGTGCCGTCGAAGAAATCATCACGCTTCCGGTGGCGATTCCCGGTCTGGCGCTCGCGCTCGGGTTGCTGCTGACCTATGGCGGCTTCGGCGACTTTCGGCGTTCCTGGTTGTTCATTCTCGTCGGGCACGTCATCTTTACAATGCCGTTCATGGTACGGTCGGTGATGGCGGTGTTTGCAAATGTTGACGTCAAGACGCTCGACGAAGGCGCGGCTTCGCTCGGCGCATCGCCGTGGCGCCGCTTCCGCGACGTCATCGTCCCCAATGCATCGCCGGGCATTTTGGCCGGAAGCCTCATGGTGGTGACGCTGTCTCTTGGCGAATTCAATCTGACCTGGATGCTCCATACGCCTTTGACCAAAACATTGCCGATCGGCCTCGCCGACAGCTACGCTTCCATGCGGCTCGAAGTGGCTTCAGCCTACACGCTGATTTTCTTCATCATGATCATTCCGCTCCTGGTCGCCATGCAGTGGTTCGGCGGAAGAGGAGGCGTGCGGTGAAAACAGGCCTTGAACACGGCGTGTCACTGCGGGTTGAAGGATGCGCGAAGACTTATGCCGATGGCACACGCGCGCTCGAGCCGACCACGCTCGACGTTGCGAGCGGCGAAACGCTCGTGCTGCTAGGACCTTCGGGATGCGGCAAGACGACCTTGTTGCGCATTATCGCCGGATTGGAGACCCCCGATTCCGGCGGCCGGGTGCTGTTCGATGGCAAAGATCTGACGAGCTCGCCGATCGAGCGGCGGAATGTCGGCATGGTGTTTCAATCCTATGCGCTCTTTCCGAACATGACGGTGGCCGAGAATATCGGCTACGGCTTGAAGATCCGTGGTGTCGCGAGACCTGAACGTGCCGCCCGCATTGCCGAGCTGGTGCAGCTGACCAATATATCGGGTCTCGAAGACCGTCGCATCGATCAGCTGTCGGGTGGTCAGCGTCAGCGCGTCGCCTTGGCGCGTGCGGTCGCGATCCGGCCCAGCGTTCTGCTGCTTGACGAGCCCCTGACTGCGCTCGATGCCGCGTTGCGCGAACGGCTGCGGAGCGAGCTCAATCGGCTGCTGCGGACGCTTGGCATCACTGCGATCTATGTCACGCATGATCAAGCTGAGGCCATGGAGCTCGGCGACAAGGTGGTGGTCATGCGCAAGGGCGCCATTGCCCAGGTCGGTTCGCCTCGCGACATCTATTTCAAGCCGGCCGATCGGTTCGTTGCCGAGTTCATCGGAGCAGCAAACATCATCGAAGCTCCGATTGAAGATGGACGGCTGATGCTGGCAGGCGGCCGGCAACCGGTCAACGGTTCCGAAGATCTGACGACCGCCGTTGCGATGGTGCGTCCGGAAACGATCCGAATCGTACGCTCCGACGCCGCAGCCTTAAATGGTGTGGTCGAGAGCGTGCGCTTCTCAGGAGATCGGCAGCGGATCTTCGTCAGGGACGTGTCGGACAAGCCTCTCGTGGTCGATACGGCCAACACGATTGAGGTTGCGGTCGGAGAGCGGATCGGGCTTGCCATTGCGCCTGAGGCGATACGCTTTCTGCCCCCGGACCGGCGGTGAATCAGATGTCAAGACGCCCGATCCTGATTGCTCAAATCTCCGACCTCCACATCAAGGCGCCGGGCCGGCTGGCCTATCGGCGTGTCGATACGGCAGCAGCTCTCGAGCGCTGCATCGAGGCGCTCAATCACTTCGAACCGACGCTTGATCTCGTGGTCATTTCAGGCGACCTCGTGGATACCCCGACCGAGCAGGAGTACGAGCATCTCGTCCGATTGCTGTCCCGGTTGAAGATCCCGTTCGTTGCCATTCCGGGCAACCACGATTCGCGCGAGCTCATGCGCGCGGCATTTCCGGATCGTTCCTATGCAAATTCTGCCGGTCCATTGAACCAGCGAGTGGTCGTGGAAGGCTTGGAGATCATTCTGCTCGATTCGAGCGTACCCGGTCATCCACAAGGCGAACTGGACGGTTCCACCTGCGATTGGCTGGAAGCTACACTTTCGATGTCGACCGAGCGTCCTGCCCTGGTTTTTCTCCACCATCCGCCGTTTGCGACCGGCATCTGGCATATGGATCGGCAGAACCTGCGCAATGCATCCGACCTGGCGCTGATCGTCAGACGTCACCCGCGCCTGCAATTGATTGGATGCGGTCACGTCCATCGGGCGACGCTGGCGATGTTCGCTGGCGTTCCCTGCACGATTTGTCCGGCACCGAACCATGCGGTCGATCTCGACGTGGCGGAGCTGCGCGCGCCGTCATTCAAGATCGAGCCACCAGCGTTTCATCTCCATACCTGGCTGCCGGGGGACGGCTTCGGAGCTATCGTGACCCATCAGGTTCCGATCGGAGATTTCGACGGACCCCATCCGTTCTTTGGGCCGAACGGCAAGTTGATCGACTGAGTTCAGCCTCCGCCGATAGCCTTGGCAATGAACAGGCGCCCCTGCGCGGGGGCGCCCTGCATCGGCCGGTCTAGCTGGCTTTCGCCATGTCTTCATCTTCCGGCGAATTCAGGTACATGCCGGACATGGTATCAACCCAACAGAGATGGTCGTGAACCTTTTGTACGCCGTCGATGTTTTCGGCGGCCACCACAGCTGCCTGCCGTGACCGCTCCTCAGTAATGACACCGCTCAGGTGGACGATGCCGTCTTTGACGATCACGCTCAGGCCAAAGGGACACCAGTCGTTCTTCTCCAGGACATCGATGATGCGGTTGCGGATATGATCGTCATCAGCGGTCGGGTCCGGCACCTGGCGAGCCAATGAGGCCACCGCCTGAAGCAGATTGGCGCGGGAGACGATACCGACCACCTGATCTCCCCGGGTCACCGGCAGCCGCTTGACGTGATTCCTTTCCATGATGTCGACGATTTCCGCCAAAGCGGTATCTTCCGTGATCGTCAACGGTGCCTTGGTCATGACCTCCGATACCTTGCGGCCATGCTCCTGAACGAAGTCCGCAGCGGATTTGCCCGGGCCGAGAATGAATCGAAGCCAGCGGCCACGCTTTCGCTCCGTACCGATTTCGCTCCGGCGGATGAAATCGCCCTCGGATACGACGCCGACGAGCTTGCCCGCGCCGTCGACCACGGGCAAGCCACTGACATGCCGCTCCAGCATGATGTTCGCAGCTTCGACGATCGGGGTCTCAGGGGTGACGGTGATGACGGGACGGGTCATGATCTGATGGGCGCGCATGGCAAACTCCGGCGTTGAAAGTCTCGCAAAAGCTAGCGTTCCGGCCGCGAGGCCATTTGATGCAGGTCAATCGCCGCCGCAAATGAGCTTGATGCAGCTCAATGTTTCTCGTGGCCGATACCATATGGATCGGATCCTGATCAGGGAGGTGGAGGTTTGTGATGCCTGAGCTTTCCAAGGCCCGTGCCGTTGGGGATGACCCGCTGACTGTTGACATTTCAAAGCGAATCGCAAGTTCCAACAAACAAATGCTGGACTTGGTGTGCGGTGCTCAACGAATCGCACTGGAAGAGGCTGTTTTCATGGGCAATGAACTCCTGGATCGGGCTCGTACCGAGACTCATTTGTTCATGGAGTTTGTTTCAAAGGTCGCCGGTGTGCACTCTGTGCACGGCGGGCAGACAATGTTGCAAGAGTGCGGTCAACATCAGATCGAATTCTTGAGGCGCGACTGCGAGCGGCTGTTCAAACACGGTCAGCGGATGATTGATGCAAGCCTCAAGCTGACCGGACGATCAGGACAGAGTTGATCCGTCCACGGCATGCGTCATTTGAAGCAACCCCGAAGGAAAGATGCTCGTGAAGCCGATAGTTGCCTGGTCCAAAGCCGACGCGCCCGCCGGGCCACACGCTCTTGCCCCGCGTGAGGCTGCAGAGCGGCCGTTGTTGACGGAGGCTCAGCCGAAGGTCGGTCGTTCGCAGGAGCTGGGGCATGAAGATCACGAGCTGGATAAGGCCTTCACTGCAACCCTCGCGCGTTTGACGGGCGGCCTTTCCCCGATCGCGCTGTCGATGGCCTATTTCGATTGGGCCTCCCACCTTGCGACCGCGCCGCAACGGCAGATCGAGATCTTGCGCGATGCGATGCGCTTCAGCACGCAACTTGCTCAGCGGGCGCTGCATTCCGCGGCGCCCGAGCGCAAACCGTGGGACTTGATCAAGCCGCAGCCGACTGACCACAGGTTCGTCAAGCCCGAGTGGGAAATCGAGCCGTTCAACTTTCTGGCTCAAGCATTTCTGCTTGGCGAGCAGTGGTGGCACAATGCGACCACCGATGTCCGCGGTGTTGCACCTGCGAATGAAGCGATTGTCGAATTCTCTGTTCGACAGACGCTCGACATGTTTGCGCCGTCGAACTTTGCGGGCACTAATCCCGAGGTCCTGCAGAAGACGTTCCAGAGCGGCGGTGAGAATTTCGTGTTCGGCTGTCAGCACTGGTGCAGTGATTTACTGCAGCTGCTGGCCTCGAGCAAGCCGGGCGCGGTAAACGCAGAGTTCATCGTTGGCAAAACGGTGGCTGCGTCGCCCGGCAAGATCATCTATCGGAACGAGCTGATCGAACTGATTCAGTACAGCCCGACGACCGAAAAGGTTCGGCCCGAACCTATCTTGATCGTGCCTGCCTGGATCATGAAGTACTACATTCTCGACCTGTCGGCCCATAATTCGATGGTGAGATATCTCACGGCCCAGGGATTTACGGTTTTCATGATCTCCTGGCGAAATCCGAGCGCCGGCGACCGGGATGTTGCGTTCGACGACTATCGGACGCTGGGGGTTAAAGCGGCGCTCGACATGATCGGGCTCATCATGCCGCGACGACATGTCCATGCGCTGGGCTACTGTCTGGGGGGAACCTTGTTGTCGATCACCAGCGCTGCAATGGCGCGCGATGGGGATCGTCGCCTCAAATCGGTCACGCTGCTGGCCGCGCAAACCGACTTCACCGAAGCGGGTGAGCTCACGCTGTTCATCAATGAAAGCCAGGTCGCATTCCTGGAAGACATGATGTGGGAACGGGGATATCTTGACACCACGCAGATGGCCGGCGCCTTCCAGCTGCTACGCTCCAACGATCTGATCTGGTCGCGGGTGTCGCGGGATTATCTGATGGGTGAGCGCGCGCATCCGAGCGATCTGATGGCCTGGAATGCGGACGCGACCCGGCTGCCCGCGCGAATGCACTCCGAATATCTGCGCAAGCTCTTTCTGCACAATGATCTCGCTGAAGGCCGCTATATGGTCGATGGCCGGTCGATCTCACTGTCCGATATTCATACCCCCATGTTCGTAGTGGGAACGATCCGCGATCATGTGGCGCCATGGAGGTCAACCTATAAGATTCACTATGAGGTGGATGCGGACGTGACCTTTGTGTTGGCCAGCGGTGGACATAACGCCGGCGTCGTCGCGCCGCCAAGCGAACCGGGCCACTTCTATCAGGTGAAAACAAAGCTCGCAGACGCACCTTACCTTGGTCCCGACGAATGGCAGAAGACCTCCGCCAGGATCGAAGGATCGTGGTGGCCCGAGTGGGTTGGCTGGCTCAATAGCCGATCTGGAGAGCCATGCGAGCCGCCCTCAATGGGGGTGCCGGGGACTTCCAACCAGTTGCCGGATGCACCGGGAGACTACGTGCATCTGTAGTGAGCTCGCGAGAGCGCCGCGGCTTCTGCGGAGCGGCGCTGCGACTTACCGCGGAAGCTGAGTTTGGCACTGCGCAAGCGTTGCCTCGGTACTTCCAGACGCGTCGATGACTGCCCAGTCTATTGGGCCAATATCATATCCTTCCTGCAATCCCGCAATCTCGGGCGTTGCATCGGACGCGTCCGCCTTGCGGGTGCCGATGCGAGCCTGGCGGATCGCCAAGTCCGCCGTCAGAAAGAAGCCGGCAAATGGAATTTTCATTTTCCGAGCCAGATGGGTAACGGCTGTTCGCTCGTCCCCACGTGCGAAGACGGCGTCGACCACGACAGAATAACCGCGCGATAAGACGCGGCCCGCGTGCTCAAGGAGGAGCTCATAGACCTTTCGACCAGCGTCAGCATTATATGCGTCTGGCGGCAGGCGATCCGTCTCGCGGACGCCGAACAGCTGCTTGCGAAGCACATCACTGCGCAACACGATCGCGCCCGGCGAAGGCCGGATCGAGGGCGCGATGGCACGGGCCAAGACTGATTTTCCCGTCCCGGAAAGTCCTCCAACGGCAACCAGAAGCGGGGCCGCCGGTTGGATCAAGCGGCGCGCCAGTTGGAAATAGCGCGTTGCAGCCTCGACGACACCGGTCTGATCGGAGCCCGCCCGATCAAGTCGCGCAATCAGAACCTGCGCGCGGATGGCCGATCGCATCGACATGAACAGAGGAAGAGCAGCAAGGCCATCGAGATTGTCGACTGGCGTAATTGCGAGATAACGATTGAGCAGGTGATTGGCCGCAGTCTGCTGGTCGTAATACAGCAGGTCCATCATTGGGAACGCGAGATCATAGATAACATCGATCGACGCAATCCGTTCGTCGAATTCGATCGCATCGAACAAGACGGGACGCTCCCCAATCAGAACAATGTTGGCGAGGTGAAGGTCGCCATGGCAGCGCCGGACATAGGCTTGTCTGCCACGCTCCTCCAAGGTGGACTTCACGCGCGCAAATGTCGATTGTGAAGCCTCCGCGAGTTGCTCGATCTCATCCGAGGCGAACCAAGGGCCGGCCTTAAAGGCGGCAATAAAGGCCTGGATAATCCTCTCGATCGAGCCGATCCAGGGGGCGCTGGGCCGAGGTTCGGCGACCTCATGCGAGCTTGCGATGGTATCTGCCATGCGTTCGGCGAGCACGGCGGTGACTTCGCCACGTGCTGCGAGGTGATCAAATGTGCGGCTTTCGTCGAAGCGGGTCATGTCCACCGCATATTCCAGCGGCGTTCCCGGTCCGTCTATTGAGAGTGTACCGTCGTCCATCCGCACAACGGCCACAACGCGATGGTAGATCTTCGGTGCAAACGGCTTGTTGATGCGCAGCTCATCCTCACATGCAGCCTTGCGCTTCTCCAGCGTGGAATAATCAAGAAACGGAAACCGAACAGCGCGCTTGATCTTGAGGGCGCGATTGCCTTCCAGGAACACTGAAGCTGCGTGGGTGTCGATCCGCCGGACCTGGCGATGATGTGCTGGATCGCTGAGAAAGGCGAACACAGCATCTTGCGTCGAAGTCTCCGGAGATGACGATGGTGTCGTGCTATTCATTGGGGACAAGAACGGCAGCGCCGAGGATTTCGCCTTGCCTCAGTCTGGCCAGAACCTCATTCGCCTGCGCCAGCGGGTAAGGGGTCGTATGGGTGCGAATCCCTGCCTGCGGCGCGATCCTCAGGAAATCCAAGCCGTCCTGGCGCGTCAGGTTGGCCACGGAGACGAGCTGGCGTTCCTCCCACAAGAGCCTGTAAGGGAAGCTTGGGAGGTCGCTCATGTGGATGCCTGCACAAACCACCCGACCGCCCTTGCGAACCGCGCGCAACGCGAGCGGGATCAACTCTCCGACGGGTGCATATATAATTGCGGCGTCCAGCGGCGTTTCGGGCAGGTCATCCGATGCGCCTGACCATGTCGCACCAAGTTCCCAGGCGAGATTTTGAGCGGCTTCGTCACCGCGGCGGGTGAATGCATAGACCTGACGCCCTTGCCAGCGCGCAACCTGGGCCACGATGTGGCCAGCAGCGCCAAAGCCATAGATGCCTAGCCGTTCCGCTTGGCCCGCCATGACCAGCGACCGCCAGCCGATCAACCCGGCGCACAGAAGTGGAGCGATTGCGACATCGTCGTCGCCCTCACCAAGCGGAAACGCATAGCGCGCGTCTGCAATCGTGTGAGTGGCAAAGCCGCCATCACGGGTATAGCCGGTGAATAGCGGATAGTCGCAAAGATTTTCCATACCGTTGCTGCAGAAACGGCAAACGCCACATGTATATCCCAGCCAGGGAACGCCAACGCGCTCGCCGATCCGATGGGAGGTTACGCCTGGCCCGATCTGATCGACCCGTCCGACGATCTCATGTCCTGGTATGATAGGATATCTGATGCCCGGCAACTCGCCATCCAGCACATGCAAGTCGGTCCGACACACGCCGCACGCGCGAATCTTGACGCGGATCTCACCTGGTCCAGGCGCCGGATCTGCTCGATCCTCAAGCTTGAGAGGGGCTCCCGCTGTTCGCAAAACCATCGCATGCATCGATGAGCTCCAGGCCGGTCAAGTGCTCATTAAAGTGACCGCAGCTGCATACACTTGACCTCCGTCAAGGTACCAGGTGGAACCTCGCGGAAGATAGCACATCTGCCTCGGCAGCGAGCGACTGGCGCGATATCATGCATCTTTCACAGACTGGAATACCACGCTGCGTTGGGATGTGGCGCCACACGTGAACGGTCCTTGTTGAGAGTTGTTTCAAATGCAACACATGTTCTGCTTGGACAACCATCGGACGCTTCGCTGATGTCGACTTACCGCCTGAAGAACCTGCTGTCGCCGCGGTCCATTGCCTTGGTGGGCGGAAGTCCGCGTCAGAATTCTGTCGGGCGAGCTATCCTGGAAAACGTCAGGAAGTCAGGATTCACAGGCGACTTTGGACTGGTCAATTCGCGCTACGGCGAAATTTCTGGTGTCAGCGCCGTCCGCAGCCTCAATCAATTGGCGTTCGTGCCCGAACTCATCGTGGTCACGGCGCCCCGGGGAAGCGTTCCCGAGTTGATTGACCAAGCGGGCGGTCTGGGAGCCGCTGGCGCGTTGATCGTCACATCGGGGCTGGGGCACGGACGGGGGTCTTTGGCCGAGCAGGCTGAACGCGCGGCTCAGAAGTACGGCATGCGTCTGATCGGACCGAATTGCATGGGCATCATGATGCCCGAGGGCCGTCTGAATGCCAGTTTCGCGGCACATATGCCCTGCGCAGGAAGCTTGGCGTTGATCTCCCAGTCAGGCGCGATTGCGGCAGGCATGGTGGATTGGGCGGCCCAGCGCGATGTCGGGTTTTCCGGCATCGTCTCGATCGGCGATCAACTCGACGTCGACGTTGGGGATCTCCTGGATTATTTCGCATTGGACGGCAAGACCCGCGCTATCCTGCTTTATATCGAGGCCATCAAGGACGCCCGGAAGTTCATGTCGGCCGCTCGTGCGGCTGCGAGGATCAAGCCGGTCGTGGTCGTCAAATCGGGGCGGGCCATGCAAGGGGCCATGGCGGCCGCGACCCATACTGGCGCGCTTGCGGGCGCAGATGCCGTCTACGAGGCGGCGTTCCGTCGGGCCGGTGTGCTGCGCGTTTCCGATCTTCGCGAATTGTTCGATTGTGCGGAGACGCTCGGGCGGGTGGAATCGCCGACGGGAAAGCGCCTCGCCATTCTAACCAATGGTGGCGGGATCGGTGTTCTTGCTGTCGATCGCCTCGTCGAGCTCGGTGGAATAGCCGCGAGTCTGGCGCAGGACAGTCGCGAGAAGCTTGACGCGGTCCTTCCGCCGACCTGGTCTGGATCGAACCCGGTCGACGTTGTCGGCGATGCCGATGCCGCCCGCTACACAGCGGCGCTTGAGGTCTTGCTCTCCGACCCGAGCAATGATGCCGTTCTGGTGATGAACGTTCAGACCGCGCTCGCGTCCGCGAACGGCATCGCAATGGCGGTTTCTGAACTGGTGAGCACGTATCGCAAGCAGCATCGACGTTGGGCGAAGCCGGTTCTCGCTGCCTGGATCGGCGCGGATCAAACCATCATTGAAACGCTGAGCAGCGCGTCAATTCCCAACTACCCGACGGAGGACGATGCCGTCCGTGGCTTCATGCATCTGGTTCGCCATCGTGAGGTAAAGGAGGCGCTCGCGGCAGTCCCGCCGGAGATGCCGGTCTCCTTTACGCCCGATATCGAGACCGCCCGCGGCATCGTCTTGGCGGCGCTGGCCGATGGACGGACATGGCTCGATCCGGTCGAGATCAAACGGCTGCTCGAGACCTACGATATTTCGATGGTACAAACGTTCGCCGCATCCGACGTCGACCAGGCGGTCTCTTGTGCGACCCAGTTGTTTGACCAGGGCGCGACGGTCGTCTTGAAGATTTTGTCGCGTGACATTGTCCACAAGTCCGATGTCGGTGGCGTCGTTCTCAATCTGACCTCGCCACAGGCCGTCCGCGCGGCTGCGCATGACATCATGAGCCGGGCCCAAAAGCTTCGTCCGGATGCGCGGATCTCCGGCGTGATCGTGCAGGCGATGGTGGTGCGCGCCAAGGCGCGCGAGCTGATCATGGGAATTGCCGACGATCCGACCTTCGGCACGGTCATCGTGTTCGGCCGCGGTGGAACCGCGGTCGAAATCATCAACGACAAGGCCTTGGCCCTGCCGCCGCTCGATCTGCATTTGGCGCGTGATCTGGTTGAGCGCACCCGCGTTTCCAGGTTGCTGCGCGCCTATCGGGACGTCCCAGCGGTCAAGCCGGACGCAGTCGCGATGGTTCTGGTGAAGCTGGCGCAGATGGCTGCGGACCTTCCCGAGATCCGTGAGCTCGACATCAATCCGTTGTTGGCCGACGAGAGCGGCGTGTTGGCAGTCGATGCCCGCGTGGCGATCGGAAAGGCGGCACCGAAATTCAAGGGTTCAGGTCCATCCAATTTTGCCGTTCGGGCCTATCCAACACAATGGGAACGCCATCTTCAGATCAAGGACGGCTGGCGAATCGTTGCTCGTCCGATCCGCCCCGAGGACGAGCCGTTGATCCACGAATTTCTAAAGCATGTGACCGCAGACGATTTGCGGTTGCGCTTCTTCGCGCCGATCAAGGAGTTCACGCACGAATTCATCGCCCGATTGACGCAGCTCGACTATGCGCGTGCGATGGCTTTTGTCGCTTTTGATGAGGCCAGTCAGGATCTGGTCGGCGTCGTGCGCATCCACTCCGACTCGATCTATGAAAACGGGGAATACGCGATCTTACTCCGGTCTGACCTGAAGGGAAAAGGGCTCGGCTGGGCCTTGATGCAGCTCATCATCGAATATGCGAGATCGGAGGGCCTCAAGGTCATCTCGGGCGACGTACTGCAGGAAAACATCGTGATGCTCGACATGTGTCGACAGCTTGGGTTCGAGGTGAAAACAGATCCCATGGAGCACGATCTCTGCAATGTGAAGCTGAGGCTATGACGTAGTCTCCGTAAACAGCGGAACAGCTGTAGCGTCAGGTGTGACTGGTGCTATCTGACGTATGTCGCCTCAGACTTTTCACGATGATGCTGATCAACGGTACCATCAGGTGCGGAAGGGCAGCATCCAACGGATGACTCATGACACCGGTGACCTGCGACTGAAATGCACGCGCTTCCAGCTGCAACGCCTCAATTGAGGCGCCATGGATATCGTTGGCGAGCTCAAGCTCGCGTCCGGAAGGCGAGCGAGAAGCCAGGGCGAACAGGATCGCCGCGATGGCGACGTCAACGGCCCCCAGGATAACAGCCGCCGTTATGGCTGACCAAATCTGGACCAGCCAGAAATACGCAGCCAACTCAAACATCATGAGCCCGAACACGGCGATCAAAGCCGCAAGTGCCCGCATCCCGAGGCTTGCAAGCAGGTGGCGAAGCCTGATGTCGGCGATCACCTTGTCGGTCCGCCAGAGTATGCGCAGATGATTGACGACGTTTTCCGTGTTCACCTAATGCCTCCTGAGTAGCCAGCCGATGGTCACGCCGAGTGCGAGAGCCGAGGCCAGGGCGGCGATCGGATGCTCGCCCACGAGCTTTTCAAGCTGGGCCTCCTCTCTCTCCAACGTGTCGCTCAGCTCCTTCAATGCAGAGCTCATTTGAGCGGCAGCTGACCTGACCTCATTCTCCGACATGTCGAGAATCGATTCGCCTCTCTTCGACAGAGCGTCGGCGAGGTCATTTTTAAGAGCCTGCAGCTCGTCTCTGATCCCACGCGTGTCAAACATCGATTGCCAGCCATGTTTTCAAACAAATCCTAGAATATGTCGCAGTGGACAGGTTGATCTGGCTCAACGGCGCCATGGCCGACCTGGTTTGAGTTAGGTCAACTTGCAGGTCAGAAGCTGCCTTAGGAAGGGCGAGGTTTGACGAGGCCTGATCCAAGAGCGGAAGAACTGTTTTGGGTACCCAACCGGTATTGACGGCCGAAGTGGCGGGAGATTTGGTCGAGCTCCGCCCGGGCGGTGCGTGGACCGCTGCAAATGTGACCGTCCTTGAACGCCTGACCGACTCCGTCGAGACGGATATCGGTGGCTCCGAGGCGGTCAAGATGGACCTCAAAGGCGTGAGCGAACTCGACACGCTTGGCGCTTGGCTCTTGGAGAAGCTCTCGCGCCGGCTCGGTTCAGCTGGCCATCACATCGAGATGGTCGGGGTGGCCGGCCATTATATTGGCTTGATCGAGCAGGTGCGGCGGGTCAACCGGCGAGCCGCGGCGAGCCTTCCAAAGCCGTCTCCTATCGTCGCCAAGCTCGACGATCTGGGCCGATCTACAATCGGTGCGTTTGGCGAATTTATTGTCTTTCTGGAGATGCTGGCCTCGCTTTTTCTGGCCGTCGCGAGTGTCATTCGACGGCCCCGCTCGCTGCGGCTGACATCTCTTGCATATCAGATGTACCGGATCGGCTGGCAGGCGATCCCAATTATTGTGCTGATCACCTTTCTGATCGGCGCGATCATCGCGCAACAGGGAATATTCCATTTTCGTCGGTTCGGTGCCGAATCCTACGTTGTCGATATGGTCGGGATCCTGGTCCTGCGCGAACTCGGGGTCCTGATCGTGGCAATCATGGTCGCGGGGCGCTCCGGGAGCGCCTACACGGCCGAACTCGGCTCGATGAAGATGCGGGAAGAGATCGATGCACTGATGACCATGGGCCTTGATCCTGTCGAGGTCTTGATCCTGCCGCGCGTGGTTGCCTTGGTCCTAACTCTTCCGATCCTGGCTTTCATTGGCTCCATGGCGGCGCTCTACGGCGGCGGCCTGGTTGCCCAATTCTACGGCGGCATGGCGCCGGCGATCTTCATCGCACGCTTGCATGAGGCGATCTCCGTGACCCATTTCGAGGTCGGCATGTTCAAGGCGCCCTTCATGGCGCTCGTGATCGGCATCGTGGCGTGCAGTGAGGGGCTTCGCGTCAAGGGCAGCGCCGAATCGCTTGGACTGCAGACAACGACTTCGGTCGTAAAGTCGATCTTCTTGGTGATCGTGCTGGATGGCCTGTTTGCCGTCTTTTTTGCATCGATTGGAATGTAGCCATGGCGCAGAGCGCAGCGACATCGGCCATTCACGTCAGTGACCTCGTGGTCGGCTTCGGGCGGCAGATCGTCCTGGAGCATCTTTCACTCGATGTCCGCAAAGGTGAAATCCTTGGCTTGGTCGGTGCGTCGGGTGGAGGTAAATCGGTCTTGATGCGCACAGTCATCGGCCTGATCCCGCGTCGGAGCGGGACCATCGAGGTGATGGGCGTTCCCGTCGGCGACAGGGCCATCCAGGACAGGGAGAGGATCGCGGGGCGTTGGGGCATTCTCTTCCAGCAGGGAGCATTGTTTTCATCGCTCACCGTCAGGCAGAACATCCAGTTCCCGCTCCGGGAAAGTCTTCAGATGTCGCAGTCGCTGATGGACGAGATCGCCACTGCGAAGCTCGAAATGGTGGGCTTGACGCCGGAGGATGGCGACAAGTTTCCCTCCGAGCTCTCGGGAGGCATGACCAAGCGCGTCGCATTGGCGCGCGCCCTCGCGCTTGATCCAGCGATCGTATTTCTCGATGAGCCAACGTCGGGGCTCGATCCGATCTCCGCAGGTGACTTTGATGCGCTGATCAAGACGCTGCAGCAAACCCTCGGACTGACCGTGTTCATGGTCACCCATGATCTCGCGAGCCTGAATGTGGTGTGTGATCGCGTCGCAGCGCTCGCCGACGGCAAGATCGTTGCGATCGGACCAATGCGTGAGCTGCTCCAATCAGAACATCCTTGGGTTAGGGCCTATTTCCACGGCAAACGCTCCCAGATGCTGCAACCGAAAGTGAGTTGAGAGATGGAAACGCGTGCTCCGTTCGCTTTGATCGGTGCCTTTGTCCTGGCGGCGATCGTTGCGATCTTCGGCTTCGTCTATTGGCTCAACAACACCGGCGGGCTGGGGCCGCGGACGAGCTATCGCGTGCAGTTCGAGGGGTCTGTCCCGGGATTGCTTGTTGGTGCGGCCGTTCTCTTCAATGGTATTCGCGTCGGTGAGGTCACCGGACTGGCCCTCGCCCCGGAGAATCCACGGCGCGTCAACGCTACGATTTCGGTAGCTTCTGCTACTCCGGTGCATGCGGATACCAAGGTCGGTCTCGAATTTCAGGGTTTGACCGGGGTTCCCGTGATTGCGTTGGAGGGAGGCTCGCTTGCCGGGTCGTCTGGTCCGGTCCCAACCCTGATCGCCGAGCCGGGGGCGGGTCAGAGCATGACCCAGGCGGCGCGGGACGCGCTGCGGCGGGTGGATGCCGTGCTTGCCGAAAATGCCGAACCGTTGAAGGATACGATCGCAAATCTCAAGACCTTTTCGGAAGGCTTGGCGCGAAACACCGGCAAGCTCGATGGCATTGTTGCCGGCCTTGAGAAGTTGACTGGAGGCGGCACCCCAGTTCAGAAGGTCACCTTCGATCTGCGGGCACCGACCGATCTGGGGCATGGGACCAAGATCTGGAAGGGACAGCTGGCGATCCCCGAGCCAACGGCGGTTGCGATGCTGCAGACCCAGCGCATGCTGTTCGCGCCGGTCAAGGACTATCCCGGCTTTGCCGAGTTTCTCTGGGCCGACAGCATTCCAAAACTGTTGCAGGCGCGCCTGATCGACAGCTTTGAGAACTACGATATTGCGCACGCGCCGCTCCGAACGACGGATGTTGGGCAACCGGATTTTCAGCTCCTGATCGATGTCCGCCAATTTCGGATCTCGACGGAAACGGAGCCGGCCGCCCAAATCGGTCTTTCCGCTCGGCTCGTCGACAAGAATGGAAAGGTGATCGCCGCCCGGCTGTTCGACGAAAGCCAGAAAATCGGTGAGCTCGATCCGGCGACGGCCGTTTCGGCCTTTGATGATGCTTTCGGCCGTCTGGCGAAGGACGTCATCGCCTGGACGGCGCAGGCGCTTTAGATCGAGCTCCGGTGCGGGCTATTCGAAGGTTTTCAGATAAGAGAGCAGGTCGTGAATTTGCTCTGGATCGAGCTCGAACTCGGGCATCGCGGGGTGACCGGTGACGATCCCTTCCGCCAAGGCTTCGCCAAGCGATTCGATCGGATAGCGCTGATGTAGGGTGCGGAAGGGCGGGGCAGGCTTGAAGCGGCTGTCGCCCGTTCTGCCGATCGCGTGACATCTCGCGCAGTGCGCCTGCGCATAGGCCCGTCCGCGTTGCTCCGCCGTTGATGCGGCCAGAGCGGGTGATACCAAGGCGAGTGTCACGAGCATCTGGCAGGAGGCAAGGCGCAGCATTCGCAATCCGTTGGCGAGAGGGCATTGATTTCAAGATATTGAGCCGAGCGCGGGCCGATTTGATCTGCGTCAACCGCCAATCGGACGATTGGCTAAAATGCCGTCTTCCTTGGTGCTGGCCGTTCGGAGCGATGTATGAAGATGCCCCTGGTTGCAGTTGACCCGCATGGGCAAGCCTGTGCCGACTGTGCCGTCCGGCAATTCAGCCTTTGCGCATCGCTCGACAAGATCGAGATGCATGAATTCGAAGATCTGAGCCGACGGGTTCACTTTTCGAGCTGCGAAACCGTGTTTACGCAGGAGGATGCCACCAGCTATTTCTACAACGTCCTTGACGGGGTCATGCGGGTCTACAAGCTTCTGCCGGACGGGCGGAGGCAGATCGTGGGATTTGCCCTTCCCGGCGACTTTGTCGGGATGACGACCGAAGCGCGTCATGGCTTCTCGGCGGACGCCATTGGCCCGGTGACCGTCTGCCAATTCGCCAAGACGCCGTTCGTGCGGTTTGCCGAAGATAAGCCCAATTTGCTGCGGCGCATGAACGAACTTGCGGTACAGGAGCTGAATCAAGCCCGAGACCATATGGTTCTGCTGGGCCGTCGATCCGCAGAGGAGAAGGTCGCCACCTTCCTTGTAGGTTGGCGGGATCGCTTGATTTCGCTGAGGGGCGTGTCGGACGTGGTCCCGCTGCCGATGAGCCGGCAGGACATCGCAGATTATCTTGGCCTGACCATCGAAACGGTGAGCCGTACCTTCACCAAGCTCGAGCGGGAGGGTATCATTGAGATTGTGCCGGGTGGCGTCTGCCTGCGCGATGCTGCCCGCGCCGAGGCTCTGGCCGCTGCCTAACCCATTCTTTGTGAAGGGACGGCCCCGATTTTGATCCCGATCAAAGACCCCAACCATCGTCCGATGGACACTCCCCCTCAAACTTGAGGGAGGGGAAGATATGCCTTTTGATGCATTGATGGTCAGCTTGGCCGTAGTGGCGGTCTTTGTGGCGTTCGCGGCTGTGCTCGCCTGGGCCGATTCGCAAACCAGCCAGTTGAAGAAGGACGTCCCGGCGCGGAAATAGCTGGTACGTTCGCGATTTCCAGATAAATTTTTCGGATCGCGCTGTAGGCAGTCTGTGCGGCCAAATTGCCCTCATGCGTGGCCGCCGAGGCTGCGTTGCGGCTATTGAGACACCCTTTGGCTGTGGCGGGTATTGCTAACCACTCCAGTCTCGGCTGTACTCTCCTGGTGCCGATCTGTCGTATTCCGAAGCGGTCACGCAAGGCAGAACGACCAGGGGGTCTTGCCGCCCTGAGACCTTTACCTTGCATTTGCTGTTCGAGGGCGGGTGGCGTGAGCATTGTCCGGTCTCGCGCCCCTGGGTCCACACTCCGCCAGCGCCTCGGTAATATCTTCCGGTCGGCGAGATCCGATACTGGAGGAGCGGCGTGACTGACGACAAGAGGGGGGTCTCCCGACCTTCTGCGAGTGGCAAACTATCGGTGCTCCGCCAGCATCCCATTTTTCAGGACCTGGATTCGGAAGCGCTCGACCAGCTTTGTCGGTACGCCAAGCCGACCTCGCTGAAGCGTGGCGCCACGATCTTTTCCAAAGGTGATCAAGGCAACAGCCTCTACATTGTCATCAGCGGTACGGTGAAGATCAGCGTTTCTTCGCCGGACGGGCGTAACGCAATCCTGAACCTGATCAGCGCTGGCGAACTGTTCGGCGAAGTCGCGCTGCTCGACGGGGGAGAGCGGACTGCGGATGCGACCGCGAATACCAATTGCGAGATCTTTGTCATCGACCGTCGCGATTTCTTGCCCTTCGTGAGAAGCCAGCCCGCGCTCGCGATGAAGTTCATCGAATTGCTCTGCGACCGGTTGCGTTGGACCAGCGATCAGGTCGAGCAGGTCATTCTGCAGGACCTGCCTCGACGTCTGGCGAGCGCGCTGCTGGGTCTGACGGATAAGCGCAAGCTTGAGCCTGCCAGTCGGACCATTGCGATCACCCAGCAGGAAATCAGCGAGATGGTCGGCATGACCCGGGAAAGCATCAACAAGCAATTGCGGGCCTGGGCGGCCCGCAATTGGGTGCGGCTCGAGCACGGAGCCATCGTTCTGTTGGATCCGGAGCCGCTCCGCGCCTTGGCCGAGGCCGGTTCAGACGACGAGATGTGAGTAGTCCGGCATCAGAGATAACCTGCGCCGGCTTCCGCTGCAAAGCGGCCGGGATCGCCCTCCCAGACGATACGGGCGTGCTCGAGCACATAGACCCGGTCCGCATGCGGAAGCGCGAAGGTGACGTTCTGTTCTCCCAGGATGACCGTGATCGGTGTCGTCTGGCGCAGCTTTTCCAGTGCCTTGGACAGCTGCTCGAGAATGACCGGTGCCAACCCAAGCGTCGGTTCGTCGAGAATCAGGATTTTCGGCTGCATCATCAGCGCCCGGCCGATGGCCAACATCTGCTGCTCGCCGCCCGAAAGCGTCTGCGCCAGCTGACTTTGCCGGTCCTTCAGAATCGGGAACAGCTCGAACAGCCAAGTGAGCTGCCGGGCTCGTTCTTGGTCTGAGAGGTGCTGGCCGCCCAGATCGAGATTTTCGCGAACCGTCATTTCGCCGAACAGTTCGCGCGACTCCGGGCATTGCACGAGGCCTTCGCGTGCGATCCGCGCCGGGCTGATGCCGCGCAGCGGCGCGCCGTCGCGAACGATGTCGCCGCTATAGGGCAAGAAGCCTGAAATGGCGTTGAACAGTGTGGTCTTGCCGGCGCCGTTGAGGCCGACGATGGAAACGAACTCGCCGTGATGGACGTGGATCGAGACGTCCTCCAGCGCCTGCGCCTTCCCGTAGACCACGCTGAGGTTCTTGACCTCCAGTGCCGGGACCTTGTCCTTGAAGCTGACCTCGGGCCGGGCCGAGGTCTCGATCGCTCCGCCGAGATAGACCCGCCGCACCGTCTCATTGCGCATGACTTCTTCGGCGCGCCCGAACGCGATCTCTTCGCCGAGATACATGGCGAGCACGCGGTCAACCAATGCAGCGACGCTCTTCACATTGTGGTCGACCAGAAGCACCGCGCGGCCCTCGTCGCGAAAGCTGCGGATCAGAGCCGAGAAGATGCCAACTTCGGCGAGCGTCAGGCCGGCGAAGGGTTCGTCCACCAGCACGACCTTCGGATCCCGTGCGATCGCTTTCGCGAGCTCCAGCCGTCGGAGATCGGCGAACGGCAGCGTTGGTGGGCGGCGGTCCATCACCCCGCCGAGGCCGACGCGCTCGGCGATCCATTTGGCTCGCTCGGTCAGCTCCCTGTCCGGAAACAGCATCAAGAGGCTGTCCGGCAGCAGAGCAACCATGATGTTTTCCAGGACGGTCTGGCGGTTCAGCGGCCGCGAATGCTGAAACACCATGCCGAAGCCCTTGCGCGCGATCTTGTGCGCCGGCAATCCCGCAACGTTCTCGCCTTGAAAGACAACTTCGCCTGCCGTCGGACGCTCGATGCCCATGATCGACTTCATTGCCGTCGATTTGCCCGAGCCATTCGGCCCGATCAGCCCCAGAATCTGCCCGGCATGCAGGTCGAGGTTGAGGTTCTTGACCGCGGTCAATCCGCCATAGCGTTTGACCAGGCTACGGACCTGAAGGGTCGGTGTCGACGTTCCGCTGGCGTCCATCACGCGCGCGCCCCGCGGGACAGAGCCGCGCCAAGAAAGCCGCCCGGGAAGAACAGGACGACCAGCAGTGCGACAAAAGACACGATGAAGGTTGCGAGCTCCCCGGTCGGCCGCAGAAACTCTCCGGCGACGATCAGGAAGATCGCTCCCAGCGCAGCGCCAAGCACCGTGCGTCTGCCGCCGAGTACGGCGGCGACGATCACGTTGACGCCGACGGCGACGTCGACCACGGTCCCGACCGAGGCTGTGCCGAAGTAGAACACCAGCAGCGCTCCCGAAAGACCGGAAAAGAAGGCGCTCACGATGAACGCGAACAGCTTGTGCTTGACGATGTTGAAGCCAAGGGCGCCGGCCTGCACGGGATCTTGTCCACTCGCCTGCAGCACCAGGCCCAGCGGCGATTGCGAAAGGCCGTAAAGGATCGCGCCGCTGACAGTCATAAAGCCAAGCGCGATCCAGTAATTGGCATTGGCGCTGATCGTAATGACGTCGGGAATGGTCAAGCCGATTTCGCCCCCGGTCAGGTCGGCGAAAACCACCACGAAGTTCTGCAGCATCAGCACGGCCACCAGGGTCGTCAGACCGAAATAGGGCCCGCGCACCCGCAGCGCGGGTAGCGCCAGGACGAACCCTGCAACGACGGAGGCCAGCGCGCCCAGGACGATACACACATAGACCGACCAGCCATATTGGTTGTTGACGATCCCGGCGGTGTAGGCGCCCACGCCGATCAGGAACGTTGGGCCGAAATTGACCTCCCCGGCGAAGCCGAACAGCAGATCCCAGGCCATCGCGAAGACGCCGAAATAGTAGGCCACGGTCAGCAGGCCCAGCACGTAGCCCGAGACGTAGAGAGGTAATGTCGCCGCGACAATGATGACGACGAGAGAGATCACGAACAGGCGTGAGGTGAAGAAACCCGACATGCTCATCGCCTCCCGAGCAGGCCTTGCGGCCGGATATACATAACGAAGACCAGGAGCAGCAGGGCAGGAATCGTACGGTAGGCCGGCGAAATCAGATAGGCCGTCAAGGTTTCGAGATAGCCGACCACGAACGCGGCGATCAACGATCCCGACACGCTGCCGAGCCCGCCGAGCACCACGATCGAGAAGGCGCTCGCGGTCAAAGGCCCGACACTGTAGGAACTGACGCCAAGAAACATTCCCAGCAACACGCCGGCAATGCCGGCCAGCACGCCATAGATTGCCCACACCACGATATAGATGTTGTTCAACTCGAGACCGAGCAGCGTCACCCCACGCGGATTCATTGATGCCGCGAGTACCGCCTTTCCGGTGCGGGTCCGGTTCACCAGGACCCAGAGCAGCGCGATCACAAAGCAGCAGACGATTGCGGTGAATATCTCATTGCGCGGCGTACGGACGCCCACAATATCGACCACGCCCTCGACGATCGGCAGCACCGTCTTGGCATTGTTCGTGAAGAAATAGGCGATCAGCTCCTGGATCATGATTCCCCAGAGCAGTGTTCCGGTCAGAACAAAGATCTCCTTCTCCTCGGTCGGAATCCGTCGCGACCGCTGGATTGGCTGCACGACCGCAAAATAGGTGGCGAAAGCCGCGACCAGCGCGGCCGCGATTCCGATCAGCGCGCCGGCGTAGGTGCCGGTATGGAGAACGCTCGCGGCAGCCCAGGCCGCCACGGCCGCCAGCACCATGATGGCGCCATGGGAGAGGTTAAGCACGCCGGATACCCCGAAGATCAGGGTGAAGCCGGTTGCGCCCAGCGCATAAAGGGCGCTGACGGCAAAGCCGTCGATCAGGATCTGGAGTGCACGCATGGACTTGGGCTGCGGCAGCACCGCTGCCTTGAGAAGGGACGGAAGGCGAGACCGTCCCGCCTTCGGATGAGGCGGGACGGCGCAAGCATCAGTTCGAAGTGACCTTGATGAAGCTCGGGAACTTCATCGATGCTTTCGCGACTTCCTTCGGCCAGACCGCGACCTGCTGTCCATCTTGCCACTGCAGCATCAGCCCGGTGATCAGGCCTTTGCCGTATTTGATCGAGTGCGTGAACGGATCGTCCTTGCCGTAGAATTGCACGCGCCCGATCGTGCCTTCCCAGTCGGTCTTCTCGAGCGCCTCAACCAGCTTGTCGGCGTCGGTCGAGCCCGCCCGCTTGACGGCCTCGGCAATGTAGTAGACCTCGTCATACGAGGTGTAGCCCGCATAGGATGGATAGTTGCCGTATTTGGCCTTGAAGCCTTCCGAGAAGGGGACCGATTTCGGAGTTACGGCGACGCCGGTGCCGGAGACGCCCTGATACAGAACGCCATTGGCGGCGTCGTTGGTGTCCTTGCCGAAGGTGGAGTTGGTCGCCTGCGAGCTGATCCCGAACATAGGGATCGGAACCTGCTGGTTCTTCCACTGCACTGTCGGCTGCACGCCGACATGGGAGATACCGGTGATGATGACGTCCGGCTTGGCGGCTTCGATCTTGTTGAAGATCGGCGTGAAGTCGGTGGTGTCGGGCGAGAAGCGGATATGGTCGAGCACCTTCAGCCCGATCTTTGGCAGGCATTCCTCATATCCGACGTCGAGCGGCTTGGTCCAGGCGGCGTCCTCGCTCATGATGACCGCCGTGGACATGTGCTTGCCGTCGACCAGGAGCTCCTTGGCCGCGTCACAAACCGAGAGCGCGAGCGCGGCTGACGTCAGATATCCGTGAAACGTGTATTTGTTCTTCTCGTAGTCGGCGTGGACGCTCTTGCTGATCTCGTTCGACGCCGCGCCCGGCGTGATGAACGGTGTTTTCAGCCGGGATGCCCAGGGTTCAAGCGCGAGCACCACCTCGCTGATATAGCTGGCGATGACAATATTGACCTTGTCTTCGTTAACCGCGCGCTGAAACGCGCGGACGGAATCGGCAGAAGAGGAGTGGTTGTCATAGGTGACGATCTCGATCTTCCGCCCGTCGACGCCGCCCTTGGCGTTGATCTCGTCGGCCGCCATCTGCGCGGCCTGGGGGATGGAGGCACCTGCGATGGCTTGCGCCTCCGCGATCACGCCGATCTTCAGTGGATCGGCAGCGAGGGCCTGGCTCGAAATCGTGCCTAGAAAACCGGCGGTGGCCAACACCAGCGCGCTATAGCCGAGCGGCGAGACCGCCGAGCGGAAATCCTTCCTCATATTTCTCTCCCTGGAATTATGCTTATTTTCTTCATTGTAGCGCCGCTTGCGCCGGCAGCAAGCGGAACCGGCCTTTTCTCCGTACGCCCCCTACCTAAGATTAACCCTCGATAATCGCGACGGCCCGGGTCCATCCGGCGGAGGCGCGTTCGATCTTGACCGGAAAACAGCTCACCAGGAAGCCGGTCGAGGGCAGCTGCTCGAGATTGTGCAATTTCTCCAGGTGGCAATAGCCAATGTGGCGCCCGGCCTTATGTCCCTCCCAGATCAGGCCGGCATTCTTGGTTTCCGCGTAGCGCTTTGCCGTATGCACGAACGGCGCGTCCCAGCTCCAGCCGTCAGTGCCCGTCAGTCTCACGCCGCGCTCGAGCAGGTACATGGTCGCCTCATAGCCCATGCCGCAGCCTGAACTTACGTAGTCGGAGCGGCCATATTTGGCTCCGGCCGAGGTGTTAACCACCACGATGTCCAGTGGCGACAGCGTGTGGCCGATGCGCTCGAACTCCTGCTCGACGTCCTTGGCTGTCGCGACATAGCCGTCCGGCAGGTGTCTGAAATCGAGCTTCACTCCCACTTGGAAGCACCACTCCAGCGGCACTTCGTCGATCGTCCAGGCGCGCTCGCAGCGATTCATCGTGGGATGGAAATGCCAGGGCGCATCCAGATGGGTGCCGTTGTGGCTCGACAGTTGGACCTGCTCGACCGCCCAGCCTTGGCCATCGGGCAGATCCTCCGCCTTCAGGCCGGGGAAGAACTGCAGCATATGCGCAAGGCTCTGTTGGTGGTCGATGTACTGGATCTTCGGATGGTTGCCGGGCGGGTCTGCTGGCACATCATTCTGCAGCGGCACCGATATATCGATCAGTCTTCGGGCCATGGCGTGTTCTCTCCCGTCACCAAGCGACGCCTCGCGCGCCCAGAGTCGCACGCGCGCCTATGTTGCTCGAAGACCGAACCTAAGGCCACCATCCCGCTGCCAGCAAGAGCGCTGGCAGCGCGGGTCGCGCTATCTTGAACCTCGAGAATGGCCTCAGTGCAGCACCTGGCGCGGGAGCCACAGCGAGATCTGAGGGATATAGGTCACGGCCATCAGCACCAGGAACATCACCGCGTAAAACGGCCAGATCCGGCGCATGACCTGCTCGATCGAGACCTTGCCGACCGCGCAGCCGACGAACAGGATGGCGCCGACGGGCGGGTGGCACAGGCCGATCCCCAGATTGAGCAGCATGATCATCCCGAAATGAACGGGATCGACGCCGAAATTCTGCATGACAGGGAGCAGGATCGGTGTCGCGATCAGGATCGACGGAGCCATGTCGACCAAGGTGCCGAGCAGCAGCAGAAGGATGTTGATCAGGAACAGGATCACATATTTGTTGCTGGAGATCGACAGGAAGAACTGGGTCATTTTGCTCGGCATCTGGGTCAGCGCCATGATGTAGCCGACCGCCGAGGCGCAGGCGATCAAGGTCATCACCATTGCTACGGTGCGCAGAGTCCGGTGCAGTAGAACCGGCAGATCGCGCCAACGGTAGTCGCGATAGATGAACATCGTGACGAAGAAGGCCCAGAGACAGGCGACCGCGCCGGCTTCGATCGCGGTAAAGACACCGCCGAGGATGCCGCCAAGGATGATCACAAGCGTGATCAATCCCCATGCGGCGTCGATGGTGATCCGGATTGCATCTTTGGCGGCGACTGTGTTCCCTGCCGGATGGCGCTCGCGATAGGCGATCACGAGGCAGAGCAGGATCAGCGAGAAGCCGAGCAATAGGCCTGGGAAGACGCCCGCGACGAACAGCGCACTGATCGAAATCGTGCCGCCGGTTGCGAGCGAATAGAGCACGGCATTATGGCTTGGCGGCACGAGCAGCGCCTGCACCGACGAACTGATGGTCAGGTTGGTTGCAAAGACCCGGGGGTAGCCGGAGCGTTCCATCTGCGGGATCATGACCGAGCCGATCGCGGACGTATCGGCCACCGCTGAGCCGGAAATGCCGCTTAGGAACGTCGTCGCCAATACGTTCACGATCGACAGCCCGCCGCGGAGCCGGGTGAGGCCGACCAGCACGTCGGCGAAGGCGACCAGCCGTCGCGCCATGCCGCCTTCCGCCATGATGGCACCGGCGAGAACGAAGAAGGGAATCGTCAACATGGCGACTTTGCTGACGCCATCCGAAACCTTCAGCATCACCGCTTCGAGCGGAATGCCGATCCATAGCGCGCCGACGATGGCGGCAAGCGCCAGCGAATACGCGATCGGCATCCCGATCAGGAAGCAGACCAGCATCGTCGTGAGCAGGACGAAAATATCCATGGATCTCTCTGCCGCTTAATCGAAAGACGCGGTGTCGCGATGAGGAATGGGATCAGGCGGAACGCCGACGGCGAGCCGCTCGATGATGAAAAGGAGAAGGCAGAGCCCGCCGACAGGAATCGGCAGATAGGTCACGCCGACCGAGAGGAAGGGGAAGTCGGCGATGGTGTTGCTCCAGGTGACCTCGACCAGCCGCTCCCCCCAGATGATCATGAACAGCGCAATCAGCGCCATCAGCAGCTGCACGATGACGTCGAGGACTCGACGCCATCGCGCTGGCAGCTGATCGGCGAAGTAGGAGAGGTTCATGTGCAGGTTCAACCTGTAACCCGCAGCCGCTCCAATGAAGGTGAGGAGGATCGTGAGCAGCACGGCGAGCGGCTCCGGCCAGGACGCCGCGCTGTTCAGCACATAACGGGTGAACACTGCATATGGGATGACCGCCGAGATCAGCACCAACGCCGTGGTGCCGACGATCACGCAGGCCAGATAGAGCGCATCCATTGCCCGGCGATACCAAGCGGCCATGGCTATTCCTCCCCGTCCGACACGCGAACTTTGTTCGCGTCACTCACGCGATTTCCTGGATGCGCTTGATCATCTCCTGGTATTTCGGGCCATATTTGTCCCAGACCGGCTTCACTGCAGCCTGGAAGGGAGCCTTGTCGGGGATCTCTGTGATCTCGCAACCAGCGGCCTTGGCCTTTTCCATGGCCTGACGTTCATAGGCCTTCCACAATTCGCGCTCTTCCATCTGGGCTTCGCGCGCGAACTTCTTGATCAGGGTCTGATCGTCGGGGGAGAGCGCAGTCCACGCCCGCTTGGAGAAGACGAGCACCTCGGGAATGACGAGGTGTTCGGTCAACGAGTAGTATTTCGCTGCGGTGTAGTGGTTGGAGAACACGTAGCTCGGCGGATTGTTCTCGGCGCCGTCGATCACGCCGGTCTGCAGCGCGCTGAAGACCTGATCATATCCCATCGCGATGCCGTTGCCGCCCAGCGCGTTCATCATGTCGATGAAGATCGGATTGCCGATCACGCGGACCTTCAGGCCCTTGATGTCGTCGATCGTCTTGATTGGCCTCTTGGTATTATAGATGCTCCGTGCGCCGGAGTTCATCCAGCACAGGGCGACAAGGTTGGCGCTTGGATTGGCGCTGATGCGGTCGAGCAGGTCTTGGCCGACCGGGCCATCCATCATCTTCTCGGAATGTTCGATGCTCTTGAAAAGGAATGGCATGTTGACGACGTTGATCTCGTCGACAATGGGGCCCAATGCGCCGGCGCTGACGCGCAACATCTGGATTGCGCCGATCTGTGTCTGCTCGATGGTTTCCTTCTCGCCGCCGAGCTGAGCGGACGGATACATCTGGATCGACAGCCGACCGTTGGTGGCGGCTGCGAGCTTCTTGCCCAGGTTCTCGGTTGCGGCCACCGTCGGATAGCCGGGCGGCTGCACGTCGGACGTCTTGAACACCGCTTTGGACTGGGCCAGCGCGGACGAGAACGGGGGAAGCGTGGCCGCAGTGGTCAGCCCCACGCTCAGCTTGATAAAGTCGCGTCGTTTCATGGCGTCCCTCCCAGGACTATGGCGTTTGATCCACAATCATTGCAGATCGCGGTTCTCGGCAGGTGAGACTTAGGTCGGTTGGTCGAAGAACTCCGGATTGATCATTTGAATCTCCGAAATGTCGCTGAGCAGCCGCTCGAGGTGGCGTGCCATCGCGAGCCGCGCGCCGTTCGGATCGCGCGCCTCGATTGCGGCCAGGATCGGCTCGTGTTCTGCAATCACTTCCGCCATGCGGCCCGCTTGGGGCAGCGTCAATCTGCGATAGCGGTCGACATGAACCTTGACCTGCTGGATCAAGGTCCAGATCCCGGGATAGCCGGCAATTTCCGCAATGGTCGCATGAAAGAGCTCGTCGGCCTGGTGGAAAGCCTCGCGATGTTTCGCTGCGCTGGCTTCCCGCTGCCGCTCGAGCACCGCGTGCAGATTCAAGAGCTGGCTTGATGTCACCCGCTCCGCGGCCATCCGCGCCGTGGTTTCCTCCAACGCTTTGCGGATGATGATGGCTTCGGGCAGCGCCGCGACCGGAATGCGCGAGACAAAGATTCCGGATTGCGGGAAGATCTCGACCAGGCCTTCATCGGCGAGTTTCAGGATGGCTTCGCGGACGGGGGTTCGGCTGACGCCGTAGGCCGTCGCGATCTGCGATTCCGAGATGATCTCGCCGGGTCTTCGCACAAGCGAGACCAATTCTGTCCTCAGGTCGGAATAGATCTGGGACGATGCCCGCGTCCCGCGCGGCCGGGTGCTGCGGCGCATGCGGGCCGATAGCGGTCGTGGCGCAGGGGCCAACTTCCTGGGTGCGCGGGCGATCATATGCGTTTCCTCAATTGATATATTAGTATATGAATCTCGCTTGGCAACGAAAATTACCACTGCTGCGAGCGGGAGGAGAGTCTGTGCCGGATTACCGCAAGCTGTTCGATCTCTCGGGCAAGTCCGCCGTCGTGCTCGGGGCCGCATCCGGCATCGGCAAGTCCTCGGCAGAGGCTCTTGCCGACCTTGGTGCCCATGTGCTGTGCGCCGATCGCTCGGGGGAAGGTGCGCAGACCACTGCAGCCGCGATTCGAGAGCGGGGCGGACAGGCTGATGCGGTTGTGTGCGATGCAGCAGATCGTGGCGGGATCGCAGAACTTGCGGCCAAAGCCAGAGATACGTTTCCGCGTATCGATATTGCCGTCACCACCCCCGGGCTCAACATCCGCAAGACGATCCTCGACTATACCGAGGAGGATCTCGACCGTGTCATCAACCTGAACGTCAAGGGCACGCTATGGTTCTTCCAGGCCTTCGGCCGGATCATGACGCAGCAGCTCAGCGGCAGCCTGATCGCCTGCTCGTCGATGCGCGCGGTGACCATCGAGCCGGGACTTGCAGTCTATGGGGCGACGAAGGCGGCGATTGGGTTGCTGGTCAAGGGCTTCGCCTCTGAGGTCGGCCCCTTCGGCGTACGCGTCAACGCGATTGCGCCCAGCATTGTTGAGACCGCGCTGACCGCGCCGTTCAAAGAACGCCCCGACATCTACAATCTCTACGCGGCGCACACCGTCTTCAACCGCTGGAGCAGTTCTGACGAGGTTGCGACCGCCGTCTGTTACCTCGCCTCCGATGCGGCGAGTTACGTGACCGGCAGCACCCTGTTCGTCGACGGCGGCTGGACCGCGGTCGACGGTCCGCCGACCGGCCTGACCCAGCTCGGCGGCTGACACTTTCTCACCCACTGAATGTCCGGATCGGGGTTCCAGCCCCAGGTGGGATCACGCCTGCGTTTTGTTCATGCGAATGCCTCGCGAAAGCGCTCGGCTGAGGCAAATTTCGATGTTAACAATCGTGGCATGAACCAGCAGCCTCGCATTGAGATCCGCCACTCCACTTGTCCGCATGACTGCCCGTCGGCCTGCGCGCTCGACGTGGAGGTGCTCGATCGGACCACGATCGGCCGCGTGCGCGGGTCCAAGCAGCAGACCTACACGGCTGGCGTCGTCTGCGCGAAGGTCGCACGCTATGCTGAGCGCATCCATCATCCCGAGCGGCTGATGCATCCGTTGCGTCGCACCGGTCCGAAAGGCTCCGGTCAATTTGCGCGCATCACCTGGGACGAAGCGCTCGACGAGATCGCGGCGCGCTTTATGGAAGCCGAGCGGGAGTTCGGCGCCGAATCGGTCTGGCCCTATTACTACGCCGGCACGATGGGCCTGGTGATGCGGCTCGGCATCAACCGCCTGACCCATGTGAAGAAGTATTCGCGCTTCTATTCGACGATCTGCGCCAATGTGGCGCGTGTCGGCTTCGCGATCGGGACCGGCAAGATCGCCGGGGTCGATCCGCGCGAGATGGCCGTCTCCGACCTGATCGTGATCTGGGGCACCAACCCCGTGAACACACAGGTCAATGTGATGACGCATGCGTCGCGCGCCCGGAAGGAACGCGGTGCGAAGATCGCCGCGGTTGATATCTACGACAACGAAACGATGAAGCAGGCTGATATCAAGATCATCCTGCGTCCCGGCACCGACGGCGCCTTCGCCTGCGGCGTCATGCATGTGCTGTTCCGCGACGGCTATGCCGACCGCGCCTATATGGACCGCTATACCGATTGTCCGGCTGAGCTCGAGGCGCATCTGAAGACGCGCACCCCGGAATGGGCCTCTTCGATCTGTGGCGTTCCGGTCGCGGAGATCGAGGCGTTTGCGCGCGCGATCGGCGAGACCAAGCGCACCTTCTTCCGGCTCGGCTATGGTTTCACCCGCAGCCGCAATGGCGCCGCGCAGATGCACGCGGCGTCGTGCATCCCGGCGGTGACGGGCGCCTGGCAGTATGAAGGCGGCGGGGCCTTCTTCAACAATGCCGCGCTCTGGCGCTTCAATGAATCCATCATCGAAGGCCATGACGCGATCGATCACACCACGCGCATTCTCGACCAGTCTCAGATCGGACGCGTTCTGACCGGGGACAGCGCAGCGCTGTGCGGCGGCCCGCCGGTCAAGGCGATGCTGATCCAGAACACCAACCCGATGACCGTGGCGCCCGAGCAGACCCTGGTGCGGGAAGGCTTCGCGCGGGAGGATCTGTTCGTCGCCGTCCACGAGCAGTTCATGACCGAGACGGCCCAAATGGCCGATATCGTGCTGCCGGCGACGATGTTCATGGAGCACGATGATCTCTATTACGGCGGCGGCCATCAGTATATTTCGGTCGGTCCGAAGCTGATCGATCCGCCCAGCGAATGTCGCTCCAACCACGACGTGCTGCAGGGGGTGGCGCGGCGGCTCGGGGCTGTCCATCCGGGGTTCGAGATGACGCCGCGTGAGCTGATCGACGCGACGCTGAAGAAGAGCGGCCATGGCGACATCGCCGGGCTCGAAGCGGACATCTGGCGCGACCTGCAGCCGGATTTCCGCACCTCGCATTATCTCGATGGGTTCGCGCACAAGGATGGCAAATTCCATTTCAGGGCGGACTGGGCGCGCCCACCCTTCGGCCGTGCGATGGGCAATCCTGAGCGGATGCCGTCGCTGCCGGACCATTGGGCGGTGACCGAGGACTCCGACGCGGACCATCCCTTCCGGCTGGCCACCAGCCCCTCGCGCTCGTTCCTCAACACCACCTTCAACGAGACGCCATCCTCGCAGGCGAGGGAAGGGGCGCCGTCAGTGATGATCCATCCGCTGGATGCCGCCGCGCTCGGCATCGCCGATGGTGAGGCGGTGGTGCTTGGCAACCGCCGCGGCGAGACCACGCTCGCCGCGCGCCTGTTCGACGGCGTGCGGCGAGGGGTGTTGATTGCGGAGTCGATCCACCCCAATCGGGCCCACCAAGGCGGTCGGGGCATCAACACATTGACCGGGGCCGACACCGTCGCACCGATCGGGGGTGCAGCGTTCCACGACAATAAGGTCTGGCTGCGAAAGGCCTCCGCGTAACGATCGCGTGTCGGCCGGTTCGGAAGAAAATGGAAATAATTGCAATAACTTGGCGCGCTTAGGCCCGGACGCCAGCGCATTGGCACGACCGACCGCTGGACCTCCATTGACGCCTCGCAAGATTTTTCTTGAGCCTTGCTCATTTTTGCGATAGATAATTTTGAGCGTTGCTCAAAATTGAAGGTCGCGCCCATGCAAACCCAAGCCATCCGCATCCCACATCTTTTCGCTGCTGATGCCGTTGCTCTGGTGAACGGTTTTGGCCGGATCGTGTCTCACATGGTGACGGCTCCGATCGAGCGGGTCGCGAACGCCTGCGACGTCGCCGGCCTCCTGGCGGCGCGTCGTGCCGTCCGGCGGGCCGGGGCGAGCCTCTATCGCGCGGCCGGGCGGGACGGGCACCGGCTCCGCCGCCGGGGCCTGTTCGGCTGCTTTCACTATCTGAACGAACTGACCTGATCCGTTCGAATCCGTCCCCCATGCGCAACCAAGCGGTCACCATGTCCCCACATCGCGCAGCTCCCGAACGGCCAAACCGGCTCTGGATAAGCTTTCTGCACATCACCTTCGGCGCATGCTTGGTGCTGGTCGGTGGGGGCATCGTTGTGCTGCCGCTGGACTGGGAGTTGCGCAGCGGTTTTGCGGCAGGGCTCGTCGCACTCGTCTGGTCGTCTTTCACGCTGGGTGAGACCATGGTGCTGATCGCGCAGGATCCCGCGCAACGCAAACGCAGAGAGAACGAAAGCCCACGCAGCGGCCCGGCACAGAGAGGACTTTGAGGCCGAATCGGCCCTCTATTTGTCATCAATACCAAAGAGCACCACGATTTCGCGGCCTAGCCCGCAGCACACCAGGAAACGACAATGATCAAGCAACTGATGTCGTCGCGTCGCTTTGCCCCGCTGTTCTGGGCGCAGTTCTGCTCCGCACTCAATGACAATGTCCTGAAGAATGCGCTCGTCATCATGCTGCTCTATGGCGCCGTCGCGGCGCATGGCGATGCGCTGGTGACGGTTGCGGGCGCGGTCTTCATCTTCCCGTTCTTCATTCTGTCCGGCCTCGGCGGCGAACTGGCCGACAAGTACATCAAGGGCGTGGTGGCGCGTCGTTTGAAGTTCGTCGAGATCTTCGCGGCGATCTTTGCGGCGCTCGGCTTCTTCATGCATTCGGTCCCGCTGCTGTTCGTCGCGCTCGGCCTGTTCGGCATCGTCGCGGCGCTGTTCGGGCCGGTGAAATACGCGATGCTTCCGGATCAGCTCACGGTCGGCGAACTCGCCACCGGCAACGCGCTGGTCGAGGGCGCGACCTTCCTGGCGATCCTGATTGGCACCATCGCCGGTGGCCAGCTCGTCTCCGGCTCCACGCATATGGGTTGGGTGTCGCTCGCGGTCGTCGGTCTTGCGCTGATGTCCTGGGCTTCCGCCGCGCAGATCCCGCATACGACGCCGTCCGCGCCTGATCTCCGCATCACCGCCAATCCCTGGACGTCGACGCTGCATCTTTTGAAATCGCTCTATGCCGAGTCGCGGCTGTGGGACGGCATGGTCATCGTGTCCTGGTTCTGGCTCGCCGGTGCGGTCGTGCTGTCGCTGTTGCCGGCGCTGATCAAGGGCGTGGTTGGCGGTACCGAGGGTGTGGTCACGCTGTGCCTTGCGATCTTTGCGATCGGTATTGCGATCGGCTCGCTGTTTGCCGCCCAGCTCAGCCATGTCCGGCCGAACCTGGCGCTGGTCCCGATCGGCGCCATCATCATGGGTGTGCTCGGGCTCGATCTGTCCTGGGCGATCGGCACGACCGAAACGGCGAAGGACATCACGCCAATGGCCTTCCTCGGCTCCTGGGCAGGCTTCCGCATGGTGATCGATTTCGCGCTGTTCGCCTTCGGCGGCGGCCTGTTCGTAGTGCCGGCCTTCGCGGCGGTGCAGGCCTGGTCGGCGCCGTCCGAGCGTGCGCGGGTAATCGCCGCCGGCAACATCCTGCAGGCAGCTTTCATGGTGGTCGGCTCGCTGTTCGTCGCGGGCCTGCAGGCCGCGGGTCTGTCGATCGCCTGGATCTTCTTCGGGCTTGCGCTGGCGAGCTTCGCCTCGGTCTGGTTCGTGCTCAACAAATGGGGCAAAGAAGGCGTGCGTGATTTCGGCGCGCTGCTGTTCCGTGCGATGTTTCGCACCGAGGTGCGCGGCCTGGACAACCTGCCGCCCGCCGGCACCCGCATGCTGATCGCGCCCAACCACGTCAGCCTGATTGATGGACCCTTGCTGCATGCGATCCTGCCGATCGATGCTACCTTCGCGGTCGACACCGGCATCGCGCAGGCCTGGTGGGCGAAGGTCTTCCTGAAGATGGTCCGCCACATCACCATCGATCCGACCAAGCCGCTCGGCGCGCGCGATCTGATCAAGCTCGTCGCCGGCAGCGAGCCGGTGGTGATCTTCCCGGAGGGCCGCCTCACGCTGTCCGGCTCGCTGATGAAGGTCTATGACGGCACCGCGATGATCGCCGACAAGGCCGATGCCGTGGTCGTGCCCGTGCGGATCGAGGGCGCGCAGCGCTCGCATCTCAGCTATCTCAAGCACGGCCAGATCAAGCGCTCCTGGTTTCCGAAGGTGACCGTTACGATCCTGCCGCCGGTGAAACTGTCGATCGATGAGTCTCTCAAAGGCAAGACCCGCCGCAATGCGGCCGGAGCTGCGCTGCAGGACGTCATGATCGACGCCATGGTCAAGAACGCGATGCTTGACCAGACCCTGTTCGAGGCACTGGCGCATGCCTATCGCGATCGCGACACCGGCAAGGTGCTGATCCAGGATCCGCTCGGCACTCAACTGACCTATCGCAAGCTTCTGCTCGGGGCCCAGGTGCTCAGCCGCAAGCTGGAGCAGGGCACCATCGTCGGCGACAACGTCGGCGTCCTGCTGCCGAACTCGGCCGGCGTTGCCGTCGTGTTCATGGCGCTGCAGTCGATCGGCCGGGTGCCGGCGATGCTCAACTTCTCTGCCGGTCCTGTGAATGTGCTGGCGGCGATGAAGGCGGCGCAGGTGACGACGGTGCTGACCTCGCGCGCCTTCATCGAGAAGGGCAAGCTCGACAAGCTGATCGCGGCAATCGAAGGCCAGGCGCGGCTGGTGTATCTGGAGGATGTGCGTGCCTCGATCGGCCTGATGGACAAGATCAAGGGCTTTGCCGACGGCATCCATCCGCGTGTCGCCCGCAACGCCACCCATCCCGCAGTGGTCCTGTTCACCTCGGGCTCGGAAGGCACGCCGAAGGGCGTCGTGCTGTCCCACCGCAACATCCTGGCCAATGCGGCGCAGGCGCTCGCCCGCGTCGATGCCAATGCCAACGACCTCGTGTTCAACGTCCTGCCGGTGTTCCACTCTTTTGGCCTTACCGGCGGCATGATGATGCCCATCTTGGCGGGTATCCCGATCTACATGTACCCGTCGCCGCTGCATTACCGGATCGTGCCCGAGTTGATCTATCAGACCGGCGCCACGATCCTGTTCGGCACCGACACATTCCTGACCGGCTATGCCCGTTCGGCCCATGCCTATGATTTCCGCACGCTGCGGCTGGTGATCGCCGGCGCCGAGCCGGTGAAGGACCGCACGCGGCAGGTCTATATGGAGCGTTATGGTATCCGCGTGCTCGAAGGCTATGGCGTGACCGAGACGGCACCTGTGCTCGCCATGAATACGCCGATGGCCAACCGCGTCGGCACCGTCGGCCGGCTGTCGCCGTTGATGGAATACCGGCTCGACAAGGTGCCGGGAATCGAGGAGGGCGGCCGCCTTTCGGTGCGCGGCCCGAATGTGATGCTCGGCTATCTGCGCGCGGAAAATCCGGGTGTGCTGGAGGCGCTGCCGGAGGGCTGGCACGACACCGGCGACATCGTCACCATCGATGCGCAGGGCTTCATCACCATCAAGGGACGTGCCAAGCGCTTCGCCAAGATCGCGGGTGAGATGGTCTCGCTGTCGGTCGTCGAGCAGATCGCCGCCGCGGTGTGGCCGCAGGCGATCTCGGTCGCGGTGTCGATCCCCGATGAGCGCAAGGGCGAGCGCATCGTCCTGCTCACGACCCAGAAGGACGCCGATCGCGGCAGCATGCAGCGTCAGGCCAAGGCGCAAGGCGCGCCCGAGCTTGCCGTTCCCGCAACTGTGATGGTGGTCGACAAGGTGCCGCTGCTCGGCAGCGGCAAGACCGACTATGTTGCGGCGAAAGCGCTCGCCGAATCGGCTGCCGCGGGCGGCACCGCGGGAGAGTCGACGGAGCGGGAGGTCGCTTGATCGCATCGTTGCGCCGACGTCGTTCGCAGAGCAGCCCCTCCGCCGCAGGAGTGGTTCTGCTGCATGGCATCGCCGGCCGCTCATTGATGCTGCGCCGGCTGGAGAGCGCGCTGCAGCGCGCGGGATTTGCAACGCTCAATCTCGACTATGAAAGCCGCAAGAAGCCGCTGGAAGCGCTCGCCGAGGACATCCACCCGGCGATCGCAAACTTCGCGGCGCGCCTGCAGGGCCCGATTCACTTCGTCACCCATTCGATGGGCGGGCTTTTGGCACGGGTCTACATCGCGGAGCACCGCCCGGCGCGACTCGGCCGCGTCGTCATGCTGGGCACACCGAATGGCGGCAGTGAGATTGCCGATCGGTTGAAGCACATTGCGCTGTATCGCAGCTATTTCGGTCCCGCCGGACTGCAGCTGGTGACCACCAAGCACGTCACCCTGGCGTCGCTGCCGCCGCTCGACTACGAGGTCGGCGTCATCGCCGGCAACCGCTTCCTCGATCCGATCTCGGCCCTGTTCCTGCTGCCCTGGCCGAATGACGGTCGGGTCTCGGTCGAGAGCTGCAAGCTCGCCGACATGACCGATCACACGACGGTCAAGGCCTCGCATATGGGCCTGTTGCTCCATCCCACCGCGGTCCGGCAGACAGTTGCCTTCCTGCGCAACGGTCGGTTCGAGCGCGGTCGTCCGATCTGGCGTCGCGAGCCGCGCGAGATGAACCGGCCGGCGGCGACCTGACGCAAGTTTTCCTTGCTCGTGGCAGCTATCCGGCGACAATCCCGTTCCGGATAGCAGCAGATAGGCAAGGCCATGACCGATACGCCAAGCGTGATCCTCGACAAGCGCGGACAGGCTCTCTGGATCACCATCAATCGGCCGGACAAGCGCAACGCGCTCAATGGCGAGGTGATCGCCGGCATCGCACAAGGCTATCGGCAGGCTCACGAGGATGCGGATGTCCGCGTCATCGTGCTGACCGGTGCTGGCGAGAAGGCGTTCTGCGCCGGCGCCGATCTGCAGAATTCCGGCGCGGCCTTCGCGATGGATTTTTCGCGTCCCAATGTGGACTACGCCGATCTGCTCAGGCTGTCGCAGAATGCGACCAAGCCCGCGATCGCGCGGGTCGGAGGCGTCTGCATGGCCGGGGGCATGGGGCTGCTCTGCATGACCGATATGGCGGTGGCCGCCGACAACGTGATCTTCGGCCTGCCGGAGGTGAAGGTCGGGGTGTTTCCGATGCAGGTGCTGAGCCTGCTGCAGACCATCGCGCCGCCGCGCCTCGTCAGCGAATGGGCGCTGACCGGCGAGCCGTTCGATGCGAAGGCTGCGCAAGCCGCCGGCCTCCTCAACTACGTCGTGCCTGCGGCCGAGCTCGACGCCAAGATCGACTGGCTGATCGGCCGTATCGTCGACAAATCGCCGACCGCGATCCGCCGCGGCAAATATGCGATGCGGGCGATCGCTTCGATGTCGTTCGACGAGGCTATTGCCTATACCGAGAGCCAGATCGCACTGCTGGCGATGACCGAAGACGCCAAGGAAGGGCTGAAAGCGTTTGCCGAGAAGCGCAAGCCGGTGTGGACGGGGAAGTGAGCGGCTCCTCGTTGACCTGCTGTTAGTTGGGTCGCTGCGATGTCGCGACGTATTCGGTGTCGTCCCTGCGAACGCAGGCACCCATAACCACCGTCGGTTATCATTGCGCACGCCAGAAGCTCCAGCTCGCGCTCCACTCTGCCCTGTGGCTATGGATCCCGGCTCGCGCTCACTGCGTTCGCTTGGCTGGGACGACAGCGGGGGAGACGACGCGCATTCCAGAGTCATGCGGAGGCTGGATTGCTTCGTCGCGGACCCGTTGGCTCCTCGCAATGACGGGTGAGCGGCTTTCCGATTCAACTGTCAAATGACCCAGTAGATACACATCCGCGTTCTCGCGGCAAAATGCCCGAGTGATGCTTGTCGTCGTCACCCTCTGAAATCGAAGAGGGTGCAGGGAAGGCCGGATGCAAGGCCTGCACCCATGGCCCGCCTGCATCAAAGAAAGCAGGCGGCAGTCACCACAGGTACGAGCCGAACACCGGCCTTCCCTGCGCAACGGCTTTACGGCTTATATGCGCTCTCCCCGGGGATCGGCTTTCTTGCCCCCGTCGGTTACGGGCTCGTCGAGCACCGCGAACCTTAGCGCCAGCACCGCGGCGCCAGGACCACACGATTTCGCCGTGCGCATCGTGTTGTTCGTCGGCATGATGAGATCACGCTGCAACATCGACACGCCCATCGCATCCCGGACCCAACACTCGTGACGATCGCGAAGCGCCCCTCTTGGAAAGGCCGAGACGCAGGAGAATCTGCCGGTGATTTGCCCGACGGTGCAACAGAAAAGATCTGCGACACGTTGGCACGACGGGCAATCACGTTGAGATCACACACGGCATAATGAGCAATGCGATCGAGAGTCTCTTTGGGGCGTGCGGACGACTTGGCTGATGAAGGCCGATGAGTGCCATCTGGTCTTTTCTCGGCGGGAATTGAACAGTCGGCTTGGAGAGATCCTCTCCGGAGTTGAGATGTCGTCGTAAAATTGGCGCGCACCGGTTGCCCCCGGGGGTCATATGGTCTCATCATTGGTGGATGTTGCAGCATTCGCATCGAGGCTGAGATGACGCGATCTTCCGGATATCCCGACGCCAGCGACCTGCACATCCGGCCGATGCGGCAGGAGGAGATCGCGCTCGCCATCGACTGGGCTGCGGCCGAGGGCTGGAATCCCGGCCTTGCCGATGCCGCGTGCTTTGCCACGGTCGATCCGCAAGGCTTTCTGATCGCCGAGTGCGACGGGGCGCCGGTCGCGACGATCTCCTGCGTCAACTACGATGCGCGCTTTGCCTTTCTCGGCTTCTACATCGTGCGACCGGATCTGCGCGGCCACGGTTATGGGCTGCGGATCTGGAACGCAGCGATGGCGCATGCCGGTCGCCGTGCGATCGGGCTCGACGGCGTGGTCGCGCAGCAGGACAACTACAGAAAATCCGGCTTTCATTATGCTTATGCCAATATTCGCTACGGCGGCACGGTCGGCGCTCGGGCGGTCTCGCAAGCCCCTGTGGTCCCGCTGACCGCAATCCCGTTCAGCACGATCGAAGCTTCAGATGCGAGCGTTTTTCCGGCGCCACGCCCCGTCTTCCTGCGCGCCTGGATCAGCGCACCCGGTCATGTCGGCCGCGCGCTGATACGCGATGGCGACCTGGCCGGCTGGGGCGTGATCCGGCCGTGCCGGCGTGGCTACAAGATCGGCCCGCTGGTCGCCGCCGATCGCGCCGCCGCCGAAGGCGTGCTGTCGGCCCTGCTGGCCGGCATCGGCGATGCCGAACTCTTCCTCGATGTTCCCGCTGTCAATCGCGACGCGGTTGCGCTGGCGCAGGATCTCGGGCTCGCGCCGGTGTTCGAGACCGCACGCATGTATACCGGCGCGATCCCCGATCTGCGGACCGACCGGGTGTTCGGCGTCACCAGCTTCGAGCTCGGGTGACAGGTCCTCTCATCACAAGCGAGCGGCGTGGCGAGCGCCGCTGCCTGGCGCTCGCGGTCAGCCTGCCGAGCACGAAGAACACCGCAGCGCCGAGCGCGACGGTTGCGGCGCGGGCGACATCGCCTGGAATGAGCACGGCGTCTTGCGCGGATTCCCTGCCGAACGAGCCTCTGACACGATGCAGCCGTGTCACGGGATGATCGAGATTGTCGGCACGGTCCGGCACCAGCGGCACGTCGGTCTGCTGCCCGGTCACGGCCTTGCGCGCGAGATAGCGATCGAGATAAGCGGGGGCCACCGCATTGCCGAGAATGGTGAGCAGGGTCTGCCAGCCGATCCAGTATTCGCGGAACATCCCATCGGCGATCCGATAGACCGCATCGGCGATCGCTTCTGGCTCGACCGGCCGCCCCATCGGGCGCGGGGTGTGCGGAATATGCGCCCGCGCCCAGTCGAATTGCGGCGTGTTCACCGCCGGCAGGTCGACCATGCTGATCGTGATCGCGGAGCCCTCGTTGATCAGCTCGGTACGCAAGGAATTGGTGAAGCCGCGGATGGCATGCTTGGCGCCGCAATAAGCGGCCTGCAAGGGGATGCCGCGATAGGCGAGCGCGGAGCCGATCTGGATGATGCGCCCCTGGCCGCGCGGCCGCATCGATCTCAGCGCCGCCATGGTGCCGTAGACGAAGCCAAGATAGGTCACCTCGGTGACGCGGCGGAATTCGTCAGGCCTGATGTCCGCCACAAGCGAGAACACCGTCTCCATTGCGTCATTGATCCAGATGTCAACCGGGCCGAGCCGGTATTCGAGCCTTTCGGCGGCGGCAAACAAGGCATCCGCGTCCGCGACATCGACGGCTTCATACTCCGCGTGCGCAAAGCAGCCTTGCAGCTCACGCTGCACATCCTTCAGCGCGTCCTCGTCGCGCGCGATCAGCCCGATGCGATCGCCAGCCTGTCCGAACCGTTTGGCGATGGCACGACCGACGCCGGCGGAGGCGCCGGTGATGATGATGGTACGAGGTTGCTGTCGACGAGACATGTGCAGTCTCCAACGTGCCCCGCCCTACAAACGTTGACCGGCCGCCATTGTTTCGCACCGCGATGCATCATGCGCGCTGACGTACAATGCGTGCGTCACGACGGCGCGTGGCGGCCGGCTTTGGGAACCGCGATGTCGTCAAAGTCGCGCGCGAGCTGATCCAGCGCCTTGCGCATCTCAGGGCCGCGCATGGCCGCGCCGTGCCCGGTGATCACGGTCTCCGGCGAGAGTGCGGCGAGTGCGCGCACCGACTCGCGTGCCGCGGCCCAGTCCGGTGTGAAATACATCGGCGGCCCATGCATCTCCGGCTTCTGCATCACGGCCGCATAGACGGATTCCTGCGCGGTGGTCACGACCGCATCGCCGGCGATCAGCAGACGATCACGCTCCCGCCACAGCGAGATGTGTCCGGGGGCGTGACCGGGCGTGTGCAGCCAGCGGAACTCCGGCATGAACGGCACGCTGTGATCGTCGGGGAGGCTGTGCAGGCGCGACGACACGTCCACCGGCCGGGTCGGGAACATCGGTGACAACAGCGCCAGCAGGCCGCCGCCGACCTCGGGATCGGCGGGCGGATAGGAGTGCGTTCCATTGAGATAAGGCAGTTCGAGCGGATGCGCATAGACCGGCACGTTCCACTCGCTGCTCAGTGTTTCCAGCAGCCCGACATGGTCGAAATGGCCGTGGGTCTGGATGATGCAGGCCGGCTTGCCGTTGCCGCCGAAGCGGGCGTGTGCGGCGTGGCGGATTGCAGGACCCGAGGCGAACACGCCGGTGTCGATCAGCACCCAATTGCCATCGCCGGCGGCGGGCGGTCCGTAGAAGACGACGTTGACGATCGCAAGCTGGCGGTAGCCGACATCGGGGGCGATCTCGCGGACGCCGTCATCGCGGGCCTCGTCCGCGGCGCGGTTCTCGGCCTCGGCCGTTTCAGGCAGTGGGATCTGGTTCACGGGGCGGCCTCCTCGGTCCAGCACTGAACCGAAAGGAAGCCGCGATCCGTTCAAAGGTTGCTATCGGTACCGAGAGTTGCTCAATCTCCGTGGCGGCCGTGCTTGCGCATGTCCTCGATCCAACGCGCGCGTTTGCGATCATCGGCGAAGGTCAGGCCAAACAGGCTCTCATGCACGGGCCGGATCCCCGCAAATCGCAAGATGCTGCGTTCGAAACCGCGCACGCCGAACGCGCCGAAGTACCAGCGATAGAGCAGGGCCGGCATGCCCATCGTGACCACGATCCGGGCGGATCGCCCCGCTAACAATCGCCTTGGAAAGCTGTCCTTGCGGTATGCCATCGCAAAGTTCGGGCGGAAGATCTGTTCGAGAAAGCCCTTCAACACGGCCGGCATGGTTCCGTGCCAAAGCGGAAACAGAAACAGCCAATGTTCGGCCCAGCGCATATCGTCTCGCGCCTGCTCTAGCGTCGCCGGCAACTGGCCGGTTTCAAATTCGACTTGCGAGCGCAGCAGCGGGAAATCGAGGGCACCGACGTCGATACGGCGCACCTCGTGACCGGCCTCTGTTGCAGCTTCCGCATAGGCATCGGCAAGGGCGTGCAGGAGATGGTGCGCCGTTGCGTCCGGATGTCCCTGGATGATCGCAATCCGCCGGCTCATCTTGTTTGGTTCTCGGCTACGGCGGGCTGCATCAGGGCGGCGCCTTTGGCGAGGAATTCGGCAATCAGTTGGCGCAGCTCCTGGCGATGTCCCATCAGCAGGTGACCGCCGCTCTCGAAGATGACGAGCCTCGGTCGTGGAATTCGCATAGCTGCATATTCCGCGGCAGGCGCGGTGTTGAACAGGTCGTCGCGTGCTGAGATGATCAGCGTTGGCGCCTCGATCGTCTCGAGCGGCAACGGATGCAGGCCGGGATTGCTATCGAGGTTGATGCCGCGGAAGCGGCATGAGAGCGGCTCGATGTCGCGCAGCATCTGCCGCACGCGATCCTGCTCGGCCTGGGATGCGCGGGCGAACAGATCAGGAGGAATGCCGACAAAGCGAACCAGGATCGACGGAGCGAGCTTCTCCAGCGCCCACCAGATGAAATCGGCACCGGTATTCACCAGCCAGAGCACGAATGCGCTGGCGCGGCTGCCTTCGACCGCCACGGGACTGCTCGGCGCATAGGTCCCGGGGACGATCAGGATCAGCGCTGCGACGCGCTCGGGGTGGCGGAGCGCCAATCCGATCGCTGAAGGGGCGCCGGCCGAGATGCCGAGAACGATCGCTTTGTCGATCTGCAAGGCCGCGAGCAGGGCCGCATGGGCGTCGGCTTGGGTTTCCGGCGAGGCACCCGCCGGCGCCGGCGTTCCGAGATAGCCGAACCGCGAAGGGGCGATGATACGGACCCCATGATCGACCAGATCGCCGACCACGGCGAGGCCCTGGTCATAGCCGCCTCCGGCGCCGTGGCTTGCCAGCAACGGAATGCCGGTGCCCTGTTCGGCATATTCGATCGGCCCGGCACTGGTTTGGGCGATGCGTCCGCCGCGGCCGACCCGCTCGCGCGCACTGCCGAGCTCACGTCGATAATTGCCGACGACCAGCACGCTCGCCACGACGAGGGCGAGCAAGACCGCCGCGACAAATGATGGAACGGCACTCATGGCAACCCGCTCTTGAGGGCGCGCCATGATGCTATCGCGGTGATCCCTGTGCGTTGACGTGTGTCAAGACAACTGCGTGCTCACCCCGCATTCGGCTTGAGCGCCGCCGCCTCGATGCCGGCGATGGCACAGATCTCGTCATTGTCGGAGGAGTCGCCGGAGACGCCGACGGCGCCGAGCAGGGTGGTGCCGTCCATGATCAGCACGCCGCCGGGCACGGGCACCAGGCGGCCTTGCGCCAGCGTGTTCACGGCGTCGATGAAATAGGCCTGGTCCTGCGCGCGCTGGAACAGCGCGCGGGAGCCGAGGCCGAGTGCGAGCGCGCCATAGGCCTTGCCATGCGCGACTTCGGATCGCATCAGGCTGGTGCCGTCCTGGGCCGCGGCGGCTTTGACGCAGCCGCGGTCGTCGAGCACGACGACCGCCAGCGGCTTCAGCTTCTTCTCGACGCCTTTCGCCAGCGTGGCATCAAGGATCTTGCGGGCAGTGTCGAGGGTGAGGTCGGCCATTGGTCAGGGTCCTTTGCGGTCCGTGGTGAGTTCGAGAAAATATCGGGTGGGCAGAGGCGCGGAGCGCCGTGCCCACCGTATTACGAAGTTGCAAATCGGCGGTGGGCACGCTTCGCCTTCGCTCTTCGAGCTTCGGCGGACAAGTCGCTTTGCCCATCCTACGAATTCATCCGCGCACGATCCAAGCTCATGGCCAGGAGCTGCGCGGCGTGGAGGGCGCCGCGCGCAGCGCCGTCCTGGATCTGGTGGCGGCAGGAGGTGCCGTCGGCGACGATGTAGGTCGCCGCATCCGCCTTGCGCACAGCCGGCAGCAGCGAGGCTTCGGCCATTGTCATCGAGACCTCATAGGTATCGGCGCCATAGCCGAAGGCGCCGGCCATGCCGCAGCAGGAGGACTCGATGGTATCAACGGCAAGCTCGGGGATCAGCCGCAGCACCTGCTCGACCGGCTTGAAGGCGGCAAAGGATTTCTGGTGGCAATGGCCATGCAGCAGCGCCTTGCCGGGCAGGGGGCCGAGCGGCAGCTGCAGCCGGCCCTGCTCGGCCTCGCGCGCCAGGAATTCCTCGAGCAGCAGAGCGTGCGCGCTGATGGTCTTCGCCGTGGTATCCGCGCGCAGCGACAGCAGCTCGTCGCGCAAGGTCAGAAGACAGCTCGGCTCGAGCCCGATGATCGGCACGCCGCGCGCGGCAAACGGCGCATAGGTCTCGACCAGACGATCGAGTTCGCTTCGCGCCAGGTCGACGAGGCCGGCCGACAGGAAGGTGCGGCCGCAGCACAGCGGGCGGCCGCCGTCGGACGGCTTGGGGATATGGACGCGATAGCCAGCCGCGATCAGCACGCGCAAGGCCGCATCGAGATTTTCGCGCTCATAGATGCGATTGAAGGTGTCGGTGAACAGCACGACCTCGCGGCCGTTCTCGGGGCCCATCGCCACGGAATCGACCCGGAAGGTATCGTTGCGGAACGCCGGCAGCTTGCGCCGCGCGCTGATGCCGGCAAAGCGTTCCATCAACGAGCGCAAGAGCGGACTGTGGTTGCGCAGATTGGCCAGGGGTGCAAAGCGCGCGGCGAGATCGGCATAGCGCGGCAGGAACGCGACCAGGCGATCACGCAAGGTGAGGCCATGGGTCCGGGCGCGAGCCGCCAGCACCTCGATCTTCATCTTGGCCATGTCGACGCCGGTCGGGCATTCGCGCCGGCAGGCCTTGCAGGAGACGCAGAGCTTCAGGGTCTCCATCATCTCGTCGGAGGAGAGCGCATCTGCGCCGAGCTGGCCGGAGATCGCGAGTCTGAGCGTATTGGCGCGGCCGCGCGTGACGTCCTTTTCGTTGCGCGTCGCGCGGTAAGACGGGCACATCACGCCGCCGTCGAGCTTGCGGCAGGCGCCGTTGTTGTTGCACATCTCGACGGCGCCCTGGAAGCCGCGGCCCTGGCCGGGATAGGCCGACCAGTCGAGCACAGTTTTCAGTTCGCCGACCTGATAGTCCGGCGGATAGCGGAACAGCGAGCGGTCGTCCATCTTGGGCGGATCGACGATGCGGCCCGGGTTGAGCACGCTCTCGGGGTCGAAGCGCTGCTTCACCTCCTTGAAATCGGCGACGATGCGCGCGCCGAACATCTGCTCGTGGAATTCGGAGCGGACGATGCCGTCGCCATGCTCGCCGGAATGCGAGCCCTTGTATTCGCGCACCATCGCGAAGGCTTCCTCCGCGATCGCGCGCATCGCGCGCACGTCCTTCTCCAGCTTCAGGTTCAGCACGGGGCGGACATGCAGGCAGCCCTCTGAGGCATGCGCATACATGGTGCCGCGGGTGCCGTGCCTGGCAAACACTTCGTTCAGCCGCGCGGTGTAATCGGCGAGATGCGGCAGCGGCACCGCACAGTCCTCGACGAAGGACACCGGCTTGCCGGCTTCCTTCATCGACATCATCACGTTGAGACCGGCGGCGCGGAATTCGGCGATGCCGGCCTGTAAGGCCGGCTCGATGATTTCGACCACGCCGCCCCATTTGCGCGGCTCGCGGTCCCAGGCGAAGCCGAGATCGCCCATCAGCTCGGTCAGCTGCTTGAGCTTGGCTAGGTTCTGGTCCTGGTCTTCTTCGGCGAACTCGACCACCAGGATGGCGTCGGGATCGCCGCGCACCGCAGCGCCGATGATCGGCTGGAACATCGCGATGTCGCGGCCCAGCGCGATCATGGTGCGGTCGACCAGCTCGACCGCGATCGGCTTCAGCTTCACCAGGTGCTGGGCCGCATCCATCGCCTCGTAGAAGCTGCCGAAATGGCAGACGCCGAGCACCTTGTTGCGGATCAAGGGCCACAGCTTCAGCTCGATCCGGGTGGAGAAGGCGAGCGTGCCCTCCGAGCCGACCAGGAGATGCGCCATGTTGTTGGCGGCGTTGCGTGGGGTCAGCGCGTCGAGATTGTAGCCGCCGACCCGGCGCTGCACCTTGGGGAATTTGTCGGCGATCTCCGCGGCCTCGCGTTCGCCCAGCGCCAGCATGTCGCGGAACAGCGACAACCCGCTCTCCGGCGAATTCACCTGCGCGAGATCGCGCGGCACCTCGCCGAAATGCAAAAGCGTGCCGTCGGCGAGCGCGGCATCGATCGCGATCGTGTTGTCGCGCATGGTGCCGTAGCGCAAGGAGCGGCCGCCGCAGGAATTGTTGCCGGCCATGCCGCCGATGGTGGCGCGCGAGGCGGTGGAGACGTCGACCGGAAACCACAGGCCGTGCTTCTTGAGCTGGCGGTTGAGGTCATCCAGCACGATGCCGGGCTCGACCGCGCAGCTGCGGTTCTCGACGTCGAGCGAGAGTAGCCGGTTCAGATGCTTGGAGAAATCGACGACGATGCCGCCATTGACGGTCTGCCCGCATTGCGAGGTGCCGCCGCCCCGCGGGGTGACGATCTGGCCCTCGTCGCGGCCGATCGACAGTGCCCGCAACGCCTCATCGATCGTACGCGGCAGCACCACGGCCGCGGGCATCACCTGATAGAAGGAGGCGTCGGTGGCGTAGCGGCCGCGATTGAAGCGATCGAAAAAGACCTCGCCGGAGACCTCGGCACGCAGCCTGCGTTCGAGCTTGGACGGGCCGGCGTTCGCATGCGGCATAGAGGATCCCTAAGTCTCGGCCCGGGCTTGGTCTGTGTCGTCCCGGGCTGGCGCTTACCCGCCCCAGATGTCATTCATTTGTGGCAAGAGGCAAATAAAATCTGCATGCAAATTCGGCGAGGATTGTTTTTCAGTCGACCTTCACGAGCTTGCCGGACGTGGCGGCCGGGGCCTCCGCAGTTGCGGTCGGCTCGGTGAGATAGGCGATCGCCGCCGCCCCCTTGTTGCGCAGATGCTGGAACAGGATGTCGGAGAGCTCGCCGCCGGCGCGGCGGCGCAACGCGTCCAGGATCGCCTCGTGCTCACGCATCGCCTCGCTCCAGCGCTCGCGCTTGCGGGCAAAATTGGCGGAATAGCGGACCCGGCGGATGCGGCCGGCCAGGCTCTCATAGCTCGCCGCCAGCATCGCATTGCCTGCCGCCTGGACGATCGCGCGATGGATGAGTTGGTTCATCCGAAAATAGCCCTGCATGTCCTGACGGATGTAAAATCCGTACATATCATGATGAAGTTGCTCGATTTTTCCGATGTCTTCATCCGAAATCTTCTCGCAGGCCAAGCGGCCGGCGAGACCCTCGAGCCCGCCCATCAAGTCGAACAATTCGGCGATATCGTCGGGGCCGAGTGGCCGCACCCGGGCACCGCGGTTGGGCAGCAGTTCAACCAGTCCTTCAGCGGCCAGCACTTTCAAGGCCTCGCGCAATGGCGTGCGCGACACTTTCAGCATCTCGCAGAGCTGGCGCTCGGAAATCCGCCCACCATCAGCGATATTGCCCTCGACGATGTAGTCGCGCAGCCGCGACAGGATCTCGTCGTGCAGCGAGACCTCATCGCGCGCGGGTGTATCGATCTTGTCGGGGACGGCGGGCGGTGCCGTTTCCTCGGGAATCGTTGTGCTCATTGGCAAAAATCCTAACGACTGTTCCGGTCAGCGTCGACCGTCAAAATGAATGCATTCTTGACTTGTGGTATCACAAAATGAATGCAATCCTGGGGTATCAGAACGCCGCCACCTCAGGGAGACTTGCCCGTGACCCGCCACCAAGGCCGCCATTTCCTCAATATTCCGGGTCCGAGCCCGGTGCCGGAGCGCGTGCTGCGGGCCATGGACATGCCCGTCATCGACCACCGCAGCGCCGAATTCGCCGAGCTCGGCAAGACCGTGCTGGACGGGTCGAAGAAGATCTTCAAGACCGTCAGCGACGTCATCATCTTCCCGTCCTCGGGCACCGGCGCCTGGGAGGCGGCGATCGTCAACACGCTGTCGTCGGGCGACAAGGTGCTGATGGTCGAGACCGGGCATTTTGCCACGCTGTGGCGGCAAATGGCGGCGCGCTGGGGCATCGAGGTCGATTTCATCCCCGGCGACTGGCGGCGCGGCGTCGATCCGGCCGTCATCGAGGAGAAGCTCAGCGCGGACAAGGCCCACGAGATCAAGGCCGTGATGGTCGTGCACAACGAGACCTCGACCGGCGCCACCAGCCGGATCGGCGAGGTGCGCGCAGCGATCGACCGCGCCAAGCACCCGGCGCTGTTGATGGTCGATACCATCTCCGGCCTCGGCTCGGCCGATTTCCGCTTCGACGAATGGAAGGTGGACGTCGCGGTCAGCTGCTCGCAGAAGGGCTTCATGCTGCCGCCCGGCCTCGGGTTCAATGCGGTCTCGTCCAAGGCGCGGGCCGCGGCGAAGGCCAACAAGATGCCGCGCTCCTATTGGGATTGGGAGGAGATGGTGAAGCCGAATGCGAGCGGCTTCTTCCCTTATACGCCCGCGACCAACCTGCTCTACGGGCTGCGCGAAGCCGTTGCGATGCTGCTTGAAGAAGGGCTCGACCAGGTGTTCGCGCGCCATCAGCGGCTGGCCGCCGCGACGCGCGCCGCGGTCGATCATTGGGGCCTGGAGGTGCTGTGCCAGGAGCCGAAGGATTTCTCGCCGGTGCTGACTGCGGTGCTGATGCCGCCCGGCTATGACGCCGACCAATTCCGGAAAGTCGTGCTCGACAATTACAACATGTCGCTCGGCTCCGGCCTTTCGAAGGTCGCCGGCAAGGTGTTCCGCATCGGCCATCTCGGCGAATGCAACGAGCTCAGCCTGATGGCGGCGCTCACCGGGGTCGAGATGGGGCTCCGCGTCGCCGGCGTGCCGCATCGCTCGGGCGGCGTCGATGCCGCCATGAAGCTGTTGGAAGAGCGCCCGCAAGGCAATGCGGGCTCGCATCTGAAGGTCGTCGGGACCTGATCGACCTCGAAGCGGTGCCGGGCCCCGGCACCGCTTTTTTAACGCGCCTTCAAAACACAATTCGACACGACGGGAGAGAACATGGGACTGCGGTTCAAGGCCACGCACGTCGTTCTGGCGATGCTGTGCGTGATGTACTTCATCACCTATATCGACCGTGTCAATATCGGCACGGCCGCCAGCGAGATCCAGAAGGAGCTCTCGCTCTCGAACACCCAGCTCGGTCTGGTGTTCTCCGCCTTCGCCTATCCCTATCTCATGTTCCAGGTGATCGGCGGCTGGGTCGGCGATCATTTCGGTCCGCGCAAGACCCTGTTCTGGTGCGGCATGATCTGGGCGCTCGCCACCATCGGGACCGGCTTCGTCAACAGCCTGACCATGCTGTTCGTGGCGCGCTTTGCGCTGGGCTTCGGCGAGGGCGCGACCTTTCCGACCGCGACGCGCGCGATGCAATATTGGACGCCGGCGACCAGCCGCGGCTTCGCACAAGGATTGACGCACGCGTTCTCGCGCCTCGGCAACGCGATCACGCCGCCGATGGTCGCGGCGCTGATGGTGTGGCTGACCTGGCGCGGCTCGTTCGTCGTGCTCGGCATCGTCAGCCTGCTCTGGGGCATCGTGTGGGTCTGGTACTTCCGCAACGAGCCCAAGGAGCATCGCCATATCACCGAGGCTGAGCTCGCCGCGCTGCCGCCGCGGCCGACCGGCGCCAAGCCGCCGGTGCCGTGGGGGCCGCTGCTCAGGCGGATGTGGCCGGTGACCCTGACCTATTTCTGCTACGGCTGGGGCCTCTGGCTTTACCTCAACTGGCTGCCGCTGTTCTTCAAGAACAACTTCCATTTGGATCTGAAGAATTCCGCGCTGTTTTCGGCCGGCGTGTTCTTCGCCGGCGTGATCGGCGACAGCGCCGGTGGCATGCTCTCGGACGCGATTCTCAAGCGCACTGGCAATGTGCGGTTGGCGCGGTTGTCAGTGACGGTCGCCGGTTTTGCCGGTGCGCTCGCCTCGCTGTTCCCGATCCTGTTCGTCCACGACCTCACTCTGGTCGCGCTATGCCTGTCGAGCGGCTTCTTCTTCGCCGAGCTGGTGATCGGGCCGATGTGGTCGGTGCCGATGGATATTGCGCCGCGATATTCGGGCACCGCGTCGGGGATCATGAACATGGGCTCGGCCGGCGCGGCCATCGCCTCGCCGCTGGTGGCGGGCTGGGTCATCGATCTCACCGGCAATTGGTACCTGCCGTTCCTGATGCTGATGGGAGTGCTCTTGATCGGCGGGCTGTCGGCCTTCCTCATGCGCCCCGAGGAGCCGTTCTCGGAAACTGCCGACATGGTCGGCGCGCCGAGCGCAGTGCCGGCGGAGTGAGGCGGGCTTGACACCGTCCTTCCCGGTCTTTGAGTTGACGTCGCCGCCAAGGCGGAGGACAAGTGGGCTGAATGGTGGTATGCCAGCCGCCCAATCAATTCGAAGACCGGGAAGAACGCCTATGACTTTGCATACGGGACGGCATTTTCTCCAGATTCCGGGGCCGACCAATGTGCCGGACCGCGTGTTGCGCGCGATGGACATGCCGACGCTCGACCATCGCGGCCCCGAATTTGCGGAGCTCGGTTTTGCCGTGCTGGCGGCGTCGCAGCGGATGTTCAAGACCAAGCAGCCCGTCATCATCTATCCGTCGTCCGGCACCGGCGCCTGGGAAGCCGCGATCGTCAACACGCTCGCGCCAGGCGACAAGGTGCTGATGGCCGAAACCGGCCAGTTCGCCGTGCTGTGGCGGGGCATCGCCGACAAGTTCAAGCTCGATGTCGACTTCCTCCCCGGCGACTGGCGCCATGGCGCCGACATCGCCGCGATCGAGCAGCGGCTCGCCGCCGACAAGGGGCACAAGATCAAGGCGGTCTGTGTCGTCCACAACGAGACCTCGACCGGCTGCGTCACCCCGCCGCTCGAGGTGCGCAAGGCGCTCGATCGCACCTCGCACCCGGCGCTTCTGATGGTCGACACCATCTCAGGGCTAGGCTCGATGGAATATGAGCACGACGCCTGGGGCATCGACATCTCCGTGGCCGGCTCGCAGAAGGGTCTCATGCTGCCGCCGGGGCTCGGCTTCAACGCCGTCTCGGAAAAGGCGCTCGCGGCCGCCAAGGCCAATTCCGGCATGCGCTCCTACTGGGACTGGCAGGAGGTCATCAACTTCAACAAGCTCGGCACCTTCCCCTATACGCCGGCGTGCAATCTGCTGATGGGCCTGAACGAAGCGCTCAAGATGCTGGAGGAGGAGGGGCATGAGAACGTGTTCGCCCGCCACCGCCGCCACGGCCAGGCGACGCGCGCCGCGATGAAGGTCTGGGGCCTGGAGACGCAGTGCCAGGACCCGCAGGCGCACTCGCCGGCCTTGACCGGCGTCGTGATGCCGGAGGGGCATGACGCGGATCATTTCCGCAAGGTGGTGCTGGAGAATTTCGACATGTCGCTCGGCACCGGGCTGAACAAGATCAAGGGCAAGGTGTTCCGCATCGGCCATATCGGTCATTTCAACGACCTGATGCTGATGGGGACCCTGGCTGGGGTCGAGATGGGGCTTGCGCTCGCCAAGGTGCCGCATCGCGAAGGCGGTGTGCTGGCGGCGATGGAGGTGTTGAAGACGCGCGAGGTCACGGCGATGTCGAAGGTCGCCTGAAGTCGCAATGCTGATGCTCGAACATCGACGTGGAACGGAGCGGCAATCCGTCCTAAAGCCGTTCTGCTCCCCGTCACAGCAGGAAGTCACGAGATGAACGCTCCCGTCACTGGCACCGAGGATCTGCTTTATGCCGTCGAGGACGGCATCGCCAAGATCACTTTCAACCGGCCGCAGGCGCGCAACGCGATGACGTTTGCGATGTACGAGCAGCTGGCCTCGATCTGCGAAAGCATCAACGCCGATCGCTCAATCAAGGCGCTGATCCTGACCGGCGCCGGCGACAAGGCGTTCGCCTCCGGCACCGACATCTCCCAGTTCCGCGCCTTCAAGACCGCGCAGGATGCGCTCGACTACGAGGCGCGGATCGACCGCGTGCTCGGCACGCTCGAGCAGTGCCGCGTGCCCGTGATCGCGGCAATCGCCGGCGCCTGCACCGGCGGTGGTGCGGGCATCGCGGCCTGCTGCGACCTGCGCATCGGCACGGAAAGCACGCGGATCGGCTTTCCGATCGCGCGCACGCTCGGCAATTGCCTGTCGATGTCGAACATCTCCCGCGTGGTCTCACTGGTCGGTCCGGCCCGCACCAAGGACATGATCTTCAAGGCGCGGCTGGTGGAAGCCCAGGAGGCGCTCGCGCTCGGCCTGCTCAACGAGATCGTGCCCGACGTCGAGACCTTGCAGCGGCGCGCCTTGGAAACGGCGCAGCTGGTTGCCGGCCATGCGCCGATTACCCTCGAAGTCACCAAGGAGGCCGTGCGGCGCATCCGTAGGACGCTGTCCCGCGATGAAGGCGAGGACCTGATCCTGCGCGCCTATATGAGCGAGGATTTCCGCGAAGGCATGGACGCCTTCCTCAACAAGCGGACGCCGAACTGGAAAGGGAAATAGGCAGGAAAGTGGTAGTGTGAACGATCTGCAACCTGACGCGAAGTCAAGTTGTCGCAGATCGCGAGCCGACTTGAACTAATCACAATAAGCCCGCAGTATCGGAGTGGGGTACAAGCGGGCGAAGATCGGGGATGAAACCATTGCGTAAGATCGTCACAATTGCGGCCTTGAGTGCCGCATTGTTTGCAGCCGCGCCGGCCTGGGCCGGCTGGGAGCCGACCAAGCCGGTTGAGATCGTCGTTGCCGCCGGCGCCGGCGGCGCCTCCGACCAGATGGCGCGGATGATGCAGGCCGCGATCCAGAAGAACAATCTGATGAAGGCGCCGGTCGTGGTGTCGCTCAAGGGCGGCGCCTCCGGGGCCGAAGCCTTGATGTACATGAAGTCAAGCGAAGGCGACCCGAACAAGGTCCTGATTGCCTATTCGCTGATCTACATGCTGCCGCTGTCGGCCAAGCTGCCGTTCGACTGGCATGAACTCACGCCGGTCTCCGTGATCGCGTTGGATCAGTTCGTGCTGTGGGACAACGTCGCCGGTCCGAAGTCGGTGAAGGAGTTCATCGCGGCCGCGAAGGCATCGGGCTCGCCCTTCAAGATGGGTGGCACCGGCTCCAAGCGCGAGGATCACGTGCTCACGATGTTCGTGGAGCTGAAGACCGGCGCCAAGTTCGCCTATCTGCCTTACAAGTCCGGCGGTGAGGCGGCGACCCAGCTGGTCGGCGGCCACACCGAATCCAATGTCAACAACCCGTCAGAGAATTTGGAAGTCTGGCGCGCCGGCCAGGTGCGGCCGCTCTGCGTGTTCGACAAGGAGCGCATCTCCTACACGGCCAAGGTCACGGAGACGCTGTCCTGGCATGACATCCCGACCTGCAAGGAAGAGGGGCTCGACGTCCAGTATCTGATGCTGCGCGCCATGTTCCTGCCGGGCAAGGTAACGGCGGAGCAGCAGGCGTTCTATGTCGATCTGTTCCAGAAACTGATCCAGACGCCGGAATACAAGGACTACATGGAGAAGCAGGCGCTCAAGCCGGTGTTCCTGACCGGCAAGGACATGCTGCAGTTCCTGGAGGATGACGGCGCGCTCAACAAGCAGCTGATGACGGAAGCCGGCTTTGTCGCGAAGTAGTATCGGCTACGACGAGCTGTCATGCCCCGCGCAGGCGGGGCATCCAGTATCCGGCGAATCTCGATATCTTCACTGCTGTTTCGGAATACTGGATCGTCCGCTTTCGCGGACGATGACTCCGATGTGAGTGGATGCATGTCCAACACTGATATCGATATCCAAATCGACGTCGACGATCCGACCGCGCCGGAAGAGGATTCGCCCGCAATCACCTCGAACCGGGCCGTCGACGTCGCGGTCTCGCTGCTGCTGCTCGCGCTTTCGGTGCTGCTCGGCTACGACAATTGGCGCACCGGTGCGGCCTGGGATGCGACGGGACCGGAGCCCGGTTATTTCCCGTTCTATCTGTCGGTGATCCTCGGGGCTGCCTCCCTCTATGGGCTGATTGCGGCGTTCCTGTCGCGCAAGGAGGCGCGCGAGACCTTCGTCACGCGCGCGCAGGCGCGCCGGGTGATGGCGGTGTTCGTGCCGACGCTCCTGTTCTGCATCGTGATGCAGTATCTCGGGCTCTACGTCGCGAGCTTTCTCTTGATCGCGGGCTTCATGCGGCTGGTCGGCAAGATCGCCTGGTGGAAGTCGCTGCTCACGGCCTTCATCTTCAGCGCCGCAATGTTCGTGACCTTCGACTTGGTCTTCGACGTGATCATGCCGAAGGGGCCGCTGGAAGCTGCGTTCGGGTATTAGCCTTGTTAGCTCTATCCGTCATTGCGAGCGAGCTGCGCCGCTTCACTCCTCGCAATGACTGGAGAAGTGGAAACTCCTGATGGAAGCCTTTGGCCTGTTGCTGCATGGGTTCGCCGTCCTCCTGACCTGGAAGACGCTCCTGTTGATGATGGTCGGGCTCGTGCTTGGCGTCTTCGTCGGCGTGTTGCCGGGGCTCGGCGGTCCGAACGGGGTGGCGATTCTGTTGCCGCTGACCTTCACGATGGATCCGACCTCGGCCATCGTGATGCTGTCCTGCATCTATTGGGGCGCGTTGTTCGGCGGCGCCATCACCTCGATCCTGTTCAACATCCCCGGTGAAGCCTGGTCGGTCGCGACCACCTTCGACGGCTATCCGATGGCGCAGCAGGGGCGGGCGGCGGAAGCGCTCACTGCGGCCTTCACTTCGTCGTTCATCGGCTCGCTGGTCGCGGTGCTCCTGATCACCTTCCTGGCGCCCTGGATCTCCTCCTTCGCTCTGCGCTTCGGGCCGCCCGAATTCTTCGCCGTCTATCTGCTCACCTTCTGCTCCTTCGTCGGCCTCGGCCGCGAGGACAAGCACAAGACGGTGGTCTCGATGTCGCTCGGCCTTCTGCTCGCCGGCATCGGCATGGACACCGTGTCGGGTCAGCTGCGCATGACGTTCGGTTCGACCGACTTGCTTCGCGGCATCAATTTCCTGGTTGCCGTGATCGGCCTGTTCGGCATTAGCGAGATCCTGTTGACCATGGAGGAGCGGCTGGCGCTGCACGGCCACGCCGCCGCGATCTCGCTCCGCACCGTGCTCTCGGTGTGGAAGGACCTGCCGAAATACTGGATGACGCTGCTGCGTTCGTCGGTGATCGGATGCTGGCTCGGCATCACGCCGGGCGGCGCGATCGCCGCGTCCTTCATGGGCTACAACCTCGCCAAGCGTTTTGCCAAGGATCAGGAAAGCTTCGGCAAGGGTCGCATCGAAGGGGTGTTCGCGCCTGAGACCGCTGCGCATGCCTCCGGCACCTCGGCGCTGCTGCCGATGCTGGCGCTCGGCATTCCCGGCTCGGGGACGGCCGCGATCCTGCTTGGCGGCCTGATGGTGTGGGGCCTCAATCCCGGACCGCTGCTGTTCGTCGAGCACAAGGATTTCGTCTGGGGCCTGATCGCTTCGATGTATCTCGGCAACGTCGTCGGCCTGGTGCTGGTGCTGACCACGGTGCCGATTTTCGCCTCGATCCTGCGAGTGCCGTTCGCAGCCGTGGCGCCGATGATCGTGGTTTCCTGCGCGATCGGCGCCTATGCGATCCAGAACGCGATGTTTGACGTCTGGCTGATGCTCGGCTTCGGCGTGGTCGGCTACGTCTTCAAGAAGATCAAGATTCCCTTGGCGCCGTTCACGCTGGCTCTGGTGCTGGGCAGCCGCGCCGAGGACGCCTTCCGCCAGTCGATGATCATCTCCGGCGGCGACATGAAGGTGTTCTGGTCGAACGGGCTGGTCGGCACCATCACGACGCTCGCAATCCTGCTGCTGTTCTGGCCGGTGATCGACCGCGTCGTCGGCGGCCTCAGGCTGCGGAATTCTGCGGCGAAGGTTGAGGCGTAGCTTGTAGGGTGGGCAGAGCACCGCCGTAAGGCGGTGCGTGCCCACCATTTGGCTCGGCACGCGTGGAGATATGGTGGGCACGGCGCGCGCCGCGTTTATGTTACGTAGGCATTGTCGCAGGCGCGCCTTTGCCCACCCTACGTCTACGCCGTCGCTTCAATTGGAATGGAATTGTGGCGGAGTTCGATCGCCAGCGGAATGAGCGGCGAACCAGCTCAGGCCTTAGTGGATGGTCACGGACCGGCAGGAGAGAGCGGACCCCACATCCTCGTCGAAATCGCCTTCGAGACAACCGTCAGCAGCTTCCAGCGCCGCCATGTTGGCCTGGCGCGCGACGTCCATGGCCGCAAGAAAGTCCTTCAATTCTGTCGCGCTCATGGACCGGCTCCCGGACGGTGCGAGCCGTCCGTTGCGGCCCACATCCATTGACGGAACTGAGCATACAGCGGTCCTGAAACGACCTCAATCTGACCAAGTCTGAAGTTCGGCCGTGGTGATATTTGGGCAACAGCAAGGCGCGGCGGCTTTTGTCCGTTCGTGGCCGGTAGGGCGTGCACGCATTTCCTAATTGAGCGCATCGCACGCTGGTGCGGCGGAGTCGGTGTGCTCCCTCTCCCCGTTCTTACGGGGAGAGGGTTGGCGTGAGGGGCAGACGCATGATCGGTGCGAGTCGTTGGACCTGTACCCCCTCACCCGGATTGCATCTGGCGATGCAATCCGACCTCTCCCCGCAAGCGGGGAGAGGTGAGGGCGCGCGGCTCGAGCGGCAAGAAAATGTCTTCATGCCCTAGTTCGTGGCCGCCGGCAGTTGGCTGCTCACACCACCCGATGCAGCCGGAGATCGGCGATCTCGCCGTCGGTGAAGCCGAATTCGGAGAGGATCTCCTCGGTCTGCTCGCCGAACTCCGGCGGACGCGCGGCCATCCGGCTCGGCGTGCGCGACAGCGCGAAGGGCTGGCCGACGAGCGTGATCTCGCGTCCATCGTCATTCGGCACCGGCTGCGCCATGCCGAGATGCTTGACCTGGGGGTCCTCGAACATCTGGTCGATCGCGTAGATCGGGCCGCAGGGAACGCCGGCGGCGTTCAGCTCACTGACCCACTGCTCGGTCGATTTGGTCGCGGTGTGTTCGTTGATCGCAGCATTCAGCGCATCGCGATTCTTCGAGCGTGCAGGCGCGGTCGCGTAATCCGGATTGTCGATCCATTCGGTGGCGCCGAGCACCTGGCAGAAGCGCTCCCAGATCCGGCCGCCTGTGGTGGCGATATTGATATAGCCGTCGGAGGTCTTGAACACGCCGGTCGGGATGCTGGTCGGGTGGTTGTTGCCGGCCTGTTGCGCGACATCCTTTTCCATCAGCCAGCGGGCGGCCTGGAAATCGAGCATGAAGATCTGCGCCTGCAGCAGCGAGGTCTGCACCCATTGGCCTTCACCGGAGACGTCGCGCTCGAGCAGTGCAGTGAGGATGCCCATCGCACAGAACAGGCCCGCCGTGAGGTCGGCGACGGGAATGCCGACCCGCATCGGGCCCTGGCCCGGGGCCCCGGTGATCGACATCAGCCCGCCCATGCCTTGCGCGATCTGATCGAAGCCCGGACGCTTGTGGTAGGGGCCATCCTGGCCGAAGCCGGAGATGCTGCCATAGACGATGCGCGGATTGATCTTGCGCACGCTCTCGTAATCGATGCCGAGCTTGGTCTTCACATCGGGCCGATAGTTCTCGATGATGACGTCGGCCTTCGCCGCGAGGCGCATGAAGGTCTCGACGCCCTTCGGATGCTTCAGGTTCAGGCTCATGGCCCGCTTGTTGCGGTGCAGGTTCTGGAAGTCGGCACCTTGGCGCGGGCCGCCCAAGGACTCGCCCCCATCCTCCATGACAGCGTCGATCTTGATGACATTGGCGCCCCAGTCGGCGAACTGCCGTGCGCAGGTCGGGCCAGCGCGGACCCGGGTCAGGTCGAGCACAACGAAGCGGGACAGGGCCTGCGAGGCGCGCGGAAATGCCATGCGGGAGAACTCCGAAAAGACGCGGGACGAGGTTGTATAGGAGACCGCGCGATTGGCGACAATTGCGCGCAAGCGATGTGCACGGCGCCGCTCATGAGGCTGGTGCAGGGCTCGAATGCTGAAGATGGAACAGTGCAAGTCGAGAGGTTGCGATGCCCTTACCTCGACCTCTGTTCGCCTCGCCCCGCTTGCGGGGAGAGGTCGACCGCGCGAAGCGCGGGCGGGTGAGGGGGACTCTCCACCAGCGCGGTGCCGGAGACTCCCCCTCACCCGGATTGCATCTTTCGATGCAATCCGACCTCTCCCCGCAAGCGGGGCGAGGTGAGCACCGAGTGAGCCGGAAGATATGTGATGCGACTTGGTCGATAGGGCTGCCGCAGCATCACCGCTCGTCGGCGATCACCTTGCCATCATTCGGCAGCGATCCTTTGGCCACCAGTTCGACGTTGCCGCCGAGTTTAGTCACGCTCCGCAAGGTCGCTGCGAGTTCAGTCTGCAAGGCCGCGCCGGCCGAGGCGCATTCGGCCCGCAAGGTCATCGCGTCGGCTTCGCCGGCGCGGCTGACCACCAGGCGGAGACGTCCCAGTTCCGGATGGCGCTTGCCGATCTCGGCGACTTGTTCCGGCCGCACGAACATGCCTTTGATCTTGGCCGTCTGGTCGGCGCGGCCCATCCACCCCTTGATGCGCATATTGGTCCGCCCGCAGCGGCTGATGCCGGGCAGGGCGGCGGTGAGGTCGCCGAGCGCCAGCCGAATCCAGGGGTGCTCAGGCTCGAGTGACGTCACCACGATCTCGCCGACATCACCTTCGGCCACGGGATCGCCGGTACCGGGGCGCACGATCTCGACGATCAGGTCCTCGTTCACCACCATGCCCTCGCGCGCGGAAGTCTCGAAGGCGACGATGCCGAGATCGGCGGTGCCGAAGGCCTGATAGGCATCGATGCCGCGCGCCTTGATCTCGGCCTGCAGCGACGGCGGGAACGCCGCGCCGGAGACCAGCGCGCGCTTGATCGAGGAGACATCGCGACCCGCGCTCTGCGCCGCATCCAGCAGAATCTTCAAGAAGTCCGGCGTGCCGCTATAGCCGACCGGACGATAGGCCTCGATCAGCTCGAACTGCGCCTCGGCATTTCCGGGGCCGGCCGGGATCACCGCGCAGCCGAGTGCGCGCGCCGAGGCATCGAAGATGAAGCCGCCTGGCGTCAGATGATAGCTGAACGTGTTGAGCACGACGTCGTCGCGACGAAAGCCGCTGGCGTAGAGCGCGCGGGCACCACGCCAGGGGTCGTACTGGTTCGTCTCGGGCTCGAAGATCGGGCCGGGTGAGGTGAACAGGCGTGCGAAGGTGCCGGCCGGCGGCGCAACGAAGCCGCCGAATGGCGGCGCCGCCTTGTGCAGCGATGGGAGCTCCGATTTGCGCAGCACCGGCAGCCGCGCCAGCGCCGCGCGGTCGGTGATCTCGCCGGGGTCGACACCTTTCAGCCGCTCGGCATAGGCCGGCGCCTGCATGGCCGCGCGCAGCACGGCGGGAAGGCGCGTGAACAGATCCTGCTCGCGGGCTTCGGGGTCACGGGTTTCGAGGGCGTCGTAGTGGGGGGCCATTGTTGTCACCCTAGGCATGTCATTCCGGGACGGTCCGAAGGACCGGACCCGGAATCTCGAGATTCCGGGCTCGAGGCCCTTGGCCTCGCCCCGGAATGACGATGAATCCCTTTCACAGCCATCGTTTCCGCCGCTTGAAGCTCTTCAGGTTCTTGAAGCTCTTGCGCTGATCGCCGGCGCCGCCGAGATAGAACTCCTTGACGTCCTCATTGTCGCGCAGGGAGTCCGCGGTGCCGTCGAGCACGACCTTGCCCTGCTCCATGATGTAGCCATGGCTCGCGACGGACAGTGCAGCACGCGCATTCTGCTCGACCAGCAGGATGGTGACGCCGAGATCGCGGTTGATCTCCTTGATGATGGCGAACACCTCCTTCACCAGCAGCGGCGACAGCCCCATCGAGGGCTCGTCCATCAGGATCATCTTCGGCCGCGCCATCAGCGCCCGCCCGATCGCCAGCATCTGCTGCTCGCCGCCGGAGAGATAGCCGGCGAGCCCGGTGCGCTCCTTCAGCCGCGGGAAGTAGTTGAAGACCATCTCGATGTCGGAGGCGACCTCGCGATCCCTGCGCGTGAAGGCGCCGAGCTTCAGATTTTCCAGTGAGGTCATGTCGGCGATGATGCGGCGCCCCTCCATCACCTGGAAGATGCCGTGGCGGACGATCGTCTCCGGCTCGATGCCGTCGATGCGCGTGCCGTCGAACAGGATCTCGCCGCGCGTGACCTCGCCATCCTCGGTCTTGAGCAGGCCGGAGATCGCCTTCAACGTCGTCGACTTGCCGGCGCCGTTGGCTCCCAGCAGCGCGACGATCGCGCCCTTCGGCACGTCGAGGCTGAGGCCTCGCAGCACCAGGATCACGTCGTCATAGACGACCTCGATGTTGCGGACCGAGAGCAGGGGCGGGGGCGCCGCGCTGCCTGCATCCGTTCGCGAAATGTCGAGTGTTTCGGTCATTATGGTTGTCCACTGCTGTCGTCCCCCGCGCAGGCGGGGGACCCAGTATTCCAGAGACGCCAATGCTTGATCGAGAAGCTTCGGCGTACTGGATCCCCCGCCTGCGCGGGGGATGACGACTGTGTGTGGTGCCGCTACTGATCTATCTCAGCAGCAGCTCGGCAAAGGCGCCAACTACCACCCCAGCCATTCCGGCTTGCGCGGCAGCTCGACGGTCTTGACCTTCTCGAGCTTGATCGTGCCCTTGGCCATCAGGTCGTTGAGGTCGCCCTCGGTCGGGCCGGTGACCTTCGCGCGGTAGAGGTCGACCTTCAGCGTGCCGCGGTGATCCTTCTCGGTCCAGGTCGAGGGACTGCAGACACCTTCCATCCCGGCCGGCACCCAGTCCTTCTTCTGATAGAAGCCCTTGGCGACGTTCTCGCCGGTGGCGCCGCCGTTCTTCGCGGCCCAGTCGATCGCTTCCTTCATGTAGAGCGCCGAGCAGACCGCGGCGACATAGTGCACCGGGCGATAGACCTTGCCGGTGGGATCGGACATCTTCGAGATCTCCATCACCGTCTTCATGCCGGGGGCGTCGCCGCCCCAGCCCACGGCGGTGCGCAAGGGGAAGATGACGCCATCGGCGGCATCGCCCGCGGTCTTGGCCGCGTTCTCATCCATGCCCCAGACATTCGACAGGAACTGCACGTCGACGCCGGCATTCTTGCAGGCCTTCATCACCGAGATGTTGGAGGCCGCGGTGTTGCCGAGATAGGCGTAGTTGGCGCCGGAGCTCTTCAGGCTCAGGCATTGGGCGCTGTAGTCGCCGGGCGCGAGCGCAAACACCAGCGGCGGCAGCACCTCGAAGCCGAGCTCGAGCGCGATCGCTTCGCCCGCGGCCTTCGGTGCATTCGGATAGGGGTGATTGGCGCCCATATGGACGAATTTCGGCTTGCCCGGCTTGCCTTTGGCCTTCCAATCCTCGGCCGCCCAGGTCAGCTCGGCGCGCAGCGCGTCCGAATAGCTCGGGCCATAGAAGAAATTAAAGGGCGCAGGCTTGGCCTTGCCGCTGGTGCCTTCCGGATCGGTCAGCGCCGCGGCATAGGAGCCGGACAGGTCCGGAATCTTGTCGTTGGCGAGGAAACCGGTCAGCGCCTCGGTGTCGGCGGTGCCCCAGCCCATGATCGCCGCGACCTTGTTGTCCGGCGCCGACCATTTCTTGTACAGCGCGATCGCGCGCGGCACCTGGTAGCCGTAATCGTTGCTGTCGACCGCAAGCTGTTTGCCGCCGATGCCGCCGTTCTTGTTGACCCAGGCGAAGGTGTCGGCCACGGCCTGGCCGTAGGGCGTGCCGACATCGGAGGTGCCGCCGGAGAGATCCTCGAGATGGCCGATCGCGATCTGGCCGCTCTCTGCCTGCGCCGATGATGCGAACGCGGCGGCAAGAACTGCGAGCGCTGCCGAGCCGAGCAATGATTTGATGGTCATATGGCTTCCTCCTGATATCCGGGCCGGATTGTTGCCGGTCCCTGTTGGCTTCAATGTGAGAACGGGTAGAGCTTCCAATAGGCCTTGATCTGCCGCCAGCGATGCGCGAGCCCGTCCGGCTCGAACATCAGGAATGCGATGATGATCAGGCCGATCGCGATCTCGCGCAGGAAGGTGATGTTGTTGTTCAGCGACAGCAGCCGGTCGACCGCGCTGCCCTTCAGCAGCAGGCTGATCCATTCCATCGATTCCGGCAGCAGCACCACGAAGGCGGTCCCCATCAGGGTGCCCATGATCGAGCCGGCGCCGCCGATGATGATCATGGCGAGGAACAGGATCGAGCGCTCGATGCCGAAACCCTCCTGCGAGATCACGAGCTGGTAGTGCGCATAGAGCGCGCCGGCGATGCCGGCGAAGAAGGCGGCCAGCCCGAACGACAGCGTGCGGTATTTGGTGAGATTGATGCCCATGATCTCGGCGGAGAGATAATGGTCGCGGATCGCGACCAGCGCCCGGCCGTCGCGCGTGCGCATCAGGTTGGTGACCAGGATATAGCTGATCAGCACATAGGCCAGCACGACATAGAAATACTGCCGGTCGCCGCGCAGCGCATAACCGAAGATCGAGAACGGATTGGCCGAGGCGGGCACCGAGCCGCCCGAAAACCATTCGGCGCGGGAAAAGAAGTCCAACAGGATATATTGCGCGGCGAGCGTTGCGATAACGAGGTATAGCCCTTTCAGCCGCGCGGCCGGGATGCCGAAGATCAATCCGACCAGCGCGGTGACGACGCCGGCGAGCGGAATCGCGAAGAACACCGGGATCGCGTAGGTGTTGTTGAGATAGGCCGAGGTGAAGGCGCCGAGCAGGAAAAAGGCGGCGTGGCCAATCGAGATCTGCCCGGTGAAGCCGACCAGGATGTTCAGCCCGAGCGCCGCGATGGCGAAGATGCCGATCTGGATCGCAATCGACAGCCAATATTCGGAGATCAGCTGCGGCGCGAAGCAGAGCAGCACCACGCCGGCAATCGCAAAATTGCGGCTGGTCCTGGTCGGGAAGACCGTGGTGTCCGCGGCATACGAGGTGCGGAAGTCACCGGCGGGAATCGTTGAACGCGCCACCATGGATCAGATCCGCTCGATATCGTGAGTGCCGAACAGGCCGTAGGGCTTGATCATCAGGATGATGATCAAGACGTAGAACGGCGCGATCTCATAGAGATTGCCCCAGTGCAGATACTGGCTGTCGATATATTGCGCGATGTTTTCGAGCAGCCCGATGATGATTCCGCCCAGCACGGCGCCGCCGATCGAATCTAGGCCACCGAGGATCGCCGCCGGAAACACCTTGATGCCGTAGGCGGAGAGGCCCGATGACACCCCGTTGACGACGGCGACGACGACACCGGCCACCGCCGAGACCGTGGCCGAGATCGCCCAGGCCATTGCGAACACGTTCTTCACGGAGATGCCGAGCGACTGTGCAACCTGCTGGTTGAAAGCGGTGGCGCGCATGGCGAGCCCGTATTTCGAGGCGCGGAAGAACCAGGCCATGCCGAGCATCATCAGCAGCGAGACGATAAGGCTCATCACATAGACGGTCTGGATCTGCAGGCCGAACAGGTCGATGGCCTGGCTTGCGAACACCGGCGGGAACGGCTGCGGATTGACGCCGAACATCCATTTCAGCGCTGCCTGGAACACGGTCGACAGGCCGATCGTGACCATGATGACGGAGATGATCGGCTCGCCGATCATGGGACGGAGGATCACCACCTGGATCGCGATGCCGAACACGAACATGAAGACGAGGGTGAGCGGCATTCCGGCCCAGAACGGGACCTGAAACTTCGTCAGCAATGCCCAGCAGACCCAGGCGCCGACCAGCAGCAGTTCCCCTTGCGCGAAATTGACCACCTGTGTGGCCTTGTAGATCAGCACGAACGACATTGCGACCACGCCGTAGAGCGTGCCGACCACGAGGCCATTGACGAGAAGCTGGATGAGGAAGGCGGTGTTCATCTGGGACCTGATGCTGTTACTATTGCCTCTCCCCGCTTGCGGGGAGAGGCCGGCGCGCGTAGCGCGACGGGTGAGGGGGACTATCCACATGCGCCCTGGCAATGAGTTTAAAACCGAACGCGCCCGAGAACTGCGAAAAGCTTCGACGAAGGCGGAAGGGACGCTCTGGTATCGTCTTCGCGGTCGAAGACTGAACGGACACAAATTCGTCCGGCAAGAGCCGATCGGACCTTATACGGTTGATCTGGTCTGCCGTGAGCGCCGTCTGATCATCGAAGTGGATGGCGGCCAACACGCCGACAGTCGAAGCGATGCTGCGCGTGACGCTTGGCTCATCGCACACAAATATCGTGTTCTCCGCTTCTGGAACAACGACGTGTTGGACAATATGGAGGGTGTTCTTGAGACAATCGCCACTGCGCTCGCGGAGGCTCCCCCTCACCCGGAGCGCTGACGCGCTCCGACCTCTCCCCGCAAGCGGGGAGAGGCGAAGGCCCGTGCCCTTGGCTTGCTTCGCTGCCATCACTCCGCGGCCTCCGCGATGGAGCCATGCCCGACCAGATCGACCACTTTCAGCGTGGTGCGGATGCGCTGGGTGGTGCCGTCCTGAAAGCGGATCACGGTGTCGACCGGAATTTTCGGCGCGCCCTGATAGATCGCGTCGATGATGTCAGCGTATTTCTCATTGATGACGCCGCGGCGGACCTTGCGGGTGCGGGTGAGCTCGCCGTCATCGGCATCGAGCTCCTTGTAGAGCAGCAGGAAGCGGGCGATGCGCTGCGCCGGCGGCAGCGTCGCATTTACGGTTTCGACCTCCTTTTGCAGCAGCGCATAGACCTCGTTGCGCGAGGCGAGGTCGGAATAGGTGGTGAAGGCGATGCGGTTCTTCTCCGCCCATTTGGAGATGATGGAGTAGCGGATGCAGATCATTGCCGCGAGATGGTCGCGGCCGGCGCCGAGCACCACGGCCTCAGCGATATAGGGCGAGAATTTCAGCTTGTTCTCGATATATTGCGGCGAGAAGCGCTCGCCACGCGAGGTTTCGGCGAGGTCTTTGATGCGGTCGATCACGACCAGCTGCCCGGCCGTATTGAAATAGCCGGCATCGCCGGAATGCATCCAGCCGTCCTTGATGTCAGCGCTCGATGCTTCCGGGTTCTTGTAGTAGCCGAGAAACATGTTGGGATGGCGTACCACGATCTCGCCGACGCCCTGGCTGTCGGGCGTATCGATCCTGATCTCGACGGTTTCGGCCATCGGCACGCCGGTCGTATCGGGGTCGACCTTGTCGTCGGGATGCAGCGTATAGGCCCCTAGCAGCTCGGTCTGGCCGTAGAGCGTGCGCAGCGGCACGCCCATGGCGCGAAAGAATTTGAAGGTGTCAGGGCCGAGCGCCGCGCCGCCGGTCGCGGCCGAGCGCAGCCGCGTGAAGCCGAGCCGGTCGCGGAGCGCCCGGAACAGGACCGCGTCGGCGAAGTGCGAATGCCCGCCCTTATCGAGCGCAGCGAGACCCGTGGACATGCCGATATGATAGAGCCGCTGCTTGAGCGGCGATGCGTCCATCACGCTGGCGCGGACGTCGGCTGCGATCTGCTCCCAGACCCGTGGTGCGAACAGCACGAAGGTCGGCGCGATCTCGCGGAAGTCGTTCATCATCGTCTCGGGCTCTTCGACGAAGTTGACCTTCATCCGGCACAACAGCCCTTTGCCGAGCACGTAGACCTGCTCCATGATCCAGGGCAGCGGCAGCACCGAGACATATTCGTCATCGGGACCCTTGGGATCAAAGGCAAGGTAGGTCGCGCAATGGCGCAGCACCCGCGCGGCGGCAAGCATCGCAAGCTTGGGGTGCGAGGTGGTCCCCGACGTGGTGCAGAGGATCGCGCAATCCTCGCCATCGGTCGCGTCGACCAGGCGGTCGTAGAGCTCGGGCTCGCGTGCGGCCCTGGCGCGGCCGAGCTCGGCGAGCTTGGCGGCCGGCATCAGCCTGGCATCGTCGTATTTCCGCATGCCGCGCGGATCGGAATAGATGATGTGCTTCAGCTTCGGCACGCGGTCGGCCAGGTTCAACAGCTTGTCGACCTGCTCCTCGTCCTCGGCGAACACCAGCCGTGCCTCGCCATAGTTGAGGAGATAGGCGGCTTCCTCGTCGAGCACGTCGCGATAGAGGCCGAGGCTCAAGCCGCGGATCGCGTGCGTCGCGATCTCGGCCGCGACCCAGTCGGGCCGGTTGTCGCCGATGATGCCGATCACGTCGTCCTTGCCGAGCCCCAGCTCGACCATGCCGAGCGCGAAATCGCGCACGCGCCTCTGATAGTCGGCCCAGGTGAACAGCCGCCACAGCCCGAGATCCTTCTCGCGCAGCGCGACCTCCTTGCCGTGCTCGCAGGCGTTGAGCCGCAAGAGCTTCGGATAGGTGTCGGCCTGCGCCACCCTCGCTGCATAGTCCATCATGCCGCGTTCTCCGCGACCTCAGGGACATCGTCCGGGTCGACCAGCAGCTCGTCCTCCTCGCCGAGATAGGCGCGCTTGACGTGGGGATCGGCGAGCACGGAAGCCGGATCGCCGTCGGCGATCTTGCGGCCGAAATCCAGCACCATCACGCGATGGGAGATGTCCATGACGACGCCCATGTCGTGCTCGATCATCACGACCGTCATGCCGTATTCCTCGTTGAGGTCGACGATGTAGCGCGCCATGTCTTCCTTCTCCTCGAAATTCATGCCGGCCATCGGCTCGTCGAGGAGGATCAGATGCGGCTCCAGCGCCATCGCGCGCGCCAGCTCGACGCGCTTGCGCAGACCGTAGGAGAGGGTGCCGGCGGTGGCTTTGCGCACCGACTGCAGATCGAGGAAATCGATGATCTCTTCGACCTTCTCACGGTGCTTCAGCTCCTCGCGCCGTGCGCCGGTGAGCCAATACAGCGATCCCGTGAGGAAGTTGTTCTTCAACAAATGGTGCCGCCCGACCATGATGTTGTCGAGCACGCTCATGTGGTGGAACAAAGCGAGGTTCTGGAAGGTGCGGCCGATGCCGAGGGTCGCGCGCGCGTTGGGCGGCAGGCCGGTGATGTCGCGGCCGCGGTGGAACAGCCGGCCTTCGGTCGGCTTGTAGCGGCCGGAGATGCAGTTCACGATCGAGGTCTTGCCGGCACCGTTCGGGCCGATGATCGAGAACAGCTCACCCTCGCGCACGCCGAAGCTGACATCGGTCAGCGCGCGTACGCCACCGAACCGCAGCGACACCGCGCGCGCTTCCAACGTAGTGTCCAATCGCTCCTCCCGAGGTTCCCTGGCGCTTGACGCACTCTTGGGCCTCTTTGTGGTCTCAATCCCGTCTTGTCGCGTTGCCGCGATCCTATCGCGGCCGTCAGCCGAACGCCATCCGACGAACGACCGGCTTGGCCGGAGCAGGCGCGAAGATCTTTGAATAGAGCAAAGCGTTTGCGGGAAATGTCTTGCACCCGACAATTGCCTGATGAAAATCATCCCGGCCTTGCTGCGTTGCAATAGAACAGTTGGCTACTTCGAATTGACGGGATGATGGTTTGATCGCTCCAGATACTCTCCAGCGCATCGCGCCTTGGTGGCAATACCTGAAGCCCGAGGAGATCGAGGTTGCCCGCGCCGGCATCGTCGAGCGCGCGTATGCGGCCAATGAGCACATCTTCATCCGCGGCGATCGTTTCGACTATTGGACCGGGGTCGTCACCGGGCTGGTCCGGATGAGCATGGTCTCGCGCGGCGGCAAGGCGACGACCTTCGCCGGGCTGACGGCGGGGGCCTGGTTCGGCGAGGGTAGCGTGCTGAAGAACGAGATCCGCCGCTACGATATCGTCGCGCTACGCGACAGCCGCATTGCGCTGATGGAGCGCGCGGCCTTCATCTGGCTGTTCGAGAACAGCGTCGGCTTCAACCGCTTCCTGGTCACTCAGCTCAACGAGAGGCTGGGCCAGTTTATCGGACTCGTCGAATATGGCCGGACGCTGGATGCCACCGCCCGACTCGCCCGCAGCGTTGCCTCCCTGTTCAACCCGATCCTTTATCCGAACACCACCCGGCACCTCGAGATCACCCAAGAGGAGATCGGTGCGCTCTCCGGCCTGTCCCGGCAGAACGCCAATCAGTGTCTGAAGACCCTGGAGCGGGAAGGGCTGCTGCGGCTGGAATATTGCGGAGTGACAATCCTGGATCTGGAACGCCTGCGCAGTTACGGCGAGTAACAATCAGCCTCTATTCCGATACCCAGATGCCCAAAATCTATCGGTTTTTGGGTTAGGCTTGGCGGATTTCAGATGCTAAGGCGGTCTGAACCGGCCGAGGCGCGCCGGGTAAGGCGTTGGGAGCGCGGATGACGGCCGTCGATTGCAAGGGACGCGTGGCACTGATCACGGGCGTAACCGGCCAGGACGGGGCCTATCTGGCCGAACATCTGCTCGGCCTCGGCTATACCGTTCACGGCATCAAGCGGCGCTCGTCGTCCTTCAATACCGCCCGGGTCGATCACCTCTATCGGGATCCGCACCACGGCAATGTGCCGTTCCTGCTGCACTACGGTGACATGACGGATTCGACCAATCTGATCCGGCTGATGCAGCAGATCCGTCCGACCGAGATCTATAACCTCGCCGCGCAAAGCCACGTCGGCGTCAGCTTCGAGAGCCCCGAATACACCGCCAATGCCGACGCGCTGGGCGTGCTCCGGCTGCTCGAGGCGATCCGTATTCTCGGCATGGAGAAGGAGACGCGCTTCTATCAAGCCTCCACCTCGGAGCTCTACGGCCTTGTGCAGGAGATCCCGCAGCGGGAGACCACCCCGTTCTATCCGCGCTCGCCCTACGGTTGTGCAAAGCTCTATGGCTATTGGATCACGGTGAACTACCGCGAAGCCTACGGCATGTTTGCCTGCAACGGCATCCTGTTCAACCATGAGAGCCCGATCCGCGGCGAAACTTTCGTCACGCGCAAGATCACCCGCGGCGTCGCCCGCATCGAGGCCGGTCTCGAAGAGACCATCTATCTCGGCAATCTCGAGGCCAAGCGCGATTGGGGCCACGCCCGTGACTATGTCGAGGGCATGCACCTGATCCTGCAGGCGGATGCGCCCGACGACTTCGTGCTGGCCACCGGCGAAGCGCATTCCGTGCGCGAACTCGTCGAGCTCGCCTTTGCCGAGGTCGATCGCTGCATCGAATGGCGCGGGAACGGGATCGAGGAGACCGGCATCGATTGCAAATCCGGCAGGACGGTGGTGCGGATCGATCCGACCTATTTCCGGCCGACCGAGGTCGACCTTTTGGTCGGCGACTGCCGCAAAGCGCGCGAGAAGCTCGGCTGGAAGCCGAAGCTGAGCTTCTCCGACCTGGTCCGGGAAATGGTGACAAGCGATCTCGATGCCGCGCGCCGGGAGGTGGTCCGTGGCGGCAATACCATTTGAGCTCAAAGGCAAGACGGTGTTCGTCGCCGGCCATCGCGGCATGGTCGGCGGCGCGCTTGTGCGCCGCCTGGCGCGCGAGCAAGTCGAGCTGCTGACCGTCGGCCGCAGCGAGCTCGACCTGCGTGACCAGGCCGCCGTGTTCGCCTGGTTTGCGACCATGAAGCCGCAGGTGGTGTTCCTGGCGGCCGCCAAGGTCGGCGGCATCGTTGCCAACAACACGCTGCGGGCCGAGTTCATCTACGACAATCTCGCGATCACCGCGAATGTGATCCACGCCGCCTACGTCAACGGTGCCGAGAAGCTGATGTTCTTGGGTTCCTCCTGCATCTATCCGAAGCTCGCAGCCCAGCCGTTGCGCGAGGATGCCATGCTGACGGGGCCGCTGGAGCCGACCAACGAGCCTTATGCGATCGCCAAGATCGCCGGCATCAAGCTGATCGAGGCCTATCGCAGCCAGTACGGCTGCGACTTCATCAACGTGATGCCGACCAATCTCTATGGCCCCGGCGACAATTATCATCCCGAATACAGCCATGTCGTCGCGGCGCTGATCCGGCGCTTTCACGAAGCCAAAGTGTCAGGCGTGCCCGAGGTCGTGGTTTGGGGCACCGGCGCGCCGCGCCGTGAATTCCTCTATGTGGACGACATGGCGGACGCGAGCGTCCACCTGATGAAGATCTATTCCGGGGCTGATCTGATCAATATCGGCACCGGCACGGACATCAGCATTACCGATTTCGCCCGCGTCGTCGCGGCCGTCGTCGGCTACGCCGGTGCCATCGCCTTCGATCCGTCGCGCCCCGACGGCACGCCGCGCAAGCTGCTCGATGTGTCGCGGCTAACAAAGCTCGGCTGGCGCGCGACGACCTCGCTGGAGGATGGGATCCGGTTGGCCTATCAGTCATTCCTGCGCGAGACGGGGCAGGTGGCTGCGTAACGCTCAACTGTCGTCCCTGCCTTGAGCCGCGACCCATAATCACACGCCGTGTTGCCTGCCATTGCGGGGAGTAGAGTTACGCCGCTGTCTCCGCAGCACTCCTGGCGGATTTGACGTCTCGTGCCGGTGAGGTGCCGAACATCCGGCTGTATTCGCGGGTGAACTGCGGCACGCTTTCATAGCCGACCGCGAAGGCGGCATTGGCGGCAGACAGGCCGTCCGACAGCATCAGCCGCCGTGCCTCGATCAAACGGAGCTGCTTCTGGAATTGCAGCGGTGACAACGAGGTGACGCTGCGGAAATGCTGATGGAACGATGACGGGCTCATGCCGGCAACGGCTGAAAGCTGTTCGACCCGCAAGGGTCGGGCAAACTCGGCGCGCAGCACAGCAACCGCGCGCGCTATGCGCTGCGCATGGCCGTCCGGCCAGCCCAAGCGGCGGATTGCCGTCCCGTGCCGGCCGGCCAGCAGCCAGTAATGCATCTCGCGCACGAGCTGCGCCTGCAGCACCGGCACCGAGGCCGGCCGGTCGAGCAGCCGCATCAGGCGTAGCGCAGCATCCGCCACCTCGGTGTCGGTCGGCTCGACGCGGACCGGGGCGTGATCGCCGACGCACGGTTCGCCCATTTCTGCCGAGAGGGCGACGAGAAGTGCCGGATCGAGCTCGAGCACGAGCGAGAAATAGGGAGCCGCAACGCTGGCGCGGGTGATCTGGCTGACGGTCGGTACATCGGCCGAGATCAACAGCGAATCGCCAGCCGAGAAGGCGAAGCTCTGGTCGCCCATGGTGACGTGCTTGCTGCCCTGCAGGACAAGGCAGACCAGCGGTCGTGGGATCGCGTAGACGAGGCCCGACGGCCCGGTCGCGCGGACCGTCGTCAATCCAGGAATCGGGGTCTGCGCGATGCCGAAGCTGTCGGCGTAAGCCTCGGCATGGCGGCCAACGGCGTGGAGCAGGGAAGGCATTGGACAAGCTTAAACGGTCGGCGGCGGCGATGCACGACGTTTTGGAGGATTAGGCAAGAAACGGCGAGGTTCTGGCAACAAGGCAGGGGGCAGCGGCGCGATATCGGCGTGGTGGGAATACAAGGAGTTCAGCCCATGACCAAGATCGCTCTCGTGACCGGCGCCAGCCGTGGGCTCGGCCGCAATACCGCGCTTAGCATCGCCCGCCTTGGCGGCGACGTTGTTCTAACCTATCAGAGCCGTGTGGAAGACGCCGAAGCCGCGGTGGCGGAGATCGTGAGGCTCGGCCGCAAAGCCGCGGCGCTCCAGCTCGATACCGGCGAGGTCGCAAGCTTTGCGCGGTTCGCCGAACGATTGGGCGCAGTCCTGCGCGAGACCTGCCAGCGCGAGACCTTCGATCATCTCGTGAACAACGCCGGTCACGGCGACTATGCCTTGATCGGCCATACCACTGAAGCGCAGTTCGATCGCCTCGTCGATGTCCATTTCAAGGGCGTCTATTTCCTGACGCAGGCGCTGCTGCCGCTGATTGCCGATGGCGGCCGCATCGTCAATCTGTCCTCCGGCCTGACCCGCACGTCGTTCCCGGGCTATGCGGCCTATGCCGCGGTCAAGGGGGCAGTCGAGGTGCTGACCCGCTACATGGCCAAGGAACTGGGCAGCCGCGGAATCGTCGTCAATACGGTGGCGCCCGGCGCAATCGAGACGGATTTCGGCGGCGGCGCGGTGCGCGACAACCCTGAGATCAACAAGGTTTTTGCCGACATGACCGCGCTTGGCCGTGTCGGCCTGCCCGACGATATCGGCCCCATGATCGCGAGCCTGTTGTCGGAGGACAATCGCTGGATCAACGCTCAGCGGATCGAGGTCTCCGGCGGGCAGGGGATCTGATCAGGCCATCTGAGCCGCACGAAGCTAAGGAGATCGTCGATGTCAGTCTCGACAACATCGTCTCGCACGGTCGAGCGGCTCTATGTCCTCAATGCCGGCATTGCGGTGGCGCCGGACAGAGCGGTCTATACCCCGGGGAAATGGCAGGGAGAGCAGGTCACGCTGACCTGCAATGCCTACCTGATCCGGCGCGCCGGCCAATGGACCCTCTGGGACACTGGTATCGACGATGCGATCGGCAGGGAATCCGGCGGCCGTGTCATTGCGCACAACATCCGCGGCATCGTGGTCAGGACGATCGCGTGCCAGCTCGCTGATATCGGCATCACGCCCGCGGATGTGAGCCGGGTGATCCTCTCGCATGCGCATTTCGATCATGTCGGCAATGCGAGGCTGTTCACCCACGCGACCTGGCACATGCAGCGCCGCGAGCATGAGGCGATGTTCGGCCCGGATTACGCGCAGCACGGTTATACGCCGCCGCTCTATGCGGACCTCGCGCGTGCCCAGGTCGAATTGATGGATGGCGACCACGATATCTTCGGCGACGGATCGGTGCAGGTGATCTCGACGCCCGGTCACACGCTCGGTCACTGCTCTTTGTTGGTGCGGCTGCCAAAGAGCGGGCCCGTCCTGCTGTCGGGCGACGTCGCGCATGACAGCTACAACATGGTGCATCGCTGTGTGCCCACGATGAACGCGGATGCAGAAGCGTCGCGCCAATCGATGGCGCGCATCGCGGCCATCGTTCACGCGGAGCAGGCCCAGCTCTGGCTGAACCACGACACCGTGCAGAGCGCGACAATCCCGCACGCGCCGGCTCATTTCGATTGAACGGCCGCGCGATCAGCTTGCCGCGTTGCGCGGCGGTCCCGCGCTCAGCGCTGCTGCCATCGCCGAGATCAGCGGCTTCATGAAATAGGCCTCGCCGGATGGCGTGATCGCGGGCGTCACGCCATGCGCGTGCAATTCGTCCGTCACCACCGGGCCGACGGATGCGATCGGTGTCCGCGCCAGTCCCTCGCGCAACCGCGCCTCGACGCCATGCGCCGCCGCGACATCGAACAGCCGGCGCGGTTGGCCGGAGCTGGTCAGCGCGATCGCGTCGACCCGTCCGGCCACCATCTCGTCGACCGCCGTGAGAATATTCGCATCCGCCGCCTTGGCGTCGTAGACGTAAGGCAGCACGGGATCGACCTCGGCGCCTTGCGCTGAGATCGCGCCGATCAGCGCCGAATGGTCCTTGTCGGGATAGAGCTGCAGTCCGATCCGATGGCCGCCGAGGTCGTAGCGCGACAGCAATTCGGCGACACCTTCGGAGGTCGGCTTCTCGGTCGTGAGCTGCGGCTCCAGCCCGAGCTCGCGCAGGGCGCGACCGGGCTTCGGCCCCCGGGTGAATTTACGCGCCTTCCCGAGCGCGGCGACGAAGTCCCCCTCGACCTCGAGCCGTCGCACCACCGTCATCAGCCGGCGCAGGCCTTCGCCGGTCAGCAGCACCAGATCGTCGAACGGCTTGTCGATGCAGCGTTTGATCCAGGCTTCGATCGGGGCCGGATCGGGCGCGTCATGGATCGCGAACATCGGACATTGCAGCACTTCGGCGCCCTGTTCGGCGAGCAGCCGGGAGAACTGCGCTTCCTCGCGCGTCTCCAGGATCAGGATGCGGTAGCCGGTGAGCCTGTCAGCCATGATGTCGCTCTCACGATGTCAACCACGGTTTGTTCATCCTGACACTCGTTGAAGCGTTGGCGCAAGGCCATGGGGAGTGATAGAGCAGGGCCCGAAAACCACCCCGTTGCACGGTCCCATCTCGCCGCCATGCCTGACCATCAATACGTCCTGACCCTGTCCTGCCCGGATCGCCCGGGCATCGTCTCGGCCGTCTCCACCTTCCTTGCCCATAATGGCCAGAACATCCTCGATGCCCAGCAGTTCGGCGATTTCGAGACCGGTCATTTCTTCATGCGCGTGGTGTTCACCGCCGCCGATCTCGCCGTCAACCTGTCGGCGCTGCAGACCGGCTTTGCCGCCATTGCCGAGCGATTCAACATGGACTGGCAGATGCGCGACCGCGCGGCGAAGCGGCGGGTGATGCTGCTCGTCTCCAAGTTCGATCACTGCCTGGTCGACATCCTCTACCGCTGGCGTACCGGCGACCTTGCGATGGTCCCGACCGCGATCGTCTCCAATCATCCGCGCGAGACCTATGCCGGCATCGATTTCGGCGAGATTCCGTTCCATCATATGCCGGTCACCAAGGAGACCAAGCGCGAGCAGGAGCAGGCGATCCTCAGGCTGGTCGAGCAGACCGGCACCGATCTCGTCGTGCTCGCGCGCTACATGCAGATCCTCTCCGACGAGATGTCGGCGAGCCTGTCAGGCCGCTGCATCAACATCCACCATTCTTTTCTGCCGGGCTTCAAGGGCGCCAAGCCCTATCACCAGGCCTATGAGCGCGGGGTCAAGCTGATCGGCGCGACCGCCCATTATGTCACGCGCGATCTCGACGAAGGCCCGATCATCGATCAGGACGTCGAGCGCATCAGCCATCGCGATACGCCGGAGGATCTGGTCCGCAAGGGCCGCGACATCGAGCGCCGCGTGCTGGCGCGCGCCATCCGCTATCACCTCGACGATCGCGTCATCCTCAACGGCCGCAAGACGGTGGTGTTCGTGGATTAGGCGAACAGCGGGCGGAAGCCGCGTGCGCTCCAGCCGAAATCCCTCATCGCGGGGCTCGCGTCGAACGCCATGTCCTGCATCATGCGCAGCCCCATCGCGACATTCGCACCGGGAAACAGCGGCTTGATCAGCGGGAACAGGGCGCGCCAAAGCGGGGCAGGGACGGACGGGGTGTGTCGCGGCAGTCCCAGCCCGTCGAAGATGCGGCCGATCATCTCCCGATAGGCGAGCGTCTCGCCGCCAGGCACGGCGTAGATCTTGTTGGCTGCTGCAGGCGCAGCCGCCGCGGCGATCGCGCCGATCGCGAGATCCTCGGCGTGGACCGGCTGCCGCGCGCCCTGTCCGCCGCCAACCAGGGGCATCACGTGGAAGCGACGGATCAGACGCGACAGGGGCGTGATATTCCTGTCGCGCCCTTCGCTGTAGATCAGCGTCGGGCGGAGGATGGTCCAGGCGATATTGTGCTGTTCGCAGATGGTCATGATCTCGCGCTCGGCTTCGATCAGGCAGCGAAGGCCGGCACGCTCGGACGCGATCTCGCTGTCCAGCTTGGTGAGGAGGCTGGTCGAGCTCAGGACGATCAGGCGTTTCAGCTCGCGGGGAACAAGATGAACGAGCGCCGGTCCGAGCAGTGTCGCATGAGCCGTGCAGTACAGCGTCGAAAATGCCGGAAGCCGCAGCGTCTCCGGATGCTGCAGGTCGCCCGCGATCGTGTCCACATCAGTCCGTGGGGGCTGGGAACGGGTCAGGATGAGCGGGCGCTCGCCTCGCCGGACAAGGTGGTCGAGCAGATAGCCGCCGACCAGGCCGGTGCCGCCGATCACCAGGCTTCTTGGTTGCTTGATGTTTCCGTCCACAGATCCTCACCCGGGTTGCAACCAGGGTGAGAACAAATCGCCGAGGCGAGCAGACGTTCCTCGTGTGGTTCAATCAGGAGAGATTGTGAAAAAAGGGGGCGACGCGGCGCCGGGGCACGTCACCGCGCCGGTGCTGCCGCCTGGGCATTGGCGTTTGACTGCGTCTCCTTGTCGCGCTCGGCCGCCGGCATCTGTCGGCGCCGCTCGCGCTCCTTCATGAATTGATCGTATTCCGGCGTCCCAGGCCGCGGCGGCGCATCGCGCGGCAGGCCGCCGGCCCATTGTGGCACATAGTCACCCATGCCGGCCGATAGCTTCTCGTTCACGGACGCGCAGCCGGTCAGGCTGGACAGCGTGGCTGTCGCGACAAGCGGGATCACGATATGGCGAAACTTGGTTGGCATGCTCGAATCGTCTTGCCCAGGATCATCTCGCCCAGGCCTGGCCTGCGGGCGCGGCTGTCGTGATGGCCTTCAATTGGTCAATTGAGACTATTTGATGTTTGGTATTAAAATACCTGAATCTGGCTGGCCTTGCCGCGAGATACGGTTCCGGATGAGTCGATCCGCCCTTCCGGCAGAAATTCCAGCATTGCATGGCTGGCATCCGGAATCTATTCCCAATTGCTATAGCTGTTAGAGCGGGCGGCAGATGTTAGGACGCCGTAAATCGCTCTAGGGTCGCCGGAAAAACCGGACGACGTGTCGCAAGCGCCGCGTTCGAGGTCGCGCAAATGGGAGGATGGCAGGTGTACAATCGAATTGCGGGTTTCATGTTGCTCGGTGCGGTCGCCGCCGGGCTTGGCTCGTGTCCGGCTTCCGCCGAGGACACCTTCAAGATCGGGCTGATCGTGCCGATGACCGGCGGCCAGGCGTCGACCGGCAAGCAGATCGACAATGCCATCAAGCTCTACATGCAGCAGAACGGCGACACCGTCGCCGGCAAGAAGATCGAGGTCATCCTCAAGGACGACGCCGCGCTGCCCGACAACACCAAGCGGCTGGCGCAGGAGCTGATCGTCAACGACAAGGTCAATGTGATCGCAGGCTTCGGGGTCACGCCCGCCGCGTTCGCTGCGGCGCCGCTGGCGACCCAGGGCAAGATCCCGGAAGTGGTGATGGCGGCCGGCACCTCGATCATCACCGAGAAGTCGCCCTACATCGTGCGCACCAGCTTCACGCTGCCGCAATCCTCGACCATCATCGGCGACTGGGCGGCGAAGAACGGCATCAAGAAGGTCGCAACGCTGACCTCCGACTACGCGCCGGGCAATGACGCTCTGGCGTCGTTCAAGGAGCACTTCACCGCCGGCGGCGGTGAGATCGTCGAAGAGGTCAAGGTGCCGCTCGCCAATCCGGACTTCGCGCCGTTCCTGCAGCGCATGAAGGACGCCAAGCCGGACGCGATCTTCGTGTTCGTGCCGGCCGGCCAGGGCGGCAACTTCATGAAGCAGTATGCCGAGCGCGGCCTCGACAAAAGCGGCATCAGGGTGATCGGGCCAGGCGATGTCACCGACGACGACCTGCTCAAGGACATGGGCGACGCCGTGCTCGGCGCCGTCACCGCCCACATCTATTCGGCGGCGCATCCGTCGGAGAAGAACAAGGCGTTCGTCGCCGCCTATGAAAAGGCCTATGGCAGCCGTCCCGGCTTCATGGCGGTCGGCGGTTACGACGGCATTCACCTGATCTACGAGGCGTTGAAGAAGGATGGCGGCAAGACCGACGGCGACTCGCTGCTCGCGGCGATGAAGGGCATGGCCTGGGAGAGCCCCCGCGGCCCGATCTCGATCGATCCGGAGACCCGTGACATCATCCAGAACGTCTATGTCCGCAAGGTCGAGAAGGTGAACGGCCAGCTCTACAACGTCGAATTCGAGACCTTCAACGCGGTCAAGGATCCGGGCAAAGCGAAGAAGTGACGTCGCGTCAGCGACGTCATCCCGGGGCGCGAGCGCAACGCACTCGCGAACCCGGGATCTCGAAATTGTTAAAAGAGATTCCGGGTTCAGCGCTGTCTGCGTAAAATGGTCTTGCCATTTTGTCGCGAGCGCTGCCCCGGAATGACGACCTCTAACTCCGGCCGCTTCTGTTTCCATGACCGCTGTTCTCACCAATTTGTTCGATGGCGTTGCCTACGGCATGCTGCTGTTCGTGCTGGCCTGCGGGCTTGCCGTGACGCTCGGCCTGATGAATTTCGTCAACCTGGCCCATGGCGCCTTCGCCATGGCCGGCGGCTATGTCTGCGCGATGCTGGTGAACAAGAGCGGCTGGCCGTTCTTCGCCGCGCTGCCGCTGGCCTTCGTCGCGAGTGCAATGATCGGCGCGGCGCTGGAGCGGACGCTGTACCGACACCTCTACACCCGCAGCCATCTCGATCAGGTGCTGTTCTCGATCGGGCTGGTGTTCATGTCGGTCGCGGCGGTCGACTACATCATGGGATCGTCGCGCATCTTCATTAAGTTGCCGCAGGTTTTGGAAGGTCAGTTCGACGTGTTCGGCGTCGGCATCGGCCGCTACCGGCTGATGATCGTCCTGATTTGCGGGCTGCTCACGGTGCTGTTGCAGCTGGTGCTGGCCAAGACCCGTTTCGGCAGCCGCCTGCGCGCCGCGGTCGACGATCCGCGCGCGGCGAGCGGGCTCGGCATCAACGTGCCGCAGGTGTTCGCCTTTACCTTCGCCTTCGGCTGCGGCCTCGCCGGGCTCGGCGGCGCGCTCAGTGCCGAGATCCTCGGCCTCGATCCGTATTTCCCGCTGAAGTTCATGATCTACTTCCTGATCGTGGTCACCGTCGGCGGCTCCTCCTCGATCACCGGCCCGTTCCTCGCGTCGCTGCTACTCGGCATCGGCGACGTTGCCGGCAAATATTACGTGCCCAAGATGGGCCCCTTCGTCATCTACACCATTATGATCGTGATCCTGATCTGGCGCCCGAACGGATTGTTCGGCCGCACCGCTGCGCGGTGAGGGTCGCATGACGACCAACGTACAATCCGATGTCGCCTATCACGCACGCCAGCATGGCCGCTGGCACTGGAGCGAATTCGCCTATTGGATCGCCGTGCTTGCGGTCGGACTCGCATTTCCGTCGCGCTATTTGATCATGACCGAGATCGTGCGGCTCGCGCTGTTCGCGCTCTCGCTCGATCTGATCCTCGGCTATGCCGGCATCGTTTCGCTCGGCCATGCCGCGTTCTTCGGCGTCGGCGCCTATTGCGCGGGGCTCCTGTCGGCGCATGGCCTGATCGACGAGCCGCTGCTGGCGCTGATTGTCTCCGGGCTTGCTGCGATGGTGCTGGGTTTCGTCACCAGCTTCCTGGTGATCCGCGGCGCCGACCTGACCCGGCTGATGGTCACGCTCGGCATTGCGCTGCTATTGGAGGCGCTGGCGGAACGCTTCTCCAACATCACCGGCGGCACTGACGGCCTGCAGGGTATCGACATCAAGCCGCTGCTCGGGCTGTTCGAGTTCGACATGTTCGGCAGGACCGGATTCTTCTATGCGCTGGCTGTCCTGTTCGTGCTGTTCCTGCTGGCGCGACGGATCGTGCATTCGCCGTTCGGCCTGTCGCTGCGCGCCATCAAGAACAATCCGCTGCGGGCCGCCGCGATCGGCATTCCCGTGAATCGCCGGCTGATCGCCATCTACACGGTCGCGGCGTTCTACGCCGGCATTGCGGGGGCGCTGTTCACCCAGACCACGGCGCTCGCCTCGCTGGATGTATTCGCCTTCGACAAGTCTGCTGACCTGATGCTGGTGCTGGTGATCGGCGGCGCCGGCTATCTCTATGGCGGGCTGATCGGCGCGCTCGTGTTCAGGATGCTGCAGGAGGTGTTCCAGACCATCACGCCGCAATATTGGATGTTCTGGATCGGGCTCGTGCTGGTCGTCATCGTGCTGGTCGGCCGGCAGCGCATTCACGCCGCGGCACTGTTTGTGCCGAACCTGATCCTTAAGCAACTGGCCGGCCGCAAGGCAGTGGTGGCATTGTCCGACAACGAGGCGCCATGAGCATCGCGCTCGAAACCAGGAATCTGGAGAAGCATTTCGGCGGCCTGCGCGTCACGCGCGATCTGTCGCTGAAGATTGCGACCGGTGCGCGCCACGCGCTGATCGGGCCGAACGGCGCCGGCAAGACCACCGTGATCAACCAGCTCACCGGCGTGTTGAATCCGACCTCGGGTCGCATCCTGCTCGAAGGCACTGACGTCACCGACCTGCCGGTGCACAAGCGTGTGCTGCGCGGCCTGTCGCGGACCTTCCAGATCAACCAGCTCTATCCCGACCTGACGCCGCTCGAGACGATCGGGCTGGCGGTGTCCGAGCGGCTCGGCCGCGGCGGTGACTGGTGGCGGCGGATGGGAACGCGCGACGACGTCAATGCCGAGATCGCCGACACGCTCGGCCGCTTCCGTCTGCTCGATGTCATGAACGACAGGACGTCGACCTTGCCCTATGGCAAGCAGCGGCTGCTCGAGATCGCGGTTGCGATCGCGGCCAAGCCGCGGGTGCTGCTGCTCGACGAGCCCGCCGCCGGCGTGCCCGAGGGCGAGCGCAAGGACATCCTGGCAGCCGTCAGCGCGCTGCCGCGCGACGTCACCGTGCTGCTGATCGAGCATGACATGGATCTGGTGTTCTCCTTTGCCGATCGCATCTCGGTGCTGGTCTCCGGCGCGCTGCTGGTCGAAGGTCCGCCCGATGAGGTCGCGCGCGATCCGCAGGTCAAGGCAGTGTATCTCGGTGAGGCCGCGTGAATGAGTGATCTGCTTGCCATCGACGCTTTGCGCGCCGGTTACGGCCAGGCCGTTGTCCTGCCGAACATGTCGCTGAAGCTGCCTGAGGGCCAAGTGCTCGCGCTGCTCGGCCGCAACGGCACCGGCAAGACCACGCTGATCAATTCCATCGTCGGTGTCACCCGGCGTTTCTCTGGCAGGATCGCACTGGCAGGCCAGGACATCACCAGCTTGCGCGCCGACCAGCGCGCCCGCAACGGCATCGGCTGGGTACCCCAGGAGCGCAACATCTTTCACTCGCTGACAGTCGAGGAGAACATGACGGCCGTGGCGCAGCCGGGACCGTGGACCGTGGAGAAGGTCTACCAGATGTTCCCAAGGCTGAAGGAGCGGCGCAGCAATTTCGGCAACCAGCTCTCCGGCGGCGAGCAGCAGATGCTGGCGATCGGCCGGGCGCTGACGCTCAATCCGAAAGTGCTGCTGCTGGACGAGCCGACCGAGGGGCTGGCGCCGATCATCGTCGAGGAACTGCTGGCCGCGATCGGCACCATCAGCCGCGCCGGCGGGCTGTGCTCCATCATCGTCGAGCAGCATGCGCAGAAGATTCTGGGGCTGGCCGACCGCGTCGTGATATTGGAGCGCGGTATGATCGTGCATGATGCGCCGTCGAGCGCCCTGAAGGCGGACCCGACGCCGCTGGAGCGCCACCTCGGCGTTGCCGGCGCTGCGGCGCATTGAACAGACCGATCGCGAGCCACCCGTTCGAGGACGACATTCAAGGAGAAGACAACATGCAACGCACAAAGCCTCCGTTCCGCGCCGACGAGGTCGGCAGCCTCTTGCGCCCGCAGAAGATCAAGGACGCGCGCGCCAAGCTCGAGAAGGGCGAGATCTCGGCCGACGAGCTGCGCCGGATCGAGGACATGGAGATCGAGAAGGTCGTGCATCGGCAGGCCTCGACTGGCCTGAAGCTCGCGACCGACGGCGAATTCCGCCGCTCCTGGTGGCATTTCGACTTCCTTGCCAAGCTCACCGGCTGCGAGCTGTTCCATCCGGACACCGGTATCCAGTTCACCGGCGTGCAGACGCGGCATGACGCGGTCCGCGTGATCAGCAAGCTCGACTTTCCGGCCGACCATCCGATGCTCGACCATTTCCGCTTCCTGAAGAAACATGCCGACACCGCGCATGTGGTCGCCAAGATGACGATCCCGTCGCCGGCCGTGCTGCACTTCCGCGGCGGCCGCAAGTCGATCTCCAAGGACGTCTATCCCGATCTCGACGCCTTCTATGAGGATCTCGGCAAGACCTACCGCAAGGCGGTGAAGGCGTTCTACGATGCCGGCTGCCGCTATCTGCAGTTCGACGATACCGTGTGGGCCTATCTGTGCTCCCAGGAGGAACTGAAGAAAGCGCGCGAGCGCGGCGACAATCCGGACGGACTGCAACAGATCTACTCGCGCATCATCAACTACGCGATCGCCGAGCGCCCCGCCGACATGGTGATCACGACCCATGTCTGTCGCGGCAATTTCCGCTCGACCTGGATCTCCTCGGGCGGCTACGAGCCGGTCGCCGAGACCATGCTCGCCAACACCAACTACGACGGCTACTTCCTCGAATACGACAGCGAGCGCGCCGGCGGCTTCGAGCCGCTGCGCTTCCTGCCCAAGGGCAACAAGGTGGTCGTGGTCGGCCTCGTGACCTCCAAGAGCGGCGAGCTGGAGAAGAAGGACGACATCAAGCGCCGCATGGAGGAGGCGGCGAAGTTCGCGCCGCTGGAGCAGCTCGCGCTGTCGCCGCAATGCGGCTTCGCCTCCACCGAGGAAGGCAACATCCTGAGCGAGGAAGAGCAGTGGGCGAAGCTGCGCCTCTGCGTCGAGCTCTCCGAGGAAATCTGGGGGAAGTGATCGGCACGTGCGCGCGTCGCTCGCGCGAACTCATCTGATGACCAAGCGGGACCGGAGCCTCTCCGGTCCCGCTTTTTTCATGCGAGCGTGGCGCGTTTCTCGGCCGGCAAGGACATGATCAGCGGTCGATGCGCTCCAGCACATCATTGAGGGTCAAGTCCGGGCCTTCGGTGGGCTCGCAAGCCCCGTCACGAGCAAAGATGCAGAGCGTGGCGCCGCCGACCATGTCGCAGTCACGTGCGGTGAAGTTGGCGGGCAGCTCCGGCGCGGCGCGCTGGTAGGCGAGCATGCGATTGAATTCGGACGACACGGCGCCGGCTGTGCCGGCCAAACGGCCGCGGACCAAAGGATCGGTGGAATAGAGGGCAAAGAGGGGCTTGTCGCCGACCAGGCGGCTCCGGCCCGGCAGCAGATAAAATGGCGCGTCATAGAGCGCGAGGCCGCACATCTGCGGGTCGGCTTTCAACTCCGCCGCCAGCCTCGCCGCTCCGATCCCTTTCATCCACTGGTCCGGCATCGCGCCCGTAGCCGCCAGCACCGCTGACGCGCTCATCCACCCGCCGGCGATCAACAGTCCCGCCCATCGGCGGCGTGCCGGCGACCGGGGCGTTGCGATCCAATCGGCTGAGCCGAGCGCCGCGAGCAGAATGAACAGCGTGACCGAAAGAAATATGAAGCGATATTCCTTGTGCGCGATCAGGCTGTGCGTCACCAGATTGGTGAGCGCAATCCAGAACAGGACCGGTGTTCTCCGGCTTCCTTGCCAGACCGCCAAAGCGAGCGGCACCACGGCCAGCGACCAAGCGCCCAAGATCCAGATCCCGTAGACGCTGGCCGGCGCCGTGCCGAATTCGGCCGAGCGGCCGAGAAACAGGTTCTGATGGATGTTGGCCACCATCCAGGCGAAGGGCACCGCGCCGTGCGCGGCATCCACCATCGCTCCGACGGCGAGCACGATGCCGCCGCCGAGCGCCAAGGGCATCATGCGCGACCAATCGCGCCAGCAGGTCTGCAGGACGAGCACCGCGATCGCTGGCGCGTATTGAAAGCGAATGAGGACGGCGAACGCAAGCAAGGCGCCAGCTTGGATGAGATGGCGCCGGGTGGGCGGATCGCGGGTCAGCAGCACCGCGGCAGGCAAGATCAGTGCGGTCGCCAGGGGTTCGCTCAGCGTGTGGGGCGCGAAATAGACGAACTCAAACCAGATCGCCGCAACAAAGCCGGCGAGGATCGCGTGCGTCCGGGAGAGCCGGGCGCCAAAGGCCCAGGCCGAGGCGACGATCGACAGCGAGGCGATTGCAGCGAGGAGGCGCGACAGGATGAAGGCACCCGAGCCACCGGGCACGAGCCAGTCTCCGATCGCGACCGGGCCGGCCATGATCGTCGGCAACAGCCAGCTTCGGATGCCGTGGCGCCACTCCCAGGAGACGATGCTGTCGTCTCCCCAGATGCGCGAGGCGGGCTCCAGATATTGGAAGATCTCGTCCGGGTGATGGAAGTTCGGCCAGAATGCAAGCGGCAGGCGGCAGGCGGTGGCCAGCAGCAGGATGAGAAGCAGCGGATGCGGCCGAGTGGCCGTGGCTGCCAGGCAATCTGCGTCGCTAGGTTCTGCTGCGGCGGCTGGCAGGGTCATTTCCGAATGCGCTCTGAGAGCCCTTTTTTGCGGCGTTCGCAACTTATGGATGCCAAAACCTAACTCGACGTAAAATCACGGAAGTCACCGAAGGTCGGCCGTTGCGCTCGCTTGGGCCTTCTCTTGGCCGAGAGGGGCGACCAGGCGCGAGAACGATCCGGGCGATCGCGCCTGTGCTGGTCGGAGCGGGACGGGCTGCGGCGAAAAGCCGGAGCCGGGGTTTTGCTCCGGCCTTCCCATCGGTGGGCAGAAGATGCTAGGACCTTTTTGCAAATAGTCTCTGCCCACCGACATGTCCCAACCGATCGGCGCGATGAAGAACGACCAGCTCCTGGCCCAAATTTCGGAATTCTGCCGCCAGGCCGACATGGCGGAGTCGACCTTCGGCCGGCGCGCCGTCAACGACGGTAAGCTGGTGCACCGGCTGCGCGAGGGCAAGCGCATCACCATCGACACGCTGGACCGCATCCAGGCCTATATCGCGGCCTCGACCGGCACGATGCCGCCGCCGCGGCTCGAGGTGGTGGCCGAAAAGCGCGACCCCCGCAGCAATTTCCGCTTCTTCGAGAATCGCCAGAAATACCTGCTGTTCGTCCATACCTGCAGCGAGAAGCGGGTGGTCGCCGAACGCGTCGGGCTCGAGCTGGCCAGCATCCACCCGCGGCCGCCGGCGTTCCGCGTGTTCGACGCCGGCGTCGGTGACGGCACGGTGCTGTCGAAAGTGCTGCGGACCATGCATGGCCGCTTTCCGCACATACCGTTCTATGTCGCCGGCAAGGAGCTGAGCCTGGAGGACGTCCGGCTGACGCTCGAGAAGGTGCCGGACCGCCTATTTGAGCACCCGGCCAGCGTGTTCGTGTTCACCAACATGAATTACGCCGAGGCGCCGTGGCTGACGCCGAAATCGCCGTCGCTGGCCGCCAGCATGATCTGGCACGAGCTGGTGCTGCAGGGCGCTTCGTCTGGCGAGTTCGAGGCGCAGATCGCGGGGCTCAAGCCGTTTCTGGAGCAGAACTGGCGCGCCTCGGTGTCGCCGCGCACCGGCATGCCGATTTATGAGCGGCCGGTGGCGCTGGTGCTCTACCGCGAGGACCACCGCTTTTTGCTTGACGGGATCATTCCGCGCGCCGGCCGGGTCGAGGCCAATTTCGACCTGGTGATCGCCTCGCAACCTTATCGTGCCCGGTCGTCGGTGAATTTCCGCGCCAAACGGATCATCGCGCCGCTCGCGCGCGCCTTGAAGCCGGGCGGCCGGCTGATCGGAATCCACTCCCACGGCCAGGATCCGGGCCTGGAAATCATTCAGGCGGTGTGGCCGGGAGAAAATCCTTTCTCGGTCAGCCGCCACGAGCTGCTGCGGGCGGTGAAATACGAGCTGGGATCCAGTGGGCGGGACTTAAATTTTAACGCCTATGCGGACAATCGCTCGATTTTCAGGTATGAGATGGAAGCTCTGCCCAACGAGGTCACCGGAACCATCGGAACCTCGACGGCCTTTGCAGCCTGGAACGCGGCGGTGTATGTCGCCCAGATCGAGGAAGACCGCCTGACGGAGATCGCCAACAGCGCGCGTGCGCTCGATGCCGCCAGAGAGGTGCTGCGAAAGCACAACGGGTTGTGGTTCTACGACGAGTCCTACGTCATCTCGCGGCGTCGCGACTGACGGTTCGGGATCAATATCAATGACCGCCGTGGGCGGCGAAGAAGGGGTTGCTTGATGCGCGCGTCATATCTGTTCACCTCGGAGTCGGTGTCCGAGGGCCATCCGGACAAGGTCTGCGACCGGATTTCCGACGAGATCGTCGACCTGTTCTACCGCGAAGGGCCCAAGGCCGGCATCGACCCCTGGGCGATCCGCGCCGCCTGCGAAACGCTCGCCACCACCAACAAGGTCGTGATCGCCGGTGAAACCCGCGGTCCGTCCTCGGTCACCAATGAGCACATCGAGCACGTGGTGCGGGAGGCGATCAAGGACATCGGCTACGAGCAGGAAGGCTTTCACTGGAAGACCTGCGACATCGAGATCCTGCTGCACCCGCAGTCGGCCGATATCGCGCAAGGCGTCGACGCGCTGCAGCCCGGCGAGAGGAAGGAAGAGGGCGCGGGCGACCAGGGCATCATGTTCGGTTACGCGACCAACGAGACGCCGGACCTGATGCCGGCGCCGATCTTCTACGCCCACAAGATCCTGCGCCTGATCTCCGAGGCCCGTCACTCGGGTGTCGAGAAGGTGCTTGGGCCGGACTCCAAGAGCCAGGTCACCGTGCAGTATGAGAACGGCAAGCCGGTTGGCGTCCGCGAGATCGTCGTGTCGCACCAGCATCTGGTCGAGGACATGACCTCGGCGCAGGTGCGCGAGCGCGTCGAGCCTTATGTGCGCAAGGCGCTGCCGGAAGGCTGGATCACCCCGAAGACCATCTGGCACATCAATCCGACCGGGAAGTTCTTCATCGGCGGTCCCGACGGCGACGCTGGCCTCACCGGCCGCAAGATCATCGTCGACACCTATGGTGGCGCGGCCCCGCATGGCGGCGGCGCCTTCTCGGGCAAGGATCCGACCAAGGTCGACCGCTCGGCCGCCTATGCCGCGCGCTATGTCGCCAAGAACATCGTCGCCGCCGGGCTCGCCGACCGCTGCACGCTGCAGCTGGCTTACGCGATCGGCGTGGCGCGTCCGCTGTCGATCTACATCGACACCCACGGCACCGGTAAGGTGCCCGAGGACCAGCTCGAGAAGGCGGCCGCCGAGGTGATGGATCTCACCCCGCGCGGCATCCGCAGCCATCTCGACCTCAACCGCCCGATCTACGCGCGCACCTCGTCCTACGGCCATTTCGGCCGCACGCCGGACAACGAAGGCGGCTTCTCCTGGGAGAAGACCGACCTCGTCGAGCCGTTCAAGCGCGCGGTTTGATTTGAGGTCGTCATTCCGGGATGCGCCGAAGGCGCAGACCCGGAATCTCGAACGAATAGATTCCGGGTTCGCGCTGTCGGCGCAAAATTGAATCTTCAATTTTGTCGCAGCGCGCCCCGGAATGACGTTTTTTGGCAAACAGGAACCCACCATGACCGCCTTCACCGACTACATCGTCAAGGACATTTCGCTCGCCGACTTCGGCCGCAAGGAAATCTCGCTCGCCGAGACCGAGATGCCCGGCCTGATGGCGACGCGGGAGGAATACGGCCCGAAGCAGCCGCTGAAGGGCGCGCGCATCGCCGGCTCGCTGCACATGACCATCCAGACCGCCGTGCTGATCGAGACGCTGAAGGCACTCGGCGCCGACATCCGCTGGGTCTCCTGCAACATCTATTCGACCCAGGACCACGCCGCCGCCGCGATCGCGGCCGCCGGCATTCCGGTGTTCGCAGTCAAGGGTGAGACGCTGAAGGACTATTGGGACTACACCGCCAAGCTGTTCGACTGGCATGGCGCAAAGCCCGGTGAAGCCTTGCATCCCAACATGATCCTCGATGATGGCGGCGACGCCACCATGTACGTCCATCTCGGCCTCCGGGCCGAGAACGGCGATGCGGCCTTCCTGGACAAGCCGGCTTCCGAAGAAGAGGAAGTCTTCTTCGCGCTGCTCAAGAAGCAGCTGAAGGAGAAGCCGAAGGGCTACTTCGCTGCCATCGCCAAGTCGATCCAGGGCGTCTCGGAGGAGACCACCACGGGCGTGCATCGTCTCTACGACATGCAGAAGGCCGGCACGTTGTTGTGGCCCGCCATCAACGTCAATGACAGCGTCACCAAGTCGAAATTCGACAACCTCTATGGCTGCCGCGAGTCGCTGGTCGACGGCATCCGCCGCGGCACCGACGTGATGATGTCGGGCAAGATCGCGATGGTGGCGGGCTTCGGCGATGTCGGCAAGGGGTCGGCCGCCTCGCTGCGCCAGGCCGGCTGCCGCGTCATGGTCTCGGAGGTCGATCCGATCTGCGCGCTGCAGGCGGCAATGGAGGGCTATGAGGTCGTGACGATGGAGGACGCCGCACCGCGCGCCGACATCTTCGTGACCGCGACCGGCAACAAGGACATCATCACCATCGAGCACATGCGCGCGATGAAGGATCGCGCCGTCGTCTGCAACATCGGCCACTTCGACAACGAGATCCAGGTCGCCTCGCTGAAGAACCTGAAGTGGACCAACATCAAGCCGCAGGTCGACGAGATCACCTTCCCCGATGGCAAGCGCATGATCCTGCTGTCCGAAGGTCGCCTCGTGAACCTCGGCAATGCGATGGGCCACCCGTCCTTCGTGATGTCGGCTTCGTTCACCAACCAGACCCTGGCGCAGATCGAACTCTATGCCAACAACAAGGACGGCAAGTACAAGAAGGAAGTCTATGTGCTGCCGAAATCGCTGGACGAGAAGGTGGCGATGCTGCATCTCGCCAAGATCGGCGTGAAGCTCACCAAGCTGCGCCCCGACCAGGCCTCCTATATCGGCGTCAAGCCAGAAGGCCCGTTCAAGTCGGATCACTATCGGTACTGACCGCTGGCTCGTCATTCCGGGGCCGCGCGGGCGACAAACAGCGAGCCTGTTTGCGCCCACAGCGCTGAAACCAGGAAGCTCGAAAGTCTCCGATGCGCTTCGCGATGGCCGGGCTTGTCCCGGCCATCGGCTTTTCTGCCATGCGAATCTGAGAGTGTCTTGCGGTGGCCACGCGGTCGCCGTCTTGATCATGTCGTCTGGCGCATCCATCATGGCGTACTCAACTTGCAGTGGATGCGCATGACCAGCAGGGCTGTCGTTCTCCTCATTCTTCTTCTTGGGTTGCTCGGTCCGGCGCGGGCCGCCGAGCTCGACGACGCCGTGGCTGCGGCGCATGGCGGCGACTACGCGACTGCGCTGAAGCGGTTGTCTCCGCTGGCTGAGAAGGGCGATGCGCGCGCCCAGTTCGACCTCGGCTTCATGCAGGCGTTCGGCTGGGGCGTTCAGCGCGATCCCGCCAAGGCTATCGATTGGTATCGCAAGGCGGCGGAGCAGGGGCTCGCCGTGGCGCAGCACTATCTTGGCGTGGCCTATGTGAACGGCGAGGGCGTACGGCCCAATGATGCGGAAGCTGCGCGCTGGCTGACGCGGGCGGCTGCGCAAGGGTTTGTCCCGGCACAGTACATGCTGGCCCTCATGACGCTGAATGGCCGCGGCGTCCCGAAGGATGTCGTGCAGGGCTATGCATACATGGTCATGGCGGGACAGCATGGTGTCCGGTCTGCAGGTCGCATGGTGCCGCAGCTGATACTGAGCGAGGCGCAGCGCGCGCAGGCGCAGGACATCATCGCCAACTGGAAGTCGAAGTCCGAATCCTCGCTCGCCAGCATTGCCAATCCGCCCCCTGAAGAGCTGCTCGGTCTCGACCGCCATCTTGGCGAGGTAGCCGATCCCTCGAGCTGGCCGTTTTCCGCGATCGGGGTCGTTGCCGTCATGGGTGCATCATGCACCGGCACGCTGGTCGCTCCCAAGCTGGTGCTGACCGCCGCACATTGCCTGTTCAGAGGCACCGAACCGGTTAGTCCGGGCGTAGTCCATTTTCTAGCCGGCCTCGACAAGGGCACGCCGGCAGCGTCCTCCGTCGCGGCACGGCTGATTGTGGCCAAGGGATTTGTTCCGACGCCAATCAAGCAACCGCCGCCGATTACCCGGTCGCCGGATGATTGGGCCTTGATCATCCTGAAGCAGCCCTTGTCGGCCCGGCCCATTGCCGTAAAGGCGCTCAATCGGAAGGAACTGCTCACTGCAGCCGTTGCCGGTGCGATCTCCGGAATCGGCTATGGCCAGGAGCGGCGCTATTCTCCGACCTTGCTGCGCAACTGCCGCGCCGATTGGAGCGCCGACAAGCGGCTGATGCCGGTTCAATGCCTGGACAATTTCGGCTATTCGGGCTCGCCCATTTTGGTCGACATTGACGGCACGCCGACGGTTGTGGCCGTTCTTTCGATCGGCAACGAGACCGGATTGACCTTTGCCGCGTCCGCCAATCAGTTCGAGGCGGCCGTCCGGGAGCAGGCTGCGGCGGAAGCAGCGCCCGCGCGCTGACGCTCATCCTCCATTGGATTTCGGCTCTGTGCTTGATCGATTTGCCTGCCTCCACGCGATCTCGAAGGCGATTTTCGAAATATCCCGCGCAGAGAACTCTGGATTGCGATCAATGTCTTGGGGTGGCGGAAACGGGCCCTCAGGCATGACGTCGCGCCAGTTTTCGCTCTGATAACTGTGCGCTTCGAGGCGGCCATCGCGATACTTCCTGACGCACCGGATCGAGTAGCGGTCGACATCGAGTTCGTCGTACCACTCGACCGGTTCGTCCTCTCTCGCCGCGAGCCAAACAGCGTGAAAGTAGCTGTGGGGCGGTCCCAGGCTGGGTGGTGGCGGCAGTTCGGACATTTCGGTCTTCCCGGACCGCTCGCGCTAGCGACCCAACGATGTGCTCTAAGTCGCGCGCGACCGCGCAGCGCGCGCCGAGCGGATCTTGCTCGGCTTCTCCGATCTCGCGTGTTTGCCGGCGCTGTGCTCGCGCCGCGCCGCGACGTGCTGCTTTCGCCGCCTCACCTCGGCCATCGCCTGCAGAACGGCTGGCCCGCGACGCGAGGCATATTCCTGACCATCGATCGGACCGACATGTGGCGGATCGCGATCGAGATAGGGCCGTCCGATGCCGAAGTCCTTTCCATGCGCATCGATCCATTTCCACAGCTGCTCGGTCGATACCCAGCGCTGCGCACGCGTCGCGCCCTTGACGCTCACGACATCGGCTGCGAGGCCGTGACCATAACCGCCGCGAAAGCTGCCGCCATGATAGGATCTGTTGTTGGCAGCCTTGAGGCCGCTTGCGATCGACTGGCGGTAGTCGTCGCGGAAGGCGCTGGTGATGCCGGGCGAGAGTCCCGCGTCCTCCGCCGCGTGCAGGATGTGAAACAGTTTCAGCTTGAAGCCGCGGTCCATCCCGCCGATCACGTAGTCCGCCAGCGTCAGGCCGGCCTTGTCCGCCGCCTTGGGGTCCTTCCAGGCAAAGTCCTCGTCGACCAGCCTGGTGAAGCTTCTGGTGACGGTCACCATCCGGCCCCTGCGCTTGATTGTGACTTTGCGGCGCTCCTCCTCCTTGATCGAATCCTCCTTCGGTGCGCGCTGATAGAGGGCCCACAAATAGCGATCGACGCAGACATCGACGACGAAGCACTCGTCGACGACTTCGAATGCGTTCACGCTCGCGGTGGTCTCGCTCGGCTCACGATCTGGCGGACTTGCGGTGTTGACGTCTGCCCGCGGCGTATCGGCGGGCAACATCTCGCCCGGATCGGCCGCGGCGATCTGGAACGATCCCGCAGGCTTCTCGGACGGCTGCGGCTTCTCGGCAGCGGCTGCATCGGCCTCTGCTGACGATGCGGCCGGTGCTGCCACGGGCGGTGTGTCGATAGGGCGGGCGGTGGGGTCCATGATGTGCGGGGGCGTCACGGCAGCTGGCGCCGTCTCGCTGATCTCCGCGGTCACGATCTCCGACGGTGCAGCCGCGGTCGCCGCGTCGACCGATTGCGGCGGCATTATCGAGGGCTGCGGATCGATGGCCGTCGCCGCTTGGCCGGCTTGCTCGACATCTGCTGGTCGTTGCGCAGTTTCTGGCGCGGTGACGACCTGCGCTGTATCAATGGCCTGCAGCGGCTTGACGAGTTGGGCTTCGCTCGCCTGCGGCGTCGTGTTCGCCTGCAGCGCCGGGGCAAACTTGGCCACGCTGTCGACCGCCGATCTGCTGCGGTCGGCGATCCGCGCCTCAGGCCTCTTGCCGGCTTGCATCAGGCTCATCAAGCTCGGCAACGGAAAAAGTTGACTCACGAGCATGACTGACAGGCAACACGATAACGCAACCGCTGCAGATCGTGCGTTCATGGTCCCAGCCTCCGAAGGCTCGACTCGAACTACGCGGGCAGCCCGAGCAGGTGACGACGATTGTTCGGATCAGAACACGCCCGCGCAATAACGCAAGCTGCAGATTTGTGAGCTTTTTCTGGAACTGTTGCGCAATTGCAACGCACGGTTCCGCGCATGCAGGATGGCTCTGCTGACGGTTACATCAGCGGCGCTAAAGGATTCGGTCTGTTAGTCCGATCCGGAAGCGGCGATTCTGGCGACCCTTGTTGTCGACCTTGAGGATGCGGATTCGTCGTGCCTGACCGGTTGACGCGAGGTGGGTACCGCCGCACGCCTGCTGGTCGAGGCCGTCAATGTCGACGATACGAATCAGTCCGTTCGGCTGACGGGGAGGAGCGACCGACTTGGCGCGAAACAGGCCGTCCCTCGCCTGGGCATCGTCGTAGTTCATGTCGAAGGCCCGCACTGGCCGATCATCGGCAATCGCTGCATTGACGGCGTCTTCCACGGCCCGCAATTGCTCCGGTGACAGTTTGGTCAGATCGAAGTCGACGCTGAATTCGGTCCCGTCGGTCATGCGGACCCCGGTCAGCAGGGCGCCGTCGAACAGCTTGTACACGGCGCTGTTGACCAGATGAGCGACCGTGTGCTGCTCGCACATCAGCTGTCGGAACGATGTCGCGATCTGCAGGTGAATGAACCCCGCGGGCGCGGCATCGCCCTCGATCAGGTGCCATAGTCCGTCCGGGCTGTGCTCGAAGCCAACGACGTCGCGGACGATGCCATTCCACGTCATGGTACCGCGATCGGCGAGCTGACCGCCACCGCCGGGATAGAACGGGGACCGCGCCAACAGTACAGCGCCGGGGCGCACGTCCAGTGCATGGCCCTCCAACGCATGCTGATGCGGATGGTCGACGGCGTAGGGTCTAGGATAGGACGCACTCATGTGCTTGATTTAATTGTGTAATTTGTTATATGATCGCGCGTTTGCCAACCCGGGCGGTATTTCGGAAAGCGCGGAGATTTGGTGAACGGCGTAACTAATGATGGTGTCGCTTTGCTCGACTGATCCTAAGAACTACAAGGCCCGGTTCCGGAATTAACCCGCGGCTCGGGTGTAAAGGTTAGTAAACAAGCTTAACAATTGGCTTATGTTGCGTAGGCCTTCATTGCAACTGAGGATTGGTCGTTGGGCAGGTCCCCGCGTGTTTAATCAAGGGAGTGCGAGTAATGGTGCGATCAATAGAACGCGTTTTGACTGATCTGGAGCGGCAGATCGAGGCCGAGGTTCGAAGCAGGCCGCCGGGGCAGGAGCACGATCCCTTCGCGCCCCCGAGTATTCGTGCGCCGGCGATTTCGATGCCTGAGTATGTCGAGCATCAGGACGGGGTCACGGAGATCGGCAGGCTGTCGGCGATCGCCGTCGTTCGCGAATACGAAGCTGCGGCGAAAGATATCGAGGCGATGGGAGCGGAGCTGATCGATCGCGTCAAGCAATGCGAGGCAATGACCCGTGACGCGCTCTCCGTGACCGACGAGTTGAAGGAGACCGCAAAGCGTTATCGCGACGAGGCAAAGCGCCTTTTCCTTCAGATTGAGAGCTGTTCGGTGGTGACGGCGGAAGTCCGACAGACCTGCAACGAGCTGAAGGAAAAGATTGCCGCCAAGCCCGAGCCGGCCCCAGCGTCGACAGATAGCGGGTCCTAGGTCGCGATCGTTTGAAGCGTCCCCGCCGGGAGGCGCACGCAAACGCATTGGAGAGAGTTGATAGCGTGAGTGCAGAAGGCTGGCTGCGAGCCGGCTGGCTTTGTCGTATTTGGGCAAAGCAGAGCATCAGCGCAACAGCTCGGAACGATTTTATCCCTGAGCTTCCTCTCGGGCCTGCGAATGCGCGCGATGAAATCTAATCACGGTCGCAAAGTAGTTGGATGCGGCGGGCGCCATCGAGACCCAGCCCTCCCTATGCCCTTACATTCTTCGAGGGTGAGAGGTTCAGTGCAACTCGGGCAGATCCCGCCGCGAGATCGCAGAGACATGTCAATGATTTGATTCGTTCAGACTGCCCTCATCGGCACGCAGCGACCGTGAACCAGGCGATGCCGAATGCACCGTCGCGCAGCCGCACGCAGACGGGATCGCCGGTCTCGAGCCGCTCATAGAGATCCTGCAGCACGGTGGCATCGGTGACCGTGTCGAAGGGGCCCCAGGGCGCCAGCGCCAGATGATAGGTCGCGATCCGGCTGTGGCCGAGATGCTTCTCGACGATCCGGCTGCGCAACATCGATTGCGGCGAACCATCGAGGCGCTGGTCGAACTGGCCGAGCACGCCGAACGCGTAGGCGGCGGTGATGACGGCGGCGGCGATGAGGCGCCACCAGCGCCGGCGCAGATTGGATTCGAACCGTGCGGCGGCGACGAGAAAGATCAATCCGACCGCGAGCGCAAAGGCGATCAGTGGCAGCCAGCTCACCAGATTGAGGTCGAGCCAGGTGCGGGCGAACAGCGCGCAGGCCGCCACCGCGCAAGGCGCAGCGAGATTGGCCTGTGCGGAGCCGGCGCCAAGGCCGATCCGGAACCGGTCGCGCCATGCGATCACGAACAACAGTGCGAGCAAGGGCAGCGCGACCAAAAGGGCGAGCAACCGGTCATTGGGTTGCGGGCCGAACAGCGCCACCAGCGCCAGCACGACCGCGGCGACCGTCAATCCCGCCGCCAGGCGTTGCGCCTGGACGAGCTGTTGCAGGCGCTCTTCGCGCGCCTCGCGGGGCCTTTCAGCCTCATTGGTCACGGTCTCGGCTCCTGTCGCCTGCAGGCTGTCGGCCATGCCAGTCTTAGCCCATGAGAGTTGACCGAATGCGAATGACGTCTGGCGGGGATTTGACAGCGCAGATGCGTCTTGCCAGTCTCGGGTCCAACAAGGCAAAACCGCGTGAAATTTCAGGGAAACGCCATGCCCGCAGAGCACTTCGACGTGCTGATCGTCGGCGCCGGCCTGTCCGGCATCGGTGCCGCCTATCATCTCACGCACAAATGTCCGGCCAAGCGCTTTGCGATCCTGGAAGGACGCGAGGCGATCGGCGGCACCTGGGACCTGTTTCGCTATCCCGGCGTTCGCTCCGACAGCGACATGTTCACGCTCGGCTATTCCTTCAAGCCATGGACCGAGCCGAAAGCGATCGCCGACGGGCCGCAGATCCTGAACTATGTCCGCCAGACCGCGATTGAGAACGGCATCGACACGAAGATCCGTTTCAACCACCGCGTCCGGCGTGCGGAGTGGTCGTCGGCCGAGGCGTGCTGGACCGTGGAGGCGGAGCGCAGGGCAGGGGACGGCACCACCGAAACCGTGCACTTCACCTGCAATTTCCTGTTCATGTGCGCCGGCTATTACAAATACGAGGCGGGCTATCTGCCGGAGTTCAAGGGGGCGGCGGACTTCCAGGGCCGCCTGGTGCATCCCCAGCAATGGCCGCAGGATCTCGACTACGCCGGCAAGCGCGTGATCGTGATCGGCTCGGGTGCCACGGCTGTAACCCTGGTGCCGTCGATGGCGAAAACCGCCGCCCACGTCACCATGCTGCAGCGTTCGCCGACTTACGTGGTGTCGCGCCCGGCGCAGGATGCGCTCGCCAACAGGCTGAGGCGGCATCTGCCGGCGAGCTTGGCCTATCAGCTGATCCGCTGGCGTAATGTACTGTTCTCGATGTATTTCTTCCAGCTCAGCCGGCGCAAGCCGCAACAGGTGAAGGAGCTGATCCTGCGCGGCGTGCGCGCCGCGCTCGGCCCCGGCTACGACGTCGCCACCCATTTCACACCGCGCTACAATCCGTGGGACCAGCGGCTGTGCCTGGTGCCGGACGGTGATCTGTTCAGGGCGATCAGGGAGAAGCGGGCGTCCGTGGCGACGGCCGAGATCGATACCTTCACTGAGAAGGGCATCCGGCTCAAGGATGGCAGCGAGCTCGAGGCCGACATCATCGTCACCGCGACCGGCCTTGTCCTGCAGGTGCTCGGCGGCACCGAGGTGGTGGTCGACGGCCGCAAGGTCGATTTCGCCAATACCCTGAACTACAAGGGTATGATGTATTCCGACGTGCCCAATCTCGCCGCGGCGCTCGGCTACACCAACGCGTCCTGGACGCTGAAATGCGACCTGACCTGCGACTATGTCTGCCGTCTCCTCAACTACATGGACCGGCATGGCTACAAGCAGTGCCGCCCGCACAATGACGACCCGACTGTCGCGCCGCAGCCGTCGCTGAACTTCACCTCCGGCTATGTGCAGCGCTCTATCGCCCAGCTGCCGAAGCAGGGCTCCAAGCGGCCATGGCGGCTCTATCAGAACTACGCGCTCGATATCGTCTCCCTGCGCTTTGGCAAGGTCGACGACGGCGTGATGCGCTATTCGTGACGTGACCTCCGTATGGGAGCCGGCGGTGTTGGACTGGCTTCAGATCCCAGATCAATGGATGGGAGACGAGTTACCAGTATTCGATGCCTTTTTCACCCGCCACACATCCCATCCGGCGGATGTCTCGTCCCTGACATATCGATTCGCGATGGTGGCTTTGATCCTTTCATAGAAAGCTTCGCGATCGCGGCCACCATAGGGGAGGTCGACCGGGCTCTCCTCGGCATCGAACAGGATCGTTGATGGAGCGAGCTCGAATAGCCGGTCAAGAAGCTGCTGCAGATCGCTCTCCCTGACCGTTTCCCAGAACAGATCCCGGGCGGGAAGCGACGGGTAAAGACCGGTCAGCAGCGGCAAAAGAAAGGAATTCGCCGAGAAGATGACGGTTCGCTTCGGATCCGGGAGGTTTCGAATGAAGTCAGCCCGGGCGAGGATGCGTTCGCCGGCGGCCTTCTGTAGCGAAACGCCAGAAACCTCGACGCCATTGCCGCTGCCCGATCGCGACATCAGACTACTGAGATTGTTCGTAACTTGCTGATGATTGACCGCCATCGCGAGGACCAGCACAGGCGGGAGAAGCGCGATCGTGGGTCTTGGAACCCAACTGCGCCATACGTATGCAAGGCGCCTTGGATCGAATGCCGTCACCACGAGCGGGGTATACAGATAGAGGATCGTCCAGAGATTCAGCGTTTGAGGGCGGTTGACGTAATAGGACAGCCAGGCCAGCGCCATCGTTGCAAAGGCCATACGGATCCGCAGCGCTGGTGCAAGCGGTCGCCCGATCCATGTGAGCACGCCCCGCAATAGAATGCTTGCGCAATGGACGAAGATGACAAGCGCGACCAGGTCGATGTCTTGCAACGGAAGGCTGCCAAAACCGCTAAGGAAGGTCTCATACCAGGTCAACAGAGCTTCGGAGGAGGTGGGCACGGGCCAATATCCGAAGGCAAGTCGAAACCCGCCGGCGAGCAGCAGCAGGCAGGCGAAGATCGCAACTCCGAGCTCGCCCACCTTGCGCATGCCGCCGAGGAACGACGGCCTTGCGTAGCCGGTGGCGAGATAGGCGATAAAGCCGAAAACGACGACCAGGCCGGTTTCAGGATTCCAGACGAGGGCAACGCTCGCAGTGGCTGCAAACAGAAGGAGCGTGGCCAGTTTCGACAGGCGGGGCGCCACGCAGAGCGTCACCAGCGCGAATCCAAAACCCAGGAAACGCCAGCCGGTCTGGTTTGGGAACCAATTCATATGGTAAGCGGCAAAAAGATCCGGCAGAACGAGGGCCGACGGCAGCACAAGCCAGAGCAAGGGCCGTCGAGTGCCGCGCCAGAAGAACAAGGCGAGGCAGATGCAGAGGAGCATCGCCAGCTGGCAGACTTGAACACAGCGATAAATCGCGGCCCAATCGAACGGACCCGCGAGGCGGATTGCTGCGCCGACCAGAGCTTCAGGAAAGAGGCCGTAATAAGGTCTTACGTCGTCGAACAGACGCAAGCCAGCGCCAAGGCGATCTGCAGCGCCGGTGACGAAGCCGAAATGAGCCTCGACCATCGTGAGGCTGACGTAGGGCCATTGTCGCATCTCCGCTGGGAAGAAGAGGCCCGCGACCGCCGCGACGAGGATGGCTGCTCCCGACGCGATCGCGAGCATTCTGATCCCTGAACTATACCACGCAGCCTTCCTGAACTCTCTGATGAAGAGCCCGATGGCCAGCAGGAGCGCGGCCGCGAAGAGAAGAGATCTGAGGCCCAGTGGCGAAATCAACGTGTCGCCTTGCCGCCTGACCTCGATCAAATAGACAATTGCCATTGCGCACCAGAACAAGACTGGACTGCGCTTCAATCTTCGGACGCGAAGGGAAAACGGTGTCAGTCGACGAAAAAGGGCGCCGCGTATTCTGTCGTTGCCGAAAGCGCAAATCAGGAAGGGCAGGAAGATCGCGAGGAGGCCGATCTGATACGCGCGTTTCTGGACTCTGACATCTGGCAGCTCACCGGGATAAAATGCGTGTGCAACTTCCGGGACATACCGAATGAGGCTTGCTGGCGAAGGACCAAGGCCGATGAATTTTTGCCAGATTTGACCGAGTCCGAATGCCACGGCCATTGCAATGAGAGCCCCCACTGCAAAAGTCCAGCAGATCTCAATCGAAATTGGATGCACTGCGGACACACGCTGCGACAAGTCGCGCTCGGTGTTGGCAAATTGCTGCATTGGCCCCGTGTTCCGTTCGCGTGTGCGGTTTCGCTTCGGCGAAAGACCTGCGACGCCCTATAACATACGCTCGGGCGCCTGCAACGTCCGTATCGTTTCGGCTCGCGCTTCGGGCGAACTGGCTATTTGAAGCCGCCACGGAGGCTGCTAGAAGAGCCGGAACAGCGGGTGATCAGATGACATTGCAGGTGGCGGCATGACGTCCGGCTTTTGGAAGGCACGGCGGGTGTTCCTGACCGGACACACAGGGTTCAAAGGCAGTTGGTTGGCGCTCTGGTTGAAGCACGCAGGAGCGCAGGTCTTCGGCTATTCGCTGCCGCCGCCGACCACGCCGAGTGTCTTCGAGTCCGCTGGATTGGCCGACGTCCTCGATGGCACGATGGTCGGCGACATCCGTGATCTCGGTCAACTGACTCGAGCCATGGCGGACGTCAAGCCGGATGTCGTTGTTCATCTCGCGGCGCAGGCCATCGTTTTCTCCTCGTTCGAGGATCCGGTCGGTACATTTGGCAGCAACGTGATGGGTACCGTGAACGTGCTCGAAGCGGCGCGTCACGTCGACACGATCCGAACCATCCTGATCGTCACGAGCGACAAATGCTACGAGAACTCCGAAGTCGGCCCGCCGCGCTCCGAAGGCGACCCCATGGGCGGCGACGATCCCTATAGCGCCAGCAAGGGCTGCGCCGAGCTCGTGACCCATGCCTACCGGGCATCGTTCTTCGGTGCCGGTGAGCAGCATCCGGCGACAGTTATGTCGGCGCGCGCGGGCAATGTAATCGGCGGCGGTGATTTTGCGCGTTACCGCCTCATTCCCGATCTGGTGCGTGGCGCGCGCGAAGGGCGGCCGGTCATGATCCGCAACCCGGCCGCTACTCGACCGTGGCAGCACGTGCTCGAGCCGCTCTCCGGCTATCTGACTCTGGTCGAACGCGCCTGGGAGCACGCCGGCGAGATCGCTGAAGGTTGGAACTTCGGGCCGGCGGCCGATGATGTGCGCGAGGTGGGGTGGGTTGCTGACCGTTTTGCAGACTGCTGGGGCATTGCGCGCAACGAAGCCTGGCGAAAGGACAGCAGATCCTTTCCAACGGAGAAGCTGACCCTTCAGCTCGACAGCACGAAGGTCGCAGCCCGGCTTGGCTGGCAGCCACGCTGGACGATCGAACAGACCTTGGATCGTGTGGTCGACTGGTATAAGCGCGAGGCGGCAGGCTTCAACGCGCACAACCTCATCATCGAACAAATTGAGGACTACGTGAACTCGGCCCCACGCGCCGCGGCGGATGCCGCGCAGCACACATCGATCGGGCCTGCGTCATGAAGGCCGTTATCCTGGCGGGCGGGTACGGCACCCGTATCAGCGAAGAGAGCCTGCTGCGGCCAAAGCCGATGATCGAGATCGGAGGCCGGCCGTTGCTGTGGCACATCATGAAGATCTATGCTCATCACGGGATCAGGGACTTCATCATCTGCCTGGGTTACAAGGGTTATGTGATCAAGGAGTATTTCTTCAACTACGTGCTGCACAATTCCGACCTGACTGTAGATCTCGGGCGTAACACACATACGCTGAAGTCGACCTCAGTCGAGGATTGGCGAATCAAGCTTGTGGATACCGGTGAGGCTACCATGACCGGCGGCCGCCTCAGACGCATCCGAGAGCACCTCGATGGAGATGACCGCTTCTGCTGCACCTATGGTGATGCGGTATCGGACGTCGATATCGGCGCTGTCATGGCTCTGCACCGACGCGATGGCGCCTTGGCGACTGTCACCGCTGTCCAGCCGCCGGGGCGCTTCGGCAAGCTCGCCATCGAAGGGACCCGGGTCAGCGCCTTCCAGGAAAAACCGGAAGGTGACGGGGGCTGGATCAATGGCGGCTTCTTCGTGGTCGAGCAGCGCGCGCTCGACGAGGTCGAGGGCGATCATACCGTATGGGAGCAGCATACGATGCCGCGGCTCAGCGCCGCCGGCCGGCTTTCGGTCTACAAGCATGGCGGCTTCTGGCAGTGTATGGATACGCTTCGCGACAAGAATAGCCTGGAAGGGCTCTGGCAGCGGGACAATCCTCCCTGGAAGCTCTGGTAGACGGCCGAGTTTGGGAGCCACCCTCTGTTGCCAGAACCTCTCCGTGTTGAACTTGCCGCGCGGTGTGCTATTCGGGAAGCCGGCATGCTGGCGCCGCGCGCGGGCCTGCGAGAGATTACTCGAATGGAACGCTGATGTCGGATCAAAAGCGGCTAGCGCAAGAACTCAGGCGTCAGATCCTGGAACTGGTCGGCCAGTATGCGGACTTGGCGCATGCACCCGCGCCGTTCGTGGCCGGAACGAGCCCGGTGCCTGTCAGCGGCAAGGTCTACGGCGCTTCCGAAATGCAGTCCCTGGTCGATGCGGCGCTGGATTTCTGGTTGACCACTGGTCGCTTCAACGCCGAGTTCGAGTCCCGGCTTGCCGGATTTACTGGACACAAGCATGCGCTGACGGTGAATTCCGGCTCGTCGGCAAATCTCGTCGCGGTCTCCGCGCTGACGTCGCACCTGATGGGTGATCGTCAGCTGAAACCCGGCGATGAGGTGATCACCTGCGCGACCGGTTTTCCGACGACGGTCAATCCGATTCTGCAGAACAATCTCGAGCCCGTTTTCGTCGACGTCGACATCCCGACATACAATATCGATGTCTCGGCTCTGGAAGCCGCCGTGAGCGGACGAACGCGTGCGATCGTGATTGCGCACACGCTCGGCAACCCGTTTAATGTCGATGCAGTGCTGCAACTCGCGCGTAAGTACGACCTCTTTGTCATCGAAGACTGCTGCGATGCGCTCGGTGCAACCTATCGCGGCGAACCTGTCGGTACGTTCGGCGAGATCGCGACTTTGAGCTTCTATCCGGCTCACCACATCACGATGGGAGAGGGCGGCGCAGTTCTCACCAACAACGGCCGGACACGGCGGATCATGGAATCCATCCGCGACTGGGGTCGCGACTGCTGGTGCGCGCCGGGGCATGACGGCACCTGCAAGCAGCGCTTCGGCTGGCAGCTCGGCGATCTGCCGTTCGGCTATGATCACAAATACACCTACTCGCATCTGGGCTACAATTTGAAGATAACTGATCTTCAGGCAGCTGTTGCGCTCGCCCAGCTCGACCGACTCCCCGGCTTCATCGCGGATCGTCGGCGGAACTTCGCCCTGTTGCTGGAGGGCCTCCGCGATCTGCAGGACATTTTCATCCTGCCCGAAGCGACGCCGCACGCTGAGCCGTCCTGGTTCGGCTTTCCGTTGACACTTCGGCCGGGACTGGATTTCACCCGCGAGGAGCTGCTCGAATACTTGAATGCAAGACAGATCGCAACACGGCTTCTGTTCGGCGGCAATCTCATTCGCCAGCCATACATGATCGGCCGGGATTTCCGGGTCGCAGGCCCGCTCGACCGCAGCGACGTGGTCATGACGCGAACATTTTGGCTCGGCGTCTATCCCGCTCTGTCTCAGGATCATATCGCCTATGTAATTGATAGCTTGCGTGACTTCTGTCTGCGCCGACCGCGCGGGACGGCCTCAGCTGCACCAGGGCCGCTCGTGTCGTCCATGTCCACTCGATGATTCGAAGCTGAAAATGTCCGACGTGCGCAAAGATGGTGGTGCGACCCCGCGAAAGCTCCTTTCAGTCGTCACGCCCTGCTACAACGAAGAGAACAACGTTGAGGCCTGCTGGACCCGTCTTCGCGCCATCCTGGAGGCTATGCCGGACTACGATTATGAGCATATCTTCGCCGACAATTGTTCGACCGATCGCACGCCGGAGATTCTGCGCGAGATCGCTGCCAAGGATCATCGGGTCAAGGTGATCTTCAACGCCGCCAATTTTGGCGCGGCGCGATCGCTTCTGAATGCGCAGAGGGCGGCGTCCGGCGACGTTGTTGTAGCCTACATGCCCGCCGATCTGCAGGATCCGCCGGAGCTCATTCCGGACATGGTCGCGCTCTGGGAGCGGGGCTATCAGGTCGTCTATGGGGTCCGTGCTGACCGCGACGAGAACAAGCTTCTCTTTGCCTTGCGGAGGCTGTTCTATCGGATCGTGAATGCCTCGGCACGTTTTCAGGTGCCGGTCAATGCGGGCGACTTTCAGGTGGTCGATCGCACGGTCATCGAAGCGTTACGCCATTCGCGCGACTATTATCCCTATGTCCGCGGGATGATCGCGAGCTATGGCTTCCGCTCGATTGGCGTGAATTACAAGATGACGCGCCGGACCGCTGACAAATCAAAAGCCAATTGGTTCGTGCTCATCGACCAGGCGATCAATGCGGTGATCTCGGTATCTCAGACACCGTTGCGCATTGCCATGTTCGTGGGCTTTTGTCTCGCGCTGCTCAGCGTCCTCTATGGATTACTGCAGCTGATCCTCGTCCTTTTTCTCGGCGTCTCCGCGCCACCAGGCGTGACGACCCTGATGATTGCGGTCTTCTTCCTGTCCGGCGGCCAGCTCTTCTTCATGGGACTGATCGGGGAGTATGTCGGCGCTGTTCACGCCATGGTCCGAGAGCGTCCAATGGTCATTGAGAGGGAGCGGGTCAACTTCTTGGTGGTGCCCGGCGACGGAATCCGTGAAAATGGGACGCGCTGACCGGGATGATGCCCGCCGTGCGCCGAGCAGATCCTTGGAGAATTCAATGGGGACTGTAATTGCAGGAGAATTCTTCCACGACCGCAAGGCAGTCACGCAACGTGACACTAAACGAATGCTCCTGGGCATCCGAAGTTCGCACAGGGACCGTCTCGAGGATGCAGTGAACTTCGGAAGCGGAGCACTGAAATGAAGAAGATCGCTTTCGCGGGTCCGTCGATCACGGAGAAGGAGGTTGACTACGTCGTCGATGGTGTCCGCAACGGCTTCTATGACAACTACGATGCCCATATTCGGCGGTTGGAAAAGGCCGTCGGCAGTTATCTCGGTGTTCCCTATGTCCGCGGCCTCCACACCTGCACCGCGGCATTGCACCTTGCTGCGGTCGTGCTCGGCATCGGTCCGGGCGACGAGGTGATCGTGACGGATTTCAGCTGGGCAGCCACCGCCCACGCCATCGCGTATACCGGTGCCGAATGCGTTTTTGTCGATATCGATCCTGCAACCTGGTGCATCGATCCGGAGGCGATGGAAGCCGCAGTCACTCCGAAGACCAAGGCGATCATGCTGGTTCATACATTCGGCCATCCGGCGCGGATGGACGAGATCATGGCAGTCGCGCGGCGCCATAATCTGAAGGTGATCGAGGATGCAGCACCGGCGCTGGGCGCAATGTACAACGGCCAGAAGGTCGGAACGTTCGGCGACATTTCCTGCTTCAGCTTCCAGGGCGCAAAGCTGACCGTCAGCGGCGAGGGCGGCGTCATCTGCACCAAGGACGAAGCGCTCTACAAGCGCATTCACAACATGGCTTGGATGGGGCGCACTGACCGCGAGGCGACCTTCTGGTGCGATGCCGTCGGCTATCAATATACGATCGCCAACATCGCCGCCGCACTCGCGCTCGCGCAGGTCGAGCGCGTCGAGGAACTGGTCGGGATGAAGCGACGTATCCACGGCTGGTATAGCGAGCGACTATCCGGCATCGAAGGTGTACGTCTTCTGGTCGAACAGCCCGGCTGCCGCAGCAACTACTGCTATCCATCGCTCTTCCTCGAAGACAGTGTCGCCGCCGATCGTGACGCGATCATCGTCGGGCTGCGGGACCTCAACATCCATTGCCGTCCCGGATTCCCGCAGATGAGCGCATTTCCGATGTACCGGCAGAGGTTCGAGAATCCCATTGCCAAGTCGGTGTGGCGGCGCGGCATCTCGCTGCCTTCGGCGCTGAACCTCTCCGAAGAGGATGTCGACTTCGTCTGTCGCAACTTCATTTCCCTGATCGGACGTTAGCCGTGGGCGACGCGTCCGGTTCCGCCGACTGGCGCAAGGAGGTCTGCGAGCGTTTCAGCGCGCTCAAGGCCGCGCCGTTCTCGGCGTTGCGCCTGCCGTCGGTGCAGGGCACCGGTGTCACGCTGGCGCCGTTCACCGCCGACAAGGTGGCCGACGACGCCCTGATCGCCTTGCTTACCCGCTGGCGTACCGAGAACATCGGCGGCTTCACCAAGCTGTTTCGTCCCACCTTCGACGGCACGCGCGCGTGGTCGCGCAGCCAGTTGATCGAGCGGCCGGATCGGATCCTGTTTCTGGTGGTGGATTCCGATTCTCGCCCGGTCGGTCACCTCGGCCTGTCGAGCTTCGATTTCGAGGCCGGGACCTGCGAGATCGACAACGTCGTGCGCGGCGAGGCGACGGCACCGGCCGGTGTCATGACGGATGCGTTGGCAACCTTGCTAGACTGGACCTATCGCGGCCTGGGACCGGCTCAGATCAGGTTGCGCACGCTCGCGGACAACGCGAGAGCGCTGGCGCTCTATCATCGGCTCGACTTTGTTCCGTTGTCGCTCATCGCGCTCGAGAAAGTCGTCTCCGGTGAGACAACCGAATGGATCGAAACCGGCAAGAGTGGACACATCGACAGGTTTTTTGTCTTGATGGCCCATCGCTCGGAAGCCGGTGCAGCAGGGACGGCGAGGCCATGACCGGAGCGGAATATGTCGCGGAGTTTCTGGCGCGGCGTGGGGTCGAGCAGGTATTTCTGCTGACTGGGGGCGCTTGCGCCTTCATGGTCGATGCGGTGGCCAACCATCCGAAGGTTGGCTACGTCTGCTTCCAGCACGAGCAGGGCGCGGCAATGGCTGCGGACGCGGTGTGGCGGACCTCAGGCAAGCCTGGTGTCGCCATGGCCACGAGCGGGCCTGGAGCCACCAACCTGCTGACTGGGATCGCCTGCGCCTATTTCGATTCGATTCCCTGCGTGTTCATCACCGGACAGGTCAACATGCGGGAAAGCGCAGGCTGGGCCGGTGCAAAGGTCCGCCAGTTCGGCTTCCAGGAGACGCGCATCGTCGAGATGGCGGCGCCGATCACCAAATACGCCGTGCTGGTCAGGACCGCTGAGGAATTGAAGCGCGAATTGGCCAAGGCCTTCGACATTGCGTTGGAGGGCCGCGGAGGGCCCGTTCTGATTGACATTCCTATGGATGTGCAGCAGCTGGAGGTCGACGATGACTTCGCGCCACCGGCGGAAATGAACTCAGCGCCGGCCGACCTCGTCTCTGATGATCTCCTCTCCTTCTTCGAAGGCGCCGAGCGACCGGTGGTGCTGTTCGGGGCAGGTATCGGACTCGCCGGCGCTCAGGACGCCGCGTGCGCATGGCTGACACGACACGGCGTCCCGTTTGTCGCGAGCTGGAACGCGCTGACCTATTTCGATCACGACATGCCGAGCTATTGCGGCGCCATCGGCGTCTACGGCAACCGGGGCGCCAACGCTGTGATCCAGAATGCCGACGCAGTTCTGGTGCTCGGAAGCCGGCTCGATAACCGGCAGCGTAGCGGGAACGTAAGATCGTTTGCTCCGGATGCGCGCGTTCACGTCGTCGACATCGATGCGGAAGAACTCGTCAAGTACAAGGCTGATGGTTACGGCGTCACTCAGCTCGACCTGCGTGAGCTCGCGTCACTGCTGTCGAAGCTTCGCGCGCCGGCTCCCGCAGAGGCCTGGTGCGCTCACGTCTCGGATCTCCGCGCGCGCTATCGCGGCCGCAGCGTTGAGCACCTGACGGGCGAGGTTCGAGGACTGTCGCCTTACGCGGTGGTCCAGGAGTTGAACCGACTGATGAAGCGGGATGCGATCGTTGCCTGCGACACCGGCGCGGCTCTATGCTGGGTCTTTCAGATATTCCATCGTTCCGCGCAGACACTCTTTACCGCGGGCGGCAACTCGCCAATGGGCTACGCGGTGCCGGCAGCGATCGGGGCGGCAATCACCAATCCCGGCCGCCAGGTCTTCGCGTTCATCGGCGACGGCGGTTTTCAGCTTAACATCCAGGAATTGCAAACCATCGCACATTACGGATTGGATGTGGTGATCGTCGTCATGAACAATGGTTGCTACGGCATGATCCGCCAGTTTCAGGACAGCTATCTCGGCGGTCGCTATCATGCGACGATTGAAGGTTACAGCGCGCCTGATTTTTCAGGCATCGTTGCTGGTTATGGTCTTGCCTATCACCGGGTCGAGCGCTTGCAGGATCTCTCGCCGGCGCTGCTCTCGAAGAAGGGGGGCGTGGTCATCGATGTGATCGTGCCATCTGATACACAGATAGCGCCCAAACTCGAGATGGGTCGACCGATCAACGATCAATATCCTTATCTGGACGACGAGGCGTTCCGGCGCGACAACCCGTACTGGAACCATCCCCGCTCCCCCCGCGCGTGATGGTCGGCGTGCTGCAAAGGTCGAGCCGCTCCCATCAGCATGTACGCGGTGCCTTTGCTGTGTGGTCTCGTCGGCCGGCGTTTCGTTTGTTTGTATTGCTGATCGTATCTATGGCTCGGCACCCGCCGGTCAGCCCTGTTCCCCCGGTCCGTCCCGCAGCGGCGCGCGGCTGAGCTCGTTGCCGGCGGCGATCGCCTTCTTCAGCAGCCGTACCAACTCCCGAGCTTCCATCTCGGTCAGCCCGCGCAGCATGATTTGTTGTGCAGCCTCGACCGCGGGGGTGATGGCGCGAAAGGTCTGCTGTCCAGCTTCGGTGATCTGGAGCTCGCGCGCGCGCCGGTCGCGGCTGGAGGCCTGGCGCAGCACCAGGCCCTTTTGCACCAGACGGTCGATCACGCCGGTGATGGTGGTGCGGTCATACGCGATCAAGCCGGCGAGGGTGATCTGGTCGATCCCGGGATTGGCATGGATGGCGGCCAGCGCCGCATATTGCACGGGTGTGAGGTCGAAGCCGGCCTGCTCGACCTCCGCCAGAAAGACCGCCACCGCGATCTGCTGGAAACGCCGGGCGAGGTGGCCGGGCATGTCGTTGGTCTTGTCTTGGGTATCTGTCATCTCATCTCTCCAGGATATTGTTGACAAGTATACTGATGATCAGTATACTGATCAATATCAAAAAACGAGAGGAACGTGTCATGCAGTTTCATCTCAATGGATTCCAACCGGGCGATCCAGACATCGTCGACCCCGCAGCGCGGGTCGCCCCCTCCGGCGCGTCGGGCTCCGTTCCCGGCGAGGTCGATGTCCTGATCATCGGCTGCGGGCCGGCCGGCCTGAACCTGGCGGCGCAGCTCGCCGCCTTTCCTGACCTCACCACCTGCATCGTCGAGCAGAAGCCGGGCCGGCTGTTGCTCGGCCAGGCCGACGGCATCGCCTGCCGCACCATGGAGATGTTCCAGGCCCACGGTTTTGCCGAGCGCGTGCTGAAGGAAGCCTGCTGGATCAACGAGACCACCTTCTGGAAGCCGGACGAGGCGCAACGCGGGCACATCGCCCGCAGCGGACGGGTGCAGGACGTCGAGGACGGGCTGTCGGAGATGCCGCATGTGGTGTTGAACCAGGCGCGCGTGCACGATTTCTTTCTCGATGTGATGCACCGCTCGGCGGCCAGGCTGGAGCCCTATTATGCGCGCCGGCTGGCCGATCTGCGCATCGATCCTGCGGCGGGCTTGGACGACCATGGCGTCACCGTCAAGCTCGAGCGGATCGATCCCGCGCATGAGGGCGAGAGCGAGACGATCAAGGCGCGCTTCGTGGTCGGCTGCGACGGTGCGCGCTCGACGGTGCGCAAATCGATCGGGCGCGAGCTGCATGGGGAATCCGCCAATCACGCCTGGGGCGTGATGGATGTGCTTGTTGTCACCGACTTCCCCGATATCAGATTCAAGTCGCTGATCCAGTCCGCCACCGATGGCAGCCTGCTGGTGATCCCGCGGGAAGGCGGCTACCTGGTCCGGCTCTATGTCGAGCTGAGCAAGCTGGAGGTCGGCGAGCGCGTCGCCAACCGCAATGTCACCGTCGAAGAGCTGATCGCCAAGGCGCAGCGGATCCTCAAGCCGTACACGCTCGAGGTGAAGGAGGTCGCGTGGTGGTCGGTCTACGAGATCGGCCAGCGTCTGTGCGACAAGTTCGACGACGTGCCGGAGGCGGAGATCGCGACGCGGCTTCCGCGCGTCTTCATTGCCGGCGACGCCTGCCACACCCACAGCCCGAAGGCGGGGCAGGGCATGAACGTCTCCATGCAGGACACCTTCAATCTCGGCTGGAAGCTGGCGTCCGTGCTGCGCAAGCGGGCCAAGCCGGAGCTCCTGCACACCTACTCCGCGGAACGCCAGGCGATTGCGAAGGAGTTGATCGATTTCGACCGAGAATGGGCGGCGATCCTGGCGTCTGCCGCGAAGGGGGAGGGGTTCGATCCGGCGCAGACCCAGAGCTATTTCGTCCGGCACGGGCGCTACACGGCGGGCACCGCGACGCATTATCGGCCTTCGCTGATCACGGGCGAAACCAGCCATCAGCGTCTGGCCGAGGGATTTGTGATCGGCAAGCGCTTCCATTCCGCGCCGGTGATCCGGCTCGGCGACGCCAAGCCGGTGCATCTCGGCCATGTGCTTCAGGCGGATGGGCGCTTCCATATCTTCGCCTTTGGCGGCGCGGAGAATCCCACCGCCGAAAGCTCTGCCATTCGAGCGCTGTGTACCTTCCTCGGCGAGAGCCCGGATTCACCGATCCGGCGGTACACGCCGGCCGGCGCCGATATCGATGCGGTGATCGACGTCCGCGCGGTATTCCAGCAAGGCCATCGCGAACTCGCCATCGAGGCGATGCCAGCGCTGCTGCTGCCGCGCAAGGGACGCTACGGACTGTGCGACTATGAAAAAATGTTCTGCCCCGATCTCAAGAGCGATCAGGACATCTTTGCGATGCGCGGTGTCGACCGGACAGCAGGCTGCCTGGTGGTGGTCCGGCCGGACCAGTATGTCGCCCATGTGCTGCCGCTCGACGCCTATCGCGAGCTCGCCGCATATTTCGATCGCTTCATGCAATGAGGCGCGGGCCGCCATCATGGTCAACGAAATGCAAAGACGACGACTGGATTTCGCGACATCGCGCTAGCCAGATGCCAACGTTTCGGTCCTAAAACCGTCTTGTCACCGGATGGGTTGGTTAAGCGGGCGAGAGATCGAGATGTTGGCGAACCGTCGCAGAAGCGAACGCCGTTTGTGCAGAAGGCTTGCGAAGATCCATTGGGGAACGGGGAATCTGCCGCGCGACTGCACGATCACCGATATTTCCAACGGCGGCGTCAAGGTGGTGGCGGAATTCGTCGAGGTCCCGCCGCAGTTCACGATCATCTTCTCGCCTGATCATTCGCGCAAATGCCGGCTGGCCTGGCGGATCGGCTGCGAGTTCGGCGCGGAATTCATCGACTAGCCGCAGATCTGTGCCGCATTCGCTGGAACATCTTAACGCGACCTTAGGGTTAATATGTGAGCGTGCCTGACCTGTCGTCCTCGATTGATCAGTCGCATGAGCTTGACGCCGCTCCGCTCCGAACAACTTGTCAGACCGGCCGTCTTCGCGACGGCGTTCGCAGTGGTGCTGCTCGGCCTTGCCGCCTGCCAGACCACCGATCTCGGCGAGATCACGGGATCGCTCCCTGACAAGACCGAAAAGAGCGCCAGCTCCGACCCGCGCGCGGATGTGGAGCTCTATCGCGAGCGCTTCCGCAGCCATCCCAATGACCCCGAGATTGCGCTGAGATATGGCAGCGCCTTACGCGCAACCGGTCAGCGTTCGCAAGCCGTCGCGGTGCTCGAACAGGCAACCCTGGCCAACCCGACCAACAAGGCGCTGCTCGCCGGCTATGGTCGTGCATTGGCCGACAACGGCAATTTCCAGCAGGCCTTCGACGTGCTGAGCCGGGCGCATTCGCCCGAAGATCCTGACTGGCACATTCTGTCCGCGCAGGGCGCCGTGCTCGATCAGATGGGCCGGCAGGAGGAAGCGCGTCAGTACTACGAGACCGCCCTGAAGATCGCGCCGGACGATCCCTCCGTCCTCTCCAATCTCGGCCTCTCCTATGCGCTCTCCAACGACCTGCCGAGAGCCGAGGAAAATCTGCGCAAGGCTTATGGCCGCCCGGATGCCGATCCGCGGGTCAGGACCAATCTGGCCGTCGTCATCGGTCTGCAGGGCCGCGTCAGCGAGGCCGAGGACATCATGCGCGGCGGCGTGGCACCCGAGCAGGCCAATGCCAATGTGAGCTATCTGAAGCGGCTGCTCGCCCGCAAGCAGACCGCGCAAAAGGAGCCGGCGGCGAAGGGGCCGATGGCGAGCCAGCCCGACAAGGAGCTGGCCAAGATGCTCAGCCGGTCGGACTGACTTATCTCACGCCGATCTCACGCCGAGCAGCCTCGCGATCGGGGCGAGCAGCGAGGCACGCGGTGCCTTTGGATCGACGCGGCCGGTCAGGCGGTTGGCGATCTCCAGAAACAGTTTGGGCGTCCGGTTCAGCGCCGCGATCTCGGCGATCATCTGGCCGTTATTGGCGGCCATTCCGAACAGCTTGCAGTCGAACGGAATGGTTGCCACCGGTTCGGCTTCGACCGTCTTGGAGAAGCGCTTGAGATCGATCTCGGGCCGTTTCGGCATGCCGACCTGGTTGAGGCAGTACAGCGGCGGCCGGTCGTTCGGGCGCGAGGCCTTGAGCACGCTCAAGAGATTTCTGGTGTTGCGCAGATTGGCGAGATCCGGCTCGGCGACCACCAGGATGTCGTCGGCGTTGATCAGCGCATGCCGGGTCCAGGCAGACCATTGATGCGGGATGTCGAGCACGATGCATTGCTGGGTCATGCGCAGCGTGTCGAGGATGGCATCGAAGGCTTCGGCGCCGAAATCGTAGACGCGCTCCAGCGTGGCAGGCGCCGCGAGCAGGCTCAGATGCTCGGAGCATTTGGCCAGCAGCCGCTCCATCAGCGCAGTGTCCGGCCGGTCCGGTTGGAATATCGCGTTGGCGATGCCCTGCAAGGGGTCTTGGTTGTAGTCGAGGCCAGCGGTGCCGAATGCCATGTCGAGGTCGATCACGACGGAGTCGAGCACGAGGGTATTGGCCATCGCCCACGCGACGTTATGCGCGACGGTGGAGGCACCGACCCCGCCCTTGGCGCCGACCACGGCAATGATGCGACCGGTGATCACGGCTTCGGACGCGGAAAACAGGCTGCAGATCGAGCGGATGATGTCGAGCGTCTCGACCGGCCCGACCACGTAATCATTGACGCCGCGGCGGACCAGCTCGCGATACGCCACGGTGTCATCGGGACCGCCGATGACGACGACGCGCGTACCGGGATCGCAGACGCCGGCCAGCTCGTCGAGTCCTGAGAGAATATCGCCGCCGGGCGGCGCCTCCAAGACGATCACGTTGGGCGTCGGCTGCGAGTGATAGGTCTCGATGGCTCGCGCCATGCCGCCCATCTTGATGGTGATATGCGCCTTGCCGAGCCGGCGATCCTGACTTGCGGCCTGCATCGCGGCGGAGGTTCGGTCGGTCTCGCAGAAGGCCTGCACGGAGACGCGCGGGACCGGCGCAATGTGATCGTCGGCAGCCGGGTGCGCCGACCCGGGCTGCTCTTCCTGGCTTTGAGGGGAAGCGCTGGTCATTTGCCTACGTCGCTGAGTTTGGCCTTGTCGGCGTCCGGATAGCTGATCGAGGTCGACTCGCCCTTGCGATATTTCTCGAACGCGGCGGAGCGGCGCGGCGTGTAGGCGGCCGACTCGGAGCGCGGCTGTTCGAGATCCGCCGGGTTATCGATCATGGCGGCGAGATTGCGCTGCGTGGCGCAGCCGAAATTCTGATAGTGCTGATTGTCGCTATAGCCGGGGTTGTTCAAGTTCGGTCCCAGGTCGTCCGGCCACAATCCGCACGGTCCGGCAACGGCCTGGATCTTCGGATAGCTAAGCCGGATCGCCGCCAGCAGGCGCGGATCTTCGGGCTGATAGTTGTGCAATTTGATGGCGTGGGCGGGAACGCCGCCGGCCGTCAGCATGGCGCGGATTTCGCGATAGGTCTCGGCCGCGGCACGCGCGTTCGGCGTATCGACGGGAACATCGGCCACGACGGCGCCGGTGCCTTCGCGCAGCCAGGAGCGCGCAAGGCCGGCAATGTCGTTGCGCTGCGGCGCGGTCAGGCCGCCGCGGTCATTGCCGACGAACACGACGATCGATTGCCTGCCTTCTTCGATCGCGATCGGATGCCGCATCTTGTAGTCGTCCGGGATCGTCGCGACGACCTCAGTGCTCGTATAGGTGCAGGCTCCGAGTGAAAGCGAGAGCGCGCCAACGAGGCCGCCGATCAGGCGCAAGGTCCGATGGCTTGTCCGATAGCTCGTCAGATAGCTCTTGGCCGCCGCTGGTTTCGACATAGTGGATTCCCCGTCCCCTCGAGCCGACAAATCAATCGATGATGAAACCGAAGCCGGCAGTGCGCCCCGAGACCGGCTCGATCCGCGCAGCGACGCCGTAGAGACGGTTGAGGCGGCCGAGCAGCGCCGATTCGGAGTCCGTCGCCGGCGCGAAGCCGTCGTCGGGACGCGACAGTTCTTTCTGGGCAACGGCACGCACCACATAGGGGGTCACCATCACCATCAGTTCGGTCTCGTCGTTGACGTAGTCCTGGCTGCGGAACAGCTGGCCGAGCACCGGCAGCTGATCGACGCCCGGCAGACCATTGATCGCTTGCTTGGTCTGGTTCTGGATCAGGCCAGCCATCGCCATCGAACCGCCCGACGGAATCTCCAGCGTGGTCTCTGCGCGGCGGGTCCGGATCGCTGGGATCGTCACCGAGGAATTCTGGCTCGCGCTCAAGGCGTAAGAGACGGTGATCGCATTGTCGTTCGACAGTTCGGAGACTTCCGTCATCACGCGCAGGCTGATCCGGCCCTCGCTGAGCACGACCGGCGTGAAGTTCAAGGAGATGCCGAACTTCTTGAAGGTAACCTGGGTGGTACAGATGCGGGTGGTCGGGTCGCAGCCATAACCGCCCGGAACCGGGAATTCGCCGCCGGCGACAAAGGTCGCGGACTCGCCAGAGATGGCGGTCAGGTTCGGCTCGGCCAGTGTCTTGACCACGCCGGCCTGCTCCATCGCACGCATGGTGGCGGAGACCGAGGACAGGCCGCCGCCGGTGGCGCTGAGACCGTTGTTGGTGACCAGCGACTTGCCGAGGGCGGTGAAGGGATTGGCATTGTTGAAATTCACCACGGCGGTGCCGTAGTTCAGGCTGGCGCTGAGATCGATGCCCATCTGCTTGATGATCTCGCGGCGGACTTCCGCGACGTTCACCTTCAGCATCACCTGATCTCGCCCGCGCACCACGATCGAGTTGACGACCTTGTCCGGGCCGCCGACCAGCCGCGCGGCGATTTCGCCGGCCTGCTGCGCCTCGACCGGGCTCGAGACCGAGCCGGTGAGCATCACGCTGTCGCCGACACCATCGATCTTGACGCCCGGCACACTCTGGCTGAGCGCCTGGCGCACGCCGTTGAGGTCGCGCTTGATGGCGATGTCATAGGACGCGACCTGCTGCCCTTCGGCGTCGAAGAACACCACATTGGTCTGGCCGACCGAGGCGCCGATGATGTAGGCGCGTCGCGCCGAGCGCACGACCGCATTGGCGATCTTGGGATCGGCGACCAGCACGTCTTTCACGTCCTGCGGAAAATCGACCACGACGGACTTGCCGATTCCGAGTGACAGGAAGCGGACCTTCGACGATCCGGCCGACACGACAGGCGCGTCGGCATGGTCATCCGCTGCGATTGCCGGTGTAAACGCCGGGTTGAGCGTCAGGCCGGCGATGGCCGAGGCGGCGAGCGCACGGGCGATGGCGCTCCCCAGCTTCGATCGATGTTGCCCGCAATTCATCTTCCACTTCCTTTCGGTCACTTCTGTGCCGTTTGCGAGCTTGAGACGCCGTAACGCACGATTTCGATGGAGCCACCGCTCTTCGGCGCCTTCGCGTCCGCGCTGGCCTCCACCGCGTTGATGTCTGCGATGCTGCGCAGCGCCAGCGACAGCAAGCCGCTCTGGCGCGCGCGGGCGAGAGCCTCGGCCTGCTCAGGCTTCAATTCGAGCGTGACCGTCTTGCCCACCACCGTGTTCTGGCCTTCCTTTTCCTTCGGGGCCTGATCGATCGCGAGCACGCGGACGTTGGACAGGATGATCTCGGAGTTGATGACGTCGGGTCCGCCGGGGTGGTCGGTGTTCTTGTCGCGTTTCGACAGGATGACGTCGACGCGATCGTTCGGCAGGATGAAGCCGCCGGCGCCGGTCTCGGGCGATATCTCGGTCGAAACGGCGCGCATGCCGGCAGGAAGGATGGCGGCCATGAAGCCGGAGCCGTCGGCCCTCACCAGCTTCTGTTCGCGGATCGGCTCGCCGATCAGGAATGGGCTGCGCGCTATGGAGCCGACCAGCTGGTTCGCCGCATCAGGACGATCGCTGCGACGGATGAAGATGTTGCTCGCGGCTTCCGGCCATGTCTGCCAGATGAGGTCGCCTGGCTTGACGGGTTGCCCCAGTCCGATCTCAGCTTTTGCGACGAGGACTTCAACGGTCGGCAATTGCGCGACGGGTGCGGCAGGCGCCTCCTGCTGCTTATCAGCTGTGCTGACGAGATAGGCCGCGATGCCACCTGCGCCGAGAGCGATGGTCAGCACCACGATGCGTGCGGTCATCATACGCGTTACTACTCTTAACTCATACGCCGGGGATGCGAACAAGCCGCTGACGGCTCCCCCTGTCGCGTATGACTAAGCGCCAATAGTATAAGCGAACTTGCAATCTCGAGCCGATCGCGGTCGTCGCAAATGGCGATTGCGGCAATGGTGAACGCGGAGTTATTCCGGCAATTGTGCAATCAGGCGAACGCGTTGGCGCCCGTGCAAACACTGGATTGCGCGGCAGGGTTGGGCGCCTGTGCGCGTGGCGCTATCACCGGTTGTGGTGAGCTCATTGCAGCGCATTCTGGCGCGGATCAGGAGCTACGAAGTCGGCATCGTCGACGAGCGAGGCATGGTTGTCCAAGCTCAACTACACCCGTAATCGAACGGGGTCCAATCTTCAGGAAGCGGAAAGGGATCGGACATATCATCACTACGGGGGAATCCGACTCCTGCATTTCAAAGTTCGTTAGCAAATTTCCGCGCAGCATCCCCGCGTCAATACGGTCCTATTCCGAACTGCTTCGGCCGGCCTGCGCCTTACGTCGCGGCACGAGCCATCGCAGGCAGCAGCAAGCAACAGCTGGTCGACGGAAGGGAGCCGTTCTGGTCTTCGCGAACGAGAGGCGCGCAATGTCGGTGGCCCGATTCCTTAAACAGCGTGCGGTCAGGATCCAGTCGGTGGGCTCCTACACGCTTGGAAACTGGTATGATCCGCAAGGCAGACCGCGGTGTTTCGCCTGTCGTACCACGCGCGTGTCGCCCTTTCGCATGCTGCTTGATGCGCCCGTCGTCGGCAGGATCGGCGATCGCCTGACGTCGTATTTCCGCGATTTCGGCAAGTTCGACGGTGAGATCAGCGACACCATCCATGGCGGCTTTCTGCTCGAGCTCGCGATGACGCGCGCGCAGCGCGCGAAGTTTGCCGAGAAGCTGGTGTGGCTGGAGAAGAGGCAGAAGGATCCGACGGTTCGCGATTCCCGCAAGGACGCGCGCTTCGTGCCGAACTCGCCGCATACGGCGCTGACCCTCGCTGATGGCAGCAGCGTGCCGTGCTTCCTGATCGACGCCTCGCTATCGGGAGCGGCGGTGTCGTCCGAGTTTCAGCCCGAGATCGGGATGCCGCTTGCGGTGGGCAGTTGTGTGGGACGCGTCATCCGCCTGTTTCCGGATGGGTTCGCTGTCCGGTTCGAGGAGCGGATGGGAACCGCGGTTGAGCTGGAACGGCGTGTCATCACGCCGCCGTGGCGTCCGACGCGACCGAAGCTCTACGTGCCTGACCAGAGGCCGATCGAGCGCGTTCAAGAATTCCACTTGCTCTGAGCTTGCGTGTCGGAGACTCGACGCCACCTCGATGGCCTGGTGGGGGCGGGGAGCGGCGCACTGTGTGACCGAGCTGAGGCCGGGCAATGCCGGGCCTGACGGTTAACGCGACATTAAGCTCATCGTGAAAACTTGACCTGCCGGGTGCTCACGGCAGGAGAACTCCAATGGAGGCTCAGAAGACCGCGGTGGATGCCGTCGTCGCCTTGACCGGCTGCGATCGCGATGCAGTGACTGCTTTCATCCGCAGGCTTTATCTGGCCGGCGTCAGGGACCCCAAGCGTCTCACCTTCAAGGGGCTCCAGGAACTGGCGCGGACCTGAAAACCCCACCGAGGTTTTCACAGCGCCTTGCGCCCGGGAACCGGCCCAGCAGGGGCCACGGCGTGCTGTTGCCGTCCGGGCACGCCCCGGGAATTTTGGGCAGCCCTGGTGTTCACAAGTCGCTCCCGAGGGGGTGCGGCGCTCTGTACTTCCGGCTATCTTCCCGTCTCGCGGCCAATATCAGAACACCCCAGTGTCGGACCAGATTCGGTCCTGCTCTCGTTCTGTGTCGGCCGGTTGATGGGACACCGGACATGCTGACACAGCTTTTCGCGCCACAGCTCGTGGGCCTCTACATCCTCATTGGCTCGACGATCTATGTGCATTTCCGCGGCAAGCAGCGGCTGCGGCTCGCCCGCCAGCTCGGCGACCACTCGACCTATCTCGCGCCCTACAACGTGCTGATGTATGCGGGCTCGGCCGTGCCGAACGAGCCGGTGATCCCGGTCGAGCAGTTTCCGGAGCTGCAGAAGCTGACCGACAATTGGGAGATGATCCGCGAGGAGGCAGTGCGCCTGTTCGACGAGGGCTTCATCCGTGCGGCGGCGAAGAACAACGACTGGGGCTTCTACTCGTTCTTCAAGAGCGGCTGGAAACGCTTTTATCTCAAATGGTACGACGATTTTCTTCCCTCGGCGCGCACGCTCTGTCCGAAAACGGTTGAGCTGTTGAATTCGATTCCGAGCGTGCACGGCGCCATGTTTGCGATGCTGCCGCCGGGCGGCAAGCTCGGCGCCCACCGCGATCCGTTTGCCGGGTCGATCCGTTATCACCTCGGGCTGGTGACACCCAATTCGGACAAATGCCGGATCCTGGTCGACGGCGTACCCTGCGTCTGGCGCGACGGCGAAGCCTTCATGTTCGACGAAACCTTCATCCACAGCGCCGAGAACGCCACCGACGTCAATCGGATCATCCTGTTCTGCGATGTCGAGCGCCCGATGAAATACGGCTTCATGACCGCGATCAACCGCTGGGTCAGCCATCACATCGTCAAGGCCTCGGCGACGCAGAACGTCGACGGCGAGCATGTCGGCGTGCTGAACAAGGTGTTCGGCAAGATCTATGAGTTTCACCTTGCCACCCGCAAGGTGAAGGACTGGAATCGCACCGTGTACTACGCCGCCAAATACACGCTGACGGTGGCGATCGTCGGCCTGATCGTGGTGTCGGCGTTCCGGTGAGGGACGGGTTGATGCCTTACTCTCTGCTGTCATCGTCCGCGCAGGCGGACGATCCAGTAAACACCAGCCTTCCGTTTTCCACACTGCCGTCTCGGCGTACTGGATGCCCGCCTTCGCGGGCATGACGAAGTTTAGCTGATTGGCGCGCAACGACGCACACGCGAGCGACGACCCGTCGGGCAAATCACGTTAATCCGAAGTCGATTGTCAATCCCTTCGGAAAAACATAAATCGCTTTGTCGCTCCCCCAAATCAGCGGTATTGTCCGTCCATTCCGTTGCACGGTAGGGGACGGTTCGCGGTCGTCACGGACGTTGGCAGCGGGATGCGGTGGACGCGGGCGGACGCAGTGTGATCAACACCGACGAACGGTCGCCTGCGGACGGTGAAGGCGTGTGGTCCCGATACTCCGACGCTAGTATCTCGCGCTGATGCGCAAGCATCATGCGCACATGGTGGCCAGAAAGCCCGGCGCACCAGGGAGAGCGCGCTATAGCCCGTTAAAACCATCGCGCGGGGAAGGCCGGGTGTGTTCGGCCAGACCTGTGGTACCTGCCGCCTGCATTTTTGCTGCAGGCGGGCCACGGGCGCGGCCAGCGCCCGGCCTTCCCTGCGCCCTCCACTTCATGAGGGTGAGGACCTCGGGCATAGCTCGGACGCTGAGCGTCGCGAGGTCGCGGATGCTCATGCCATGCTTAACCCCATACGCTGTTTGAGATTGTGCATCAGACGATGCCGCGAGCTCGTACTCACCCTCCCCTGGAGGAGGAGGCTCGATCGCGCGCGAAGCGGGCGAGCGGGGTGGGGTGATCTCTCGACCCGAGAGTGCTGGTTTGAGATGGGATTTCTGAATTGTGCTGCCAAGCGCTCCTGGGTCCCGGCTCTGCGGTGCGTCACTTTGCGCCGCACCGCGTCCGGGACAAGATATCTGGCACTTAAGTCGATGCCGTCTCGACCGTCGCGCACTGCTCCGTGTCCCGGACGCGGTGCAGCACGGAGTGCTGCGCCGCAGAGCCGGGACCCAGCCGTCGTCAATGAAAAGGCCGCGCTGGGCGCGGCCTATGGGGATCGCCTGAAATGCTTAGTCCGGCCCCGCTCAGGCCGGCTCGCCGATCGAGACCTTCAGCGTGCCGACACCGTCGACGCCGCACTCGATCTTGTCGCCGGGCACCACGGCCGCAACGCCGGCGGGCGTTCCCGTCATGATGATGTCGCCGGCACCGAGTTCGACCTGCTGGGACAGCTTCCAGATGATCTCCGGCACGCTCCAGATCAATTCGGTGAGGTCGCCCTTCTGCCGCTCGGTGCCGTTGACCGACAGCCAGATCTTGCCCTTGGCAGGGTGGCCGATCTTGGCGGCGGGCAGCACGGCCGAGCAGGGCGCGGAGTGATCGAACGACTTGCCGACCTCCCAGGGACGCTCCTTCTTGCGCGCGGCAAGCTGCAGGTCGCGCCGGGTCAGATCGATGCCGACGGCGTAGCCGTAGACGTGGTCGAGCGCCTTCTCGGTCGGGATGTTGAGGCCGCCGCTCTTCAGCGCGACCACCAGCTCGACCTCGTGATGCATGTCCTTGGTCAGCGGCGGGTAGGGGATCACGGCGCCTTCCGGCGCCAGCATGTCGGCATGCTTGGCGAAGAAGAACGGCGGGTCGCGCTCGTCATTACCCATCTCGCGGATGTGCTCGAGATAGTTGCGGCCGACGCACCAGATGCGGCGGACGGGGAATGCACCGGTTTCCCCGACGACGGGGAGCGCGGCTTGCGGCGGGGCCGGAATGACGAAATGGGTGGCGCTCATGAATGGTCTCGGCGGCTATGAGGATCGGTTCAGGACGTGGCGCTCATCGGGATGACGACAGGCCCCATGTCGCGCTGCTGCAGGCGGAAGAACGAAGCATAGCGGCCGCCCCGGCGCAACAGATCGTCATGCCGGCCGCGTTCGACGATGTCGCCGGCCTCGACGACGAAAATGGCGTCGGCATGCATGATCGTGTGCAGGCGGTGGGCGATCACGATGGTGGTGCGGTTCTGGCAGAGATGCTCGATCGCCTCCTGCACCTGCCGCTCCGATTCGGAGTCGAGCGCGGCGGTCGCCTCGTCAAGCAGGATGATCGGCGCGTTGCGGATCAGCGCGCGCGCCACCGCGATGCGCTGGCGCTGGCCGCCGGAGAGCTGGGTGCCGTGCTCGCCGGCCGGGGTGTCGTAGCCGAGCGGGAAGCTCATGATGAAATCATGAGCGCAGGCGGCTTTCGCGGCCTCGATGATCTCGGCCTCCGTCGCGCCGGGCTTGCCGAAGGCGATATTGGCGCGGATCGAGTCGCGGAACAGGTAGACGTCCTGGCCGACATAGGCGGTCTGCTCGCGCAGCGAGCGGCGGGACACGGCCGAGATCGACTGGCCGTCGATCAGGATCTCGCCCTCCGTCGCATCGTAGAACCGCAACAGCAGCCCCAGCACGGTGGACTTTCCGCCGCCGGAGGGGCCGACCAGGGCCGTCACCTTGCCGGGCTCGGCCGTGAAGCTCATCCGGTTGAGCACGGGCTCCTTGTTGCGATAGGCGAAACTGACGTCGCGGAGCTCGATCCGCGCGTCGGTCAGCTTCAGGGCCGGCTTCTCGTCATCGGGCTGTTCGGTCGCCGGGCTGTCGACCACCTCGAGCAACATGCGGGCGCCGACCAGCTGGCTGTTGAGGTCGATGTTGAGCCGGGCGAGCCGCTTGGCCGGCTCGGTCGCCATCAGGAACGCGGTCATGAAGGAGAAGAACTGGCCGGGCGTAGCGTTCAGCGCCACCACGGCATAGCCGCCATACATCAGGCAGCCGGCGACGGCGAAGCCGCCGAGCATCTCCATCAGCGGGTTGGAGCGGTTCGACACCCGCGCCATCTTGTTGGCGTTGCGTTCGACAATGGCGATGTTCTCGTCGATGCGTGTGCGCATCGCATCTTCCAGGGTGAACGCCTTGACGGTGCGGATGCCCTGCAGCGATTCCTGCATGGTCTCCAGAATGTCGGCGGTGCCGGAGAACTGGTCGTAAGCGAGCCCCTTGATGCGCTTGACCAGCTTGCGCAGCACCAGCATCGCCGGCGGCACCGCGACGAGGCCGATGAACGACATCAGCGGGTCCTGCGACACCATCACGGCGATCATGCTGATCAGGAGCAGCAGGTCGCGGCCGATCGCGTTGATCAGCATGTTGAGCACATCGGTGATCGATTTCGCGCCCGCGGTCAGCCGCGCCAGGAATTCGGACGAATGCCGCTCCGAAAAGAAACCGATGCTCTCGTTCATCAGCTTGCCGAACAGCCGCCGCTGGTTGTTGGCGAGAATGGCGTTGGAGATCTTGGACAGGATCACCGCATAGCCGTAGGTCGTCACGCCCTTGACGAACAGCAGCAGCACGGTGACGCCGGAGAGCACGGCGATACCGGGAATGCTCTTCTCGACATAAGCCTTGTTGATCACCTGTCCCAGGATGTAGGCGGCGCCTGCGCTCGCGGCCGCCGAGAGCCCCATCAATGCAAAGGCCGTCAGATAACGTCGCCAATAGGCGATGCCCTGTTCCATGATCAGGCGGCGGATCAGGATCGCGGCGCCATACGGATCGTCGGTGATCTTCTTCGGAAAGTCGGCCATTCTGGTCCCTCACCGGCCCCGCGCAGATCGCCGGGCCGGCACCGGGCTGCATGCCCGCTTGGGACGGTTTTTTCAAGCCCAATAAGGGCTTGTCGGCCCGATCACATTAGGCGGAGGCCAGCTCTCGGGCGTCGCTGTTGCGTTCGCGGAACAGTTTTTCCTCCCAGGCGAGCGCGTGCGCAGCAATCGCGTCCAGATTGGCGTAGTGCGGGGTCCAATCCAAGAGCGTGTGCATGCGGCTGGCATCGGCAACCATTGCCATGATGTCCCCAGGGCGACGCGGACCGTATTGGACGGCGATGGCGCGCCCGGAGACCCGCCGCACCGCCTCGATGGTTTCCAGCACCGAATAACCGCGGCCATAGCCGCAGTTCAGCGTCACCGAGCCGCCTCCACCGCAGAGATAAGCCAGCGCTGCGCGATGCGCCTGGGCGAGATCGGTGACATGGATGAAATCGCGGATGCAGGTGCCGTCCGGGGTCGGATAGTCGGTGCCGTAGACATCGATCTTGGCGCGCTGGCCGGTCGCCACCTCCATTGCGATCTTCATCAGATGGGTCGCGCCAACAGTCGCAAGCCCGATGCGGGCCAGCGGATCGGCACCGGCCACGTTGAAATAGCGCAGTACGACGTAGTTCAAGTCATGCGCCGCGGCCACGTCGTGCAGCATGATCTCGGCCATCAGTTTCGACGTGCCGTAAGGCGAGTTTGGGCGCGTCCGCGCCGTCTCCGGCACCGGAACCTGCTCCGGATCGCCGTAAACCGCAGCCGTCGACGAGAACACGAAGCGGCCGACGCCACGCCGCACCGCGGCGTTGAGCAGGCTGCGCGTGGTCATGGTGTTGTTGCGGTAGTAGAGCAGGGGATCGCGCACCGATTCCGGCACCACGACGGAGCCCGCGAGATGGATGATGCTGTCGATGCCATGCTGGCTGATCACGCCGTCGACGAGATTTTCGTCGCTGCAATCGCCGATGAACAGCGGCACGCCTTCGGGGACGAAGCTGGAAAAGCCTGTGGAGAGGTTGTCGATCACGACGACGCTTTCGCCGGCTTCCGCCAGCGCAAGCACCGTGTGGCTGCCGATATAGCCGGCGCCGCCAGTGACAAGCACAGTCATTATTTGACGCAATCCCTGTTGTTTTGCGGCAAACTAGCGCTGGCGCAGTGAACGGCGGGTTTCGCCTGGGCTGAACTGGCTTCCATGCTTAATGTTGCGTATAGGAGCGCGCCTAACGGAGCTTGACGTGCCCAAACAGTCATTTTCAGCCGCCGATCTCGATGTCATCGTGCCAAACCTGCACAGGCGCTATTCCGGGGTCACGGCAACCAACCGTATGGTTGCGCCGAAACTCGCGGTGCGCTGCCGCGCGGCGTGGTTCGGCTCCCATGCGCCCGAAGGCATTGCACGCATGGGCGCGGCGGATCTGCTGCGATTATGGGGCCGCCGGTGGCCGGTGATCTGGCACGCACGCCGCAACAACGAGATGATCGTGGGCGTGGTGTTGCGCGCGCTGGGCTGGCGGCTCAAGCTGGTGTTCACCTCGGCCGCGCAGCGCCATCACACCTGGATCACGCGCTGGCTGATCCGCCAGATGGACGCGATCATTGCCACCAGCGACATCTCCGCTTCCTATCTGAAGCGCGAGGCGACAGTGATCACGCACGGCGTCGACACCGACGTCTACGCGCCGCCGCCGGATCGGGCGGCGGCGTTTGCGGAGAGCGGGTTGCCAGGGGCTTACGCCATCGGTTGCTTCGGCCGGGTGCGGGCGCAGAAGGGGAGCGACGTCTTCGTCGAGGCGATGTGCCGGCTGCTGCCGCATTATCCGGATTTCTCCGCCGTGCTGGTCGGCGCGGTGACACCCGAGCAGATGCCGTTTGCGAATGAACTGCGCAAGAAGATCGCTGCAGCGGGCCTCACGCAACGCATCATCATCACCGGCGAGCTCGAGATCACGCAAGTGCAGCGCTGGTATCAGCGGCTCACCATCTACGCATTCACCTCGCGCAACGAGGGCTTTGGCCTGACCCTGATCGAGGCGATGGCGGCGGGTGCCGCGCTGGTGGCCGCGCGCGCCGGCGCGGCCGAGATCGTGGTCGAACAGGGCGTCACCGGCGTGCTGGTGCCACCAGGCGATGTCGATACGCTGGTGGCTGCGCTGGAGCCGCTGATGCGGGACCCGGCGGCGGCGCATGCGATGGGCGAGCGCGCCCGCGCGCGCGTGATCGAACAGTTCAGCCTGGAGGCCGAAGCCGACAAGATCGCGGCGGTTTATCGTCGGCTGGTCTGAGCGATCACATCGGCTACGAAGGCGTCGAGATCGCCGCCGGCGAACAGAAAGCCGGGCAAGCCGGCGGCCTGCGCCGCCTCGATGTCGGAGGTGCGGTCCCCGATCACAAAGCTGCCGTCGCGCTGGACCGGCCAATGCGCCATCAGGTCGAGGATCATGCCAGGCTGTGGCTTCCGCCACGGGTGTTCCTGCAAATAGCGCGCGACGGTGCCTTCGGTGTGATGCGGGCAATAGCGGATGTCGTCGATCACGGCGCCTTGGGCGGCGAGTTCGGCGCGCATCCAGTCGTGCAGAGCGACGACGTCGTCCTCGGTGAACAGGCCGCGAGCAACGCCGGACTGATTGGTGAAGAGGAAGACGTGATAGCCTGCATCGTTCAGCCGGCGGATGGCCTTGGCCACATTCGGCATCCAGCGGATTCGTTCGCGTGTACCGATATAATTGTCGTCGTGATTGAGGACGCCGTCGCGATCGAGAAACGCGGCCGGCTTCGGCGTGGCGCTCATGGCTTGCCGGCCTCGCGCAGCATCGCCTCTTCCACCATCTCGCAGATGCCATGGGCGGTAGCGAGGTGGATCTGCTGAATCAACGGCGTGTCGTCACTGGGGGCGACCAGAAGTCGGTCGCAAAGATCGCCCATCGCGACACCCTTTGTGCCGGTGAATCCGACCGTGGTCAGCCCGCGCTCGCGCGCCTTGCGCAGCGCATGGAGAATGCTGAGCGAACGGCCGGAGGTCGATATCGCCAGCAGCACGTCGCCGCTGACGCCGAGGCCTTCGACCTGGCGCGCGAATACGTGGTCATAGCCGTAATCATTGCCGATCGCGGTCAGCGCCGAGGTGTCGGTCGTCAGCGCGATCGCGGCGTAAGCGGGACGCTCCTTCTTGTAACGGCCGACGATCTCCGCGGCGATGTGCTGGGCATCCGCGGCGCTGCCGCCATTGCCGATGATCAGGAGCTTGTTGCCGGCACGCAATGCCGCGATGACGATGTCGGCGATCTCACGCGCCGTCGCCAGCAGCGTTGCATCCTTGCTCGCACGCTCGAAGACCGCGAGCGATCGGGCGAGATGGGCTGCGATGAGATCGGGCTGGCTCACGATTCGGGCTCCGTGACCGGGTGCGCTCTTCCGTACTGATCGGTCGCGTGATCCGCAACCATGCCGTTAGCGCGCGGCGCGGGCGCCGACCTCGGCCAGCACGCGGCCTGCGATCTCCGCGACCTTGGTGGCGGGGATGTCGCGCATGCAGCGATGGTCGTTCATCCGGCAGATCGGGCGGTGGCAGGGCTGGCAGGGCACGTGGGTCTTGGTCTGGATGGTGGCCGCGAGCCCGTTCAGCGGCGCCCAGTGATAGGGGCTGGTCGGGCCGAAAATGCCCATCGTCGGCGTGCCCAGGGCTGCGGCGACATGCATCAGCCCGGAATCGTTGGAAATCGCCACCTGTGCGGCCGCCAGCGCAAGCACGCCGTTCCGCAGGTCGGTCCCGGTGAGATCTCGCACCTTCGGCCCGCCGGCGGCCACGATCTCGTTCGCCAAACCCTTTTCGCCGGGGCCGCCGACCACCCAGACATCGACCCCTTGCGCCGTCAGCAGGCGGGCGGCCTCGCCGTAATAGGGCCAGCGCTTGCCGGAGCCGACCGAGCCGGGCGCCAACGCCACCGCGGGTCCGGTGCCCACACCATTGGCCTGCCGCCAGCGTTCGACCTCCTCGGGTGGAACCCGGAGCTGCGGCACCGGCCATTCCGATGGCCGCGGCGCCCCGTCCGGCAGCGCCAGCGCGGCCTTCTTGTCGATCAGCCGGGGCAGGGCCTTCTCGCCCCAGCGCCAGCGATTGACCAGACCGAAGCGGAATTCGCCGACGAACCCAACCCGTTCCGGGATACCGGCCAGCGCCGGTGCGATTGCCGATTTCCAGGTGCGCGGCATGATCAGGCAAGTCTGGTACCGCCGTTCACGCAGGAGGGCAGCAAGACGCCATTGTTGGAGCAGCGCCAGCCGGCTGCGCGGCAGGTTCCACACAATCCCGGCGCGCACACCGGGCATGTAATCCAGCAAAGGGGCGCAGAGCGAAGTGGTCAGGATATCCACCGGCCGATTCGGCCATCGCTCCTTTAGGACGCGCACGACGGTATGGCCGCGGACGAAATCGCCGATCCACATATAGGGGATGATCAGGATCGGGCCTGTCTCGTCCGCTTCCGTCACGATTGAGTTAAGATTCATTCTTTGTTCGCTTCGCGCTCCAGCTCCGCTGGTAGCTGCTCGGCTGCGTGAGGTAAAGCCATCGCGCAAACCGCTTACACTTTGCCGGCGCATGCGCTACGGCAGAGGCCGCTTCAAGCATCGAGGTCTGCAAGGAAATGTTGCTCGTAACCGGCGGCGCCGGCTTTATCGGGTCGAATCTGGTGGCGGCGCTCAACGACGCCGGGCGGACCGATGTCGTTGTCTGCGACCGGCTCGGGGATGAGGGCAAATGGCGCAATCTTGCCAAGCGGCAGATCGCCGACTTCGTTCCACCGGCCGAGCTTGCGGACTGGCTGAAAGGACGGCGGCTCGACGCCGTGTTGCACCTGGGTGCGATCTCCGAGACCACTGCGACCGATGGCGACCTCGTGGTCGAGACCAATTTCCGCTTCTCGCTGCGGCTGCTCGACTGGTGCACCGCCAGTGCGACGCCGTTCATCTATGCCTCGTCGGCCGCGACCTATGGCGACGGCGCGCAGGGTTTTGCGGACGATCCGTCGCTGGCCGCGCTCAAGCACCTGCGCCCGATGAACCTCTATGGCTGGAGCAAGCATTTGTTCGACATGGCGCTCGCCGCACGCGCCGAGCGGCGCGAAAAGATGCCGCCGCAACATGCCGGATTGAAGTTCTTCAACGTGTTCGGCCCCAACGAATATCACAAGGGCACGATGATGAGCGTGCTGGCCCGCCGCTTCGACGACGTCAAGACAGGGCGGCCCGTGCAGCTGTTCAAATCGCACCGCGACGGCATCGCCGACGGCGACCAGCGGCGCGATTTCATCTATGTCGACGATGTCGTGCGCGTCATCCTGTGGCTGCTCGCGACGCCATCGGTATCGGGTCTGTACAATGTCGGTACCGGCGAGGCGCGCAGCTTCAAGGACCTGATGCTGTCGGCCTATGCCGCGCTCGGCACCACGCCCAACATCGAGTACATCGACATGCCCGAGGCGATTCGCGGCAGCTACCAATATTTCACGCAGAGCGAGGTCGATCGGCTGCGCGCGGCCGGCTATAACGGCGGCTTCACGACGCTCGAGGATGCGGTTGGCCAGTACGTCAGAGGCTACCTCGACTCGACTGACCGCTTCCGCTGATTTTCGATCCAGAGACCCCCCGCGATGTTCGATTTCGATGCCCTGTCGCAAGCGACCGCCCGCCAGACTGTGCTCTGTGTCGGCGATCTCATGCTGGACGAATTCGTTTATGGCGAGGTGTCACGGATCTCGCCGGAGGCACCGGCCCCGGTGATCGCGGTCCAGCGCAGCGAGACCAATATCGGGGGCGCCGGCAACGTCGCCCGCAACATTGCCGCGCTCGGCGCGCGCTGTATCTTCGTTGGCCTCGTCGGCGATGACGCGGCGGGCCAGCAGTTGAGGGCAGAGCTGGCGCGGGAAGCCGGCATCGAGAGCGCGCTGGTGACCGATCCGGCGCGGCCGACGACGCGCAAGGTGCGCTTCGTGTCCGAACATTACTCGACCCACATGTTGCGCGCCGACTGGGAGCGCGCGGCGCCCGCCGCAGCCGAGGTCGAACAGAAACTGATCGATACGATTCTGCCGCTGATCAATCGTGCCGACATCGTGCTGCTCTCGGACTATGCCAAGGGCGTGCTGACGGCGCGCGTGATCCGGCACGCCATCGATGCCGCGCGCAAGGCCGGCAAGCGCGTCGTCGTCGATCCCAAAAGTGCGAATTTCGCGATCTATCGCGGCGCCACCCTGCTGACGCCGAACCGCAAGGAATTTTCCGAAGCCACGCGCAGCCGTGCCGACACCGAGCAGGAGATCGCCTTTGCCGCGCAGGATGCGATTCAGCTCGCCGATTCCGAGGCGATCCTGGTGACCCAGAGCGAGCGCGGCATGACCCTGGTGCCGCGCGAGGGCGCGCCTGTCCACGTGCCCGCTTATCCCGTGAAGGTCCGCGACGTCTCCGGCGCCGGTGATACCGTCGTGGCCGTGCTGGCCGCGACGTTGGCGGCCGGCGCTGACTGGGAGGACGCCCTGCGCATGGCGAGCGCCGCTGCGGCGGTTGCCGTCAGCAAGCAGGGCACGGCCAGCGTCACGGCAGCCGAACTGCGACACAAGATCCTGCCGCCCGCCTATCTCGCGGCCGAGGAAAAGATCGTTCGCGGCGATAGCGACCTGGCGGCGCGGGTTGCGGATTGGCGGGAGCAGGGGCTGCGTGTCGGCTTCACCAACGGCTGTTTCGATATTCTGCATCCTGGCCATGTGAAAGTGCTGACCGCGGCGCGCGCCGCCTGCGACCGTCTTGTCGTCGGTCTCAACAGCGATGCATCGGTGAAGCGGCTGAAGGGCGAGAACCGCCCGGTGCAGGACGAGCGCGCGCGCGCTGAAGTGCTCGCGGCGCTTGAGGCGGTCGACATCGTCGCGATCTTCGGCGAGGACACGCCGATCCGCCTGATCGAGCTGGTGAAGCCGAGCGTGCTGGTCAAGGGCGGCGACTACACCCGCGAGCAGGTGGTTGGGTACGAGATCGTCGAGGCTGCAGGCGGCCAGGTGATCCTGATCGATATCCTCAAGGGGTTTTCGACCACGGCCCTGGTCGATCGCGCTCGGGGAAACACGTGATGACGGCGCTCACTGGCGAGTCCCCGGTCGTGCTGCCGTTGCGACGCTGGCGCGACCCTGCGGCCTGGCGGACCACGGTCGACGTGGTCGCGATCCTGCTCGCGGCTGCGCTGCCCTGGTCGACGTCGCTGGTCTCGATCCTCGGTGTTGTCCTGCTGATCACGATGCTACCGCATCTCGATCTCGCGGCGTTTCTGCGCATGTTGCGGCGGCCGATCTCGATCGCACCCGTTGCCTTGTTCGCGCTCGCTCTGCTCGGTACGCTCTGGTCGGACGCAGCCTGGGGTGCACGGCTCTATGCCGTAGGTCCTGCGGCCAAGCTGCTGGTGCTGCCGCCGCTGTTCTATCATTTCGAACGGTCGCAGCGGGGCGTCTGGGTCTTTGTCGCGTTCTTGGGCTCCTGCGTGCTGATGGTGGTGGCGTCAACAGCGGTCGCTTTCGATCCAGCGCTGGCGCTGAAGCCAAATGCGGATCACGGTATCTTCGTGAAGAACTATATCGACCAAAGCCAAGAATTCTCGCTCTGCGCCGTGGCGCTGGCCTATCCGATGGCGCGTTTTGCGGGAGAGAGACGCTGGCCGCTCGCCTTGCTGATGCTTGTGCTCATGCTGGCCTTCCTCGCCAACATGGTGTTCGTGGTCACCTCGCGTACGGCGCTGGTGACGATACCGATCATGCTCGCGGTGTTTGGCCTCATCCATCTGAGGTGGCGCGCCAACCTCGTGATCCTGCTGGCGGCGCTTGCACTCGGCGCAACCGCCTGGACGGTTTCACCGCAGCTCCGGCAGAAGGTCGCGACTTTCACAGACCAATATCAGGCCTACAAGGAAGATCGTGCCGTCACGTCGATCGGCGAGCGGCTGGAGTTTTGGCGTAAGTCGCTGCATTTCTTAGCGGAGGCACCGCTGACTGGTCATGGCACGGGAGCGACGCGCCATCTGTTCGAGCTTGCCGCCAGCGGGCGCTCCGATCTGTCCTCGGGACAGGTGGTCGGCAATCCGCACAACCAGACCCTCTACGTCGCCGTGCAGTGGGGCGCGCTCGGGATCATCATCCTGTATGCCATGTGGCTGTCGCATCTGTTGTTGTTTCGCGGCGACGGGCTTGTCCCCTGGATCGGTCTCCTGGTCGTGGTGCAGAACATCTTCACCTCCTTGTTCAACTCGCACATCTTCGATTTTCACGAGGGATGGATGTATGTCATGGGTGTGGGCGTGGCGGGTGGCATGGTGCTGAAGGCGCGCCTGCAGCGGGCGTCATTCCCGGAGAGCGCCGCGTCATGAAGCTCGGTTTGGTTCACGGGTCGATCGTTGCATGACACGTCTCTCCCATCTGACGTATCGCAATGTGCTGATTGCGGCCCACGACATCCTGGTCAGCGTCGCGGCGCTGTTCGCGGCATTCTACATTCGCTTCGAGGGCGCCAGCGCATTCTGGGACCGGGTTCCGCTGCTGCTGCAGGTCCTGCCTTATTTCATCGCCTTCAGCTTCGTCGTCTTCTATCTGTCGAACCTGATGACCACCAAATGGCGGTTCATCTCGCTGCCCGACGCGCTCAACATCGTCCGTGTGGCGACCGTGCTGACGATAGCGCTCCTCGCGCTCGACTACATCATCGTCGCACCGAATGTGCGCGGCACATTCTTCTTCGGCAAGCTCACCATCATCCTGTTCTGGTTCCTGGAGATCTTTGCACTCAGCGCGCTCCGCTTCGCCTACCGCTATTTCCGCTACACGCGGGTGCGCCATCACGCCAAGACGGAGGATGCTGCACCATCGCTTCTGATCGGGCGCACGGCTGATGCGGAAGTGGTGTTGCGAGGCATCGAGAGCGGGGCGGTGAAGCGGGTGTGGCCGATCGGCATCCTGTCGCCGTCGATCTCTGATCGCGGACAGATCATCCGCAACGTTCCGGTGTTGGGCGGGATCGACGACGTCGAGGATGTCGCGGCCGATTTCGCGCGACGAGGAAAGCCGATCGCGCGCGCCCTGATGACGCCGTCGGCCTTCGAGCCGGAGCTCCACCCCGAAACGTTTCTGATGCGGGCGCGTCGGCTCGGGCTGATCGTGAGCCGCCTGCCGTCACTCGAAAGCGGCGAGGCGCCGCGGCTCGCGCCGGTGGCGGTCGAGGACCTGTTGTTGCGGCCGAGCGAGAAGATCGATTACGGGCGGCTGGAAGCGCTGGTGAAGGGCAAGGCGGTCGTCGTCACCGGCGGCGGCGGCTCGATCGGCGCGGAAGTCTGCCATCGCGTCGTGACCTTCGGCGCAGCGCGGCTCTTGATCCTGGAAAACTCTGAGCCTGCGCTCTATGCGATTACCGAGACGCTCGTGGCGGCGAACGAGGGCGGCGCAGCCGTGGAAGGCCGTATTGCCGATATCCGCGACCGCGAGCGGGTCTTCCGGCTGATCTCCGAATTCCAGCCCGATCTGGTGTTCCATGCGGCAGCGCTGAAGCACGTGCCGATCCTCGAGCGCGATTGGAGTGAAGGCGTCAAGACCAACATCTTCGGCTCGATCAATGTCGCTGACGCCGCCGTGGCAGCCGGCGCCGAGGCCATGGTGATGATCTCGACCGACAAGGCGATTGAGCCGGTCTCGATGCTCGGCCTGACCAAGCGCTTTGCCGAAATGTATTGCCAGGCGCTGGACCGCGAATTGGCTGGGCGGCCGGGAGGGCGGCCACCGATGCGGCTGATTTCGGTTCGCTTCGGCAATGTGCTGGCCTCGAATGGCTCGGTGGTGCCGAAGTTCAAGGCGCAGATCGAGGCGGGCGGTCCGGTCACGGTCACGCATCCGGACATGGTTCGCTATTTCATGACCATCCGCGAGGCGTGCGACCTCGTCATCACCGCAGCCTCGCACGCGCTGGCGCCCGAGCGGCCGGGCGTCTCGGTCTATGTGCTCAACATGGGCCAGCCTGTCAGAATCGTCGAGCTCGCCGAGCGCATGATCCGCCTTTCCGGTCTGCAGCCCGGCTACGACATCGAGATCGTCTTCTCCGGCATCCGGCCGGGCGAGCGCCTGAACGAGATCCTGTTCGCGAGCGAAGAGCCGCCCGTCGAGATCGGCGTGGCCGGCATCATGGCGGCGAAGCCGAATGAGCCGCCGATGCTGGCTTTGAAGAAATGGATCGCTGCGCTGGACCAGGCGATCACGCGCGATGACCCCGTCACCATCAAGGCGGTTCTGAAAGACGCCGTGCCGGAGTTCGGCTCAACCGCCGCGTGATGCCCGCGCCTCGCGAGGCTGCGAAAAACGGCGGAGCACGAGGGCGACGGCAGCGACGCCGATGATCAGCAGCACCAGGCCGGCGCTCAGCGATGCGTATGCGATCGATGCGCCTGAAAGTCCCGCAAGCACCAGGTTGAGCAGGAACACCTCGCCCACCACCTGGGTCACGGTGAAGCCGTTGTCGGTCGCGCGCTGGTAGAAATGCGTGCGGTGCGCCGCCCAGAAGGGCTCGCCGCGCAGCATCCGCCGCAACAGCGTCAAGGTCGCGTCGGCGAGATAATAGAGCGGCAGCATTAGCGCAGCCACGACGTGGCCGCGCCAGGCGAGCTCCAGCAGGCACCAGCCGAGCAAGAGGCCGATCGGCAGGCTGCCGACATCGCCGAGAAACACCTTTGCCACCGGCCGATTGAACGGGGCGAAGCCGAGCAGGGCACCGCACAGCGTCGCCGCGATGACCGTGGCCGGCAGCGGCAACAGGCCGGACAGGCCGATGGCTGCGAGGGCTGCCGTTATCGGCACCGCCTCCGCCACCGTCATCAGGTCCAGCCCGTCCATGAAATTGACGAGGTTGACGAACCACAGGCCGCCGATCAGCAACAGCGTACGCTCGATTGCCAATGGGATCGGGAGGATTCTCAGGTCGTCCGGTGCGGTGTAGACGACCAGACCGACCGCGAGCGCCTGCAGGAGCAGGCGCGGCAGCACGGGAATCGGCCTGATGTCGTCGACCAGCCCGACCAGCGCGATCAGCGGCGTGGCGACGAACAGCAAAGCCGGCGGCGCGGCGCCGGTTGCCAACGCGTAGCCGCCCCCGATCAGAAGCGTGGCCCCGATCACCGCGATCCCCGCGCCTTGCGGCGTCGGCACCTTGTGGGAGGAACGGGCATTCGGCCGCGCCAGGGCGTAGCGCTGTAACAGCGGGCGTAGCGCGATGATCGAGACCGAGCAGACGATGGCCGTCGCAATGGCAGCCAGCAACAGCGTTACGATATTGGGAGCAGCGATTATCATAGGACGGCGGCGCCGGCTGTCAGCCGGTCATAGAGTGCGACCACCGAACGGCCGATGATCCCGGCCGAGAGCTTGTCTTCGACCAGTTGCCGGGCAGCCTTGCCATATCGCGCACGCAAGTCCGGCGATTGCGCGAGCCGTTTCATCGCGTCGGCCAGCGCGACCGGGCTCTCGATCGGGACCGCCAATCCGGTCTGGCCGTTGATTGCAATCTCACGGCAGCCGGGCGCGTCGGTCGAGACCAGCGGGCGGCCGCAGGCGGCGGCCTCCAGCAGGCTCACTGGCAGACCCTCGCGGTGCGACGGCAGCACCGCGATATGGCAGCGCTGCCACAGCTCGGTGATATCCTTGATCTGGCCGAGCAGCATGATCCCGGCTTCGCGCCGCCACTGCTCGATTTCGTCCGGCGAGACCGAAGCCGGGTTGGCAGCATCGGGACTGCCGGCGATCAGCAGGTTGAAATCATGTCCTTCGGCGCGCAACAGCCTGTGCGCCGCGACTAAGGCGCGGATGCCCTTGTCGGTGAGAAGGCGTCCGGCAAAACCAAAGCTGATCGGTCCGTCAGGTTCGGGCAAGGGTTGAAAGCGATCGGTGTCGACGCCTGATCCGGGGATCAGCGCAATCTTTTCCGGCCGGACTCCGAGCGCGCTCAGCGCGTCGCGATCGTCGGGGTTCTGCACCAACACGAAGCCTGAGGATCGGTTCATCAGGCGGGGCAGCAACCACACCATGGCCTGCTTGGTCACCCGTGAACGCAGTGTGGCCGAGGTGAAGACATAGCCCAATCCGGTGATGGCATTGACCACGGGAATGGAGCTGCCGAGCGCCGCCAGCGAGCCCAGCACGCTCGCCTGCAGGCCGGAATGGTGCACGACATCGGGTTTGACCGCCGTCTCGACCGCGCGGATCGCCCGGACCGTCGGCAGCGCCGCCGACGGTGACAGCCCGCCCCGCTGGAACGGGATCGGATGCAGGATGAAGCGCTCAGCTGCGATCGCGGAGGCGCCCGCATTGACGTTGGTCGCGACATGCACCTCATAGCCGGCATCGCGCGCGGCGCGCGCCATCGGCAGGCGGTGCATCAGGAAGGCGTAATCCTCGTTCGCGACATAAAGGAGTCGTCGCGGCGCGGCGGGGTAGGGCGGGTGCATTCGGCTCACGATAGCGGTGGGTCGAAGGCGCCGTATACGGCAAGCCGGCGCTTTCCGCGAGGGGTTATCGGCACCGGTGTAGGTGATGAGCGTCGTGCGCCGTCGTTGACCAGGTATGGATCATTTGCGCTCTGAGCCACCCAGAAGCCTATGTCCGACAGACCTGAACAGAAGTTGGGCCGGTCGTTCATACCGGGTGTAGCAGGCTCTCGATACCAGGATGGCCATGGCCATCCCGACCATCACCCAGAGCTCAGGTATCGGAAACTGCAAACGCGTCGTCGCTCGCGAGAGCGCCCAGATCACGGGATCGTGCAGCAAGTACAGCGAATAGCTCGCTTGGCCGCCCCACACCATGAGTGGCAGGCCCATGAGTTGCGCCGCGCGTGACTTCTCAGTTGACGCAGCGAGACAAAGGCCAGCAAACAGGATCACGCATGCCGAGGTATCGACCATTGAGAACTGCGATCGCATCTGATCGACCGCGGCAATCGCCGCCACGCAGAGGGCAAAGGTAAGATCGGCCCATAGCCGGGGCAGTCGTCCTCCCGCGAGAACGACCTGAGCCGCCGCGACGCCGATGAGAAAGGATGGCAACCGCATGAGCGGTGAGTGATAACCGAGCCAGAACAGGAAGGATGCTCCACTCGATTGATCCACGTCCGCGTAAGTGAAGCCGAGCTTCAGGATCAGATCGGTATATTTCACGAATCCCACGGCCATGATCGCGCCGAGGGCTCCGATCCCGAGTAGCGCGGCCAGGGCCCCCCATTTGCTCAACCGGTTCGCAACGGGCGCAAGGAATGGATAAACAACGTAGAAAAACGCTTCAGTCGCGAGCGACCACATCACGCCCAACAGCGGATTGGAAATCGCGTTGAAGATATACCTGGAGTCATCGACTCGCCAGAACCACCAACTGGTGGTGAAGGTCAGGAAAAATGGGGCTGATCTCACCAGCGGCGCAGAGTTCTGCTTCGCCACGAGTTCATAGAGAAATCCGATGACAAAGACGACCAGGAAGAGCGGATAAAGTCTGGACCAGCGCGCAATGAAGAAATCTCGCAGGCCGCCCGGCTGCTGCACGCTAAGGCGATAGTTCCAGTGGATCACGAAACCGCTGAGGACAAAGAACAATGTCATCCCGACATTTGCCAGATGCGTCAGCGTCCAGACCGTCAGCGTCATGTTGTCCCAGTCGCCGGGCGGATGGATCTGATAGGTCGCGTGCGAGGCCATAACGGAAAAGGCCGCGACGAAACGGATACCATCAAGGGCAGCTATATGACGCAGCGGGACCGGCGAGCCGCACCCAGGCGTGGTCCAAGATGACGCGGCTTCCAAAAGTCCGATCCTAACATGACGAACGGTCAACTTCGCCGAAAGTCATTTCCGGCGGGCGGTATGGGCTGATTATGCATGGGGGAGGGACGACCGTCCATCGGCTCCGTCGGTGGTCATGCGTCGCCGCCACGCTCAAACGAAATGGAAGTCATGCAGTTGGGCCAACTGCTGCGCGACAGTGAGCGGTTGCGGAGGACTTGTGTGGGCCTGGTCGAAGACGGCACCGCCCGACGGATGATCGTCGTGTGCTGCGGCGATCAGGGCGTTGAGGCCTGTCGTCGCGGACTGGACCGACTGAGCGACTGGGGCAAAATCAACGCTGTTGGGGGGGCTAAAGTTGGGCGCGAATACGAACGTATCGTGGACCGTGGAACTGGGGACGACCGGACCGGCGCTCGTGGCGAGAATGGTGGCCGCAATGACCGGTGTTCCGCCGTTGCCACTGTCAGAGAAGTGGAAGTTGTCCTGAGCCGGGACCAAGCTCGTCTGCACCGACTGAGTTGCAGCCGGCGTGGTTGCGGGAGCCGTTCCTGACGGAATGCCGATGGTGCCGTCGCCATTGAGGTCCTGATGGAAGGTGTTTTCGTAGGCTTCAAAAGCGCTGGCAGTTCCCGATACGCCATTGAGAAGGTCCTTGACGTAGTTGCCACTGCCGTCGACGTTCCAAATGATGTAAAGGCCCGAGGTGGTGTTCTTCCACGCAACATCGTAGCCCCCGGACACAGCTTCTGCGCCGACCGGTGTCCAGGCGCCGAATTCGCCGGAGTAGACGGGAGCGCCTTGATACATCAGTCCGGGGCCGCTATTGCCGCCAACCGGTACCATAAAATAGTTGCTCTCGACCTGCAGCAGGCTAGTTGCACCCGATGTCTCGATATTTGTGCCCGCAAGCCCGATCGTGCCGTCCCCGTTGAGATCCTGGTGAAAGGTAATCTCATAGGACTCCAAGACAGCGTTGGTTGTCGGCGCGCCGTTAATGATGTCCTTGACGTAGTTGCCGCTGCTGTCGACATTCCAGATGATGTAAAGGCCTGAGGAGGTGTTCTTCCAGGCGACATCGTAGCCGCTCGACACCGCTTCCGCACCGATCGGTGTCCAGGCGCCGAATTCGCCGGAGTAGACCGGTGTGCCTTGATACATCAGTTCCGGACCAGTGCCGCCGGCCGTCGGATTGAGCAGGTAGTTGACGCCGAGCTGCATCAGGCTTGTCGTGCCGAGTCCTTCGATTGTGGTGCCTACGAGCCCGATGGTGCCGTCGCCGTTGAGATCCTGGTGAAAAGTCGTCTCATAGGACTCTAGGACAGCGTTGGTCGACGACGCGCCGTTGATGATGTCCCTGACGTAGTTGCCGCTGCTGTCGACATTCCAGATGATGTAGAGGCCTGAGGAGGTGTTCATCCAGGCGACATCGTAGCCGCTCGACACCGCTTCCGCACCGATCGGTGTCCAGGCGCCGAATTCGCCGGAGTAGACCGGTGCGCCTTGATACATCAGTTCAGGACCAGTGCCGCCGGCAACCGGATTGAGCAGGTAGTTGGCGCCGACCTGCGTGAGGCTTGTCGCGCCGAGTCCCTCGATCGTGGTGCCTACGAGCCCGATCGTGCCGTCCCCGTTGAGATCCTGGTGAAAGATCGTCTCATAGGATTCCAAAACGCCATTGGTGGCCGACGCGCCGTTGATGATGTCTTTGACGTAATTTCCGCTGCCGTCAACATTCCAAATGATGTAAAGGCCGGAGGAGGTGTTCTTCCAGGCGACATCGTAGCCGCCTGACACCGCTTCGGCGCCGATTGGCGTCCAGGCGCCGAATTCGCCTGATGTGACCGGCGCGCCCTGGTACGTCAGTTCAGGACCAGTGCCGCCGGCGCTCGAATTGAGTAGGTAGTTGACACCGACCTGCATTAGGCTCGTCGTACCAAGTCCCTCGATCGTGCTGCCTACGAGCCCGATGGTGCCGTCGCCGTTGAGATCCTGGTGAAAGGTTGTCTCGTAGGATTCCAAAACGGCATTGGTTGCCGACGCGCCGTTGATGATGTCCTTGACGTAGTTTCCGCTGCCGTCGACATTCCAGATGATGTAAAGGCCGGAGGAGGTGTTCTTCCAGGCGACATCGTAGCCGCCGGATACCGCTTCGGCCCCGATCGGCGTCCAGGCGCCGAATTCGCCAAGTGTGACCGGCGCGCCCTGGTACGTCAATTCCGGTCCGCTGCCGCTAGCGACGGAGTTGAGGAAGTAGTGATAGCCGACCTGAACGAGGCTGGTGGACCCCTGCGCCTCAATGGTGCTGAACGTGTTGGCGGTCAGGTGAAACCCGAGCGCATCGAGCTGCTGGAGATCAACCGAGGTCAGCTGCTGTAGGGTATTGCCGGTGTAATATTCGTTGAACGGGTCGTTCGCGCCCTGCACGCCGCTATTGAGGAAATCGCTGGCGTCGGAAGACTGGCCGTAGTCCGCGATCTTCGTGGATCCGCCGTTCAACGAGAAGTATGCCGCTGACGCGGTGCTGCCGCCCGTGAACAGTCGAACGCCCGGGCTGGTAAAACGATAAAAATCGAAAATATCCGGCTGCGGTCCATAGGGCACACGGCCCATCGCGTGCGTCAGTTCGTGAAGTGCGACTCCGACCAGCAAATTCGGATTGATATCGGTCGCGAAGGTGGCGCTGCCATCGTCCGTGCTGGTGTCATTGGCACCCAACAAACCCCAGAGCTTCAGCTGGGCATTCCAGACTGCGACGCTGGACTGACCCTGGATTGTCGATCCGGTCGGCAACGCGATGAAAGTCGCGTCGCTCGCGCTTGCATTGTTCACGAGGTCGGCCTTGACAGCCGAATAACTCATCCATTGACCATTGTCAGGTGCAGCGGCCGCTCCGCCACCCGTGCCGCTGTAGTCAATATTGAAGTTCAGGGTGATATGGTCGGAAATCGCTGCGCTCAGCAGCGCCGCCGCCTGCTGGATTCCGGCTCGGAAGCTGGCGGGCGCGGCCAAGGCGGCCGCATCGAAGATGAGATTGATCGTAAGGCCGCCGGATGTTTCCGACACCACAGAACTGATGCCGCCCGAACTAGAGTTCGAGGCGCTGACCGCAGCCTGGGCCTCGATCGCCTCGTCAGGGATGACGACCGGGGTCGACGGAAGGGTGTTCTCCGGAGCAGCGGCCATCGATGGAACGACGTACAAACCGTCATCGCCGTCCAGAGAGTTGTCCTGCGCGCCAAGCAGTCCCGGTTTGTGGCTCATCTTCGCCCCTGCAATACTCAACGTCTCGACTGCGAGCCCTGGCTCGAACCCTGACCCATTGCCGTTGTGCTCCGGCCGATGCTCAGCGTAAGGATTGTGACGACGACGTTAATTCGGTCTTTACAGCGCCAGTGTGGTCCCGCTAGCGCCGCTTCCAGGCCGACTGCCACCGAGCAAGGATATTGGGCTGTCAAGACATTAACATCAAGATCATCCGCGCCGCTTGGCCGAATCAGCGGCGAACTTACGCGTTATTCTCGACGGCTGCTCGGGAGAAATCTTGGGATAGACCGCGCCGAGTTCCGATTGTTTGGGGCGAGTGGCTGGAGCGGAGGGCGTCTTAACGCGCATGTGCATTGAGCGATCACGAGGTGGTCGGAACGCTGCGCTGAGTAGGCCTGCTGGATGTCGCCCGGAACTTGCGAGCGGCTGTCGCGGTCGCCGCAAACTGACATTGACGGCAAGAGCGCCGGGCACGGCAAGCTCCGAAGTCCACGAGCTATTGGGGACGTGTGGCAAACCGATTTTTGCTTGCGATGTGACGTTGCTACACGGGTCTGGAGAGCCGATCACCCTCCGTCGCCATAGGCGGAAGAAGTTCGTCTTCAATTTGTGCTTTTGCTTGGAATCGATAGGGTCATCGCAGAGCCCGCTGAAGCTCGGGCCTCTCTCGTTCTGTACAATCTGTCGATGCAGTTTTGCAGAAAAGATGTGAGCGGCTTCTCAACGACACGATGGCTAATTATCGATACTGCGATGACCTCGCTCAGGATGAGAATAGAGTAGATGACCCGGTGGTCAGCGGGACCAAAGGTTTTGACGAGGATGTCGGGCGGCTCCGTAAGGACGAGCCAATGTGCGATGTACATCGAATACGACGCTTCGCCAAGTTGGACAAAGACGTTGCGAGGCGAAATTCGATTTGACCAATCACAGAGCACGACGGCGACAAAGAGCAGAGCGCTGCCGATACCCCATGTGAGAACTCGATCGCGCGGACTAGGGCTTTCTGTCCAGCAGATCAATCCGATTCCCAGTAGAGCGATTGGAATTGCATACCTGAGTCGGAGGGTTATGCCTGAGCGAAAGGCGAGTGCTATCCAAGCCCCGAAGATGAATTCCAAGATAATGGGCGACGCCAAGTATCGAATCCAGAAAAAGGAATTCGTAAATGACCCAATGAGCTCACTTAACGTTACCAAGCCGATCAAAGCTGCGCTTAGGGCGAGAACCACATTGAGGCGCTGCTTTAGCCAAAGGAGGGAGGCAAAGATGAGATAAAAAAACATCTCGTAATTCAGCGTCCATCCCGGAATCAAGATCGGGCTGACCTGACCTGTCCCTCGCGGGATGGGGAGAAAAAAGAGCGATGCAAGCAAATTCCGCCATACCGGTTGGATCGACTCCAGGCCCGGGCCGCCATAGTAAAAGTAGATCGAGCATTGGAATGCGGTTGCCGCCCAATAAAGCGGAGCAATTCTCGCAACCCGTCGAAGCATGAATTTGCCGGAAGCTCCTGGCGAGCCGAATAGGCCTTCCGACGCGTAGACCATGATGAAGCCGGAGATGACGAAGAAAAGGTCGACGCCAGCATTGCCCAAGATGAATCCGGGAATCGGGTTAAGGCCCATCATCGAGAGCGAGGCGCTCAGGTGGGCCAGCGTCACCTCGAAGGCTGCAACGGCGCGCAGTATTTGGACGGACTCGATGCGGCTTTGGCGAAAGGAAGGCATTCCATTTCCAAAAGTGTCTCGACCTTCTGCTCCTTACCATCACAGCTGGTCCGGGATCAAACACGAGGCGGCGGTAACCGATGCCAGCCATTGGAGTTTTTGGATCGACGTGTCGATCGAGCAACACTCCAAACCCGGCCAACATAGTGTCAGCAGCGCTGATAGTCTCGACAGCGCGGATACAAGAGGCGTGATGGTCGAAGCCATCCAGCCAAGACAGGCGGTCGGACTGCTTGCGCCTCACTGTTTCGGGGTCACGCGGCTTTTCGAGACCGGGTCAACAACCAAACCAAGCGGCCGCTACGAATCTAGGACGGCCTCGCGGACGTCGGCAATTGGGAGAGCGAGTCGGACTAGCGAAGGAAGTTCAAATACCCTACGTGGTGGATCAGCGTACTAAGCGACAAGTGGTCATAGTCTTTTAGGACAGGGAAGCCATCGGACGTGATGGCAGGACAACCTGTATCATTGCACAACGAGTCCATTGGATCGATCACCCTCGCGCCGACCCTCGTCGCAATCTCCCTGACGCGCGAACGATAGGGTTCCGTCCTCTCGATCGCCTCGGCGCGTGACAGAGCGACACCCGCGTTGATCTGAATCCCGGACAAAATATTGCGCCGAACCAGCGACCGTGGCGCTAAATCGCTGCCAAAGGGGTTGTCGAGAATGACGTCGACTTCTCTTCCGTCTCGGCGCAGAGCCGTCAGAAGCTGCTCTAGCTCCGCGTCGAGCGATCGCATCTCATTCTCAGAGGGCGAAGAGCCACCCTTGGTCCCGACTGTTTGAAACAGTCCGGTTCCACAACAGCGAATCTCGTAGTCAATTTTCGGGCTGCCGTATTTGATCGACCAGAAATAGCTGACCACGACGCGTGTGATTGCCTGGTCATTTGCAATCTTGTTGAGAAGGTCCTGCGGTATGCCGAATCTTGACATTACAGAATAGAACATGAGTTGCGGGGAGGGCCGATCTGCGGAGCTGTTCAAGCTTGCGACGATCGCGTTGATATACTGCTCTGCGTGGCTATCACCAATGAGTAAGATCTTGTTCTCCGTATTTGCCCTCCATGAGACGAAATTGTACTTCGGGTCGTGAAATGCACCTGGAGGTTCGGGGTAACCAGCGAAGTCCCAAGCATCGATTATCTTTTGGATGTTCGCATCGTAGTGCCTCCCCCAACGCCCAGCCGTTAAGCCCAGCGCGACTGCTAAGGCCATGAAACCTGCAAGGCCGGTTGCCAATCGGAACTTAGCGCGCTTGTTCGTACGAATGGGATATTCGACGAACTGAAACGTGAGCCATGCAAGCGCGAGACTTAAGCTGACTGCTAGGACGCGGGAAGTAAGGTCGATCGACTTACCCTCAATGATGGTCCAAAACGAAAATATCGGCCAATGCCAGAGGTATAAGGGGTAGCTGATCAGCCCCACAAAGACGAACGGACGGGTAGATAATAGGAAGCGATTCAACGAAACTGCCGGGCCTGACAGTATCAGTAGTGCGGTACCGAGGGTGGCCATCACGTTGATAAGGACAGGACGAGCAAAAAGCGAAGTCGTTAGCGATCCGAAAAAGCTCAACCCAATCAGAAATAGCCCCAAAATACTAAAACTGGATCCGTAAAAGCTGCGGCCAGCCGACTTGGGAGCTAAGGTTTTCGGCGCCAAGCATGCGCAGGCCGCGCCAAGCATAAGCTCCCAAGCCCGGCCAAGTGGAGAGAAGAACGCTGAGATAGGAGAGCTGAACACATAAACCAAGAAAGAAATCAGACCGATCGCCGCAACGAGGAGTGGCCACTTGATTCGCGTCCTCCATGCGAGCCAGCTGATGATCGGAAAGACGAGGTAGAACTGTTCCTCAATAGCGAGTGACCAAAGGTGCATAAGCGGCTTCAACGTAGTCGCAACGTCGAAATAGCTTGACTCGCGCCACAAAACGAAATTTTCAACGAATCCGGCGCCCGCAGCGGCGTGGCGGCCGAACACGGCGAACTCGTTTGGCAGCATTACGTTTCGGGCGACCAGAAGCGAAACGATGAGTACGAGGATCAGGGCAGGAAAAATCCGCCGAATCCGATGAGCGTAGAACTCCGCAAATGAGAACTTCTTCTGCTCCAGGCTCCGGAAAATAATCGTCGATATCAGATAGCCGGAAATGACGAAAAAGACATCCACACCTAGGAAACCGCCGGGAACCTCGCCCGGGAAGGCGTGATACCCGAGGACTCCGAGGATGGCGATCGCACGCAGTCCATCAACATCAGGTCTGTAATTCTGGTGAACATTATGCTCCGTCAGCAAATTGCCTTCGGAGATTGGGCGCGTTAGCATGTGCCTTCCTCGAAAGCATTCTTCCGAAAATCGGAACGGTGGCGGAGAAGCGGTGGCATTATGTGTCTGGATGTTTCACCGAAACAAATGTCCCATTACCACTTGAGGTGCGCGACGATCAACACATGCGGTAGTTCCGAGCCGCTTTTTGCTAGGCGTGGTCGCGCGGCAACAGTCGCCCTGATGCGGTGTGTCTTCCCTGATGCCATCCTGAGCGCATCTCCTGCCGATCAATCTACGTTGCGGCCGTCGCGGATTGCGGAGACGCGTCATCCTGGATCGCGGTTGCGGCATTGACGCGGCAGCTCCGCGCGATGATGCGCTCTTGCGGTCGCGTTGGCTGAGCGGCTTGAGGCTCGTGCACTCGATCCTGAACACTTGACTGGAGTAGGCTCGGCTTGCGTCGCGAGCAATTCTACCGGGCGGTGCTGGTTGCTCACGTCGGGCGCCGGTCTCGCCGCGCTGGAGCCGGTGGGCGACCGAAATGAGCCTGGAACTCCGGCAAGTCGCGTTCGATTTCCAAGTGTGTGCCAATAGGCAAACGCAGAGGTTGCGTCGATACGGAGAGTATGCGATTTTCGTGCCGAAACGGGGGGCTTGCATTGGAAGTCAAATATCGGACGGACATCGACGGGCTGCGCGCCGTCGCGGTTCTTGCCGTGGTTGTCTACCACGCGGTCCCATCGCTTATTCCTGGTGGGTTTTTCGGCGTCGACATCTTCTTTGTGATCTCAGGATACCTGATCACCGGGATCATTCACCGCGCCCTCTCCGAGGGACGCTTTAGTGTCGCAGAGTTCTATGTTCGCCGTGTTCGGCGCATTTTTCCTGCCTTGATCCTCGTCGTCTCCGCCACATTTGCGATCGGTTGGTTCGTTTTGCCGACGCATGAGATGCAATCGTTAGGTAGTAATATTGCCGGAGGCGCTCTGTTCGCACAGAATTTCGTGTTGCTCGGACAGATCGGCTATTTCGATGTTGCGGCTAACCTGAAGCCACTCCTGCATCTCTGGTCGCTTGGGATTGAGGAGCAGTATTACGTTGTATGGCCGTTGATACTGCTGCTGGTCTGCAGATGGCGCCTGAGCGCCTTGCACGTCGCGCTGGCGCTGGCCCTGGCCTCATTCGTGGCATGTCTGCTGGTCGGAGAGACGGCTCCACAGTACGCTTTTTATCTCCCTGGCACGCGGGCATGGGAGCTATTGGTAGGATCTGCCCTCGCGCTATGGCACGGCGGCAATTTCCTGGGGCGGCCAAACACGAGGACAAGCGCCGCGATCTCGATTGTCGCAGCGCTGATCATCGCCGGAAGTTTTTGGATCTACAGTCCGTCTTTTCGCGATCCTGGTTGGTTCACACTGTTGCCCGTGCTGGCCACCGCCGCCCTGGTTGGATGCAGTGAAACCGTCGTCCATCGTGCGCTCTCAACGCCTCTGGCTGTGCTCCTGGGACTGATCAGTTATCCGCTCTATCTGTGGCATTTTCCTTTGATGGCATATGCGCATATTCTGTTCGGTGATAATCTGAGTGCGCCCTACATGCTTGTGATTGTGGTCATCAGCTTTCCCGCGGCTTGGCTCACGTATCGGGTCGTTGAAACTCCGTTACGATACGGCAAGAAACGCGTATTGACGAAAGTCGTAGGGCTCATCACGGCGATGGCTCTGTTGGGATGCGTCGGGATCGCGGCCGCCTCGACCGGGTTGCCGCAGCGTTTGCCGCGCGAAGCCCTGGCGCTGGAAGCCGCTCAAGATTGGAGGGAAGATAAGGCCCTCTATGCTGCCCCAAAGATCGTGATCCTCGGCGACAGTCACGCCGGCCAGTGGGAGCCGGGTTTGAGAAGCGTTTTTCACGATCGGGTGGTGAACGCGTCCATGGCAGGGTGTCCATCCTTGTTGGGGCTGGACGTGTGGGCTAACGGTCTTGGCAAGGGTAACTGCGCTCCGCACACCGAGAATGTATTCCGAGACGTGATCTCCAAGGACTCCGTCGAGTACGTGATCATTTCGAATTACGTTATCTTTTACGTAACGGGAATTGTTCTTGGCGACCGCGCTCAGCCGTGGGGGATGGCGCTTTCCAACTCTAACGCCACCGACGGGCGTACGATCTACGAGCAGGCTTTCAAAGCAACTGTTGATGCTCTATTGAAGCTGAACAAGAAGGTCATCGTTATAAAGGATGTACCCGAACTGGGTTTCAAACTGTCCGAATGTATCCCGAGAATTCTCGTAGGCCAAAGAAGAAGCGTATGCGGAATTGAATCCGAAGAGTACCGGAAGAGAGTTCAAGAGTTCAAACTGTATGAGGACGAACTTCTGGACGCGTACAGGGACAAGATTGCTGTATACGATCCGGCGCCCCAACTTTGTGATGAACATTTTTGCTATGCGACGAAAGATGGGCAGTTCCTGTATCGGGATTCCCACCATCTCAGTGCTGCAGGTTCGGCCTACCTTTCGCGGGAATTGCTCGCCTATTTCAGCGAAAAGAGCGAGATAGGCTTGTTGCCTCAGGACCACGCTCGCTCCGCTGTCCCTTGACTTGGCGCGTTGAGAATTGTCCCGGTGCTGCGCGCCTTAGTTGAGGAAAATCGACATGATACCACTGCTGTTTGTAGTTCCCGTATGGGGCGAGAGTTACGTCCGTACTTTCATTGACTATTGCGTTCCGGCCCAGTTGGCGCCAGGCAACATCCCATCGTTGCGCGATAGCCGCCATCGATATCTGATCTTCACAAAACAAGCAGATCATCAGCGCTTTCTGGACTCGCCCGTATTCCAGAAGCTGACTGGGCATATCGACGTCGAGTTCCAGTTCGTTGACGACTGGCTCGGCCAAGATAAATACCGGATCAACAGCCTCTGCTACATGAAGGGATTGGAGGCGGCCTTTCGGCTTGGCGCGGCGGCTGTCCTGCTCAATGCCGATCATCTTATCGCAGATGGTTCGGTTGTTGCGTTCGAGAGGATCCTGGCGACGGGAAAGCGAGTCGTCGAGGTGCCCGGACCACGTGCGGTCAAAGCCGACCTCGGTGAGGCACTCGGAAAGTTTCGTACCAATGACGGTGCGATCAGCGTCGGCGCCACCGAACTGTCTGCGCTCTGGCTGAAGCATATCCACCCGTTGCTTGCGATGCATTTCGTGGAGGGCGAACAGGATGGGCCGTTCCATCCGGCGCATCTTTATTGGCGGGTAGGTAACGAAGGCATCATAGCGCGTTGCTGTCAGGTCTATCCGATTGTGGTCTATCCGAACCGGCCGTCGGTCTCCTTCAACTCGACCACTGATGACGATCTGGTGGCCAATCTCGGTTTTTCGTCCCGCGAAATCTATTTGTGCAAGGACAGCCGCGAGGTGTTCGCCTGCGAGCTCAGTGACCCCGATCACTTCGTTGGGACCATGGCACGACGCGGCGATTTGAAGCGCTACATGGACTTTTATCTCGAGAACCCACCCCATAACCGGCGCAACCTGGAACGGGAGATCTTGATTCCCGGCGTCGATCAATTGGGGGCGGATTGGGTCTTGCGCCGCAGAGAGAGCGCAGCATTCGTATCCATGATACTCCGCAAGTGCCGCGGCGAGGAGCTGCGGCGTTTGTACTGGTACGGCGTTGTCGGCCAAGGCCGCAAGGCGGCGAAATGGGCCATTGCGCGGATAAGCTTCTGTGAGTCCTGCCAGCGTGCAATGCTGGATGCAGGCCGCCTTGCTCAGCAGGCCCTCATTATCATGATTAAGGGGCCGCCCGCGCAGCGCTGGCGCGTGGTGAAGGCGATTCCGAGAAAGCTTGGTGGCGGATTGCGGCGGATTGCGGGGACGCGCAAGAGCTAGTCGTTCTCGGACGCGTGCCACGCCGAAAGCGGACAAGAATACTGCTGCAGGACTCAGGACACGACGAAAGTCTGTTTCTCAGCCGCCGGTTGTTGACCGCGGTCAATCCCCAGACGATTGAAAGAAGGCCGGCGAGCAATGGGAGAAAGAGAACGCTCTTTGCATTTATGCTGACCAGGCGATTGAGCAGGAGCACTTCCATTGCACGCAGCCATCGCTTGATCCGCCCGCCGGCGAAGGTTGCGGTGACCTCGAAGTCCAGCCATTCGTCAGGAAGGAAATCCTGAATGATGATCGGCAGCTTGCCCGAAAGATCGTGGGCCGTCGATCCGAGGTTCCAGTTCTCGGCATATATCGCAATTTCGACGTCCTCATCGAACAGTGATGAGATCTGCGCGAAGATGGTTCGGACCGCACGGAGGCTGCCGTCGACCACATGAAGCAGGACGTTGCCATATCGTGTAGAGGATGATCCTTCGTCCCGAGCCTGCAGATCAAGGACCGTGTCGAGCTCCACATGATCGAATGACGCCAACTGCGGATCCGGTCGCGTCAGGAAACTTCCCGTGCTGTACAGCATCAGGCTTCTGCGTTGGCGCCGCTCGCCAAGGCCATCCAGCCAGTTGAGGACAAGACGAATATCCAGCCAGTTGTGTCGCCAGATCGGGACTTTCGAAGCTCTCCCGAAATGTTGGCGCAACCGGTCGATCAAGCTGGACCGGGATGGACTGGAAAGCTTGGTCTCGAGGGGGTCCTCGGACTTTGGCGCAAGCGATTGGAGTTGGTCCGGAGGAACTCCGCCGAGTTCGGCGATAAATCGTTGCGTGGGCGGGCGCGCTTTGAGCCAAGTGTTGAACCAGACGGTCCAATAGGGATGATCAAGGTGACTGACCGGGCGCGGCGACATCAACCTACACAGCGCCGTCATATAGGTAAAGGCCTGAGCGCGAACCGCCGGAAGATTGGCCGGCAGCTCGCCCGAGTGAAAGACGAAGTCATGCTCCGCGACGAAACGATGCTCACGCGTGGTCCAGCGCGATAGCTCCGCCGCAATCTCCACTTGATTAGGCCGACCGCAGCGGAGGCGTTGGTTTTCCTGTGCCGTCCGCTGCAACTCTAGCATGAAGAAATCATCCGAGTCCCCCAGCGCTGTCATTCGCCCGGAGGGGACCAGTTCCGGGACAAACCCGTAGTCACTATATGAATTCACCGGCGGCATCGGCCGCTCGGGTTTGATCATCGGTACGAAGATCAGATAATTTCTTGCCAGGAGCGTCGAGCCATCCACCTGCCAATAGAGGTGATTATATTCGTTGCACCGGACGAGCCCCTGCGTGATGGTCTTGGCGATCACAGTCGGATGCAGATTCTTCAGAGCTATACGCACCATCTCGCGCGGCCCCATCTCGAGGCAAGCCGTGGCGGGATTAACAGCATCCAGGAGAACCGTGGCGGTGGGTTCCGAGCAGACGCGCAAGGATGGCGCGAACACGGCCGCATGTCCTTCCTTGATTTTCCAGTAAAGCGTTCGGAGTGAGCCATTAGCGACAACAAAATCAGCATTCATAAAAATAAAATAAGTGCTGGTCTGCTCTTCGCCGCTGTCGCGTATGCCCCGCGCATAGGCGAGCGTAAGAGTGATTCCGAAGTTCCCGCCCGGGATCAGATCGTCGATAAATATGAATCGCACGGGGCAGAGTGCGCCCAAGGCGCCATACGCCGGCTCGCGGTCGAAGAACGGCACACTGCCCCGCTGTGTCATGATCAGGACCTCAAGGTCCGTCTCTTGCGCAAGAACGGGCAGATTTCCCGACGCCAGCAGCGCGGGCAAGGCTATCTGCGAAAACTCCCGGACGTATCGGTCACCCCAGACCACGACCAGAAGCTTGACTTTTTGCCGGCCGGTCATGGTGCGCAACAGGTCGCGCGTTGAGCGGAAAGCGCCAGGCTGCTCTTATGGAAGGTCGTCGTCGCACCCGATTCGCAAGAAGTTGTGAGAGCCGGTTTCACCGAGCTGTCATGAGGGGTCGAGCAATTCATGCGCATTCGGCCGAATTTTGCTTGGGCGTCGTCAATTGCACCTTTAGCAACAATCGATGCGGAAATCCAAACTCTAATACGACCACAACGGGAACCGAACTGCGGCCACAACGGGAACCGGCTTCCTCACCAACCAGCAGCGAGGGCATTCTCACCCATGATCCCGGGTGCTCCAGGTGTGATATTCGCGCCAGACGTCCGCCGGGTTGCCATCACTGCGGATTGCGCCCTTTTCGAACCACATGGCACGGGTGCAGTTGTCCCTGATGATCTCTTCGGAATGCGAGGCGATGAAGAGAATGCCCGTGCGTCCAAGCAGGCCCTCCAGGCGCGCCTGCGCCTTTTTGACGAAAGACGCATCTCCCGTTCCGATCCATTCGTCCATCAGGAGAATGTCGGGTGTGATCGAGGTCGAGATTGCGAAGGCAAGACGGAGCATCATGCCGCTGGAATAGGTGCGCACCGGCATTGCCAGGAAATCGCCGAGCTCGGTGACATCGGCGATGTCGTCGATATGCGCGTCGATTTCCTGCGGCGTGAGACCGAGCAGGAGGCAGCGAATACGGATGTTTTCATAGCCGTTGGCTTCCATGTCCATGCCCAGGGTCAGATCGATCAGCGATCCGACATGGCCGCACACGGAGATCGTCCCCGCCATCGGCTCATAGACGCCGGCGACTGCGCGCAGAAGGGTCGACTTGCCGGCACCGTTGTGGCCGATCAGTCCGATATGCTCGCCATGTTCCGCTGTGAACGAGACGTCGTTCAGCGCAGACACCACGACGCGGTGATCGGTGCCGACACCGATTTTGCCGCCGGTCGTGTATTCCAGGACGGAACGTTTGAGGGATCGTCCATGCGCGGAATAGATCGGAAATTCGATCATGACATGATCGAATTTCACCGAAGTCGCAGATTTACGACTGGTTGCTGGCTGGAGCATTGAGGGTCCTGAACTCAGAGCCAATAGGCGATACGGTGGCGGGTCCTTGCGAACAACCGGAACGCCAAATACGAGCCCGCTGCCGCAAAAAGCACGAGGACGGGGTAGGTGAGCGCGGGTGGCGCCTGCCCGAGCATCGGCGCCCGCACGGCTTCGATCAGATAATAGAACGGGTTCAGCTGGTAGATGAAGCTAAGGCGTGGGGGCAGCGTACCCGGCCGATACATCACCGGCGTCACGAAGAACAGGATCTGCAGCAGATTGCCGATGATCGGCGGCAGGTCGCGAAAGCGCGTGCAGAGGATGCCGATGATCAGCGAGATCCAGACGAAGTTGATCAGCATCAGGGCGAGGCCCGGGATCAAGAGCACGAGGTGCCAATTCAGCAGCGACGGCTGCCATAGATACAGCAGCACCATCACTGAGACGTTGTGAGCGTTGATGATGAAGTTGCGAAAGATGGTTCGCAAAATATGCAACAGCTGCGGGATGCCGCCCTGCTTGATCAGGCCCTCTGCGCCCGAGAAAGCGGTGGCGCTCTCGTTGATGGTGCCGGTGCAGAAGTTCCAGACGATGAAGCCGCCGGCAAGGTAGGGCAGGAAGGAGTGTACGTCCTGTTTGAACAGTCCCGCATAGACCGTGCCCAGCGTCAGCACCAGGATCGCCATGCTGATGGTGATCCAGAAGGGGCCGAGTACTGCGCGCCGATAGCGCTGCTTGACGTCGAGCCAGCCGAGCGAGATCCACAAATGCCACCGGCGCAGCGCGCCCGTTACATCCTGGATCGTAGCATCCCGCTTGGAGCTGGCTGCGCCAAAATGCACGACAATCGGCAACTCGTCTGAAGCGTCGCGCAGCTGCTGCTGTGCGCTCGTATGTTCGACCAAACCTGTTGTCATTCGGAATGCTTTGCTGGACCCCTAATTCGGGGGCTGTATAGGCCATATCCCCAGTCCAATCAACCGAGGCCAGTCGGACGAAACAGTGCAAAACCAGTCAATTAGAGCGCGGCGTCCAGCAAAAAGGAGGATCCTGGAGCTCTCGCGTGAAACGGTGGCGCGTAGCCCTTGACGCCAACGCGCTTGAGGCCTCTGTCAGAGGCTCGGCCGTTGCGGACGAATTTGCTTTTACGCAAGAGCTGTGGCTTGCGGCTTGCATCGCTCTCCACTTAATCGCTCGCGGCAATCGGGCGCACGGAAACGCGAAGCATATCATGAGTTTAAAGACAAGGCGTCGGCGGCGTGGTTCCAGGAGCGGCAACAAAATTCGATGATCTCGCTTCTCTCTCGGGCCTAGTTGGGCTAATTCGTTTCCCCGCTTATGCCGCGCGCGAGTCGAGCAGGATCATGGACTGCGCGCCGAGGGCCGTGAACTGGAGGCAAGATCCTTGCACCAAACGATTGACACGGCGCACGGCGACGTCGTGTGTCAGACGATCCGCGCTTCGTGCGAACCCGACCAGACGATCGCGTTCGTCTCCGGCAATTTCAATGTCGTGCATCCCGGACATCTCCGGCTCTTGAAGTTCGCCGCCGAGCAGGCCGACGTTCTCGTTGTGGGCGTCAATCCGGATTCTACGCCTGGCGTGACGCTGGCGCAGGATATGCGCCTCGACAATGTGCGCTCGATCTCGTTTGTGCATCATGTAGTGCGTTTGGAAGATTCCCCGACCGCCTTCATCCGCCAGCTTCAGCCGACGGTGGTTGTCAAGGGCAAGGAGTTCGAGGACCGCGACAATCCCGAGCAGGAGGCGGTCGATGCTTATGGCGGTCGGCTGCTGTTTTCGTCCGGTGAATTGCGTTTCACCTCGCTTGCGCTGCTCGAGCGCGACGCCAACGTCGACATCTCCACGGTCCGCAAGCCGCTCGAATTTCCCAAGCGTCATGGCTTCGACATCTCGCAGCTGAAGGGGCTGCTCGGCAAGCTTGCCGGGATGCGGGTGGCCGTGATCGGCGATCTGATTGTCGATGAATATGTCACCTGCGATGCCGTCGGCATGTCGCAGGAGGATCCGACCATCGTGGTGACGCCGCTGATGACGCGCACCTTCGTCGGGGGTGCCGGCGCTGTTGCTGCCCACGCGCATGGCCTCGGCGCGGACGTCAATTTTTTCACCCTCGTCGGCGACGACGAGGCGGCCCGCTTCGCGCGCAATACGTTGGAGCAGCATGGCGTCCACTTCAATCACTTCACAGATTCGAGCCGGCCGACCACCCGCAAGCAGCGTTTCCGTGCGCTGAACAAGACGCTGCTGCGGGTCAATCATCTGCGTCAGCACGCGGCCGATGGGGAAATTCAGAGGCAGATGCTGGCTGCGGTCGAGCGGGCGCTCAAGACCAGCGATCTGCTGTTGTTCTCCTGCTTCAACTACGGCTGCCTGCCGCAGGATTTGGTGGATGCGATCGCCGATCAGGCGCGATCCCGAGGCGTCATGATGGCCGCCGACAGCCAAGTCTCGTCGCAGACCGGCGACGTCTCGCGTTTCAAGGGCATGACCCTGCTGACGCCGACCGAGCGCGAGGCGCGTGTCGCACTCAACGATTTCATCTCGGGGCTCGCGGTCATCAGCGAGCGGCTGGTGGAGCGCGCCCGCACCAAAAACCTCGTCATCACCCTCGGCGCGGAAGGTGCGCTGATCAATACGATGGCAGACGGCATCTTCACTTCGGATCGCCTGCCGGCTTTCAATCCGTCGCCGAAGGACGTGTCCGGTGCGGGCGACAGCTTCTTCATGGCATCGTCGATGGGCCTGCGCGCAGGCGCCGACATCTGGCAGGCGTCCTATCTCGGCTCGCTGGCCGCGGCCTTGCAGGTCTCCCGCGTCGGCAACCTGCCCCTGACGACGGCAGAGCTGGTCCGCGAAATCGACGAGGCCGGCTTCAGCCACGAGTGACGGATACACTGATGCGCGCGCTCCTTCTTGCGGCCGGAATCGGCAGCCGGCTGCGGCCGTTGACCAACACCACGCCAAAATGCCTGGTTACAGTGCACGATCGCCCGCTGCTCGACTATTGGCTCGATCTGGTCTTCGAGGGCGGCATCGAGCGCGCGCTGCTCAATACCCATTGGCTTGCGGATCAGGTCCGCGCCCACGTGGCGCAGTCGCCCTGGCGCTCCCGCATCGATCTGGTTCACGAGGATGAGCTGCTCGGGACTGGCGGCACCGTGCTTGCCAACCGCGAATGGTTCGGGGGCCGGCCATTTCTGGTCGCCCACGCCGACAACCTGACCGATTTCGACGTGGCGGGCCTGATCGCTGCCCACGACAAGCGGCCGGCTGGCTGCATCATGTCGATGCTCGCGTTCCGGACCGACGACCCGAACTCCTGCGGCATTCTGGAATTGGACCGCCAGAACAGGGTGATCGCCTTTCACGAAAAAGTCCCGAACCCGCCCGGGAACCTCGCCAATGGTGCGGTCTATATTTTTGAGCCCGAGGTGATCGACGATATCGCGGCACTCGGAAAAGCCGTCGTCGATCTCTCCACCGAAATCATCCCGAACTATTTGGGACGAATTTTATGCGTGGAAACTGCAGGTTATCACCGGGACATCGGCAACCCGGAAAGCTTGCGCCGGGCGCATTTGGAGTTTAAGCACAAGCCGCGCCATGGTGGGGGCGGTTGAGGGCGGCTGTCGTCGCTGGGGCTGATCGCGTTTTTCCTGCCATAGTCGACAGATGCGCCCGAGGCGAGATCGGGTGGGCAACAGGCGAGCGACGGGGAATCGGCAGATGAAGATATTCGTGACCGGTGCGTGCGGCTACAAGGGAAGCGTGCTGGTTCCCAAGCTCCTGAAAGCGGGCCACCAGGTCGTCGCCTTCGACATCATGTGGTTCGGCAACTTCCTCGATCCGCATCCGGACCTGACGGTTGTCAAAGGCGATGTCCGCAATCCCGACGAAATCGATCTCACCGGCGTCGACGCGATCATTCATCTGTCGAGCGTCGCGAACGATCCCTGCGGCGATCTCGACCCCAAGCTGACCTGGGAAATCTCCTGCCTCGCCACGATGCAGCTCGCCGACCGCGCCTACCGCCACGGCATCAAGCGTTTCATCTACGCGTCATCGGGCAGCGTGTATGGCGTGAAGGAAGAAGAGCAGGTCACCGAGGATCTCGAGCTGCTGCCGATCTCCGAATACAACAAGACCAAGATGTGTGGCGAACGCATCGTGCTGTCCTACAAGGACGACATGGTGGTGCAGATCGTGCGGCCCGCCACCGTTTGCGGCTACTCCCCCCGGCAGCGTCTTGACGTCTCCGTCAACATGCTGACGATGCAGGCCCTGATGAACGGGCGCATCACGGTGTTCGGCGGCGACCAGACCCGCCCCAACATCCACATCGACGACATCACCGACCTCTATCTGTTCCTGCTCGATCACCCCGAGCACACCGGCATCTACAATGCCGGCTTCGAGAACATCTCGATCCTCGACATCGCCCACATGGTCGCCAAGCATGTGAAGGCGGAGATCGTGGTGACGCCTTCGAACGATCCGCGCAGCTACCGGGTCAATTCCGACCGCCTGCTCGCGACCGGCTTCCGCCCGAAGAAGACGGTGGAAGACGCGATCAAGGAAATCATCGGGATGTACTCGCAGGGGCAGCTCAAGAACGAGGACCGCTGGTACAATCTCAAATGGATGGAGAAGGAGGTCGTGAAATGAATGTTCTGGCCTTCAAGACCCCCGGAAGCCTGTTCGCTGACTACACCAGCCGCTTCAGCACCGTTCTGAAGGATTTCGATTGGAGCCCGGTCGAGAAGCTTGCGTACGATCTGCGCGACTGCTGGCAGACCGGCCGTCAGGTCTTCTTCTGCGGCAATGGTGGCAGCGGCGGCAACGCCAACCACCTCGCCAACGATTTCCTGTACGCGTTGTCGAAGACCCCGGGGTCCGGCCTGCGCGTGCATTCGCTGTCCTCGAATCCCTCGGTCATCACCTGCCTCGCAAATGACGAAGGCTATGACCAGGTGTTTTCGCTGCAGCTCGCAGTGCTCGCTCGCAAGGGCGACGTTCTCATCACCTTCTCCGGTTCCGGCAATTCGCCGAACATTCTGAAGGCGCTGGAGGAGGCGAAGACAATCGGCATGACCAGCTACGCCGTGCTCGGCTTCTCCGGCGGCAAGGCCAAGGCGCTCGCCGACGTGCCGATCCACTTCGCTGTCAACGACATGCAGATCGCCGAGGACGCCCAGATGGTGATCGGCCACATGATCATGCAGTGGCTGTACGCCCAGCGGGCTGACATCACCCCTGCGCGTGAGGCCTGACGGACCAAACGATGGCGGGACACGAAAAGTACCTGATCCTGGGCTCGAACTCGTTCTCGGGCGCGACCTTTGTCGACTTCCTGGCGGCGGCCGGTCACGACGTGATCGCGACCAGCCGCTCCGACGAGCCGCACGACGCCTTCCTGCCTTACAAATGGCAGAAGCGGGCAGGGAGCGTGCGCTTCCATCGCGTCGATCTCAACCACGATCTCGAAGCGCTCAAGGCGCTGCTGGCAGCCGAGCGACCCACCCACGTGGTGAATTTCGCCGCCCAGAGCATGGTCGGCGAGAGCTGGCTCTATCCTGACCATTGGATGATGACCAACGTCGTCTCCGCGGTGCGGCTGCACGACCTGCTGCGCAACTATGATGGCCTGGAGCGCTACGTCCACGTCACCACGCCCGAGGTCTACGGTTCGACCGAAGGCTGGGTCCGCGAGGATGCGCCGTTCAATCCGTCGACGCCCTACGCGGTCTCTCGCGCGGCCGGCGATATGAGCCTGCGTACCTATTTCGCCAACTACCAGTTCCCCGTCGTCTTCACCCGCGCGGCCAATGTTTACGGACCCGGGCAGCAGCTCTATCGCATCGTGCCGCGCACCATCGTGGCGGCGATGACCGGGCAGAAGCTGCGTCTGGATGGCGGCGGCAAGTCGGTGCGCGTGTTCATCCACATGACCGACGTGTCGGACGCGACCGTGAAGATCGGCCGGAAGGGCACGCTCGGCGAGACCTATCACATCTCCGGCTATGAGCTGGTTTCGATCCGCACGCTGGTGGAGATGATCCTCGCCCGTCTCGGCAAGAAGTTCGAGGATTGTGTCGAGATCGGCCCCGAGCGCCCGGGCAAGGACACCGCCTATACGCTCGACAGCTTCAAGCTGCGCACCGAGCTCGGCTGGCGCGACACCTTTTCGCTGGAGCAAGGCATCGACGACGTGATCGCCTGGGCGCGGCGTTTCGAGCGCGACATGGCGAAACTGCCGACCAAGTACGACCACAAACCCTGATGACGACCCCTGCGCTTCCCGCTTCGGGCGGCGCCACTGGAGAGCACGATGAACGTTGCAGTCCGGAGCACAGCAAACGCCCCCGACGCCGCGGCCCTGAAGGCCCAGGCTGCGAGGCTGCGCGGCAAGATCATCGAGATGTCGCACAAGGCGCAGGCCGCCCATCTCGCCTCGTCGCTGTCCTGCGCGGACGTGCTGACCGCGGCCTATTGGCACGTGCTCAACATCGATCCTGGCAAGCCCGCCGATCCCTTGCGCGACCGCTTCATCCTGTCAAAGGGGCATGCGGCGGCGGCGCTGTTTGCGACCCTGGCGATGAAGGGCTATTTCCCGATCGAAGAGCTCGACACCTATTGCCAGGATGGCGGCCGGCTCGCCGAACATCCGCCTGCGAACCTGTTGCCGGGGGTCGAGGCCGCTACCGGCTCGCTCGGCCACGGCCTGCCGCTCGGCTGCGGCATGGCGCTGGCGGGCCGCATCAAGGGCGAGAGTTTCCGCGTGTTCGCGCTGCTCTCCGACGGTGAAAACAATGAGGGCTCGGTGTGGGAGGCCGCGATGTTCGCCGCCGCCCAGAAACTCGAAAACGTCTGCGTTGTCGTCGACTACAACAAGTGGCAGGCGACTGCGCGATCGAACGAGACGCTGATGCTGGCACCCTTGCGCGACAAATGGGCAGCGTTCGGCTGGGATGCGCATGAGATCGACGGTCACGACGTCGGCGCGCTGGCGGAAGCCATGCAGAACATCCCGAATGGCTCCGGCAAGCCGGTGGCGTTGATCGCGCACACCGTGAAGGGCAAGGGCGTCTCATTCATGGAAGACGACAACAACTGGCATTATCGCGCACCGACTGCCGAGGAAGTCGTCAAGGCGAACAAGGAGCTTGGGCTGGCATGAGAAACGCATTTGCCGACGAGCTGACCAAGCTCGGCAATGAGGACAGCCGCGTCGTCATGCTCTCGGGCGACATCGGCAATCGCCTGTTCGACAAGTTCAAGGACAAGCATCCCAGCCGGTTCTTCAACTGCGGCGTCGCCGAAGCCAACATGATGGGCGTCGCGGCCGGCATGGCCATGAACGGCCTGCGCCCAGTCGCCTACACCATCACGCCGTTCGTCACCACGCGGTGCCTGGAGCAGATCCGTACCGACGTCTGCTATCACGAGGCGCCGGTAACCATCGTTGCGGTCGGCGCCGGCCTTGCCTATTCCGGCCTCGGCCCGACCCACCACGCCTGCGAAGACATCTCGTTCCTGCGCTCGATCCCGAACATGGTCGTGATCTGCCCGGGCGATGCGTTCGAGGTCCGCGGCGCGCTCCGCGCGGCCATGCAGCAGGACCGGCCGGTCTACATCCGCATGGGCAAAAAGGGCGAGCCGGTCGTGCACAAGGGGCCGATCGCCGACTTCAAGATCGGCAAGGCGATCACGATCGAAGAGGGCTCCGACGTCTGCCTGCTCTCGACCGGCAACATGCTGCCCGAGGCGATCGAGGCCGCGCACAAGCTCAAGGAAAAGGGCATTTCCGCCGAGGTCGTCAGCTTCCACACCGTCAAGCCGCTCGACGAAGAGAAGCTGAAGCAGGCGTTCGGTCGCTTCAAGCTGGTTGCCACCATCGAGGAGCATTCGCTGATCGGCGGCTTTGGCGCCGCGGTCTCCGAATGGCTCGCCGACACCGAAACGCAGCACAAGAAGTTCCTGCGCTTCGGCACGCCCGATGCCTTCTTCAAGAAATCAGGCGAACAGGAATATGCCCGCGAGGTGCTGGGACTGACCGGTCACCAGATCGCGGACAAGATCATCCACGCGTTGAACTGAGACATCACATGAAGACCCAAGCTGCCCTCCTGGTCCAGACCGGCCAACCTCTCGTGCTGGCCGAGATCGAGACGCCCGCGCTGAAGCCGGGCCAGGTGCTGGTCGAGATCGCCTATTCCGGCGCCTGCGGCACCCAGGTGATGGAATGGCGCGGCGACAAGGGCGAGGACAAATGGGTCCCACATTGCCTCGGCCACGAGGGGACCGGCACGGTGCTGGAGGTCGGCAGCGCGGTGACCAAGGTCAAGCCGGGCGACAAGGTCGTGCTGTCCTGGATCAAGGGCAGCGGCATCGAGGCCGGCGGCGCCGTCTATGATTGGGATGGCAAGAAGGTCAATGCCGGCGGTGTCACCACCTTCCAGCGCCACTCGGTTGTCAGCGAGAACCGCCTGACCTTGCTGCCGCCGGACCTGCCGATGGACGTTGCGGTGCTGCTCGGCTGTGCGGCGCCGACCGGCATGGGCGCGGTCTACAACGTGCTCAAGGCGCAGCCGGGCGATGCGGTCGCCGTGTTCGGCACCGGCGGCATCGGGCTGAACGCGCTGATGGCAGCGGCGCTGGCCGGCGCCATGCCGGTGATCGGCATCGACCCGAACCCGACGCGTCGCGCGTTGGCCCAGCTCTATGGGGCGACCCATGTGATCGACGCGGCCGGCGACGTGCTGGCGGAGATCAAGAAGATCGTGCCGCAGGGCGTTGATCTCGCGGTGGAATCCTCCGGCATCCCAGCCGTCATGGAGCAGGCCATCAATTCCACCCGCCAGCAGGGCGGCCGCGCGGTGGTGATCGGCAATGCCAAGCATGGCGCGGTGCTGCCGCTCAATCCGGGCGTCTTCAACCAGGGCAAGAGCCTGCTCGGCACCTGGGGTGGCGATAGCGTGCCGGATCGCGATTACGGCCGCTATGGGCGGCTTCTGAGCTCCGGCCGCTTCCCGGTGCGGGATCTGCTGTCCAAGCCCTATAGTCTGGCCCAGGCCGATCAGGCGCTGCAGGATTTGGCCGCCGGCAAGGTCGGCCGTCCCCTGATCGACATGTCGTTGCGCTGAGGTTCTGGTGGGGCGATGCGGATCGGGATCGACTTCGACAACACGATCGCCTGTTATGACGGCGTGTTTCATGCGGCCGCGCTCGAGCGCGGCCTGATCCCGGCCGACCTCGGCCGCGACAAGAACAGCGTTCGTGACCACCTCAACGGAAGCGGCCGCAAGGACGATTTCACCGAGCTGCAGGGCTACGTCTACGGCGCCCGCATGGATCTGGTGTCGCCATATCCTGGCTTTGGCGACTTCATCGCCGCGGCGCGCCGGACCGGCCACGACCTCTTCATCGTCAGCCACAAGACCAGGCATCCGATCCTCGGCCCCAAGCACGACATGCACGCCGCGGCGCGCGGCTTCCTGACCGATCGCGGGCTGATGGGGCAGGGCGGTGAGCAGATCCCGTCGGATCAGGTGTTCTTCGAGCTCACCAAGGACGAAAAGGTTGCCCGCGCCCGTGCGCTGTCCTGTGAGGTCTTCATCGACGACCTGCCCGAAATCTTAGGCATGGACGGCTTCCCGGACGGCATGCGCAAGATTTTGTTCGATCCGGAAGGCCAGTTCGCTAACCCGGCCACGCCCTACGAGCGCCGCGGATCCTGGGCGGAAATCGCTGCGGATTTCGCCCGTGAACGCGTCTGAGGCAGTCCCCGAAACGGACGCCACGCTGATCGCGCTCGCACAGCGGCTGACGGCGGCGGCCAACAAAGCCGCGCCGCGCGCGCTGACGCGGCTGGCCGGCGGCCGCAACAACCAGGTCTACCGGCTCGACACCGATGGCGGCCCGCTGGTGCTGAAGCGCTACTTCACCGATGCGCGCGACAGCCGCGACCGGCTCGGTGCCGAATGGAGTTTTGTCAGCCATGCCTGGTCGCGGGGGATCCGCGTCGTCCCCGAACCGCTGGCGTGCGACCGTGCGGAGCAGGCGGGCCTCTATGGTTTCGTCGAGGGCCGCAAGCTCGCCGCGTCCGAGCTGACGCCGGACCATATCGAGGCGGCGATTGATTTCGTGCTCGCGGTAAATGAACGGCCGCGTCCCGCCCTAGCGGCGGGCTCGGAAGCGTGCTTCTCGCTGGCCGATCATATCAGCACCATCGAACGCCGCGTGGCGCGCCTCGCCAAGCTTGACGATGACGTGCCGCATGTGAGCGAGGCGCGAAAGCTCGTTCCGCATCTGCAACTGACGTGGGACGCCGTGAAGGCCCGGATTGGCGAACGTGCGATCGTCGAAGGGCTCAAGATGGATCAGGCGCTCAGCATCGAGCAGAGCTGCCTGTCGCCGTCCGATTTCGGCTTCCACAATGCGCTGATCGACGACGCCGGCAAGCTCACCTTCCTGGATTTCGAATATGCCGGCCGCGACGATCCGGCCAAGCTGGTGTCGGATTTCTTCTGCCAGCCGGAAGTCCCGGTGCCGCTGTCATTGCATGGCCATTTCATCGATCGGCTGGCGCAGGGCCTCGGCCTTGATGCGGCCGGCGTCGCGCGCTGCCGCCTCCTGCTCGATGCCTACCAGATCAAGTGGACCTGCATCATTCTCAACGATTTCCTGCCGCTCGGCGCCGCCCGGCGCGCCTTTGCCGACGCCGGGGCCTGGGCCGAGCGCTGCGCCGCCCAGCTCGCCAAAGCCAAAGCGAAGCTCGCTCTGGTCCGCGCCGACGACACACCTTAAACGACATCCTCACATCCGGAGCGTTCTCATGGCCTATCGCGAGTTCGTCAGTCTCGTCCACAAATCGACCAAGCGCGATTATCTCGCCCGCGTCACCCAGCGTGACAAGGCCGATGTCGCGGAGATGGCGATCAAGTTCGACTACGACTACTGGGACGGCAGCCGCGAGACCGGCTATGGCGGCTACAAATATGACGGCCGCTGGCGCAAGGTCGCCGACGCGATGATCGCGGCCTACGGCATCAAGCCGGGCATGCGTGTGCTCGACGTCGGCTCCGGCAAAGGGTTCATCCTGCATGATTTCCGCGAGGCCATTCCGGATCTCGAAGTCGCCGGCATCGACATCTCGTCCTACGGCATCGAGCACACGATGGAAGACGTCAAGCCGTTCTGCCAGGTCGGCTCAGCAGCGAAGCTGCCCTTTCCCGACAACCATTTCGACCTCGTCATCTCCATCAATACCCTGCACAACCTCTACAACTACGATCTCGACTCCGCCCTGCGCGAGATGGAACGTGTCAGCCGCGGCGGCAAATATCTCTGCGTCGAGGCCTATCGCAACGAGCGCGAGAAGGTGAATTTGATGTACTGGCAGCTCACCTGCCGCATCTTCCACACTCCGGAGGAATGGGAGTTCGAGTTCAAGCGCTCGGGCTATACCGGCGATCACGAATTCATCTTCTTCGAATGAGCGCCACCAACTCGCCGCAGGCGGAGTCGCCGACCGACGTTGTCGAGAACCCGTCGAGGGCCGTCCGGCTCTCGGTCGTGATTCCGAATTACAATCATGGTTCGCTGGTCGGCGATGCTATCCGCGCCTTTGCGCAGCAGGAGCCGGCGCCGGACGAGATCATCGTCGTCGACGACGGCTCGACCGACGACAGCCTTGCGAGGCTGGCCGCGCTGGCGTCGGAGTTTCCGACGCTGCGGGTGCTGGCGCAGGAGAAGAACCAGGGCACGGTCGCGGCGCTGAATCGTGGCTTGCAGGCCGCGCGCGGCATCTTCATCAATTTTGGGGCTGCTGACGATCTTACCCATCCCGGGCTGTTCAAGGCCACCCTGTCGGCGCTGGAACGTCATCCCGAGGCGGTGCTCGCCTGTACTGAAGGACTCGCCGTTGATGTGACGCGCCCCGACAGCGCGCAGCCTAGGCCGCCGATCGTGCCGGCTTACGAGGAGGCCTATCTTGGGCCGGGCGAGGTCGCAGGCCTGCTTCGCTACGCCGACAATTGGCTGCTTGCCGGGACGGCCGTCGTCCGCCGTGCGGCGATCATCGATGCCGGCGGGTTCGATCCCGTGCTGAGGTCGTTCGCCGATGGCCTTCTGTTCAAGCAATTGGCCTTGCGGCACGGCTTCTGTTTTGTCCCGACGGTCGGCATGACCTGGAAGATCAGTCCGTCGGGCTATTCGCGGTCGGAAGCTGCTGATCTGTCGCGCAGCTTCGAGGTGATGAATCAGTCGATCGCGCGGATGAAGGCTGATCCGGCGTTCCCAACCTGGTATCCGGAGGTGTTCGAGCGGCGCTGGCGCTTCGCATTAGCGCGGGTCGCACTCTCCGCGCGACCGATGCGCAAGGCCACGCTCTTGCAGCTGGTGCGAGGACCGGTCGGCCGCATCGTGCTCAATGCCGCGGCGGCTCTGGACGGCGCCGTGGGACGCATCATCGCTCTCGCCTGGTTCGTCCTGCAGGAACGGCCAATGTCGCTCCTGGCGCTGGTCAGGACGGCCTGGTTCCGCCGCGCGCGGCACGCGCCGCGCTGACACGAACGCTCCAAGCGGATCAGAGCGCCAGCGAGAAGATCGAGCGCGGGCTCGCCCGCAAGATCGAGGCGAACTTGCCGCCCGCCGCAGCCACGGCGCTGTTGCGCTCGATCACCCGGTCCTCGCTGCTGACCGAAAGAGCCAGCAGGCACAGCTTGATGCCGCGCTCAGCCAGCGCCGCCGAAGGGAGGATCGGCAGGCGCGCGCCCGGCAGATATTTGCCGATCTTCTGCGGCGTGTCGTCGGCAACGAAGTCGATCAGGTCGGCAACGTCCAGGAAGTTGGCGAAGGCGCAGGCGAGATGGCCGGCGCCGAACAGGGCGATCGGGCCTTGCTCGGCGCGGAACTTGGTGAGCTTTGCGCGCAGTTCGTGACGCGTCGGCTCGAAATCGGCGGCATAGCTTCCGAGCAGCTGCGACTGGCTCGCATCGGTCGGTTGATCTCGCTTGACCGGACCGGGGAGGCCGACCTTGCGCGCGAGCTGCACGATGGAATTCTCGAAGGGCAGCGGGAACACGTCCATGCGGATCGGCTCAAAGCCACCCATGGTGAGCACCGGCGCGAAGGTTTCGGGAGTGAAGTAGAGCGAATGCTCCTCCCACGGCATGCAGTAGTCATGCAGCCGCAGGCTGTTGGTACAGTCCGGGATCTCCACCATCACGATGCCGCCGGGTTTCACCAGCGCCGCGATGCCCCCGACGAAATCATGCAGGTTTTCGGCATGTTCGAGAATGTGGCGGACGATCAAGACATCAGCAGCACCGCGCCTGTCCGCGATCGCGGCCATGCGCTCGGGTGTGGTCAGCTTCTGAACCGTCTCGATGCCGCAGGTGGGATTGGTCAGGCCAAGATCGCCGTCGAGCGTGACCCGCCAGGTCCGTTCGAACCCTTTGCGACGAAACCGGTCGATCGTGGTGTCATCCTTCGATGTCAGCGCGCCGATCACGCTGTCCGTGGTCACCCCAGGGAGCGCCACGATCTGCTCGACCACCTGGTCGAGATGCTCTTCCGGCTCGCGCGCGAACAGCCAGTCGTACGGCGGAATCAGCGCCTCATGCGACACTGGCTTCATCAGCTGGATGGTGCCGCAGGTCACGCATTGGCCGAGCACCAGGTCCACCGCATGTTCCGGGGTGTCCTTCTCCGGCAGGAAGAACGACGCCACCGGGTGGCTTCCCAGGTCCAGCGCCTGCTTGACCTCCTGAGCACCACAAACCAAACACGCCATCTGCGCGATTCCTCTTCAGACGTCTGCCGATCGCAGCTAGATGCCCGACTTGGCAGGATGAGTAAACAGGGCCCGTGTCAGCGTCCCGGATTGCCTGGGGCCAAGCCGGCGAGGTACGCATGTCCGGCCGCCGGGTCGGTTTCCGGGGGGGCCCAACTCGCCGCTTCGCTGGAGGTCGGATCGAATGGACCGATCGTGGTTTCCAGGAACACCAGCCATTCCGAGCGGAAGATCAAGGTATGAAAGATGCCCGGCGGCATCTTGTAGAAGAAGCGGCCGCCCTCGGCCGCGGCCGACATCGTGAAGCGCTCCGTCAGCTGTCCATCTTGGTCGAACAGGAGGGTCTCGCAGTTTCCTTCGATGATCGCCAACGTTTCGGAACGGCGCAGGTGACGGTGGGGGCGCACATAAGAGGACCGGTGCATGACGATCAGCATCTCCTGCTGGAGATCGTCAGACGATGCGTGAAAACAAAGGCGGCAGCGTCGCCGGGTTGATTTCGCGGCCTTGTCCTTCAAGAGCTGCACGATGCTGTCGTCGACAGCGAGGAAACCGCCATCCGAGTACAGCACCTCGGGCGAAACTTCGCGCAATCGGTGGTCCGGCTGGTCCATGCATTCGTCCAGAAATGCGGTGACTTGTCCACAGCTCGCCGGCGATGGCGCGATCCCGGGGCCGTGCGGTGGTCGGAGCTTTGCCCGCCCGCATAAAGGACTTTTGGGTCCACTGCAACGTCGCGAAGCGGAGTTTTGCTAGAGTTTGACCGGCGTTTCTGCTTTACCCTGCTTGGAATATGGAGCGTTGGCCCTGGCTGCCGTGACCGAGCAAGGGCGGCCGTTCGTTGCGCTTGCCAAGCGGAAGGCGTGGCAGGTCCGTCTCACGAAGGCTTTTCGAGGCGTTTTTAGAGAATGAAGGTCAAGTTTCTGACGGCGATCTGGGGAGCTCGTTACATCGACGAGTTCGCCCGCGTCTCGCTACCGTCCTATTTGTCGTCTCATAACCTGCCCTGGGTGGCGGAGGCAAACGAACTCGAAGTCGTCGTTCTGACGTCTGCCGAGGGGCGGGTGCATTTCGAGCAGCAGCCGATCATGGCCCGGCTGAAAGCGCTTTGCCCTGTGCGGTACATTCTGATCGATGATCTCATCGCTGGCGGCGCCTACGGCGTGACGCTGACCGCAGCCTATGCGCGCGGCATCATGGACAGCGGCAGCGAGCAGACCAACACCTGCTTCGTGTTCATGAACTCGGACTTCGTGCTGGCAGATGGATCGCTGCGAACGCTCGTCAACAAGGTTGCGGAGGGGCATCCTTGCGTGAAGACGCCGTCCTTGCGCGCTGTCGCGGAGACTGCTCTGCCGTCGTTGCTGAAGGCGCTGTCACCGGATGGATTTGAGCTGACGCTTGCGCCGCGCGATCTGGTCCGCATCGTGCTCAACAACCTGCACCTGACTGTCACGGCCAAGACCATCACGCAGAGCCTCATCACCTGCACCAGCCATACGCAGATCTACTGGCAGGTCGACGACGACACATTGCTGTGCCGCCATCATCTGATCTTCATGATGGCAGTCAAGCCCGAGGTGCCGCTGACACCGCTGAACTCCTACAGCGACTATGGCTTCATGCCCGAGCTGGTGCCGTCGCGGAAATTCGCGTTGCTTGGTGACTCCGACGAATTCTTCGTAGCCGAGCTGCAATCCTCGAGTTCCGAACGCAACCTTGTGCGGGGCGGCCAGGCCAGCGTGGGCGCGATCGCAGCCGAGCTCTCCAACTGGACCACCGCCGAACATCGGCGTTTTGCGGAGCTGGATGTCGTCTTCCATGCCGCTGATTCCGGCCCGGAGCTGGATCGTGCTCGCGCCCGCGCCGAGCAGTTCATGACTGAGCTGAAGTCGAAGATGACGCGCGAGCCGATCGACCATGTCGACCACCCGTATTGGCTCGCTGGCGTTCAGTATTGGGCATCCCTGAAGTTCGTCCAGTCAGGCCGGGAGGTCGTGCTTCCTCCGGAACTGCGCCGTCGCGATACGGTCGGGGGTTGGAGGAGGCGTATCGTTCCTCTCTACAGCGAGCTCATCGGCTGGATGCGTCGCCGGACGCGTAGCATCCCCGACGTCCCGATCTGGCATTACCAATGGCTGGATTCTCGCCTCCTGCTCGACTGGATCGCTGATATCAAGCAGCGATCACCGCGCGTGCTTCTGGTTGGCAGCGCCTCGAGTCCCCTTGCATCTTCCCTGCCCAAGCATCTGCCGATCGACATGCACGGGATTGCCAGGGTGCCCGACGCAAGTGTTGACGAGGGACGTTCCGCCGTTGCCGATGCCCGCTATGATGCCGTTTTGGTCCACGTATCGAGCGACGGAATTGCAGGCATTTCGGAGAAGTTGCAGGCTGCCGAATCGCGCCTTACCCCGGGCGGCGTTCTGGCGATCTTCCTCGAACATCAACCTGGCGATCTCGATGGAGGCGATCTCGCGCACGCGCTTCCGCAATTCGTCGAACAGGTCATGCCCCCCAACTGGGTAGCTTATCAGTACGACGGTCGCTTTGCAGGAGGCAGGGTCAAGTTCCTGCTGCGACAGTGGGAGCGGAACCTGGCCCGCTATGTGTGGCCTCTAAGTCTCAGGCGCCTTCCCGTCAATCTGCTCGCGGTAGTCTCCTGGGCCGCGATAGCGGTCCTGACGAGCGCGAACAACGTCCGGATGCGAAAGCAGCTCCGCAGCGGCGCATTTCCCTCGCATTGCAGCAGCATGCTGATGACACGAAAACGGTGGGGTTCCGGGAGGCTGGCTGTCGATGCCGGCCAGATCCCCCCTGCGTCAGCCGATGGGGCCATTCCTGAAGGGGCTCCTGCGAATCGGCTGTCTGGGACGGGCTAGCGACCAGATCTGAGTTTGTCTTGCTGCCCGTCCGAGTATCGAGCTGCGAATGCGGCAATTCGACGGAACGGCGATCTCGCTGGGTCTCTCGGATCATTTGCAGTGGCACGCATTTCTGGCTAACCAGACGGCGCAATGGTGCAAGTGACGGTTGCGGTTTACGACGAGTGCACAGCGGACAAGCATCTGCTTCCGGGGGATGAATCATGACTGATAACGCCGCATTTTTGGTCATTGGCGGCGACAGCCTGGTGGGCGGCAGCGCCATCGGCGCCTTGCGGAAGCGGGGCCATACCGCCTACGAAACCACGCGGCGGGCCGACACTGTCACGCCGTCGCGCTTGCTCCTGGACTTCGAGAGCGAGACGCCCTTCCGCGCGCCCGCGGGGATCGACTATGCCTTTCTGATCGCGGCGGCGACCAACTATGACCGCTGCGAAAAGGACCCGATGGCGCGGGTCATCAATGTCGAGCTGATCCCGAGGACCATCGCCTCGCTGCTCAAGCAGGGGCTGTTCGTGACCTATATCTCGACCAATTCCGTGTTCGGCGGTGAGCGGCCGTGGCCGCAGGAAGACGACCCGCATCAGCCTGGCATCGCCTATGCACAGCAGAAATCAGACAGCGAAGCAGTGGTGCGGCGTGCCGCAGAACGGCTGAACGCGACCGATCGCCTCAACATCGTGCGCCTGACCAAGATCATGAATGCCGGCGTGTCGCCACTGCCGGCGTGGTTTGCAGCTTGGGAGAAGGGGCAGCCGATCGAACCGTTTTCCGACCTGACCTTCGCACCGATGTCGGTTCGCTTTGTCGGAGAGGCTCTGGCGCGGATCGGGGAGCAGCGCGTTCCGGGAAATCTGCATCTGTCCGGCGCTGAAAACGTCAACTATGTCGATTTCGCCCACAAGCTCGCCAACCGGCTTGGGGTCGATGCCAGCTTGATTCGGCCGTCGACCGCGGTAGAGAAGGGGATCAATATTCCCTTCAAGCCGACCTATAGTGGATTGGGCATGCGCAGAACGACGCAGCTGTGCGGGATTCCTCCTCAGCCCCTCGATGACTTGATCGAAGACTTGATCGCCGACTACCAGGCTCAACGAAAGGCTTGAATGCTATGACCGTGACAAAGCGCCAGACGTGCCGCCTTTGCGACTCCAAGAACGTCGAACGCGTCGTCGAGCTTTCGCCGATCCCGCTTTCGGAAAATTATTCCCACGATCGCAGCGTGGCGGCGAATGCGGCCCGCTATCCCGTTGACGTCTACATGTGCGGCGATTGCGGCCATGTCCAGCAAACGGATATCATCGATCCCAAGACGCTGTGGGATTCCTACACCTACTATTCCGGCGATGCCAAAGGCATGCCGGAGCACTTCCAGAACGTCGCGGCCAAGGCCATGAGGGCCTCCAGCGCGCCGCAGGGTTCGCTCGTCGTCGACATCGGCAGCAATGACGGCTCGCTGCTCAAGCCGTTCAAGCAGGCCGGCTATCGCGTGCTCGGCATCGATCCCGCGACGGACGCGGCGCAGCGCGCAAATGATGCGGGGATTCCGACCATCACCTCGCTGATGACCCGCGACCTCGCCAAGCGCATTCGCGAGGAGCATGGGCCGGCGCACATCGTCTGCGCCTTCAACGTGTTCGCCCATGCCGACGATCTCGGCGAGATGGTGGATTGCGTGCGCACCATGCTGGCCCCCGACGGCCTGTTCTTTTTCGAGGCGCAGTATCTGCTCGACATCGTCGACGGCGTGCTGATCGCGACTCTGTTCCACGAGCATCTCAGCCACCATTCGGTCAAGCCGCTGATCAAGTTTCTCGACCGTCACGGGCTCGAACTGATCGCGGTCGAGCGCGCGCCGATCCAGCACGGCTCCCTGCTCGGCACGGTGCAGCTCAAGGGCGGCAGCCGGCCTGTCGAGGATTCGGTCAAGCAGCTGGTCGCGCTGGAAGGCGAACGGAAGCTCGACCAGCTCGAGACGCTGCACGCCTTCGGCAGCAAGGTGAAGCAGCTCCGCGCGCGAACCGCGGAACTGGCGGCCAAATTGAAGGCGGACGGCAAGACCATCGCCGGCTACGGCGCGGCCCGCAGCGGCCCAACGCTGATGATCCAGCTCGGACTGACCGGCAAGATCGACTACATCGTCGATGATCACCCGCAGAAAGTTGGCCGCCATGAGTCCGGCGACGGCATCCTCGTGGTGCCGACGGCGGAGCTGCTCAAGCGCATGCCTGACTACACCATCATCCTGGCCTGGGTGCATTCCAAGAAGATCATCGAGACCAATCAGGACTATCTGCAAAAGGGCGGGCATTTCATCGTGCTGTGCCCGGAGACCCGCGTCGTCGGCAAGGATGGCGACGTCAAGGTTTGAGAAACGAACCGCGATACGTTCCTGACAGGCTGCAAGTTTGGGCATTTCGCTATTGCGGCCTTCGCGTGTGAGGTGTGAGAGTAGCCGTCAGGACAGCCAGAGGCCATTAGGACCAGTGAAGGAGCGATAGGTCTTCCGATGTGCGGGATAGCGGGCCTGTTTCGCCCCGGTGGCGCTGATGAGAGCCTGCTTGCGGGTTATGCCGGCCGGATGACGGAGGCACTGGCCCATCGTGGTCCGGATGCCTCGGGATTTTGGACGCTTGCGGAGGCGGGGATCGCCTTCGGACATCGGCGGCTCTCGATTCTCGATCTGTCCGCGGCCGGTGCGCAACCCATGCGCAGCGCCTGCGGCCGCTTCACGGTGACGTTCAACGGCGAGATCTACAACCACCTCGACATCCGTGCCGAGCTGGAGGCGGCCGGCGCCGCGCCGAACTGGCGCGGCCATTCCGACACCGAAACACTGCTTGCGGCCGTCAAGCAATGGGGCGTTGCGGCAACGCTCCAGCGGATGATCGGCATGTTCGCTCTCGGCCTTTGGGATGCCGAGGCGCGGACGCTGACTTTGGCGCGCGATCGCTTCGGCGAGAAGCCGCTGTATTACGGCTGGAGCGGCGCCGATCTCGTATTCGGCTCCGAGTTGAAGGCGCTTGCGGCGCATCCCGATTGGGCCCCGTCGATCGATCGTGCGGCGCTGACCGCGTTCATGCGCTATTCCTACGTGCCGGCGCCGGCCTCGATCTGGAGCGGAATTCGAAAGCTGCCGCCGGGATCCTTCGTCACCTTCGGCGCCGACGCCATGCCCGGCAGCCTGCCGCCGCCGCAGGCCTATTGGTCCCTGCGTGACCAGGTCGTCGCCGCGCAGCACACCCGTTTCAGCGACGAGCGTGAAGCAACTGACGAGCTCGAACGATTGCTGTCGGTTGCGGTCAAGCGGCAGTGCCTGTCGGACGTGCCGCTCGGCGCTTTCCTGTCGGGTGGCATCGATTCCTCGACCATCGTCGCGCTGATGCAGGCGCAGGCCAGCCAGCCGGTGCGGACCTTCAGCATCGGCTTCGCCGAAGGCGCCTATAACGAGGCGGAGGACGCGCGCAAGGTCGCAGCCCATCTCGGCACCGCGCATACCGATCTCTATGTCGATGCGAAGACCGCGATGGACGTGGTCCCCAAACTGCCGCGGATGTACGACGAACCATTTGCGGACTCGTCGCAGATCCCGACTCATCTGGTGTCGCAGCTGGCACGCCAGCATGTCACGGTAGCGCTGTCGGGTGATGCCGGCGATGAATTGTTCGGCGGCTACAACCGGCATGTCTGGGGCGGGGCGCTCCAGGCGCGCTTTGGCCGCATGCCGGCGCCGCTGCGGCGGGCCATGGCTGTGCTGCTGGGAGCGATCGCTCCCGAGCCGGCCGATACGATTTTCAAGGTGCTGCAGCCGCTGTTGCCGGCGCGGTTGAAGGTGCGGCACCCCGGCGATCAGGTGGCCAAGCTTGCGCGCATGATCGGAGCCGATTCCTTTGATGAGATGTACCGCTCGCTCTGTTCGATCGACGGCGATCCAGCTCGGACGGTTCTGGCCGGCAACGAGAGCAGAAGCTGGGCGTTCGAAGAAATGATGCAGGTCGGGGTGGACCTCGATCCGCTCGACCGCATGACGTTGGCCGATTCCTTGAGCTACCTCAGCGACGACATCCTGCAAAAGGTCGACCGCGCGGCGATGGCCGTGGCGCTCGAAACGCGGGTGCCTTTCCTGGACAAGGACGTCGTCGAGTTTGCCGCGCGGGTGCCGACGCGCATGAAGGTGCGGGAGGGACGCGGCAAATGGCTGGTGCGGCAGGTGCTCGACCGGCACGTCCCCGCTGAACTGATCGACCGCCCGAAAACCGGCTTCAGCATCCCGCTGGATGGCTGGTTGCGCGGACCACTCAAATCCTGGGCCGGTGACCTGTTGTCACCGGCGCGGCTGAAGCGGCAGGGCCTGTTCGAGCCGCGGCGCGTGGAAAAAATGTTCGGCGAGCACCTGAGCGGCCGGCATAATCACGCCTATTGGCTGTGGAACGTGCTGATAGCAGAGGCCTGGCACGACAGCTGGGTCGCAGCGCGATAGATCGGCCAGGCCAGGCAAACAACAAAGGCAGGCAGTCCAAAAAGGACAGGTTCAGTCTTCGGCAGTGGCCGGGATGCTCATGGCGCCGGCGCCTTTCTCCGCACTGAAGATCCAGACCAGCCCGCCCATGCCGCCGACGATGAAATAGACCGCGCCGAACAGGATCGAGACCACCGTGCCGTCGGCCGGCGCCAGTCCGGCATAACCGAAAGCGACCATCATGGTCGCCTCGCGCACGCCCCAGCCGGCAATCGAGATCGGCAGCATCGTGATCAGCATGATCGGCGGCGTCAGCATGAACAACTGCTCGAAATCGGCAGGGGCTGCGATCGAGCGGACCGCGCACCAGGCAATCACGACCGCCAGCACGTGGATCGACAAGGAGAGCACGGCGATCTTGGGGCCTGTTGTTCTGCCGAAGATCACCCGATTTGCGATCACGGAGCAGGCATGAACGTGACGGGTCGGCCACCACGCCTTCATCCAGGCATCCGGAAGGTAACCGAAGATCAGGAAGCCGACGCCTGCAGCAAGGGCAGCCAAGTCGACCAGGACCAAAGCGAGCCGGCCCTTGTCGTCGGCGATCATGCTGTAGCTCCACGGCAGGCTCGCAACGATGATCAGCGCGAGCGCGATGAAGCCCACCGCACGGTCGGTCAGGATCGAATAGCTCGCCGCGCGCCAGCCGGCGCCGGTGCGGCCGATCAGCCACAGCCGCACGGCATCGCCGCCGATCGAGGAGGGCAGGGTCTGGTTGAAGAAAGACCCGATCATGTTGTAGCGGAACGCCTGCAGATCGCTCAGTGGCGCGCCGCAAAGCGCGGAGATCTCCCGCCATCGCAGCGCCCCGATGAAGACCTGGATCAGCGTGACCAGAACCGCAATGACGATCCAGCCAAGGTTGATCTGGCTGAGCCGCTCCTGGATCGCGGCAAAATTGATCCCGCGCAGCGCGAGATAGAGCAGCGCCAGCGATACCGCGATCCGGAGCACGAGGATGAGAAACGAACGCATGAGAGGCCAGCTTCGCCCTTGATCTGGTCCGTCCAAGCCGGGCGCGAGACGCTAAAATCCCGTCTCGATGTGGCTCTCGGAGCGTGGTTATCGGACCGTTGACGAGGCGGGGGGCGCCGTTCCCGGCGGCGCACCCCTTGCGGTCCCTCAGCTCAGGTGGCTAAACAGTCGCCGGGGTGGCGTCAATGGCCTCGAAAACGACTGGAAAATCAATTTATGTCTCATGGCCGGACAATTGCGGTGATTGGCCTCGGTTATGTGGGCCTGCCGGTCGCTGCAGCCTTCGCGCGCGGCGGCTGTCCGGTCACCGGCTTTGACATCGATGCCAGCCGTGTCGCCGAGCTGCGCGCCGGGCTTGATCGCACCCGTGAGGTCGAGAGTGCCGATCTGAAGCGAGCGGGCTTGAGCTTCACCGCCGAGCCGACCGATCTCCGCTCCGCCGACTTCTACATCGTTACCGTGCCGACCCCGATCGATGCGGCGCGCCGGCCGGATCTTTCGGCCATGCTCGCGGCGACGCGCACGGTCGGTGCGGTCCTCAAGCGCGGCGACATCGTGGTTTATGAGTCGACCGTGTATCCGGGCGCAGTGGAAGAGGATTGCGTTCCGATCCTGGAGAGCGACTCCGGCCTCAAGGCTGGTGTGGATTTCAGCGTCGGCTACTCGCCCGAACGCATCAATCCCGGCGACAAGGTTCACCGTTTCGAGACCATCACCAAGGTGGTTTCGGCGCAGGACGCAGCGACGCTCGACATCGTCGCAAACGTCTATGGCTCGGTGGTCACCGCCGGCATCCATCGCGCGCCCTCGATCAAGGTGGCGGAAGCCGCCAAGGTGATCGAGAACACCCAGCGCGACCTCAACATCGCCTTCATGAACGAGCTGTCGCTGATCTTCCAGGCGCTCGAGATCGATACCGGCGATGTGCTGGCGGCTGCCGGCACCAAGTGGAATTTCCTGCCGTTCTCGCCCGGGCTGGTCGGCGGCCACTGCATCGGTGTCGATCCTTACTATCTCACCTATCGCGCCGAGAAGGCCGGCTATCATCCCGAGGTGATCCTGGCCGGTCGCCGCATCAACGACGAGATGGGCCGGCGGATCGCGCGCGAATGCATCCGCGGCCTGTTACGCCGCAAGGGCCAGAGCGGCACGGTGACGATCCTTGGCATCACCTTCAAGGAGAACGTGCCGGACATCCGGAATTCCCGCGTCATCGATATCGTCAGGGAATTGCAATCGTTTGGCGTCAACGTGCAGATCGCCGATCCGCTGGCGGACGTGCGAACCGTCGAGGAAGAGTACGGCGTGGCGCTGACAGCGCTCGAGAGCTTGCGCCCGGCCGATGCGCTCGTGCTGGCGGTGGCGCATGAGGCCTATATCGGGGGGGGCTGGGCGCTGGTGCAGCGGCTGCTGCGCGAAGGCAGCGGGCTCGTTCTCGATGTGAAGATGAAGCTCGATCGCGCCGGCAAGCCTGCCGGGATCGAGCTGTGGCGGCCGTGATGGGAGCGACAATGACAGATGACACCGTCCTCGTGACCGGCGCCGCCGGTTTCATCGGTTTTCACGTCGCGCAGCATCTGCTGAACGAGGGGCGGCGCGTTGTCGGCATCGACAACCTCAACAGCTACTACGATCCGCGGCTGAAAGAGGCGCGGCTGGAGCTGCTCAAAGCCCAGCCGGGGTTCAGCTTCCTCAAGCTTGATCTCGCGGACCGCGCCGCGGTCAAGGCGCTGTTCGCGCAACATCGTTTTCCGGCCGTCATCCACCTCGCCGCGCAGGCGGGCGTGCGCTATTCGCTGGAGAATCCGCACGCCTATGTCGATGCCAATCTCGAGGGCTTCATCAATATTCTCGAGGGCTGCCGCCATCATGGCTGCGAACATCTTCTGTTCGCCTCGTCGTCTTCGGTCTATGGCGCCAACACCAAGCTGCCATTCTCGGTCAAGGACAACGTCGACCATCCGATCAGCCTCTACGCCGCGACCAAGAAGGCCAACGAGCTGATGGCGCATTCCTACAGCCATCTCTACAGGCTGCCGACGACCGGCTTGCGCTTCTTCACGGTTTACGGGCCCTGGGGGCGGCCGGACATGGCAATGTTCATCTTCGCCAAGGCGATCCTGGCGGGGCAGCCGGTCAAGCTTTTTAACCATGGCCGGATGCGGCGCGATTTCACTTACGTCGACGACGTGGTCCAGGCCGTGGTCCGTCTGGTCGGTCGGCCGCCCAAAGGGAACCCGGACTGGGAGGGGAACCGGCCCGATCCGGCCACTTCCAGGGCGCCATGGGTGGTTTACAATATCGGTAACAATCACCCCGAAGAGCTGACGCACGTGATATCAGTGCTGGAGCAGGAGTTCGGGCGGACGGCACTCAAGGAAATGCTGCCGATGCAGCCGGGTGACGTCGAGGCGACCTACGCCGACGTGGCTGATTTGGAGCGCGACATCGGCTTTCGGCCTGCGACGCCGATCGAGGAGGGAATTGCCCGCTTCGCCAAATGGTATCGTGACTATCATCGCATTTGAGGACTGATTTCATGACCAGACGCATCATCCCCCTGATCATGTGCGGCGGCGCCGGCACGCGGCTCTGGCCGGCGTCGCGCGAGGTGCGGCCCAAGCAGTTCCTGCCGCTGTTCGGCGCCCGCTCGACCTTCCAGGAGACGCTGCTGCGTGTCTCGGACGCCAGCCTGTTCGAGCGGCCGATCATCATCACCAACGCCGCCTACCGTTTCATGGTGCTGGAGCAATTGGCCGAAATCGGCATCGAGGCCGATGTGCTGTTGGAGCCGATGCGCCGCGACTCAGGTCCGGCGATTGCGGCCGGTGCAGCGTTTGCGCGGACGCGCGATGGTGAGGCGGTCGTACTGGCGCTCGCCGCGGACCATGTGGTGCGCGATACCGACGCGTTTCTCGCGGCCTGCCGCGAGGGACTGGCGGCGGCCGAAGCGGGCCGTATCGTCACCTTCGGCGTCACGCCCGAGCGTGCCGCGACCGAATATGGCTACATCTGCCCGGGCGACGCCGTGGCGGGGCAAGTGCGCGCAGTGGCGCGCTTCGTCGAGAAGCCGGATCAGCCGACCGCCGAGCAGTACATCCGGGACGGTTATTTCTGGAACAGCGGCAATTTCATGTTCCGCGCCGCTCTGCTGCTCGACGAGTATCGCAAATTCGATTCCGCCAGCGTGCAGGCGGTGACGGACTCCGTCATCAACGCTGGCCGCGACCTCGGCTTCATCATTCTCAACGCGGATAGCTTCGCGGCCGCCAAGCCGATCTCGATCGATTATGCCGTGATGGAGAAGACGGAGCGGGCGGCCGTGGTGCCGGTCTCCTGCGGCTGGTCCGATGTCGGTTCGTGGCATGCGGTCTGGGAGCTGTCGGAGAAGGACGCGCAGGGCAATGCCGCGCGCGGCGCATCCGTGTTCGAGGACTCCCGCAACTGCAACGTGGTCAGCGACAAGGCGCTGGTGGCGCTGGAGGGGGTCGACGACCTCGTCGTGGTGGCGACGCAGGACGCCGTGCTGGTCTCACGCCAGAAGGATGCCAATGGCCTCAAGCGTCTGGTGGCCAAGCTGAAGACCGTAGCTCCGGAGGTGACGGAGGCGCACATCAAGGTGCATCGTCCCTGGGGCAGCTATCAGTCGGTCGACAATGGCGAGCGGCACCAGGTCAAGCGCATCGTGGTCAAGCCCGGCCAGCGGCTGTCCCTGCAGAAGCACTATCACCGCTCCGAGCATTGGATCGTGGTGCGCGGAACGGCGCGCGTCACCGTCAACGAGACGGTGTCCATGGTGCACGAGAACGAATCGATCTACATCCCGATGGGCGCGGTGCACCGGCTGGACAATCCCGGCAAGATCCTGTTGGAGCTGATCGAGGTGCAGACCGGCTCGTATCTCGGCGAGGACGACATCATCCGCATCGAGGATGACTACCGGCGCGAGTAGGACTCACTTACCGCTCTCGAATCGAAGGCCGAATCAAAACCCATGTGCTAGATTCGCAAGGACATCCGGGGCGGAGGGGATCCTTGCAAAGCACGATTGGTTCGCGCGCGTTCCAGAACGCGCGGCTGCAGAAGAAAAACCGCAAGCAGGCGGAGGCGCTATATCCTGCCGCGGTCGAGGCCTATCGTGCCGGCCGCCATGCCGATACCCAAGCGATCTGCAGACAGGTTCTGGACCTGCTTCCGGACTATTTCCCCGCTTTGCACCTGTTGGGGATCTCCACGCTGGATTGCGGGCGGCTGGACGTCGCCGAACAGGCGCTGACGCGGGCGGTCGCCCTCGAGCCGCGCCATGCCGAGGCCCTCGTCAATCTCGGCTTGGTGTACTTCCATCAGAAACGCTACGAGGAAGCGCGCAAGGTCCAGGAACGTGCGACCGCGGCGAAGCCGAATTTCGCGGTGGCGTTCACCACGCTCGGCAATACGCTGATGAACATGAGGCTGTTCGACCAGGCGCTGGAGGCGCACCTGCGCGCGATCGCCTTAAAGCCCGATTATGCTGATGCCTATTGCAACCGCGGGATGACCCTGCTGCTGATGCAGCGGCATCAGGAGGCATATGAGAGCTTCAACCGTGCGCTCGCGCTCAACCCACGGCATATGCACGCGACCTTCGGCCTGGGCCTGGTCGGCGTCAATCTGCGGCATTGCGACCAGGCGTTGACGTCGTTCAACGCGGCGCTGGCGCTCAGTCCGGGCAATGCCGCCATCCTGGCGCAGCGCGGCCGCCTCCATCTGCAGATGGGACATTTCGAGCCGGCCGAGGCCGATTTCGATGCTGCGCTGGTCGCCGATCCCAACCTGGAGGCCGCGCTGCTCGGCAAGGCTCACGTCAACGTCCTCAATGGTAACGTTGCGCCGGCGATGGCGGCCTGCAACAAGGTGCTGGAGCAGAATGCGTCGTCCGAAGTGGCGCTGGTCTGGCTGGGGGCATGTCTCGCCAAGCAGGGCGATGTGACTGGTGCCATCCAGCTGTTCGATCGCGCGCTCGAGATCAAGCCGGACTTCGAGGAGGCGGTCACCAAGAAGATCTTTGCGCTCGACTTTCTCCCGGATGCAGACTTCGCTCTGCAACAGGCGGTTCGCCGCGAGTGGTGGGAGCGGATCGGCGCCAGGATCTGGCAACGCAAACTGGACGTCCGGGATTGCGATCCGGAACGTCCGCTGGTTGTCGGCTACGTCTCCTCAGATTTCCGCAATCATTCGGCGGCCCTCGCGTTCTTCCCGGTCCTGCGACATCACGACCACGGCGCATTCCGCGTGGTCTGCTATTCGTGCTCGCCATTGCGCGACAGCGTCACGGAAAAATTCCAGTCCATTGCCGACAAATGGGTGGACGCCTGGCAATTGTCCGACGACGAACTGGCCGACCAGATCCAGGCTGATCAGGTCGACATTCTGGTCGATCTCTCCGGTCATTCGGGCGGCCACCGCCTCTCGGTGTTTGCGCGCAAGCCGGCGCCGATTCAGGCGAGCGCCTGGGGGCACCCGACCGGCACTGGACTCCCGACGATGGACTATGTCCTGGCCGATCCGGTTTCGATCCCATCATCGGCGCGCCATCTGTTTGCCGAGCAGATCCATGATCTGCCTTGCATGATCACGATGGATGCGATCGAGGGGGGCCACGCGACTGAGCTGCCGATGCTGCGCAACGGCTACGTCACCTTCGGCGTGTTCAATCGGATCGACAAGATCTCTGACGCCGCGCTTGCAGTTTGGGCAGAGCTCATGCAGGAGCTGACGAGCGCGCGGATCGTGATCAAGAACGTTGCCCTTGATGACGCCTATCTGCGCGACAGTCTCATCGGCCGTTTCGTCGATCATGGCATCGCGGCAGAACGCATCAGGTGCATGGGCTCGACCTCACGCCCTGATCATCTGGCTGAATTCGGTGCGATCGACATCTCGCTCGATCCGTTTCCCCAGAATGGCGGCGCCAGCACCTGGGAATCCCTGCATATGGGAGTCCCCGTCATCACCAAGCTCGGGTCGACGCCGTCAGCGCGGGCCGGCGGTGCAGTGATCACGGCGATCGGGCTCGACGACTGGGTGGCCGAGGACGACGCCGGCTATCTCGCCATCGCCCGCAATCATGTGGCCGATCCCGCCGCGCTCGCCAAGCTGCGCGCCGAACTGCCCCAGCGCATCGCGACCTCAGCCGCTGGGAACGTCGCGCTCTACACGCGCAAGGTCGAGGAGGGCTATCGCACTTTCTGGCGCCGCTACTGCGCCGCCAATGCCTGAGACGGCCTGCGTCCATCGCGTTCTCCGCGTCAATTCCTGACCGTTCTGGAGACCATCCTTGGCAAATGTCGGTTCGCGCGCGTTCCAGAACGCTCGCCTTCAAAAGAAGAACCGCAAGCAGGCCGACGCGCTGCTGCCGCAGGCTGTGGCCGCCTATCGCGCAGGCCGGCACGCCGAGGCGCAGGCGATCTGCGGCCAGACACTCGCGCTGGTGCCCGACCATTTCGATGCACTGCATCTGCTCGGTGTGTCGGCGCTGGAGAGCGGCCGTCTGGATGTCGCCGAGCAGGCTCTGACACAGGCGGTCGACGCCGAGCCGCGCCATGCCGAGGCGCTCGCCAATCTCGGCCTCGCGCTGTTCAGCCGGAAGCGCTATCAGGAGGCGCGGACAGTGCAGGAGCGCGCCGTCGCGGCCAGGCCGAATTTCGCAGCGGCGCTGACCGGTTTCGGCAACACGCTGATGAAGCTCGGCCTGCTGGAGGAGGCGCTGCAGGCGCACGAGCGCGCGCTCGCGGCCAAGCCCAACTACGCCGACGCTTACTGCAATCGCGGCATGGCGGAACTGCTGCTCAACCGCAATGTCGAGGCTATGAGTAGCTTCGATCGCGCGCTCGCGCTGAACCCGCGTCAGTCGGAGGCGCTGTTCGGCAAAGGCCTGGTCAACATCAATCTGCGCCATTCCGATGAGGCGTTCGCCGCCTTCGATGCCGCACTCGCGATCCGGCCGGGCGTCGCTTTGGTCCTCGCCCATCGCGGCCGCCTCCGTCAGCAGCTCGGGCAGTTCGATCAGGCCAAGCTGGATTACGATGCCGCGCTCGCGATCGACCCGTTGCTCGAAGTGGCGCTGCTCGGCCACGCTCAAATCTCGGTGTTGAAGGAGAATGTCGCGCCGGCGATGGCCGCCTTGCGCAAGATTCTCGAACAGAATCCCAGGTCCGAAGTCGCCTGGACGTGGCTCGGAGAGTGCTTTTGCAAGCAGGGCGACATCGCTTCAGCGCTGCAGCATTTCGAGCGCGCGCTGGAGATCAAGCCCGATTATGCTGACGCGATCACTGCGAAGATCTTCGCACTGGATTTCATACCCGACTGCGACTTCGCTCAGCACCAGGCGGCGCGACGCGAATGGTGGACCAGGATCGGGGCGCGTATTTCGCAGAGGCGGCTGCTGCCGCGAGACCTTGATCCAGAGCGGACCATCACGATCGGCTATGTCTCTTCGGACTTCAGAGCGCATTCGGCTGCGTTGGCTTTCTTGCCGGTGCTGACGCATCGCGATCAGCAGCAGTTCCGGGTAGCCTGCTACTCCTCGTCACCGTCACAGGATCGGATGACCGTGCAATGCCGGTCCGCTGCGGACATCTGGGTCGATGCCTGGCAGATGTCGGACGAGGAGCTTGCGGCGCGCATCGAGGCCGATCAGGTCGATGTGCTGGTCGATCTGTCCGGCCATTCTGCCGGCAACCGGCTGCCGGTGTTTGCGCGTAAGCCGGCGCCGATCCAGGTCAGCGCCTGGGGGCATCCGACCGGCACCGGCCTTCCGACCATGGACTATGTCCTGGCCGACCCGGTTTCGATCCCGCCACCGGTGCGTCATCTATTTGCCGAGCAGATCCATGATCTGCCCTGCATGATCACGATGGATGCGATCGAGGGGGCCCACGCGACCGAGCTGCCGATGCTGCGCAACGGCTACGTGACCTTCGGCGTGTTCAACCGGATCGACAAGATCTCGGATGTCGCGCTTGCGGTCTGGGCAGAGCTGATGCAGGAGCTGCCGAGCGCGCGCATCGTGATCAAGAACACGGCGCTCGATGACGCCTATCTGCGGGATAGCCTGATTGGCCGTTTCGTCAATCACGGCATCGCGGCAGAGCGCGTCACGTGCATGGGCTCGACCTCGCGCGCGGATCATCTGGCCCAATTCGGCGCGATCGATATCTCGCTCGATCCGTTCCCGCAGAACGGCGGCGCCAGCACCTGGGAATCCCTGCATGTGGGGGTCCCCGTCATCACCAAGCTCGGCACGACGCCGTCAGCGCGGGCCGGCGGCGCGGTCGTCAGCGCGATCGGGCTCAATGACTGGGTGGCCGAGGATGACGCCGGTTATCTTGCCGTCGCCCGCCGTCAGGTGGCTGACCCGGCTGCGCTCGCCAGGCTGCGCGCCGAATTGCCCCAGCGCATCGCGACGTCGGCCGCTGGGAACGTCGCGCTCTACACGCGCAAGGTCGAGGAGGGCTATCGCACCTTCTGGCAGCGCTATTGCGCGGCCAATGCGTGAGTTGGCCTGCATCCATCCGTTGCGTTCGCTCGCGTCAATTGTTGACTCTTCCGGAGATCATCCTTGGCAAATGTCGGTTCGCGCGCGTATCAGAACGCGCGGCTGCAGAAGAAGCTGAAAAATCTGGCCGAGACGTTTCTGCCGGCCGTGCAGGCCGCCTATCGCCAGGGCCGGCAGGCGGAGGTTCAAGCCTTGTGCCGGCGCGTGCTCCAGGAGGTGCCGAATTACTTCGACGCGATGCATCTGCTCGGCGCATCGTTGCTCGATTGCGGCCAGTTGGAAGAGGCGCGGCAGGCGCTCGAGGGCGCTGTCGCCCTTGAGCCCGGTTCGGCGGACGCGCAATACAATCTCGGTTTTGCGCTATTCAATTTGCAGCGCTATGAGGAGGCGTGTGCCTGCCAGGAGCGGGCGGTGGCGCTGAAACCGGATTTCGCGAAAGCGCACGCAAATCTCGGCACCGCGCTGCTGCGGCTCGAACGGGCCGAGCAAGCCGTCGCAGCCTTCACCCGCGCAATTGCGCTCAAGCCCTACGACGCCGATGCATATTGCAATCGCGGCGTGGCGCAATTGATGCTCAAGCAATATGCGGCGGCGGCCGACAGTTTCGAGCGGGCGCTTTCGTTCCAGCCGCGGCACTTCGAGGCCCTCGTCAACAAGGGTCTGGCTCACGTCGAGCTCCGGCACTTCCCGGTGGCGGAGGCAGCCTACAACGCCGCGCTCGCGATCAAACCTGATGTGGCCGAGCTGCACGCCCATCGCGGGCGGATGCACCTGCTCTTGGGACGACGGCCCGAAGCGAAAGCCGACTTCGACAAGGCGGCCACGCTCGATCCCACGCTCGAGCTGGCATGGCGGGGCAAAGCGCAGGTCGCCATGCTCACACAAGCGATGGCGGAGGCCATGCTCGCCTGCAAGAAGGTGCTCGACCTGAATCCGACCTCCGAGTTCGGCCTCACTTTGCTCGGCATCTGCTTGGGACAGCAGGGCGAGATCGCCGCGGCCATCCAGCATTTCGACCGAGCACTTGAGATCAAGCCGGACTGCGAAGAGGCGATCGTGCAGAAGATCTTTCGCCTTGATTTCCTCCCCGATGCCGATTTCGCCGTGCAACAGGCGGCGCGACGCCGCTGGTGGGATGCGATCGGATCCAAAATGCAGCGTCGGACGCTTGCAGCGCGGCCGCGCGATCCCGACCGGCGGATCGTCGTCGGCTACGTGTCGTCGGACTTCCGGAGGCATTCGGCGGCGTTTGCGTTCCTGCCGGTGCTGCGATCGCACGACAGGGCGCAATTCCAGATCAACTGCTACTCCTGCTCGACCACCCGCGATGGGCTCACCGAGGTCTTCCAGTCCTTGGCCGACATCTGGGTCGACGCGTTCAATCTGTCGGATGACGAGCTGACCGACCGCATTGCCAGCGATCGCGTCGATATCCTGGTGGACCTGTCGGGCTTCACCTCGGGCCATCGCCTGGCGATCTTCGCGCGCAAGCCGGCGCCGATTCAGGTCAGCGCCTGGGGGCATCCGACCGGCACCGGCCTTCCGACCATGGACTATGTCCTGGCCGATCCGGTTTCGATCCCGCCATCGGTGCGCCATCTGTTTGCCGAGCAGATCCATGATCTGCCTTGCATGATCACGATGGATGCGATCGAGGGGGCTCACGCGACCGAGCTGCCGATGTTGCGCAACGGCTACGTCACTTTCGGCGTGTTCAATCGGATCGAGAAGATCTCCGACGCCGCGATCGTGGTCTGGGCGCAGCTGATGCAGGAGCTGACGAGCGCGCGGATCGTCGTCAAGAACACCGCCCTCGACGACGCCTATCTGCGGGATAGCCTGATTGGACGTTTCGTCGATCATGGCATTGCAGCGGAATGCATCACCTGCATGGGCTCGACCTCGCGCCCTGATCATCTGGCCCAATTCGCCGCGATCGACATCTCGCTCGATCCGTTCCCGCAGAACGGCGGCGCCAGCACCTGGGAATCCCTGCATATGGGAGTCCCCGTCATCACCAAGCTCGGCACGACGCCGTCCGCGCGGGCCGGCGGCGCGGTCGTCACCGCGGTCGGGCTCAATGACTGGGTGGCCGAGGATGATTCCGGTTATCTCGCCATCGCCCGCAATCATGTAGCTGATACAGCGGGGCTCGCCAGGCTGCGCGCCGAATTGCCCCAGCGCATCGCGACCTCAGCCGCCGGCAACGTCGCGCTCTACACGCGCAAGGTCGAGGAAGGCTATCGCACCTTCTGGCGCCGCTACTGCGCCAAGGCGTCGGGCTGATTGCCGAAGGTGGCCAGGACGGCGGGGCGTAGCCAGCGATCGAAAATCGTAGGGTGGGTTAGCGACCGCGCCAGTACTTCCAATTTCGCCCGGAATGTCGCTCGCGGTCGCGTAACCCACCACTTCCTTCGTATGGGATCGGCGGGTTACGCTTCGCTAACCCGCCCTACAAACTGTTCGCCATGAGGCTGGCTGGCCTCTCTCTGTTTCATCATAATCTAATCCGGTCGTAGAGCGACTAATAACCTATCTTATCAGCAAACATCCGATACCTGGCGGCAAAATTTAACTCGACCGTTACGAGCTTTTGTGTCAACGTCAACCAAAAATAGATTTGCGGAGATATTTATGGTCGATCACAAGAAGCTTGCCAAGCTACGTCGACTAATTACTGAAGGACTTCGCGTTCAAATTGGAAACGAAGCGATCACCTACATAAATGTAGGTCACGCGATGGAGGATGTGAGCGCAAAACAGAATCACACTGTGTTCGCAAGGCGAGGCTGTGGAAAGACCTTGCTTTTGCATGACTCTGCCAAGCAGCTCTCGGCAGAGATCAAGGCCATCTACTTGAACTGCGAGGATTTCAAGCAACATACATTCCCCAATGTGCTTATTGAGATTCTCTCGTCCCTTTTTGCCGAGATTGATTCTCATCTTTCCGGCTGGTTTGGGCGAAAGGCAAGAACCAAAGAAATAATCAAGGGCATTCGTTCTAAACTCGCGACGATGCATCGATCGCCAGATACGCATGACGAGGAAGTCAAGGAAACCGTCGCCGATGACTCGTCAATGAAAGGCGAAATCGGCGTTGAGGCGGAAAAGCTCAAATTCTCTTTGGGTGGGTCCGAGAAAAAGCGGACTGAGACCGAAAGATCATTTCGAAGTCATCGGCAGAAGCTGCAGGAGTTGGACCTGTGGTTGCCGGAACTTAAGAAGAGCATTCGGGAATTTTTCGTGGTGTCGGCCAAGGTCAAATGCATTTTCTTACAGATTGATGACCTGTATCACCTCAAGCGAGCGGACCAGGCCTTCGTAGTCGACTATATCCATCGTCTTTGCAAAGACGTGCCGCTGTTTTTCAAAATTGCCACTATGAGGCATGCTTCGACGATGTTTGCCGATCGTGACGGGCAGCCAATCGGCGCCCAGGAGCGGCATGACTATCAACCGATAAATATCGACTACACTTTCAGCGACTTTGCCCGAACGGAATCTCAAAATTGGCAAATATTGATGGAGTATGCTCGGCGAGCAGGATTGAACAAGGGCGAGTTGCAGGCCCTGTTCAAGGGTGAAGGGTTTTCGAGGCTGGTAATGGCCGGCGGCGGAGTTCCTCGAGATGTTCTTTCGCTGTTCCTTGAAGCAATGAGTCAAAGTGAAGGTGAGGCGGTGGGAAAGGATGAAGTGCGTATTCTTAGTCGATCTAATTTGGAGAGGCGAATAGAAGAGCTGAAGCAGGACTCTCAGATAGATGAGCAGGACGTGCTAATTTCTGGAATTTATGTTCTTAGAGAGTTTTGCCTCAACAAGAAAACGAACATATTTCTAGTGCCGGAGCAACTACTTCAGCAAGACGAGAATTGGAGGACTTTGTTTAACCGGTTGGTTGACTATCGGATAATTCACCAAGCCGGAAGTGCTCTCACGCATAAATCGCAACCCGGAAACTTCCAGGCATTTGCTATAGATATCGGATGCTATGCTCACTTCAGAAAAATGGAGGGTAGATTTAATGAAATTGACGTTTCTCGGCCTAACGCGAAAGATCAGATGCGTTCCGCGCCCGTGTTGAGCCTAGTGGATCTGCAGACCTTGTACAAATCTGTTCCTGCAAACGTCGAAGCGATTTTGAAGGAACCCGTTCCCGAGGTGGTGTAGCGCGACCGACGATCTAGCTTGGTTCGACAAGACATAGGTTTGGCTGACGGCCCTTTGAGTGGGCGGAAGAATTGGTTAGTTTTAGATTATGGCCATAAAGGCTGTGATTTATCGGTTTCGCGATCGCATCGCGTTGCGCCAATGGGCATTTCCGCATTCCCCTCATGCACAAACTGCCCGTCGTGCCAGTTTGCCGCAGGTATATGCGCTTGTGTCGTCGGGCAAATCACAATGATGATCTCGGCCATCCCGTTCGCGATGAAGAGGGGCGTTTCGGCCGATCGTCACGAGGCGTAGCAGCGGGGAGCGGTGGACGTATCGGACTTGGGGCTTGCACTTGCGGGCCGACGAACAGGTTCGATGCGGACGGTCAAGTCGCGTGGTCCCGGCCTCCCGACGCTGAGGTCCGCGCAACGCGCGAAAGCGCGTTGTCGCGAGATGGGGGCAAGAAAGCCCGGTCCCCAGGGAGAGCGCGAAGCAGCCGTTAAAACCATCGCGCGGGGAAGGCCGGGTCGTCCGGCTGATCCTGTGGTACCTGCCGCCTGCATTTCTTTTTAGCAGGCGGGCCACGGGCCTCAGTCGAGGTCCGGTCTTCCCCGCGCCCTCTCGCTTTTCGAGGGCACGCGATCCGTATAACTCGGGCGCCTCACGCGTCGCGGGAGCGTAGTCAGTTGTTTGGAAAAATCGTCCAGCAAATTCGGTGTCGTCCCGGCCTTGAGCCGGGACCCATAGCTATAGGCCGATGTTTGAGGCATTTTTGTTCGACCAGCATTGGCTCACCACGTCTCCCTGGGGTTATGGGTCCCGGCTCAAGGCCGGGACGACAGCGGAGTGCGGAGCTGCAGACCTCATGCCTCATCAGTATGATCTCGGCGCGATCGGCGTCGCGAGAGTGCTGCGCCATGTTTTTAGCTATCGGCGCCCCGTTTCAAAGCCTCGCCGCGCCGACGATGTGTCCATCAGGCGCTTCCACGATGACAGCCGCATCCTCACCCTCGGGCACCTGTTCGGTGAGACGCAAAGCGGCGCCTTGCCAATCGCCGAGCGGGCGGACCGATCGCACCACGTTCAATTCCTCGAAGGTGCGGCCGCCGTTCTCGCCGCGCCTTATGTCGGTCTTGTGATAGTGATCGAAGCCGACCAGCAGCACGCGCCCGTGGCCTTCGCCGCTGCCGACGTCGATCTGAACCCGTCCGGCATTGCGACTGAGATGCACGTCTGCCGCGGGCTGGTTGGCGCCCTTGGCGCGATCGATCGCAGCACCGATCTCGCTGCGGTAGGAGCCGACGTGACTGGAGACGCCGTTCACGACGATTTCCGGCGTGTAGGAGCCGTCGCCGAAGCGGCTGCCATAGCGCGCCTGCCGGTCGGTGGCGGCCGGGAGCGAGAATGGGTCCTTCCAGCCCAGCCGGTCCCAATAGGTGACATGGAAGGCGAGCGGCAGCACGTCGCGGCGGTCGCGCGCGAGGTCGTTGAGATAGGCATTGGCCGGCGGGCAGGACGAGCAGCCCTGGGAAGTGAACAGCTCGACGACGACGGGGCGGTCGGCCGCTTCGGCGGCAAGCGGTGCCAGACCGAGGGCGAGGGCGGACAGGATCACAGCGCGCGACAGCATGGGATGCTCCTTGGGCACGGGGTGTGCTTCCAGTTTCGCGGACCGGCCGACGCGCGTTACGTCGCCGCGTTGACACGGTTTCGTGAGCAGGACGCGCCCAGAGGCGCTCATATTCGCTCGTGGTCAGAGATCGATCGCGGCGATCGCGTCGTAGACGCGCCCGATCTCGGCCTCGGTGCTGCAGTAGGGGGGCATCAAATAGATCGTGCTGCCGAGCGGGCGGACCAGCAGGTCGCGCGCGAGGAAATGGCGGTAGAGGCGGGGGCCGATGTCGGCGAGATAGCCGGCATCAGGCACGACCAGGTCGAGCGCGGCGATGGTGCCGAGCTGGCGGATGTTGGAAAAACGCTTGTCGCCGCGGAAGCGGTCGAGCGCCTTGGCATGCACAGCGGCGAGCGCTGCGATCCGCTGCATTACCGGCTCGCTCTGCCAGACCTTCACGTTGGCCAGCGCGGCGGCGCAGGCGATCGGGTTAGCGGTGTAGGACGAGGAGTGGAAGAACGTCTTGCGCCGGTCGTGCGCATAATGCGCGTCGAAGATCGCGTCGCCGCACAGCGTGACCGCCAGCGGCATCACGCCGCCGGTCAGTCCCTTGGAATAGCAGGCGATGTCGGGCGCGATTCCGGCCTGTTCGCAGGCAAACAGCGTTCCGGTCCGTCCCCAGCCGGTCATCACCTCGTCGGCGATCAGCAGCACACCATGATGCCGGCCGATGCGCGCCATCTCGGCGAGCACGGCAGGCTGATAGATCAGCATGCCGCCGGCGCCGAGGATCAAGGGCTCGACAATCAGTGCGGCGACCGGGTACGCGCGGCAGGCGGCCTCGAGCGCGTCCAGCGTCGCCTGCTCGCGTCCCGGATGCGGAAAGGGCAGGCGGCCGACATCGAACAGCAGCGGCTCGTAAGGCGCGTTGAAGACGCCGCGTTCGCCGACCGACATGCCACCGATGGTGTCGCCGTGATAGGCGCCTTCGAGCGCCAGGATGCGGCGGCGATCCTCGCCCGAATGCAGCCAGAAGCCGAGCGCCATTTTCAGCGCGACCTCGACCGAGGTCGATCCGCTGTCGGAGAAGAACACGTGGGTCAGCTCGGGCGGCGTGATCGCCACGAGCTCGCGGGCCAGCGCTTCCGCCGGCGGGTGGGTGAAGCCGGCGAAGATCACCTGGTCGAGCCGCTCGGTCTCGGCCCTGATCGCCACCATGATCGGCGGATGGCGATGGCCATGCGTCACCACCCACCAGGACGAGATCGCATCGAAGATGCGGCGTCCGTCCGCGGACTCCAACCACGCGCCCTCGGTGCGGACGATGGTCGGAATCCCGTCGTGCAGCGCGTGCTGGGTGAAGGGATGCCAGACCGGCGAGGCGGATCTCATGCGAGATGCTCCCGGAAGCAGCCGACATCGATGTGAGCGGCGAACGCGGCCCGCAACGTGTTGGCGGTGAGATCCGGCAGATGCGGCAGGCGGCCGAGATGCCGCGTCCGCCCCATCGCCACGATCGTCTGTTCGGAATCCCTGTTCTCGTCGCCGATGAAGGCGACGCCGACCAGCCTGATGTGGCGAGCGCGGATCGCCTCGATCGAGAGCAGCGTATGATTGATGGTGCCGAGCGTGGTGCGCGCGCACAGCACCAGCGGCGCGCTCCAGCGGGCAAATATACTGAGATAGGTCACCTCGCGCGTCAGCGGCACCATGAGGCCGCCCGCGCCTTCGATGACGAGGGGGCCCGACACCACCGGTGGCTGCATGCGGTTGGGATCAAGGGTGACGCCGTCGATTTCGGCCGCGAGATGCGGCGACGCTGGCGTGACCAGACGGTAGTGCTCGGGAAGTATCCGTTCCGTTGCCAGCCCGGACAGGCGGCGGACGGTATCGGAATCGGTCTCGCCATCGAGGCCGGATTGCACCGGCTTCCAGTAATAGCCATCGAGCGCGCCGGCGAGACCGGCCGAGAACACGGTCTTGCCGATGCCGGTATCGGTGCCGGTGACCACGAAGCGCTGCGTCAAGACAGGCGCCCCAATGCTTCGGCCGTCGCGTCGAACAGCTCGGAGATCACCTGTTCGTTCAGCTTGGCGGTGAGCGCGACCCGCAGCCTTGCGGTGCCTTCGGGCACCGTCGGCGGCCGGATCGCGCGGATGTCGAACCCTTGTGCCTGCAGGGCGGTGGCCAGCGCGACGGCCCTGTCATCGCGGCCTATGATGATCGGCAGGATGTGAGACGGCAGCGCCTCAAGACCACATCGCAGCTTCAGCTCGCGCGCGGCGTGGGTGACCAGCTGCGCCAGTCGTTCGCGGCGTTCCGCCTGGGCGCGCGCAATCGACAGCGCGACCCGGGTGACCGCCGCGATCAGCGGCGAAGGGGCGGTGGCGAAGATGAAGGGCCGCGCGCGGTTCACCAGGAAATCGCGCACGATCCCGGGGGCGAGCACGAAGCCGCCGGAGGTGCCGAGCGCCTTGCCGCAGGTATGGAGCGTGATGATGTTGTCGCGGCCCTCGAACGCCGCTGCGAGGCCACGTCCGTCCGGACCGAGCACGCCGGTTGCATGCGCCTCGTCGATCACCAAGGTGGCGTCGTGACGGTCGGCGACAGCAACGAGGTCAGCGAAATCGGGACTGTTGCCATCCATGCTGTAGACGCTTTCGACCGCGATCCACGGCCGCCCCCGGCCGCCCGCCTTGCGCCATTGCGTCAGCTTCGAGTCGAAGGCATCTGCATCGTTATGCGGGACACTCTCATGCGCTGCGCGGCAGTGGCGGAGGCCTTCATGTACGCTGGCATGCACCAGCGCGTCATAGAGCACGATGTCGCCGCGCTGGGGCAGCGTCGAAAAGATCGCATGATTGGCGGTGTAACCGGCGCCGAAATAGAGCGCGGTCTCTGCGCCGAAATGACGTGCGGCTTCCGCCTCGAGCGCCTCGTGCTCGGGATGATTGCCGCGCAGCAGCCGCGAGCCGCCGGCGCCGACCGGCACGCCGCGCCCGATCGCCTCGGACGCGGCCTGCCGCAGCTCCTCCGATTCGGCGAGGCCGAGATAATCGTTCGATGTAAAGTCGATGCCGGCGCGGGCGCGCAATTGACGGAATCGACCCCGCTCATTCAGTTCGCCGAGCTGGGTCTCAAACGCGTTGTAAGCCATCGAATATTCACTCAAGCTGCAGTTCATCTTGAACTACAGCACGCTGCGCGGCTTGATGGCCTGTCATCACCTTCGTTGCAACTGGATGGCGCTAACATCTCTGTGTATGGAGCAGGCGGTCCGGGGCATGAGCGGGGTACTACGGGTTGCGTCTACGGCGGCACCTGAGGTTCTGCGCGCATGACGCGAAGGCGCCGTTGTAGCCCCTTCATATTACTGAGCTTTTTCTGGCCTCTGGATGTAACTGTTTGAATCAAATCGTGTCCTGAAAACGCGTTCCGCGTTCGCCTCGTCCAAAATGGCGTGCTAGAGAGCCAACCCAAGGCTGATTTGCACATCGTTTACTGCAGGCAGCTGATTCGGGACATCGATTGGGGTGGTGACATGAGTTCGAAGGGGGCGGGCCACAAGGCCGAACCGAGACAGGCGCTGCGCGTCGGCGTGATCGGGGCGGGCGTCATGGGAAGCAACCACGCGCGCGTCCTGGCTGGTCTGCCGAACGTTCATCTGGTCGGCGTCGTCGATCCTCTGCCCGCTCATCGCGCCCGCGTCACCGAGCTTGCGAACTGCCCGACTTTCGAAACCCTGGACGAGCTGGTCTCGGAGGGGGTCGATGCGGTCACGGTCGCCGCCCCGACCCACCTGCACCATGAGCTTGCGCTGGCCTGCATCGGGCACAAGGTCCACCTGCTGGTCGAGAAGCCGATCGCGTCCAGCGTGGAGGAGGGCCGCGAAATCGTCGCCGCCGCGCATCGCGCCGGCGTCACCCTGATGATCGGCCATGTCGAGCGCTTCAACCCGGCGGTCGCGGCGATCAAGAAGGCGATCGCCGGCGAGGACATCCTGTCGATCGCGATCACCCGCGTCGGCCCGTTCCCGCCGCGGATGTCGAATGTCGGTGTCGTCATCGACCTTGCTGTCCATGACATCGACCTCATCAGATGGTTCACCGAGTCTGATATCATCGAGGTCCAGCCGCAGCTCTCCAGCGCGGTGGCCGAGCGCGAGGATATCGCGCTTCTTCAGTTCCGCACCGCTTCGGGCGTGCTCGCCCACATCAACACCAACTGGCTGACGCCGTTCAAGGCGCGCAACGTCACCGTGGCGACGCGCGGCAAATACGTTATGGGCGACCTGTTGACCCGCCAGGTCACCGAATGCTTCGGCTTCAAGCCGGATGGCAGCTATTCGATGCGGCACCTGCCGGTCGGTCATGACGAGCCTCTGCGTGCGGAGCTGCTCGCGTTCCTGCACGCTGTTCGTTCCGGCACCGCGCCGGCCGTCACCGGCGACGAAGGCGTCGCGAGCCTCGAGATTGCGACGCAATGCCTCGAAAGATCGAGCCATCGACCGGCCGAGGCGACTGCGCGCAAGCGGCGCGCCGCCGGTTGAGCCGACCGGCCCCGCAGTCCTCCGATGTCCGTTTCTCAATCCAGTGCGACAGCCATGAATCAGCATCTGCGTCATCAGCCCATTCCGTTCATCGACACCGCCGCGCAGCGCCAGCGGTTGGGCAAGTCGCTCGATGACGCCGTCGCCCGTGTGCTGGCGCATTGCCAGTTTCTGGGCGGCCCCGAGGTCACCCAGCTCGAAGCCCAACTCGCGGCATTCTGTGGCGCCAAATATGCGGTGAGCTGCTCGAGCGGCACCGATGCACTGCTGATGGTGCTGATGGCGCAGGGCATCGGTCCGGGTGATGCGGTGCTGTGTCCGTCCTTCACGTTCTGTGCGACCGGCGAAGCGGTCGCGCTCACCGGCGCCACGCCGGTGTTCGTCGACGTGCTGGAGGAGACCTTCAATATCGATCCGGCCTCGCTCCAGCGCGGCATTGCCACGGCGCGGCGGTTGGGTCTCAAGCCGAAGGCGGTGATTCCTGTCGATTTGTTCGGACAGAGCGCGGACCACGATGCGGTGGCTGCGAGCGCCGAGGCCGAAGGCCTGTTCGTGCTCGACGACGCCGCCCAAGGCTTTGGTGCGAGCTACAAGGGCCGCCGCATCGGCACGTTCGGTCTCGCGACCGCGACCAGCTTCTATCCGGCCAAGCCGCTCGGCTGCTTCGGCGACGGCGGCGCCATCCTCACCGACGACGCCGGCCTGCTGGAGCGCCTGCGCAGTGTGCGCGCCCATGGCGGCGGCAGCGACAAATACGACAATGTCCGCCTCGGCCTCACCGCGCGGCTCGATACGATCCAGGCCGCGGTCCTGATCGAGAAACTGAAGATCTTCGAGGATGAGGTCGCCGCCCGTAACGTGGTGGCGGAACGCTATACCCAGGCGCTCGCCGATGTCGTGGAGGTTCCTCGCCTGGTCGAGGGCTGTACGTCGGTGTGGGCGCAATACACCATCCGCCTGCCCCAGGGCATCGGTCGCGACGACTTCGCCGCGGCACTCAAGGCGCAGGGCATTCCGACCGCGATCTATTATCCGAAGTCGATGCACCAGCAGACCGCCTATCGGGTGTTCCCGGTCGCCGACGGCGGCCTGCCGGTCAGCGAGCGGCTCTCGAGCAACGTGATCAGCCTGCCGATGCATGCCTATCTCGACGAGGCCACGCAGGCGCGGATCATCGAGGCCGTGCGCGGCGCCGTTGCGGCGTAGCGGCCGGCGTTCCAAAACGTGAAGATTGGGCGCTGACGCCATCGGGAAGGATGCGCTAGAAGCAGCCATGCTCGGACGCATCTTCACCGTCGGCGGCTATACGCTGCTCTCGCGCCTCACCGGCTTCGCCCGCGACATCATGCTCGCGGCGATCCTCGGTGCCGGCCCCGTGGCCGACGCGTTTTTCGTCGCCTTCCGCCTGCCGAACCATTTTCGCGCGATCTTCGCCGAGGGCGCCTTCAACGCGGCGTTCGTGCCGGCCTATGCCCATGTGCATGGTGAGAAGGGGGAGGCCTCCGCCAGCCTGTTTGCGGATCGCATCTTCACGCTCCTGTTCGCCTCGCAGGTCGTGCTGTTGATCCTTGCCTGGCTGTTCATGCCGCAGGCCATGACGATTCTGGCGCCCGGATTCACCGAAGATCCGGCGCAGCGCGAACTCGCCATCGAGCTGACGCGCATCACGTTCCCATATCTGCTGCTGATCACGCTGGTGACGCTCTATGGCGGCATGCTCAACGTGATGCAGCGCTTTGCCAGCGCGGCCGCGGCCTCCATCTTCCTCAATCTCGCGATGATGGCGACCCTGGCGCTGGTCGCGTTTTTTCCGACCGCCGGCCATGCCGCGGCGTGGGGCGTGCTGATCTCCGGCTTCCTGCAATATTTTCTGCTCGCCGGCGATCTGGCGCGGCATGGCGGCCTGCCGCGCTTTGCGGCGCTCAAGCTCGATGAGGACATCCGCGCCTTCTTCCGCGCGTTGGGACCCGCGACCTTGGGCTCGATGGGCACGCAGGTCGCGATGTTCGCCGACACCATCATCGCGACATTCCTGCCGGCCGGCGCGCTGTCGGCGCTGTATTACGCCGACCGGCTCAACCAGCTGCCGATCGGTGTCATCGGCATTGCCATCGGCACCGTGCTGTTGCCGGAGATGTCGCGACGGCTGACCGCGAACGACCATCAGGGCGCCATGGAGAGCCAGCGCCGCGCCTTCGACTTCACGCTGCTGTTCTCGGTCCCGTTCGTCGCGGCCTTCCTCGCCGTGCCCGACGTCATCACCCGCGCGATGTTCGCGCGGGGAGCCTTCACCCGCGGCGACGCTGCCGCGGCCGGCGCCACGCTTGCAGCCTATGCGGTCGGCCTCATTCCCTTCGTGCTAATCCGCAGCGCCGTTTCCACCTTCTACGCCCGCAAGGACACTGCAACCCCGGTCAAGGCATCCTTGACCGGTCTCGCCGTCAACATGCTGCTCAAAGTGCTCCTGATGGGATCGCTGGCGCAGGTCGGGCTGGCGCTGGCCACTGCGGTCGGCGCCTGGATCAATCTGCTCCTGGTGCTCGGCTTCGCGGTGCGCCAAGGCTATCTTGATCTCGACCGCCGTCTCACCGGATCACTGATCAAGTTCGGCGTCACCGGCTGCGTCCTGGCCGCCGCTTTGTGGCTCACCGCACGTTTGGCTGCTGCGCAGTTCGCAGGCCTCGGCGGCTTCCGCGACGAGGCCGTACTGGCCGTGCTGATCGTGGTCGGCGGTGTGATCTATGCCGCGGCGGTTCTCGGCCTGTTCGGCCCGCGCTGGCTCAGGGGGCTGGTGCGGCGCTAAATCCTTTGCCTGCTCCGGCTTTCCGCTGCATTATACCGTCAAAATGGTGCGACAGCGAAGCGGGACGTGAAACAAGATGGCAGCTCCAATCAAATTCGGCGTCGGGCAGAGCGTTCTCCGGAAAGAGGATGATGCGCTCATCCGCGGCAAGGGTCGCTACACCGACGATCTCGCGCCATCGGCAGCCCTGCATGCGTTGGTGCTGCGCTCGCCGCATGCCCATGCAACTTTCACGATCAATGTCGGCCAGGCGCGACTGTTGCCCGGCGTGGCCCTGATTCTCACGGCCGAGGATGTCGCCGATCTCGGCGGGCTGCCCTGCCTGTTCAATCTGGAGACCGATCCCTTCACCGCGCCGCCATACCCGATCCTCGCCAAGGACGAGGTGCGTCACGTCGGCGATGCCGTGGCGTTCGTGGTGGCCGATACGCTCGATCACGCCCGCGATGCAATGGAGGCGATCGAGGTCATCTGGACCAACTTGCCGGCGGTCACCGGCGTTGCCAACGCAGTGAAACCGGGCGCGCCGCAGGTCTGGGCGGAGCACAAGGGCAACGTGCTGTTCGATGTCGCGATCGGCGACAAGGCCGCCGTCGATCAGGCATTCGCCAAGGCGCATGCGGTCGCCGAGATCAAAATCGTCAATCCGCGCGTGGTGGCGAGCTTCATGGAGACCCGCGCGGCGGTCTGCGAATACGACGTCAGGCGCGATCATTTGACGCTCACCGCCGGCAGCCAGGGCAGCCATCGCCTGCGCGACATCCTCTGCCAGAACGTGTTGAAGATTCCGGTCGAGAAGATGCGGGTGGTCTGTCCCGACGTCGGCGGCGGCTTCGGCACGAAGCTATTTCCCTACCGCGAATATGCGCTGCTTGCGGTCGCCGCGCGCAGGTTGCGCAAGTCGGTGCGCTGGGCTGCCGACCGCGCCGAGCACTTCATGGGCGATGCGCAGGGTCGCGACAACGTCACGACCGCGAAGATGGCGCTTGCCGAAGACGGCAAGTTTCTCGCGCTTGATGTCGACCTGATGGGCGACATGGGCGCCTATCTCTCGACTTTTGCGCCCTACATCCCGCATGGCGGCGCCGGCATGCTGCCCGGACTTTACGACATCCAGGCCTTCCATTGCCGCGTCCGCACCGTCTTCACCCACACGGTGCCGGTCGATGCCTATCGCGGTGCCGGTCGCCCCGAGGCGGCCTATGTCATCGAGCGCCTGGTCGATGCCTGTGCCCGCAAGCTCGACATGAGCGTGGACGCGATCCGCAAGAAGAACTTCATTCCGCCGCGTGCGCTGCCCTACAAGACCGCGACCGGCAAGGTCTATGATTCCGGCGACTTCGCCGCGCATCTGAAGCGCGCGATGGAGATCGCGGACTGGAAGGAATTTCCGAAGCGTGCCAAGGCCGCCAAGAAGCTCGGCCTGATCCGCGGTATCGGGCTTGCGAGCTATGTCGAGGTCTGCGGCACCATGGGCGAGGAGACCGCCAAGGTGCGGCTCGATCCCACCGGCGACGTCACCATCCTGATCGGCACCCAGTCGAGCGGGCAGGGCCATCAGACCGCCTATGCGCAGATCGTGGCCGAGCAGTTCGGGCTGTCGCCGGAGCGCGTGCACATCCATCAGGGCGACACCGATGAGATCGCGACGGGTCTCGGCACCGGCGGCTCGGCATCGATCCCCTCAGGTGGCGTCAGCGTGCAGCGCGCCACCCATGAGCTTGGCGACAAACTGAAGCAGATTGCCGCCGAAGCGCTCGAGGCCGGCATCGGCGATCTCGAGATCTCAGAGGGGCGCATCCGCGTCGCCGGCACCGATCGTGCCATCAGCTTCGCCGATCTCGCCAAGCGCCCCGGCGTCGATCCGGCCAAGCTCAACGGCAGCGCAACCTTCGCGAGCGCCGACGGCACCTATCCGAACGGCACGCATGTGGCGGAGGTCGAGGTCGATCCCGCGACCGGGATCATCAAGGTCATCAACTACGTGATCGTCGACGATTTCGGCGTCACGCTCAACCCGCTGCTCTTGGCCGGCCAGGTGCATGGCGGCGCGGTGCAGGGCATCGGGCAGGCGCTGATGGAGCAGGTGGTCTACAGCGCCTCCGATGCGCAGTTGGTGACCGGCAGCTACATGGACTACGCGCTGCCGCGCGCAGCGGATGCGCCGCGCTTCGTGTTCGAGACCCACAACGTGCCCTGCAAGACCAACCCGATGGGGGTCAAGGGCGCGGGCGAGGCCGGCGCGATCGGCTCATGTCCGGCAGTCGTCAATGCGATCATCGATGCGCTCTGGCGCGAATACAAGATCGACCATGTCGACATGCCGGCCACCCCCGAGCGGATCTGGATCGCCATTCGCGAGCAACACCGGCGTCACAGTCTGTAGTTAGAGCTTCCCCGACATCCGCCTCAATTCCGGAATAAGCCGCCGGCGCTGGGGTTCGACGAAAGATTGTCTCGCTCAGGTAGGCTGGGCGAGAATGCGACAAGAATGGAGCGAATTGATGAAGCGGAGTGTCGTGGCCGTCGGGGCGTTGTTGCTCGGGGTCGGCGCGGTGATGGCGCAGCATGATCTGGTCAAGCAGGACCAGGACACCATGAAGGCCAACGCGAAGAATCTGGGTGGCGTTATGATCGCGATGGTCAAGGGCGAGAAGCCGTATGACCAGACCGCGGTCAACGCCGCTCTTGCGCAACTCGATGACACCGCCAAGAAGCTGCCGACCATGTTTCCGGACAGCCTGAAGAGCGCGAAGTTCGAGGGCGACTATGGCCCATCGCCGAAGGTCTGGGAAGACAAGGCCGGCTTCAAGGCCAAGATCGACAGCTTTGCCAAGATCGTCGCCGACGCCAAGGCCAAGATCAAGGATCTCGACAGCCTGAAGGTCGTCGCGCCCGCGATCGGCAAGGAATGCGGCGGCTGCCACGAGACCTTCCGCGTCAAGAACAGCTGATCCACAGCGTCCAAGACGGGCCAACGCGTTGCATTGGCCCGTCAGCTATGTTTATCGGGGCGGCATGGAGCCGCCCCGATATCATTTCGCGGCTACGCTGCCGATCCAAGTGACAACAGACCAGCGATGCTCAGACGTCTTCTCATTGCTCTCATTGTGATCGGCATGGCCGGCTTTGCCATCTTCTGGTGGCTGACGATGCCGTCCACCATTTCGCTGGCCTTGGCTGCACGTACGCCCGATCTCGCCAATGGTGAGGAGGTGTTCAACGCCGGCGGCTGCACGTCGTGCCATGCGGTGCCGAACCAGCCGGACCGGTTGAAGCTGGGCGGTGGCCTGCCGCTCGCATCACCGTTTGGCACCTTCTATGCGCCCAACATCTCGCAGGATCCAACTGACGGAATCGGACGCTGGAGCGAGAGCGATTTCGTCAATGCTGTGCTCAGAGGCACCTCGCCAGGCGGCAGTCACTATTATCCGGCATTTCCCTACACGTCCTACGCGCATGCCAGGCTGGAGGACATCCGCGATCTCTTCGCCTACATGAAGACGTTACCCGCGGTCTCCGGGGCATCGCGCGATCACGATCTTCCGTTCCCGTTCAACATCCGCCGGACGCTTGGCATCTGGAAGCTGCTGTTCTTCGACGACAAGCCGTTCACGCCGGATCAACAGCGCTCGGCGCAATGGAATCGCGGTGCTTACCTCGTGAATTCGCTCGGCCATTGCGCCGAATGTCATAGCCCGCGCAATCTGCTGGGCGGCATCATCAAGGCGCAGCGTTTTGCCGGCGGTCCGGACCCCGAAGGACACGGCTGGGTGCCGAACATCACCCAGAAGGGTCTGGCTGATTGGAGCGAGAGCGATTTCGGCTATTTCCTCGAGAGCGGTCAGCTGCCGGACGGCGACAGCGTTGGGGGTGCGATGACGCGCGTGATCCGCAACACCTCGCAGCTGAGCGCAGACGATCGCACGGCGGTGGCGGTCTATCTGAAATCACTGGCTCCGGTCGAGGGCCCACCGAAGCCGCCGAAGCCGGCAGGTTGAGCGCCTTCGAACCGCGCTGGTTGATGAGCACCATCCAGCGCCAGGGCTATGCCAGAAAGGGCGATGTCAGAATCCGTCGAGTGGCTTGAAGCTGCCGTCACTCTGAATCACGGCGAGCGAGACGTGGGGCGGATTGGACTGAAGCGCCGTGCCGAACGCGACGGTGGTGCCGCCGATGTCGAACTGGCCGGCTTCGTTGATCACCCGCAGCAAGTCTGCTCGGGTCGGATTTGGGCCCGCCATTTCCAGCGCCTGTGCGACCAGTCGGCCGGTCAGGTAGCCTTCGAGCGCGATGAAATCGGGGGCCTGCCCCGGATCGAGCGCCTTCTGGGCTGTTTGATAATCCGCCACCAGCTTCTGCTGCGTGTCCCACGGGAACGGCACGACGTCGGATACGATCACGCCGCGGCCTTCGGGACCGAGCTCTTTGGCAAGTGCATTGGCACCCGCGAACGACGCCGCAACGAAGGTCGGAGTGAACCCGCTGCGATGCGCCATCTTGATGAACTCGGCGCATGGGCCGTAGGTGCCGACCAGGATCACCGCCTCCGGTTCGGCGCGCCTGATGACCTTGAATGCCGCGCTGACGACGCGGGTGTTGCGCTCGAAGGTGCCTTCGGCGGCAAGCTCGAGCCCGCGTCGGTCCAGCGACGCCTTGACGCCGGTCAGCAGATCGCGGCCGAAATTGTCGTCCTCGTAGAAGATGCCGATCCGTGTCAGATGCAGCTCCTCGGTCAGGTGCTTGATCCAGACTTCGGCCTCCGCGCCGTGACTCGGCCGGATGTTGACGACGTTCTGAAACTGCGGGTCGCGCAGAAAGTCGGCGCCGGACACCGGACCGATGTACGGCACGTCATTGGATGCAGCGATCGGCACCGTCGCGATCGCGGTCGGCGTGCCGACGGCGCCGATCAATGCGAACACTTTGTCCTCATAGATCAGCTTGACGGTTTCGACCACCGAGCGGTCGGGATCGTAGCCGTCGTTGCGGCTGACCAGCCTCAGCTTGCGGCCGTGCACGCCGCCCTTGGAGTTGATCTCGGTGAAGGCTGCCCGCAGGCCCAGCCGCTCCGCCTGTCCGATCGCGGCGGACGGACCTTCGAGGGCCGCGACCTGGCCGAACAGGATCGTGTCATTGGTCACGCCAAGTTCGTCCGCTTCCGCCGCGCCAGCGAGCAGTCCGCAGGCGAGGAAAGCAAGACGCAGAAAAGTTCGCACCCTCGAGAGCCTCATTGCGATCGTCTTGTCAGTTGCAGCATGGTCCTCATCGACCATAGATCGGCGGAGTGAAGACCTCGCTAAGACGGCAGGGTCAGGAAGGGGACGTTTTTTTGTGCGCCCGAAAGTCGCTCGTTAACCAAGCCCTCTGTTGCGCTGCGGACTAGAGGACTTTCTTTGACCGTCTTTAACTTCGTGGCGTGTCCCATGGCTCATGTTAGCCGGAACAGCGGTGCGTGGGCGGGGATCAGGATTTGCAGTTGGAAGAGCGCAGCGGAGCGACGCCGAAAGAGCCCGGCGATGTGCGTGCTGGCGGAGCGCGTGAGCCCTTGCGCGCCTCATCTAAATACCGTCTCTATCGTCCTGCCCTGATTGCCGCCTGTCTCGGCACAGTGCTGTCGCTGGTGGGCACCGTCGCGGTCGGCCGGTGGGAAAACCGGCTTGCGCGTGCTGAGTTCGAAGGTGTCGCAGAGGCGCAGGCGATCCTGATCCAAAACGGCGTCAACGAATATGTGAGCCGATTGACGGCGTTGCGCACCCGCTTCGAGACCGCAAACGACGACATCACCCGCAGCGAGTACCAGACCTTCAGCGCCCGGCTGTTCGAAGCCCATCCGGGCGTCACGCGGATCGCCTGGCTGCCTCGGATCAATCGCAAGGAGCGTGGTGAATACGAGGCCGCCGCCATTACCGACGGCGTTCCCGCCTATCGCATCAAGTCCTATCCTGACGGCACGGTTGCGCCGGAGAGTGATGAATACTTTCCGGTGTATTTTTCGACCGAGCCGAAGACGTCGATCGTCTATGGACTCGATTATTGGAGCTTTCCCGACCGTCGTGCCGTGCTGGAGCAGTCGCGCGACTACGACATGATCATGGCGCTGCGCACGCGCCTGTTCGAGGAGCAGCAGCTCGTCCGGTCCAACGCGGTCATGGTTGCCGTTCCGATCTACGTCAAGGGCACCTCACGCACGACCGTCGCCGACCGCAGGCGCAATCTGACCGGCTTCATTGTCGGCCTGTTCGAGCTGCCCCTCCTGTTGCAATCGATCCGTGCCAACAATCCGAACAGCCCGGCGCTGGCCATCAACTTGCTTCCGCCCGAGAAGGGCCTGGAAACGCCGGGCGCGGATCCGCTGCGCTGGCCGGATGACACCAATGTCTGGTCGACCACATTGCGCATCGGCGATTCCGATTGGGTGTTTCAGGCCGCACCCGCGGGCAATGGCGGGTTGATCGCGACGCATAACCGCGCACTTGCGCTTTATGCCGCCGGCATCGCCACCACGATCTTTCTTGCGGTCTATCTCGCGCTCTCCAGCCGCAATGCGTTGCAGCTATCGCTTGCCAATCGTCGTGTGCTGGAATTGGCGCAGACGGATGCGCTGACCGGCCTCGCCAACCGCGCGTTCTTCCTTGAGCAGGTGGAGCGCTTCAATGACGAGAGCGGGGGGCGCTTTACGGTGTTCCTGTGCGATCTTGATCGGTTCAAGAACGTCAACGATTCACTCGGGCATGGCGCCGGAGATGCTCTGCTCGTGCAAGTAGCCAAGCGGCTGAAATCTCAATTGCGCGCGGAGGACGTGCTGGCGCGGCTTGGCGGCGACGAATTCGCGCTGATCCAGGCCGGCTGTCCCGACCAGCGCGAGGCCGCTGCCGACCTGGCGCAACGCATCACCAAGCTGATCGCGAAGCCGTTCCAGTTGGCCGGACAGCGGGTCGAGATCGGCACCAGCATCGGCATCGCGCTCGCACCCGAGCACGGCAGCGACCAGGAAGATCTGCTGAGGAAAGCCGACCTTGCGCTCTATCGCTCGAAGTCGGCCGGCCGCAGCTGTTACACCGTCTATGACGATGCGATGTCCGCCGAGCTCGAAGCGCGCAACACGCTCGAAGGTGACCTGCGCGACGCCATCGCCCAGTGTCAGTTCGAGGTGCATTATCAGCCGTTCTACGATGTCGTGACGCGCGAGCGATGCGGCGTCGAGGCGCTGGTTCGCTGGCGCCATCCGGTCAAGGGGCTGGTGCCGCCCGACCAGTTCATCCCGCTTGCGGAAGCGACCGGATTGATCGTGCCGCTCGGCGAGTGGATCATCGGCCGCGCCTGTGACGATGCGACGTCGTGGCCCGACGACGTCAAGGTCGCGGTCAATCTTTCGCCAGTGCAGTTCAAGCAGGCCGAACTGTTCGACGTGATCCAGTCGGCGCTGTCGCGCACCGGGCTCGCCCCCGGGCGGCTCGAGATCGAGATCACCGAATCGGTGCTGCTGGAGCGCGCGGCCGAGAACGAGAGCTTCATCGACAAGCTCAAGGGTATCGGAATTTCGCTCGCGCTCGACGATTTCGGAACCGGCTATTCGTCGCTGCGCTCTCTGACGGCGTTCCCGTTCAACAAGATCAAGATCGACAAATCCTTCGTCGCAAAGCTCAGCGAGCGTGATGAAAGCGTCGCCGTGATCTCCTCGGTCGTGACCCTGGCACGCGGGCTCGGCATGCAGATCACCGCCGAAGGCGTGGAAACCGAGGAGCAGCTCGCGCATCTGCGCTCGCTCGGCGTCAATTTCGCGCAAGGCTATCTGCTCGGACGTCCGATGCCGATCAGTCAGCTCGAGGATCACCTGCAATTCGTGCAGTCGGCCGACGATTTTTCGCCCGCTGAGCCAGAGCCGGAGCAGGATGCGGACGTGACCGCCGAGGGGTTCGGCGCCGGATCGGTGGTGACGCTCATTCCGCGCGCGGCGGTGCTATCCCGCGCATCCAGCGCGTGAGGGTCGACAGCCCTGTGTCGGCGTCGGATTCATGGTGTTGTGAACCGAGCCCTGCAGCCTCGCGCGCAACGCGCGGCGAGATCCCATAAGCGGCTTTGAACGAGCGGGCGAAATGCGCGTCCGTGCCAAGCTGCCAGCGCCGCGCCACTTCGCTGATCCGGGTGTTGCGCGATCCGGCCAGATCGAAGAAGGCGTGATGCAGGCGGCGGCTGCGGATGTAGTCGGCGACGCCGCCGAGCGGCGCGAACAGGCGATAGAGGGACGTGCGCGACAGGCCAAAATGCGTCGCGACCGAGTCAGCATTCAGATCGGCGCTCGAGAGCTGTGCCTCGATATACTGCCGGATGCGAAACAAGGACGATTCCGCAGGCGTGATGCTCTCGGCATCCCGGCGCTCGATCTCGCCCCTGATACAGGCCGAGACCAGCGAAATGGTGCCTTCGACCACGGCCTGACACTCCTCGAAGCTCATCCGTGGCGCGTAGTCGAGCAGGGCATGGAGATGTCTTGCGAGCAGTGCCGTCAGCGGGCTGTCGCCGGTCAGCACGAGGCCGTGGAGGTGCTGGGTCTGGAGCAGGCGCGCGTCAAGCATCGGGCGTGGCACCACCAGCGTAAGGTTTTCGAACGGGCTCGCCCACGTCTCCAGCGTCTGGGCCAGGTCGAGCACGCAGATGTCGCCGGCTGTGACGCGGATCGGGCGGGCGCCGGCCGTGCCATGATAACCGCCGCTGACGTAGCTTTGGATAATGACATGGTCGACGCCGCTGCGGGCGATGGTGCGCGTATCGCGACGAAAATGCTGACCGCTCGCCCGCGCCAGGCCGAACAAAACCGAGCCCATCGCATAGGAGCGGACCTCGGCCTGAAACGAGCCGGGCTCGCCTGCAGCCAGTTCATCGACATCGAAAAAGGTCGAAATGGCTGCACGCCAGGCCGCGATGTTCTCGTCCGGTCGCATCCGGTCGGCTGAAAAGCCGAAGCTCGGCACCAGGGACGACACCGGCTTGATCTCAGTCTCCACAACGCCCCGCTACTGTACTCGTTCAGCCATCGGCTTCCGTTTCACAGGCCCAGTCCATCGCGCGGATTTTCCGACCAGACCCCACGAGAGACCGAGCAACGACCTGCCAACGACTGACAACTTTTCCCCCAGATGGGATGCGTGTCCTGGCTTTGGAGCGCTAGCCCATTTGCGCTTTCGTCTCAATCTCTTGATCGGCTGTGCCGACATGCGCAATCGGCTTGCTGCCACGCTCATCGCCGCCTAAAGGCCCTCATACCAAGTTGCCGAGAAAAAGGTCGGGTGCTTCGGCGGCCGTCAGGCTCAGCGTGAAGCGACCCGGCCAGGGCACGAGGAAGTGTCGGTTCGGTTTTTTTAGCACCAAGTCCCAGTCAACGCCTTTTCATGACGACGCGCCCGCCGGAAACGGCGGGCGCTTTCGTCTGGATTCGATGAAATAGGGCGCGGACAGACTGATCGGGACCTTAAGTTCACAGCCACTAGCTGGCGCCGAACGCCTTGAAGGTGATGATGGTGTGGGTGTCCTGGATGCCCGGCAGCACCTGAACCTTCTCGTTGATGAAGTGGCCGATGTCGGTGTCCTTATCGACATAGAACTTCACCAGCAGGTCGTAGTCGCCAGCGGTCGAATAGATCTCGGAGGCGATCTCGGCTTCGGCCAGCGCGTTGGCAACCGTGTAGGACTGGCCGAGCTTGCACTTGATCTGGACGAAGAAGGGAACCATCGCGGGCTGTCTCCGAGGGGCGTTCCGGACCTAAATATAGTCTTTTCCGGGGGAGTCGAGACGCATTTCCTGCCATGTCGGTGCTTGCCGCGGCTTGGCGGCGCGGCTAGGACGGGCCATGACCACCCCCGTTGCGCTCACCATCGCCGGCTCGGATTCCTCAGGCGGCGCCGGCATCCAGGCCGACCTGAAGACCTTTGCCGCGCTTGGCGTCTACGGCGCGTCGGCGCTGACGGCGCTGACCGCCCAGAACACGCGCGGCGTGAGCGGCGTCCATCCGGTGCCGCCGGAATTCGTCACGGCGCAGATCGACGCCGTGTTTGACGACCTCGCCGTCAAGGCGGTTAAGATCGGGATGGTGGCTCAGACGGGCATCGTCCAGGCCATCGCCGCCAGCCTCACGCGCTGGCAGCCGGCCCATGTCGTGCTCGATCCGGTCATGGTTGCGACCTCGGGCGACCGGCTGCTCCCTGAGGATGCCATCGCCGCGCTGCGCGGGCTCTTGATCCCGCAGGCCACGTTGATCACGCCGAACCTGCCCGAAGCAGCCGCGCTGCTGAACGAGGCTGTCGCCGCCGATGACGCGGCGATCGAGGCCCAGGGCCGGCGACTGCTCGCGCTCGGCTGCCCGGCCGTATTGATCAAGGGCGGCCACGGGCAGGGGCCCGAGAGCACCGATCATCTTGTCACGGCGCAAGGGAGCGTGGCGCTGACGGCGCCGCGCCTGCCGGCCAAGAACACGCACGGCACCGGCTGCTCGCTGTCCTCGGCGATCGCAGCAGGGCTTGCGAAAGGCGAAGATCTCCTCACGGCCGTGCGCAACGCGAAGACCTTCATCAGCGCCGCGATCGCCGCTGCAGATCGCTTTACCGTCGGACACGGCCACGGACCGGTGCACCATTTCCATCGGTTCTATTGATGTCCCGCTCGTGACAGGCGGACAGATCCATGGCATGTCGCCCACCCAGACCGACCGGCCATCTCCCTCCAGCAGAGAAAGACATCACACGATGCGGTGCTCCCTGATCTCGATGGCAGGCGCGATCGTCGCGGCGTTGTCTACACCGGCAATGGCTCAGCGCGCTTACGCTCCGGAGGAGGAGCGCAACAAGGCTGTTGTGCTCGACTTCTATGAGCAGGGCCTCAACCGCAAGGATTTCGCCGCGGCCTCGAAATATCTCGGCACCTACATCCAGCATAATCCGAACGCCGAGGACGGTCCGGAGGGCTTCCGCAAGTTCATCGAGTTCCTGAAGGCGAAGTATCCGCAATCCCACAGCGAGATCACCAAAGTGCTGGTCGACGGCGATTTTGTCATCCTGCGTGTTCACGCCATTCGCGAGCCCGGCACCCGCGGCAATGCGATCGTCGACATCTTCCGTTTGAAGGACGGTAAGATCGAAGAGCACTGGGATTCGGTGCAGCCGATTCCGGAGCAGTCGGCCAATCAGAACGGCATGTTCTGACGCGGCGCGTTCCGCGCAGCAGGGATCGCAACCAACCGGCACGAGGCCGGCTGGCCCGCAACGCTTGGATGACCTGGTCAGGAAGGCACGGAAGCAGCCGGTCCTGAATGTAAACCACTGACCATTTTGGGTCCCGGACGCCGTGGAGAGGCGCGCCGCTGGGCGCGTATTCGCCTGCTCACGGCCCGACTCTATTGCCGACCGCCCGATGACAAAAAGTTTAGGCCCTGCCTCTCGCAGATGCCATTGCGTCGCAAACGACGCTTTCCTATGTTTGGAACGAAACGGTTTCGTTCTATTTGGAGGCGAAGGTCATGGCCAGTCAAGCATCCACGACCACAAAGGCGTCGGACGGCGAGGCCCCGTCGGCTCGGGGTGGGGCGGATCAGACGGTCCCGGCGCGGGAGCGGGCGCTGCAGCAGTGGCGCGGCGATCGGGTATCCGAGCAGGCAAGGGACGAGCAGGCCCGGACGCCGCAGCCCGCGGATCCCGAAGCTCCGTCCGCCGATCAGCAGGACGTCGGGACGGAGAAGCCGCGCCGCGGCCTGTTCCGGCGGCATCCGCTCGGCTCCGTGCTCGGCCTTGTCCTGCTGCTGGCGGCCAGCACGGCAGGCTACCTCTATTACGACGCGGCGGGGCATTTCGAGACCACCGACGATGCCTTCATTGCGGCCCGGCAATTCTCGATCGCGCCCAAAGTCTCCGGCTACATCACCGCGGTTCCCGTCACTGACAACCAGCATGTCAACGCTGGCGACGTGATCGCGCGGATCGATGATCGCGACTACAAAATCGCGCTGGCGCAGGCCGAGGCCCAGGTGAAGGCAGGGCAGGCGGCGATCCGCAACATCGACGCCCAGATCGACGTGCAGCAGGCGCAGATCACGGCCGGACAGGCGCAGGTCGAGCAGGCGCAGGCCGGGCTCACCTTCGCCGAGCAGCAGGCGCAGCGCTACCAGGACCTGGCGCGCACCGGCTCGGGCACCGTCCAGAGTGAGCAGCAGTATAATTCGCAGCTGCGCCAGCAGCGCGCGGCGCTGGCCAGCGCCCAGGCCAATCTCCAGGTCGCGCAGCGCCAGCTCGAATCGCTCAAGGCCCAGCGCGAAAGCGCCGATGCCAATCTCGCGCAAGCCGAGGCGCAGCGCGACCAGGCCAAGCTCAATCTGTCGTACACGACGGTGACGGCGGCGCAGCCCGGCCGCATCGTCAATCTGAGCGGAGCGGAGGGCCAGTTCGCAGCCCAAGGCACCGCGCTGACCATGTTCGTCCCCGACGAGGTCTGGGTCGCCGCGAACTTCAAAGAAACCCAGCTCGATCACATGCGGCCCGGCCAGCCCGTGACCCTGCAGATCGACGCCTATCCTGAGCGCGAGATCCGCGGCCATGTCGCCAGCGTCCAACCCGGCTCGGGCACCGCCTTCTCGCTACTGCCGGCGCAGAATGCCACCGGCAACTACGTGAAGATCGTGCAGCGCGTGCCGGTCAAGATCGTGATGGACGATCCGCCTGCGGATGTCGCGCTGGGCCCGGGCATGTCGGTGGTGCCGACGGTGCGGATCAATCCGAATTCTTCCGTTTATGAGCGCCTGAGGGCTGCGCTATGAGCAACGCACCCGCTATCACAGCCGCGCCGCGGCCAGCCACCAATCCGTGGCTGATTGCGGTGCTGGTCGCGCTTGCGACCTTCATGGAAGTGCTCGACACCACCATCGCCAATGTCGCGCTGCCCTATATCGCCGGCGGCATGGGCGTGAGCCAGGACGAATCCTCATGGGTGGTGACGACCTATCTGGTCTCCAACGCCATCATCCTCACCGCCTCCAGCTTCCTGGCCAAGCGGTTCGGCCGCAAGACCTTCTTCCTGATGTGTCTCGGCCTGTTCACCTTGAGCTCGGTGCTGTGCGGCTTTGCCTGGAATCTGGAGTCGCTGCTGTTCTTCCGCATCCTGCAGGGGCTCGGCGGCGGCGGCATGGTGCCGGTCTCGCAATCGATCCTGGCGGACTCCTTTCCGCCGGCCAAGCGCGGCCAGGCCTTTGCGCTGTTCGGCGTCGCCGTCGTGGTCGCCCCGGTGGTCGGGCCGACGCTGGGCGGCTATCTGTCCGACAACTTCTCCTGGCACTGGTGCTTCCTGATCAATGGTCCGGTCGGCCTGATGGCGATGCTCTTGATCGGGCTGATCCTGCACGAGCCGGCCTCCACCGTGGTCGAGCGGCAGAAGCTGCTTGCGCAGGGACACCGCTTCGACCTGATAGGCTTTATTCTGGTGGCCACGTTCCTGGGCTCGCTCGAGTTGATGCTCGACCGCGGCCTGGAGGACGACTGGTTCGACTCCCGCTTCATCGTGATCACGGCCGCGATCTGCGCTGCAGCCTTCGTGCTGATGATCCCATGGGAAATGAGCCGCAAGAACCCGATGATCGACGTGCGGATGGTGGGCACGCGCCAGTTCGGTGCGAGCTTCCTGGTGATGCTGGCGACCGGCGCGATCCTGCTCGGAACCACGCAGATGCTGCCGCAGATGGTGCAGCAGGATTTCGGCTACACCGCGACCTGGGCTGGCCTCGTGCTGTCGCCCGGCGGCGTCGTCACCATGCTGATGATGTTTGTGGTCGGCCGGCTCTCTGGACGCGTGCAGCCGAAATACATGATCATGGCGGGGGCAACGGTGGTGGCGCTCGCGATGTTCGATCTGACGCGGCTCTACGCCAATGTCGGCTTCTGGTTCTTCGCGGAGTCACGCATGCTGCTCGGCGTCGGCCTGCCGCTGATCTTCCTCTCGATCACCGCCGCCTCCTACAACGGCATTCCGCCCGACAAGACCGACCAGGCCTCCGCCTTGATCAACGCGGCCCGCAACACCGGCGGCTCGATCGGCGTCTCGCTTGCCGCCAATGTGCTCGCCCATCGCGAGCAGTTTCACCAGAGCCGGCTGGTCGAGACCGCCATTCCCTCGAACCCCGCCTATCAGGACACGCTGCATCAGGTGACCAATTATTTCAGCGCCCATGGCAGCTCGCTGTTGCAGGCGCAACAGCAGGCGATCGCCTGGATCGGGCAGACGGTGCAGGCACAGGCCTCGCTGCTCGCCTATATCGACGTCTACTGGACGCTGATGCTGATCTCGCTTGCCGCGATCCCGCTGGCGCTCGCGTTGCGCAAGGTCAAGCTCGGCGGCGGACCGGCGATGGCGCATTGAGGCAGGCCTAACGCGGCGCGAGCGGTTGCCTGCGCCGCTGAGGTCTCACGGAAGGCAGCGGTCAGACCTGCTCGTCCGCGATGCCGTTGCACAACAGTCCGATCCGGTCGATCTCGACCTCGACGACATCGCCGGGCTTCATCCAGAGTGGAGGCGTGCGGCGCGAACCCACGCCGCCCGGCGTGCCGGTCGCGATCACGTCGCCCGGCTCGAGCCGTGTGAAGGACGAGCAGTATTCGATCTGGCGCGGGATGTCGAAGATCATCTGGCTGATCGTCGCTTCCTGCACGATCTCGCCGTTGAGCCGCGTCTGCAGCTTGAGTGGGCCGAGATCATCGATTTCGTCTGATGTCACGAGCCACGGACCGAAAGCTCCGGTCGCTGGAAAATTCTTGCCCGGCGTGAATTGATGGGTATGGCGCTGGAAGTCGCGCACGCTGCCTTCATTGTAACAGGCATAGCCTGCGATGTGCTGCCAGGCCTCGCTGCGCGGAATGTAGCGGCCGGGCTTTCCGATGATGACGGCGAGCTCACCCTCGAAGTCGAGGTCGGTCGAGACCCGCGGACGGATGATGTTCGTGAGGTGCCCGGTCTGGCTGTTGGCAAACCGCCCGAACACCGTCGGGTTCTCGACCTCGGAGCGGCCGGTCTCCTTGCGATGCGTCTCGTAGTTGAGCCCGATGCAGAGGATCTTGTCGGGATTGGGAATGACGGGCAGAAAGCTGATCCTGGCAAGCGGATGCCGCGGCGCCCCGGACGCGGCAGCGGCGGCCTCGGTCAGTGCCTCGGCCGCGATCGCCGATTTGAGGTCGGGAAAGCGATCGCGCAGGACGGCGCCGAGATCGGCGATATCGTTGCCGTCGACCAGTCCCCAGGACGCGGTGTTGTCGATCGTGAAGCTTGCAAATTTCATCTGATATCCTCGAGCGGGAAGCGCTGGTCAGGTCGATATCGCCGGCACCGCGGAGGCGGAGGCCGGTTCTTGCGCGGACTTCGCGAAGCGCGCGATGGTGCGCTCCGGGAAGATCATGGCGAAGGCTGCGACGGCGCCGGCGATCAGCACGCTGGCCGTAAACGTCATCGCGTGGGCATAGCCCAGCGGGGCATTGGCGCCGGCTTCCCCGACGATCCAACCGGTCAGAGCGTTGGAGATCAGCGCGGACGCCGCGTTACCGGAATAGATCACGACGATCAGACGGCCGCGCTGGGCCGCTGGAGCGACCGCTCCGAGCGCGACAGGCCCGAAGATCGTGGTGAGGCTCGGTGCCGCGAAGGCGATTGCAACGCAGGCGAGCTGCAGCGGGCCCGAGGTCACGATGCTGAGCAGCAGCGCGCAGCCGGCGGCGAGCAGCGCAAGACCCGAGGCGTGGCCGAGGCAGGCGCGCAGGCTGAAACCTCGGCGCTGCAGAAATTGCGTCAGCCAGGAGCCGCCGAGCAGGAGCGGCGATTGGAACAGGTAGATGCCGGAGATGATCCAACCGACATCGACCTGCTTGTAGCCGAGCCCGAGCTGAAGATAGGGCGGCAGCCAGGTCGCGGACATGCCGACGATCCAATAGGATGCGGTCGACATGATGATGACGCCGATCACGGTGGGATCGCCCCACAGCACCCGCGCCGGCAGCGTGTTGTCCTTCGCCGCCGCGCGGTCCGGCGCATGCGCCGCGGAATAGGGGCCTTCGCCGCCGATCATGAACCAGCCGACCATCCAGGCGATGCCGAGCAGACCGCAGAACAGAAAGCCGCTGCGCCAGCCATGGTTGAGGATGATGTAAGTCAGGATCGGGCCACCGGCGAGAAGTCCGACACTGATGCCCTGCAGCACGACTGCGCTCGGCACGCTGCGCTTGTCGGCCGGAAACCAGTTGTAGCAGGCGTGAAGCGCGGTCGGCAGGCCGGGTCCTTCGCCGGCGCCAAGGATGATGCGACAGACGACGAGCACCGCGACCGAGCCGGAGAAGAAGATCGGGATCTGCGTCGCCGACCAGATGCCCGCCATGATGAGCAGCAGCCATTTCACCGGAAAGCGGCCGACCACGAACATGCCGACCGCCATGCCGGAGAGCGAGAACAACAGGAAGAAGCTGCTGCCGATCAGTCCGAAATCCTTCGGGCTGAGCGCCAGCTCCTTCATCATCGGCACGGCCGACAGGCCGAACACCAGCTTGTCGAAGAAGTTGAGCGTCTGGAACAGGAACAGCATGATCAGGACCGCGATGGCGCGGGCTCCGATCGTCCTGCTCGTCTCGGCCGATGAAGTTGCCGATGAAGTTGGCATGGCGTTTTCCCCGTGAATGTTGTTGTTGTCGTTATTGCAGTCGTTCATTCAGTTCTGAGAGCAGCGCCGCGAGCTCTGTCTCGTCGCGGGCGACGCCGTAGACGTAGTGGTCGGGCCGTACCAGCGCGGCGCGGCAGCCGTGCCGTGCGAACCAAGCCGCGACCACCCCGCTTTCCTCGTGCCAGCCGTCGCCGCCGATACGGATCACGCTGAGTCCGGCGCCGATCACGCCCGGCGTGAGCGGGCTATTTCCGTCGAGGATGAGCCGCCATCCCGTGCCGGCGATTGTGTCGAGCAGTCCGCGCTCGTCGCCGCGGAGCATCCATGGCTGCGGAAACAGCGTGCCGTTGGCGTCGCTCGGCCTGGTGGCGAGCAGGCCCTGTGTGAGCGGCGGCACGATCTCCTGGCGGGTGATGGTGCGGGGCGCGCCGCCGCCTTCAACGAGGATGCGCGCATCGCGCGCCGCGGCCGCTTCCGGGTCCTGCTCGCAGATCACGCGGCCGATCGCCTTGATGCGGGTGGTGAGCTCCCGGACGTGTGTGCTGCGCTCGACTTCATAGCTATCAAGCAGTGGCTCGCTGGATTGCCCGCGCAGCACCCGCGCGAGCTTCCAGGTGAGATTGCCGGCGTCGCGCAGCCCCTGGCACATGCCCTGGCCGATGAAGGGCGGCTGCTGATGGGCGGCGTCACCGGCCAGGAAAACGCGCCCGCACCGCCACCGGCTCGCGACAAGCGCGTGGAAGCGGTAGCTCGCCGCGCGCCACAGCCTGCCGTCGTCCGGCGTGAGCCAGGGGGCAAGCAGCCGCCAGACCTGCTGCGGCTCTTCCATCGCGCGCGGATCTTCCGACGGCCGCAGCATGATCTCGAAGCGGCGATGGTTGCCCGGGCCGATGATGTAGGTGGTCGGACGCGCGGGATTGCAGAACTGCGCTGCGGTGGCGGGCAGTTTGGTCGCGGCGGTCTCGTCGACGAGGAGGTCGACCACGAGCCAGGGCTCGTCGAAGTCGAGATCGTCGAAGGCGATGCCGAGCCGTTGACGAACGGTGCTCGAAGCGCCGTCGCAGGCGATGACATAGTCGGCGCTGACATCCCGCGTGCGGCCGTCCTCGCCCGCGACGACGAGGGTCACCGTCGTGGCATCCTGCCGGAGGTCGAGCAGCGTCGTGCCGAGCTCGACCGTCACGGACGGATAGGTGCTGACATGGCTTCGCAGCACCTGTTCCACCGGCGGCTGCGTGAACACCATGCTCGGCGTGTAGCCGAGCGGGTAGGGCTCGGGCACCATGTCGATGCGGCGGATCAGCTGTCCTTTGGCACCGAAATGCTCGGAGGCGGGAAATGGGGCGACGTAGCGGCTGACCTGGTCTGCGATCCCGAGATTGTCGAACAGCCGCATGATCTCGTGGTCGAGCGCGATCGCGCGCGGCTTATCGTAGATCTCGCGCGCACGGTCGATGGCCAGCGTCGCGATGCTTTGCGCCCCGAGCAGGCTGGCGGCGACCGCGCCGGTCGGCCCGAAGCCGATGACCACGACCTCGAAATGATTTGTGTCGGATGTACCGGACATGGACCTCATGACCTGCTTCTGAAAGATGCTCTGCGATCGGTCAGGCGTAGCGGACCGCGAGCTGCGCGGCCTTCACGTGATCGGCCTTGGGCGGCGCGATACCCCATTGGTCGGTGCGTCCGGGCGGCCAGACCCAGTGCTCGGGACCGCGCACGACATAGCTGTCGTCGACCTGCAGCACCTCGGCGGTGTATTCGATGACGGTGCCCACGGGATCGATGAAGTAGGCGAACACGTTGTCGCCGGGGCCGTGGCGCCCGACACCCCAGGCGATCGGATAGCCGGCATCGATCATCCGCCCGGCGCCGCGCATCACCCCTTCCCAGGTCGGCATCAGGAAGGCGACGTGGTTCAGGCCGTTGACCTTGGCGCCGGCGATCACGACGGCATGGTGGTCGCTGTTGCAGCGGACGAAGGCCATCGCTGCGGAGCGGTCCGTCAGCCGGAAGCCGAGCGCCTTCTCGTAGAATGCCGCGGAACGGTCGACATCCGTGCTGTTGAGGTTGACATGGGCGAGGCGCTCGGGGAGCTCCGGCTGCGGCGGCTTCGCGTGATGTCTGATGTCGCCGTGGACGAAACGCAGCACGCCCCCTTCGGGGCCGCGGAGGCTCATGATCACGCCGCCGTCGGGCGCGGCGTTCGGTGTGGGCGCGGAGAGCGGCGTGGTGCCCTCTCCGATGGCATTGCGTGAAATAGCGTCGAAATCGTCGTGGTCGGTCAGGCGAAAGGTCACCCCCTTCAACTCGGTGCGCTCGCTTCGGTGCAGCGCCACCACGTGATGATCGCTGCCGGTCGCGCGCAGATAGACCACGCCCTCGGCGTCATCGACGCGCTCCAGTCCCCAGGTGCTGCAATAGAACGCTTCCGAACGGGCGAGATCGGGTGTGCCAAGGTCGACACTGCGCAGGGCTGTGACCGGAAACCGGGGCATGAACGCATCCTCCAGCCGCTCGCGGTCCCACGGACGGGACGAGACAGCACATCGTTTTGGGGCGGTTCAGACCGCCCGATAGGCTTCCTCTTTATTACAAAAAAGATGGCAATCAAACAAAATTTATAAATTTATCGAATTTGGCAGGTGGTCTATATTTAGTCTCAGAGATTCACAGGGGAATTGAACGTGGACGCACTCACGGAGCTCGAGGGGCAGGGCCCATCGACCCAAGCCAGCCATGTCTATGATCGGCTCCGCGAGGACCTGCTGTCGGGCCGGCTTGCGCCGTCGCGCAAGCTGCAGATGCGCTTCCTGACGGAGACCTATCAGACCGGGCAGACGCCGCTGCGCGAGGCGCTCAACCGCCTGACGGCCGACGGGCTGGTCGAGGTGCGCGAGCAGCGCGGCTTCTATGTCAAGGATATCAGTCGTGCCGAACTCGCCGAACTGACCAAGACGCGGTGCTGGGTCGAGGCGCTGGCGTTGCGCGAGTCGATGGCGGCAGCGACGCCACAATGGGAGGAGCAGCTGGTGCTGGCGCAGCATCGGCTGAGCCGCGCGCCGCGTTCACTGAACGCCACCACCTTCGAAGACAATCCGGAGTGGGAGCGGCTCCACCGGATCTATCATCGGGTCCTGATTGCAAACTGCGGCTCGCAATCGTTGATCGGGTTCTGCGGACAGCTTGCCGACCAGCTCTATCGCTACCGCCGGCTCTCGATCCGCAAAGCATTTCCGTCGCGTGCGGTCGGCGACGAGCACGCGACGATCGTCGCTGCTGTCCTGAACGCCGATGTCGAGCTCGCGGTAAAGCTGTTGACCGCGCATTATCAGCGGACCGCCGACGTGATCCTGCAGGATGAGACGATCTTTCCCGAGTTGCGGCGGCCGCCCGCCGTGCAGAAGTAGCGCCTGTCGGCTCAGGTCGTCGCGTCCAGGAAGAAATCGACCCGCTTCTCGACGTGATCGGGCACTTCCTTCTTCAACGTGCGAAGTTCCTCGCCGAGCAGACAACGGATGAACATCGGGAACAGGATCATATCGATGAAGATCCGCGCGGTATCCTCGATCCGGTCGGGGCTGAACCGGCCCTCACCGGCGAGGTCCTCCGCCTGCGCGAGCTCGCCTATGATCTTGGTCAGGTTGCACGTCGCCCGCTTGCGCGCCTTGTCGCTGATCTCGCGCGTCAGCTCCGGAAAACGCGGGCTTTCGGCGATGGCGGTGCGCATCAGGCCGACGGTCTCCTCGGCGAAGGCCCGTTCGATCAGGGCAATTCCGACGCTGATCAGCTTGGCGCGAAGGCTGCGGCCCTCGGGGACAAGGTTGTCGTACTGCGTATTCCGCGCCGCCTGCCGGCCGATCACAGCCGCAAACAACGCCGCCTTGTTGGGAAACCGCGCGTAGATCGTCGGCTTGCCGGCCCGCGCCTGCTGGGCGATCTCGTCGACGCTGGCGCCTTCGAAGCCTTCCGCGAGAAAAATCTTCTTCGCCGCGTCCAGGATGCGCTCTTCGACTTCGCCGGCCCGCTCCAGGGGAGGCCTACCGACCTTGCCGCGCGCGATCTTGGAAGCAACCATTCGAACTACCATGTCGTTGTCAACGAGGACGCGAAGCCTGCACTTGCCTCTGTTTGGCACAGGGGCCGCGAGTCTTCAATCAGTACAACCGGTAGAAGTGTTTGTTGGTCGTTGCTTATTCCCCGGAATATCAGCTTGCATCCGGTGTTCACCGATTCCAGACTGCGGCGAACGATAAGGGGGAAACATGCGTCGGACACTCGAATATCTGGCCTTGGTCGGTGTTGTCGCTGCGATGCTGTCGCCGCAAGCGCACGCCGAAACGATCGTGCTGCGATCTGAGCTCAAGGCCTCGAACGAAGTTCCTCCGAACGCCAGCACGGCGACCGGAACGGCCGAGGCGAAATTCGACACGGTGACCAAGACCCTCACCTGGGAGGTCAACTATTCCGGCCTGAGCGGCCCGGCGCTCGGGGCGCATTTCCACGGACCGAGCGAGGCCGGCAAGAATGCCGGTATCGCCCTGCCGTTCAAATCCGTCACGAGTCCGATCACCGGATCGGCCGTTCTCACCGATGGGCAGGCTGCCGATCTGCTCGCTGGCAAATGGTACGCCAACATTCACACTGCGGCCAATCCCGGCGGTGAGATCCGCGGTCAAATGATCAAGGAATGATCGCGCTCGCGGCTGCACGTCTCAGGCGGCCAGTTCCGGCGACGCCTTCGGGGCCTCGCCGGAGCATGCGCGGCGCAGTTCCAGGAAATCCTTGAAACGCCCCATCGGCAGCGGCGGCGAGACCAGATAGCCCTGGCCCTCTTCGACGCCGCAAGCGATCAGCGCATCGACCTGCTCCTGGTGTTCGATGCCTTCGGCGACGACGCCCATGTCGAGCTCGCCGGCCAGTGCCACCAGCATCTGGACCACCACGACAGCTGATTGGTCGCGCGTGATCGCGTCGACGAAAAATTTGTCGATCTTGATGATGCGGGCGCCGAGCCGCTGGATCGCCGAGAGGCCGCTGTGGCCGATCCCAACGTCGTCCAACGCGACGCGGAAGCCGAACTCGCTGAGTTCCTTGACGACCGCCGTTGCCTTGTTCAGGTCTGCGAGCTCTTCACGTTCGGTGACCTCGAGCACCACCTGCCGCGTCGAGACCGTGGCGGCCGCGACGACTTGGCGCATCCGGTCGACGAAGCCGTCACTCAGCAACTGGCGCGGCGTGATGTTGACCGACAGCTTGAACCGCTTGTCCCGCTTCAACTCCGGCTGGAGCTCGCGCAACGCCAAAGAGAGAATCTGCCAGGTGAGCTTCTCGATTCGCCCGCTGCTTTCGGCCAGCGGAATGAAGCTCATCGGCGGCACGGTCCTGCCATCCGCTTTTTCCCATCGCGCGAGAATCTCGCTGCCGACGATGTCTCCGGTCTTCAAGTTGAAAGTCGGCTGCAGATACGGCTTGAACTCGTGCGCCGAAAGCCCGCGATCGAGCTCGGTGACCGGGTCGAGTGGCCGGCTGAGATAGCTCGCGAGCAGAAGGCCGAACAGGATGCCGAGCACGCCGGCGGCAACCATGGTCGGCAGATAGGCGCCGCCCTGCCGCGTGCTCAAGGCTGAAGGGTTCACATGGATGATGGCGCGCAGCGGATAGCGGTCGGAGACGCTGGTGAATGAGATGGTGTCGGACAGTTCGCTTTGCGCGCCGTTCGGCTGATAGCCCGCGATGGGCTGCCCGTCGAGCAAAGCGAGCGTCACGTCGCTCTGTGCACGCAGCCGGATCGGCATGATGTCGAGCTGATTGGCATCGATCCGCAGGATAGCCGCGAGCGACTGTTGCGCGTTGACGTCGCGCAGCACGCCGAGCGCCGCGCCGGTGAATTGTTCGACCCGAAACAGCCGCAGCATGCGGTCGGCGGATTCGAGCATATCATCGCGCTTGGCCCAGCCATTGTCGAACTCGAGCGTTTCGGAATAGGCCGAGCAGATCACTGAACCGTCGCGGTCAACCGCACGGATGTCCTTTACGGCGCTGCCTTGATACACCTGCAAACGCAGTTTCTGCAGCGCGCCGGCGCTGCAATCCATCACGCCTCTCTCGGCCATCTGGGTCAGCATCGCCCCCGCATAGTCGATGGCGGCTTCGCTGCGGCGGAGCGCCACCTTGCTGAGATCGCTCAGTTGCCGTGAGATCTGGTCGCGGGTCAGGGCGGTCAGCGCCAGATCGGTACAGATCAGAAAGGCGGCGAGCGAAGTCGCCACCGCCGCGATACGGATCACGTATTTTCGCTGCGAGCTCATGAACCCGGCAGTCCTCCCCGCAAAATTGCGGGCATCGTGCGGTGCAATCTTTCAAGATTCCGTATATCTGTTCTGCACAATCGGAACGGCTCGGTCTCCCGGACGGTTAACGAAGTCACAAGCTGTGCGGCATGGACACCACGGCCATGTTCGCCGGCACCGTCACCTCTCACACAGCGATCTTATGCTCGATCTCGGGGGGGCTGCGTTTGCGTCGCAATTCCGCCGCTGCGCGACCAGGACGCGCATTCGCCGAGATGGGTGCCAAAGGGGGAGCAAATGTTGGCGAAGGGAATGCCAAACCGATTGATCTCTGTCAGCGACCTGTCAGCTGGTATTTGGCATTATTCGATCTTGGCTGGGATGACCATGCGCCGTTATTGTTTCTCATTCCTCGTGCGCGTCACGCTGGCTGCGCTGCTCGTGCTTGCGAGCTTGGCGGCCACGGCGGCGCGCGAGGACGATCGGGAGCGCCGCGACGCAGTGCGCCGAGCCGTCGAGTCCGGCGATGCCTTGCCGTTGTCGCAAATCCTGCCGAAGCTGCGCGGCCGGGTGGCCGGCGACATCACCGGCGTCGATGTCGAGCGCGAGCACGGTCGATGGCACTATGAATTCCGGGTGATCGCCCGCGACGGTCGCGTGCTCGACGTGCATGTCGATGCGCACAGCGGCGAGATCGAGCGGATCGAGGAAAAGTAATGCGCGTGCTGCTGGTCGAGGACGATCCGCGGCTGGCGTCGGATGTGGCGCGGACGCTGCAGGCTGCCGGCTACCTGGTCGAAACCGTCGCTGACGGCGAGGAGGCCTGGTTTCGCGGCGATACCGAAGATTATGGCGCGGTCATCCTTGATCTCGGCCTGCCTGGAATGGATGGGCTTGCGGTGCTCAAGCGCTGGCGCAGCGTCGGCCGGCAGATGCCGGTGCTGATCCTGACCGCGCGGGCGAGCTGGGCCGAGCGCGTCGACGGCATCGATGCCGGCGCCGACGATTATCTGCCAAAACCCTTCCGCAACGAAGAGCTGCTCGCGCGACTGCGCGCGATCGTGCGCCGCTCCTCCGGTCACGCCTCGTCCGTGCTGACCTCGGGCGATCTGGAGCTGGACGAGCGCCAGATGAGGGTCACTCTGCGCGGTGTTCCGGTGGCGCTGTCGCAGCTCGAATACCGCTTGGTCGCTTATCTGCTGCGGCACAATGGCCGCGTCGTGCCCCAGCATGAGCTCGAGGAGAATGTCTATGGGCTCGGGCACGAGCACGACTCCAACGCGCTGGAGGTGTTGGTCCGCCGGGTCCGCAAGAAGCTTGGCACCGACATCATCGAGACCCGGCGTGGCTTCGGCTACATGATCCAGGGGGCATCGGAATGAGATGGGGCTCGCTGCGGCTACGGCTGGTAGCGGCGGGCACCGTGGCCATCCTGCTGGCGCTTGGCGTCGCCGGCGCCGGCCTGGTCGTGCTGTTCCAGCGCCATGTCGCGCGCACGCTGGCCGCTGATCTCGACGTTCATCTGCGGCAATTGCTGAGTGGCCTCGAGGTGTCGCGTGAGGGCCAGATCATCGTTGCTCGGCCGCCGGCGGATCCCCGCTTTAGCGAGCCGCTGTCCGGCCTCTATTGGCAGGTGAGCGATGATCGCGGCCAGCTGTTGCGCTCGCGGTCGCTCTGGGACACCACCCTGGATCTGCCGCTGGACGAGCCCGGGCCGAGCGAAGTGCACCAGCATGAGATCGCCGGGCCCGGCGAGGCCCGTGTGCTGGTGGCCGAGCGCAGCATTGTGATGAATCCCGACAGCCGCATCCGGGTTCGTGCCGCGATCGCCTCGGATCTGGCGCGCGCGACCGACGCGGTCCGTGCCTTCGCCAAGGACCTGTCGATCGCGCTCGCCGTGCTCGCGCTGGTGCTGGCGCTGGCGACCTCCGTTCAGGTGGGCCTCGGCCTTCGTCCCTTGGCCTCGCTCCAACGCGGCATTGCCGAGATCCGCGCCGGGAAACGGCGGCATCTTCCGGTCGCGGTGCCGACGGAGGTCGCGCCGTTGGTCGAGGAAGTCAATGCGCTGCTCGATGCGCAGGAGCGTGAAATCGTGCGCTCGCGCAGCCGCGCCGCCGATCTCGCCCATGGCTTCAAGACGCCGCTCGCGGCGCTGGCTGCCGATGCCGCGCGCCTGAAAGAGCTCGGCGAGATGAAGCTCGCGGAGAATGTCGAAGCGGTGGCCGACGCGATGAGCCGCCAGGTCGATCGTGAGCTCGCGCTGGCCCGCCTGCGTGGGAAGGCGCGGACGGGCGGCAGTTCCACGACCGAGTTGAAGCCGCTGCTCGCCTCGCTGGTCACGACACTGGCGCGGACGCCGGCCGGCGCACGTATCGCCTTTGACATTCGTGTACATGACGACGTGATGATTGCGATCGACCGCACCGATCTCGCCGAGGTGCTCGGCAACCTGCTCGAGAATGCCGCGCGTCATGCCGAGAGCGCGGTGCGGATCACGGCAACGGCGAACCCATTGGCCGTCATCGTCGAGGATGATGGAAAAGGAATCCCGGAGCAGCAGATCGCCCGCGTGCTGGAGCGCGGTGGCCGGCTCGATCAGCAAGCGCCGGGCAGCGGACTTGGGCTCGCGATCGTGCAGGACGTGCTCGAAGCCTATGGATGGCAGCTTCGGATCGGCCGCTCCGAACTCGGCGGCGCCCGCGTGCAGATCGCGCCTGCCGCCATGCGCAGCTCGCGTCACGCCGGGCAAGCCGAGGCAGCCCAGCAACCCCCGTCATCCTGACAATCCTCATCCTGACAATTCGCTGACATCGCCCGTCAGCCGGGCGGCGCAGGGCGTGCGCTATCACGCAAATGCATCGAGTCGTGCACTCTTGAGCTACGTCATGATGGGCACGGGCTGATGCATCATGATCGGTCGCAAGGAGGCTTGGCCATGCGCATGCGAAACTCCTCCAAGAGCTATGGCGCAGTCGCGATTGCGTTGCATTGGATCGTCGTCCTGGTGGTGCTGGGGGCTTGGTTCACCGGCCGACTCGGTGATGCATTGCCGCGCGACTCGCACGAGCTCGGCCTGTTCTTTCACATTTCCTTCGGCCTCGCGCTCTTCAGCATCGCGCTGGCGCGCTTTGGCTGGCGCATTGCCGATCCGCCGCCGGCGCCCGAGCCGAGCAAATTCGGCGGCAAAGTGGGCTCCAAACTGGGAACTTGGGCCGGCCGCGCCAGCGAGCTCGTTCACCTCACCATCTACGCGCTGATGTTCGCGATTCCCGTGTTCGGCATCATGACGCAATTGGCGCGGGGCTATCCGCTGCCGGTGTTCGGCCTGTTGGACATTCCATCGCCCTGGACCGGCGATCGCGCCTTCACGCATGACATGAAGGAACTGCATGAGCTGCTCGCCAACCTCCTGATGGTCCTGATCGTATTGCACGCGGGCGCAGCGCTGGTGCATCATTACGTGCTGCACGATCGTACCTTGCTTCGGATGGTGCCGGGGGCGCAGTCCTGATCTGCGTTCCTCAGGCAGGTGACCTCGTCGGCAAATTGTGAGTTGGAGGTTTGCATGCCTGCGACGCCGCATATCGAAAAGCACTTCACCGCCTCCGAGACCGTGCGCGACGTCGTGATCGGCATGGCCGACGGGTTGACGGTCCCGTTTGCGCTCGCGGCCGGCCTCTCGGCCGCGGTGGCCAGCACCGACGTGATCGTGACCGCCGGCCTCGCCGAGGTCGTCGCCGGCGCGATCGCGATGGGGCTCGGCGGCTATCTTGCGGCCCGCACCGACGCCGAACACTACGCGGCGGAAGAGCAGCGGGAATATGACGAGGTCGATCAGCTCCGCAGCCGCGAGATTGCCGAAGTCGCGACGATCTTCCGGGACTACGGCCTGGAGGGCGAGACCTTGACGTCGGTGGTCAACGCCGTTGCCGCCGACCGCAGGCGCTGGGTCGATTTCATGATGCGCTTCGAGCTCGGCCTCGAACGTCCGGATCCGAAGCGCGCGCCGATCAGCGCCGTGACCATCGGCGGCTCCTATGTCGTCGGCGGATTGATACCGTTGATCCCCTATATGCTGGTCCACGACATCGCCACCGCGCTACCGATTTCAGTGGTCTCGACCGGCTTTGCCTTGCTGGTGTTCGGCGCGATCAAGGGTCAGTTCACCGGCGTCAGCAAGATCAAGTCGTCGCTGCAGACGCTGCTGGTCGGCGGCCTCGCCGCGGGCGCGGCATTCTGGCTCGCACATCTGTTCGGGTGAGCGGCCGCTGAGGCGATCTGGTGCAGACGGCGCAGCGGGTTTCAAGCCGCCTCATTGGCCCGCGCCTTGCTGACATTCTCTGCTGCACGCGAGGCTGGAAGCAGCAGCAGCGCGGCCAGCGCCGACAGGCTGAGGCCAGCGGTGATGATCAGGACCCAGGGGCCGAGCACGTCGATCAACAGCCCGAAGGCGAGCGGCGCCAGCGCCTGACTGATGCGCGATGGTGCGCCAAGTAGTCCGAGCCGATAGGCGTAGTTGTCAGGACCGAAAATCGCGAGCGGCAGGGTGCCGCGCGCGATTGTCAGGATGCCGTTGCCGGCGCCGTGCAGCAGCGCAAAGGCTGCGGCCGCGCCGCCGCCGAACAGGCCGATGGCGCAGGCGCCGATCGGATGGGTGATGCAGGCGAGCCGCGCCGAGGCCAGCGGATGAAAGCGGGCGAGGAAGCCGGCTTCGAGCACGCGCGCGGCCACTTGGGCGGGGCCGATCATCATGCCCGCGACAATCGCCTGCGACGGTGTTGCTCCGAACGCCTCGACGATTCGGGGCAGGTGCGCCGCCATCGCGGCGGTCACCGTCCAGGCGGCGGCCACAGCAAACGACAGCAGCAGCATCGGGCGGTCGAATGGAATATGCGGCTTGGTCGCGAGCTGGTCCGCCGCAACCGGCTGCGTCGCGCGCGGCAGCGACAGGTCCAGCGGCAGGCCGATCACGAGCTGTGCCAGCGCCCAGGCATAGCAGGTGTCGCGCCAGCCGATCGTCTCCAGCCCTAACGAGCTCAGCGGCCAGCCGATCGTGCTGGCGAAGCCCGCGAACAGCGTGATGCCGGTGATCGCGCCGCGCGCGTCGCGGCCATAGATGCGCCCGAGCGCGCCGAACGCTGCATCGTACAGCCCAAGCCCCATGCCGATCCCGAGCAGGAGCCAGGCGAGCGCCATCGTCCACAGCGAATGCGACGCGCCGAGCAAAGCGAGGCCGACGGCGAGCACGAGATTGGAGGCGCAGAGCACCTGCCGCCCGCCGACGCGGTCGATCTGCCGGCCGATCCGTGGGCCGAGCAGGCCGGAGATCACCAGCGATGCGGAGAAGGCCGCGAAGAACCAGTTGCGGGACAGGCCGAGATCATGCGCGATCGGATCGGCGAGGATGGCGGGCAGGTAGTAGCTCGAAGCCCAGGCCAGCGTCTGGGCCGTTCCCAGCGCGATCACAACGCCCAGTCGTCTGGCCTGCATTCTTTGAGATCTCCGTCATGAACATCCGCAGCCGGATTTACCGGCCGCCTTCGCCATCGCGTCGTCAGCACAGCAGCTGTCTACGCGCGCAGGCACCGGGCCGCCACAGCAGCCGGGCAGGGCAGCAATGCTCTCCACACCCCCGCGCGTGCAGACGCCGGTCTCCGGCAGCACGAGTTCGACCCTGGCGGCGGCGTCCTTGTCGCCCGCGATATCGGCCGCGATCGAGCGCACCTGCTCATAGCCCGTCGTCATCAGGAAGGTCGGCGCGCGGCCGTAGCTTTTCATGCCCGCGAGATAGAAGCCGGGCTCGTCGACTTGCGCGAGTTCGCGGGCACCATGCGGGCGCACCGTGCCGCAGGAATGCTCGTTGGGATCGATCAGCGGCGCCAGCATGACGGGCGCTTCGATCGCCGGATCGAGCCGCAGCCGCAGCTCGCTGAGGGCGGACAGATCCGGCCGGAAGCCGGTCGCGACGATCAGCTCATCGGCGATCACCTGGCGACGCGCCGAAGCGGCGCCGGCGCTGATATGCAGGCGACCGCTTGCATCGGCGATCTGCGTCACGCCGAAATCGGTCTCCACCTGGATTTGTCCGGACCGGACCAGCGCGGCAAATGCCATGCCGAGCTCGCCGCGTGCGGCGAGCTGGTCGTTGCTGCCGCCGCCGAACGCCTTTGCTGGGTCATGGCCGCGCAACAGCCAGATCGGCTGCGTGCCCGGTGCGTCCTTTGCCAGTTCGACCAGATCGACCAAGGTGCCGATTGCGGAGTGACCGGCGCCGAGCACCGCGATCGTCTTGCCGGCATAGCGGCTGCGCTGACTGCCGCGTACGTCCGGCATCGCATAGGCGATGCGGTCGGCGTGGGCCTGTTCGCCGAGCGCGGGCAGACCATTGCCGCCGGCAGGGTTGGGAGTGAACCAGGTGCCGGAGACGTCGATCACGGCATCGGCCTGCAGCGTCTCCTCGCCCTTGCCGTTGCGATATCTGACCTCGAACGGGGCCTGCGCGCGACCTCTGGATTTTACCTTGTCGAACCCGACCCGGCTGATCGCGGTGACCCGGCTGTCGGTGCGGATGACGCCGGACAGCTCGGTCTTGGTCGCAAGCGGCCGGAGATAGTCTTCGATCAGTTCGCGCCCGGTCGGATACACGTCGGGATCGGGTGAATTCCAGCCGACGGCGGCGAGCAGCCGCCCCGCCGCCTTGTCGACGTTATATTGCCATGGCGAGAACAGCTGCACATGCTGCCATTGGCGCACTGCGTGCGCTGCTGCCGGTCCGGCTTCCAGCACGATCGGCGTCAGGCCGCGATCGAGCACATGCGCTGCCGCCGCAAGCCCGACAGGCCCCGCGCCGATGATCGCGACCGTCTTGTCTGGCATCACATTCTCCTATCCTTCTAGGATGATCGAATTAAAGGGCGAAAAGGTCATGCTGCGCTCTTGGCGTTTCCACATCCGGCTTCGTCCGCGCAGCATTCGGCCACCAGGAAGTCCACGAGGCCCTGCATCGTCCCGTACTCGGCATGGCACACCAGTGTGGTGCCCTCGCGCTGCTGCGAGATCAGCCCGACCGAGACCAGGGTCTTAATGTGATGCGACAGGGTCGAGGCGGGGATCTTGAGCCGCTCCTGCAGCCGCCCGACCGGCATGCCAGCATGACCGGCGCGCACCAGCGCCCGGTAGATCTTCAACCGGGTGGTGTTGCCAAGGGCTTCCAGGCGGGCGGCGACGTCGTCGAGCTTCATGGGCGGATGATGGGCTTGCAAACTGCCTATGTCAAACGGTATTTCTAGAAAAATCGAAACGGTATTTCTAGAAAAAACGAAATAATCCCCCGTTACGCCTGCACGCTCATGCGGACCGATCAGCTTTGGAGATTTTGCGCGCGTTCTAGACCGGCCCTGCTGATCCCGTTCGGACTGGGCGATCGGATCGATCAGTCTCGGCGATGGAATAGTTTTGGATGCCGGGCGTTTTGTCCCTTGAGGCACGAAGCGAACATTCAGGAGGAAGTGTCCATGTCCGTTCAGTATCACCCACCGATGCTCAAGACTCGCCGCCAGTTCATGAGCGGCGTCGGCGCGGTCGGGCTCGCCCTGGTTGCGGCGCCGGCCCTTGCCGACGAGATTGTCGACCTCGACCTGCCTGGCGGCGGGGGCGAACGCAGCCTGACCACCGCCTTTCCGCAAAAAGGCAGGATGATCCTGCAGCGTACGCGGCCGCCGCTGCTCGAAACTCCGTTCGAGGTGTTCGATCAGGGCGTGCTGACGCCGAACGACAGGTTCTTCGTCCGCTGGCATTGGGCCAACATTCCCACCGCGATCGACGCGGTGGCGTTCCGCCTCAAGGTTCGCGGCGAGGTCAACACCAGCCTGAGCCTGTCATTGGAAGACCTGCTGGCGATGCCGTCCCATGAGATCGTGGCGGTGAACCAATGCTCGGGCAATTCGCGCGGTCTGTTCCAGCCGCGTGTCGCCGGCGCGCAGTGGCGGCACGGCGCGATGGGCAATGCCCGATGGACCGGGGTGCGGCTGAAGGACGTGCTCGACCGTGCCGGCGTCAAAGCGGGCGCGGTGGCAGTCCGCTTCAACGGGCTCGATGAGCAGGTCGTCCCCGAGGCGCCCGATTTCATGAAGTCGATCGGCGTCGATCACGCCCGGGACGGGGACGTGATGATCGCCTATGCGATGAATGGCGAGCAGCTGCCGCTGCTCAACGGCTTTCCGCTGCGGCTCATCGTGCCCGGCTGGTACTCGACCTATTGGGTCAAGATGCTGAACGACATCGAGGTGCTGGCCCAGCCGGACGACGGCTTCTGGATGACCAAGGCGTATCTTATTCCAGACACGCCATTCGCGGCCGTGAAGCCCGGTGAGAGCGGCTACAAGTCCGTTCCGATCAATCGCATGCTGCCGCGCTCGTTCGTCACCAACCGCCGCGACGGTGATCAGGTGACAGCGGGTGCACCGCTCGAATTGCGAGGGATCGCCTTTGGCGGCGACGCCGGCGTGCGCAGCGTCGAGATCTCGGCGGACGATGGCGCATCATGGCAGTCCACAACGCTCGGCAAGGACGAAGGCAAATACAGTTTTCGCCGCTGGACGGCATCAATCACCCCGGGGAAGGGGCCGCATCGGATCATGGCCCGCTGCACCAGCGAGAAGGGCGACCTGCAGCCCACGGAGACCTACTGGAACGGCTCGGGCTTCATGCGCAACGTGATCGAAACCATCCGCATCGACGCCGTCTGAGGAGCAAACCATGTCGAAGTCCTTCATCATCACCATGGTCGTGCCGGCCGCAATTCTGGGCGTGGTGTCATCCACCGATGCGGCCGCGCCGGGGATCGCGTTCAAGTCGGTGACGGTCGACCTGCCGTTTGGAGACGCCACATTCCCGGGCGGCGCGAGCGCAGATGCGATCAACAACAACTGCCTGGCCTGCCATTCGGCCGACATGGTGCTGCGACAGCCGCCGATGTCGCGCAACGCCTGGGCTGCCGTGGTCGACAAGATGCGGAACGCCTACAAGGCCCCGGTGGCGGACGCCGATGTCGCACCGATCGTCGACTATCTCGTGCACACGAAAGGGACCGGGCACGACTAGCGCTGGTTCCGGCTGCCTGCATCCGAATCGCCCGCAGCGGCGTTGATGTGAGTGTCCGGGCGGCGCGCCGGCGCAACTCTTGGCTCGTGACGGGCGCATGATGAACTCTTGGCTCGATGCGGGAGAACCGCATGCGACAGGTTGACATTGGTCGATATATCGATAATTCTGGATATATGGAAAACGAGGAAGCCGTCCTGGCATTGGCCGCGCTGGCGCAGCCCACGCGCCTGCAGGCCTTTCGCACCCTGGTGCAGCATGAACCCGACGGGCTGCCGGCGGGCGAGCTGGCACGCCTGCTCGAGGTGCCGCAGAACACGTTGTCGGCGCATCTTTCGGTGCTTGCGCGCGCCGATCTCGTCACCTCGGAGCGGCGCAGCCGCTCGATCGTCTATCGCGCCAATCTCGCAGAATTCCAGAAGGTCGCGCTGTTTCTGCTGCAGGACTGCTGCGCCGGCCGGCCGGAGATCTGCGCGCCCGTGATCGAGAGCCTGCAGCCTTGCTGCCCGCCGAAGCGAAAGGAGAGAAGCCGTGCCTGAGCATGTCTACAATGTCCTGTTTCTCTGCACCGGCAACTCGGCCCGCTCGATCCTTGCGGAATCGATCCTGATGAAGGATGGGGCCGACCGCTTCCGAGCGTTTTCTGCGGGGAGTGCGCCGAAAGGGGCGGTGCATCCCTTAGCATTGCACACTCTCAAGAGCCTGGATTACCCGACCGATGGCTTGCGCTCGAAGAGCTGGCTGGAGTTCGCCGCTCCTGATGCGCCGGTGATGGATTTCGTTTTTACCGTCTGTGACAATGCAGCGGGCGAGGACTGTCCCATCTGGCCCGGTCAACCGATGACGGCACATTGGGGGATTGAGGATCCCGCCGAGACCCACGGTACCGAATTGGAAAAGCAGGCGGCCTTTGTGACCGCGTTTCGCTATCTCAAGAACCGGATCGGGACCTTCGTGAGTCTACCGCTGAGGAGCATCGACAGGCTCGCGCTCGGAACCAAGCTGCGCGAGATCGGACGTTCTGAAGGCGCGACTTCTGCCCGACACGACGTGGCCTGAAGCATGAGCATCTTCGAACGCTACCTCACCCTTTGGGTCGCACTCTGCATCGTCGCAGGTGTCGCGCTGGGACACGTCATGCCCGGATTTTTCGGGGCGGTTGCAGCTGCCGAGATTGCCAAGGTCAATCTGCCGGTTGCGGTCTTGATCTGGCTCATGATCGTGCCGATGCTGCTCAAGATCGATTTCGGGGCGCTGGGCCAGGTGCGCGAACATTGGCGGGGCGTCGGTGTTACGCTGTTTATCAACTGGGCCGTCAAGCCATTCTCGATGGCGCTGCTCGGTTCCTTCTTCATTGGCCATGTCTTCGCGCCATTGCTCCCGTCCGGGCAGATCTCCTCCTACATCGCCGGCCTGATCCTGCTTGCGGCAGCGCCCTGCACCGCGATGGTGTTCGTGTGGTCCAATCTGTGCGAGGGCGAGCCTCATTATACGCTGAGCCAGGTTGCGCTGAATGACGTCATCATGGTGTTTCTGTTCGCGCCGCTGGTGGGCCTTCTGCTCGGCGTCGCGTCGATCACCGTTCCTTGGGACACGCTGCTGCTCTCGGTCGTTCTGTACATCGTGGTGCCCGTCGCGGTTGCGCAGGTCTGGCGGGGCACGCTGCTACGTAAGGGCCGCGGCGTCTTCGACGGCGTCATGCGGATGCTGCAGCCGCTGTCTCTTGTTGCCTTGCTGGCGACGTTGGTGCTCCTGTTTGGGTTCCAAGGTGAGCAGATCGTCAGGCAGCCGGCTGTCATCGCGATCCTTGCCGTGCCGATCCTCATTCAGGTTTACCTCAATGCAGGCCTTGCATATTGGCTGAGCCGTCGTTTCGGTGTCGCGTGGTGTGTGGCGGCACCGGCCGCGCTGATCGGTGCGAGCAATTTCTTCGAGCTCGCGGTTGCCGCTGCGATCAGCCTGTTTGGTCTCGACTCCGGCGCGGCGCTTGCAACCGTCGTCGGCGTTCTGGTCGAGGTGCCGGTGATGCTTTCGGTCGTTCGCATCGTCAAGGCGACGAGAGCTTGGTACGAAGCCGGAGCGGCTGAGTCGAGACCCGCAGTGGAGGCGCGGCAATGAGCGTGACGATCTATCACAACCCCGATTGCGGCACCTCGCGCAACACGCTGGCGATGATAAGGCAGAGCGGGGGCGAGCCGGTCATCATCGAATATCTGAAGGCGCCGCCGACGGCGGAGCGGTTGCGCGAACTGATCGCGGCGATGGGCATTCCGGTCCGCGCGCTGCTGCGCGAGAAGGGCACGCCGTTCAAGGAACTCGGCCTCGACGATCCCAAATGGACCGACGACGAGCTGATCGCGTTCATGATGCAGCACCCGATCCTGATCAACCGGCCGATCGTGGTGACGCCGAAAGGCGTGCGGCTCTGCCGGCCGTCGGAGCAGGTGATCGATCTCCTGGACCATCCGGTCGGCAGATTCGTAAAAGAGGACGGCGAGGTCGTCGAGGCGCGCTGAGCGCGGCCGATCGGGCTATCGGTTCAGCTTATAACAGTGCCCGCCGCCTCGATGCTTGACCCGCTCGCGACATGCATCCAGCGTCGAAAATGAGCAGTCAGGTTGTCCCGCGGCTTTCGCTCCTCGGAGCTGGGCACAGAACACCGCAGCATCGGCCGAGTCCCGAGGATAGAGAACGAAGCTCATCGTCAGAAGCATCATGGCGCCGAGCGCGATGGTTGAGCGCGTCATGTCAATCCTCCCCGTGAGCTTTTCGGCAGCAAGCCTGTAGGCTCTCGTATCCGGCGTTCGCTGCGGGCCTTCCATTGGTAAAAACCCGCCATTCTCGATCGCAAGAGTCCGTGGTTGGGGATTGATGCTTCTGAGCGCGGCCGCGCATATGCGGATCGCCGATGGTCTGTCCGGAGCGCGGATGGGCGAGCTTGCCGTGCCTGGGATCAAGCTCGCTTGGACTTGCAGGCCTTCAAGAGCAAGGTCGTCTGCCTGCGTATGATCTGCTTGAGCGTCGTCAGCCGATCGCCCGTGATCTCGTCATAGCCCAGCAGAGCCTTGAAATGCTCCCGGGCGAAATGGAACGCGAACAGCTGGCCGGTGATGGTCATTGACGTCATTCGGATTTCGTTTTCCGACATGGCGCCGTTCGACAGGCGCGCGATGATCTTGCCGCAGCGCTCCTGCAGCCGGGGTCCCGTTGCCTTCGAGAGGTCCTTCTTAGTGAGGGTGGATTTGGTCGGCATGATCCGGCGCGCGATGAAGAGCGCGCGGCTCGATGCGTCAGCAGATCCGAACAGAAAATCCGTCAGACCGTCGAGGGCCGAGCAATAGGCATCGATGATCTTGTCATCGCTTGCATCGGCGTCCAGCAGCCCGTCGAGGATCTCCAGCGCGGGGCCGACGGCCTTCATTGCAGCGATCTGGATGTCCTCGATGCAGGCGGCATAGAGGCCTTCCTTGCTCTCGAAGTAATATTGCAAGGACGGCGCCGGCACGCCGGCCTGCGCCGCGATGTCCCGCGTCGAGACGCCGTCGAAGCCGCGTTCGCCGAACAGCGCCAGCGCGGTCCGGATGATCCGCGCCCGCGTCTCCTCGCCCCGCGCGTAACCGCTGTCCGTCTTGCGCCGTCTCAAGCCCGTCATTGCCGATGTCTCCTTGGCCTCCGTCTTAGCACGGCCGTAAATTTATTCCAGTTGACATAATTATTCCAATTGGCATAAATATTCCAACTGGAATAAATTTCCTGGAAAGGCCTGGTCATGAGCGTCGCGGTCGTGAACAAAGTCGGTGGCGACACCGTCGGCGGTGCCGAGACCGGCGCGGCGGCGGTTTTGCGCAAGCGCAGCCGGACCCGTATCCTGCTCGGCGCGATTGCTTTCCTTGCGCTTGCATGTGGCGTCGTCTACGGCCGTTACTGGTATCTGGTCGGGCGCTTCATCGAGAGCACCAACAACGCCTATCTGCGGGCCGACCAGGTCGCGATGGCGCCACGCGTCTCCGGACAGGTCTCCGAGATCTATGTGAGTGACAATGAGGAGGTCGCGGCAGGGCAGGCGCTGCTGAAGATCGATCCGCGACGCTACGAGATGACCGAGCGGCAGGCCAAAGCGACCGTCGAGGCGCGCGAGGCTGACGTGGCCAAGGCCGAGGCCGACCTGCGGCAGCAGGACGCCGTGATCGCGCAAGGCGAGGCGGATGTGAAAACCGCTGAGGCCAATTCCGACCTGGCGGAAAAGGAATTCGAACGCGCGGCGGTGCTGGCCACCCGCGGATTCGCGACGCAGCAGAAGAACGAGCAGACCGAGAGCGCGCTCGCCCAGGCGCGCTCCACCGTCAACCTGAAACAGGCCGTGCTCGACGCGGCGCGCCAGCAGATCGCGACATTGAAGGCGCAGCTGGCGCAGGCCGAGGCGCAGCTGGCCGCAGCAAAGGAAAATCTCAGCCAGGCCGAGATCGACCTGAACGACACCGTGCTGCGCAGCCCGATCGCCGGCCGGGTCGGTGACCGCACCGTGCAGCTCGGCCAGTTTGCGCAGCCGGGCACGCGGCTGCTGACGATCGTACCGACGGACCAGATGTATCTGGTGGCCAATTTCAAGGAGACGCAGCTGCAGAACATGCGTCCGGGCCAGCCGGCCGAGATCCGCGTCGACGCCTATCCGGATCTGGCCTTGACCGGAACGGTCGACAGTTTCTCGCCCGGCACCGGCGCCCAGTTCGCGCTGCTGCCGCCCGAGAATGCCACCGGCAACTTCACCAAAATCGTCCAGCGCGTGCCGGTCCGCATTCGCGTCAATGCGCCTGAGAAGGCCGCGCCGGCCTTTGTCCCCGGCCTGTCGGTCGAGGTCTCCGTCAACACCAGGCCGGGGGACGCCGTCCATACTGCGCGAGCCGGAACATGAGCGCCGCGAGCGACACCGTGCCGCTCCGAACCGGCGCGGCGGGATCGACACCGGCGGGCGATACCGCAAGCGCCGTCGATTGGATCGCGGTGGTCGCCGGCGCGCTGGGCGCCCTGATGGCGACCCTCGACACCTCCATCACCAACACGGCGCTTCCGCAAATCCAGGGCGAGGTCGGCGCCAGCGGCACCGAGGGCACCTGGATCGGCACCGGCTATCTGGTCGCCGAGGTCGTCATGATCCCGCTGACGGCCTGGCTCACGCGGCTATTGGGCCTGCGCCGGCTGCTGTTGATCACGACGATCGCGTTCGTGCTGTTCTCGATGCTTTGCGGGGTGTCCGACGGACTGCTGCAGATGATCATCGGCCGCGCAGGCCAGGGCTTTTTCGGCGGCGCTCTCATCCCGACGGCGCAGGTCATCATCCGCACCCGGCTGCCGCAGCGTCAGATGGCCGTCGGCATGAGCATCTTCGGCGTGATCGTGCTGCTCGGCCCCGTCATCGGGCCTGTCATCGGCGGCTATCTCGCCGAAGAGGCGAGCTGGCGCTGGTGCTTCTTCCTCAACCTGCCGGTCGGCATCGCGCTGGTGACGCTTCTGGTTCTTGGACTTCCGGAGGAGAAGGCCAAGCTCGATCTTCTGGCCAAAGCGGATTGGCTCGGGATCGCCGGCATGGCGATCGCTTTCGCCTGTCTGACTGTCGTGCTCGAGGAGGGGCAGCGGGAGCGCTGGTTCGAATCCTCCGTCATCGTTGATCTCTGCCTGGTGTCGCTGCTCGGCTTCGTCGCGATGGCCGTCGCGCAGACAACGAGTCCGGACCCGGTCATCAAGCTTGCGCTGTTGCGCAACGGCGCATTCGCCAGCGCCACCTTCATCACGCTCGTGGTCGGCGCCGCCGTCTACGGCACGACATTCGTGGTGCCGCAGTTCCTCAGCAGCATCGCCGGCTACAATCCGCGACAGGCGGGCGGCATCATGGCGCTCGCGGCGATCCCCGTCTTTGTCCTCATTCCCGTGCTGCCGCGCATCATCGGCCGGTTCGACACCCGCCTGATGGTGGCGCTCGGCCTGTTGTGTTTCGCTGCAAGCTGCTTTGCCGACATCCATCTCAGTCCCGACAGCGCTGGCGGCGATTTCACGCTGTCGCAGCTGATGCGCGGGGTCGGCCAGATCCTGGCCGCGATGCCGCTCAATCAGGCCTCGATGGCGGCGATCGGCCGGGAGAATGCCGCCGACGGCGCCGGCATCTACAGCATGGCCCGCAATCTCGGTGGCTCGATCGGTCTGGCCCTGTGCGGTGTCTTCATCGATCACCGGAGCGCGGTGCATTCCGATACGATCCGCGAGGCGGTGACGGCGAACTCCCTGATAGGGCAGGCCCGGCTCGCCGCCGATGGGCTGAGCCAGGGCATCGATCAAGCGACGGCGCGGCTGCGGGCGATCGCGCAGCTCTCCAGCCTGATCGAGAAGCAGGCGCTGGTGATGACCTACAGCGACTGCTTCTGGCTGCTGGGCATTCTTCTGCTTGCGATCATCCCGATCGTGCTGCTGCTGCGATCGCCGAAGCCGGGCGCCGCGATGGCGGCAGCGCATTAGAGCATGACGCGGAGAAGTGGAAACCGCTTTCCGAAATCATCATGCTCAAACGAGAGATGAGATCATGATCCGATTCCCTCTCATCGGATCACGATCCAGGACACGCGCGGCAGGTCGCCCTGGCGGGACACTCGCTTGCCGCCGATGAGCGTGGCGGTATACTCGGCCATGGCTGTCAGCTCGCCCGATCTGAAAGCATTCCTGCTCGCCACACCTTTTTTCGGCGGCCTTTCCGATGCGAGCCTCGATCTCCTGGCCTCGATGCTGGTCGAGCGCCGGTTCGACGCTGGCAGCACGATCGTGTCAGAAGGCGAGCCGGGCCGTTCGATGTTCGTCGTTCACACTGGCACGCTCGTGGTCGACAAGCGCAGGGATTCCGGCGCCTTCATTCACATGGCGAAGCTTGAGCCGGGCGATTTCTTTGGCGAGATGACGCTGATCGAAATGCAGAACCGATCGGCCACCGTCATCGCCGAGAGTCCGACCGTGCTGTACGAGCTCACGGCCCGATGTCTGTACGCGTACTACAAGGCCGACATCCACGCCTATGTGATCGTCATGCAGAACATCAACCGCGAGCTTTGCCGGCGGCTTCGCCGCGCCAACAATCGGATTGCGGAGCTGCTGCGTGCGAGCTGAAGTGCCTCGGCAAGGTGGCTCAGTGGCACCCGGCCAGGGCTCAACCAGTTGTGCGTCTGGTCGTCGGTATACTCATAAACCCGGCAGCGTGATGCGGCGAAGGTGACGTCCGCTTTGCCTTTAGCGACCAAATTTGTGCGGCAGCGCAATATGTTGCGATCGGCAATTAGCGGAAAGGCTCGCATCGAGCAAAATCGATCCGCTTTCCTCACAGGGCAGAAGTAACCGCGACGCCTTACTCGGGATCCACGGCCAAGACCAAAAGGTGACAGACGACCATTCGGATTGTTTTGTCTTGCCGCAGTCTTCCGAAAGAGGATATCTTGTTACGTGACGCATGCGACCCTTGCTTCGGTCGCGCGGCCCTTGCTCCTCCGGTCCAGCCTGCGTCTCATCCCCCACATTCCGATGTAACTTCACCGAGAAAGACGGGAGACGATCACATGGCTATTGCCCAATGCATTTGCGGCGCTCTTTCACTGAAGTTGCGAGAAACGTCAAAGCTGATTGTCGCGTGTCACTGTCTCGCTTGCCAGCGACGAACCGGTTCGCCATTCGGCCTCGGCGTTTTCCATGCGATTGACACCGTCGAGATCTCGGGAACGGCTACGGAGTTCGTTCACGTCGGCGACAGCGGCCGTAAGGTGCGATGCTATTTTTGTCCAACATGCGGCTCGACGGTCTATTGGAAGCCCGACGGCTCGCCGTCTCTCATCGGCGTCGCGGTTGGCGCGCTGGGCGACCCTGGCTTTCCGGCTCCCGCCTTTTCGGTATTCGAGCGGTCGAAGCATCATTGGGTCCATGTTGATGAGGCAGTTGAGCATTTCCAGAAAAGCGGGCTGCAAAAAGGTGCCTAAGCGTCGTGACGGCCGGCCTTCCTTCAGAAGCGGACGCTCGGTCCGAACACGCCGATCGGCTGCATCGCGTCGAAAGCGAAGAAGCGGCGGTCTCAGGCTCCCGGCACGCTGGTCCGAATTGCGCCTGAGAGCGCACATCCTCGGCGCCGCCGGAAAGGACCGGAATGGGGCCATAAGCGGCCTCTCAACCCTCGAAGCCACCAAACTTTCGGTTGATCCTGCTTGCGCACCTTGTTGAAGGTGCCCTTCAGAACGTAAAGAGTTCCCCGAAAAAAGCGCGTGCATGATCTAGGTTGCAAAAGAAGCTCAAGGTGGGCCGCAGTGACGACGACGCTCGTAGAGTTAATCACCGCACTACAAAGCGCTCCGCTCATTGGCATGGGCGCGCTGATCGTCGCACTCGTAATAGGATCGCTAGTGTTCGTTCCTCGACCTCCGTTGTGTATCGCCGGCGGACTCATGCTGGGATTTGCGGCAATACCGATTGCGGCCCTCGCTGCGACAGCAGGCGCGATTCTGGGGTTCTTGACGTCCCGCCATCTGCTGCGTTCGCGCTTCGCCCGGGCGGTCCAACGCCGGCCCGTGTGGCAGGCGGCGGTCGAAGCGACCAACCATGAAGGATGGCGTCTGATCGTGTTGCTGCGTCTGGCGTCGCCGATCCCTGGAACCATAACAAATTATCTGTTCGGCCTGTCGCGAATCGGTCTGTTTCCGTATACGGCCGCCACTTTTTTCGGCCAACTGCCGCAGATTGTGATCTTCGTCTACATGGGTGCTGTCGGGCGATCGGCGCTCAACGACCGCGGACACTCGGTCGTCAATTTAACGATGCTGATATTAGGACTCGGTCTGACCGGATTCGCCGTCGCGCGTGTCGTGCGACGGGCGAGAATCCTGCTTGCTCAGCATCAAACCGCCTGAGTGCAGACAACATCGCCGTGAAATCCTTCGGCGTCCGGAATGGTCAGAAGCGGCTGTCTTGGGCTGGCGGCGCGCTGGTCCGAATTGCGCCTGGAAAGCGGACATCGCCGGGTGATCGGCGGATAGCGCCTTGGGCTTTGAGGTGACGTCGCTGGCTTGGCCCGATAGGGAGAGGCCGCCATCTTAGGCGGCAGCGCGGTAATGGACAGTACGAGGTGCGGAAGATGCCAACTTGGCTGATCATCCTTCAAGGAAGCTGGATTGCTGGCTTTATTGTCTTGGGTACTTTGACGTGGCTTCTCGGCGCGGAAATGTACGTGAATTTGCGGCCGGGGGTCCGCAGATGGAAGTCGATGCTGCTTAGAAGGACGCCCGCTCCTGAAGAGCTTAATGACAGAGGGCGAATGCTCAGGCGACAATATTTTCGCCTCCTGTGGATCTTTTTCGCTTTTTCATCGGCGGAGGCCTGGCAATCCAGTTCGCCAAGTCCGCCGCTCATTAACTGTTCTAATTTGATGATGCGAGTGTTCCAATAGGGAAGCACCCAACTGCCTGTCCAAACAGATCAGGAGACGAAATTTCCAGACCTGCCGTTTCGAGCCGTCTTCGGTTGGATGTCCTTTGGGGTTCAAAAGCGGCATTCCGACTCGCCAAGCGAGAATGTCCGGTTGCGCCCCCGCGCTGACCTCATCCGGTCCGGCTAGGTGGGCCGGAATGGGCCACAACCGCACTTTAAGTTCACCGTCTTACCTTTGGCTTGGGAGGATTGCATCTCGCAACTGCATTCTCTTCGGCGCGCCTTGCGATATCAGGCCAAATCCGAATGCTCAATTTCCGGGCGACGATGAGCGACAGGGGCAGTATTGCTAGGATAATTGCGACCAGCGAGCTTGACTGGGTCAGGCCAAATCTTTCCATAAGGTATCGCGGCAAATAAAGGATGCACGGGAAGAAAATCAGAATTGCGATGAGGAATATCGCGATCTTGATATGTTGCTCTTCCCACGAGATGTTGTGGCTTGCGCCCGGGTGATAATCGCACCACCAAAGGGTCGGCTTTATCTTTTCATCCGGCAGAAACACTTCGCCTCCGACTCTGTCCGCCGCTGCCTGATCACCTTTCTGGATTGTGTTAGGGAACAGCGCTGTTGTTAGGCCACGAAGGTTTGGCACTGTAGCCAATAGCGCGATCCCGAATGACACACTCAATGTCAGATCAAAGCTGAACCTCAGCGGAGAAATGCACCCTGCGAACACCACACTTAGGAACAGGCAGGCAACCAAACATGTCACGCAAAACGTGGCGGCTGCGCGGCGCTCGTCGCTTGACCAATGGGGAATAGAGGACACCCTGAGCCACCACCACTTGGACCATTGGTTCGGCATCGAGAAATCCCGAGTTAGTTGCGCAATATAGGCAGTAAAAAGCTACTCTCGGACAGGTTGATGTGCAGTGAACGACAACCAAGAAATGCCGAACAATCCAACGTCTGCTCCGGGCCCAAAAGCTGCCCTGTAGGCTATGGAATGATGACCAACCAAGCCCCGTTAGCGGACGTCTTGGGCGCTGACCAGAAGGTCTCCAACGAGCCAAAACCGGAAGTCGTGCACGTTCTGCAATCTCTTGTTCCGGGGAACACACGCACCTTCATAAATGCGCCTCTCGAGGCAGTTCTTGGCCCGACGTGAAACATCCACCGCGAGACCCGTTACCCTCATCACGTCGCTTATTGCAGCGCCGACATCGCTCGTCCGCAAACAGCTTGCGGCGCAGCGACGGAACAGCACTACGCGTGAGCAATTGGCGGAACGAAACGGCTCATCAGTCTTTCTCTGCCTTGGGGAGAGCCCCACAGAGGAGAGCTCCGCAATGTCGGGGAGATGCCCATGACTTCTCAGGCCATAGAAGGCGCATGTGCGTTCGCTTGGCGCAACTACTTGCTGCTCCACAGCGGTATCAGCGAGAACGATAGCCGGCGTTCCGCTATCTACCGATACGTCACCAATCTTTGTGATGCCGGCGATTACGACTTCGATCTCTTGCAAATCGCGGCAGTCGCTTACTTGAAAAGTTTGGACGAATTTCATGACGATCGGGCTGCGAGGCTCGCGGCGGATCGCGCTTTGGCCGAGCACTTAGAAACGCGTAGTGCATCACGAGACGCTTAGCTTTACACAGAACACCACAGAAGGAGCGAACAGCATGGCAGACAAGACCTCCAGCGCTCACCGCTTCGCGCACGACCAACAAGGGCGCGTAACCCCGGCGACAGCAATCGGCATGAATGCTCTGAAGTCAATTATGCGCCTTCAGGTCTCCATGCTGAGGATGTGGGCCAATGGTATCGAGAGGTTAGCGGGCAACTACGAAAAGGGAGTGGAAGAGACTGCGACCATTGTCGAGAAACGGTCAGACAAGGAAGCACCGTATAGTTGACGCGAATAGTCGGGAGGAGTTCGGGGCTCGACTGAGGATGAGATGTCCTCTGATTTGGCACAGCAGGATCTGCTCGTCCCAAGATGGTGTCATTGGCGTCATTTCGAGATCTCCGCCAGCTCGGTGATTTGCCCGCCGGGCACTTTGCGCAAAAACCTGTCCAGCCCTCTCGCGAAAAATATTCCTGTTTCGTATTTTCGTAAATCGTGCATACTCCACGCATCCCGCTTCTCTCAGGAGGGACGTATCGCGATCGTCACGAACGTTGAAGCGGGATGCGATGGGCTCATCGGGTTGCAGCATGATCTAATCATGCGGACGAACGATCCGGTGTGCACGGCGAAGTCGTGTGGTCCTGGCCTCCCGGTGCTGAGGTCTGCGCAACGCGCAAGCGTTGTCGCGACGCGATGATGTTTTGCATCACGCGGACGGGGGCAAGAAAGCCGGTCCCCGGGGAGATCACGTATAAGCCGTAAAGCCGTCGCGCAGGGGATGCCGGGCTGTCTCGGCTGTACCTGTGGTAACTGCCGCCTGCTTTTCTTCTGCAGGCGGGCCATGGGCGCGGCCAGCGCCCGGCATTCCCTGCGCCCTCTGCCTGATGAGAGGGCAAATTCGCCAAAATGCCTCGGGCCCATGGCGCCGCGAGAGCGACGACGCACGTCTTTGCGGTGGTTCTGCCCGCGGCGGGAACCAATGGTCGGAGCGGCGGTTAGGTACATAGCAGGAGGAACCCCTATGCGTCGTCCCAAAATCCAGCCGATCCGCAACAAGCTCGATCTCACCGACCGCGTCCAGGTCCGCATTGTCACACGGCGGCTCGGGCTGTCGCAGGCGGAATTGACCGAGATCGTCGGCCGGATCGGCAATTCGATCGCAGCTATTTCCAAGGAAGTGCATTCGCAGCGCAGCGGCAGGCTGGCCCCGGCTGCGGAGGTGCCGCCAGCGGCCGTCATCGCTTCGGTCGCCGAGACCAGCGCCGATGTCGGCGCGATGCCGGAGACGTTACCCTAACGGCGATCCGGATTGGGCAGGGGGCAACATGGATCAACTGACCAGGCAGGGCGACGCTCTGACGCAGGCTGCATTCAATTTGCGCAAATCCCCGATCAGCGAAGGCAGGCCCTTTCCGCTCGGCGCCACGTGGGACGGGCTCGGCGTCAACTTCGCGCTGTTCTCCGCGCATGCCACCAAGGTTGAGCTCTGCCTGTTCGATGACAATGGCGAGACCGAGCTCGAGCGGATCGAGCTGCCGGAATATACCGACGAGGTCTGGCACGGCTATCTGCCGACCGCGCGTCCCGGCACGGTGTATGCCTATCGCGTGCACGGTCCCTATGAGCCTGACGCAGGCCACCGGTTCAATCCGAACAAGCTCGTTATCGATCCCTATGCCAAGCAGCTGGTCGGGTCCTTGCGCTGGGGTCCTGAGCTGTTCGGCTACCAGCTCGATCATCCCGACAAGGATCTGTCCTTCGACGAGCGCGACAGCGCGGCGTCGATGCTGAAATGTCGCGTGATCGATCCGGCCTTCACCTGGGGAGCGTCGCGCAAGCCCGAGATCCCCTGGGAACGCACCATCACTTACGAGATGCATGTGAAGGGCTTCACCCGGCTGCATCCGATGGTGCCGGACGCCGATCGCGGCACCTTCGCAGGCCTTGCCCATCACGACGTCCCGGCCTATTTGCGCTCGCTCGGCATCACGTCGGCCGAGCTGTTGCCGATCCATGCCTTTATCGATGACAGCTACCTGGTGGAGATGGGCCGGCGCAACTACTGGGGCTACAACACGATCGGCTTTTTCGCGCCGGAGCCGCGCTACCTCAAGACACTCTTCGCCACCGAATTCAAGACGCTCGTCAATCAGTTCCACGCCAACGGCATCGAGGTGATCCTCGACGTGGTCTACAACCACACCGCCGAAGGCAACGAGCTCGGGCCGACGCTGTCGTTCAAGGGCATCGACAACGCGAGCTACTATCGGCTCCTGCCCGACAACATGCGCTACTACATCAACGACACCGGCACCGGCAACACGGTGAACCTGTCGCATCAGCGCGTGCTGCAGCTGGTCGCGGATTCGCTGCGCTATTGGGCCACCGAGATGCGGGTCGACGGCTTCCGCTTCGACCTCGCCACCATCCTGGCGCGCGAGCCCTATGGTTTCGACGAGGGCGGCAGCTTCCTCGATGCCTGCCGGCAGGATCCGGTGCTCTCCAGCGTCAAGCTGATCGCGGAGCCCTGGGACATCGGTCCCGGCGGCTATCAGGTTGGTCAGTTTCCGCCCGGCTGGGCGGAGTGGAACGACAAGTTCCGCGACACTGTGCGCGCCTTCTGGAAAGGCGATCCCGGCGCTCTGGCCGACTTCGCCAAGCGCATCTCCGGTTCAGGGGATCTGTTCAACAAGCGTGGACGTCGGCCGTGGGCGAGCGTCAACTTCATCACCGCCCATGACGGCTTCAATCTCAACGATCTCGTCTCCTACAACGACAAGCACAACGAGGCCAACGGCGAGGACAATCGCGACGGCCACGACAACAACCATTCCTGGAATTGCGGCGCCGAGGGTCCGACCGATGATCCCGAGATCATCGAACTGCGCGAACGGCAGAAGCGCAACCTGCTCGCGACGCTGCTCTTGTCGCATGGCACGCCGATGCTGCTCGCCGGCGACGAGTTCGGCCACACCCAGCACGGCAACAACAATGCCTATGCCCAGGACAACGAGACCACCTGGCTCGATTGGATGGCGATCACGCCGCAGGGGAGGAGCTTGCGCGAGTTCACCCGCAAGCTGATCGCGATGCGCAAGGCGTTTCCGATCCTCTATCGCAGCCGCTTCCTGGTCGGCTCGCTCAACGAGGAATTGGGCGTGAAGGACGTCACCTGGCTGTCGCCTGCGGGCGAGGAGATGGCGGTCGAGCAATGGACCGACGGCAATGCGCGCTGTTTCGGCATGCTGCTCGATGGCCGCGCGCAGGAGACCGGCGTCAAGCGCCGCGGCTCCGATGCCACGCTCCTGCTGATCTACAACGCCCATTATGACGTGGTGAACTTCACCTTGCCGGAGGTGCCGGAGGGACGCAACTGGCTCGGCCTGATCGACACCAACCGGCCCGAGGCGACGCTGCCGTCGTTCCCGTTCGGGCATGTCTACGAGGTGACAGGCCGCTCGCTGCTGGCGCTTGGCCTGTCGTCCGAACAGGTGCCGATGCGCAGCCTGCGCCACGGCCTCGGCGCGCTGCTCGATATCGCCGAGGCGCCGCTGCCGGGCTGAATGCAGCGCTTCTCAGAACGGATAATGGCGCGGGCCGGTCTGCACCGTGATCCAGCGCAGTTCGGTGAATTCGTCGATGGCCGCCTTGCCGCCGAAGCGGCCGTAGCCCGAGGCCTTGACGCCGCCGAACGGCACCTGCGGCTCGTCATGCACGGTCGGCGCATTGATATGGCAGATGCCGGCCTCGATCCGCTTGGCGACGCCGAGCGCGCGCGCGATATCGCGGCCGAACACGGCGGAGGAGAGGCCATATTCGGTGTCGTTGGCGACGCGCACGGCCTCCTCGACGCCGCTGACGCGCACCACCGTGACCACGGGGCCAAAGCTTTCCTCACCATAGATACGCATTGCCGGCGTGACGCGATCGACTATTGTTGCCGGCATGATCGTGCCGCTGCCGCGACCGCCGGCGGCGAGCACCGCGCCCTTGGCGAGCGCGTCGTCGATCAGCGCACCGACCCGGTCGCATGCCGCGCCCGACACCAGCGAGCCCAGCACGACGTTGCCCTGACGGGGATCGCCGTAGGGCAGGCTGTTGGCCTTGGCCGCGAACTTCGCGACGAACGCATCTGCCACCTTGTCGTCGACCACGATGCGCTCGGTCGACATGCAGATCTGGCCCTGGTTCATGAAGGCGCCGAAGGCCGCCGCATCGACGGCCGCATCGAGATCGGCGTCGTCGAGAATGACGAGCGGGGCCTTGCCCCCGAGCTCGAGCAAACAGCGCTTCAGATGCTTGGCGCAGGCGAGCGCAATCAGCCGGCCGACGCGGGTCGAGCCGGTGAAGTTGACCCGGCGCACCGCGGGGTGCGCGATCAGCGCCTCGACCACGGCTTGCGCATCCTCCGGGGCATTGGTGACGACATTGACGACCCCGTCGCCAAGGTCGGCTTCCGCCAGGCAGCTGCCGATCAGGCGGTGCACACCAGGGCTCATCTCGGACGCCTTGAGCACGACGGTGTTGCCGCAGGCGAGCGGCATCGCCACCGCGCGGACACCGAGGATGACCGGCGCGTTCCAGGGCGCGATGCCGAGCACGACGCCGACCGGCTGCCGGAAGGCCAGCGCGAGATTGTCGGGCACATCGGTCGGGATCACCTCACCCGCGATCTGCGTCGTCATCGCAGCCGCTTCGCGCAGCATGGCCTCGGCGAGATGCACATTGAAGCCGGCCCAGCCGGCGGTCGCCCCGGTCTCGGCCACCATGAGTGCGGTGAATTCGGCGGCATTGCGTGCCAGCGCGTCGGCCGCGGCGCTGAGCCGCTTGCGGCGCTCGCCGGGCGCAAGCTGGGACCAGACGGGGAAGGCGGCGGCAGCCGCGTCGGCGGCGCGCAACGCGTCCTCGACCGAAGCCGCCGCGACGATGCTCGCGGTCTCGCCGCTGATCGGATTGAGGCGCTGATAGGTGCGCTGGTTGGCTGCCGCCTGGTCCTTGCCGCCGATCAAAAGGTTGATCGCATTCATCGGTCGCTCCATCGTCTCAGGGGATTTGGATATCGGGGAGGAGGCGCGCGCCTTGCCGAGATAGGCGCGCTGGATATCGGGATTGTTCTTCATGTCGGCCGCTGCACCGTGGCCGGCATTGCGCCCGGATTCGATCAGATAGACCCGGTCGGCGATGTCGAGGCTCGCGCGGGCATTCTGCTCGACCAGGAGAATGGCGACACCATCGGCACGGATGCGTTGCAGCGCGCGAAACACCTCGCGGCTCAGCAGCGGCGACAGCCCCAGCGACGGCTCGTCGAGCAGCAGCAGCGCAGGATTGGACATCAGCGCCCGCCCGATCGCGACCATCTGCTGCTCGCCGCCGCTCATGGTCCGCACGGCCTGGCCCAGGCGCTCACCCAGGCGCGGAAACAGTTGCAGCACATGGGCGAGCTGCTCGGCTTCGCGTTCGCGGGCGCGCGGAGGATAGGCGCCGAGCTGCAGGTTCTCGGCGACCGTCAGCTCGCCGAACACGCCACGCCCTTCCGGCACCAGTGCAATGCCGCGCTCGACGATCAGATGCGGCAGAAGGCCGGCGATATCTTTGCCTTCGAACCGGATGATCGACCCTGTCGCCGGCCTGATCAGTCCGGTGATGGCCTGCAGCAAGGTCGACTTGCCGGCGCCGTTGGCGCCAAGAATGGCGATGATCTCGCCGCGCCCGACCTGAAGCGCGATATCGGCGAGCGCGCGATGCTTGCCGTAGGAATGCGACAGACGCGAGACCTCAAGCATCGGCCTCTCCCAGATAGGCCGTGATGACAGTGCGATCGGCGAGCACCACCTCGGGCGTGCCGCTGGCGATCGCCTTTCCCGCGCTCATCACCAGGCAGCGATTGCAGAGCGCGCGGATCGCGTCCATCACATGCTCCACCATGACGATGGTCAGTCCGCGATCGCGCAAGCGCGCGATCAGCGCGATGCCGGTTTCGAGCTCGCTCGGATTGAGCCCCGCCAGCCATTCGTCGAGCAGGAGGATGCGGGGCTCAAGTGCCAGCGCCCGCGCAAGCTCCAGCCGCTTCTGATCGATATAGGTCAGCTCGCCTGCGGGCGTATCCGACCGCCGGCCAAGCCCGACCAGCTCCAGCAGGTCGTGGATCTCCGTCTCGCTGCCTGCGCTCGCGCCGGCGCGGAACAGCGCCGCCGCGGCGACGTTTTCGGCGATCGACAGCTCCGGCATCACGCGCACAAGCTGAAAAGTGCGGGCGAGGCCGAGCCGCGCGATTTTATGCGCCGGAAGGCCACTGATGACGGCGTCGCCAAGCCGGATCGTGCCGGTGGTGGGAACGAGCGCGCCCGAGAGCATGTTGAGCAGGGTAGTCTTGCCCGATCCGTTCGGACCGATGATGCCGAGGATCTCGCCCTGTGCAACGGTGAGGCTCACGCCCTCGACCGCACGCAAGCCACCGAAGGATTTGCTCACCCCTTCCACTGACAGCAGTGCGCCTTCGCCGACGGCGGCCGTCGCCGCGGGCTTGGTATGCGGGCGCGCCAACAGCGGCGCGACCAGTCCGATCACGCCTTGCGGCAGCGCCATCACGATGGCGATGAACACCAGGCCGAGCACGATGCTGAAATGGTTCGGCAGCGCCGCGGTCAGCACCTCGAACAGCAGCACCAGCGGCACGACACCAAGCAGCGGGCCGAGCAGATGGGTGGCACCGCCGAGCAGCGCCATGATGACGACCTGGAACGAGATCATCGGGTTGAAGGCGATCGCCGGATCGATGTACGTCCAGCGCGGCGCCATCATCGCGCCGGCCACCGACATGAACACGGCGCTCGCCACAAAGACGCCGAGCTTCACCAGCGTGGCATTGATGCCGGCATGGCGCGCCGCGGTCTCGTCCGCGCCGATCGCGCGCAGTGCCAATCCGTAGCGCGAGCGGTTCAGCGCATAACCCGCGAGTAGCACGACCGCGGCGAGGGCGAGGAGCTGCCAATACAGCATCTCCTGGGTGAGATCGCTGAACAGATAGCGGCCGACCGACTTATGGACGTTGACCTCGTACCAGATCACGAGCTGCCGGATCAACTCGGCGAGGCCAAAGGAGAAGATCACGAAATAGATGCCGGAGAGCCGCAAGGTCGACACCCCCGTGATCGCGGCGACCACGCCGCCCGCGCCGGCCGCGACCAACAGCTGCAGCGGCCAGGACAAGGTCTCCGCCGTGATCGCGGCGCTGTAGGCGCCGATACCGAAGAATGCGGCGGTGGCGAGCGAAATGTAGCGGGTAGGACCGGAGAACATCGCCCAGGCGGTGGCCAGCACCGTGAAATAGAGAATGCTGATGCCGAGCGCGAGATAATAGCCGTTGGCGTAGAACGGGACGGCGACGATCGCGGCGCCGAGGAGCAGGGCGATGAGCATGAGGGTGGCGTTGCGGCCGGTCACGAGGTGGCCTTTCCGAACAGGCCGGTCGGCCGCACCAGCAGCACCGCGAGAAACAGCGCATAGGTCGCAGCCAGGGTCAAGCCGGGATCGACCAGCCGCGCCACCGCGGTCTCGACGATACCGAGCAGCAGGCCTGCGATCAGCGCGCCCATGACATTGCCGACGCCGCCCATGATCACCACCACCAGCGCCTTCATGGTGAAGACGACGCCCATCGCGGCGTTGAAGGTCAGGAACATGCTGACCAGCACGCCGCCGGCGGCGACGAGTCCGCCGCCAAAGGCGAAGGCGAACCCTGCCAGCGCGGCGACATCGATGCCGACCAGGCTCGCGGCTCTGGCATCGACCGCGACCGCGCGCACCGCCGTGCCGAGCCGCGTGCGCGTCAGCGCGAGATAGACGGCGGTGCCGATCACCGCCGCGAAGGCCAGCGCGATCAGCCGGTTCACCGCCAAGGTCGAGCCGAGAATGACGACCGGGATCGAGAGATAGCTGTAACTGTAATACTGCCCGCCGAACGCGACCAGCATCAGCCCCTGGATCACGAACAGCACGCCGAAGGTGACGAGGATGCTGTCGACCTCCTGGGCGCCTGCGTCCTTGTTGCGGCGGACCAGCCGTACCAGCAGCAGCCGGTAGAGCAGCCAGTTCAGCACCGCTGCAATCGGCACGGCAAGCAGCAGCGCGAGCAGCGGGCTCAGCGACAGCCCGGTGTAGAGCGACAGCGCCGCAAAGCTGGCCGCCACCAGCGCCTCGCCATAGGAGAGGTTCATGATGCGCGCGACGCCATATTGCAGCGTCAGCCCGAGCGCGATGAGCGCATACATGCCGCCAAGCACGAGGCCAGGCAGGAGAATGTCGAACAGCAACATGGCGGCGCCTTATGGCCCGACAAAGCAGACGGCCGATGCGGCCGCCTGCCGGGCTCACCTCGCTACTTCCACTCGGGCTTCGGCACGACGGCTGGGCGTGCGCCGGTGAGCGTCGCCGGAGCGAGCCCATAGAACTCGCCGTTCTGCCATTGGCCGACGGCCCAGACCTCCTGCAGGAGCCCGTTCTTCAGCTTCACCTTGCCGATGATCGTCTCGAACGTGCCGTCGCGGATTTCCTTGGCGACCGCGGCGCGGTCGACCTTGCCGACCTTCTCGATCGCCTGCTGCAGCACCTCGAGGCTCGCATAGGTGATCGGGCTGGCCCAGCGGTCCGGCTCCTGGCCGGTCGCGGCCTTGTGGCGGGCGAGATAGTCCTTCAGCGGCGGCGAATCCGCGTTCCAGCCGCCGATCCCGAGCACGCCGTCGGCGTTGCCGCCGAACTTGGCCTTGAACAGCGGAAACGCGGTGCCGACGCCGACATAGAACACCTTCGGATTGAACTTCAAAAGCTGCGCCTGCTCGGTCAGCGCCAGCGTATCTGGCGGATAGCTGAAGGCGATGAAGGTGTCGGCGTTGGAGGCGATCGCATCCTTGAGCAGCGGCTGGATGTCCTGCGAGCCGAGTGGGTAGGTCTTGTCATAGGCGACGGTCAGGCCGGCCTTCTTGAAAGCCTCGCGGCCGGCGGCGGCGAGCTCGATGCCGAACTGGTCGGCCACGCTGACCATGGCGACGGTGCCGCCGATCTTGCCCTCGCTTTTCAGCTTGCCGAGCAGATCGGCCAGCCCTTGCGAGAGCTGCGCCGAGGTGCCGAGCCAGAAGGAGGCATTGGCCCAGCGCTTGGCGAGCTCCGGCGCCTTGTCGGTCACCGAGGTGACCGCGAGATGCGGGTAGCCCAGCCGGTTCAAGGTCGGGCCGACCGCGAGATTGAGGCCGGTGCCCCAGGGCGGCAGAATGAAATCGACCTTGTCCTGATTGGCGAGGCGTTCGATCGCCTTCACCGCCTCTTCCGACGAGCTGCGGTCGTCATACTCGATGACCTCGATCGGCAGCCGCTTGTCGCCGAGCTTGATGCCGCCCGCCGCGTTCACGTCCTTCACCCAGAGCTGATAGTTGGGCAAGGTCGTGATCCCCGCGCCGCCGGCATACGGCCCGGTCTTCGAGATCGCATAGCCGATGCGGATCTTGTCCTGCGCGGGGGCAGGGGACGCAAAGGTCCCCAGTGCCGCGGCCAATGCTGTCAGGCTGGCGATGCGCAGCCATGTCCGACGCTGTGTCGAAACCATGTCGAGCCTCCTCCCTGGGGCACGCCGGATTGTTCGGCGGCGTGCCGATGTGGCGTTCCTCTTGGCCCGGCCTTGTTGTCCGCCATTGTTGTTTGCGGCTGTCCGGGCTTGACCAAGGAAGCACTGTCGGGTTCCCTGGCGCAATGGACGGATCCGGCGAAAAGATGCACTCATCTGGCGCCCGTTCCCGGGTTCCCGCGCTGGCGGGGAGCCGGAGCGCCGGGCTCGTGGTTGCGCCTGATGCAGCTCATCCCGTCGCCGCCGAGGTGGTCGGCTCGCATTTCGTCGCGCGGCAATGGGCCCTGAATTCACAGGCAGTACGACCCTGCATTCACCTATTAGCACTGACCTCCGGCGCGGCGGCGGCACATGGGGACGGCGAGATCACCGCATGGTCCGGGCCGGCGCTGGTCTGGTTGCCGGCCGGAAGCGCCGAGCAGCTCGAAATCGCGGCCGGCGCCAGCGCGCATCTGTTGCGGCTGCGCGCGGACAGCTGGCACCGCTATCTGCCGCCGTCAGCGGAAGCGGCCTATCTGGACCTCGCCGGCGTGACCGGCATGCTCGCCTTTCCGGTCGAAGCGGATCTCGCCGCGGCACTTGCGCGCTCTATCGCGTCGATCGCGGCCGAGCTGGCTGCGCCGGCGCGCGGCGCCAGCGCCTCGATCCTGTCAGCGGAACTCTCGCTTTGCGTGCTACGCTTCTGGCGGCTGTTTGCCGAGACGGCCGATGGCGCCGCACCGGGCAACAGCGCCGACATCCTCGGCCGCTTTCGCAGGCTGGTGGAGGAGCGATACCAACAGCAATTGCGTGTTGCCGATTATGCGCAGCTGCTCGGAGTCACCTCGGACCGGCTGCATTCGCTGTGCAGCCGCGCCTTGCAGCGCTCGCCGAGCGCGCTGATCCAGCAGCGCATCGTCCAGGAAGCGGCCAGGCGACTGGAGACGAGCAGCGCGACCGTCAAGCAGATCGCTTTCGCGCTGGGCTTCAAGGACACTGCCTATTTCAGCCGCTTCTTCACCAAACACACCGGCGAGGCGCCGGGCGCGTGGCGCCGCAACATGGCGGCGCGGGCGCGCAGCGGACGGCTGCGGCCGTCGCTCGATTTCGCCGACTGGCCGTGAGGTCTCATCGCGTGCGGGCTGCGCGCACGTTAGGACAAATTCGTTGCGAACTTCGGTAGCGAGGCCCTAGCGCGAACTGATATTTCGGACTAACGCCGCGGCGTTCGCCTTGCGGAAAGTCTGATCCGAGAACAGCGTCACGATCAGACATCCGGCAATGATGATGATTACTCCAGTGATTGTCGTCGCGTCCGGCAATTCGCGGAATTCAACGACAGCGACCAGGGCGTTGATCACAAGGCGAGTGTAGTCATAGGGAGCCAGGACCGAAATATCGGCCTGCCGGATCGCAAGTATTCGTATGTAGGTGCCCAGGGGACCTATGATCATGATCGCGATGAGCCAGGGCCATTCCGTGAGCGATGGAGAGGTCCAGTCAGCCAGCGCCATGGACGAAAATGCCAAGTAGGTCGCGCTCAGCCAGGCCATGACGGTGAGCGGGGAATCGCGATTTTCCAGCAGCTTTGTGACGGTAAGCGCCGCACCATTAAAGAACGGGGCCGCCATTGCGACAAGGTATACGCTGTCCCACGCGGTGAACGTGGGATGAATCACGATCAAGGCGCCGCAGAGCCCGACAAGGCTGGCCGACCAGCGACGAAGTCCGATCGGTTCGGTCAGAAGTACCGCGGCGAAGCCGGTCACGAACAGAGCCTGAGTATAGCTCAGGGCCGTCGCGTTCAACAGCGGCAGGTGACTGAACGCGTAAATGAATGCCCAGAAGCCGAGCAGGGAAAGGCAGCTCCTTATAACCTGAAGACCCGGCATTTCCGTCTTGAACACCCGGAAGCCGATTTTCCGGGAGAGAGCGGCGACGAGTGCCACGCTGCCCAGACTGCGCAGAAAAGCAACCTCCAAAGTTCCGACGGCGTGTCCGACCTGATGAATCGCGATCATCTCTGTCGAGAGCAGCACATAGGCCAGCAAGATCAGCGCTATTCCTCGTGTCTGACTGGTCATGCGGGACTTTTCTGCATCTCGAATGTCATGCGTAAGATGTCATGTCGCAAATGAAGCCGACGTTGAGACGAGTTCGCGTCATCTATGGCTCGATAATCTTGTCGACACCGCCAGTGTCCGAACTCTCGATTGCTCCCGATCGTTCTAGCGCACGCCGCTTTCGTGCGGCGACCGCGTAAGAACCGAGCCGGCGATCTGGATTCGTGTTTGTTGCAACGACGGTACGTCCATATGCGTCCCAGTCTACTGCCGCGAGCGCTTCCGGTCCCGACACGACGGTAAAGTCATTGAGCAGTTGCTCTGCATAGGTGGAGCGATGCAAGGGCTGAACCTGCAAGAACGGGCGATCCGCCCTGAACTGCAACGGAACGTTCGATCCGATCAGCCGAACGTTGACGAACAGTGGACCGAACCAGCGGTCGGTCTCCACTATGCCTTCCATCATATCATAGCCTCGGTTTCGAGACAGGTTTGCCGGATATCTCAGGAGCAGACTCCAGTCGGAAGCCGTTCGCGCGATTACGCCGGTCCAAATCTGTAGAATTGCATGGTCGTCAGTCAGCGTCAGGAACGGAGGAGCAAACCCTCGGCAAGATTCCGGAGCCGCTCTGTCGAAGCGCTCGCTGAAATGAGGATACTGCGCCGATCTCAACGGATACCAGCGGCCGTCTGCAGCTGGATATGTCCAAACTGCTTCGGTCCCGTCCCAAACGACGGTGAATTCCATCGGCAAGAACACGTACCAGCCAAATCCTGAAGCGCTTGTCACCGGCTCGCAAAAGCGAATTGCGCGGGCTGGCAAGGTCCCCGCGGCGGATCTGCTGGCCCGTTGCGGCGGGATGCCGTCGGAAATGATTTTATAAAACGAGACGATGCTCACGTTCACCTCCGGCCGCCCGGGCGGGCGCCTGGGCCACCTGTTCGAAGCGGATTTGACGCTCGCGACCTGTCTGCAAGAGGACCGAGACGCAGGCGTCAAATCCAGAGCTCTACCAGCATTGACAAGTCAGTTGGTGGTCCATCGCCGTTGACTTTTGCAAATGCGCTTCTCGGACAGGACGCACCAGCTGCTGCTGGACCACTTCAATATATGAAGGACGTCAATCGAATTCGCACGCACCATCACCGATCTGAACCCGCTTGGAGTCCAGGACTTCCGGAGCCGGAGTGCGCTCGATGATCAAGGGCTGAGCTTCTTCGGCGCGCGAGCTATCAGTCTGATTGGAGTTTGTGGCGGCAACTGACTTCATCTCGGTCATCGGGTCTCCTATCAAAAGAGGATGATCACCATAGGGTGCACGAACGTGCCCGTCACGCGTGGCCAGAAAATGCGACATTTTGGCGAACGAAGCCCGCGCCTCCCACCGCCATTCTCGTTGTCGGAGAGCTCGTCGAGCTACAATTGTAACATGCGATAGTTCGGCTGGGCGGAAGCCAATCTCATCAGAGCAGGCCGGCATATGCGTGCCAGCTGGCCGTGACGCCTCACGACCCCGCGCCGGACGTTACGATGCTCCGCCTTCGAGCTCCGCAGCGACCTGGCCGTAGTTCAACAGCGCGACCAGCGTGGTGCCGCCGACGATGTTGCCGAGTAGCGTAGGCACGAAGAAGACGCCGACATAGTCGCCGAACGACGCCTTGCCGCTCTGGACCAGAAAGGCGCAATCGACCGAGCCGGCAATGATGTGCGAGAACTCCCCGAGCGCGACCAGATAGGTCATCACCACGATGATATGGGCTCCGGCGCCCCGGACTGCCGGCAGCAGCCACATCATCAGCGCGATCAGCCAGCCGGCAAACACCGCCCGCACGAATGTCGAGGCGAAGCTGCCTTCGATGGTGCGGTGACCGAGCTCCACGAAGGCACCGACGATCCGCGGTTCGAAAATGTCGGTGTGGGCCAACGCCGTGCCGACGGCCCAGGTGCCGATGATGTTGGCTGCAAGGACCAAGAACCAGAGGCGGGCGACGCGAACCAAGGTGGCGAGATCGCGATGATGTAGGAGCGGCAGGATCGGCGTCAGCGTGTTCTCGGTGAAAAGCTGCTGCCGTCCCAGAACGACCACCAGGAAGCCGGCCGTGTAGCCAAGTGGCGCAAATAGTCGCCGCGTCGCTTCGTCGGAGACGAAGGCGTGAAACTCGCCCTGCACGATCAGGGACAATCCCATGGACAGGCCTGCGGCCGGGCCGGAGATCAGGATCGCCCACCAGCGCCGCTCCAGCTCGCTTTCGCCTTCCGCGCGGATGGTCTCATGGATCAGCGCGGCGCTCGGCCGGCTCTGGGACTGAATCTCCCGCTTCTGCTGCTCTGAGACGCCGTCGATATCCGATGCCGGGTTGAAGGTCTGGCTGTCCACGTGAGGTGATCCCTGCGCAACGCGTTCCGGTGGTCCGCGCTGTCAGGCAACCGTAACGTGATCGGAGGGTTCCTCCCGTTCACGCGCCGCGCGCGTAAGTGGGGAGCCTGGCCTCGAGAATGGAAAGCATGGCGTCGCGCGCCGGATCGCGCGAGCCGCGCAGCCAGGCGGCGGCCAGCGGCAGCCGTCCGACGCTGCTGCCGCGCTTCAGCTTGAGCGGTACGAAGCGCACGCCCGATATCGCCAGCCGCGAGGTCCAGCGCGGTACGATCGCAACCTTGAGCCGGGCCGCGACCAGATGGACGATGGTCTGCTTCTCGTCGGCGAGCTGGGCCACCTCAGGCGTCAGCCCGGCCTGCTCGAACAGCTTCATGGTCAGGTCGTGGCTGTGCGGCCGCGAGCGGCGGTCCGGCACGATCAGCGGCTGGTCGGCGATCTCGCCCAGCGAAATGAACTTGCGTGCGGCCAGCGCGTGCCGCTGCGGAAGGGCGACGACAGCGGTCTCGTCGAGCAGGGGGCGAAATTCGAGCCGCTTGTCGGTCCGCTCCGGCGGCCGCACGAAGGCGAGATCGAGCGCGCCGGAGAGGATCTTGGGCAGCAGCCGGATCGTCTTCTCTTCGGAAAGCTGCACCCCGATCTCGGGATGTCGGGCGCGGAAGTCGTGCAGGAGGGGCGGCAGCAGACCGGCCGCCGCGCTGTCGATCGCGCCGACCCGGAGGCGGCGAACCGTGGCGGCCCGGGCGCGGCGGCGGAAGCTCTGCTCGACCGTTTCGACCCGGGACAGGATCGCGCGGGCGTCCCGCAGCAGCGCCGTGCCTTGCTCCGTCAGCGACACCGCACGGGTCGTCCGGGCGAACAGCTGGGTCGCCAGATCCTCCTCCAGCAGCTTGATGTGGCGGCCGAGGGCGGACGGCAGCATCTGCAGGCGTTGCGCCGCCTTGCCGAAATGCAGCTCCTCGGCAGCGGCGACGAAGCAGCGAAGCTGGTGCAGGTCCATAGGCGAAATCCCGGCGAGACGATCCCGGATTATATCAATTTTTTGTATAAACAAGCGGCGATTGAACCTTGCCTGCGCCGCCGCTTAGTTTCCGCTCTGACAAAAAGAAGATCGCGTCGGGAGGAGATGATGGGAAGCGAGCTCGAGACCCGTGTGCTGCGCAAGATCACCTGGCGCATCATTCCCTTCATTATGCTGCTGTACTTCGTGGCGTTCATCGACCGCGTCAATATCGGCTTTGCGGCGCTGACCATGAACAAGGATATCGGCCTCTCGCCGACGGTGTTCGGCTTCGGCGCTGGCATCTTCTTCTGGGGTTATTTCCTGTTCGAGGTGCCGTCCAACCTGGCGCTCGACCGGTTCGGGGCGCGGCTCTGGATCGCGCGCGTCATGATCTCCTGGGGCATCGTGTCGGGCGCCATGGCCTTCGTGCAGGGGCCGGCGAGCTTCTATGCGCTGCGTTTCCTGCTCGGCGTTGCGGAGGTCGGCTTCTTTCCCGGTATCATCCTCTATCTGTCCTACTGGTTTCCGGCACGGCAGCGCGCCGCGGTCACGGCGCTGTTCATGGCGGCCGCGCCACTGTCGACCGTGCTGGGATCGCCAATCTCGGGCGCATTGCTGGAGATGCACGGGCTGCTCGGTCTTGCCGGCTGGCAGTGGTTGTTCCTGATCGAGGCCTTGCCCGCCGTGCTGCTCGGCTTCATCGTGCTCGGCTACATGACGGATCGGCCGGAGCAGGCGCGATGGCTCACTGACGAGGAGCGGAGCTGGCTGGTGCGGACGATGAATGCAGAGGTGACGAGCAGGGCGGGGATCGCGAGCCACTCGGTGTGGCGCGGCCTTGCCGACATCCGCGTGCTGGCGCTGTCGCTGGTCTATTTCGGCACCTCCGCCGGGCTCTATACGCTCAGCGTCTGGGCGCCGCAGATCATCAAGCAGTTCGGCCTGTCCTCGCTCGAGGTCGGCTTCCTCAACGCGGTGCCGCCGAGCGTTGCCGTCGTGGTCATGATCCTGTGGGCGCGGCATTCCGATCGCACCGGGGAGCGCACCTGGCACGTCGTGCTGGCCTGCCTGCTGGCGGCGCTGGGGCTGTGGTTTGCCGGCCTTGCCGCCAGCGTGACGGCCGTGCTCGCCGCGCTCACGCTGGTGAACATCGGGATCTCCTCGTCGAAGCCGCCGCTGTGGAGCATGCCGACGATGTTCCTGTCGGGGCCTGCGGCGGCGGCCGGCATCGCCACCATCAACTCGATCGGCAATCTCGGCGGGTTCGCGGGGCCGGCCATGATCGGCTGGATCAAGGACCGGACCGGCAGCTTCAACGGCGGGCTCTATTTCGTTGCCGGCCTGCTGCTGCTCTCCGCGGTCCTGACGCTGTTGCTGTCCCGCTCACACCATGCGAAGGCCGAGCCGGCCACGCAGATCCACTGATCTTTCGTCAACGGAGCTTTCCCATGCGCAACTATAACATCGCAGCCATTCCCGCCGACGGCATCGGGCCGGAAGTGATCTCGGCCGGCGTCCGCGTGCTCGAGGCGCTCGCCAAGCGCGCCGGCGATATCGGCTTCACCGTCAAGACCTTCGATTGGGGATCGGACTACTACAAGAAGCACGGCGTGATGATGCCGGCCGACGGCCTCACTGAGCTGAAAAAGTTCGACGCGATCTATTTCGGCGCGGTCGGCGCGCCCGATGTGCCCGACCACATCACGCTGTGGGGCCTACGGCTGCCGATCTGCCAGGGTTTTGACCAATACGCCAATGTGCGGCCGACCAAGATCCTGCCCGGCGTCGCCTCGCCGTTGCGCAATGTCGGCGTTGGCGATCTCGACTGGGTGATCGTGCGCGAGAATTCGGAAGGCGAATATGCCGGCATGGGTGGGCGCGCCCACAAGGGCCTGCCGGAGGAGGTCGGCACCGAGGTCGCGGTGTTCACCCGGGTTGGCGTCGCCAGGATCATGCGTTACGCCTTCCAGCTCGCCCAGTCGCGGCCGCGCAAATTCCTCACCGTCGTCACCAAGTCCAACGCGCAGCGCCACGGCATGGTGATGTGGGACGAGATCGCGGCCGAGGTGGCGGCCGAATTTCCCGACGTCACCTGGGACAAGATGCTGGTCGACGCCATGACCGTGCGCATGACCTTGAACCCGAAGAGCCTCGACACCATCGTCGCCACCAACCTCCACGCTGATATCCTGTCCGATCTCGCCGGCGCGCTCGCCGGCAGCCTCGGCGTGGCGCCGACCGGCAATATCGATCCGCAGCGTCGCTTTCCCTCGATGTTCGAGCCGATCCATGGTTCGGCTTTCGACATCACCGGCAAAGGCATCGCCAATCCGGTGGCGACGTTCTGGACCGGCGCGCAGATGCTGGAGCATCTCGGCGAGAAGGACACCGCCGCGCGGCTGATGGCAGCAGTCGAGAAGGTCTGCGCGGCCGGCATCCTCACGCCCGACGTCGGCGGCAAGTCCACCACCAAGGAGGTCACCGACGCCGTGATCGACGCGATCCACGGCTCCAACGTCTGAGTCTCCTTCTGCGAGGAAGCAATTTTAAGTTGTAAAAATCGCGCGATGGGAGCGGCAGGCTCCCCGCGCCAGGATGACGGAGGCGCGCTCCGGGGGCCGGTCGGTGTTCCGCTGTGGCTTACAGTTGCACTCTCGGGTGATCCGGCTATATGGGGCGGGCGCCGAGCGATGGCGTCACGGAACCGAGGCAGCCGCGGGCGCGTCCGTATCGGTCCACGCAGCGTCATGAGAATAGCTTGAGCGGCCGGGCTTGCCTTGCCGCGTTGGGCGGCTATTCGTGGTGTGCGCGAGTCGGCGCTGTCACAACGCTGACCAATGTCAACGATATCAGGGCCATCTCGCTCGGCTCCGGATAGAAAGGACACATCACCATGCGTCGTCATCGTCGAGCCAAGATTGTCGCCACCGTCGGCCCCGCCAGCAATTCGCCGGAGATGCTGAAGGCACTCTTTATGGCCGGCGTGGATACGTTCCGCCTCAATTTCAGCCATGGTACGCAGGCCGATCACGCCAAGGTCCACGCCGCAATCCGCGCGCTCGAGCAGGAGGTCAAGCGTCCGATCGGCATCCTGATGGACCTGCAGGGGCCGAAGATCCGCGTCGGCACCCTGCGCGACAAGAAGATCACGGTGGAAGCGGGTGAGGCCATCCGCTTCGTGCTCAAGGGGAGCGAGGGCGACAAGATGTCGATCCCGCTGCACCACCCGGAGATCTTCGCCGCGGTCGCGCCCGGTCACGATCTGCTGATCGATGACGGCCGGGTCCGCGTGCGCGTGACCGGGCTGGGCGACGATTTCATCGACGCCAAGGTGGTGGTCGGTGGCGCGATCTCCAACAACAAGGGCGTCAATCTTCCGGGCACCGTCCTCGACCTGTCGCCGCTGACGGAGAAGGACCGCTCCGATCTCGATTTCGGCCTCAAGCTCGGCGTCGACTGGGTGGCGCTGTCCTTCGTGCAGAAGCCGTCCGACGTGATCGAGGCGCGCAGCCTGATCGGCAACCGCGCCGGCGTGATGGCCAAGATCGAGAAGCCGGCAGCGCTGGAGCGGATCGACGACATCATCCAGCTCTGCGACGCGATCATGGTGGCGCGCGGCGATCTCGGTGTCGAGATCCCGCACGAGGACGTGCCGGGCAAGCAGAAGGAATTGGTGCGCGCCTGCCGCCTTGCGGTGAAGCCGGTGATCGTGGCGACGCAGATGCTGGATTCGATGGTGGCGGCGCCGACGCCGACCCGTGCCGAGGTGTCCGACGTCGCCACCGCGATCTATGACGGCGCCGACGCGGTGATGCTGTCGGCGGAATCGGCCTCGGGGCAATATCCGCGCGAGGCGGTCGCGATGATGGACAGCATCATCAAGGCGACGGAAGGCCACAAGATGTACCGCTCGATCATCGAGGCGACGCAGCCCGGCGAGGAGCAGACCCCGCCGCACGCGGTGGCGACCGCCGCCGCCGACCTGGCCTCCGCAATCCATGCCAAGACCATCGTGGCTTACACCTCGAGCGGCACCTCGGCCTCGCGCGTCGCGCGCAAGCGGCCGAGCCTGCCGATCCTGGCGATCACGCCGAACGAGGACGTGTCCCGCCGCATGTGCCTGCTGTGGGGCGCGCACAGCGTGCTCTCCGAGGACATCAAGAACTACGAGGAGATGGTCGAACGCGCGACCCATTTCGCCCTGGACCAGGAGTTCGTGCAAGGCGGCGACCTCCTCGTTGTGGTCGCCGGCATCCCGTTCGCGCAGGCCGGCACCACCAACAATCTGCGTGTCGTCGCCGTGCCGCGGTAACGCAACGCTCCGAAGAAGGCGCGCGCGTGCCACGAAGGCACGCAGCGCCCGACATCACTCGTCCAGGAAGATCGACAGCGTCCGCTGCAGTTCCTTGAAGGCCTGCGATCCGATCTTCTTGGCGAGCGCCTTTTCGCCTTCAGCGATGATCGGCCTCAGTCGGGCAACGAGAGCGCCGCCGTCAGGGGTGAGGTGCAATACGTAGTAGCGGCGGTTGAGCGGCGATGCGGCGCGAACAACGAGGCCGCGTTGTTCGAGCTGGTCCATCATCCGCCCCAGACCCGCGCGCTCGATCGACAGCAGTTGCGCCAATGCAAGCTGATTCACCCCGGGATTGGCCTCGATTACGCTCAGCACTGAGAATTGCGCCGGGCTGATGTCGAACGGCGCCAAGCGCCGGCTGATGTCCTTGAATACCCAGAGTTGTGCGCGCCGGATCCGATAACCCAGGGACTGCGCCAGATCTCCCATCGCCAGCGGCTTTGCCGGGGTTAGCGAGTTTGTCGCCACCGTGTTTTGCCGCAGGGCTTTCGGGGAGGTCGACTTGCCCGGCGCCGAACGAGCACGTTTGGCGGCTTGGTCTCTGACCCGCAGGCCCTTCAGTTGCATCCTCGCCTGCCTTTCCGACTGTGTGAGCCCGGCAGATTGAGATGCCGGTGGGATTTGTTCAAGTCCTGATCGGCCATTGCCGGATCAGCCTTGCTGATTGCAGTGACGCAGCGTCTTGCGCAGATGCGAAGAGGCGCGACCTCCGCACTACGTTTTCACAAATCGCATGTTGACAAGGCTACATGGTGGTCAGCTAATATTTGCAAATCAATTGCCGTCGCAAGAACGGCTGGAGGAAACGTCCGTGCTGATACGATCGACTGGCCTTGCCTGGTGCAAGGTGCGGCGGCACCGGCGCGCGTTGATCGCGCATCATTGCGATGCCGTCGACGAACGCGGCGCAGCATTTGCGAGACGACGTCTCGCATCCCAGGCACTCAAGATCCAGCCATTCAAGAAGCAGGCATTCCAAGACCAAGCGTTCATCTGCTGAACCGGTGCCGCTCATCGGCGGCGTCTCGTGGCGCGTTGCTGATCGAAGCGTTATCCGGATCGTTTTGAAAAAGAGAGTGGGGAGGTGCGATATGAAACGACTGATCTTACCATCGACGATTGTTACGACCGGGCTTTTGCTCAGCTCAGCGGCGTCAGCGAGCGCGCTGCCGGCCGCCGGTGTCGCGCCGCGGCTGGCGTGCGCCAGCATCGCGGGGCTTGCTCTGCCGGATACCCAGATCCTGAGCGCCACGCCGAAAACGGGTTATTGCAACGTCATCGGCATCATCAACAAGCGCACCAGCGCGCAGGATCCCGATCATTTCACCTACGGGATCGGCTTTTCGCTCAATCTGCCCAACACCTGGCATGGCCGCTTCGAGATGATGGGCGGAGGCGGCAGCGACGGCAGCCTGAACACCGATCCGAAGGGCGCGGCCGGCGTGGAGCTGAACCAGGGCTGGGCGATCGCGGCCGATGACGGCGGGCACGAAGACAATGCCGCGAACGCGGTCGGCGGCTATCAGGACGACGATGCCAATGCCGGCGGCGGGCAGCACTTCGCGGTCGATGAGCAGGCGCGCGTCGACTACGGCTACAACGGCATTGCAAAGACCGCGACCATCTCGAAGAAGATCATCGCCGAATATTACGGGCTGGAAGCGGTCTATTCCTACATCATGGGCTGCTCGAATGGCGGCCGCGACGCCATGGTCGCCTCGCAGAAGTCGCCCTGGCTGTTCGACGGCGTGGTCGCGCAAAATCCCGGCTTCAACCTGCCGCAGGCGGCGATTGCGGAAGCCTGGAACGAGCAGGCGCTGGCGCCTCTGGCGACCAGCCAGGATGTCAATGGACAGCCCTTCATCCCCGACACGTTCCCATCGCAGGATCTCGCCGTCGCCTCGGCGGCGATCCTGAGCGCCTGCGATGCGCTCGACGGGCTGGTGGACGGACTGATCGACAACTACCACGCCTGCACCAAGCAGAAGGTGTTTCCGGCGCTGGCGGCGTTCACCTGTGGTACCGGCACGCATGGCAGCACGCCGCATGGCGGCACCTGTCTGACCAGCGGGCAGGTCGATGCGCTGAAGAAGATCTATGCCGGCCCCACCAACTCCAAGGGCAAGCGGCTCTATTCGGATTGGTTCTGGGACGCCGGCATCTGGGCGCCGCCATCGGCGCCGGGCCTCGGCTGGGCCGCCTGGAACGTCGTCACCGCGCCGGTCCCGGGCGTCAACACCGCGGCCAATCTGACGCTTGGCGCGGGCGCGCTGCCGATGATCTTCACCACGCCGCCGGTGGTGACGCCGGTCAATGGACCCAATGGGCAGGGGGCGTTCGTCTTCCACTATAATTTCGATACCGATGCGCCCAAGATCTTCACCGAGACCAAGGCCTATCCCGAGAGCTCGATGGACTTCATGGCCGCGGTGTCGACGGATCTGCATCCGTTCAAGAGCCGGGGGAGCAAGCTGATCATCTCCTCGTCCGTGAATGACGGCATCTTCTCAGGGGCGTCGATCGCGCGCTGGTACCGCAACATGGACCGGCGCATGGACGGCCGCGCCGAGGATTTCGCGCGGCTGTTCATGGTGCCGAACATGGCCCATTGCGGTGGTGGGCCCGCCACCAGCGATTTCGCGGTGAACGAGCTCAACGCCATCACGGCCTGGGTCGAGACCGGCACCGCGCCCGATCGGATAGTGGCGGCCAATCACAACACCGCCTCGCCATTCCCTGCCACCGGCGGCCTGTTCGATCCGCGCATCGCTACCAACTTCCCCGCCGGCGGCACGCGCCCGCTTTGCGTCTATCCGAAGATCGCGAAGTACAAGGGCTCGGGCATGACCAACGACGCCGCAAACTTCGCCTGCGTCGACAACGGATTGCCGCACGGCGACGGCGATCACGACGATGATGACGATGGTCTCGACGGGCATCGTCATTGAATGACTGCCGCGGGCGGCAGATGCTCCGCCCGCGGCCTCTACTCTATCTTGGAGTCGAACTGCATCAGGCCCTCGGCATCGAAGAACTGAAACCTGTCGTCCTTGACGACGACATCGAAGCAGCGTTCGCGCGGTGCGGCCGCTGTTCGGTCGAGATCGTCCTTGGTCAGTGTGCGGCAGTAACGCGCCTGATCGTCGACGCGCCACGTGCCGCTGGACCGTTCGCGGCGCTCGGCGCCGGCGGCCAGCACCGACAAGCTGCCGTCATCATGCAGCTGCCAAATGAAGGGTCCGCCAACGAGCGCAGCGCCGAGCAGAAGGTCCTTGCCGGATAATGCCGCTTTCAGCGCCGCGACATCAAGCCGTTGCCCGTCGGCATGGGCGAGGCTTGCGTCCGGTCCGACGTCCCGGTCCCCGGCCGCCGAGAGGATCAGCCAGAGCAGCCGGCCGATCTGCCGGAACGTCGGTTCGGGCTTGCGCGGGCCGAGCGGCGCGAGCGCGGCGTCACTGTTCACCCGGTGCACGATGACGAGATCATAGGCCGGGATCACGAACGCATATTGTCCTTCAGCGCCCATCGCTTCGTACGTTCCCGCAGGGACTTTCACGATCGGCGCACCGGTATCGCTGAGAAAGCCGATCCACCACAGATAGCCATAGCCCATGCCGGGGCCCAACGCGGGATAGGCGTTCGAGTAGGATTGCACGCTGGCGCGGACCCAAGACTGCGGGACGATCTGGCGATCGCCCCATTTTCCCTCGTGCAAATAGAGCAGTGCGAAGCGGGCGAGATCGCGCGCGCTCATCCGGATCGGGTAGGCGGGATGATTGGACGCGGCGCCCCGCACGTAGCTGCCATCGCTTGGCTGATAGTCCTGCATCCCGATCGGCCGCGCGATCTGCCGGTCAAAGGCGCTGAAGATCGATTGCGCCGTCGCCTTCTCATAGATGGAGCCGAGCGCGTTGAAGTCCCAATTGTTGTAGTACCAGAACGTACCGGGCGCGTGACTGCCGCGTGGCGGACGCCGCCGGGCCATGCCTGGCGTCTCATAGAGCGCAGCATGAGAGATGCCGGAGCGCGCCTTGAGCAGATCACCGACGGTCGCGGATTTTTCTGTCTCCGTGAGGCCAGGCGTGTTGTCGTCGATGCCGAGGCTTGCCAAGGTCGCGTTGAGGTCGATCCAATGCTCGTCGGCCGCGATGCCGATGAGGGCGCTGAGCAGGCTCTTGCGCACCGAATGCAGGTTGCTCCTGCTCGTAATGTCGCCCCATTGGGCGATGATGCGTCCATGCTGGACGATCATCACCGCCGCGGTCGGCGCGATCAGCAGCGACCAGGACTTGGCCTCGGCAAGCATCGCGGCTGACCAGCCCGCCGCCTCCGGCGTCGTGGTCTCGAACGCCGTGCCGGGATAGGTTGCGACGGTCCCGCGTGTCTCGTCTGTGCCGAGCGCGGGTCGGCTGAGCATGAAACCGACCAACATCGCGGCGGCCAGGGCCAACCTTGCGCTCCTCGTCATCACCCCTCCCATCGTTGCTCACAGGAACAGACCGCTGCCGTCCATCGGCGCCAGCCGATCCATTCAAAGGTTGTGGTGATAGCACAATGATACCGCTTTGGGTGACCGAGAAGGGCGCCCCCATCCGGTGTCGCCGGCGCCCCATCGCGGTCGCAAATCTCGGAGATGATGGCCTTTAACCAGGGAGACGCTCGCGGATGCACGACGGCGACATTGCAATTGCCGAAGACCTCGCTCGATCGGGGGCGGACCGATGCCTTGGTCAGAAGGCGCCCTCGATCGGTGAAATCGCCCGCTTCCATATTCGCTCATGGAAGGCGCGCTTCCGCGACCACACGACGGAGTTCGCCGCGATCAGGCGTCATCTGCGGCCGGGCGACACCGTGTGCGACGTCGGCGCCAACAAGGGCAGCTTCACCTCCTGGCTCTCGCGCTGGTGCGGCGAGCAAGGGCGCGTTGTCGCGTTCGAGCCGCAGCGCGAGCTGGCAGATCGCCTGGCGGCCGTCTGCGCCGCGGCCGGCCTGCGCAATGTCACCGTCGAAGCGAAGGCCGTTCATGCCGCGTCGGGCCGGCGTGAGCTCTATATTCCCGTCGGGCATGCGCCGGGCGCCTCGCTCAATCCGCCCGCGTCTCCGGCTGAGAGATCCGACCGGGTGACGGTTCCGGTGGTCGCGCTCGACGACTACTTCAAGCCGAGTGAGCGCGTGACCCTCCTCAAGGTCGACGTCGAAGGCGCGGAACTCGACGTCTTCCGTGGCGCGCGGCGGATTCTCGAGAGGGACAGGCCGATGCTGGTGTTCGAATGCGAGACCCGGCATCTGGTCGGCAGGACGATCGACGACGTTTTCGCCTATCTGGCCGCGCTCGGGTATCGCGGCAGCTTCGTCTCCTCCACGGGCCTGCAGCCGCTGTCGGCGTTCGATGCGGCCGTGCACCAGCGGCACGACGGCGCCTGGTACTGGAAGCGCAAGGACTACTACAACAACTTCATCTTCACGGCGGGCTGAACGCGCCGCAGGCGCTGTGTCGGCCGCCCGCACGCAGCCGACGGATGCTATCGCCCCGGCGATTTGAATCGCAGCTCGTAGCTCGCTGTCCCAAACATCGATGGGATCGTTGCGACGGGTCCTCCGATCGGTGCGATCGGTCCGGAGACATAGAACGAAATCAGCCGGCATTCGGCCCGCCAATATTCGGCCAGCACGGCGCACTCATTGGCCGCCATGGTGTAGAGCGAGCGGCGGGCGGTGTCCTGGGCCGTGGTGGCAGGCACGTCGCGTGCATCGGCTGCGCCCTCGATCCGCGCTTGGAACGTCGTCGTGATCTGCAGCGGCTGGTTCGGACCGGCGGCTCCCGGCTCGACCGGAAAAACCGCTTGCGCTGAGGCCGCCGAGATTAGCATCGCCAGAGCCAGCGCCGCTGCGATCGTCCTTGCCATGCGCGTCCCCCAATGATCACCGGCGATGCCGGGCTGTCCTATCTGTCGAATTGTCATTCAATTTGATGCGCCGACACTTCGACCAAACGCTTCCTGATATCGCAAGATCGTCGCGCGGCCAAGTGCACGCGTCATCAGACAGGCAGCTCGGTGGACCGCTTCACCTCTCGCACGACGAGGGTGGATTTGTAGTTGGCAACGCCAGGCAGCTTGGCGATCCGGTCCAGCAGGATGCGCTGATAGTCCTCGATATCCCTGGCGACCACGGTCAAGACGTAGTCCCAATCGCCGAGCACCGTCATGCACTCGATGATTTCGGGAATGGCGGTGACCTGCTTCTCGAACCGGTCGAGCGTAGTCCTATCCTGGACGGTCAGCCGCAGCTCGACCAGCACGCGCACCCCCAAGCCGAGCCGGTCGGGATCGAGCAAGGCGACGTAGGACCGCACGTAGCCGGCTTCTTCGAGCGCCCTGACGCGACGAAGCGTCGGCGACGGACTCAAGCCGACCTTCTCCGCAAGGGCGTCGTTGCGGATCGCTCCATCCCGCTGCAGCTCACGGAGGATTCTGCGATCCATCGGATCGAGCTTGGACATTTTTCGCCAAGAATTTGAATATTTGCACAATCTGATTGCGCAGTCTGATGCGTTTGCCTGTGAAACGCAACCAGCAGGCGCAAGGAATGGCTTCTCATGATGCCCAGGGATCGCGACCGCGAGCCCAGCATTTCGAGGATGTTTCGGCATGCCAATATTTCCAGCGAAGCCCATGACGCGCCCCGAGCTCGTGGGCTGGGTCGTTCTCGTTCTGCCGCCGCTGTTCTGGGCGGGCAATTTCGTTGCGGGCAGGGCGGTTCGCGATGACGTCCCTCCGATGACATTGGCGTTCGCCAGGCATGTCGTCGCCCTGGTAGTCCTGCTGCCGTTCGGGTGGGCCGCCATGCGTCGCGACATCGCCCGCTACTGGGCCTGCCGCTGGAAGCTCCTTCAGACATCGCTGGCGGGCATGGTGGCGTTCAATTTGCTCGTCTATCTGGGGCTTCACTCAGCGACGGCGTCCACGGCCCAGCTCTTGAACTCCGCCATTCCCGTCCTGATCGCGACCTTGAGCGCGGTGCTCTTCAAGCAGCGATTGGGTGTCGCGCAGATGTTCGGCCTGGTGCTGTCCTGCAGCGGCGTCCTGACCATCATCCTGCACGGCGAATGGGTGCGACTGCTCGCCTTCCGCTTCTCGCCTGGCGATCTCTTGGTATTTGCCGGGATGGTGTCGTTTGCGCTGTTCTCGATTTTGCTGCGGTCCCTGCCGCCTGGCATCGACCGTCTCGGACTTCTGGGCGCGCAGCTGATGATCGCCGTCGTCATTCTGTTTCCGCCCGTGGTGTGGGAGCATGTCCGCGGCGCACGGGTGAACTGGACGACTGGCGCGCTTGCCGCAATGCTCTACGTCGGCATTGCCGCGTCCCTGCTTGCGAACCTGCTCTATATGTTCGGCATCGCGCGGGTGGGGCCCGTCCGCGCGGGGATGTTCATCCATCTCGTTCCGCTCTATGGCGCCATCCTGTCGGCCGCATTGCTGGGTGAGAGCCTGCAAATCTATCATGCGGTCGGCATGGGCGCCGTTGTCGCCGGTCTCGCCTGTTTCAACATCGCCGAGCCTCAAACGAGACGCGCGACGTCGCCCGTTACCAGCTGAAGCTATTTGTCAGGATCGAGATCGGGGTAGAGCCGTATGATGGGCAATAACAGTACCGTTCCGCCTGCCATTGCCTCTCCAAGAGATCTCTTAAACTCTTTCTTCACCGCCCCGTCCGCGATGTGGGCGTCAATCAGATCGTTGAGGCGATTGAGGGGCTTTCCGAGGGCCAGTATTCCGCGGACGATGTCTTCAGCTAACGCGCGTTCCATTTTCTTACTCTTGTGATGCAGCGGCGGCTCTTGAGTTCGCTGGCCAAGTCGGCCAGCATAGCTGGAACTTGGCATTTCTTTTCTGGCGTTTTCAACTCTGGGCGGATGTCATGGTGGCCGATGAACATTGGCAAATGGATGCCAGCGCGCCTGAGCTCTACGAGCGTTATCTCGTTCCGGCTATCACCTCGATCTGGGCCAATGATCTGCTGGACCGAACCAGGCCAACAGGCGAGGAAAGCGTGCTCGACGTCGCTTGCGGGACAGGCGTCGTGGCGCGTCTCCTGGAGCAGCGTGGGCATGCCGGAAGGTTGGTCGGCATAGACCTTAACGCGGCTATGTTGGCTGTGGCGCGAACAAGGTCGGTGAGGGTCGAGTGGATCGAGGGCAGCGCGCTGGAATTGCCGTTCAAGGCGGATTGTTTCGATGTCGTGCTTTGCCAGCTCGGATTGCAGTTTTTCCCTGATCGATCTCGGGCGCTGGAGGAAATGGCGCGGGTTCTCAAGCCCGGCGGCCGCGTTGGGCTCAGCGTTTACAGTGCGATCGAGCGAACGCCGGTCGCACACGCCTTCGTCCAGGCACTGGAAAAGTTTCTCGGCGCCGAGTCCTCGCGAACGAAACGCTCCGAGCATCTCTCCTGTGATGCCGACGAGGTCGGCAACTGGCTACGACAGGCTGGCTTCAACGCTGTCAACGTTCTGACCGTGTCGAAGCAGATCAGCTTTCCATCGATGCTCGATTACGTTCGCTTCCAGCTCACGGCGACTCCGATGGCTGCACTCTTGCAGGGCGAGGATGCTGCCGGACGTGAACGCATGATTGTCGCGATCGCTGATGACGCTGTGACTCGCCTCGATCCGGCTGTCTTAGCGAACGGCGGGCTGACATTCCCCCAGGAGTCCTTCGTGGTATTGGCATCGAAGGGCGAAGTGAATGGGCAAGTGCAGGAACGGCCGCACACAAATGAGCATCGGACAAATGCTGACAAACCGTTTCATGATCGCGCATTGCTGTTACATGGACTGAAGCGCAACAAGGTTCTGAGCTTGGAAGAGGTTCAGCAATACGGCAGCGACAGTTTCTCCGACCCGGAATACATCCGGCTCTACGGCATGACACCGCCGCAATGGTACGAACGTGGCGTGCGACTGCTGGGCCGAACCGCCGTCGAGTGCACACGTGATGCCGTTGCCGATCGGATCGGGCAGGATGTGGCGGCCGTGGCAGCCTCTCTCCCGTCCGGCACCCGATGGCTCGTGCTCGATCCATTCGCGGGCTCCTGCAATACTCTGTATTGGATTCTGCGGCATGTCTCGACCTCCCGCGGGATCGCATTCGAGTGATGCCCGGCGACTACAGGAGCTTGTTGGAGCAGGTTGATCTGCCAACAGATGAAGCGATGATCATCTTCGTGGCGCCACCCTGGGGCACAGCGCTGGATGAGGTTCAAGGGCTTGATTGGCGTCGAACTGAACCTCCGATCACCGAGATGATTGCACAGTTCGGACAAGCGTATCTAAACAGCCAGCTGCTTTTCGCCATTCAAGTCTGCGAAAAGGTGAATGCGGAGTCTTTGGCTGAGCTGCGTGCTGAACTCGATTGGTCGTCGCTGAAAGTCTATGGATTCAACGTTGCGGGCCGAAATCATGGTATCCTCTTGGGAACCCGAGGATGGATACCTCAACAGCTGTGACGCGGGTTACCTGCTCCACTGAAGTCGAGTCCGACAAGGGTCTAAGCGTCGGTCGGGGGCACTCGAGCCTGAGCCGCTCTTAAGAGCGGACTTCACCTCCGTCTGAGCGCGGATTTGTTGCTCCGGCTCGACCGGTCTCAAGCTGTCTTCATCCATCGCGCGGAAGCGTTGCAATGGTCCAAGCGTGGTCAGGCCAGCGAATGACGCTCCCGTCCAAGGCGGTGCGCCGATCCCATGCCCGCGTGCAACGCGGCGTAACAATGGGCTCGAGGCGAGGGAACCGTGTCCCACGCACGACAGTTACCTTAAAGGAAGCGAAGTGGCGCCGCCGGATGTTGATAGCCCGGGGCGGCCCGGTGTATCTGTATTTCGAGAGCGAATCATCGGCCGAGTTGGGGGCGAAGGAAAGGCCATGCGCGCCTTGATCCTAGCATTGTCCGTCTTAGTGATCGTCGGCAGCGCGCACGTTGCTAACGCTGGTCTGAGCAACACACCCCGTGAAACGTTAGCACCCGCCGATACGGCGACCGCCACCGACGAAGCGACTCAGGAGACCGAGGATCAGATTGGCCTCACCAGGGCAAAGCGTCGGGAAGTGCAACGTGGGCTAACCAGGCTTGGGTTCGGCACCAAGATCAATGGGAAGTTCGACGAATCGACTCGCGCGGTCATCGCGCGCTGGCAGGAGGAGCACGGCTACCCCGCGACCGGCTTCCTCAATGCTGCCCAGCATAAGGTCCTAACGGACGCCGCGACGGAGGCTGCCAAATCTGACCATCAGGCCCGTCGTCGCGCTGCGGGCCGTGCTGGCCATTCGCGTGGTGTCGGCGGTCCAATCGGCGCTATCGGCGGCGCGGTGCACAGCGTCGTGGGCGGATTATTCCGCAGGTGATTCGTCTAGCGCCAAGATGGATGGAAGACGTCCATGGCAGCCTAACACCTTGTAGAACGGCTGTGACGATGACTCGCAAGTGGCGAGCTCATTTATCAGCGCATATGCATGGCTGGGGAGGCGGAGGGATGATGTCGGGGGACGGTCGGAACGGATTAACTCGCTCCGAGCACAACGAGTCCGCTCTATCCTGGCAGCCGACATAGAAGCAGAGTCTGAAGGAAGCCGTATTGGGCCCAGATGCGGCTATCGAGGCCAGCCCTGCCGCTGCGTCTGGTCCACCCCAAGACCAGACGCAGCGGCAAGTGCCTCAGAGGCAGCAAAGGCACATGAGGGCCATCCCGACTTGCACCGGTGACCGCAGTTCGATGTTGGGCGCCCTAGCCGGAAGCGTCCGAGCCGCCCCGCTGTACTAACTCGAGAGTGATCCCCTCGGGGCCCTCGAACAGCCGCAGCTTTCGGCTGATGTAGTCCATTTCGTCGCTCAGCAAGGTTACGCCGTTGGCCACGAGGTGCGCGGTGGCTGCCTCGATATCGTCGACGCGGAATGCGAGGTGATTGAAGCCCCGTTGTCGCAAATTGGTCGGGTGCGCACCCGGATCGGTCCCTGGGCTCGGGTCAAACTGAAGCAGCTGAATCTCGAAAGGAGGATTCGCTCCTTCGAGTACGAGAGTGATGTGCTGCGCCTTCATGCCCGGTATGCCCATGTACCGGGCGGGAGCGCCACCGTCGATCGTCGCGACGTGATCCTTTCTGAAGCCAAGGAGTGCGAAGAACGCGATCGCCCGGCCGGCGTCTGCCACTGCGATCGTAACATGATCCGGATTGAGTATCATCTGATGACTCCCTGTCATGAACACCGCGCTGTGCCGGCTTACCTCGGCTGGGTGAGCTGCCGGCATTTGTCCAGCAAGGGATCGATACCGCGCGCACGCAACGCCGGCCAGCGCTATCGAAATTGGACCAGTAAGGGGCAAAACAGGCCAGCGCCGCAATTCCTGTTTTTCTTTAACAGCCTCCCGATCGCACGAACGTTGGGCACGGGATACGCGTTCAAAAGTTCTCTGGCACGTCGCTGTCTGCATCGTCATCAGCCTGGAGGACTGTTTCTGATAGCAGCGCGGCGGCCTTCTGCAGTGGAGCGATGAACCGATCCAGCTCGGCGAAGCTTACGCGTGCTACGGGAACGGAGACCCCCAGGCAGGCGATCAGCTCGCGGTCCGGCGACAGGATGGGAACGGCGCAGCCGACAACGCCTCTCACGAACTCCTCGTTGGTCTTTGCCCAGCCCCGTTTGCGGGTCTCCTCAAGCACCTTCATCAAGCTCGCGACGTCAGCGATCGTGGTTTCGGTATATCTGGTCAAAGCGAGTGCGCGGCACAGCTTCTCACGCGCACGCTCCGGCAATCGGCTCATGTAGATCTTGCCCGTCGACGTGCAGTGCAGTGGCGCAGCCTCACCCGGATTGAACTGGAGACCTTGTGGCTGCGACGCGCGGACGCTGTCGACGTAGGCAACCATGTTATCACGCACCACGCCGATCTCGCATTGCTCCCCGATCTCGGCGGCGACGGCGCGCAGCACCGCATGGCGGCGCGCGGTGCGAAAGGCCGCACCGATGACCTTTGCGGATAACGTGACGAGCCGATTGCCGACAACGTAGCGCTTCGTTCCGAGAGCCTTCTGAACGAGGCCTCGCTCCTCCAGGTTTCCGACCAGCCGGTGCGCGGTCGGCAAAGGCAGCGAAAGCGCATCGGCAATCTCCGCGACCGAGACAGCTTTGGTCTGGCCGGCGATGTAGCCAACGATGGCAAATGCACGATCGAGTGGTCCGTCGCTCTTTCCCTCAATCATCCTGATTTCCTGATATCAACGCTCAAAAAATTATCATTTTTCGGAATTAAAGCTATTGAATTTTGGAAATCTATCTGGATGACCGCCGCTGATGCCCATATCGTTGGCGTTGCCGACGGATGAACAAGCTTTGTGCACCGCCATCCCGGCACCGCGCCTGGGGCTCAAAAGGAGAATGGAATGTCGGGGCACTACGACGTCGACGCCGTACGGAAGCAGTTCCCGGCTGCTGAGCAGATCACCTATCTCGACTCCGGCTTCCAAACGCCGCTCGCGCGTCCCGTCAAGGCGGCAATCGAGCTGTTTCTCCGAGAAGGTCTCGAAACGGCCGGTCCGAAACGGGTGTGGCTTGATCGCGTCGAACAGACGCGCGCGAGAGTCGCACGGCTTCTGGGCGCCTCAGCCGATGAGATCGCCTTCACCAAGAACACCTCGGAAAGCATGAACATCGCCGCGAATGCGCTGCCTCTGCGCGCGGGCGACAAGGTCCTCATGATCCACGGCGATCATCCGAACAACGCCTATGCGTTCCTCAACCTGCAACGGAAGGGTGTTGCGGTCGAGTTCGTGCCGATGACCGAGATCGTCGATGCCGACAGCATTCGTCCCTACGTCGACACGAATACGCGCGCGATCTCGATGTCGCAGGTGACGTTCCACGCTGGTCACCGCTTCGACGTCGAAAGCATCGGCGCGCTGTGCCAGGAGAAAAACCTCTATTTCGTCGTCGACGTCATGCAGGCCATTGGCGTTGTGCCGATCGATGCCAAAGCGATGCGCGCGACGTTTATCGGGTCGGGAAGTCACAAGGGGCTGCTGGTGCCGCAGGGGCTGGGATTGCTCTATTGGGAGAAGTCCAGGACCGAGCTCGAGCCGGCCTATCTTGCTGCTGCCAGTCTTGCGGACATACCGGCTGATCTCATCGCCCGTCCCGATGAACTCGCGCTATCAACGAGCGCCCGCCGTTTCGAGCTGGGCAACTTCAATCTTCCGGCAATTCACGCACTCGGCGCCTCGCTCGACATGATCGAAGCGATCGGCGTGCAGAACATCCAGAAGCATTGTTTTGACCTTGGCGATCATCTCATCGCCGAGCTCGATCGGCTGGAGATTCGCCTCGTCGGCCCGCGCGACCGGCAGCACCGGGCACCGCACATCTATGTCATCGCACTGCCGGCCGCCGAATGGCTCGGCCATTTCGAGCAGAACGGCGTGCGCGTCTCGCCGGAGCGCGATGGCATCCGCGTTTCGTTTGGAATGTTCAATACATCAGCGGACGTCGACTGCCTGATCGATGTCATCCGTCGGCGCGGAGTGACGCCGTCATCCAGGGCAGCCTAGGCCGCGATTGCAGAGGGAGGTGCACATGAAGAAGTTTGCGCGTGTATTCGGCATTCTGTCTGGCCTCGCGGCCATCGGCGCCTGTGCGGAGCCGTCGGCGGCAGCCGACAGTCCGACGCTTGCGAAGATCAAATCGAGCGGCGGCATCACGATCGGCTATCGCGAGGCCTCCATTCCGTTCTCGTATCTCGGGCCGGATCAGAAACCGATCGGATTCTCGCTGGATCTCTGTGCAGCGATCGTCGAGCGCATCAAGGCCGAGCTCAATCTGCCCAATCTCACCATCAACTATACCCCGGTGAACTCGTCCAATCGGATCCCGCTCATCCAAAACGGTACCGTCGATATCGAATGCGGCGGCACGGCGAACGACAAGAAGCGACAGGAGCAGGTTTCGTTCTCCGTCGCCACATTCGTGAGCCAGCCGCGCTGGCTGGTCAAGGCTGACAGTGGCCTGAAAGCCGCAGGCGACCTGAAAGGCAAGACGATCGTCGTCACGCAAGGGTCTAACGCGATCGGCTTCGCGCAAGCGGTGAATGCCAAGGAGCAGCTTGGCCTGAACATCGTCCAGGCAAAGGATCACGCGGAATCGTTCCTGATGTTGAACACCGGCCGTGCGTCCGCGTTTATGGAAGATGATATCCTTCTCGCGGGCTTGAAGGCGGCCGCTCCGAATCCGAACGCGTTGATCCTGCTTCCGGAAGGGTACGCCAAGATCTACTATGGGTTGATGTTCACGAAGGGTGATGCCGGCTTCAAGGCGCTCGTCGATGACGTTCTCTCAAAGCAGATGTCGTCAGGCCAGTTCGAGAAGACCTACGCAAAGTGGTTCACGAGTCCGATTCCGCCCAAAGGCGAAAACCTCGCGTTCCCGCTCACCGACGAGTTGATGGGCCGGATCGGGCATCCCAGCGATGCCGTCGACTAGTCGGCGCGACACCGGAGAATTTCCCGCACACTGATTCTCCCTCGCACCAGAAGTCCCGAGGTTCGCGATGTTCGGAGTGCTTTTTGAACAAGCGGCGGACGGCCAGCGCTATATCGGCTGGCTTCTGTCGGGCCTTGGTTGGACCTTGGCGCTGGCCTTTTTCGGTTGGTGGATTGCTTTCGCTGTCGGCCTTGTGGTCGGGATCGGCCGGACTGTTCAGAACGGGATGGTCGCGGCACTCGCGCGGCTATATGTGGAGATCTTCCGCAACATTCCTGTCCTGGTGCAGATGTTCCTCTGGTACTTCGTGCTGCCGGAGCTGCTTCCGAGCGCGCTCGGAAACGCCGTCAAACAGATGTCGCCGCCCTGGGGATCGTTCTTTCCCGCGCTCGTTTGCCTGGGTCTCTACACGGCTGCCCGCATCGCCGAACAGGTTCGGGCCGGGATCGAGGCCTTGCCGAAAGGACAAACCGAAGCGGCGCACGCGCTCGGGCTTACCGGATATTTGACCTATCGCCACGTCATCGTGCCGCAGGCGCTCCGCCTGATCGTGCCCAGCCTGACCAGTGAAGTCATGGGCATCTACAAGAATACGTCGGTTGCTCTGACGATTGGATTGATGGAGCTCGCCGCCCAGGCGCGCCAGATCAGCGAAGCGACGTTCCAGACCTTTACGGCTTTCGGTGCCGCGACGCTGATCTATCTCGGATTGGCGCTGATCGCCTACCAATCGATGGTGCTGATCGACCGGGCGGTTCGGATCCCAGGGACCTCGCTGGTGAAGGATGCAATCGAGCCGAGTGTCGCCGACGACGTCCGGCCGGTCGGCTCCTTGCCGGAGGCGATGGAGGTCGTGAAATGAACAGTCTCGATTTCTCGATTGTCTTACAGGCGTGGCCCTATCTCTGGTCGGGGCTGCTGTTCTCGCTGGCGTTGACCGCCGCGGCCTTCGTCATCGGCATGAGCCTGGGCACCTGCTTCGCGCTCGTGCAGCACTTCGAGCTCCCCGTGATCGGGAGGATCGTGCGCGGCTATATCGCCTTGATCCGCTCGATCCCGCTGATCCTCGTCCTGTTCTGGTTCTTCTTTCTGGTGCCGATCGTGCTTGGCCATCTCGGCGGCGGCGGCCGTCCGATTCCGATCGGCGCCACCTGGACGGCGTTCATCACCTTCGGCCTGTTCGAGGCCGCTTACTATTCGGAGATCATCCGCGTCGGGCTGCGCGCCGTGAACCGCGGACAATTCGAGGCGTGCCAGGCGCTCGCGCTGTCAACTTTCGATACGTATCGATGCGTGATCCTTCCTCAGGTGCTCCGGGTGGCGAGCCCGATCATCCTGAGCCAAACCATCATTCTGTTCCAAGACACCTCGCTGGTCTACGTCCTTTCACTCACCGACCTGCTCGGTGCGGCCTCGAAACTCGCACAGCTCAACGGTCGTCTGGTCGAGATGTATCTCGTGGTCGCAGTAGTCTATCTCGGCATCAGCTCGGCGGCATCGCAATGTGTGGCATCGCTCCGTAAACGCTATGCGATCGCTGGAGCGCACCGGTAAAACGTCGAACCAGAACGCCGTCATTGGGAAACAAGAATGCTTCAGGAAACTGGAACGAAGCGGTCATCGGACATCGTCATCGTGGAAAACCTGGTGAAGCGTTTCGGCCGTTTCACAGCTTTGAACGACGTCAATCTCAGCATCAGGACCGGCGAGAAGATCGTTGTTTGCGGTCCCTCGGGCTCGGGCAAATCGACGCTGATCCGGTGTCTCAACCGGATCGAAAAGCATGATAGCGGTCGTATCGTGATTGACGGCCTCGAACTGACCGACCGAATGACGGACGTCAACGGCGTCCGTCGCGAGGTTGGGATGGTATTCCAGAGCTTCAATCTGTTTCCGCATCTCTCGGTGGTCGAGAATTGCATGCTTGCGCCGATGAAGGTGCGCGGCCTGTCGCGGGCGGACGCGCATGAACGCGCGATCGGCTTTCTCCAGAAGGTGCGCATCCACGATCAGGCGAACAAATATCCGGGACAGCTCTCCGGGGGCCAGCAGCAGCGCGTTGCGATCGCGCGCGCGCTCTGCATGCAGCCCAGGATCATGCTGTTCGACGAACCGACCTCTGCGCTTGATCCGGAGATGGTCAACGAGGTGCTCGACACCATGGTGGAACTGGCGCGAGATGGAATGACCATGGTCTGCGTGACGCACGAGATGGGCTTTGCCCGCGAAGTCGCGGACCGGGTGGTCTTCATGGATCGAGGAGGCGTCGTCGAGGAAGCCGACCCCGACACTTTTTTCCGGGCTCCCCGCACAGAGCGAGCAAGAGGCTTTCTCCGGCAGATCATCCATTAGGAGAGATGGCTGCTTGAGGTCATAAGCGCCGGTCGGGGCCCGACAGGAGGAGACGAACCCTCTTGAGCGCGGACCTCGATAGCCCCACTTGCGCGAGGAGTTGCTGCTCCGGCGTCCCATCCATGAATGGGCCGCGCGGAAAATCCAATTTGGTTTGCGCACTCAATGCGATCACCCCTGTCCAGTCCTGTCTTGAAAAATATTCTTGTTTCGTTTTTTCAGAAAGTATGCTTTTCTGACGTCGTCCCGTGCTCGATCAAGAGGGGCGCTTCGCGATCGTCACGAACGTTGAGCGCGGGATGCGGTGGGCGTGTCGGGGTGCAGCGTGACGGCATAATCCGGAAAAGTGCGTAGCGGTTTTCCGAACAAGATCATGCCCAAGTCAAGTTCACGCGGACGAACAACCCGGTGCGCACGGTCAAGTCGTGTGGTCCTGATCTCCCGGTGCTGAGATCAAGGTCGCGGCGCGCGACGAGCGCACCGGCCGACAGGGGCAAGAACGCCGGTCCCTGGGAAGCAACTGTTTTTTTGGTAGACCGGCGACCGGCCGGCCTCAAGGCTGGCGCGAAGACGCGCCACCGCCTGCGGCGGC